>NZ_JADNRA010000036.1 GCF_015709525.1 Methylocystis sp. L43 | reverse complement strand
ACGTCAAGGACAGCGCAATTTTTCTGTGTGGCGGCGAAAATCTGGTGAAACGGTTGAAGCGTGATTTCTTCATGCGCGGAGTCAGCATGAAAAACATCCGATCGGATGCGTTCACGCCGTCGGGCTAAGAGTCGGACTCGAAATGATTTCGTTATGGTTCAAGGGCATTGTCACATTGTCAGCTTGCCGGGCCTGACCTCTGGCTCTTATCCTGCACGATGACGAAAATCAGCTACGCCGGTTACCGCTTTCCGCCCGAGATCATTCAACAGGCAATCTGGCTCTAGGTCAGATTCACTTTAAGCTTCCGCGACGTCGAGGATTTGCTAGCGGAACGCGGGATCGCGGTCTCTTATGAAACCGTGAGACGATGGGTCAATTATTTTGGGCACAAGATCGCAGCCGATCTGCGCAAACGCCGGCCGAAGCCGCACACCACATGGCATCTCGACGAAGTCTATCTCAAGATCGATGGACGCTTGGTTTATCTGTGGCGCGCCGTCGATAGTGAAGGGGAGAGGTTCTGGATGTCTTGGTCCAGACCAGGCGGAATAAGACCGCAGCGCTGAAATTAATGCGCAAGCTTCTGAAGAAATATGGCTTCGCGCCGGAGAATTTGGTGACCGACGATCTGCGGTCTTACCATGCCGCCGCGCGTGATCTTGGGATCGAACATCGGCATCGCACCGGCCGATGGCGAAACAACAGAGCGGAGAATTCTCACCAACCAACCCGACGACGAGAACGCAAGATGCAAGGTTTCAAGGGCGTTGGTTCAGCACAAAGATTTCTCTCCTTTCACGCAGCAGCCCACAACATCTTCATCGTTCAACGCCATCTCATTTCAGCAAGGACGCACCGAGCTTTTCGAGGCTCGGCCATGGACACATGGCGTTCGGCCACTGCTGCAGCATAAACAAGATCGTCAACGAGATCATTCGCGTCTTTCGTTCGACAACGTGACAAAGCCCGATCGACGGTTCCGACCATGCCGCGCCTTTGATGTTCCGACAGCGAGGTCAGGATGGGACATAGACATCAGCGATCGCCACGCCGCCGTGCGAGCGGTCTCTTTCGTTCGTTGCTTCGCCGCAACAGGCGCGCCTCTTGCTCTCCCCGACTTTCGCCCGATCGAAGCGAGCGCCACGACGGCGATGATGCGCGATGCGTTCGCGCGCCGCGTCGCGAATGCGCTTGCGTGCTTCGGCGTCTTTGGGAAAGGCCGGTAGGGCTATTCGTTCGACGATGGCGAGCTGCGAGCGGGCGTTGCGGTCGTCCGCTCCACCATTCAAATTCCGTTGTCGTTGGTAAGGGTCCCTTTACCGCCCAAATTGATCATATGTCTTCAGATAATGACGAGCGTTCAGCGATCATCGAAAGGGCCGGTCAAGAAACGCAGTCGAGGCGCCAGCACTGATTGCACTTAACAGGGCAACCTCGAGCATGTGCGAACGCCTAACTAATTACATCGAATATTGAACCTCGCCCCCGCCATGATGACACTCGAACGACTCTGGCTTGAGCGGTCGCACCATAAACCAAATCCGAGGATCATAATGGCCACAATGGAACGAGCGCCTCGAAGGGTTGGGGAAATCAAACCCCCAACGCGAGACGAGGCTTTGCTTCATAGCGCGGCTTCCCCAGGCCGAGGCTACCGCGTGAGGCTCCTCTCAGGCGCTCTGCTAGGGGCGCTGGGCTTGGGGTTCTTTAGCGGATGCCTTTGGAACTACTTATTTTACCTTGACGGCAGCGATCCGCGCAAGTTTATCAACCCAACTCCAAGGGATTTTCCGTTCGGCGACCTTGAGAATAGCGCTGATATCACGACGCCCGTGACGGCAGTGAAAAGATTGGCTATCACCGCCGGCTCGGAGATAGAAATCAAGTTCAAAGGCATTGTTCCCGCAGGGTTGCCGCACGAAATTGGAGCCGCCATTCAGATAACGAATAAGGGATCGCCCCTAAAAGCGCTGTTTGTAAAATGCTTGGCGCTTTCGGACAGCGGCGATCCAATAGGGTTTGGGATTAAACAGTCCATCGAAATTCCTCGCAACGCAGTCGTGTTTGAGGAAGTCCGGGTCGATACGGGGGGACGAAAGCAGGCTCGGGTCGAATGCTACCCAGCTACGCGCTGGTAAGAAGGCGCGAATGAAACGATTGTCATACCAATCTGTACGTTATGATTTGCGATCGCTTACCGCTTTGGCGCGGGTTCGAGCAATTCGCTTTCTGACGTAACGGTCACGCAATCAGAGATTGTTTACTTTAATCGCATCAATCGCAATTCTTTCGTAAAAATAACACGTTTTTGCGTCGACCTATTTTTCGTACACGTCGTGCTACGTATACAAGGCACACCCACGTCGGGGCTCCGACCTGCGAATGACGCGATTACGTCAAGAACCTTTAAGGAGGCGTCCGACAAAGGAGAAGGCAGCCTTCGCCCTTCGATCAATGAAAAAGGCCCTCCCGCATGTCTCGGATATTTTTGTCGCATTCGAACAAAGACGAATTCGAGGTCATCGCGATCCGCGTTTGGCTGAAGGAAAATGGGTGGGACGACGTCCTTCTCAATGCACCCCCGACAGAAGAAATTCAAACCGAGGAGCGTTGGGAGCGCACGCTGTGTGAAATCTTCACGCGCTGCGAGGCCGCGGTTTTTTTTGTTTCACGAAATTGGCTCGATTGCGATTTGTGCCGCACCGAATATGAACTCGCTCGCAAACTCAATAAGCGCATCTTCGTCGTTCTGATCGATAAGCTGTCTATCGGCGATCTACACCCGTATGTGAAGGACGCGCATCAGACTGTGTCGCTCGCTTCCGGCGAGGATAATCAGGTGCTTCGCGTCACTCTGCCTGGAATGCAAGAGGAGCGAGAAATCACGTTATCCAGCTGCGGTCTCGTTCAGCTGAAGACTGAGTTGGCGCAAGCCAGAGTGGATCCCAACTATTTCAGTTGGCCGCCCGAGAGCGAGCCTGGCCGCGCGCCGTATCGTGGATTCGAGCCCTTGCAAGCAGTCGACGCCGGCGTCTTCTTCGGCCGCAACGAAGCTCTGATCGAGGCGATGGATGCGTTGCGCGGGCTTGCTGGGGATGCTGGGCCGCGCCTGTTCGTTATTCTGGGTGCATCGGGTGCCGGAAAGTCGTCCTTTCTGACTGCGGGGCTATGGCCCCGGCTTGCGCTCGATGAGAGCCATTTTCTGCCATTGCCTGTTGTCCGTCCGGGGAAAGCAGCAATTAGCGGTTCCAGCGGGCTCCTCGCAGCGCTGGTTCGCGTCGCGGAAAAGCATCATCTCTGTACGACCCGCGCGCAAATCCGCGAGGCAGTCGCAGAGGGCGCGAACGCCCTTCGGCCTCTACTCCGCAAACTTGCCGAGCGAGCCGCCGTTGCATCTAAAAACCAACTGATGCCGACGGTACTGATCGCTATCGATCAAGCGGAGGAATTGTTTGAGGTGGAAGGCAATGCCGAAAGGGGAAGAATCCTAACACTGCTGCGCGATCTCATGTCCACCGAGGATCCCGCGATAATTATCCTTTTCGCGGCACGCACCGACTCCTACGACGCGCTAGTGCAAGCAAAATCGTTCGGAGGCTCGCACCGACGCGTCTTCACATTGCCGCCTCTGGGACGTGATGCATATCAGTTGATGATCGAATGCCCTGCCAAACGCCTTCACCAGGCGGAGCGCACATTTGAGATTGATCCAGATCTGACGCAGTTAATGCTCGATGATGCGGATAAAAGTGTTGGGGACAGCCTACCACTACTCGCTTTCGCCCTAGAGCAGCTTTATCGCTGTTGCGGCCCGGCACAACGTATCGACCAAGCCGTTTATGCGGGGTTTGGCGGGCTCGCCGGCTCGATCGACGCCGCGCTCGGACGCGTCTTCGTCGCCGCCGATGCCGATCGACGTATTCCCAAGAACGATGAGGCGCGTTTCGCTCTTTTACGTCACGGGCTCATCCCCTGGCTTGCGGGCATTGATCCAGAAACGAGAACAACGTGTCGGCGCATGGCCCGCGCCACGCAAATCCCGGAGAATGCGCGCCCGCTCATTGATCTTCTGGTTGAGCAACGACTAATCACCCGTTACGTCGACGAAGAGACACGCGAAACGACGCTCGAACTTGCCCACGAGGCGCTGCTGCGCCGATGGGGTCGGTTGAAGGGTTGGCTGGACGAGGAGTTCGGTAGGCTCGCAGCGCTACAAGTCGTCAAGCGTGCAGCGCTCGAGTGGGACGCCAATGCGCGCTCCAAGACTTGGGCGGCGCATAGTGGCGCACTGCTCGAAGAAGCACTACGCCTTTACGCGCGCCTCGACTTTATGGCGCTCTTGGTCTCGACCGACCGCGCCTATCTCGCCGCCTGCATAGAAAAGGAAAGAGCCGCCCGCGAGGCGCCGAATGTGCAATGTCGTTCGGAGGGGCAACCGCCGCGCGACCAG
The DNA here is from genome assembly GCF_015709525.1 of Methylocystis sp. L43. Taxonomy (GTDB): domain Bacteria; phylum Pseudomonadota; class Alphaproteobacteria; order Rhizobiales; family Beijerinckiaceae; genus Methylocystis. Next base: position 405,854 of record NZ_JADNRA010000036.1, on the reverse strand, counting down.
AGTGAGCATCTTTTGCCGCGCGCGCAAAATGCATGGCGGACAACATGGATCTACTCGATCGGTCTGGTGGTTGTGCTCACTTTGGGGACGCTGGCTCTGGTAGCCTATCGGGTAGACGGCTTTGCGCTCGATCTCGCGCAAAAGCTCAAGCAAGTTCCCGGCGCGTCGGTCGCAGTGGATATTCTGAACCAAGCGCGCAGGCTGCAAGACCAATTGCCAAGCAGGCAAGCTGATAGCAAAGATCTATGGCGCAGAAAGTCCGTGGCCCTCAACCAAGCTGTAGAAGCGCGTCTAGCCATAGGCGACACAAAAGGCGCAATCGTGGCGGCACAACAATCGGCAGCTCTTATGGAGTTTGTTTTGGCTTCTAATCCCACAGACGCTGGTTGGCGGCGCGACTTGGAGGTGAGTTACGAGAAGGTTGGTGACGCCCAGAGGGCGCAAAGCGATTTCGCAGGAGCGCAGCAGTCCTATCGTGCTGACCTTGCCATCGCCGAGGCGCTTTCGGCTTCCGACCCCAGTAACGCTCAGTGGCGATGGGACTTGTCGGTAAGCTACGAAAAAGTCGGCGACGTTCAGCAAGCTCAAGGTGACCTCGCGGGGGCGCTGAAGTCTTTCCGCACCGCGATGGCAATTAGGGAGACTGTTTCGGCCTCCCATACGAGCAATGTCGGATGGCGACGCGATCTCGCTGTCATTTATGAGCGGGTTGGCGATACGCTAGAGAAGCAGAATGACGCTCCTGGCGCTGTTGCCGCTTTCGAGCGGGCGTTAGCCATTTATCAGGAGCTTTCGCGCACACATCGCGACGACACCCAATCGCTCGTATTCTCTGTTGTGCCGCATTGGCGTCTCGCGGAGTTGGACAAGCCCAAGCAGCGCGAAAATCTCGGAGCTGCGCTGGCGATATTAGAGTCATTGGCTATGTCGAATCGCTTGGACGAAAAACGGCAAGGGTGGCTCACGCAGATTAAGGCGCAATTGGCGGAGTTGGACGAGCCCAAGCGCATACCGGAAGCAGAAGCCACCGAGCGGATGAAATAGATCGAGTGACGGTGCATGGGAGCGGTAATCTGGCCAGATCTTATCCATTCCGAAGAACGCACGAAAAATTTATGCCGGTGGACCAAGACAATGATCGCGAAAAAGTAATGCAAAAAAAAAGCCGGCGATTGAACGCTCTCATCTTTTGGGCGCGCTTCGCGCTGGCGCTTGCATTTATCGCGCTCACCACGCTGGGGCAATCGTCCGCACAAGACTACGACGCTCCCACTCAGAATGAGGCAGACCAGCCGATCCCTGAGCCGCAACCTGACATCTCTCTGCAGCGCGTCGCTTTGATACTGGCGCGCCGTGGTTATCGTCTCGAGGGTACATTCCCTGATCGGGGTGATTATATCGTTGCTTCTGGCGTCGACGCCCGCGGCCGGATGGAGAAATTCATCATCGACCCTTACGACGGCGAAGTAATCAGATCTTGGCGCGTCGAACCCGCCTTTGCACACGACGGGTCAACTGAGTTAACCCACGAGCCGTCGGTGGAATCGGTCGGCCAAGGTAACGATGGGCCATATATGGGAGCGCCTGCTTTGGAGCAGCGGGGACCACCAGAAGAAATTGGCCATGATGGTTACGGCTCGCAATACGCACCTGCTCCCACGAAGCCTCATGAGATCTCAAACGAAATACGCGCTGAGAGATCTCGTCGTCATGTTGGGCGCACTCTGCTGGAACCGTTTAAACTACCAGAGGAGGTCGACCCATTCGCGCCGGGCCCCGGTATCGCTGCCCGAGCTGGACTTAGTTCGCAGCGGAAAAGCTTCGAGCAACTTGGCGTCAGACCAGTTAGCAAGTCGGGCAAAACGCTCGTGAATCATACTGTCCCGCCTTTGTCGCCCTTACGAGCGAACAAGATGAAAACTGCGCCGGCGACAGCGGCTCTCAATGCCCGCAATTCGGCGCAAAGGTTGAACGCGCTACCTCTGAGCACGACAACACCTCGATCTACGACAGCGCCAGAGCGTGGTTCAAACCCAGTAACGGGGGCGACCGCCCTCCCAGTAAAAGTGGTGACGCCTCCCTCTCCCATTTTTCCAGCTCTGGCGCCCGTCCCTGCTGAATCCAGCCAAGCACAAATGCATGACTCGACTCGCTCAAGCACTCAGTCACGACCGATCGAAAAGCCTCGCAGCATCTGGATCACGAATGAGGCTGCGCCGAAGTCAAATATCAATCGATGATCAACACGGTGTTGTCATTTTGGGCCCAGAATCGCCGCCGATCTGCGCAAACGCCGGCCGAAGCCGCACACCACATGGCATCTCGACGAAGTTTATCTCAAGATCGATGGACGCTTGGTTTATCTGTGGCGCGCCGTCGATACCGAAGGAGAGGTTCTGGATGTCTTGGTTCAGACCAAGCGGAATAAGGCCGCGGCGCTGAAATTAATGCGCAAGCTCCTGAAGAAATATGGCTTCGCGCCGGAGAATTTGGTTACCGACGATCTGCGGTCTTACCATGCCGCCGCGCGTGATCTTGGGATCGAACGTCGGCACCGCACCGGCCGATGGCGCAACAATAGGGCGGAGAATTCTCATCAACCGACCCGACGACGGGAACGCAAGATGCAAGGCTTCAAGAGCGTCGGATCAGCACAAAGATTTCTCTCCTTTCACGCAGCAGCCCACAACACTTTCAACGTTCAGCGCCATCTCATTTCAGCAAGGACACACCGAGCTTTTCGAGCCTCGGCCATGGACACGTGGCGGGCGGCAACTGCTGCAGCATGAGTACGATCGTCAGCGAAATCATGCGCGTCTATCGTTCGACAACGTGACAAAGCCTCGAGCATAGCTGTTCCAGTTGAAGGCGAACTACCCTATTTGGATAGCGCAGATCCCTAAAATCAATTCTGATCGTGTTGCGACAAGCGACATTACCGTCGGACGCATCAGCAATGAAAGGAGACGCGAGACTGGCTTAGCCCAAGCGCAAGAGACGAAGGCGACCCCCTGTCCTTAAGAACGTGTCGCCATCGCCCAGCGTATCTCAGTCTGTGCCGAAAGACCTCAGCGATGCCGCTCGCGACGCCCCGCGGCGCACGGTATGCGAAGCTACTAATCGGCCTTGGCCATGTTTTGCCATCGCATACCCCCGTTACCCTTCTTTCGTGGGATGGATAATCACCAGTCACCCTGCTCATCATGCCCGTTGGCGTATGCACCGATTGATTAAAGTTTGGCAGACTCGACGGGATGACCTGCCTTTAAGGGAACTCCCTTCATGGTGCGGGTCTTAGCGCGTAACGTCGCGTTTCGCGCGACATAGGCACCGACCACAAACGTGTCAGTGAGGGATATGTTCCCGCAAGTCATCGCCGGGGCCAATTCGGCGCCTTAAAACCGGCAGCGAGGTACTTGGTCTGCACTTCGCGAACCAATCGCGAAAACGGTGGCCGTGTTGGCTTCAGATAGAAACGCACAATTGTTGCGCGGATAATTTCTGGGCCTGCCCACTGGCCAGGGCAAGACGTGGACGGCGTATCGCGTCGCTTCTGTTCGACGCGTGCGTGGCATCCACGCGTATCGATCCGCGGAAAAGGATGGCGAATGGCTCACCATGACAGAGGCGGCGAAGACTTTAGGCGTCACACACACACACGATACGGCGCCTGATCAAATCCGGCGCGCTTCCACCAATACAGGTGGTTCCGGGCGCGCCGCATCAAATCCGCGCCGAAGACCTGGCGCTGGAGCTGGTTAAAGCGGCGGTTGCCCGTGTAAAGGTCGCCCGTGGCGCGTCGTCAACGAAACACACGCTTACAATGTTTACAGATACTTGATGAGGGAATGCACAATGACTCACGCATCGCCACGGGTCTGATGGCGTTTTCGACAGGGTTGGTATCCAGCTCGAGGCGGCCGTCCTCCAGGAACCTGGTGAGGCCGGCCCAATGGCTCAGCGCGTAGCGAATGTCCGTGGCCAAGGTGGAGCCTGACGAGATCAGCGACAGTTGCTTCTCAAGCCATGGTTTCAAGGCTTCGACGATGGGCGCGGAAAGCTTCTTGCGCACGGCCAGCCGCGCGTCTGGCGCGTGGCCACTTATGTCGACTTCGATGGCGTAGAGCGCGGCGATATGGCGGACCGCCGTCTCCGCGATCGGGGATTTTGTATTGCGCGTGAGCTTGACGAAGCGCCGCCGCAAATGGCTCCAAATGGACCAGCGTCCATGGACCCTCGCGCGCTGTATTCGCGTGAGAAGCTCATAGCCGTCATAGCCGTCGCATTGCAGATAACGCTCGCGATAGCCAGGCAGGAACCGCTCGGCATGTGCGCCGCCGCGCCCTGGCGCGTATCGGAAAAGCACGACCGGCGGATCCGTCCCACCATGCCCGCGATCATCGTCTCGTCCTACACGAAACAAGATGTCGCCAATCGCGACCTCGACGATATCAGCGTGCGGCGTCCGGTGTGGATCATCGTCGACACTCAGCGGAACGAACGCAGGCGACGCGACATCTTCCTTCGGCGCGGCCAAAAGACCACGCCGAAAGCGCCGGCGCCAATCGTAGATCTGCCAGCGCGTCCCTCCGTATTGGCGAGCGATATCGGCCACGATGGCATTCGGCGTCAGACTCTCGGCGGCGATCCGAGCCTTCTCCGCCTCAGAGCGTCGCCGACGGCCCGTCGGGCCGGCAAGCACCTCAATCCGTCCCGCGTAGCCTTCCTTCGAGACGCCCATTTGGGCGTCCATTTTGACGTCTCTGATCATACAGCCACCCTAAACAGCAGGGGCTTCTTCGCATGATCAGGAAATTTTCGGCAGAAGGGGATCGGCTAAGCGCTTACAATTCACAGCCGCGCGAGATGGAAGATTGCGCGCTCAGGCGCCCGCCGAAACCTTCCTGCGAAAGGCGTTTGCGAAAAGTCGTGTCGTACGCCGAATATATTCGTCGTCGTCTCCAGCTGACCATCGCCAGAGATTCCCGCGAAACGGTATTTTGGTTCGCCGATGGCAAAGCAGCCGGCGCGATAGGGCTGCGTGACTTCGACCAACAGACCCCGCTTCAGCGAAGCGCAGCGTCGACGCGGCCGTCGGTCGCTGTGGAGCGAACCGCAAACGATCGCGTAGATTTCAGCGCACGGCACTTCATATTCCATCCACTGAAAGGCGGCCTGCACGCTCTCCGATAAATCGATCTTTCCCACAACGCCGCTTTCGACGAAACTCTTGTTGTCCCCGGAATATCCAAACAACGCGGGCCTGTACGAACGTCCGAAAGGCGTCAGTGTTCCCCCCGTGCCAGCGTCGAGATGGCCCCTGAACCGTCTCGCCCGCGAATTCGGGAAGGACTTCAATCGTTGTCGATTCGTTGGCCACATCGATCCTCCAATGGAACGCGCTGTCGGGATCATGCGACCCCGGCGGCGTTCGCGAAGCGCTTTTACGCGCCCAGGATCTGCGATATCTCGCCGAGCGTGGCCTTCTCGACGTCGCTGACCTTCACCCCGCCAAAACCGAGAAAGCCGCCTTCGGTGCCGGCCTCCGCTACTGCCTTCGAGATCTGCGCGAGCCAGCCCTTGAAGGCTGCGGCTTCGCCCGGCGCCTTCCGGTCGATGATTTCCGCCGTTTCCTTCAGCGCGTCCAGCGCCTTGCCCTTGATTTCGTCGAGCTTGGCGCCCTGCACGATGCTCCGAATGCCTTCGCGCGCCTCGGCCCGACCCGAGGATGACAGGATTTCCTCGGCGATCGATTTAACGAGTTCGCCACTTGCGCCAGATTTCGCTTCGGCAAGCTGGTTCGCATTTGCGAAAGCCTCCTGCAGCGCGCCGACGAAGCTGGTAGGATCGGCGGCGCTGACGGCGAAACCTGCAAGCAGCGGCGCCTGGACCAGCTTCTTCCACTCGACCGGGGAAAAGTCATTCTTGCTGACCATTTTTTCTCTCCTTTGCAAAAACTAAACGTCTTTTGTGCTGTCCGTATTACGGTGACTTTTTTCTCAAAAGCCGGCGTCCTCTTTATTCTAGAGATGCTACCGACGCGGCCGGTCCGGCGGCCCACAAAAGCCATTCTCGCCGAGCCCGGTCCCCCACTCTGGTTCGCGATTTCGACGGTCTAGTCGCGACGCCGATCATAGTCGCCCCGGTAGCGACGTCGATCATAATAACGGTCCCGGTGGCTGCTGGGGCCCCGGAGACCTCGAATAACCTTACCGGCTATGTCAGCAGCGTCGCCGTTGCGGACCTGTGTCACACCAAAAATCGGGAATGCAGAGGCGCTGTAAGAAGACATGCTCTGCCGATAGCAACCGCGAGCATTGTACTTTTGACTTTCATTAGAGATCCCCTTGAATTTGCGCGGAATAGTATGGATCGTCGTCCTCAAACGCCTTGACGGCGGCGCAGCCCCAGCCATTGAAAGCCAAGAGGATAGGTTGGTCGTCAATAGCACACCGGCAAGTGGCGGTATCCGCGGCGCGATCGTCACCGTGCCGTCGGACTCATAAAAAACCAGGTGATGGGGCCGAAGCAACACTCTGGGGGTCTGATCGCGGCGTCCGCCATGCGCCGCGAGCGTTTGTCGGGACTCAAATACTGGGAGGCGGGGCCGTATTGATCAGCGTCGCCGCGCCACCAACAGCAGCTCATTTAGGTGCTGTTAGTGGCGTGAGTAACGCGAACGAGCTGTCCCCTCCATCATAAATTGCTTGCGTCGCGCCACTTAGAGCGATCAGCTCTTTATTGTGGGCACTGCGTTCTTGACTGCCTCCCAAGCGCTCTGGCTCGCTTCGTCGAATTTCTTGCGTGACGTTTGCAAGGCTGCACTCAACGCAGCCCAAGACTCGTCCCCTGCCTGCTTGAGTTCCTCGAGGCGAGCCTTGGCCTCGGTCTTACCGGCCTGCAATTGCGCAATCGCCTTGTCGACTTTGGCCCTATTTTCGGCTCCAACCTCGGATGCAGCAGTTTGAAGTTTCTCGACGGCCTCGCCCCAAGTTTTCGCTTGAGCAGCGGCGATATCAGCAAACGTGGTGCGTTTCTGATCGATGTCCTTGCACACCGTCTCCACGTAGGTCTCCAGCTCTGCTTCAAAGCTTGCCCACTGCTTTTCCAATTGCGTCTTCGAAGTCTGCAACGCTGCTTCGCCCGCCTTGAGGTGTGCCTTGACCTCGGCCTCGAAATCTTCGCGCCGCTTCTTTAGGTCGGCGTTCAGCTGCGTCGCCTTGCTCTTGGCGTCGGCCTCAAGCTGGCTCGCCTTCGTCTCAATGGACGCCAAGGCGGCATCCATCTCGTCAAGCCGTTGCTTCGTCCAGGTCACATACGGATGCTGGCTGCCATTCTCAGTCATTGTTGTCTCCTATCTCGCTGGAGGGCGGCGGACTCTTATTCGCAGTGAGCGCATGCTCACAGGAGACGCAGATGTCTACCGAAACGGTCGTACAAAAACGTAGGCGGGGCCGGCCGCCAGTAGCGAACGACACGCGGGAGCGGATTCTTGGGGCTGCCATCGAGCATTTCTCGAGGCGCTCGTACGAGGAGACCGGACTGCGAGAGATTGCTGCCGCTGCCGGAGTTGACGTCGCCTACGTGCACCGCTGCTTCGGTTCCAAGAAACGTCTATTTGCCGATGCTGTCAGCGCTGCGGTGAAACCGAAGGATCTCTTCGACGAATTGCCCGACAAGCTTCCGGGGACCTTGGCGTGGGATGTGCTGGCGACACGCGGGACGCGCGCCAAAGGACTGGACATCATCCTCAACTCGATTGCGAGCCGCGAAGCGGGTCCAATCGTGCGAGACTTCTACGCCAATGAGGTCGTGAAGCCCCTCGCGGAGAAGCTGGGCGCGCCTGTGATGCACGGTGCAGTGATTGCGGCGCTGATTACCGGAGTTGCCACCCTCAGAAACGTGGTCGGCCTAGCGTCGCTGGGTGAGCCGGAAGGCGGGGATCTGGAGCGGCTCTTGGCTCATCTGATCAGGGAAACAGCCAGAAGAGCGAATAACGCGCTCGAAGGCGGGCACGCTGATGAGAAGTAGCCAGCCCATTTTAACCGCTGCTGGCGCGAAGGAGCCGCTGACGAAGAGCAAGTCCTGACCCTCGCTGTTTGAAAATGCGCGAGTCAGCCATGATTCCCGCATCGTCTGATGCGGGATCTGACGGGACGTTTCGTTGAAGGTGCGGATCGGTCCCAGCTGGCGCTCTTGCCAGATGCCTGGAGGATTGGGTCGGCGGTAAACAAGCGAACGTCTTGACCAAGCAGCCTCGCCGGTGAGACAAAAATCCTCGGCCAGCGAGCCTCGCCACCCGGGTGGCATCATTCCGCTGCGGTGTGCGGCAGTGCCAGAGAATCTTGGCGAGATCACCGCGGCGACCTCGGAAAATATAAAGATCACCGACATGGGGATCGCGCTTCAAACTCTCTGAACCTGAAGCGCCAGACCCTGCATCCGCGCCGCATGTCATTATGCCCACTCAATCCAGACCCTGACGCCGTTCGGAATCGGAATCATCGCCGCGACAGCGCCTTCAAGACGCGCGACAATGCTGCTGTCTCGACATCAGCCCAGACGATGATCCGGTCGCTAAGCCCGCTTCCCACAGGGTGCCGAGTGCGGCTCAGGGAGGACGACATGGCAAACAGAAAAGCCGATGAGATAACGAGACTGAGCGATTTGAAGCGGCCGGCGGCAACATTTTCCTTGGAGAAAGCACACTGAAATCTATTGAGGGGTCAAAGGGCGGCGACAAGATTACCGTTGTGCTCAAGACAAAGAAACAGAAGAAAACGATAGCGGGGCCTTAATCCTGCGCCGCAACTATTTGGGGAGCGCCGGCGCCTTGATGCAGGATGCGTGCATCGGCCCGCGTCGGAATGGCTGCTTGAAAGGCCGCCCTTGCAATAGAAACATTCGCCGCCGCCAACACCTCTGCCTGGTCACCGCTATCGAAGGCCGATACCATGAACGGAAAAAGCCCCGCCTCGTGAGCAGGGCCTTTCGTTGAGGCGCGCCTCTCAGTTACGCGACACCCAAGCATCAACTTCTCTCTTTGCTTCCTCCGGCGTGTATCCATATTTCTGCTGAAGCATCCCTTCCAAACTTTCACGTTTGCCGTTGATCTCCGCAAGCTCGTCATCCGTGAGACGGCCCCACTGCTCCTTGACCTTACCGGAAAACTGTTTCCAGCCGCCGGAGATGACACTCCAACTGGTAATCGATTGGCGCACGGCCGGCACTCGGCCTTGGGGAGCGTGACCCGGCTCTTGGGCTTGGGGAGTGTAGCCCGGCATACCCACGACATTGGGCGGCGCCCATTTCTGCGTATCGGCGGCGAAACACGCCGTGCTGAGGGCAAAGGCGGCGACGATGGTGAAAAGCGCGCCGCGTGTAAGATAAATTAGCGACATAACGGATCTCCCTAGCTGACCGACGGTAGAACAACTGCAGTTTAAGATTGTTCCAAAGGGGTAGGGAACGTGCGGCGACACGCCTGTTCCCGAGCCGATCGTCTTCTCTAATCGACCGACGCGCAACCCCTCTTGCCTAGCTGCGTGTTCGCTGGGACCATGCGACGGCGGGACATGAGAACATTAAAGAGAATAATGTCGCGAGGTCGTCAAGTCGCAAATGCGGATTCTCCGCCCCCGGACCACGTTACGTTAAGCTTGCGCCATTTGTGGACGCTTCACGCAATGTCTGTCCTGGGATGAAATCCACAGGCTCGCCGATCTAATCGGCCAGCCGCGCAACCTGCGCCCGCGCTACAACATCGCCCCAACCACACAGATTGAGGTCGTCCGCCGCCACGATGGCGGACGCGAGCTTGTCCCCATGCGTTTGGGGCCTTGTGCCGATGGGTGGAAAAAGCCGCGAGCCGAGCTTCCCGCAACATCAATGCGCGCGCGGAGACGGTCGCCGAGAAGCCCATGTTCCGCTCAGCGTTCAAGTCGCGCCGCTGCATCATTCCCGCGTCAGGTTTCTATGAGGGGACAGGCGCCAAAAGTGCGAAGACGCCGCACTATTTCGTCGCCGAGCAGTGAGCCGTTGGCGTTGGCGGGGCTATGGGAGAGCAACGCCAATCAGGAAACAAAGGAAATGGAAAATTCGGCGACGATCATTGTTGGCCCGGCTAACGAATGGATGTCGCGCCACACGAAAAAGGGTTGACCTTGGAATACTGAGTTGCGTACGCGCGACGCTCACGACTTCGCCGGTCACTTTCCAATTGGATCGACGAAGCAGCTGACGGAGAAAGTTCTCTCGTGCTTCTGGGTCTTCCTGTCGCGCGTCATGTGGATCGATGCGGTCTGGATTCATCCCCCAACGCTGCGGTCGATCGACCGCATCCCATTTTGAGTGCCAAATATTCCGGCGGCAGTCTCAATTGAGATATCCCGTGGGGCAGTTCAGTCCCAGCCACCTCATTGAAATCATTCAATGGGCGAGTCTCACCTTGAAATGCAAATCGACAACAGTCGCTGAATCTAAGTGTGAATAGGCGTGCGGGCGTTGATACGTTACCTTTTGCGTCATTCATAACGCAACGCTTGAATCGGATCGAGGTGAGCCGCCTTCCGCGCTGGATAATAGCCGAAGAAAATCCCGACCGCAGCGGAAAAAAGAAAGCCGATTGCCACGGCGGAAAGAGAAATTGGCGAGGACCATTCCGAGAAGAGCGAGATTATTTCGGAGATGCTGACGCCGGCCACAATGCCCGCAATGCCGCCGGTCACGCTGATCAGCACCGCCTCCGCCAGAAACTGCATCAGCACATGTAGGCGCCGCGCCCCGACCGCCATGCGCAGGCCGATTTCGCGCGTGCGCTCGGTCACGGACACAAGCAGAATATTCATGATCCCGATGCCGCCGACGACAAGCGAGATGGAGGCGACGACGGCCAGAAGCACCGCCATGATCTTGCTGCTGCTCTCGGCGGTCTCGGCGATCTGGTTGAGATTGCGGATGCTGAAATCCTTCACGCCGGTGGGTTTGATGCGGTGGCGGCGCATGAGGATCTGGTTGATTTCGTCGATCGCGGCTTGAATTGTTTCCGGCGTCGGCGCCTGCACATAGATCTGATTGACGTAGCCGGTGAGGCGCGGTTGCAGGTTGAATGGATTGGGCGGCGGCGGATAGGCGGTCGTCAGATTCGTTTGCTGCGTGGGCAAGGCGACGCCGAGAACCTTCTGTTCTGCCGTCTTGAAGGGGATCATCACCAGATCGTCCTGGTCTTGTCCCCACATGCTCTGGCCCTTCGCGGCAAGCACGCCGATCACCCGCAGTGGCGCGCCTCTCACCAGAATCGTCGCGCCGAGCGGATTTTCATCGCGCGAGAAAAGCTCCCGGTAGACGGTACGTCCGAGCACAACGACAAGGGCGACGCTTCTGTCGTCGTCTTCGCTGACGCCGCGGCCGACTTCGATGCGCCAATTGGTGATGGGCGGATAGTTGGGCGAGACGCCCTGGACGTTCGTCGTCCAGTTCTTGTTGGCGTATTGCACTTGGCTCAACTGACGCGTCAGATAGGAGACAAAACGGACCGCGATCGCCTCGCGGCGAATTGCGTGCGCGTCGGCCACGGTCAACGTCGAGGCGCTGCCAAAGCCGGCCCTTGCGCCGCCCGAGGTGACGGCGCCGGGGACGACCACCACAAGATTTGTTCCCAGGCTCTGGATCTGCCTGCGCACCGCTTCATTGGCGCCCTTGCCGACCGCGACCATGGCGATGAGAGCCGCGACACCGATGAAGACGCCAAGCATGGTGAGCGCCGAGCGCAGCTTGTTGCGGCTGATCGCCTGGATTGCGGCGGAGAGGATCATCGAGCTGAAGGCGAAGGCGGAAACCCGCGTCGATTCCCATGGCGCCGCACGATCGCTTGGATGAATCGTCGGTCTCGACGAGCTCTTATCGACCGCGTTCGGAGCCAAAGGCATCGTCGGTTCGTGGGGTTTGGATGTCGTCCGCGGCTCGTCTGATACGATCTCGCCATCGCGCATCGTGACGACCCGGTCTGCATAAGCGGCGATATCTGATTCATGGGTGACGACAATGATCGTCACATTCTGGTCGCGATTGAGCGCGGTCAAAGTCCCCATGATTTCATGCGACGTCTTGCTGTCGAGATTGCCGGTCGGCTCATCAGCGAACAGGACGCTCGGCGCGTTGATTAGCGCGCGCGCGATCGCCACACGCTGCTGCTGGCCGCCAGAGAGCTGCGCTGGCGTGTTGTTTTCCTGATTGGCCAACCCCATCAGCCTAAGGGCCGTTCGCGCCTTTTCCCTCCTTTGGAGGGCGCTTGCCGCGGCGCCGGAATAGAACAGCGGCAGCGCGACATTCTCGATGGCGCTGGTGCGCGCTAAAAGATTGAAGCTTTGAAAGACAAAGCCCAGCCGTTCGCTACGAACCCGCGCCAGCTCCGGCTCGGTGAGCCGCGCGACGTCGACTCCCTCAAGAAAATATTGCCCGCTGCTCGACTGATCGAGGCAACCCAGAATCGCCATCAGAGTGGATTTGCCCGATCCCGACGCGCCCATGATCGCGACGAATTCGCCGCGAGCGATTGTCAGGGAAACTCCGCGTAACGCATGAACCTCCACATCGCCGAGCGTGAATGTCCGCGTGACATTTCTCACGTCGATGACGACGTCGCCCATGATGTCGATCAGTCCTTTCGCTCCCGCGAGCGGCGGGACGACGCGAAGCCGGGCTTCTGCGAAGCGGCTGCGCTCTCCGCCTCGCTGAGAATGACGTCATCTCCGACTTGAAGATCGCCTTTGACGATCTCAGTGTAAGTGTCGTCGTCGAGCCCCGGGAAAATGACGACTGGCTGCGGGCTACCATCCCGCAAGACCCACAGCCGCACACTCCCGTCAGGAACGGCGGGCGAATCGTCAGGCGATCCTGAAAGCGCCGCGAGGCCCCCCGGGGTATAGCGAAACGCCTGGTCAGGCGCGCGCAAGGCGTCGTCGCGTTCGTCGACGACGATGCGCACGGTCGCCGTCATTCCCGGCTTCAACAGCGCGTCCGCATTCGGCGCGCTGACGACGGCGTCGTAGGTGACGACGTTCTGGATCGTCTGTGGGGATTGCCGAACCTGCGTCACCTCGCCCCGGAACGGAAGATTGGGGAAGGATTCGACCGTAAAGGACGCCTTATTGTCTAGCTTGATTGCGCCGATGTCGCTCTCGGAGACATTCGTATCGACTTGCATGATCGTCAAATCCGTCGCGACCAAAAAGAGGGTTGGCGTCTGAAAGCTTGCGGCGACCGTCTGACCCATTTCCACGCTGCGCGACACGACCGTTCCATCGACCGGCGAAATAATATCGGTGTAGCCGAGGTTGATTTCGGCCGCACGCAGCTCCGCTGCGCGCAAGTCGATCGTGGCCTCGTCCAGTCCGATCTGCGCCTGCGCCTGATCATAGGCGTTTTTTGCATTATCCAGGGCGTCTCGAGAAATCACCTTGCTCGGGGCGAGTCTCTGGTGGCGCTCGTAACTCGCCTTCGCATAAGCGAGGTTAGCCTTGTCTTTGATGAGTTGGGCCCGCGCGACGGCAAGATTGGCTTTGTCTTGATCGACGACGATCTGGTAGGGACGCGGGTCGATCTTAGCGCAGAGCTGTCCCTGCTTCACTTGTGTATTGTAGTCGCAATAGCGCGATTGAATGACGCCCGAAACATATGAGCCAACTTGCACGGTGATGACAGGATTGATCGTGCCGCTCGCCGTCACAGTGCGCACGATCGGCCCGCGAGTGACCTTCTGGGTCACATAACGCAGCGAGCTCTCTCTGCTCATCGTCCAGAAAAGCGCCACGCTGCCAAACGCGACCGCGATGATGACAAGGGTTGCCGGAACGAACCATCCAAATCGACGTGGCGTCGCGTGCGCCGATGAGACAGGCGGTTGCCCCTTTGAGATCGTTTCTTGATCGAGCGCTCGGGTCTCAGTCATGACATCGAACTCTCGGGCGATTGGGGTTCGCGACATAGCTCAGCTCGCATACAGTATCCCGCTGCGATCGTCTTAGCGAGAAAATTATCTTTGTCGTGTGCACTTCGAAAAGCTGATGGGCGTGAAGAAGCTCGACGAAGCAATTCAGTTGCAGTCGGATTTCGCCAAAACCGCCTATGAAGATTTCGTTGCCGAAACCACCATGATCGGAGAAATGTATTCGAACCTCGCCAAGGAAGCCTTCAAGCCATTCAAAGCCGCATCGCCTGCACGGCAGCGGGCTTCCGCTCCCCCGTCGAATGCGCCGGTCGCGGCGAAGCAGATCTGAACTTGGGTAGGTTTCTTTATCTGTCTTGAAGAGAGTGAAATCGACAGCACCCGCGCTATCAGGTATTGCGGGCGGTGGTCGCCAAGGCTCGTGAGTTCCTCGCAGGGCCGCCAAAAAAGTCGAAAAGCTCGACGTATTGGAGTCAACCGCCATTCCCGCGATGAAAAGCAGAGCTGCCCGCGGTGCATTGGCGCTCGGGTCGCCGACAGGCCGCAACGAAGCCGAAGCAGCGAGCGCAGGATTAGTGGGGCTTCAAGGCCGCTGGCAGCATACGTCTCAGAGTGCGATCGCGAAAAACGAAGTGGTGGACCAACGCCGCTCCAGCATGGAGCGTGGCGAGGATGATAAGTCCGTTCGCTATAGTTTCATGGATTTCCTTCATGTCATGCGCAAACATTTTGTTCTTCGCCCACGGCGATGCGATATCGAAAATGCCAAGCACGGAAAGCGCGTCGCCATCAGCAAATTGCGTCGCGACGCCAACGGCGACAACCGCCGCAAGCAGCGCGTAGAGCGCAAGGTGGACGATTTTGGCGGCCAAATCGCCCAATCTCCCCAGCGGCGTCGGTTCTGGAGACGGCGGCGCGTTGATTAGACGCCAGCCGACGCGAACGATCAAAAGGATGGCGATCAGCTCTCCCGCGGAAACATGGATTAGCTCTCCGAGATTACGAGCGCTTCCATTTGGCAGGTCTTCGCCCACGGTCCCGAGCACCCATGCGACGCCAACAAGAAGCACGGAAAACCAATGAACGATTTGGACGGCTGCACCGTAGGCTCGTGGAGAATTGCGCCATTGCATTGAGGGCCTCACTGTATTTTCCGCAGACATTTGTCAAAACGACATAATTGTTCACTTCGGCGAATTTCCGTCGAACGCAGAGAAGCGATGCGGCAAATTGTATCGGTGGAACGTTATGAATCCACATTGGACGCTTCCCACGCCGCAGTTGGTGCGCGCAATGAGGCAGCCAGCTCCGCCACGCACAACAAGCCCACGACGATCAACATGACGGCCACACAATCGAAATCAGGTTGCGACAATCCACGGCTGTAATGCCGCGTAGGGTCACATGCTCAAGGCGCTGATTTTACTGTCGGGAATGTTTCGAAAGGGGTCACAATTGAAATCTGATTTACACCGAGGCGTTCCAAGCCCCGCGAAGTTGATCGTGATCGAGGAACCTCCTCGACAACTTCACATTTAGGCCTAGTTGATCCTCTTGCGACGCAGAAGCAGCGCGCGGCGCGCCCGCGTTGGGGCGGACTCGACTCTGTGTTTCTGAAAATCTGTGTTTCTGAAAGGGAGGTCGAAATGTGTAAGAGTGTGAAATCTGTCCTGGCCGCGTTATGCGGGATGACCGCGCTGGCGGCTCTACCGGCGGAAGTTTTGGCTGGCCCCATGAGCGCCGCGAGTCCAACGAGCGTTGGAGTAACGACGTCGTTCGAACAAGCTTACTATCGGGGTTATCGCCGCGGTTATTATCGCCGAGGCTACGGCATTCCCGGCGCCGCGGTTGGCGCAGCGGCTGGCGTCGCGGGCGCCGCGGCCGGCGTTTTGGGCGCGGGAATCGCGGGCGCATCAGGCTACGGCTATCCCGGCTACGGGTATGGCGGCGGGTATGGCGGCAGTTCGTGCTGGCAGTGGGACCCCGTCGCTGGTTGGGTGTGGGCCTGCTAATAAAGTGCGCGCCTTGTCCTGCGCCGCAATTGGACGCGAGGCCGCAACAGCTACCGGCCTCGCGGTAAACCGAGCGGGGGCGACTTCGGTGGGATAAGGACGCTGACTACTTCTTTCGATTGCGGTTGCCTAGACAAACTGAAACGTTCGCACAAGTTGGGGGATGTAGTCATGGATAAGATCGGATCGCGGGCGCGGCAAAAACACTTGACCATGCGAAGAGCCCTCATTGCGTGCGCAATAATGACGGTTTGCGCCGTAGTAATCCTTCCTTCCAGCTCCGTCGCGTACGATCGACGCGATCGAGACGAGATGTGCGGACGAACCGCCAATCAGATTATGGACGTTGCCGACGCGCGAATCGCTCGTTTCAAGGCGGTTCTTCGGTTGACGCCGGATCAGGGCAAGAATTGGGGCGCCGTTCAGACTGCATTGCACGACATGGCGCAACGCCGTGCCGATAGGATGCTCAAGCTGCGGGAGCAGAGAGCGGCTGCGATGCGGGAAGCGCAACGCCCCGATGCCAAGGAAGGCAAAGCCCAAGACGACAAGGTCCCCGACGATCAAGATTGGACAACCATCGACGATATGCGCATGCAAGCCGACACCTTGAGCGCGCGCGCCGACGATCTGCGCAAAATCGCCGACGCAACGGCGCCACTGTACGACAGTCTGAACTCTTCGCAGCGGCGCAGGTTCGGCGACTTCGTTAGTCACTATTTCGGCGATGAACGGGAAAATGGCTGCCATCGCTGATGGGCCTTGTTGAAAATGACTGGCGCACCTATTACCGCGTGACGCGCTTAAATGGGTCAGCCCATAGCGCCGCTACATTCGATCCTCGATGCTTTGAACTTTTTTCGAGCATTTCGGGCGGACGGCCGTTTACGATGAACCGATCGAATTCGCTCTTGGTATGGCCCCGCCGCCTTCATCAACGCTGGCCACATCCTTGGTTCGGCCAGTATTTATTCTGCAGCTCATAGAAGAGTTGCAAACGGCCAGGATGAAAAGCCGAAGCCCCTCGTCTGGAAGCTGACCTCGTCCGCGCCGCTATCGAACGTGGCAGGCAGCGCTAGAGTCGCTCCACTGGGTGTCGAGAGGTCATCCGTCATCAGTCACGAATCAAGTCGATTGCTTTGTAAGTCATGGATCAGATGACTGAGAGACGGCTCGTCGAGGTCGTGCAGAACATCTGCCAATCTTTCATCGCCAGACCGCCCCAGAGCGAATCCGGCCCCATAGGTCTGACGCAATGTGGATATGAGCGTATTGCCATGCTTCTTGCTGATTCTGCCGTTCTGGTCTCGATGGCGGCCGTCGAGTCCCGGTTGCTTTGTCATGACCGTTTCCTCGGGTCGATGGGAAAAAGCGCCACCATGATTCATCTGGGAATTGATTTTGGAGACTGCCGCTGCGGCCGTGGGCTCTGCGACGGCCGCCGCGCCCCCCGCGGCTTCGGTCTCGGCCTCCGCTTCCGCCTTTGCCTCGGCGTAGATATCCTCGGCGGCTTCGGCGATTTCGCCGCCCCTTGTCCGCGCCTCGTGCATGGCCGCCAGCGCTGCTTTCAGCGCGGCTTTCGCGGCCGGACGTGCGCGTCGCGCTATGTGCGGGCCAAATAGCGCGACGCCCGCCGCGCCTACTACAGCTCCGAGCGCCATGCGCGCCAACGGTGACGACATGATCGTTTCTCCTCTCGAACCCCCACGGATAATGCAGGTTTAGTGTATTTTGGCGCAACCGCACTAAAGTTTAACCCATCTTGGCTCGCTTGCGCGCGCGGGAAATGTCGGCGGCGGCGTGAAGTTCTTTCCGCTGGAAAGCGCGTCATCGACGCGATCCGCGTCCATGCTCAAGTCAATGACGTGGCAAGGGCGTTGATGACGAGACGATCCGGAAATGCGGCGCCCTGAAGAATCTCCTCATGCCTATCAGATGGTCGATTCGTCGCAGCGCCTTCCGGAGGGTGCGCCCTAACCCCTGGACCAGGCGGGTTGGGGAGACTTGTGAGCCTGCATCTCGAGCGGTTTTAGCTGCGCGGGTCCATGCAGTTTGAACAAATCGCTCAGGCGCGAATAATCGCGTGTATTGATTTCGCTTCGCCAAACTTCGGCCATGGCACTTTAATGCCGGCTGCCTCCAGGAACATCTGCGCCACATAAAGAACAATGAACGCCCCAACCAAAACGACGAGCACGTGAACAACTGTTCGAAATGGCTCCGCGAGAGGAATGACACGGAGCAAGGTCGTTGCGGCCCACCAAAACACCCCGATGATGATGACGAGAAAGATGAGTCCTATCAATGTTTCGATCATTGTCATGTCTCCACCAAGCCGACACTGCCCAAAATGGCGGCCGACCTTGAAAATATGGGCCTATCTGGCGTTTCAGACAAGGCCGAGCTTTGCAATGATCCGTTGGCGGGGGTTTGCGGTCAGCCGGTTTGTCATCGCCACCTCCGGACCGCTCTGCTCGATCAGGCGCGCTCTGAGCTGCTCCCACACATTCGTCCGCTTGGCTAGCGCAGGCGTCATCGTCGTTTTCTGGCGGCGACTTCTCGAACAGATGGCGAAATGCTCGAGGCGACCCGCGCCGATCCTATTCTGGATCGGCGCGGGCTATGTAGCCCGAGGGCTAAATGTCGCATGCGCGATCGACACAACGAGTCCGCGGGCACTGCTTGCCATTTCAATTTGCGCCTTGATCTGTTGCGCCAGCGCCTTCACAAGCGTGCTGCCCAAGCCGTCAGAAGGGGCGGCCGTATTGTATCCTTCCGGCCTGCCCACGCCATTATCGGACACCGTGAGCCGCCAGTTGGAGCCGGAGGTTTCGTATTTGACGAGGATTTCCGCGTCCGGCCGGCTTTGAGGAAATGCATATTTCACGGAGTTGATAACCAGCTCCGTCACGATCAGGCCTAGACTCACTGCTTCCGTCGAGGGAATGAGGGCGCTGTCGAAGGCGTATTTCAGGGATATTTGTTTCTCCTCACCGATCATCGAGGCCGCGAGGCCCTCGCATAGCGTGGTCAAATAGGGAGCGACTTCGACGAGTTCGGTACGGCCTGCCGTGTCGATGTGCCGCTGCAATGTCGCCACCGACATGACGCGGGAGTAAGTGTCCTACAGGTGTCGGCGCGCCTCTTCCGAGGTCGTCACCCGAGTCTTCATCATGATGATGTTCGCGATGATTTGCAAACTATTGAAAATGCGATGCTGCATTTCTAGGAGCAGTACTTCTTTCTCCCGAAGCAGTTTTCTCGTTTCACTGAGAAGAGAATCCTTCTCCTTTTCTATGGAACGTCGACGGGTCACATCTGTGAAGGAAAGCAAAATAGCTTTGTGAGCGTTGCTGGTGAAGAAGACTTCTCGCGCGGTCACAATCACGACGCGGCGTCCGATGCGAGGAAACTCGGCATCTATCTCAAAATCTTCCGCGACGGCGTGTTCGGGCAGGATTTTATCCAAGAGCGAAGCCAGGCGCGCTATGTTGAAGCGGCCGTCTAAAATCTCATAAACCGAACGTCCGATGACCTCTTCGGGGGTGACTGCAAAATTATGGAAAAAGGACCGGCTAGCTACGGCTACTCTGAGATGACAATTAAGCACGAGTAGAGGATCGCGGACCGTGTCGACGACCGCCTGGGCGAGCACCGGAGCGTATTGCGGATCTAAAGGTTCGACTGTGATTTCGAAATATCCTTCCTGCCCTTTTTTACTACGCGCCATTGATGCGATCAAACCCTGTCGCCGATTTGACTTAAGGCGCCTCGGTGTAAGGCCGGCGCGAGATTCCGACTACGGAGGTCGTGACCGTCATGGCCGCATGATTACAGGCGTGCCGACGCTTACGCGATCGAACAGATCAATCACATCCTCATTCAACATGCGGATGCAGCCGTAGGAGGCGGCGGAGCCGATCGACGCGCGCATCCTTTTGGTCGTCCCGTGAATCGCCACCTGGAAGCGGCTGAGGGTAAGAGCGCGAGCGCCCATGGGATTGTTCGGCGCACCGCCGCGAATAAGGTCCGGCAATTCCGGATGGTCTCGTTTTACAATCCATGGCGGAGCCCAGTCCGGATTGACGTATTTACCGATAATCGTGGCGGAGCCGGACCATTCCTCGCTGCTCTTTGGAACGGCGATCGGATAGCGAATTGCGACGCCTTCGTCCTCAACGAAAAAAAGTTTGCGGCGCCGCGCGTCGATGACAATCGTGCCCGGCTCGACGGACGATGAAAAGGCCACCATATCCCGAGCGGCGCTGATCGACGGCAAGGCGGCGGCGCCAATGACGAGCGCCACGCCGACAAGGAGAATGCGCAACAAGCGAGCGAGACGTTCCGTAAGAGCCGGAGCGCGTATTTGAGACGATAAGCTACTCATGGCGTCTTTTTCTGAAGGTTAAAGGCAGCCGGGCGATTGCGTCGCCGCAAATATGGCGATGGCGGCGGTCGCTTTCCGGTCGACTACGTTATTTGCTTGGCCAGAAGACCGACTTTAACGCTTCATGCGGCTGAAGGCTCAATTGGACAAGCGTTCCTATCAAGATGAGCGTTCCCGTTAAGACGAGGGCTCCCCCCACGACCAACGCCGTAGCGACGAGCGCGCTCATGAAAGGCCCAAGAGGATGCGGTCTGGGCCCAGACGCCTTGGTCTTTCGAGTTCTGATGGGATTCGAAAGACCTGCAGTGTTGATGGACCAGAAGAACCATATCTTGCCCACTTCCGTCGCCACAATATAGCCGAGGACGATAGCGACGACGGCGCTTATCTCAATCGCCGAGAGCGGCACGAAGCCGAACATCGAGCTCAGCGCCCCGAGGAAGGGGATGGCGAAGGTCGCGGCCGCGACCGCAAGCGTTGACCACAACAGCAACTGACTCGGGGTGCTTCGAAAAGCCGGCTTGTGGGTTCGCAGGACGAGGACGACCGCGAGTTCGGTCAGCAGCGAAATCATAAACCAGGCGGTCTGGAACGTCGCCTCGCCGGCGTGGAAAACCAGGAGCAGCACCGCGAAGGTCAACATATCGAAGGCCGAACTGATCAGGCCGAAGACAATCATAAACTTCTGGATCTCATTGATGCTCCATCGCTGCGGATGTGAGACCCGGTCCGCATCGACATTGTCGCTGGATATTGCGATCGACGGCACGTCGGAGAGAAAGTTGTTCAGTAGGATCTGCTTGGCGGCAAGCGGCAGGAACGGCAGCAGCGGCGCCGCCAGCGCCATGCTGACCATGTTCCCGAAATTAGCGCTGGTGGTGATCGAGATGTATTTCAGCGTGTTGGCGAAGGTCCGCCGACCATCCTCCACACCAGAGCGCAACACGTCCAGGTCGCGGTCGAGCAGGATGATGTCGGCGCTTTCGCGGGCGACGTCCACCGCCGTCTCGACCGAGATGCCAACATCGGCCGCATGCAGGGCCGGCGCATCATTGACGCCGTCGCCGAGATATCCGACCGAATGACCTGTCCGCTGCAGGGCGCGGACGATCCGCTCCTTCTGCTGGGGATCGATCTCGACAAAGAGGTCTGTCCGTGGCGCGAGATGCCACAAAGCCTCGTCTTTGAGTTTTACGAGCTTTTCGCCCGTGAGCATCGACGTTGCATCGAGTCCCACAGCCTTCGCCAGATGCGCCGTCACATAGCGGTTGTCGCCGCTGATCACCTTGATGCGGATGCCTAGCCGATTGAGATCGTCGATCGTGCGCCGCGCGTCCGCCTTGGGCGGGTCGTAGAAAACAAGAAAGCCACGAAAGGTCATCTCCCGTTCGTCGTCGCGGTCGTAGTCCGCCTTCACTGGAACCTTGCGAGTTGCAACGGCCAGAACACGGAAGCCTTCAGCGCTCTTGGCCTTGAAGACATTCTCGAGTTCCGCGCGCCGCTCGGCGTTCGCCGGAACCTCGACGCCATCGCGGTCCAACGATGTGCATATGTCGAGCACGTTCGAAAACGCCCCCTTGGTGATGAACAGGCGCTGTGACGGCGCTCCATCCTCCGCCACGACGATGGTGAGTCGGCGACGCATGAAGTCGTAGGGGATTTCGTCGATCTTGGCGGCGCCGCGGGTCGTTAGCCCAATGTCCTTGCCCGCAGTCACGATCGCTTCATCGAGCGGGTTTTCGATGCCGGTCTCGAAGGCGGCGTTGAGAAAGGCGAGCCGTCGCACCTCATCCGAAGGCTGGCTTCCGGCGTCGAGAACGTCGCGCAGAACTATGGCGCCTTCAGTCAATGTGCCCGTCTTGTCGGTGCATAGGATATCCATGCTGCCGAGGTTCTCGATGGCGTCGAGCCGGCGGACGATGACGCCGCGCTTGCTCATGGCCCGCGCGCCGGCCGAAAGGGTCACGCTGATGATCGCCGGCAAGAGCTCAGGCGACAGACCGACCGCGAGCGCCACGGCGAACAGCAGGGACTCGATCACCGGGCGGTGGAGCAACAAGTTCACAGTCAGCACGAAGAGAACGATGACAATCATCACGCGAACGAGGAGATAACCGAACTGCCGCACGCCGCGGGCGAAGTCGGTCTCGGGTTGGCGCGCCCCCAGCCGCGCCGCAATAGCGCCGAACTCGGTCCGGCGGCCGGTGCTCACGGCAAGGACCTTCGCCGTGCCGCTGCGCACCGAAGCGCCGAGAAAGACGGCATTGGTCCGTTCAGTGATAGGCGCGTCGGGACGAACTATCCCGGCCCGCTTTTCGACCGGAAACGACTCGCCGGTCATGCTCGCTTCGCTGACGAGGAAGTCCTGCGCCTCGATCACGAGCCCATCCGCCGGGATTAGATTGCCCGCGGAGAGGAGGATTTGGTCGCCGGGCACGATCGCGCTGACCGGCGCTGTCTGCTCCACCCCATCCCGCACCACACGGCACGTCAGCGCCAGGCGCTTCTTCAATTCTTCGACCGCCGTGGACGCCCGGTATTCCTGAAAAAAGCTGAGGAGCGAACTGCCCAGCACGATCGCCAGGATGATGGCGGCGTCCACCCATTGCTGGAGCACGAGCGAGATTGCGGCGGCGAACGCCAGGATGAGGACGAGCGGGCTTTGGAACTGGCGTAGAAGGAGGCGAAGCGCGCTCAGGCGCGGCGCATCCTCCACGCTGTTGGGACCGACGCTTAAGAGCCGCGCAGCGGCGCGATCGGACGACAGCCCGTCTGGACCCGACTCCAAAGCTGCGGCCAGCTCAGACGAATCCTGGCTCCAGTAGGGAATTTCGTTCGCGTCCGAGGTCACTCACGGTCCTATCTGCGATCGTGTGTCGGTGAACGTCGCTAGTCTGCTCCTCGGCCTCGCTTCACGCGAAGCCAGACGGCGTCCATCAAAATGACACGAGAAAAACGATCACATAAGAGTTCGCAGCCAGACAGCGATAGTCTCACATGAAGGCGCCGATCGCGCCAAGATGCAGGGCCATCTATGCCGCCTTGCCGGTCATCCCAAGTTGAGCTTAAGAACGAATATGACTAACGGCATTGTTCCAACCGCGGTCGATGCGCGGCTCCTGCGCCACTTTACGAACCTCTCCTTTGGCTTCTGGACCGGCCCGACGCGCCGCAAAGCGAAACTGTTCGTGGCAGGGCTCTTTGCCTGCCTGCTGCTCAATCTCGTCCCGGCCATCGCGGTCAACCGATGGAACAAATTTTTCTTCGACGCCCTGCAGAATAAGGACCAGCGGCTGATCTTTCTCAGCATCGGCCTGATGCTGGCGCTGGCCTTCGCCTCTGCGTTGACGAGCGTCGCGCTGCTGCAGATGCGCATGCGCTTTCAGTTGCGCTGGCGGGAATGGCTGACTCAGACGCTCGTGCGGCGCTGGATGGAGCGCCGCCGCTTTTATCAGCTCAGCGTCCTTCGGCTCGTCGACAATCCGGAAGCGCGCATTGCCGAGGACGGGCGGATCGCTATCGAGCTCTTCGTCGACTTTGCGACGGGCGTCACGAATGCTCTGCTCATGGCGGTCTCGTTCGTCAGCGTGCTGTGGTTCATCGGCGGCTCGCTGACGATTGGGGGCGTGACGATCCCCGGCTATCTTGTCATCGCGGTCGTCAGCTACTCCGCCGCGACGTCCTTCGGCATGCTTCTTTTGGGTCGCCCACTCGTCGCGCGCGTCGAGGCGAAGGCGGCCGCAGAGGCCGACTTTCGTTTTGAACTTTCGCACACTCGCGAAAACGCCGAAACAATCGCGCTTATCGGCGGCGACGACGCCGAGCGGGAGCGGCATTATGCGAGATTCAGTCAGGTTGCGCTGCGCTGGGTTGCGGTGATTGGACGACAGGCGCGCATGCTCTTCCTGTCGAGCGGCAATAACGTGCTCGCGCCCGCCATCCCGCTCATGCTGGGCGCACCGAAATATCTCGCCGGCGAAATGTCGCTCGGCGATCTCATGCAGGCGGCCGCCGCCTTCATACAGGTGCAATTGGCGCTCAACTGGCTCGCCGACAATTCGCTACGCCTCGCGGACTGGTTTGCCTCGGCGCGGCGTGTCGCCGCCCTTGATCTCTTCTTCGAGGACCTCGACGAACTCGCGATCGGAGCCGAGGAGAAGATGATCGATCTCGCCTTCAGCGACGACGACGCATTGCACCTTTGCGGGCTCTCCATCGCCCAGCATGACGGCGCGTTGATGCTCGCGGACACCGATGCGACGATCGGACGCGGCGAGAAGGTTCTCGTGAAGGGAGATCCTGGCGCCGGCAAGAGCACGCTGATCCGCGCCATGGCGGGGTTGTGGCCGTGGGGCAGCGGCCGCATTCTGCGTCCGAAGGATGCGCGCATCGCGTTCATGCCGCAGCAGCCGTATATGCCGCGGGGCACGCTGCGCGAGGCGCTCGACTATCCACGTGGCGACACGCCGCCCGACCCCGCGCGCGCGGCAAGAATCCTCGTCGCCTGCGGCTTGGCTCATCTCGTACCGCGCCTGGACGAGGAGCAGAGCTGGTCCGATGTGCTATCCGACGGTGAACAGCAACAACTCGGCTTCGCGCGCACGCTGCTGAGGCCCCCAGACATCATCATCATGGACGAGCCCACCTCAGCGCTCGACGACCTCAGTCAGATGCGGCTGATGGAACTGCTCTGCGAGGAAGCGCCGGGCTCGACCATCATCCACGCCGCACGCCGCAATGTTGATAAACGGTTCTACGACCGCGAGATCCAGCTCAGCGCGAGATCCCTATCGTGAACCCGACGATTGCTGACTTTCGAAGGGTATTCTTATTCGACGTGTTGCCGCCTTGCACGAAACGCCGGGCGGCTAAAAGGAAGGCGAAGAGGAATGATCGAAACCCTTCCGCTTGCCACCGCACGTCTCTACACATTCGAACAGCAGCGGATGCTGACCAATGCGAGTAGCTTTTTCTTCGAGCGTGATGAGCGCTTGTTTCTGGTGACGAGCCGGCATGTGATGTTCGACGAACCGAGCAAACACTTCCCGGACCGGATCGAGATCCAGTTGCACGTCGACCCCGAGAATATGGTCCAGTCCATGGGGTTCTCGATCCCGCTGTATCGCGACGGCAAGGCTGCCTGGCGCCAGGGGCTCGACTCTGCAGGAGAGGTCGACGTCGCGGTGATCGAGATTGAACGCTCCGCACTGCCAGAACCGACGGTTTACCGGGCCTTCACGCCCAAACACCTGCTCTCCGCGCAGCACCAGGTTGAAATAGGCTCCTCGCTGCTCATCGTTGGTTTTCCGCTTGGTTTCCACGATACGCTGCACCACATGCCGGTCGCGCGGCACGCGGTCATTGCGTCTTCGTTCGGTCTGCGTTTTCAAGGTCAGGGCTACTTCCTCACGGATGCGCGCACACACCGCGGAACCAGCGGCGCCCCCGTCGTGATGCGTACATCTGACTGGGCGCCGATCGAGGGCGATCTGCCGTGGATGCTGCTCGGCATCCATTCCGCGCGGCTTGATGTCGGGACCCGCGACCTGATACTCGACGAGGCGCTCGGGTTGAACTGCGCTTGGTATGCCGACATTTTGTTGACGCTGACTGAAAGCTGAGTGCGGGATACACGCCGGAGCTTCGTTCGTGGCGGATTGTTGACGCATCGACGACAGTGCCATTACAGGAACCGCGCGTGTGGGA
Source organism: Methylocystis sp. L43 (assembly GCF_015709525.1). GTDB lineage: Bacteria > Pseudomonadota > Alphaproteobacteria > Rhizobiales > Beijerinckiaceae > Methylocystis. The sequence continues at coordinate 379,804 of NZ_JADNRA010000036.1, read as the reverse complement.
TCAAACCACGCCTTAAGTGAGGCATAAGGCCGCAGAAACGCCTATGAGTATTCTTGAATCTTGCACCGTGCCTTTGGTGTCTATTTAGTTCTCTTGTGGCAAGGCGGCGGCTGCTCTCTCCTTGTGAGATTGGAGCTTTCTGCTGATTTGCGATTCTTTCGGATGTGATCTCCGCACTTCACAGCGCAGGTGATAGCCAGAAAGGGATTATTATGCTTGGAACCGTCATTATCGTCATACTCATCCTGATGCTCATTGGCGTACTTCCGACGTGGTCGCATAGCGCGAGTTGGGGTTATGTCCCTTCCGGGATGTTGGGAACCATTCTCATAGTCCTGGTGATCCTCGTTCTTCTCGGTAAGTTCTAAAAGGGGGATACTCTCGCACGAACGGCGAATCTGCCAATATCGTCTCGGGGATCGGGGGTCCGGACTGGTCACATGAAACAGCTATGAAAAAAGCGACCTTTAAGGCCGCTTTTCCATGCTTAGGATGAGATCAAGTTAGGCCTTGTCGACGAGCTTCTTCACAGCATCCTTAGCCTTGCCGACGGCCTCCTGCGCTTCGCCCTTGAGCTCCTGCACCGCGCCTTTGAGCTCAAGGTTCGGGTTGCCTACTGCTTGGCCGACCCCCTGCTTGACTGCCCCCGCAGCCTGATTTGCCGCACCCTTGATCTTGTCGGTCGTGCTGCCCATGATTTTTCTCCTGAATGATTGAGGGACGCGCGATATTGCGCGCTACATTGGTAAACGCATAGATCTGGGTTCGGGTTCCATGGAGGACGTTATGAACGGCATCATCTATCTCGTTGGTCTCATTGTAATCATCTTGGCCATTCTTTCCTTCCTCGGTTTGCGCTGAACGGCCCAAAAAGGGAGACACGGCTATGACCGACACATCAATGTCATCCGCGCGAATTTCTGACGGTCCACCAGGATCCTCCTACGTCGAATGGCCGGCAATTTTCGCGGGAGCAATGCTTGCTTCCGCAATCATCGTGCTGATGACCGCTTTTGGCTCCGCCATCGGCCTCTCGCTCGTCTCGCCCTATCACGGCCCGTCGCCCATAATATTTTACGTCGTTCTCGCGCTCTGGTTCACCTGGATCACGGTCTCCAGCTTCGTCGCGGGAGGATATGTTACAGGCCGCCTGCGCCGCCCCATCGAAGGCACAGCGCCTCACGAGGTCCACGTCAGGGACGGCGCGCACGGGCTGGTCGTTTGGGCCGTCGCCGTGGTCATCGGCACGGCGCTCGCAACATTCTCACTTTCGTCCGCTGTCACGACATTGTCACTTTCGTCCGCGGTCAAGGGCGGCGCGGATCTCGCAAAATCTGGCGCCGCCGCCATGGCGTCGAGCGTTGGACTCAATGCCGATCCGATCGGATATCAGATCGACACGTTGTTACGATACAAAGAAGCCGAAGCGCAAAGAAGCGCATCAGGGGCCAATACCGCAACAATGCAATCGTCGCGTCCGGAGGCCTCACGCGTTTTGGCCCTGGGCGCGGCCAATGGCACTGTGAGCAGCGACGATCGCATCTATGTGGCGCGCGCTATTGCAGCGCGCGCTGGCCTCTCGCAGGCCGACGCCGAAAGGCGAGTCGACGCGATTCTCGCCCAGGCGAAGGCTGCAGCCGACAAGGCGCGGGAGGCGAGTGAAACCGCTCGCAAGGCCGGAATCATTCTTGCCTTGCGCGTCGCGCCCAATGCCGAGCCGATTAACTTTGGCGTCGATAACGCGGCGCGGGGCGATGGAAACACCTCAGCGGTCAATAGCGGGTCAATAGAAACGTCGCGTCAAGAAATTTCGCGCATTTTATTGATGGGAGCCGCCAATGGTTCTCTAAGCAGCGACGATCGCGCCTATCTGGTGCGCATCGTTGCCGCGCGCGCGAATCTTGCGCAGGCTGACGCCGAAAAACGTGTCGACGCGCTTTCCGAACAGCTGAAGACTTCCGCCGACAACGTGCGGGCGGCGACCGAAATTGCGCGCAAAGGCGGAATCCTTCTTGCCTTTTTGACAGCCGCCTCGATGGTTCTCGGCGCAGCGGCCGCTTGGTGGGGAGCCGGCGTCGGCGGCCGTCACCGAGACGAGCAGTTCGACGCCAGCCATCTGACGCGCTGGTGAAGCACATCCGAAGAGGAGCGTAAGTCATGGGACGTTCAATTCTGCTCTGGATGCTCGGCGTTCCAATTCCGATCATTATTCTTCTGGCGTTATTGCGCCATTAGCGGCGGGATCCGGATGCGGCCTTTGCGCCGCCTCCTGATCGGTCCTGGAGCATCGGCCACGCTTTCGATCTTCATACTGACCGGCTGCTCAACTCGATCGTTGTCGCCAGTGGCGGCGCATCACATTCGCGCTCCAGCGTTGTCGCCGCCGACTTGCCGTCGATCAGCGCCACTCGGGATATGGTGGTCTTTCCATCGTCCGTCGAGCCGGGCACGATTGTCATTGACGCGCGACAACGCAAACTTTTTTCCGTCACGGATGAAGGCGTCGCAATTCGCTATCCGATCGCCGTGCCCAAGAGCAGCGAGGAATGGTCTGGCTCCGTCACGATTATCGGGAAGTACGTCAATCCCGACTGGGCTCCGCCATGGAAAGTGAAACGCGACCATCCGGAATTGCCGGACCTTATTCGCGGCGGTTCGCCGAACAATCCCATGGGCGCTCGCGCTCTTACCCTCAGCCGCCTCCAGGTGGCGATTCACGGGACGACCAAAAGGATGCGCGATCGATCGGCGCTGCCGCCTCCTACGGCTGCATCCGCATGTTGAACGAGGACGTGATTGATCTGTTCGATCGCGTAAGCGTCGGTACGCCAGTAATGTCCGTCGTCGAATGATTTGAGACAGCGGGCGTCGTGATTTAATGGAGGACGCGGCTCACCTGACGGTTGAGCTTAAGCGGCGGTCATTTGGTGGTGCAAGCGTCGATTTTCGACGGTGATACGTTTGATCCTTTCTCGTTCGCGCAAGATTTTTGCGCCGCGCCCGCAGTAGACGTCGGCCGGCGTGAGATTGTTCAAGCTCTCGTGATAGCGACGACGATTGTAGTGATCGACGAAGGTGCCGATCTTCGCTTTCAGGTTTCCGGGCAGATAATAGTTTTCGAGCAGGATGCGGTTCTTGAGCGTCTGATGCCAGCGCTCGATCTTGCCTTGGGTCTGCGGATGACAGGGCGCGCCGCGGATGTGCTCAATTTTATGATCGTTGAGCCATGTCGCCAGATCGCCGGAGATATAGGACGAGCCATTGTCCGAGAGCAGGCGCGGCCGATGAACGACATGGACCTGATCGAGGCCGGAGGCTTGCAGCGCTAGGTTCAGCGTCTCGGTGACGTCGTCAGCCTTCATCGTCGTGCACAGCTTCCAGGCGACGATGTAGCGCGAGAAGTCGTCGAGGATGGTGCTGAGGTAAAACCAGCCCCAGCCGATCACCTTCAAATAGGTGAAGTCGGTCTGCCAGAGCTGGTTTGGCGCCGTGGTCTTGCCCTTGAACTCATCCGCCGGCTCAACGGACTCGTGCTTCCGCACAACGGCTTCCGAGGCCGCCCGCGACGACGCAGCGGTTTTGGTGCTTTCGTTTTTCTATAGGCCGTCCGCGCGGCCTTCCGGTCGGCTTTGTGGCCATCAGCGCGTGCCAACCAAAACTACCCGCTTCGCCGCTGCAGCCCGCGCGGGCTCTTCGGTCTCAAGATGGCTCTTTTGGTTACGCTTTCTAGAGCGGTTTCTTCTCAAAGAGGTTCGTAGCCAGCCGCGGCGAAGAAGTTTGCGCATTCGCTTGGGGTGAAGGCGTGGAGTAGCTCTCCGATCCTATTCCACAGGCCGTCGACGGTTCGTTCTGCTGCCTTGCGCAGCAGTGCTTTCAGTTTGGAGAAGGCCTTCTCGATCGGATTGAAGTCTGGGCTGTAGGGCGGGAGATAGATCAGTTTCGCGCCTGAGGCCTCGATCGCTTGGCGGACGCCCGCGCCCTTGTGGCTACCCAGATTGTCCATAATGACGATGTCGCCCCGCGAGAGCGTTGGGACGAGCACCTGATCGACATATGCCTGGAACCACAGGCCATTGATCGGGCCGTCGAGGACCATCGGCGCCATTAGTCCCGTGAGACGAAGGCCGGCAACGAAGGTCGTCGTTTTCCAATGACCGTGGGGAACGCTGGCGCGCAGCCTCTCACCTTTGGGCGCGCGCCCTTTCTTGCGCGCCATGTTCGTCGTCGCCCAGGTTTCGTCGATGAAGACGAGGCGTTCGGGATCAAGATCCAGCTGGTTTTCGAACCATGCCTCGCGCTGGTCTGGCGGCAGGACTGCCAGTCTCCTTCTCGCGGGCGCACCAGCGAACAGCGCTCGCCGCCGAAACGCCAAAACGCTCAGCCGCCTGTCGGCGCGACATGCCGGCTGCGACGGCGGAGACAACGCGTTCTCGAAGATCAAGCGAAAGGGTCTTCTTCGACATGCATGCCAGCCTCCTTCGCCAGCAGGCAGCTTGAATCAGAACTAGATGATTCGAGAATCCCCCCCACGATTCAATCAGAGAAGAAACCGCTCTAGTTTGGGGTGAAACGCAACAACGGACCAGCGTTCCGTTCCAATCCCACAGCATGAAATAGGAATGCGCCGTGCTCTTGGGCGGCAGGTCTTTGAGCAAAGCTTTCCACTGACAGCCTGTGGCGAGCACGTAAAAAATCGCGTTGAGGACCTCGCGCACGTCGACCGTTCGTTTGCGGCCGCCGCGCTTGGCCGGCGGGATTAAAGGCGCGACAAGAGCCTACTCCGCGTCGGTCAGATCGGAAGGGTAACGAAGGCCGCGACGATCGGCCACGATGCGATGCTCCGGCTTCCACATCAGCAACTCCCCTGCGAATCATTCTCTTCGCACGGGAATCACAACCGACTCTTTCGACTCAACTTCTTTCAGGACCGGCTCTGGGATCTATCCACTCTCTTCGCATCACCGCATGGCGCGAACGGGTCCGCCCGCTGCTTCGGCCTTTACCCAGTTGTGCAGCGTCTAAACCGAAATCTTCAAGGTCTTCGCCACCGAAGAGATTGCTTCGCCTCCTCGGACCAGCCGAACAGCCTCTTGCTTGAACCCAAGCGTGTATTGTCCCCCCAACGCGCCATTCATGCCAAAACCCTCCAAAGCCGATCCTACGCAATCAGCCTTGGGAGGCGTTCTTCGGGGGCAAGGTCAATTCTGCGCAACATCTCATTTCTGCCGCGGCAGGTCATTTCGTCTCGGCCACCAATTCTACCTGAAGCCCGAGCGCTTTCTGGATCGCATCCGTTAGCCGCCGCAGTTCGGTTGGATCGTTTGGAGATCCCCGCAACGTGATTGTCAGCAGCGCGCGGTCAATGGAGAGGTCTACTATGACTGGACTGCCTGACGCTGTCTTTAGCAGTTGTTCCGCTGTCTGATAGGCCTGCCGTGTTTCAATGACACGGAACCCGAGCCGTTTGTAATTGGCTGCGAGCGGACCGATTACTAGCATCGCCGCCGCCACCGTGATAACGGCGCCCCCAACGAACCAACCTCGCCTGCTTTCAGCGTGTGCAACGCCGGTTAAGAAAAAAACAAGAACAGCCGCAATGGCGATCCCAATGAAGTTGGTCAGGAAAAGCACGTACGCTCCGGTGGCCAGGATATAGCGCCCCTCCGCCAGCATAAGCCCGGCAGTGCAGAGGGGTGGGATGAGGGCGACGGCGATTGCCACTCCGGCAAGCACTGCGGAGGACTCAAAGCGATAATAACCATAAGCGCCGGCAATACCTGCGAACAGAGCCACGCATAGGTCTCGCAGGTCGGGAGCCGTCCGCGCCAATATCTCGTCATTTGGCGTCGCGGTGGGCAGCAGAAGGCCAATGCCGAAAGCGAGCGTCACCACCGATGCAGCGCCGATGACCGCGAGCATGAGCAACCGAATGAACTGACGCGGCCAACCTAGCGCTACCGCGGCCCCAAGTGCAATGATCGGTTGGCCCAGTGGTGCGATGATCATTGCTCCGATCACTATCGCGGCCGAATTCTCTGAAAGCCCAAGCGTCGCGAGGCCGGCACTCAGAGTCAGCATCAGCCAGAACGGTAGCTGCCATCCCTTCTTGAGATTGAAGAAAAGTATATCAAAAACACCCGTGCGGAGATCTGAAGGCACCGCGAGCGAAAACAAATGCGACACATGCGCAGGCACTTCAGGGGATGTCTCAAGGGGCCTATCGTGAAGTGATTTCTGGTCTTTCATCGGCATCACTCCACTTTCCTCAGGCTCTGCCTATTCGGGAATCGAGCATGAGGAAGTCTAGGGATTTGTGACCTGATCGCCCCCAGCGACCGGTCCAATTGTGATGTTAGTGCATCGTCGGCCTCTGGGCGAGCGCGGGCCGTGTGTGCATCGTTGGGATCAAACAACGCCGCCACGAGACAGATGGGGCCGCCGGCATAACCCAGCGACCAGCCCCAGCCGGAGACGCGCCCGAGATAATCCGGTGGGGCGATGCTGCGTAGCATCGCATCGTAGAAAATCAGTAAGCGGCGTTGGGACCGTAAAATTAACTGGGTTTCACGCGGCTTGAAGCAGTGGCGGGATGGGCTCGAACATCCAGGCGAAGTGATACCGATGCGTTGGCTCTGGCGGGCGCCAAGCCAAACGCTTGCTCAAGTCGCGGTTGAGCACGGCCGCGCGAACTTGCAACATGCGATGCGCCCCTTTGAGCGACCATTGTATCTGCTGCTTTTTGACCAAGCGTCGGGCGACAAGGGTATCCACGGCGGACTCAGCGAGCGACGAAGCGATCCGGCGCCCTGATCGATATCGAGCTCCGTAATCGACAATCGCCGCCTTGTTCTGACGGATGTAGGTCAGGAGAGCTTGACCCAATTGCCCTATGCGCCCGGCGCTCTCGTCGCCTTGTTCGCGTAACATCGCCATGTCGGCGATCAATTCTTCAAGTTGCTGCATCGCTCGATCGACCTGTCCGTGCCACAGCTTCCATTTCAGGGTGCGAATCTCTTCGTCCAAAACGACCGTTGCATTGGTCCATTCGTCGCGACAGCGCACAATATGATCGGCGATTTGCTGCATAGGCTGAATTTTCATCGCGATGTGGAACCAGTCGATGATGTGCGCCGTCGGCTTCGGCAGAGCCTTGGGCAGACGCTTCATGATCTCGGCGCCGTCGGAGATTACGGTTATTTCGCCACGTCCAACGTAACCCTCGTGTTGGAGCGCTTGAAGCGCTCGCGATCGTAATTCGCGTTTCGATGTGTCGGCTGTCGCAAAGTAGTGCGGGCGGCGAGCCGCGCCGGCCACGCCCACAGCGCGCGACAGCGATCTCAAATGTCCGTGCTTTTTCCAACCGACTGCAGCGCACATGGGCGGTGTCGATGCTCACGACAAATTCGCGCTCCGGATCGTTGGGTAGATCGAGCTCGACCTGCGTGTGTTCGGATGAGGACGGCGGTTCGAAATAAGCGCGCCGTCGCGCTTTCTCATCGAGTCGCTCGCCGAGTTTCATCGTCCGGTGACGCAAGGTCATGAACGATTCCGTTGATGGGATCGGGAGAAACTCCGCCAGCACATCAGCCGCCTTTCGGTACGGCATAAGGCTGCCCAAACGAGCCGACAATTCCATCAATTCCGGCGTCGCCTGATCGGGGCAGATGTCGCGCAAAACGGCAGAAGCGTCACAAAAATAGGGAACGCAGCGCCGACAATTCATAATCCGCGGGTTGCTGACTTCTACGCGTCCATAGACCGTTCGGATCTTGCGCTTGCCGTAGTCCTTGATGCGCCGGAACGTCTGACAATCGGTGCAATACCAGCTCGTCAGGACGTAGGCCTCACATTGCTGTTTGACTACAAGCTGGTGCAAACACGCCATGATCGACTTTCCATCCGCGATCGTGAGCCCGATCTCCCCCTTCGACAATCGGCCGACGTCTTTTTCGATCACCATCTCGGCGGTGTCGCGTCCACTGAATTCGTCCAGGCCTTCAATCGTAATCTTCCAACGCATCGCCGTCCTCCGCAAGGTCCACCATTTCCTGCGTCGGAAATCGTTAACGTTCGTCGTAACCCAGTTAATTTTACGGTGCCGTCTTCGTGAAGCCAATCTTGCCAGGCGACTCGCGGCTATAAATGAATTCGGTCGTGAGCTCTACATCGATGATCGCGTCATGCTGGCCGGGGTAGGCGGCGTCCTTATGGGTGATCTCGCCGCGATAGATGCGATTTTGCAGCAGCAGATAGAGCGCGCCGCGCGAGAATGGCTTGCCGTCCGCAAGACGTCCGCCGGTACCCACGATCTTCAGAACGTTCGTCATTCCAGGAGCAATGCGGAAGAGAACAACGACGATCAGTCGATCAAGGGCGCTGAATGTCGGCCGCTTTGGTGACTGTCTATGCAACACATTGAGCTGATGGCGTAGCGCAGCGATCTCGGCTTCCTGCGAGGCGCGCGAGCGGAACAGCCGGGAGAGGGCCGACCAGATGAGTTGGAGCAACTCCGCCATATGGAAGAACATCAACCGATTCGACGTGCGCGCCAACCGGACAAATTTTTTTACGGTAGGGACAGCCCACCGCTCGAAGGTCAGAAGCGGGCGTCACCGTTCTTTATGATCGTAGGCACGAACAGTTGCTCGCAAGCAATTTGCTGAATTTGGAAAGGGCGAATGGTTCGTTTTCCATATGATGGCTGCAGATATTCGAGGATTTGCGGACCTTGGCGCGCTCGGGCTTGCGGCAGACGCATTCATGGTTCTTCGGCTGTTCATCGAAGATCATCCGCGGCTCCGCGCTTATGCGCGACAAGAGCGTCTTGGGCGACTTACATGGGAGACGGATGAATTCTAGTTAACTCGCGCGGGAAAAAGCCCACGGCGGTGAAGCTACGGGCTAGGCGAGAAGACGCCGGTCGCTGACGATGGCTTACCCTGGCGACAAGCGTTTGTCAGATATGGAGAAGACAACGGGCTTATCCGCAAAGCCATCTGCCGACGGGCCCTAAATCCGCGACGCCAAAAAAAAGTGAGCCCCGCGCGAGGTTGCCAGGAGCATGGCGGCGGGGCCGCCGCTCTTCGCGCTGCGCGGCGATTTACGATCGAACGCGAAGCGATGCCAGTTCCACCTCTTCGACCCACTCGGTCCCGCGGCGGGGATCGGCGCCGGTCTCGAAATAGACCTTCGAGCCCGGCGTAATGTTCTCGATCCCCGCGCGCTGGAAAACGCTGAAGTGGACGAATATCGACGCTCCACCGCTCTCCGGCCGCACAAACCCGAAGCCGCGTTCTGGGCTATAGTATCTGACAGTTCCTAATTGCATTTCCGCTCCTTTTCGCTGGAGAGATTATCGATGGGACGAGTCCTCAAGAATAACCGCGCGAACTCACAAAGGGCCTCGACCGTGAATGGCGTCGACTTAGGCTTCACCGATTGCAGCCGCTTGAAAAAGGACAGAGCGAACGGCTAACCAGACCGCATAACATTAACCGGGAAGGCCTCGCGAGTGGGCCGGGAATCTCTAGCGCAGCCAATGAATACAAAATCGCCGACAAAGCTCGTCAAATGTCATTTTGAAGTACACGCCGATAGGCTCTCGATCGACAGATCCGACAAGGACAGGCTTTTGATTAAGCAACCGTCCGGCCTTTTTCCATGGAAAATGACATTATTATAATACTGCCAAGCGCATAAGATACGGCCACTTGGCTAGTCTCGAAGTTCTCTCTTCAGTCGCGACGATCACTCGATTTTTTCATCGCGTGGCGCCTGGCGAAAGAACTCCAGTATAACAATCACGCGGTCCCCTTGCGGCATAGCAAAGGAGCCACGTGGAAGTGGAAAGGCTTCAGTATTCCTTGCAGACGAAGCGCCGCATCTTGGGAAGATCAATGAAGGTATAAAGCGCGGGCGCAAAGTGTACCACTGAACCGGCTTTGATCTGCCGCTTTGATGGCGGGACAAAAGTGTACCGGTCCTGATAGGCCGACTCGATGTCTTTGAAAGGCATGGAGAGGCCGAAAGGATGTTCACAGTGGAACTCTATGCCGCGATACGACGCGCAGTGATGGCGGACGGGCTGAGCCGGCGGGAGGCGTCTAAGCGCTTTGGCGTTCATCGCAACACGATCACGAAGATGCTCCAATATTCGATTCCGCCGGGCTATCGGCGGCGCGAGCGGCCGGCATCGAAGAAGCTGGGGCCGTATATGGCCTGGATCGACAATATTCTGGAGGGCAACCGGAGCGTTCACAAAAAGCAGCGGCATACGGCGCAGCGGATTTTTGAACGGTTACGGGACGAAGAGGGGTTTTCCGGCGGCTACACGATCGTTCGCGAGTATGTGGCGCGGGCGCTGTTGCGGTCGCGCGAGATGTTTATTCCGTTGAGCCATTGCCCCGGACAGGCGCAGGCGGATTTTGGCGAGGCGGACGGCTACATCGCCGGCAAGAAGGTCCGCTTTCATTACTTTTGCGTGGACCTGCCGCACTCGGACGGTTGCTTCGTCAAGGCCTATCCCGCCGAGACAGCGGAAGCCTTTTGCGATGGTCATGTGGCGGCGTTCGATTTTTTCGGCGGCGTGCCGCAGTCGATTTTATACGACAACACTCGGCTCGCGGTTGCAAAGATCGTGAAGGGCGGCAGGCGCCTGCGTTCGCAAATGTTTGCCGAACTCCAAAGCCATTATCTGTTTGAGGATCGCTTCGGCAGACCGGGCAAAGGCAATGACAAGGGCAAGGTCGAGGGGCTGGTCGGCTATGTCCGGCGCAACTTCATGACGCCTCTGCCTGTCGCGGAGAGTTTCGACGCGCTCAACATAAGGCTCCTCGACGCCTGCACGAAGCGACGACAGGCAATATTGCGCGGCCAGTCGATGACAATCAGCGAACGCATGCAGTCGGACATATCCGCGTTCATGCCGTTGCCGCCGACCCCTTATGACGCCTGTCACAAGATTGCGACGCGCGTCTCGTCCATGTCGTTGGTGCGCACCGCAACAACGATTACTCGGTTCCAACCCGCTATGGTCATCAAGAGGTGTTGGCAAAGGGTTACGTCGACAGAGTCGAGATTGTCTGTCGCGGTGAGACGGTCGCCGTGCATGCGCGCAGCTACGACAAGGCCGAGTTCATTTATAATCCGCTGCATTATCTCGCCTTGCTCGAACACAAGAGCAAGGCGCTCGATCAGGCCGCGCCGCTCGACGACTGGCGCCTCGCCGATTGCGTCTATCGTCTGCGGCGGCTGATGGAGGCGCGCATGGGGAACAGCGGGCGCCGCGAGTTCATCCAGGTGCTGCGGCTGATGGAGGACTTCCATCAACATCTCGTCGAACAGGCCATCGCGGAGGCGCTGCGTCTTGGCGCAATCAGTTTTGACGCGGTGAAGATGCTCCTGCTCGCCAAATTGGAGAACCGGCCAGCCCGGCTCGATCTGACATTCTACCCCTATCTGCCAGTGGCGACGGTCGGCGCGACAGACCCGCGCGCCTATCTCGGGCTCGTCGCCAGCGCAGCCGCTATCGAGCCAAGTGCACGAGTTTCGGCATGAGCGCCTCGCAGGAGTCGACCTCCCAAACGATCGTCGCACCGCAGGTGCTGCTGGGCAATCACCTCAAGGCGTTGAAGCTTCCCACCTTCGCGCGCGAATATGAGAAAGTGGCGCTGGAATCGGCGCAAGATCGCGCCGATTATCCGCGCTATTTGCTGCGCCTGTGCGAACTGGAGCGTATCGATCGCGAGCGGCGCAATGTCGAGCGTCGCATTCGCCTGGCGCGCTTTACGCAGATCAAGAGCCTCGACACATTCGACTTCGCCGCGCAGCCGTCACTCAACAAGCCGCTGGTTCTGGAGCTGGCGCGGTGCGAATGGATAGAGAAGCGACAGAACTGCATCGCGCTGGGTCCATCCGGAACCGGCAAGACTCACGTCGCGCTCGCCCTTGGGCTCGCCGCTTGCCAAAAGGGCTTCAGCGTCGCCTTCACCTCGGCCGCCGCTCTCGTGCACGAACTCATGGAAGCGCGCGACGAGCGCCGCCTGCGGGCGCTGCAAAAGCATCTCAACACCGTCAAATTGCTGATCGTCGATGAGCTGGGCTACGTGCCGTTCACGGCGGTTGGTTCTGAACTGCTCTTCGAGGTCTTCAGCCAGCGCTATGAACGTGGCGCCACGCTGGTGACCAGCAATCTGCCATTCGATGAATGGACGTCGGTGTTCGGGTCGGAACGGCTCACCGGCGCGCTGCTCGATCGGCTCACCCATCATGTCCACATTCTGGAGATGAACGGCGACAGCTATCGTCTCGCGACAGCCAGGAAGGCGCAACGGCGCAATGCCGACGAGCCCAGCGTAAACCCAAGAACCAAAGGAGAAGCCGACGCAGACATTTAACCGCCGCCGCGCGCATTGAAGCGCGCTTCGCTACGCTCCGCGCGCCTCAATGCGCGCGACAACCCAACTCACAAGGGCTTCACGGCCCTTTTCTCTCAACCAGACCGGTACACTTTTACGCCGCCATCTGGCACAATTTGTCGCCGCCGTTGACATCTGGCACACAAAACTGATCGACCCACATTCCCTGTTCCGAGCATTTTCGCGTTCGCCATTCCCTGTTCGCTCGAAATAATTCCCTGGTCAGAATCTTAGGGAATTTTCGTCCAACTTACTGATTTTGCGTCTGTCTCACGGACGCTTCTTCACCGGAAAGGCCAATTTTTTCAAATTTCCCTGTTATTTTCCCTGTTAGCAGGGAATCGCCGCGGAGACGCGTTCGCAGCTGACTGCGTGCACAGCCATGTAACCCGTTCATTTCAGAGATTTCCCTTAGCTCTCCACGTCCGTTAAAAAACGCCGACAGTTCCGTGCCTAAGCACTTTTACGAACACGCCGCAGCGAGCCAGAGACGCGATATGCCCTCGTTAGGGGCGTGATGGGCCGCCGGGTCTCTAGAGGCCGTTTTCCGGTCGGGGGTTATAGAGCGGTTCGGTCGCCTGTAGGCGACGGACGGTCGACGAATCCGAGAAATCGCCGCTGTTCGCGCCAGTCATGCGGCAGGTCCTTGCTCAGCTTCAGGAGGCGTGTCGGCGTCAGTTGGATGGGCTGGCGGCCTTCGAGCAGCGCGCGCACGATATCGGGGGCGAGATAGGACAATCGGACCAGCGCTGTGAGATGGCCTTTGCCGGCGCCAAGGCGTTGCGTCATCGCCTCGATACTGTCGTCCGCGCCGCAGAACAGCTGCTTCCGGATCGAAAAGGCTTCGCCCATCATGGCGACCAGGAATATTCGCCATGGCGCGGAGAAGAACGCTTCCTATTGCTTATGCGAACGTCTCCGACTTGCCGGAGTCGCCGGCGAGCGTTTGCTCGCTGAGAGCGCCGCTATCCTCGCCGGAAACTTCACACGTCCGACCGACGACTGAGGACGCGAGGCGTTGGTTCAGCCGTTCCACGGCGATCTCAGCACCAAACCGCGCTACGCCGACGCCATTCGCGTCTTGAACAACGGCGCCAACGCCGCCGGACCGCCGGCGCTGACGCCGACTGAACTCCTCACGGTGACGGCGATCGCTTATCTGCACCCCGCCACCCGCACCGAACTCTCGCGACTCGCCGGCAAAGAAATCAGCCGCGACGTCATCGGCCAGTCAAAAAGCCTGGACCTCATTGCCGCGGGGCCGCGCGCGCCCATACCGGACGCGCGCCCTATGCCTATGTCACGACGAAGCGATTCCTTGAGGCGTTCGGGCTTAAAGCTTGCGCAATCTGCCCGATATCGAAAAGCTCGAAGATGCGGGACTGTTGCAGCGTTCCGCCAATGAAATCGAGCTCGACGGCATGTTGCGAATGCGCGATCGGGATGCGATCGAATTTGTTGAAGCCGTTGACGACGAGGAGGATTATAATTCCAGCGTCGCGCGAAAGCGGCGAGACAACGCAGCCGATGTTCTTACTTGGTCGTGATCATCGAGGGCAATTTCTACTGCTTCGAGCCTAATCCGGAGCTTCGACTTCTATCGCCGTCCTCCGCCAACCATCGGCGCCAAATTGCAAAAAGGACGGCAAGAATGAGCGGGCCGAGAAATAGTCCGACCAGTCCGAACACGAGCAACCCGCCCATTACGCCGAAGAGGACAATCACGAGTGGAACGTCCGTCGCGTTGCTGATCAATAGCGGCTTCAAAATATTGTCTGTCGGGTTCACGATGAAAGTCCCCCACGCCAGCAACGCGAAGCCAGTGGCAATCCTATCGGAGATAGGGAGCCATAAACCGATCGGTCCCCAGACCGCCACAGTGCCCAAGAATGGCACCAAGGCCGTTACAGCCGTGAGCGCGCCTAACAGAATTGGCGGTCCAACGCCGATAAACGCGTAGCCCATACCGGCAATGAGGCCCTGCGCCAAGGCGCTGACAATCAGTCCGAAAACCACGGCTTGCGTCGTATCTCCTACGGCTTTGAAATATTGATCCGCCGTCTCGCCTGCGACTTTGCGCAATCCTCCGCGAACCTGGTCCAACACCCGATCTCCGTCTCGATAGAAGAAGAACAGGGTAACCGTCATGATGGCAAGTTGCGCGAATGTGCGCCCCACTTGTCCGATTATCCCGGCAAGTTCCCGCACCCAGGGCTCCAACCACTCTTTCACCTGCTGTTTCCGAAGCTCTGGATCGTTCCACACTTGGGTCACCGCCTCATCGAGAGCAGGGCCAAGGATGAGGATGTTGGTGACTGCTTTAGGCAAGACAAGCGGTTGGCTGGCGAATTTCGTCGACATGTCCCTGTAGGCGTCGGCGAGTTCGCTTTGCAATCGGATCAAGAGAAACGAAACTGGCACGACCAGAACCACCATAAGGACGAGCGTCGCAATCGTTGCAGCGAGGGAAGGCCGACTTCCGCAGACGCGTCGGATTCTCGCGTGATATGGACCGGTGACGTACGCGAGAATGGCGGCCCACACCAGGGGCGTGAGGAAAGGCTTCACGACGACAAAGCCAAGCCAGACCATGACGCCAACACGCATCTAGGAAGCCTTATTCCCTCGGGCGCCTGCGGTCTGCTGAGGGCCTTCGGGGCAAAAAGCATTTAAATATGACAAGGAAGCATCAGCGGAGCTCGGAACGCGCAGAGTCGCGCGCGGCGGCGCCAGACTTTTTTTAACTTCGTGAGATGAAAGGCTTCGCGGTGAAAAAGCGCATCAGCTTGACGAGCGCGTCTTCGCTATCTCTCGCTACGAGACAAGTTAGGACGTGGGCGTGGTGATGGATGCAATGAGCGGATCTCGTGTTGCGACAGAAAGTGCGATCCGCGGAAGCCCCAGGGCCACGCGGAAGCGCTGAAGCATGCGAACCGTGTACGGCTCCATATCATCTACAGAGCCCGCTATGTATTCCACGACGTCTATCGCGTCCTGGCGCCGGCTTTCGGGTATGAGATCCGGCAGTGTCTCTATGGCGCGATCGGGTTCGAACTCGGCGATGATTGATTGCTCTCGGATGAGCGCGGCACGGCGCTCCGTCCCAAGCGAGGCGAAAGGCTCATCGTTGGTTAGAACGTGCGCCGATCGTTGGAGCCGATCGCGGCGGACGGAGCCACGCGCCTCGGCAAGAAGGATCAGCATGCGGATTACAGCCTCCTCGAAGCCCCCGCGATCAATGCCCACTAGAATGGCTTGCACCTCGGGCAGCCACCGAAGATCCTTCGGATCCTTGCGCGTCCGCTCGAAAGCATGGGGAGCGCCGATCCAAGTCATCAAGGGCGAGCCGTAGGTTGAAAGAAAGATCGCTTCGTAGGCCGCGTCGCGGAAGTCGCGCATAAAATCTATGGTCTGCAAGACGCTCGAGGCCCACCACCTCTCAAGTGCGAGGAACGGATGGCTCGGATCCAAAGGTTCGCAATCCTTCGAAATGCGCGCTGCGATTTCACAAACCGGCTGCATTAGGGGATTTTGATCGGTGAAAATGAGGCGCTGAGCCCGGGCGGGATGCGTCGACTTGATCATTTTAGCGGTAAGCGGCGTCACCATTGTTTGCACGAACGGACGCAAGACGAGATCATAAAGCTCGACGCTCAATTCGGATAGGCGCGCAACCGCAGCAAAGCCGATTTCGTCAGATCGGTCTTCATCGTCGAACGCGAGCACGTCGCTAATCGTGCGCTCCTCGAAGCTCACGAGGAAGCGCGCATCCAATCCTTCGCCAATCTGCTCGTCGATCTTCATTTCATAGAGCCCGGGCGACAGCGCCTCGATGGTTTTCATCGTCGAGGCGACTTCCGAGTGCTCCTTTTTGGCGATCGTGGAGGAGACGAAAATGCCGAGATGCCCCGTGGTCTCATGCACCATGTAGATGATGCGCTGACCGCGGATCTTGATCTCATGCTCGTCCGCATAGGTGTCGACGATCCAGTTGAGCGCCTGCTGGGGAGGGGTGATATTGTCGCCCCGGCTGGTGAAAACAATGATCGGCGATCGGATCGCCTTGACGTCGAGCTGGCGCCCTCGCTCGATTCGCGCCTCTCCGCGCGAGAGACGGTTCCCGATGAAGAGCTGTTCGACGATCCACCGGATTTCGGGCTCGTTCATAAAATGCAATCCGCCCCACCAGCGCTCGAATTCCAGAAATGTAGCGCGATCACGGTCGACATTTGCGAAGAGGTCGTAATATTTGCTGAAATAGTTACGGCCAGGATTGAGCATTTCGAAATTGGTGACAAGATGCGCGCCGTCGAATTCTCCATATCCTAGGTCTGCGAGAACTAAGGTAGGCAAGGTTCCTCCAGAAAGCCCGCCAAGGTAGCGCATCGGGTTCTCGCCGATCCTGCCCGACCAGAAGGCCAGCGGCGCGCCATTGATGACCAAAGGTCCGGTGATGTCCGGATTCGCGGCCGCAAGGATCATCGTCGCCCAACCGCCCTGACAGTTGCCAACGATAATCGGCTTGGGAGCTTCAGGGTGACGCCGACGTATTTCGCTCACAAACGCCGCCTCGGCCCGCATCACGTCAGCGAGCGTTTGGTTCGGTTCGGGATGCGGACGAAAAACCAGGAAATAGACCGGATGGCCGTCGCGCAGGGCGACGCCGACCTGGCTATCAGACTTGAAGCCGCCGATTCCAGCGCCGTGGCCGGCGCGCGGGTCGATGATCAAATAGGGGCGCTTCCAGTTCAAGCTTTCGACGCCCTGGGGTGGAACGATTCTCAAGAGAAGATAATTCACCGGCCGCGGCAGGTCGCGGCCGTCTACGACCACCTCGTTGTCATAGATGAGAGCAGGGGGCATGCCGGCGGCTTCGTGAGCAATGTCGTTGTTCCCTCTCTCGCGAAGCGTGTCTAGCGTCAGCACGGTCCGTCGCCCGGCGTCGACAGCGTAATCATATGCGGCTCTATAAAGATCGCCCGCCTCTTGGCGCTTACTCAATTCGGTCTGTATCGCCTTGGCCTCTTCCCAAAGCTGCTCTAGGCGCCCGCCGTGGTCGCTCGCCATCTTCTCCATTCGCCGAGCGTAGCCGGTCATGACGCGCTGCAGCGCTGTTGCGGCGACTTTCTGATCCTCGATTGAGCGTTTTGGAGCGTTCTGAAGACTGAAAAGCGGCGTCATCGCCCGAGTTCTCCTGTAAGCGGACGAAGGCGAGCGCAACTGTCGGGAGGCGGTTCGGCGTGGCTCCTTAGAGAGCCGTTCCGAGATTCGGGCGCTCGACGACAGGTGCAAGTCGCGTGCTTGATCCTAGCCCTGATGACAAGCGACTGCGCCCCTTCTCGGGAGGACAATCTTCCGACGGGAAGGCCTCAGATCCCGTGTCAGAAGTTATTGTTGCGGGGTCAAGTGACAAAGCGGTGACTCCCTCGCTCTCCGCGCAGAGCGCGGCGTCATTCAGAGCGCGGTTTCATCAAGTTGTCATCTGACGGCCTCAAGCGACCGGACAATAGACGCGCGAAGCGACTCCTTTACGCGTCGTCACGTCATTGCCGCGGATCTACGAACGGCGCCCGGCGCGAATTTGTTTTCGAAGAAACGATGATGTCCTCAGATGCGCGTCAAAACGGCGGCTCCGCTCCCTTCCTAATTTGCGGGCTTGGCGATGTCGGCCGGCAATGCATCCGTCTTCTACGTCAATTCGATGTGAAGGTCATCGGCGTGGACAGCGCCGCTTCGCTCTCCCAGGAGGACCCCGGCTCGGTTGATCTCCTGGAAAGACTGATCGTCGGCGACTGCTGTCGAGCCGAAATACTGGAGCAGGCGGGCATCGTTCATTGCCGCGCGGCGCTCATGGTTACGGAGAATGAGCGAGCCAACATCATGGCTGCATTTGCGGCCCGATCGCTCAATCCCAACGTGCGCCTGATCATCCGGTCGGCGCAGGGCGCGCTTGGCTCCCTTCTTCAACAAAATATTGGGAATCTATTCGCGTTCGAACCGACGCAGTTTCTGGCAAACGCTTTCGCCCTCGCTTCTCCTCAGGGGCTTTTTGAGGTGGCGGGGGAAAAGATGCGGCTGACGCGGATACAAATTAGAAGAGACGATAGATGGAAGGGCCGATTTCTTTACGAGCTGAGCACTTCATCCCGGCGGATTCTCAGTCATGCCAGGCAAGCGGAAGAAGCGGCGCCGATATTTGCTTCCTGGATCCCGGATGATGTGCTCCGCGAAGGCGACACATTGGTCTATTTAGAGGACATATCTGCAGTCTCCCAAGCCCCATGGCGTGGTCGCAGCAAGACCGCCCAGCATCCTGTGTCCACGCGGTTTGCGGACTTCTTTGCCAACTTGAGGCGGCTTCCGTTTAGCGCAGGCGTTCCCCGGGCGGCGCTGGCGTCGGCTGCCATCGTCGCCTTGCTCATCTTCGCCGGCACAGTCTTTTATCGTATCGAAAACCCGGGAATTGGCTGGTTCGATGCGTTCAACGTTTCGGTCGTCTTGGCGTTCGGCGGCTTTGACAACGTGTTTGGCGCTCTACGTGTGCCCTTTCCGATTTCTTCACGGCTTTACCTCTTCTCCGTGCTCGCGACAATCTCGAGCGCCGTGTTCCTGGGCATTCTGATCGCTACTTTGACGGAGCGGACTCTAAGCGCGCGACTTCAGATAGCGCGACGGCGGCCTCGCGTGCCTGACGCGGGGCATACGGTGATTGTCGGCATGAGCGCCACGGGACGACGTGTTGCGGCCATCCTTAAGGACTGGATGCATCCAGTGGTGGGACTTTCTGAGCAACCAATCGGCGAGGAGGTGCTGCCGGACGTCCCGATACTTGTCGGCTCGTTCCGCGACACCATGCAGCAGGCGAATGTCGCAACAGCCGAGAGCGTCATTGTCGTTACTGACGACGAAATCGCCAATCTGGAGGCCAGTCTTATCGTCAGGTCCCTCAATGCGAACTGCGTCCTGATCTTTCGGGCCTTCGACCACCGACTTGCACAAGACGTCGCTTCTCTGATTCCCGCTTCCGTGGGGATCGGGGATTATGCGATCGCCGCAGAAGCAATCACCGCCGCCGCTTTCGGAGAAAACATTCACTGCGCCTTTCATCTCGAGGGGCGCTCAGTCTTCGTCACGGAATATGCCATCGCAGCCGGCGACACGCTGATAGATCGTCTTTTAGCGGAAGTCGCCTACGGTTATGAGATCGTGCCGATCCTCCATCGGCGAGGAGAGCAAGTTCGTCTTATTCCAAGCGACGATATCCGTTTGGAGGCAAATGATCGCCTGGTGGCCCTCGCGACGATGGGCGGCTTAAAGCGCGTCGAAAATGGCGATCCAATCGCCGCCATGTGTTATCTGCAAGTCGACCGTTCGCACGTCGTTGACGTTGTCTTCGACGCCGCCAATACGATCGCACGAATATCAGGCTGCGATTTCCGCTTGGCGCGAGACATCATGAACCGCCTTCCTTCAAAATTAGCTGTCCCACTCTACCGACAACAGGGTCTGCGACTGGTGCGAGAATTGAAGACCCTCGGCGTCCTGAGTCGATTACAGGCGAATTAGATTCGTAATTGTCTCAATCACTTCACCGAAAGTCTTGGTTCAGCGACGCATCTTAGAATCCACATTTTGCTTAACTGTCACATTGCCTTTGCGAATTTGTCGGGAGGCGCGAATATCGATGATCGGTCAGCCGCTGCATTGACGGAGGCGGGCGGCGGAGGAAGATTATGCTCCAAGGCAAGACAGCGGTTGTGACCGGCTCCACGAGCGGCATCGGACTGGCGATTGTGCGCGCCTATGCCGAAAAAGGCGCGAACGTCGTGATCAACGGCTTCGGCAATGCCGACGAAATCGAATACAAGCGCAAGGGCATCGAGGAGGAGTTCGCCGTCAAGGCGCTCTTCTCGCCGGCGGACATGTCTGCGCCGGCGCAGATTGCGCAGATGATCGCCGAGGCTGAACGCGCCTTTGGTTCGGTCGACATTCTGGTCAATAACGCTGGCGTCCAGCATGTGGAGCCGATTGAGCATTTTCCGATTCAGAAGTGGGACGCGATCATCGCCATCAACCTGTCGTCGGCGTTTCATGCGATCCGCGCTGCTGCGCCTGGAATGAAAACCCGCCAGTGGGGGCGGATCATCAACACCGCTTCCGCTCATGCGACCATAGCGTCCCCTTTCAAATCCGCTTATGTCGCCGCGAAGCATGGCGTCGCCGGCTTGACCAAAACCGCCGCTCTCGAATTTGCTCGCGACCACATCACCGTCAACGCCATCGCGCCGGGCTATGTCTGGACGCCGCTCGTCGAGCATCAAATTCCAGAGACAATGGCGGCGCGGAACATGACTCGCGAACAAGTTATCCACGACGTTCTTCTTGAAGCTCAACCAACTAAGGAGTTTGTCACGTCGGAACAGGTCGCCGCACTCGCCGTATTTCTTGCTTCCGAGGACGCTCAGTCAATCACGGGAGCAATTCTGGCCATGGACGGCGGCTGGACGGCGCATTAGAAGGCCGGCGCGGTCGATAAAAAGAAAGCAAGCGAAGGCGACTGTCGAATTTGCAGCCGATATTCTTCTTCGCAGCAGTCTGTTGTTACAGGCTGATGCGCATGGCCACAATCGCTTGCCAGTTACGAAACAGTTGAGGGCCATTGAGATTTTGATAGATCGGCACGCCCGCCTCGATGGCGAAGGTGGCCCTGTTCAACCCTAACAGGCTTCCGGCGATCGTCGTGCCGCCATAAAGTTCGACGCGCTGCCCGCCGTAGAAGAAAGGGTTGGCTGACTGGGATTTGCCGTCGATTTTCGGATCGAACCCACGAATAGGGCCTCGGGTCGTGCCGGTCACGCGCAGCGTCGTCGTCAATTCCGGGATCCAGGAATATCCGATCCAGCCGTGGAAGTCGTGAAGATCGCCGTAACGGTAGCCCTCGGGATTTGGCGCCAAGGGCCAGCGTCCGCGATAAGCGATTCCCCATGAGTAGGGTCCGATCACGCCGCCATAGGTGAAGCCGGGAAGAAAATCATACGTCCCCGTGCCGGGCTGCATCGAATAGAAGGCGCGCACTGTCCCATAGGCGCCGTCGCTGAGGAGCAGCCTGAACTGGGATTCATTGCTCCCTGTCGGAAACGTCAATCCAAGCGAGATGAGAACGCGATGAACCTCGTCGCGATAGATGCGTAAGACCGCTGCGGCTTCCAGATCCGTTACGCCCGCGACCGTGGCGTAGCTTTGACCGAGAAAACGCGTTCCGCTCGGCGCGGCGTAGGTCAGCGCGGCGACTGTTTTTTCCACTGCCCCCGCCGCCAGGACGATCCCGAAATTTTCCGCCACGCCGTAATTGAAGGAGATTGACTGGATGGTCGCGAAGACGCTCGAGGGGACAAGCCGGACGGGCTTCCTGAGGTCGAAAAACCATGGCGTGGTCGAAACAATATATTCCGGCGATACGATTTTTGTCCCGATCCTCGAATTCGCGAGTCCCGTGAAGACGCCGGAAAACGCCACCGAAAATTTTCCGACAGCGCCGATATCCGAGCCAAACACGCCCAGCGGAGCCGGCGGCGCCTTCAGCTTGGTTGGGCTGTGCGAGACGTCCGGCGCGCCGCCGCTGCCGCCCGCCTCTTGAGCGTATGCGGTCGCGCTGAACAGCAACCCCATTACGGTCAACAATTTTCCGGGAAAGCACATCTCGTCTCCCGTCCGGAACTCGACAATTGCGGATCAGCGCAGCACGTGCCGACTTTCAGCGCTCATCCATAAAGCGCTTCTTGAACGTCAGAGTGACGTGACATGAAAAGCCTCGGCAAGAGTCGGCATTTCCCGAACCTGTTGCAGCACTGTCACGCAGAAATGGTGCTTTATGCGCAGCCGCCTCAGTCGAGGCTCAATTGTTGAGAGTTTCCAGAGTGTCTTCGAGAACCGCCCTCAGACGGCCAGGGGAAACGCGCCGCCGGCCGGGGCCCGCCGTCCCAGATGCGACGGCGTCGAATGATCCAGGGCGTTTTGTCAATCGCGAATTGTCCTGGCTTGCCTTCAATCGACGCGTTCTCGAAGAGGCGTCCAACGAATCTCACCCGCTGCTCGAGCGGCTGAGGTTTTTGGCGATCTCGGCGAGCAATCTCGACGAATTTTTCATGGTCCGAGTGTCGGGCGTCATCGAGCAAATTGAGCGCGGCCAGACGCCGGGAATGGATGGTTTGACGCCGTCCGAGCTGCTCGCCCGCATTTTCGAGTCGACCGATAAAATGAGCCGCGACCAGGAAGCGACCTGGCGATTGTTGCGCGAGCAACTCGAAGGCGTCGGCGTCAGTCTGCTGGAGCGCGCCGATTGGACGAGCGCCGATCTTGACCGACTCGACGCTCACTTCAATCGCCACATTTTTCCCGCGGTGACGCCCATCGCGATCGACCCGTCGCACCCCTTTCCCTTCATCCCCAATCTGGAATTGTCCCTAGCTGCGCAACTGGTTCGGGAGAACGATGGGCGCGACCTCACGGGTCTCGTTCGCATTCCGGGAAAGCTGACGCGCTTCGTGCGCCTCGACGACGGTCCGAATGACGCGCTGCGTTTCGCGCGCATTGAGGACGTCATCGCACAATTTCTCAACCGGCTGTTTCCCGGTTGCGTGACCGCCGCGCTCGGCCTGTTCCGAGTCGTTCGCGATCTCGACATCGAATTCGCGGAGGAAGCGGAGGATCTCATCCGCGAATTCGAGGCGGCCATCAAAGAACGCCGGCGAGGCTGCGTCATCCGTCTTGAAGTCAATTCCTCCATGCCCTTGGCGCTGCGCGATTTTGTCGCGTCGCAGGTTGATGTTTCGCCAAGGGGGATGATCGTTCAAAGCGAAAAACTAGGTTTGAGCAGTCTTTCGCAGATCGTCGGCGTCGACCGACCGGAGCTGAAGTTTCCAGCTTTTTCGCCGCGCCATCCCGAACGCGTCAGCGAATTCGACGGAGACTGTTTCGCAGCGATCCGCGCGAAGGATATCGTCGTTCATCATCCTTACGAGTCCTTCGACGTCGTCGTGACTTTCCTGCAGCAGGCGGCGCGCGACCCCAGGGTCGTGTCGATCAAGCAGACGCTCTATCGGACCTCGTCGGACAGCCCGATCGTTCATGCGCTCATCGAGGCGGCCGAGAACGGCAAATCGGTGACCGCGCTCGTCGAGCTCAAAGCGCGTTTTGACGAAGAAGCCAATATTCGCTGGGCGCGCACCTTGGAGCGAGCCGGCGTTCAGGTGGTCTTCGGTTTCCCCGAACTAAAGACTCACGCCAAGCTCTGCATGGTCGTTCGCGAAGAAGAGCACGGCGCCGTCGCGACTTATTGCCACGTCGGCACGGGCAATTATCATCCGATCACCGCGCGCATTTATACAGATCTGTCTACCTTTACCGCCGACGCGGCAGTCGGGCGCGATGTCGCGCGCATCTTCCACTACATCACCGGTTCGGGCGTTCTGGCCCCTCTGGAGCGGATGTTCGTGACGCCGGTCACGGCGAAGCAGCGGCTGATTGAGCACATAGGAATCGAGGCGGAGCATGCGGCCGCGGGTCGACCTGCCGGAATCTGGGTGAAGTGCAACTCGCTCGCCGATCCGGAGATCATCGACGCGCTTTATCGAGCCAGCGCCGCCGGGGTCGAAATCGACCTCGTTGTGCGGGGCATCTGCTGTCTGCGGCCCGGCGTGAAGGGGCTATCTGAAAACATTCGCGTGAAATCGATCGTTGGACGCTTTCTCGAGCATTCACGCATTTACGCTTTCGCCGACGGTCACGGTCTGCCGCACAACAAGGCGGCGGTCTATATCTCCTCGGCTGACCTGATGCCGCGCAATCTCGATCGGCGTGTTGAAACGCTGTTCCCGATCATGAACGAGACGCTGCACGAACAAATTCTGGAACAGGTGCTGCTCGCCAATCTGCTCGACAATGTTCAGAGTTGGCAAATTCTCGACGACGGTTCGAGCCGGCGCATAACGCCGCTGGAAGGCGAAAAGCGCTTCAGCGCGCAAGATTATTTCCTGGACAATCCAAGTCTTTCCGGCCGCGGCGGGGCGTTGCGCGCTTCGGCCCCGCGGCGCTTGACGAAGAACGAGGAGTCGGTCGACGACGCCGCGGAATAGCAAGCCTATCGCGTTCGAAATTCGCGCCAGTGATCTGAGCAGTTAAATTTCGTCTCTCGGGCAAAGTTCATGGCCGCGTCATTTACGCGGCCTAACCTCGAACCGTATCGACGAGGATCGTTGAAAAGATCAACAGCCGCGATCCAGCAGAGCCCGCGAGATCAAGAACGCGGTGCAGCGCCGTCGCGACACATTCACTCTCATGCGAGGCGCCATTATGAACGATGTCGCTCTACTCACTGACCCGCTGCCCAAGGTTTGGAATCCCGAAAGCCGCATCGGCGACATGTTGCGCGGCAAACGGGGTCTTGTCGTCGGCGTCGCGAACGAGAATAGCATCGCCTTTGGATGCGCGTCGAAGCTGCGCGCCTTTGGCGCCGAGCTGGCGGTGACTTACGCAAACGAGAAGTCCGAACGCTATGTTCGTCCGCTCGCCGAACAAATTCAGGCGAGCTTGATCATGCCTCTCAATGTCGAGCATCCCGGGGAGCTTAAGGCCGCTTTCGACCAGATTCGCACTGAATGGGGACGGCTGGACTTTGTTATTCACTCCATCGCCTTTGCGCCGCGCGACGATCTTCATGGACGGGTGATCGACTGCTCGCTCCAAGGCTTTCAGCAAGCGATGCAAATCTCCTGCTATTCATTCATCGAAATGGCGCGTCTCGCCGAGCCGCTGATGACGGAAGGCGGGGCGATACTGACGATGAGCTATTATGGCGCCGACAAGGTCGTCAATCACTACAACATCATGGGTCCCGTCAAAGCCGCGTTGCAGGCGACGGTGCGGTATTTGGCCGCCGAGCTCGGCGACAAGGACATCCGCGTCTACGCGGTTTCGCCCGGTCCGCTGAAGACGCGCGCCGCCAGCGGCATCGCGCAGTTCGACGAACTCGTCGACGCGGCGGTCGCGCGCAGCCCGGCGCATCGACTCGTCGACATCGCCGAAGTTGGACGCGTCGTCGCCTTCCTCGTTGGAGGCGGCGCGTCCGGAATGACTGGCGACACGATCTATGTGGACGCCGGCCTGCACAACGTTGCCTGAGGAACACATAATGCAAGACGGGATTTCGGCTGAAAGGGCGGCGGCGATGATCCCTGATGGCGCCAGCGTCATGTTCGGCGGCTTCTTGGGCGTCGGCTCTCCGGATCGTGTGATCGACGCTTTAGTGGCGCGCGGCGCGCGCGGGCTGACTCTGATCTGCAACGACACCGCCTCGCCAGGAAGAGGCGTCGGCAAGCTCATCGAGGCCGGATGCGTCGCCCACGTCAAGGCGTCGCACATCGGGACCAACCCGACTACGCAGAAAAAGATGATTTCGGGCGAAATTGAAGTCGAGCTCGTTCCGCAGGGAACCCTGGCCGAGCGAATTCGCGCCGGCGGCAGCGGGCTTGGCGGCGTGTTGACGCGAACAGGCGTCGGAACGGTCGTTTCAGAAGGCAAGCAGGTATTGGAAATCGACGGCGAGAGCTTTCTGCTCGAGATGCCGTTGCGCGCCGATTTCGCGCTGCTGCGTGCGCACGAGGCCGATCATTTCGGCAATCTTACCTACCGGCTGACGGCGGCGAACTTCAATCCGGTGATGGCCTTCGCCGCCGACTGCGTCATTGCCGAGCCCGAAGAGATCGTTCCGGTCGGCGTGATCCCGCCGGACGCCGTGCGCACGCCTGGCGTGCTCGTGCATCATCTCGTGAGGAGGCCGCAGTGATGGAGGCTAAAGAGGTCATTGCGCGTCGGGTCGCTCTCGAATTGCGTGACCGCACCCTGGTAAATTTGGGCATCGGTCTGCCCACGCTCGTTGCGTGCTACGTGCCCGCGGAAATCTCGGTGGCGTTTCAGAGCGAAAACGGCATCATCGGCTTTGGCGAGCCGCCGCCGGATGGTCTGGAAGATCCTTACCTCACCGACGCCGGCGGCGGATACATTTCGGCTCTGCCCGGAGCCGCCGCATTTGACAGCGCGACCAGTTTTGCGCTGATCCGGGGCGGACATCTCGACATGACCGTTCTCGGCGGCCTGCAAGTCGATTCAAGCGGCCGTCTCGCGAACTGGATGGTGCCCGGCAAACTCGTCCCAGGCATGGGAGGCGCAATGGACCTCGTCGCCGGCGCGAAGCGCGTCATCGTTGCGATGCAACACACGGCCAAGGGGCAACCGAAAATCGTCGAGGCTCTAACGCTTCCGCCCACGGCGGCGCGGCGCATCAGCCTCATCGTCACCGAACTGGCGGTGATCGAGCCTACGGACGAGGGGCTGGTATTGCGGGAGCGGGCGCCCGGCGTAAGCGTGGAAACCGTCGTCGCAAGCACCGGAGCCAAGCTGTTGCTCGACGGCGATACGCCGACGATGCCGATCGTTTCGCCTGAGCGCGTGGCCGCCTGAGGCGCACGCGTCCGCCCCGTGTCGACACCGCTGCCGCATCGCTGCCGAGCGATCCTTTTGGAGAGAGCCTGCCATGTTGAACGTCTCGCCTAGAAACTTGGCTTCCTTCGAAATGGATGGCAAATCGGGCGTTGCGCAAAAAGGAGCTCTCCTCAACGGCGACCTATCGAAGTTGGCGGAGCTGGCTCAATCTCTCGTCGAACTGAGCGGCAATCATTTCGAGAAGATCGCGTCCAGCTTTGGCGCCGACTTGCGTGCGCATCTCAGCGACTGGCAGATCATAAGCCGCGAACTATCGCAGTCAGGAGATCTGTCTGGAAAGTTCGCGGAATATGTGACCGACGCCGGCCAACGCTGGATCTTGTTTCTCGACATCATGCGCGAAGTCGGGAATTTCGCCGTTGAGCAGATGGAGGGCGGCGAGCGGCTCGTCCTGGTTTACGATTTTAACGTCGTGATCGACGGCCGCACGCTCGAGCGCCCGACGAATTACTTGCTTGTGCAAATCCAGCCGCCCGAAGGCGTCCAGACCGACCCGACGTTGCGGCCCTATATGATCATCGATCCGCGTGCGGGCCATGGAGCAGGGATCGGAGGCTTCAAGTCCGACAGTCAAGTCGGCGTCGCTCTTGCGCATGGCCATCCTGTCTATTTCGTGATCTTCCTTCCCAAGCCTCAGCCCGGTCAGACCTTGGCCGATGTTTGCATGGCCGAAGGCGCTTTCGTGCGCGAGATCGCCAAACGTCATCCCGTCGCGCCTCGGCCGGTGATCATCGGCAATTGCCAGGGCGGCTGGGCGGCAATGCTGCTGGCCGCGTCCAATCCCGATCTGACTGGCCCAGTGGTGGTGTCCGGCGCGCCTCTCAGTTACTGGGCGGGGGTGCGGGGAAAGAATCCGCTCCGCTATTCAGGAGGCCTTGCGTTCGGCGCGCTGCCGGCAGTGATCACGTCGGACATTGGCAATGGCGTTTTCGATGGCGCGCATCTGGTCCTCAACTTCGAGTTGATGAACCCGCACAACACCTGGTGGTCAAAATATTACGACGTGTTCGCAAAAGCGGACACCGAAGGGCCGCGTTTCAAGGGGTTCGAGCGGTGGTGGTCGACCTTCTATTTCATGAACGAGGCCGAGATCCGCTGGATTGTCGAAAATCTGTTTATCGGCAACAAGCTTCAAGGCAGTCAGGCATTCCTCGGCGGGCGCGCCCCAGTAGACTTAAGGAAAATCAAAGCTCCCATCATTGTGTTCGCCAGCCAAGGCGACGACATCACGCCGCCGCAGCAGGCCTTGAACTGGATTCCGGTGGTCTATGGCGACGAGCGCGAGATACGGGCGCGCGGCCAGCGGATTGTCTACATGGTCCACGAGGACGTCGGCCATCTGGGGATTTTTGTATCGGCCAAAGTCGCTCAAAAGCAGCACGACAGAATCGTCACGACGTTGGAGATGATCGAATCCCTGGCGCCCGGCCTTTATGAGATGCGCATCGAGAAAAAAATCGGTGAAGGCACGAGCGCCTACTACGTCATGTCCTGCGAGGAAAGGGGCGTCGCCGATATCCGCGCGCTGGATGATGGCGCGGGCGACGAGAAGTCTTTTGCGTTGGTCGCGCGTTTGTCGGAATTCTGGGTCAATGCATACGAGTTCGGCGCGCGTCCCTACGTCAAGGCGCTGGCTTCGCCGGCCCTCGCGGACGCATTGGTATGGTCGCATCCGCTCCGCGCTCGCCGCTATCTGCTATCGGACAAGAATCCGGCGGTGGCGCCGATCGGGACTTTCGCCGAGACGGTGCGCAAAGAGCGCAAGCCCGCGGATCCGTCCAACCCCTTCCTGAAGAGCGAGGCGTTGGCCGCCGGCTTGATCGAGCAAACATTGAAGTTCTGGAGCGACGTCGGCGCCGCCGCCAAGGAACTGATGTTTATCAGCCTCTATGCAAACCCGTTCCTGATGCGGATGAATGAAGGATACACGCCCGAGACGGACGCCAAGCTCGGCGAAACGCTGCGCGAATTGCCAGAGGTGGAGGCTGCGCTCGCGAAAATCGATCAGGGCGGCTTCGCCGAGGCGGTCGTCCGCATGCTGATCCTGATGGCCCGCTCGCGCGGCGCGGTGCGCCAAAGCAGGCTTGAGCGATCCAACCTCATCCTCCGATCGACGGAGCCGTTCAAGAGCCTCGGGGACGAACTCCGCTCAGTCATAATTCATGAGCAGACGCTCATCATCGACTTCCAGCCCGAGGCCGCGATTGCGGTGTTGCCCAAGATGTTGCCGACATTGGACGAACGCCTGCGCGCGATCGCGCTCGTTGAGGAAATCGCCGGCGATCCATTGGAGATGGCCGAAGCAACGGCAAGGCTACTCGCTGTTCTGCGCGAGACGCTGCAAACTCAAGCGCTTGTCGAACCGCGAGAGAAGTCCCTGCAAGCTTGAAACAAGAGTTAGAGATATGCGCTCGAACACGCTCTTCAATGAATTGGCGGTGGGGCAGGAAGCGTCGATCGCCCGAGTCGTCGCGCCAGAGGACTTCATCGTGTTTGCCCACGCCAGCGGCAACCTCAATCCCGCCCACCTTCCGGACGAGAAAAATGATCGAGGTTCGGAAGCGGTGGCTCCTGCAATGTGGGTCGGTTCGCTTTTTTCCGCAGTTCTCGGCAATTTACTGCCGGGCGCCGGAACGAGTTATCTGTCGCAGACCCTTCGGTTCAACCTCAGAGCCCATATCGGCGACTCGCTCCTCGTCTCGGTACGCGTGGAGGAATTGCGACCGCCCTCGACCGTCATGCTGCGCACCCAGGTCCATCGTGGTTCCGAACTCATTGTCGACGGTATGGCCGAGGTGCTCGCCCCGACCATCCGGCAGACAATCGATGAAGAAGCGCTCCCTGGACTGACGCTGCAGCGCCATGTCCATATGGATCGGCTACTTGCCGCTTGCGCTTCGATGGCGGCTCTGCCAACCGCCGTCGTCGCTCCGGAGGAGGAAAATGCCTTGCTCGGCGCGCTGGCCGGCGCCCGCGAAAAGCTGATCGTGCCAATCCTCATCGGCGACGAGAAGAAAATTCGCAGCGTCGCCGCGTCTTGCGGCGCGGATCTTACGGGCATCGCCATCGAGAACGCCTGCAGTCATGACGCTGCTGCGGCGCGAGCCGTCGAACTCGTGCATCAAGGCGCGGCAGCTGCAGTGATGAAAGGGCATCTTCACACCGACGAGCTGCTGAAACATGTGGTGAAATCGCAGGGCGGCTTGCGCGTTGGCCGCCGCATCAGCCACGTCTTCATCATGGATGCGCCGACGCTGAAACAGCTTGTGCTGGTGACCGACGCAGCGGTGAATATCGCACCGACGCTCGAAGAAAAGGTCGACATCATTCAGAATGCGATCGATCTTGGCATCGCCTTAGGGATCGATCGCCCCAAGGTCGGCGTTCTCTCCGCGGTCGAGACGGTAAATCCGAAAATTCAGTCGACTCTTGATGCGGCGGCTTTGTCGAAAATGGCTGAGCGTAATCAAATCCGGGGCGGCGACGTTGACGGGCCGTTGGCGATGGACAACGCCCTCAGCCTCACCGCCGCTCGCAGCAAAGGCATCCATTCGCTGGTTGCCGGTAGGGCGGATATTCTCGTCGTTCCCAACCTCGAGTCGGGCAACATATTGGCGAAAGAGCTGACCTACGCGGCTCAGGCCGAAGGCGCCGGCCTGATCATCGGCGCGAAGGTTCCGATCCTATTGACGAGTCGCGCAGATGACGAACAATCGCGTTTGTTCTCCTGCGCCGTTGCGGTCCTGTACGCCCATTGGCTGTCGACCGGGCAAAGCGCAGTCGAGACGGAAGAAGCCCTGCGGGAAGCCGCACAGTGAGACGCCATGTCGTCACTTTGAACGCCGGCTCCTCGTCGATCAAATTCGCTTTGTTTGCGGCTGAGGATGACGAGGCGTCGCCGCTCGCCCTGGGCCTCGCGGAGATGACGGGAGAAGAGCGGCGAATAAAAGTGCGAGATAACTCTGGCGCGACGCTTTATGACGACGTCTGGTCGCAGACGGATGGCGAGGTTTTCCATGAGGAAGCTTTGAGGCGAATCCTCTCCTGGCAGGGCGAAGCATTTCCCAGCGCGCGCATAGACGCGGTCGGCCACCGTGTCGTTCATGGGGGCGTCCATTACGACGCGCCGGTGATCATCACCGGCGAGGTGATCGATCGGCTCGAGAAGCTCGTCCCGCTTGCTCCCCTGCATGAGCCCCACAACATCGCCGGGATCAAAGCAGCGCGTGAGGCTTGGCCCGAATCTATTCAAGTGGCGTGTTTCGATACGGCGTTTCACCGCAGTTACCCCTTCGTCAATGACGTTTTCGCGCTACCGCGGCAATATTATGCTGAAGGGGTTCGACGCTACGGCTTTCATGGATTGTCTTACGAGTATGTGTCGACAAGGCTCAGGGAGGTCTCGCCGTCTCACGCCAAAGGACGGGTTGTGGTCGCACATCTGGGGAACGGCGCGTCGATGTGCGCGATCCAGAACGGCCGATCGGTGGCGAGTTCGATGGGGTTCACGGCGCTTGACGGGCTCCCCATGGGCACGCGTTGTGGCCAACTCGATCCAGGCGTCGTTCTCTATTTGATGCAGGAGAAAAAGCTCGGAGCCGAGGAGATATCGAACCTCCTCTATAAGGAGTCGGGTCTGAAAGGCTTATCCGGCATCTCTCACGACATGCGTGAACTCGAAGCTTCGGGCGCCTCCGAAGCGCGCGAAGCGATAGATTATTTTGTGTTTCGCATTCGGCGCGAACTCGGCGGGCTGGCGGCTGTTCTGCAGGGAATTGACGCCATCGTCTTTTGCGGCGGCATCGGTGAAAACGCGTGGCGGGTGCGCGAGCGGGTGCTTGAGGGCATGGAATGGCTCGGCGTCGAACTCGATCGCCCTGCAAACGAGCGGCAGAGAGAAGTCATTTCATCCGCGAAGTCTCCGGTACGGGTGTTTGTCATTCCGACCAACGAGGAACAAATCATCGCGCGTCATGCGCTACAGCTGGCGGATGCAAGAGCGGACGCGCTGGCCTGATTGGTCAGCGCCTTCGGAGCTCCGCAGGTCGGCTGAGTTCAATGCCGCGTCTCGCCGCTCGATCGCGGAACCTTCCCCGGCGCGAGCTTGGAGGACGGCGTCGCCGTCTCCGCGAGGGCTTCGTCATTTCCAGAACGGGCGGGTTTGCTCTAGCTCTCTCCAGAGCGCCTTGGCGCCGGTCCAGCCCAATTCGGCGCGCGCCTGGCTCGCCCCGATCATCCAGCCGATGGCGCGCTGTAAGGGCGGATCGTCGGCGCCGGAAATATCCGTTCCCGCAAACATGGCTCTCATCGTCGCCGCGTCGTTGAGCCGCAGAACACCATATTTTCTGCCGTCTTTCGACGCTCTTCGACGCCCTGATTCACTGTGTCGCAGCTTATCTCGGCAACGCGGGCGCCGACGTCTCTTTCGCCGCGCGCACGCGCCGCCAGTCGAGCCCCTCAAGCAGCGCCGAAAACTGCGCCGCCGACAATCGCATGACGCCGTCATCGATCTTGGGCCAGCGGAACTTGCCGCCCTCCAGTCGCTTGGCGAAGAGGCATACGCCCGTGCCGTCCCAGAACACGAGTTTAACCCGATCCGCGCGCTTGGCGCGGAAAACGTAAATCGCGCCGTCGAAGGGATCGGCCTGCATCGTCTCGCGCACCAGCGCCGTGAGACCCTCCGCGCCCTTACGGAAGTCGACGGGCTTCGTCGCCACCATGACGCGGATCGCGCCTGTCGGGCCGATCACTTTGCGCCTGGCGAGGTTCGCAAGGCGCGCAGGATCGCCGTTGCCATGCCGATGTCCGCATCACGCCAGATCCACACATGCGCCTCGCCGATCTCGATCTCCACGACGGGAGCGGCGGGCTCCGCCTTCGGCGCCGTTCTCCGCAATTGCCGGAACAAATGGCGGGGCGCCCGCCGCCTCCGCCCTTCGGCGCGCCTCCCTTCGCCAGGTGAACAGTTGCTCTGGCGTAGCGCCATGTCGACGCCCGACCTGCGAGACGACCGCGTCAGGAGCCAGCGACTCTTCGACTGCCAGCGCCTTCTCCCCTTCGGACCACCGGCGCCGACCACCAGCTCTAGTGATCACCTCGATGCGCCGTAACCCGGAGCCGTTCGGCTCAAGCGAAGGATCAAATCTAGACACAAGTCTTATCTCCAAATCAGGAGATCAGACTCGCCGCTTTCATCATTCGTTTGAAGGTGGGGCCGTAACAGCGCTTACCCTTCCTCGATGCCGTGCGCAAATCGATGCGTCAAATCCGCTCCGCATGCGCGGCGACCGTCGATCCCGATCTGCTACCGCCGCTGAGCGTACTCAATACGAGGGATGTCTGCGGCGGGAGGATACGAAGGCCGTCGTCCTTGTGCGCGCCAAGAATGGAGCCTCGATCAAACAGATCGTACGGGAGACCGGACATAGCCGGGACTCGTGCGCAGGATTCTGCGCGGCCAGCGTTCAGACGTATTCCGAACGCGCGAAAGGAGCCGTATCTGCCCTGGCTCGACCGCAATGGACCGCGGGCCTTTACAGCGGCTCCGAGCTTTGGTGGCGTCTGAAGAGCCAGGGAGGTCCAGGGATATTTGCGGGTGGTTTCCAAATGGGCTAGACGGCGGTCGGGCCGAGAAAGCTGATATTTCAAGCTTGCGCCGCGTCCCTTCCGCTAGAACCATTGCGCGGCTGATGACGACCGGTCGCGACACGCTCTCCAAGTCAGAATCCGTAGCGATTGCGGCGATAGAAAGCGGCGTCCCGCTGCTCGTCGAAGCGCGAAGCGTCATCGCAGCTTGCCACGCCATGATCCGAAAGAAGCATGGTGCGGAGCTCGACGCCCTGGAATGAGCACGCAAATTGAGTCTCGTCGCGCCCTTGGCGGCGTCATAAAAGACAGGTCTGCCGTGCGCGCTGCAATCATATCCGCTTGGTCGAACGGATAGACCGAAGGTCAGATTACAAAGCTCAAACTCGTGAAGCGACAAATGTATGGGCGCGCAAAAAGCCGATCTATTCGAAGCTCGCCTCATCGGCGCAACCTAATCAGCGCGGCACCAATTGTGCGTCAGAGCCAAAATTGCACACCTAAACACACTCGGACTCGGCGACACCAATGGCAGAGACGAGGAGCAATGCGCCCGGGCGGCGGTCGGCGGAAATTCTCATTAGGATAATCAGCATGGGCGCCGCGCAACCAGTAGCAATCCGGAACCTTCGTCATCGGTCGACGGAATGCCACGAATCCAGTGCACAATGGCGCCGCTGGCTAGCCCTACTGCAGCTGAAGCATGCCAGGACCACGCTTCACTGTAATGCTGGCCGGCGCTTTTGATAGGCGTACAATGTTCTATCCAATAGATCAGGGCATCGTGTTTACCCCAGGGAACATTCTCTATGCTGTCGATGACGACGTTGACGTCTTTCACCAAGTGGATCAGCGCAGACTTCGTCCACCACGTTAGATGGTGGGGTGGCGCGTTCATTAAGAAATTTGGTATGCGGGTCATTGCGGAAGGGACATGCGGCACGCCGACCATAATTAGCCCCCCCGGTTTGACTGCCTGCACCATCTCAGCGAAGAGGTTGACGGGCGCCTTGACATGCTCAAGGACCTGAAAGGCGCACACGGCGTCATAAGTTCCCGTGTGATTTACGAGGTGCTGAGCTAGCGTCTCGCTGCACACCGAGCCGTCGGCGTCGCCCTCGGCGACATGCGGGTCAAGCCCAGTGTAAGTCGCCTGTGGCACGCACGTTCGGAAGTTCCCAAGTCCGCACCCGATATCGAGCACGCGAGCGCCGGGCTTGACGTGTCGGGCAGCCATCTCAAATTCCGGGCGGGCGGTTTGTTTTGAATAGAGACCTAAAGCGCGAAGTCTTGAATAGAACGCCGCGTAAAATGCGTCGTCGCCTTCAACAAGTGGGTCGAAGAAATAGAGACCTGTGGGCGACTCCCACAAGCCGAATTGATCGACCCCGTCGAAGCTCGGCCGGGGATCCGTCTTGAACTCGATTCGCCATAAGCGAATGAGGAGAAGTGCTGGCACCCACTGAATATGGCGGACTGCGGGAAGGCCGGTGATCGGGCAAGCCGGAACGCGTCCCTGATCCAAGGTCATTGAGGTCTGCCTCCAATTTCGTGCTTGGGACCGGTTGGTGATTTTGGGGCCGGCATTGAGGCGCATGCAAGCAAAATCGCCATGGACACTCGGGTCAAGTCAAGTGTCAGAGGCATGACCGTGGAACGCGAGGGGAGCCGTTGAGC
Source organism: Methylocystis sp. L43 (assembly GCF_015709525.1). Classification (GTDB taxonomy): domain Bacteria; phylum Pseudomonadota; class Alphaproteobacteria; order Rhizobiales; family Beijerinckiaceae; genus Methylocystis. Next base: position 344,567 of record NZ_JADNRA010000036.1, on the reverse strand, counting down.
GATTACGGCCACCGCAGCGGAGATCGGCTCTTGTCCGGGATGCAAGCCCCAAATCTCGCCATCACAGCAGGCAGAGAAGTGTTTGAAAAAATTTTGACTCGCTGATCGTCGGCGCAGCGCTTTGCATGTCCCCCAGACTTCGTCGCGTTGCGCGCGCTATGCGGATTCGAAGGATTCTTCGCAGCAAAGACATGAAGCGACTCGACTGCCAGGAATTTACGAGATTCGTCGCGTGGCCGGCTGAGCAACCTCAATCAGCTCCGCCGTCCACGCTCGCATTGCAGGAGCGGCCGGTCATGGACTAACATGCTCTAGCCCGGCCCACGAGCAGTCTCGCGATGGGATAAGTAGCGTGCGCAAAAGGACAACCCCATGATGAATGCGGTCATTCATGCGTCGGTGCCGATGAAGCAATTCCGCTGCCCAAACGGACTCCGTGTTTGGAATGCTCCGAAGTCTCGCCATGATACGCGCTTTCTCTTCAAGGAGATTTTCGAACGGCATTGTTACGAGCAGCATGGAATTTCGGTCAATAACGGCGATGTTGTTCTCGATATAGGCGCAAATGTCGGGATGTTTGCGCTTTCACTGATGGAGCGCTTTCGTGATCTCAAAATCGTATGCGCGGAGCCGGTGCCCAACACATATGCCTGCCTCGAACGGAACCTGAGAGGATCACCACGTCGGAGTTTGCACGACATAACGCTTCTTGATTACGCGATTGGATCAACGAACGCAGACGCGACGATCGCGTTTTTTCCGCAAATGCCAAGTAACTCGACACTGCATTTGCAAGAAAAGCGGCGCCACTGGGAGAGATTTTCTGCAGAAGTAACCTCGTCTGAGCTCTCGAATCTGCATCGCGCTTTTGCGTTCCTTCCTCGCCGCGTGTTTGCTCTATTCGTGAAGCCGATGCTCAAAGACACGCAGACTATAAAGTGCAAGATACAGACCTTGAGCGACACAATTCGTCAACAGGCGCTACGAGGCGTTGATCTGTTGAAGATCGACATAGAAGGCGCCGAGATCGAAGCTCTGCATGGTTTGGAAGAACAACACTGGCCTCTAATCCGGCAACTCGTGCTCGAGATAGAACCTTCAAACAAGCACGTATTGTCGTCACTTGTCGCGAAACTCGGGGCCTTGGGATTCAGCAAAGTGACGGTCGAGAGTTTCGCGGGCGGAACGGTCGCCATCGAAGACTCAAAGCCTTGCACAGTCTACGCTTTGCGCATGACAGGATAGCAATAGGCAAAAGCGGCGCAATCGCGCCTTTATTGAAGGAGGCTGACGAAAATGCGGATCTCGGATTCATGAAGTCCCCATCGAAAGGCCGCCGACCTTTTTTGACAGGTCGAGCTAGAGTTTGATCGCCTTGACGTCGACCTCTCGAAAGATTGACTCGGCGCGCACACCTGCCGGACGGCGTGGCGCGCCGCTTTGCCAACGACAAACTAGGCGGCGCGCCATGCTTAAAATGCCAGTCGGCCTCGCCGATAAAGCGCGTGGCATTTGAGCCGACCGGTTCTTGCCACGTCGCCCTCGAACGCACTTAATACGGCAGGTCTGCCGGTCGCCAAAGTCAATCCACGGCGGGCGCGTCGCTTCGCCGAGGCCGTTGAGAGACTAATCAAAACCGATCGTGTTGATGCCGCCGCTCTCGCATGCATGGGCGAGCTTCTCGATTTGCCGGAGCGGCCGGCGCCAGCCAAAATCATCGTCTCCGTCACGCTCGCGGCAAGAGAGGGCTGTGGAGTCCGTGTCCGGAAATTTAGGGGCGACAACAAAAACTCAGCCAAGACCGCAATCACCCGATTGCTTTCAATCTGCCAATTTCTTTAGGCAATCACCGGCAGCCTCGGCGGTCTTCTTTGCGGTTAAAGGGCTTAATCTGCCGGAGCTTACCTTGCTTAGGGTGATTGCTGTTACGACCGCTTCGTTGTCTGCTCCTCGACGCATTTTTCCGACTGCTGCCGCATAGATGACTTTAGAGTCAGGTGAAAGACCCGCTGCACATGCGTCCGCCTTTTTTCGGTCGGCGTAAGCTGGCGAAGCGAGAAGGGCGGCAACTATCCCGACTTTTAGCGCCCTCATGTGTAAGTCCTTTGGCGACTTGTGGTGCTTGCTATTCGAAATATCTCGACACCGAGTTAAGCTCACATTCGGCTGCGCTAGGCGGTCGAGCCAGCGAGAAAGGCGCGTCAGCGGATGCGGCAGTGTCGCGTTCTGATGCACGAGGAGCGCGCACAGCTTTTGCGTCCAGGTCGTGCCGCAGTTGGGCGGTGAGCAGAAGATGATGTCACCCGCGCGTAGCATGAGGCTGTTCCAGCGCGCGCTATCGTAGACAACTCCGGAGAAGGTGCAGATGCGCTCCGGCGCGCTCATCTGAGATCCCCCCGCGCGGCGATGACATAGGAGAAGACTTCTCCGGTCAAACAAGCAAAAAATGTTCCTGGCGTCATTTGCGATTGGGAGTCAGCCAGAGAGATGATCGGCGGCAGTTGCACTTTCTCTTGAAACACGCTTCAGGAACGGATCGTCATGAAGTCGCGTTACTAGTAACGAGACGCCGACCGATTGGATCGCCGGCGCGATTTCGCTTTGTCAAAAATTTTTACATCAGGGAAGTCGCTGACAACTCGAAATAAATTAACGCATTTGCTCGGTGTGCCACAAAAAAAATTCAAGAAAATTGCGCGCGCGATGCAACGATTTTCGGAGCGGAACGTTGACAGTCAGCGGTTGCTGCAGTGCACTCAACTATTAGGCGCATGCACAAACAACTCTTAGGCGCATGCACAAAATTTGGCCAGCGCGCGGTGGCGACTTCTCTTGGAGGGACATTGATGGAAGCCATCAATGCAGTCACGCTCAATACATGCTTTGAATCGGATAAATCCATTCGTGGACGCCGTTCGGAAGAGGTCGGCGTAATTATTTTAAATCGGCAGTTCGCGGCCGCCGAAAATCAATCTCTCGATCGCGAAGTGAATGTGTTGTGCGCTAAAGCGCGTGCGGCGCTGCAACTGGCGCAGCGTGAGCGGGATATAATCAAGTCGACGAGAGACCGCATCCAGGAAGCCGTCGACCGCGCTAACAATTTTTCTGCTGCGATCCAGAGAAGGCTTTCCAGATTCGCCAATCTTGACAAGCGGATCGCTGAAGAGTGCGCGGCATCGATACTGCGTTCGACAGGACAAGAGGCGGGCCGCGCGCTCGAGCTATCGCCGAAAACGAAGAGGCTCGCTGAAAGGATTTTCTCTCTTGAAAATCAATCGGCCTCGTTTCGACGCGCTTCAGATTGCCTTCGTCAAGAACTCGCGAACGCCGAAAGCAGTCTGAAGGTAGCCGAGGGCGAAGTTAAAAAGGCGGCTGTCGCCGTCGCCGCTGCTGAAATGGAGCCGATCGCGGCTGAATTGGCGCGCGTTGAAAGTCTGGCGGCGACGCTGCGGCGTCTTCTTCTGGGATACGGCGCTCTCCGCCATGACGGTGGATTTCTGCCGATGAGTTGCGCGACGGCGCAGCTCCTTCGGGCGCCGCCGAAGAACGCCATGGTGGGCGGAAACGCGCATTGCTTCGAGGCCACCGCGCAATGGGCATCCTATTTGCAACAACTCAGCATAGACAGCGAAGCAACATTCGATCCGGAATCGCGTTCGTGAGTTTGTTGCAACGACGATTTTTATTGAGCTGGCGTGGCGTGGCTCGCGTGAGGGCGAAATAACAGCTTACTAAAAAATATTGTAAAAACACACCTTTAGCCGCCTCTATTTGGGCGCCAATTGGAACTCGAGGAGATAGAGATGGAAACGGTGATCGCGATCACTCCGAGCCATTGCCTCGACCCGCAAATCGCCATTGCAGCCTGCAAGGCGGGCGAGACAGGCGTTCTTGATTTGGGTTGGAGCGCCGACGGCGCCGCGGTCATCAATGCGATCGATGTGCTGCGGAAGTCGGCGGGCGCGCGCGGAACCTGGGGCGTCAGATGGGACGCGGTCACAAGCCCGCACCGTAGTTTCGACGATCTGTCGAAACTCGCGCAAACCGGACTTCCGCTGCTTGTTCTTGCAGGCGTCAAGGCGCGAGAGGCGGCGGATTTACTCAAGTCTGCGAAAGAGTTGGCGCAAAGGGTCATTCTGGAAGTCCATGATCTCGACTCGGCGCTGTTCGCGGAAGCGGAAGGGTTCGACGGACTCATCGTGAAAGGCCATGAGGCGGGCGGATGGATCGGCTCCGCCACCTCGTTCATCCTTTTGCAGGAACTGAGCGGGAAACTGCAGGTTCCCTACTGGATACAGGGCGGCGTCCAAATGCGCAGCGCGGCGGCCGCCGTGCTTTCCGGCGCGCGCGGGGTGGTTCTCGTCGAGCAGCTTTGGCTCACGGAAGAGGGGCCGAGCGCATCGGCGGACCAAAGAAGGCTCTGGAGCCAGTTCGACGGCAGCGAAACGATTGTCGCAGGACGAGGCGCTGACCTGTTCCGTTTTTCAGGACGACATGGTCGAGGCAAGCTCCGCGAAATTGAAGTCGCCGTCGCAAAAGGCGACGACTTGCGAGATCCGTTGCGGCGGTTGCTGGCCGATCGCGACGATGCGCTCATTCCGCTCGGACAAGACATCGCGTTCGCGGCGTCGCTCGGACGTCGCTACGGCACGACGGGCCGAGTGATCACGGCGCTGCGCGATGGCGTCGAACCCGCCCTGAGCGAAGCCCGCGCGCAAAATCTACTCCGGCCGGACTCGGCGCTCGCAAAGCTGCATGGCGCGCGTTTTCCGATTGCGCAGGGTCCGATGACGCGGGTCAGCGACGTCGCGCCCTTCGCCGATGCGGTTGCACGCGCGGGAGGCCTGCCGTTCCTGGCGCTTGCGGTCATGCGCGGCCCAGAAGTGCGTTCGCTGCTCGCGAAGACCAAAGAGCTGATGGGCGCGCGACCCTGGGGCGTCGGCATCCTGGGCTTCATGCCGCTTGATTTGCGGCAGGAGCAGATGGAGGCCATTCGCGAGGTCAAGCCGCCATTCGCGATCGTCGCCGGGGGCAGGCCAAGCCAGGCCAAGGAACTTGAGGCGCTCGGCGTTTCCACCTATCTGCATGTGCCATCGCCCGGTCTCCTGCAGGGTTTCATCAAGGAGGGCGCGCGCAAATTCATCTTCGAGGGAAGCGAATGCGGCGGCCATACCGGTCCGCGCACCAGCTTCGTGCTCTGGGAGTCGGCCATCGACACGCTGCTTGGCGCGAAGATCGATGATCCCGAGACGATGCAGATCCTCTTCGCCGGCGGCGTTCATGACGGCCTTTCGGCCGCGATCGTGTCGGTGCTGGCGGCGCCGCTCGCCGCGAAGGGAATGAAAGTCGGCGTGCTGATGGGCACCGCCTATCTCTTCACCGAAGAGGCGGTGCGGACCGGCGCCATCGTCAAGGAATTCCAGGATCAAGCAATCGATTGCCGCGAGACCGCCCTGCTGCAATCGGGAGTCGGCTCGTTCACGCGTTGCGCCAACACCAGTTTCTGCACGGAGTTCGACAAGGCCCGAAGCGATCTGATCTTGCAGGGCAAGTCGGAAGAAGAAATTCTCATGGCGCTCGAGCTGCTCAATATCGGGCGGCTGCGCATCGCGTCAAAGGGCATGACGCGCAACGAGAATCCGGCGGCGAAGGAAAACAACGAGAAATACATCAGTCTCGACGCCGACGCTCAGCGCCGTGAAGGCATGTATATGATGGGCGAAGTCGCGCGCTTGCGCGACTCGCGGCTGAGCATGGCGGAACTGCATCAGGCCGTCTCCTCCGGCGCTCAAGCGGCGTTCGCCCGGGCGGACAAACGCTCCAGCCCCGAAAGGCGAGAACCGCGCGAGGAAATCGCCGTGGTCGGCATGGCGTGTCTATTGCCGGGCGCGAAGGATGTGCGCAGCTACTGGCGCAACATCATGCTGGCGGTCGATTCAGTTCGCGAAGTGACCGAGGATCGCTGGCGCGCGTCCGACTTCTACGACCCAAAGCGCGGCGTGAAGGACAAGGTCTATTCGAAGTGGGGCGGCTTCCTCGATGATGTCGTCTTTGAGCCGACGCGCTACGGGATTCCGCCCGCCAGTCTACGCTCGATCGAGCCTGTGCAGCTTCTCGCGCTGCTCGTGTCGAGCATGGCGCTGGAAGACGCCGGCCTGGATCGGCGGCCGTTCTCGCGGGAGCGCACGGCGACGATTTTCGCCTCGGGCGGCATGAATGATCTCGGAACGATCTACATCTTCCGAACGCTGCTCGCGCACTATCTTCCCAAAGCGGAAGGCGTCTCCGACGAGACGCGCAAGCGCATCCTGGACTCGCTTTATCAGGACGAGTTGCCGAAGTGGACGGAAGATTCGTTTCCAGGCTTCCTCGGCAATGTCGTCGCCGGGCGCGTCGCCAATCGGCTCGATCTGCGCGGCGCCAACTTCACCGTCGACGCGGCCTGCGCCTCCTCTCTCGCCGCGCTCGACGTCGGCATCAAGCAATTGCGCAGCGGCGACGCCGACATCGCGCTTGTCGGCGCGGTGGACGGCACCAACGGTCCCGTCAGCTTCATGTCGTTCGCGCAAACGCACGCGCTGTCGCCGCGCGGCCGTTGCCGCCCCTTTGATGACGGCGCTGACGGGATCGCCATCGGCGAAGGCGTCTGCGCCGTAGTGTTGAAGAGGCTCGCCGACGCCGAACGCGACGGCGACAGAATCTACTCGGTCATCAAGGGCATCGGCAGTTCAAGCGACGGCCACAATCGCAGCCTGACGGCGCCGCACCCCGAAGGCCAGGTCCTGGCGCTGGAGCGCGCCTATGCCGACGCGGGCGTCGATCCATCGAGCGTGACGATGATCGAGGCGCACGGCACCGGCACGGCGGTCGGCGACAAATCCGAGATCGGCGCGCTGAACATGGTCTTCGGTCCCGCGTCGGGAACGCCGCAGCGATGCGCCGTCGGCTCGGTGAAGTCGATGATCGGCCACACAAAAGTGGCGGCGGGACTCGCGGCGCTCATCAAGGCGAGCCTCGCGCTCAAGCACCGCGTGCTGCCGCCGACCATCGGCGTCGAAAAACCGGTGTCAGGCGTCGATTTCGCCAAATCGCCTTTCTACATCAACACCGAAATTCGCCCCTGGCTCGGCGCTGGCGACAGCGCGCCGCGCCGTTGCGGCGTCAGCGCCTTCGGGTTTGGCGGCACTAACTTTCATACCGTGCTCGAAGAATATCGCGGCGACTTCCGGGCGTCCGACGCGCAGGATCTGAACCCGCGCGCGGCCGAGATCTTCGCCTTCAGCCGTTCGAGCGTCGAGGCGGTTGAAGACGCGGCGCGGACTCTGCTGCAAGGCGTCGAGCAGACTCAGGAGCTCGATCTCGCACAGCTCGCTTACTCGACGTCCCTTGACGACGCCAGGCTGCGGCCGAAGAACGGCGGTCAGATCGTGCAGCTCGCCATCGTGGCGAACTCGGTCGCCGACCTGAAGGGCAAGCTGGAATTCTTCCTGCGCAGCCATCAAGGGAAGGCGACGCTCAGCGCGCCGAGCGGGATCTACTATCGGAACCTGCAACATCGCGCCGACAGCGGCGCCGTCTGCTTCCTATTCCCGGGCCAGGGATCGCAGCAGATCAACATGCTTCGCGATCTTGTCCTCGCGCGTCCGTCCGCTTACGCCTTGTTCGAAAAAGCCGACGCGATGCTCAAGGGCGCGCTGCCGAAGCCGCTGTCGCAATATGTCTATCCCGTGCCTGTCTTCGGCAAGGAGGAGCGGGAGCGCCAGCAAGCGGCATTGAACGACACGCGCATCGCGCAGCCGGCGCTCGGATTGGCGGGCCTCGCGGCCTATGACGCGCTGTCGGCCTTCGGCGTGAAGCCCAACTTCGTCGCCGGCCACAGCTACGGCGAATATGTCGCGCTCTGCGTCGCCGGGGTTCTGTCGCGCGACGATCTTATCCGTATCTCCGATGCGCGCGGCCGTATCTCCAAGGAGATATCCGTCGCGCAGCCGGCGACGATGGCTGCGGTCAACGCCAACGAGGCATGGACGCTAGAGGCGATCGCGCGTCTCGAACTGGCGGTGAGCGTCGCGAATTTGAACGCGCCTGACCAGACGATCATCGCAGGGCCAATCGCCGCGATCGATGCTGCGGTGAAGGCCCTCAGCGGGGAGGACGTGCGCGTCAAGCGGCTGCCAGTGACGGCGGCGTTCCACTGCAACGCGATGGCGGGCGCGCAAGCGGCGCTCGCCGCGGAGTTCGGCTCGGTGACGTTCCGACCGCCGAAGATCAAAGTGTTCAGCAACACGACGAGCGACCGCTATCCCGAGGAGCCTTCTGAAATCCGCGCGCTGTTGGCGCGCCACATCGTTGAGCCCTTGCGCTTCGTCGATGAGATCGAACGCCTCTACGCGGCCGGGGCAAGAGTCTTCATCGAGGCGGGTCCGGGGCAGGTGCTGAGCGGGCTCGTCGGCCGCATTCTCGGCGACCGGCCGCACACGACGCTGTCAATCGACGCGCCGGAGCGTTCGGGCTGGCTGCAACTCGCGCAGCTGCTCGCGCGGGCGTTTGCGCTCGGCCTTCCGGTCGATCTCGCGCCATGGTTTGCGCGCCGCGGACTTGCGGAAATGGGCCTCGCGCAAGTCTTCGAACAGGCTCGCGCCAAGGCCAATCCAGGGCCAATGGCTTGGCGGGTGAATGGCGGGCGCGCCGAGCCCTGGCGCGCCGAAGCAAAGCCGCCAAAGCGCGCCGCCGGCGGCGCCGCGCAACCGGCGCCTGTGAAAGCGCCCGCGGCGCCCCTCCAAACCAGACCCAATGGGAACGTAGCAGCCCATCCACCATCGGCGCCATTATTCGGCGTCGAACGCGAGAGGAGCAAAGCCTTGTCTACTCACGTACCATCGCCAGCGCTTGGCGCGGTCAGCGCGTTAGGCGCTGAATCGCGGTTCGCCCAAGTGCAGAACAGTTTGGCGCAACTCATCGATCTACAGCGCGAACAGCAGGACGTGTTGCGTCGTTTCTTCGAGTTCCAGGGACAGCTGCTCGGCGCCAACGGCAATGGCGCCGCTGAACGAACCGGGTTTGGCGCAGAGCCGATCCCGTTTCTGCTCGCCGAACAGCCGACGGCGGCTCCGACGACGGCCGGCGTCTTCGTTCCGCCGGCCCCTGTGCTGCCGAAGCTTGCGGTCACGCAGAACGGCAAGGCTCCGCAGCCGGCGCCGCGCCCCGCGAGCGCGCCTCCGGTCGTCGCCACGAAACCGGCGGCGAATGGCGTTGGCGCTGCAAAGACGACGGACCAGAAGGGCCCAAAGCAGCTTGCATCGACCGAGGCATTCAAGGCCGATCTGTTGCAGGCGGTCGTCGAGCGCACGGGCTACACCGAAGACATGCTCGATCTCGACGCGCATATGGAGGCGGATCTCGGCATCGACTCCATCAAGCGGATCGAGATCTTGAGCAAGCTCAAGGACAATCACTCCTTCATGGAGGACCAGGACGAAGAAAAGGTCTTCGAGGAGCTGTCGGGCCTCAAGACGTTAAATGGGATCGTCGATTGGTACGATCAATTGCGGAAGTCTCAGGCCGAGCCGGGAGGCTCCGATCCAAGAAAAAAATCTCAGACTCCGCTGTCGCTCTCCTTGCCTGAGACAGCGGAGTCTGACGCCCCGAAGGCAAGTTCCGCGGATGTGCAGCGTTTTGCGGTCACCCCTGTGGCCGCGCCGCGGGATGCTTCAAGGCAAGTTAAGGATTTTCCCGCAGACCGCCTGATCCTCGTGGTCGGCGGCGCGGGGGAGTTGAGCGTCGCTTTCAGCGACGCTCTGAGGGCTAACGGCCATAAGGTCTGGCGGGTCACGCCCGGCGGCGAAACTCGCCTCGTCGATAGTGAGCGCATCGAAGCCAATTTGTCTTCGCTTGACGCGGTGACCGCACTTCGCGAGATGCTCGCCGACGAGGGCGCCAAGGTAGGCGCGATTTTCAATTTGTCCGGCTTGCAGTCGATCGCCGGCGTCGCGCATGACGCCCGTCTGGACCACGCGCGGCAATTGTTTCTGCTCCTCAAGGCCTTCGAAAAGGATTTGAGGGAAAGCGGCAAGTGCGGCGGCGGCGTCCTTTTCAATCTGACCGATTTCGATGGACAATTTGGTCTTCGCCGGGCGCGCCCGTTCGCCGCGGCTCCCGCCGGCACGCTCGGCGTCGCCAAGTCAGCGGCGCGGGAATGGCCGGAGTTGCGAGTCAAATGCATCGACGCCGATCCCGATATCGACGTGAAGCGGCTGGTCGACGAATCTTTGATGGAATTTTACGACGACGATCCGACGGTGGAAGTGGGTTTCACCCAGAGCGGACGCTTTCAGCTCGAACTCGCGGAGGAGCGCGTTCCGACAGCCGATTTGTCGGGCCTGAGCTTGGAGCACGACGGCGTGCTGCTCGTCACCGGCGGCGCTTACGGGATCACCGCGGACGTCACGCGCGCGATGGCTGAAAAATTCCGCTCCCGGCTCATCCTCGTCGGACGCAGCCCAATGCCTGGCGAAGAGCCCGACGCGACACGAGGACTGAACGATCGCGCCGAGTTGCGGCAGTTCCTCATCGGCGAAGCGCGGGCGCGCGGCGAAAAGATCAAACCCGCGGAAATCGAAAGTGCGATCAAACGTATCCTCAAAGACCGTCAGATCCGCGACAACATCGCGGCGATGCGTTCGGCGGGGGCGCAGGTCGAATACCACGCACTCGACATACGCGACGGCGACGCCTTCGGGCGTCTGATCGATTCAATCTACGATCGCTATGGCCGCATTGACGGCGTGCTGCATGGCGCCGGCGTCATCGACGACAGGATGATGAGAGAGAAGTCGCCCGACTCCTTCGACACGGTGTTCGAGACGAAGGTCGTCCCGGCCATCGTGCTATCGGAAAAATTACGGCCCGAGACTCTCAAATTTCTGGTGTTCTTCTCGTCGATCGCGGGTCGGTTCGGCAACGCCGGCCAGAGCGACTACAGCGCGGCGAACGAGGTCGTCAACAAGCTAGCCGATGGCCTCAGCCACAAATGGCCGCATGTTCACGCCGTCGCAATCAATTGGGGACCGTGGGACGGCGGCATGGTGAACGACGATCTGCGCAAGCTCTACGCCTCCAAGCAGATCTATCCGATCGCCGTCGATCAAGGAATGCGGCGCTGCCTTGAAGAGCTTGAGCGCGGGAACACCGGCGCGCCAGAAATCGTCGTCGCCGCCAGTCTCGAACAGATCGCCCGACAGGGCATGCGGCAGCATCAATAGCGGGCGTTCGCTCAATTCGAGCGAACGACCTTGAGTCGAAAATATTAAGGAGTGGGCGATGTCATTCTGCCTGACCGACTTTGTTCCCGTCCGCATGATCGAGCCTGTGCCGCAGGCTTTAACTCTCGAACTTTCAGCCTATGGATTCGCCAAGTCCTATTGCCGCAGTCACGGAATCACCGATGCGGAGAGCTTTGGAACGATCATTCACGAAACGCGGCAAAAGTTTGAAAAGTTCGCTCTGTCTCCCTCAGTGATCAAGCGGCGCCAATTGGTGTTCTTTCCGCGTCTCAGCGACATCAGCTTCAGCAATGGCGAGTTCACGGTCGCCGAGCCCGAGCATGACTATCTGCAGCTGTTCGACAACTATGAGAACCTGCAGGCGAAGGACATCAAGACGCGCCATTCGAGCTACGCGAAAGTCGCCGACGGCTGCCTCAAGGAGATGTACGGCGACGCCGAAGAGGCGCCGGACGATCTCATCCATGTGACCTGCTCCGGCTATCTGGCGCCCAGTCCCGTGGAGCGGATGGTGGCCGGCAAGGAATGGTTCAACACGACTGTCACGCACAGTTACCACATGGGCTGCTACGGCGCGTTTCCGGCGATCAAGATGGCGCACGGCTTTCTCTCGTCGTCGCAATTCGCCATGACCAAGCCCAAGGATCGCGTCGACATCGTGCACACCGAGGTGCTCTCCGTTCACCGCGGCATCGAAGAGCTCAAGGCCGAGAACATCATCACGATGACGCTGTTTGCCGACGGCTTCATAAAATATTCGATGGTGACGGAAGATTACCTGCGGGAACGAGGGCTTCGCGGCTTGAGGATCCTCGCCTTCAACGAGCATCTGCTGCCGAACTCGGCCGACGACATGACCTGGGTCCCTGGCTCAACGCGCTTCCACATGACGCTCTCCGTCATGGTGCCCGTCGTCATCAAGCAATCGGTTCGCCCATTCGTCGAGCAGTTGCTGCAACGCGTCGGCGTCGATTTCGAGCATGACAAGCACAGGCTGATTTTCGCCATTCATCCTGGCGGCCCGAAGATCGTCGAACATATTCAGGAGGCGCTTGGGCTTCAGCCGGATCAGGTGGCGATCAGCAATTCGGTGTTTACCGAGAACGGCAACATGTCCTCGGCGACAGTCCCCCACATCTTGAAGGAAATTTTGGAGGAGCCCTCGATTCCTGCGGGGGTCCGCATCGTCTCTCTCGCCTTTGGACCGGGTTTGACGATCACCGGCTTGGTGGCAGAAAAGATATGAGCTTCGAGCGCGCTAAGAGAGTCAACGGCGGCGACGCTCCATCCTGGCCAGCGACGGGCGAGGGCGGAGCGCCTCTCATCGCGCGCATGTTCGAAGTTCAGGACGCGAAGGAGCTGGCGCTCGCCGTCGAGCAGCCGGAAGAAGAAGCTCATCCTTCCGAGCGGCCCAGCCCGATGGCAACAGCGGTCGCGGGAAGCTCTGATCAGATCCAAGAGGCGGATACAAGCGAACCGCGCATGCCGTTCATCGGTTCCGTGCTCGATTACGTTCCCGGCGAGCGCATCACGATCGAGCGCAAACTCAACGTTGACGAAGATCTCTACCTCGCCGATCACGCCTTCGTTCATGCGCCTGGCATAAAGCCGACGTCGGCCTGTTTGCCGGTCGTGCCGATGACGATGAGCCTCGAAATCATGGCCGAAGCGGCGGCGTGTCTCGCGCCGGGCTGCGGTCTGCTCGGATTTGAAGACGTACGCTCGGTGACTTGGATCGATCTCGCGGACGTTGACGAAGTCGCGCTAAACATCGTGACGCAGATCGTTCGTCACGATGCGGAGCGCGGGGCCTTCAGCATTTCCGCCGCCATTTACGTCGAAGGTAAAAGCTCTCCCGCGATCACTGCGACTGTTCTTTTCGGAGATCGCTACTTGGTCGAGTTGTCGCCCACCTTTAGCGATTTGAGCAACGCGCGCGCTCACTCGCTCACAGCCGATGAAATCTATACAGAACGGCATATGTTTCACGGACCGAGCTTTCAATGTCTCGTTGGAGAGTTCGTTCTCGGAGACGAAGGAATCATCGGCGAGCTTTGTGTGCGGTCTTCCGAAGAGCTTTTTGGATCGACGCGTTCTCCGCAACTTCTGACGGACCCCTGCTTACTCGACGCGGTGGGTCAGGTCGTCGGCCTCTGGGCGATGGAGCAAGAGCGCTACGTCTTTCCGATCGGTCTCTCGAAGCTTGAAATTTATCGTCCGACCCCGCCCGTCGGAACGCGCGCGCCTGTGCGCGTTGAGGTCTTGCAGTCGGAAGGCAAGACGCTCGTCGCCGACGTCGAGGTGCAGGATGGCGAAGGCGGCGTTTGGATGCGAATTTCCGGCTGGCGGACATGGAAGTTTCGCTGGGAAAAGCGCCTGGTGGATTTCCGTCGTCAGCCCGACAGACACTTGTTAACGACGCCAGCGCCCGCGCCGCATTTCGAGGGCTCTATTTCATTGATGCTTTCCAGCGCCGAGCTGAAGCAATTCGATCCTGCCTTGCTCGCGCGCTATTGTCTGAGCGCCGACGAAATGCCGACCTACAAAGAACTGGAGCGTTTTCCCCAGCGCCAGCGGCAGTGGCTCTATGGCCGCGTCGCGGCCAAGGACGCGGTCCGCCTGTGGGTGGCGAAGCGACAGCAAGGGGAGATGTCGCATCCGGCGGCGTTCGCCATCTCTTCGGATGAACGCGGACGACCGTTCGTCAAGCCCGCGCCGAGCTTGGGATCCGCGCCGTCGGTGAGCATTTCTCATTGCGAAGAACGAGCGATAGCGGTCGCTCACGAGCATGACATCGGCGTCGATATAGAGCGTATCGCCACGCGCGACGTCGGCGTTGTCGAAGCCTTCGCCTCAGCGAAGGAACGCGAGATGATCGGTAGTTTTCCCGTCCAAGCACGCGACGCTTGGTTGACCCGGCTGTGGTGCGCGAAGGAGGCGGTCGGCAAGCTCTTGGGCGTTGGTCTTGAGGGGAAACCGCTTGCGATGGAGGCTGCCGAAATGACCGGTGACGGACAGATCGTGCTTTTGCACAAGGACAGGAACGCGCGCGCGCGCGTTTCGACGATCGAAGGTGACGGATACATTATCGCCTACGCAGGCTTGGAGCAGTCCGTCGCGTAATCGGAAACCATTTGGCGGCATTCGCCGAGGAGGGGATCATGCTGCAGACGATGCTTCCCAATGAACAGCGGGTGTTCTGTGTGAATCCTTTGGAGGCGCCGATCATTTTTGGACAGATCGCGCCCTACTTCAAACATGGGATCGAGATCAAGGAGGGAGACACCATCGTCGACGTCGGCGCGAACATCGGACTCTTTACCTTGACCGCGTGCGATTGGGGCAAACGCGCCGTAAAAATTCTCGCCTTTGAGCCGATTCCAGACCTGTTCAAGTGCCTAACGGCCAACGCCAAGAAGTACAAGCTCGATAGCCTCGTCACCTTGCCCTACGCCCTCTCACGAGAGAGCGGCGCGATCGAATTCACCCACTATCCGCTGCTGACCTCCATGTCGACAGCCTATCCCTATGATTCGAACGCAGCGTCGGTTCGACTTGGCTTTCGAGACATACTGCCTCAGTTCCCGCCATTTCTGCGATGGATACAGCGACTGCCGCCCAAGCCCCAGGAAATTGTTCTGCGCATTCTTCTTAATGTCCTGCTACGCGGCCGACGCGTTCCGTGTCAGGCCTTGTCGCTCTCAGACGCAATTCGCGACCATGAACTCACACGCATCGATCTCGTGAAGATCGATGCTGAAATGGCTGAACTCGACATCCTGCAAGGCGTCAGAGTCGACGACTGGGTAAAGATCAAGAAGATCGTCGTCGAAGTGCACGACGTTGAAGGCCGATTGAACAAGGTGCGGAGCCTGCTTCAGGCCGCCGGCTTCCGGCGCATCGACGATGAGCAGGATCCGCAGATGAGGGAGTTTCGCGTGCACACCGTTTACGCGACCAAGTGAGGAGAGTGGTGGCGTCGATTTTCGCTCAGGCCTGGTTGGCTGATGCTAATCCGAGGAGCAGAATATGCTTTACGCGCTGATTATCTCTTTCGTAGGGCTGCAGCTGCTCGTGGTGCTCGCGCCGATGCTACGCTTCGCAAAGTGTTTCCGCCGCGCGCCGTCCTTGCGAACTGAGCAGCCTAAAGCAGCTGTCATCTTGCCGTGTAAGGGGATAGATGGCGCTCTGGTCGAAACCGTTCGGCGGTTGTTGCGCCAAGACTACAATAATTACGGGCTGCTGTTTGTGACCGAGAGCGAGGAAGATCCGGCGCATAAGTTGATCAAAGGCCTGATCGAGGGCGCTTCGCCTCCGGCGCGACTGATCACTGCTGGACCCGCCGCGGCCTGCGGACAAAAGGTTCATAATCTCACCACCGCGGTCGACGCTCTTGATGAGTTCTTTCCCGACATTGAGATCATCGCCTTTTGTGATTCTGACGCACAACCGCAAACGGATTGGCTGACCAATCTGGTCGCGGGACTCGCGGACCCTGAAGTGGGCGTCGCCACCGGCTATCGCTGGTATCTTCCGGCCGGCAGCGGCCTCGGGTCTCTGCTGTTGAGCGCCTGGAACGCGCAATCGCTGTTCTTGTTTGGCGATGAGTCGAGCTTCGCCTGGGGAGGGACTATGGCGATGCGCCGCATTGATTTCGAAAACTTGGAAATCCGGCAACGCTGGCGGGGAGGGGTGAGCGACGACGGCAGCGTGACGACCGCGGTCCGTTCGCATGGGCGGCGCATTCAATTCGTGCCCCGCTGTCTCGTCGCCTCGCGCGGCGACGCGAGCTTGAGCGACGTTCTGGAATTCACGAACCGCCAGATCATCCTGACGCGAGTTTATATGCCGCGCGCGTGGCGGGAGATCGTGGCGCTGACGCTGTACTTCTGCGCGCTCTTCGCGCTCGTCGCTGCGCTTCTCTACAGAGCCTTCGCCCAACAAGCTCTTCCCGATGGCGTCGTCAGTCTGCTGCTGCCCGGCATGGCGTTTGCGATGGTCTTGCAGTGCTGGCTGCAGACCGCCTTTGCAATGCGCATTCTGCCGCAACATCGCGACGAGTTGAGACGGCTTAGATGGGCCTACCTAGGAGTAATGCCTCTGGTAGCGCCTTTGGCGCTCTGGAACGTGATCGTATCGTGCTTCTCTCGACGCATCATCTGGCGCGGGATTGGCTATGAGCTGCTCGGTCCCAATCAGACCGTCATCTGGAAACGCGATCTTCCCGATCCGCGCGCGATTTAGGGCGGCTGCGTTGTGTTAAAGGAGCCATGATGTGCGGCTGCAGAGCAAGCGTACTGATGTTTTCGTTCTCCGGGAGCGATTGTCTGATGGCGTCATCCAATGAGACGATGCGCTTGGAGCGGAAATTGCAGAAATCGAGGGAACGGTTTCGCACGAATTTTGTTACTCCTCTAGCGGAGGGACTGCGATGTATTTCCTTCCTGATCAAGATCTAAAAATCGAATGGGTCCGCAAGAACGAAAGTTGTCCGCGCGAGGGCCATTCCTGGTACGAAAGTCGATATTGCTACTTCGAGATCGATCGTAGCGAGTGCGACTCGGCGATAGACGATTGCCCTGTCTACGTTCTCTATTCAATGACCGGCGAGACGCTGATCAACGAGCTTGCACGGCGCAAGGCGTCTGAACTGAGTGTGGCGCCGACATCCAACTTCGTCAGTGAAATCGAGCGCTTGACGAGCGGCGAGGTCAGACACCGCGCCGACGAGATGCAGTTCATTGGACGCTTTATCATGCGCTCCGCCGAGGACGCCTGGTACGAGCGCGATAGCGGCGCAGGTAAGTCGACGTGGATGAGATTGGCGTCGATCGCGCCCTCTTGGAGATTTGGCTTCGGGCGTAGAAGGATTGATGTCAGTCGCGACCCCATACGGCTGGCGACGGACGTCGCTGAAGTCCAGGAGACAAGAGACGCGACGGACCGAGTGCGAAGGGTTCAATAGTGAGTGGCTGCTCGATGTCATCGAAGCGTCGAATCGCCGAGTGGGGCGAAACCTGCATGATCCAGGTAATTTTTGTTTTACCTGCGAAAGAGGCCGCGCCGACGTCGCCGTCCGATTTTTTGAGGAGAGAATGGCGGCGCCCGGGCGCTGACGTTAGCAGTCAACGGCTAGGCAAGCTTGAAGAGCTAGAAAGCTGCGGGAGCCATTCGATATGTCATTAGGAAAAGAGATTGGCCGCGCCACGAGACAATTCGCCGGCTATAGCGGCGTTGCATGGAGGGGTCCGAGTCTCACGCTTCTCATCGCCTGGCGGAATCTTGTTCATGATAGAATCCGCTTCGGCGTAACGCTCGTTGGCATAGCGTTCTCGACGATACTGGTCGGCATCCAGCTTGGCATGCTCCTGAACTTTCTGCAGACGACCTCGACGGTCGTCGATCGGGCGGGTGCGAATATTTGGGTCGCGGCGCATGGCGTTCCGAGCGTCGATCTTGCGACGCCGATCGATGGCAGACGGCGATTTCAGTCGGTCGCCGTTGAAGGCGTCGCCGCCGCCGAGCCCTATCTGCTGCATTTCGGCTTTTGGAAGCGCGCCGACGGGATACGGCAGATTGTCATCCTCATTGGCGTTGAACCGGGCGCCGAGATGGGGTTGCCGCTGACTTTGCCCGCCGGGCAAAGCTTCCGAGAGGCGCTATCCAGCCCCGACGGGATTATCATCGATCGACTCTACGCCGAAAAGCTTGGCGTCACCGGCCTCAATCAACTCGTTGAAATTAATGATCGCCGGGCGCGGGTCGTCGGCTTTACGGACGGGATAAGAACATTCACGCAATCGCCCTATGTCTTCACCTCGCTACGTAACGCGCGATGGCTGCTGGGTCGATCAGACGATGTCATCACTTACGTGTTGATCCGCGTTGTGGCCGGTCAGGATCCGGCCGCGGTGATCGAGAGACTGTCCGCCCGCATGCCAGACGTCGACGTTATGACCTCCCGCGAATTTGCCTCTAGTAGCCAGAAATACTGGCTTCTGACCACGGGCGCGGGCATTTCGATCATCTGCTCTTCGCTGCTCGCGCTTTTTGTTGGCGTCGTGATCGTCGCACAGACGCTCTATGCCAGCACCATGGATCGTCTTCCCGAATACGCAGTCATTCGAGCTATGGGCGGGCCGCGGTGGTATCTCTACAAGATCGTCATTGAACAGGCGGTGATCGGCGGCGTGATCGGAAGCGCGGTCGGGATCGCCGCCGTGCTGGTGCTTGTGTATCTCGGCCGGAACATGAGTTCGCCGCCGCTTGTCCCAGCCTGGCTTGCTCTAGGCATCGGGGCCGTCACCGTGGTGATGTGCGTCGGCGCCTCGCTGGTGTCGATCAGCAAGATCACATCAATTGATCCAGTGAAGGTGTTCAGATGAAACGCGCCGTCATCAGCGCCTCTGGCGTCAGTCATTCCTTCGACACCGGACCGACGCCGGTCACCGTGCTGCGGGACATCGACGTTGAGGTTTACGCTGGCGAGTTGCTGATGCTTGTGGGACCGTCGGGCAGCGGCAAGACGACGCTGCTCCATATTCTGGGTCGGCTGCTCAGCCCTTCGAGCGGAGTCGTGACGCTTTATGGAAAGAACACGCAGGCGCTCGGCGAAGAGGAGCTCGCAGCGCTGCGGCTGAAATACTTTGGCTTCATTTTTCAGGCCTACAATCTGTTCCCCGTGCTGACCGCCACGGAAAACGTGATGGTGATGCTCGATCTTCTCGGAGTGTCCCGGCAGATCGCTCGGAATCGCGCGCGCGAACTCCTGAAATCGGTGGGCTTAGGTCACCGACTCGATGCCTTTCCATCTCAATTGAGTAGCGGCCAGAGACAGCGCGTTGCGATCGCGCGCGCTCTGGCCGGCGATCCCAAGATCCTCATGGCCGACGAACCGACGGCCGCGCTGGACGCAGAAAGCGGGCTTCGCGCCATTGAGCTTTTGCAGATTCTTGCGCATCAGCAGGAGCGAGCGGTGGTCATCGTCACCCATGATCCGCGCATCCTTCATTTCGGGGATCGGGTGATACATCTGGAAGATGGACAAATCGCCGAGCGTCTGGCCGCGCCGCGCGATTTATCTCCCCAACATGCAATGGGAGCCTTGTGATGAAGATGTCGTCACGCGTCGTCGCAATTCTGACTTTTCTCTGCCTGGCCGCGCTGAGCCTCTTTCTCTTTCAGTCGGTCGAGAGCACGCAGTCAACCGCTCGCGCCACAACTTCGCTCACCGGTCTTGCGCAGCATGTCGCCGCAGCGCCGGGAATGGTGGAGCCTGAAGGCGAGGAGCGAGAAATCGCCGCGCAAGCGACAGGCGTCATCCGCGAGATGCGTGTCGAGGAGAACGATGAGGTGGCCGCCGGCCAGATCATCGCGGCGCTCGATAATACCGAGCAGGTTGCTCGACTGGAGTCCGCGCGCGCCGCCCTTGCGCTGCGGCAGGCCGAACTTGAGCGCCTCACCAATGGCGCGCGCGCAGAGGAGCGCCGAGAGGCAAGGGACGCTCTTATGGAGGCGGATGCGGCGCTCGATTTGGCGCGACGCGAACATGAGCGACGGCTGCCGCTCACCAAGAGCGGCGTTTCGCCCCAAGCGGCGCTTGATCAGGCCACATCCCACTGGAACGTCAACAAGGCGCGGCGCGCGGCGATCGCGGAAAGGCTCGCGATGCTCGAGGCTCCGCCGCGCGCCGAAGATCTCGCGGCGGCGCGCGCGCGGGTGCGGCTCGCGGAGGCGGATGTGGCGCTGTCGGAAGCGCTTTTGGAAAAGACGCTGGTGCGGTCGCCGATCGCGGGCACGATCCTGCGTCGCTCTCGCGTCGCCGGCGAAGCTGTGACGCACGTGCCGCCGACGCCGATAGCCATCGTCGGCAATGTTCGCGATCTGCGCGTGCGTGCGGACGTCGATGAGACGGACGTCGGGAAAATCGTCGCCGGGCAGCGCGTCGAGGTCACTGCGGACGCGTTCCCAAATCAGAAGTTCGGCGGAAGAGTTTTTCGCGTATCGTCGCGGATGGGCTCCAAGGTGGTTCAGACAGGTCGCCCGACCGATCGCGTCGACGCCAAGGCGCTGCAGGTGCTCATCGATCTCGACACCGGCGTGAAATTGCCCGTGGGGTTGCGCGTTGACGCCTATTTTTTGAGCCCCCCGGTCTCGGCTCAGACAGGCTGGCTGCAACCAATGAAGGCGGAAAAATACGCAGGGCGATTAACCATAGCGCGCGACTGACGGAGCGCGAGGGAAATCGCGCGAATTGACTGGTTAGTTCGAGGTGACGCCCCAGGCCGAAGCGCATGTGCCGCCACGTCTGTGTTAGCGCAGGCGGAGATCACGAATTGCGATGACTGCGGCTAAGGCTGCCGTTCGTTTTCAAACTCGCTCATCTAGAGGTAGGCGCCGGAATTATCATAGGGGCTATCAGAAGGAGAGCGCCAAAATGGCTAAGCTCGCTCGCGCAGTATATCCCGAACTCTTGGATTCTCTTCCATGCGACGATCCCCGTGCCATGCAATCGCGCCGCGACCTGCGGCGCGTTAACAGCTGGATGCAGCAGACCAAGATTATGGCGACGCTGCTGTCCCAGCATTTCGACGGGACGCCGAAAACCATTCTCGATCTCGGCTCCGGCGACGGGGCATTGATGCTCGGCGTCGCAAACCGCCTGGCGCCGAAGTGGCAAGGCGTTACGGCGCGCCTGCTCGACCAGCAGGACATTCTATCGGACGAGACGCGCCAAGGCTTTGAAGCGATCGGATGGCAGGTGGAGAGCGTCGTCGCAGACGTCTTCGATTACCTCTCGCATGACGCCGCGACGACGGACATCATCTCGGCCAATCTGTTTCTGCATCATTTTGAAAACCCGGACCTCGCTCGCTTGCTCGAATTGGCGGCGGCGCGCACGACGCTGTTCGCGGCGTGCGAACCTCGTCGCGATCGCTTTTCGCTCATGGCGAGCAGCCTGGTCTGGGTCATCGGCTGCAACGACATCACGCAATGGGATGCGAAGACGAGCGTGCGCGCCGGCTTCAACAACCGTGATCTATCGAAGCTGTGGCCAAATCAGAACGATTGGGTTCTCGACGAGAGCCCCGCAAGGCCATTCACGCACTGCTTCGCGGCGCGGCAGTCGAATTCCGCTCGCGGCGACACGCCTCCGGTCCACTCTCCGTAAGCCGTCCGTGCGCTGTCGCTCTCGCGAGCGGCTGGCCTGGGCCAATCGACGCAACAATCGCTTCAACAGACGGGAGGAGCCCCCAAAGGACAAACCAGTCGCTCCGGAAGTGCTTCGCGAAGAGGTGGATGAGGAGTCGTATCGTGACGGAAGCAAGCGTGATCATCGGCGGCGGCGTCGCGGGAGCTACGGCGGCCCTTGCTTTATCCCGCGCGGGTCGGCGCGTCGACCTATATGAGCGCTCGTCGTCGGCGAATCATAAGATTTGCGGCGAGTTCATGAGTCGTGAAGTCAGCGCAAATTTGCGATCTCTTGGCGTAGACCCGGTGGATCTGGGCGCTCGACCGATCAACCGTGTCCGATTGGTTCGAGGGAATCGCAGCGTGGACCAGCCGCTGCCTTTTCCGGCTCTGGCGCTATCAAGAAAAGTCCTCGACGAGGCTCTGCTCGAGCATGCAACGTCTTGCGGCGTGAACGTCATTCGCGGCAAAGCGGCGCGGTTCATCGAGCAATCGGATGACGGCGGGTTCGAGGTGAGTTTCGGCCCTGGAGACAGTACGCCGGCTCGCTCGATTTTTCTTGCGAGTGGCAAGCACGATTTGCGTGGCGTCAAGCGCGCTGCGCCTGGGCGCCAAAGCGACTATCTCGCGTTGAAAATGTATTACCGATTCAACAGGAAAAAAACCGAGCATCTGCGATCGGTGGTCGAGCTCATTCTCCTGAAGGAATGCTATCTCGGGCTAATGCTCGTCGAAGACGATTGCGTCAATTTCTGTCCTGTGCTCAGCCAAGACCGCTTCATGAAGGCGGGAGGAACCTGGCAAGGCGTTCTGCAGCAATTCAGCAGCGAGTCGGACTACGTAGCGGCTTACTTGGAGGGCGCCGAGCCTTTGCTGGATCGCCCGCTTGCGATCAGCCGTGTGCCTTATGGCTTTGTGCATAATTCCTCCCCCGAGGACCCGCCGGGACTATGGCGGCTTGGCGATCAGATTGCGGTGATCCCTTCTTTCACCGGCGACGGCATGGGCATGGCGAGCTGCAGCGCAGTTCTGGCGGCCAACATGTTTCTCGAAGGCGGGACCTCGCATGAGTTTCATCGCCGCTTCAGTAGTATCGTCAGAAAACAAATGCGCGTTTCAAAGCCCTTAAACAGCATGTTCTTCAGACATTCGGTTGGCCAGAACGCTCTTATATGGCTCGCCTCGCAGTTTCCGAGCGGCGTGCGCGCGATCGCGCGCGCGACGCGCGTTCCCGAAGAGGCGATGCCGCGTATCGACTGAGTCCTGACCGGGCAGCCGCTAAAGACATAAGCCCTATCTCCAAATCAGCCGATCAGACTCGCCGCGCATCATGCGTTTGAAGGTGGGCCATTAACGGCGTTTACAGATCAAGTATCAACTTGTACAAATAAACGTATGAGCCAAGACGCGCCAGATGCGATGATCTCGGGCTAGGCGCGTCATTGCAACAACGGAACTCTCGAACGCTACGGCGGTCTGCCCCAGCGAGATGAATGTGAGATGGCCCAGCGATTACGTTTTCGGTGCGGCGCTTGACTGACCCAACTTTTTCCTGGTCTCCCTTGAATCGACAGCTTCTTTCAGCAAGGAGATCGATAATGATACTCTCGAGCCGGATTATCGATCAGGGTACCCATCTGAACTCGAGCCGCTCCATACGACAGACGCAACTCATGTTTCTTCTGCTGTCTGTTTTGACCTTCTCTGGCGTGCAGGACGCCCAGGCTCAATCCCTCAAACGCGATCTGCGGGGCTTTTCGCTCGGCATGTCCAAGGATGAAGCGGCAAGACTCGCGCGGTCGCAGTGCAACAACTTTGGAAAGGTCTCGTTTCATGGCGGCATGCGCGCCGAGGAGTTCTTCGCATCGTCATCTGAATACGGGAAACAGTTCTCCTGCAGATTTGAAGATGGCTCCATCGTCAACTATGCGCTCACCCCGCGGACCGGCAAGGTCTACAAGCTGAACGGCGTGTTCCTTTCACAGATGACCTGTCCGGAGCTTCTCGATTTCATCATCGAAGAATTCAAAGTGGGCGAGAAATATTCGAAATATCATCCAAAGCCCAAAGCTGAGCGCGACTGCCAGGGATGGTCCTGGCAATCCGGTCCGAGCTACGATTTGAAAGTCTGGATCAACGAGCCCGACGCCACGCGATTCAACGTGAGCTTGATGGACAGCGAAGTTGTCCGGCAGAACGAGGCCTCGGCCGAAGACTCTGAAAAACAGTCGGGCGTCAAACCTCGCTTATAGGTTCAGGGATTTGCCTTGGCCGCGGCGCCGGGCCGCGCACGTTCATCGATCAGGCGTATCGGTCCCGTACCACTTGTATTTAACCTGCTCGAAATGAACGACAGGGTCGTAACGCACGACATTGAGATTGAGCGTCTCGGCCGTCAGTCTGCCGATCGCGGCCAAAACCGCGTATGAGGCGACGACACGGTCCCTTTGGGAAATGACCAGATTGGCGCGCGCGTTGAGCAAAGTCTGCTGAGCGTTCAACACGTCGAGCGTCGTGCGCTGCCCCACCTGCGCCTCGTCACGAACGCCTTTCAGAGCGAGTTCGGCCGCCTTCACCGTCGCCTGATCCGATCTGATCTGCGATCTGGCCGTGTCCAGCAGACCATAGCTCGAGACCACGTTAGCACGAACGCGGTCGCGCTGTGCGTCGGCGTTGAGGCGCGCCTTGCCGAGCACCTCTTTCGCCTTACGGATCGAAGAATACTCCCCTCCTCCCTGGTAGAGGGGGACATTGAGCGCGCCGTTGACGCCCGCCGAAAATTGCCGCGAGCCGGGCAGTCCAAGGAAAGAGTCATACTGCTGGGATACTTGCGCATTGACCGACAGCGTGGGCAAAAGCGCACCCTCGGCGACATTCACCGCCGACGCCGCGGCGTCCACCCGATGCAAGGCGGCGACGACGGCGGGATGTTCGACAAGCGCGACGTCAATCGCGTCCTTCACTGACTTGGGCAACATCCGCTCAACCGATGAGGCCGGCTCGAGACGTTTGGGCTCTACACCGATGATCTGCCGGTAAACGGCGGCGCTGCTCTTCAATTGCGCCTCGGCGGCAAAATATTCTGAGCGCGCATGGGAGACGGAGGCTTCGCTCTGCGACACGTCGGTATTCGTCACGTCACCGGATTGATAGCGCTTCTGCGTATCGTGCAACTGAAGATCGAGCACGGCGATGTTGCTCTTGCGCAGCGATAGGATCGCCGCGTCGCGCATCACGTCCATGAAAGCGGTTGCGCCGCTACGCAATATTTCCTGCTCAGAAAGCCGCATCAGGGCGCGCGACTCGAACACGCTCGACTCGGCGCGACGCACCGAATTCTCGGTGCGCCCGCCATCAAAGACATTCTGCGAGACGTTTAGCGTGGCCCCACGCGGAAATCCCGTATATTCATCAGTAAGCGGGATGCGCTGATTGATCACCGGCAGTCGCACAGGAATCCTGAGGTTCGAGCGCTGGGCGCCGACGCTCGCCTGAATATTGGCGTTGGGACGCAGTCCGGACCAGGCGCTCGAGACGTCTTCGTCACGCGTGCGCACGTCGGCGCGTTGCTCGTTCAGGTCCGGGTTACCCGCATAAGCCCGAGCGAGCGCAGACGAAATTGTCTCGGCTGAGACATCGTTTGCGCTTGCCAACGCGAGGCCTGCCCCTGCCGCTATGACTGTAAGCGCGCCGAACGATTTCATGGAACCCCACTCTCTCGCTCCGGCGCGAAGCGCACCGCTCAACGCCGGAATGAGCCTTTCGGGCTCTTACGCCGCTTTTGAAAATTGGGAGCGAACGCGGGGGCGCAGCAGACCTGATCCCGTTTCATTCGTCCAGTCAGATGCTTTGCGTATAGCCATAATAGTACCAGCAGCAACGCATCACAGGAAGATGAGCAGCGCTGATCAGCCGACATTTATTGGTGACGTGGCAAAAATGACACAGCGCTCGCTCCGGACTCGAGCTCCTTTTCATATGGCCTAAATTTCGATTTGGTTAACGCAAAAGAGGCGCCATGCGCGTCGAGCACGTCGACGATTTTGGCGAAGCCTGCAAGTGACCGGGTGAGGCGATCGACTTTGTAGACGACGATGATTGAACCTTGCTGGCCCTGATGTCTGCCAGTAACCGCTGCAGGGCAGGGCGCTCCATCGTGCCGCCGGATAGTCCACCGTCGTCATATATGTCGGGAAGCGCGATCCAGCCGGTATGGCGCTGGCTTACGATATAGGCCTCGCAGGCATTGTCACATTGTCAGCTTGCCGGGCCTGACCTCTGGCTCTTATCCTGCACGATGACGAAAATCAGCTACGCCGGTTACCGCTTTCCGCCCGAGATCATTCAACAGGCAATCTGGCTCTAGGTCAGATTCACTTTAAGCTTCCGCGACGTCGAGGATTTGCTAGCGGAACGCGGGATCGCGGTCTCTTATGAAACCGTGAGACGATGGGTCAATTATTTTGGGCACAAGATCGCAGCCGATCTGCGCAAACGCCGGCCGAAGCCGCACACCACATGGCATCTCGACGAAGTCTATCTCAAGATCGATGGACGCTTGGTTTATCTGTGGCGCGCCGTCGATAGTGAAGGGGAGAGGTTCTGGATGTCTTGGTCCAGACCAGGCGGAATAAGACCGCAGCGCTGAAATTAATGCGCAAGCTTCTGAAGAAATATGGCTTCGCGCCGGAGAATTTGGTGACCGACGATCTGCGATCTTACCATGCCGCCGCGCGTGATCTTGGGATCGAACATCGGCATCGCACCGGCCGATGGCGAAACAACAGAGCGGAGAATTCTCACCAAACAACCCGACGACGAGAACGCAAGATGCAAGGTTTCAAGGGCGTTGGTTCAGCACAAAGATTTCTCTCCTTTCACGCAGCAGCCCACAACATCTTCATCGTTCAACGCCATCTCATTTCAGCAAGGACGCACCGAGCTTTTCGAGGCTCGGCCATGGACACATGGCGTTCGGCCACTGCTGCAGCATAAACAAGATCGTCAACGAGATCATTCGCGTCTTTCGTTCGACAACGTGACAAAGCAATTGCGAGAGCTTCAACTCGAAGCTTCGTGACGAACTGCTAAACGGCGAGATCTTCTACTCGCTCAAGGAAGCGCAGATCATCATCGAAAGCTGGCGGCGTCATTACAATGAAGTGCGGCCACATTCGTCGTTGGGGTATCGGCCGCCAGCCCCGGCGGTTCTGTTCCCCGAGCGCCCGGCTGCGCAACCCCAGCCAGCTCCGCCGGGCGCTCAGCCGCTGGTCCAAATGCCGCTCTTGAACTAACATCCGAACTGGATCACCCGATGGGGGCCGACCGCCTGGATATCGGAAGTGGCGAGCGTATCGGAGCTTGCCGGCCTCAGTCCGGTCGCGCCGGATGTCGGGAACCGTGCCGCCTTCGCTTATCGAGACAGTTTGATCGGGCCCCGCTTCAGTGGACATTTCCCCATCCTCGGACGGCAAAAAGGCCCATTTGCGTTCTGAAGTTGGGGTGGATGGCTGGGGTAGCGGGACAGCTGCGACGATGCGGTGAATTGATAATCCAGAGCCTGGGAAATATAATAATCTTTGTGGCCTGAGCGCCAGACAAGTAGATGCGAGCAACATAGCGTTCCTGTTATCGATGTCGAAACAGAAACTCCCTCTTCTAGCGTTCGGTGAAGCCGGCGCGGCTCGTTCCGTCAGCCCGAAAGACGCCGCGGAACAGTCGTCGGCTACGCTTTCGTCATTAAGAAAGTATGAAGCGAAAGCGACTGATTTCAAAAGCAAAATTTCGAATTTGTCTTTGAACGGTCTTGCCCTGCACGCGAATTCTTCAGGTCCGGTCAGATGTGAGATGATTCCGACCGATGGCTTATTCTTCATCATGACGCTTTACGGGGTCTGTCATACAGAGATCGAGGGACAGAAATATCAGGTCGTCCCCAATCAAAGGGCTTTACTGCTGTCCGAACGCGAGGTGCGCTACGGAGAATCAGAGACGCGGTCGGTCTTTGTCGCCCGACTCGACGCGGCTCGGCTGCAGGCGACAGCCGGCGCAATGCGGGGCGGGCAAGAGCAGCGGACGCCGGAGTTGGACGGGTCTCCCGCTCGCTCGATTGAACTCAAAATGGGGTCCACCAATCTTGCAACTTCGATGCGCTCGGTTTTTGGCTTGATCGACTCGCATCTTGGCGACCCGGTGGTTCTCTCAAATCTAGGCGTTGACGATCTATTTTATCGGCAGATCGCTTTGATGATTTGGCCCGAAGAGTTTCTAAGCCAGGAGATCGCGCCGAGCGGCAGGTCGCTATCGTCCGTCGAAGTGCTGTGCGAAGCGGTGAGAACGCGTCTCGAGCGCCCGCTCACAATGACGGAGATGGAAAAGATTTCGGGATTATCGGGCAGAACGCTTCAGTACGCGTTCAATCGGCGCTTTGGCTGCACGCCCATGGAGTGGCAAAGACGCGAACGATTGCACATCGCGCAGAAATTGCTTTCGAGGAATGACGGGCCGGTCAACATCGCAGACTTGGCGGCCCAGCTAGGATTTTCGTCTCCTTCCCGATTTGCCCGATACTATCAACAGATGTTCGGCGTACGGCCCTCGGGGCGCCAGCGCTGACGCGCATCTCGAAAGCACCGCGAGCTCGAGATCCCTTGGACAAATGTGGCATTCATACAACATGCTTTAATTTTCATACCGAATTTCGTAATTCGTATGTGGGCTTTCGCAAGGCGTGTTGACCCCTTGGCCATCGGCTATTTACCTACTCCGGTATGGCGGCTGATCTACGAAAACGAGCTTGGCGAGGAATGCGCGCGATTGTCGTCGCGATTGTCGCCTGCTTGCTTGCGCTCCAAGGCGTCTCGAGCGCCGGCGGCCATCAAGGCGCCTTAGAGGCGGGAGTCGCCATCTCGTCGGAAGACTGCAATGCAAAGCCCGGAGAGTATCCGCTAGATCGGGAAGCTCATACGATGGATTGCTGCCTCGCGTGCAGTCACGGGACGTCCAACAAGTCTGTTTTTCCATTTCTCGTTGCGCTCATGCGCGTCGTCGCGAATCTTTCTACTAGAGACAAACAGCCCATCGTTTTTTGTCAACCGGACGACAAGACGCCGCCACCCTGCGGGTGGGTGACCAGTTGGGCGTCACGCGCGCCGCCAGCCATCTCCTGAATGACCTACGCGCGTTCGAAGGCGCGCGAATGCCGTCACGATGCGCCGCTCATAGCCGCGTCAGGAGAAAAAATTCATGTCCCGTTTAACTCTGATGCGCGGCGTTTGCCTCGCGACAATAGCTCTCAATTCTTCGCAGGCTCTCGCTCAGCAATCGCTGCCGACGATCGATGTCGGCGGCGCGAGGGCTAGGTCCGTGGCGCCCCGCGACGACTCACGAACCGGCGCCGGCAATGCAAGCCGGTCAGCCCCTGGTCCAGTCGTAGCGGCGCAAGGGCCGGTCGCCCCTCGCCAGTCGGTATTCGATCGGCCGCCTGGCCAAGCCGTGACCGACTTCGACAGGAAGTTCATCACATACATCCAGCAATCGCCACAAGCGAACTTGGGGGATCTTCTTCGTTACTCGCCCGGCGTAACGGTGACCCCATTGGGGCAAGGCGGCGAATCGATCATCTCGATACGCGGCTCAGGAAATAATCCCAACGCCCGCGCCGTCGGCCGCAACTTCCAGCTGCGCGACATCGTAGTACTGTCGGATGGATTTCCTGTCACATTTGCGGACGGCTTCAGTCGTACCGCCATTCTCGATCCGCACGCTTTCTCCGGCGTTGAGGTCTATCGTGGCGCGTCCTCGGCTCTTCTCGGCAATTATGCGCTGTTCGGCGGTATAGATTTCAAATCCTATACCGGGCAGCAGCTCGACGGCCTCGAGATCGGCTCGGAGGGCGGCAGCTTCGGCTACGTGAACAATTTCGTCCGCGGCGGAAAGCGCATCGTTGATGCGGCGCTGGGGGAATTTGATGTATCGATCTTCGGCTCTGACAATCGCAACAACGGCTACGTCCAGCATCAGAACAGTGAGACGCAGACGGTCAACCTGCTTGCCAGATGGGCGCCGACTGGAGCTCAGCGCTTCACCCTGAAATACATGTTCAACAACAATTTCGGGGATCAGAACGGCCCATTCTCGCTTCTGCAATTTTACACGAACCCATATCAGTACGGTTATGGCTGTCCCACAGGAGCCCTGATCAACAGTCCCTACTGCGTTGCGCGCACAGCGCCGCGAAACGGGATCTGGGGCATCCCTAACCAGCCTCTCTCCAACCCGAACGCAGTGCGGCCGCAGAGCTACGAGTCGCTCGGCATTCACGGCCATACGCAGCAGCACCTCGCCGGCGGCAGGTACGAGCATGATTTCGGCCAGGGAACGACGGTTCGGGTGCAAGGAACCTTCAATCTTCGCGAAATTCTCGCAGGGGGGCAGCCTCCGCCGGTCGGCAATTTTGGCGCCCCAGTCGATCTCCTGGGTTCTACCGGCAGCTGGGACGCGCGCGTCGATCTCACGCATGCAGGCATGATCTATGGAATGCCGACGCTCAGCTATGTCGGCTTCATTTATAACGAGAGCAAGCAGTCCGACAAACAGTCGGCGCGCATCCCCTACTATTACAATGACGGCGCGCGCGGTGCTTGGGCGGGCCAAGTGGCGGCGCACAGTCGCAATCTGACTTTGCGCGCGCGCCAGGAGATCAATTTCACCGATAGTCTAATCGGCGTCGTCGGCTTCAGCACGAACTGGAACAATGTTTGGGGCGATTACCGCATCAACCGCTACACAGTCGCGGGCGCTTGGCAGCCGCCGACAATTTTTTCGGTGTCCAACGCCTATTGGAACACCGCGCCTGAAGCCTCGCTCACTTGGCGTTACAGTCCGGAGTGGCAATTCCGGACTCGCTACGCCGTTGGCTACAGCACGCCGCCCTTCGACAGTCTGACTAACACGCCCTCGGGCGCAGGGCCCAACAATAATCTCAAGGCGCAAACTGACATGAGCGCGGAGGTGGGCGCACAATGGACCCCGAACGAAACCTTTACGGCTAATGTCGCCGTCTACAATGATTGGTATCGCAACGAAAACTATGCGCAGACTGGCCCTGCGCCACTGCTCCAGACCTATGTCACGAACATTCCAGCTTCGATCCATCGTGGCGTCGAGACTCAGCTTGACTGGCGGCCCTTTGACGGGTGGCGCCTCTATGCCGCGCACACCTACGCCAGCAACTTCTTCACTAACTTCCAGGATTCTCTCACAGGCGGATACGTCTACGATCGCTCCGGAAAACGCATCCCTAATGTCCCGGCGCATACGCTGACGTTGCGCGGCGGCTACGACTTCCCTTACGGCCAGTTCAAGGGACTGGGCGCCTATGTCGATTATGTCTTCAGATCGGCCAGCGCTTTGGATGCATATAACATCATATGGGCGCCGGGATATGGCGTCGTGAACTTCAACCTGCACTACAACAGCGACTGGGGTTACGGCTGGGCAAAAAACTTCAGCGCCTATGTGGAAGTGCGAAACATCTTCGACCGTACTTATATGGCGGCGTCCTACCCGATCCCCGACACAGTGACGAGGGGCATCATAACACCCGCGCCCTTGCAGTGGGCCGCCGGCAACGTGTTTCCGGGTCAACCTCGCGCAATCGTCGCGGGAATGAAATTAAAATTCTGACAAGCACCAGTGGAGGACATGCGAATGAACAAACTGACTTCCGGCCTTGCCGCCGCCCTGCTCCTGGGCGTCGCACCAGTCTTCGCGCAAGCGCCCGCCGAGGCTCCCGCACAGAAGATGGACCATGGCGGCATGGATCACGGCAAGATGGATCATGGCGATATGCATGGCGCCAAAGGCGACCATCAGATGGGCGACCACAAGATGGGCGATGGCGGCTACCATCACCGGTTTGAAGACGCCGAGAAGTGGGCGAAGCAGTTCGACAAACCCGAACGCGACGCTTGGCAGAAGCCCGAGCAGGCTATCGATGCGATGAAGCTCACGCCAAACGCGACGATCGCCGACGTCGGGGCCGGCACGGGCTATTTCAGCGCGCGCATTGCCAAGCGCGTGCCGCAGGGCAAAGTCTACGCAGCTGACATTGAACAGGACATGGTGCGCTATCTCGGCGAGCGCGCCAAGCGCGAGGGGATGACGAACATCGTCCCCGTTCAGGCGGCGCCCGACAGCGCCAATCTGCCGGAGCCCGTCGATGTGATCCTGCTCGTCGACGCCTATCACCACATCGGCAATCGCGTCGACTATTTCAAAAAGCTGCAGAACTCGCTGAAGCCCGGCGGGAAGCTGGTGATCATCGACTTCCGCATGGAGAACGCCGATGGCCCGCCCAAGGAACATCGCGTCTCGATCGAAAAGGCGACAGACGAACTGAAGTCCGCTGGCTATTCGCTGGTCGAGACGCAGGATTTTCTGCCGCGGCAATATTTTGCCGTGTTCAAGAAAAGCGGCGCATGACGAAGTCTAACGCGCTTCGCGCTTGATGTTGTCAACGACTCGGCACTGGGAGCGTTCGCGGCGCCCGCGAAGCGGACGCTCTTGCCGAAAGCGTCCTTCTCGACCCGACAAGCGCGCTGACGCCAAGGCGCGCAGCTGCGGAGTATGCTGGTATGAAAATCCAAATGATAATTCTTGCACTCGGCCTGGGCATGCTGGCGACGTCCTCGCAGGCTCAGAATAGCCCGCCGCCCTGGGCGCCCGCGCGCGACTTCAAAGAGCCTGAAAAGTGGTCCGCCGTGCTCGATAAGGAAGATCGCGCTGTTTGGCAAAAGCCCGACGAGGTCATCGACGCTCTGAAGCTGTCCAAAGACGCGCGCGTCGCCGACATCGGCGCCGGCACCGGCTATTTCAGCGTGCGTCTCGCTCGCCGTCTGCCGGAAGCGAAGATATTCGCGGCCGACGCCGAACCAAAAATGGTCGATTTTCTCAGCGAACGCGCGCAGCGTGAAAACCTGCCGAATATGATCGCGACGCCGGTGACGATCGCGGATCCGAAATTTCCGGAGCCGCTCGATCTTGCGCTGTTCGTCAACGCCTATGGCCAGAACGCCGACGCCGTAGCCTATTACACGAAGCTCAGAAGTCAGCTGAAGCCGGATGGCCGCGTCGCGTTAATCCTCGCTCGGCCCGACGTGTCGATGGGCCCTCCAAAGGACCGCCGCCCCACTTTCGAAAAGTGCGTCGAGGACATGCAAAAGGCCGGCTTTACGCTCGCCGAGGCCCCCGACTTCCTCCCGCGCCAGTTTTTTGCGATCTTCAAGAAGAGCGCGCAATGACGCATCGGGCGGGGCCGCGCAGGCGGCTTCTCGACTATCGCGGCGCGATCGCGCTCGTCGTCGCCAACACGATCGGCACGGGAGTGTTCACCACCTCCGGCTTCGCACTCTCCGACCTGGGGTCGCCAGGCTTCGTGCTGCTCGCCTGGCTGGTTGGCGGAATCTACGCGCTCTCGGGCGTGGCGATCTACGCGGATCTCGCCACGCGATTTCCGCAGTCGGGCGGCGAGTACGCTTTTCTCAGAGAAACGCTGCATCCCGCGCTTGGCACGGCCGCCGGCTGGGTTTCGCTTGTCGCCGGCTTCACCTCTCCGATCGCCGCTGCGGCGCTTGGCGCGGAACTCTATGCCGCGCGCGTGGGCGGTTTCGAAACTGGCGCGCCCTGGTTCGCGAGCGCGCTGATCGTCATGCTCGCCGCGCTGCACGCCGGCGCGCCGGAGACGGGCGTGCGTTTTCTGAACGGCGCGGTCGCGATAAAAGTCGTCGCCATTCTCGCCTTTATCTTTCTCGGCGCGCCGCATGTCGCCAACGCGATCGGCGTCTCTCCGGCCGTCGACGGATCGCCGTTTTCGCTACTCGCCTTCGGCGGCTCGCTCGTATGGATCTCCTACGCCTATTCCGGCTGGAACGCCGCCGTTTACGTCACCGGCGACGTCGAGGGCGGCGGCGAGGCGGTGCGTCGCGCGCTCTATTCCGGAACGGCGCTCGTCATCGTGCTTTATCTCGGCGTCAGCGCCGTCATTCTCTATAGCGCGCCGCGAGAAGCGTTGGCTGGCGTCGCCGACTCGGGCGCGGTCGCCGCGCGTGCGCTTGGCGGGGTTCGCGCCGAGGAAGGTCTCAGCGCCCTCATCGCGCTTGCGCTGGCGACCTCCGCCTCCTCCATGTTGCTCAGTGGTCCGCGCGTCTATGCCCAAATGGCGCGAGACGGCGCGCTGCCGGCGATTCTCGGCCGCCTGCACGGCGAGCACCCACGCATCGCCATCATCGCGCAAGCGGCGCTCTGCATCATCGTCGTCTGGAGCGCCAGCCTACGTGAGCTCCTGGAGTTTGTCGGCGTGACGCTCAGCGTTTCAGCAGGCGCGGTGATCGTGGGCTGGCTGCGGCAAGAATTCCTTGGCTCCACGCAACGCGTACGTGTTTTCCTGCTCGGCGCAGCGACCGTGTTTTTGGCGGCGACGACCGGCATCGCCGTCGCCGCCATCATCATGCGTCCGGGATCCGCGATCGCCGCGACCATCCTGATCTGCGTCGGTCTTGGCGCCCACTACGTGAGCGCGCGCCTGCGCACGAACGTCACATCCACTTCTGGCGCCACCAGCGAATGAGGCCGGTCGCGATCAGGAAGAGTGCGAGCGTCGCGAAAATATCGTTCACCCAGCGCCATTCGCTCCAGAACAGCGCGCCGGTGTGAAGGCTGCGCAGCCACATGAACATCGGGACGCCGGGCGCCTCGGGCTGCGTCGGTTCGAGCATTTTGATGCGTGCGCCGTCGAGGCTCGTCACGACGAACTTCGCGCCCGTGCGCCATAAAAGATCGCCGTTAAAGGCGGTGACGTCGGTGGGCGCAAAGCCGCGGCTCATCGCGCCCATCATCATGGGCCGCGCGGGACGGCCCGCTGACTCGCCGGCCCCGTGCGGAGGCTGATTTCCAGATGCGGCGGCATCGCCGCGGCGCTCGCTCATTTCCTTCGTCCTGCCCATGCCGCGGCCGGGTCCTATGCCCATGCCTTCCGGCGGGGCAAGCGCCGCTTGACGAAAGACGAAGTCGTCGCCGCGGATCGTCGCATTCGAGCCCATGCCCGACATCATGACGATGCGGTCGCCAATGCGACGCATGCGATTGGCGCCGCCAATCGGCTTGCCCTCGGCGTCGTCCTCGCGCGCCCAGGTCTTGCCGCCGTCGGCCGTGGTGAACAGACCGAGGAAATTGCCGACCGAGAAGACTCCCGGCGCGCCGGGATAGCCGACGATCGCGTCGATGCGCTCGTCCCAAAGGCTCGGCCTGAAGGCCGGCGTGTAGAGCGCCTTCGGCGTCATTGTGCTGCGCAGCAGGTCGCCGAGTTCCCTGTCATGGTCGATGACAATGCCGGTGAGCGCCAGATAAAGCAGGATGGGCGCGCACAGCAAGCCGATGGTCGCGCCGTGAATCCGATAGAGCCAGCTCGTCGTCGTGCGCTTGGCTTCCGGCGACATGCCGCGCACGCCCGCCTTGGCCTGCATGCGCCACCACTTGCCGAATCCCCAATACAGTAGCCCGGTTATCGCGAGGAAGAACATCGCGAGCCCGCCGAAATCGTTGATCAGCCGCGAAATCGCCGGCTCGAACAGTCCCCGCCCGAAATGAATCGAGCGGATTAATCGGTGCAAGCGAACCGACTCTGGGCGCGCTTCTTTGGGCAGCGGCCCAAGATCGAGCATTTCGATCTTTGACGGCGTATTGGGATCGAAACGAAACACGCGCGACTTGTCGACGACGCCGAGCATTTCGGAAGAAGACGCGCCTTGCGCCAGCGCCGTGACAGACTCGCCCGAAAGCGCCACCGGCCGCGCCGTCTCGCCCTTGTCGGTCGTCACGAACAGACCGTCGTCGGTCCCGATCCACAGCCTTTCCCAGCCGCGCACGGGGTCCGCTTCGACGGCGAAAATCTGCGGATGCGCGTAGCCCTCGAAACGAGTCGGCGACCAGCTGGCGCCGCCATCGGCGCTGCGCCACAATCCACGCGGGCCGCCAGCGACGCGAACGGACGTATTGGCCGGATCGATCTGCAGATAGCGGAAAACATTGCGCGCGGCGTTCTGCGCCACATTCTCGCTGGCGAGCCAGGTTGGCGCCGTGACCTGTTGAAGCCAGCGCCATTCGCCATTGTTCATGAAAAAGCCTGTCAATCCCAGCACGCCGAGCCACACGGCGGCGATGAGCCCGGCCCATTTGTGGATGGTGAACGACCATCGGTACAGCGGCGTGTTGCGATTGCGTTTTTTCTTAGCGGCCTTTGCGCCACGGGAATCCGAACTCTCTCCGGTCCGTCCTTCTGTAAGCGCGGCCCGGTCACGGGAAACGCCGCCCTGAATGATTTGCTCGCTCATGTGGCCTCCAAAAATCGCCCCGACGAATCGGTGGTCCGCCCCGCGAATTTCGTCTCGCTTTCAGTTTGTCATACGACAAACTCTTGTCACAACCGGTGGTCGGCGCGTCGGCGCCAAGACCTCCTATATCACGCCCGGCGTTCTTGAGAGAACGGTATCGCGAAAGCTCTAACGTTTACCGCGAGGCGAACTTCTCGACGGCGAGGTTTCTTTGTTCTTGTAACGAGGCAAGGGTCGCAATCAAAGGTTGGCGGCGGCGTTACAATACCGAGCGCCCGCAATGAATCATTGAGCTGCAAGCCGCGCCAGCGCCAGAGGTCTTCATCCCGGCGTTCGCCGTGCGGACGCCGTCGCGACTTTAGCAGCGCCCGATGGCACGTGACGCTAGGCTGCGAGGGCATCCTCTAACAGATGGACTACGCCCGTGAACCGCGCAAACTGGCAAGCGGGTCAAGTGCCGCGGAAGTGGCCCGTTTCCTCGAAGCGGTTTCGCGCCTCAAAGTTCGAGTCGCATTGACCGCCGCTTATGCCGAGGAACAGAATAACTTTCCTTGCAGCAAAATTGGCAAAGGGTCTGACGCGCGGTGAGTTGACAACCCCGACTAGAGCTCGATGTTAGTCGTGATCGTTGTGCGCTGCCGACCATTGCGCTTTTCGCAAGTGACTCCGGAAATAAAAAAGCGGCGGCCTGGAAAAGGCCGTCGCGTAACCAAACACAAACGCTTATTGTGGCGCGCGTTCCAGTCGTTGCAGCGCGCGGTAAGCGATCGTTGTCGCAGCGCGGCGTTTTCTTCTTACCAAATAATCGCTTCCTTCAGGCGAGCGATCGCCTCCTTCACCTGCGCATTCGGCCGTTCGGCTTGTGCCGCCGAGGCATGATGGAGGGCTTCAGTGGCGTGCAGGACCAGCGAGCTTGGCTTACCCTCCCGGCCGGCCGAGACGGCTTCGCGAGTATGGGAGATCGCCTGGGCCAAATGACTCTCATGCGCGAGCGCGAGGCGCGGCGCAAAGGAGCAAACCAGCCCGAGGGTCAACAAGGCGATCATTCCGCCTTTGCGCGCGGTTTCGGTCGCTGCCCGCACGTTGTCGGCGGAAGTCTTCAGCTGTTCGGAAAGCGCGCCGACTCGCCTTTCGGCGTCGGCCTGCGAGAGGCCAGCGCGCGCTGCAATAGCGCGCGCCACATAGATGCGATCGTCGCCGCGGAAATGGCGCGGCCAACGATGTCGCCATCGATGCGCCCAATCCCGATTTGCTGCTTGAGCCGGGCATGACGGCGACGGTGACCATCGAGGTCGACAGGCACGACGATTTTCTTCGCGCGCCCAATTAGAAGCTGCGCTGTTCCCCGATCGACCGCACGACCCGCGCCGATGCCGACGCACAAACCCGTTTGATGGCTTTCTTAACGCGAAGTTCCATATTCTCAAGCCAAGATGGCTCCCGACATCGGCTTCTGACGAACGGGCTTCGATCGGCGGAAGCGAGCATTTCTCGCTCCCGTCGCCCAACTCCATCGGCCTCGGCGGCCGGTTCGAATTAGCGAGAGTCGCTACGATGACAATCAAATTCGGTGATCTGAAAGTTGGAGAACGGGGCCGCGTGACAGGCTTTGAGCGCGGCGACACAGCCCATCGACAGAAATTACTGTCCATGGGCCTCACGCCGGGCGTCGAATTCACCGTCATGCGGGTCGCTCCGCTCGGCGATCCGGTCGAGGTGCGGGTGCGCGATACATCCATCACTCTGCGTAGGGACGAAGCGTCGGCCTTGTCGATTGAGCTCATCGCCGGCGAAGCGAAGATTGATCGAAAAGATTCGATTACGATCGCCATCGTCGGCAACCCCAACTGTGGCAAGACCACGCTGTTCAACGGCTTGACGGGGACCCATCAGCGCGTTGGAAACTGGGGAGGCGTCACGGTAGAGAAGAAGGAGGGCGAGTTTGAATTTGCAGATCAGCGCTTCCGTGTCGTGGATATGCCGGGGATCCATTCCCTGGACACGTATGATGAAGCCACGTCGGTCGATGAGCGGATCGCACGAGATTACGTTCTCTCCGGGGAAGCCGACCTGATCATCAATATCATCGACGCCTCCCATCTCGAGCACAGTCTCTATCTGACGACGCAATTGCTGGAAATGTCGGCTCCGGTGGCGGTCGTGCTCAACATTATGGACGACGTCGATGGCCGCGAGGCGCAGCTTGATGTCGACGCTGTCCAACGCCGATTGGGTTGCCCGGTCGCAGCGATCGTCGCTTCAAGGCGCAAACAAATAGAAAGCCTCAAAGCTGACGTTCAGCAATGGGTCCCCGAGCGAAAGTTCTCAAGCCTCTCCATCGATTATCCACCATTGATTGAACAAGCGATCTCGGAGCTGTCCTTAATGATCCGCAAAACGTCGACGACAAGCCGCCTGGACGATCGTTGGTTAGCTTTGCGCCTGTTGGAGGGCGACGGTTTCGCAACGCGTCTGGTCACGCCGGCGGTGAATCAGGCGTATGTGCGGCTGGCCAGCGGAATTCTGCATGAGATGGGCGATGAGGCCGACACGGTCATCGCCAATAGCCGCTATCGGTTTGCTCATATGATTGCCGAGGAGGCGCTGCCCAAACGCGCCGTAACTGGCTCCAGCGCGTCGGACCGGATTGATCGCGTGGTGCTGAACCGCTTTCTCGGCATTCCCATTTTCGTCGGCGTCATGTACTGCCTGTTCTGGTTCACTATTGAGCTCAGTCGCGCCTTCAGGCCATTCTTCTGGTTGCTTTCCGAGACGCTGTTCATCGACGGGCCTCGATATCTGCTCGGGACGATCAATACGCCCGCGTGGCTCAACGCCCTAATCGCTGACGGTCTCGGCAACGGGCTGCTGCAGGTGGTGACCTTCATTCCCATCATTGGCTTTCTCTATCTTTTCGTTTCAGCTCTCGAAGAGTCAGGCTACATGGCGCGCGCCAATTTCGTCATGGACCGGGTCATGAAGTCGTTGGGCCTTCCAGGAAACGCCTTCATACCGATGGTGGTGGGCTTCGGGTGTAATGTGCCCGCCATCATGGCAACGCGCACGATGGAGCGTCCGCGGGATCGGATCGTGGCGGTGCTGATGAGCCCGTTCATGAGCTGCGGCGGGCGCTTGGCGGTGTATACGGTCTTCGCTGCCGCCTTTTTTCCAGAGCACGGCCAGTTCGTGATCTTCGGCTTTTATCTTCTTGGCATCGTCTTCGCGATGCTCACATCCCTCCTCATGAAGTTCAGTTTGCTGCCGGAAGAGCGCTCGCTGCACGTGGAGACGTTGCCGTCCTATCACTGGCCCAAGTTAAGAAACGTGCTGATCAATGCGTGGATACGCCTGAAGATGTTCATCTTTCGGGTCGGCAAATTCATCATCCCACTCGTGTTTCTCGTGAAGATTCTTGGCGCATGGGGGACTGACGGTTCCTTCAATCAGAAGCCCGTCGACCAATCAATGCTGGCTGCGGGAGGACGCGCGATTACGCCCGTCCTGACTCCAATGGGCGTCCAGCAAGACAATTGGCCGGCCACCGTGGCGCTCATCACCGGGGCTTTGCACAAGGTGGTGATCGTGACCACGCTCAGCTCGATCTATATGGAGCAGGCCCAGCAAATGGCGCCGGCAGCGGCGGAGCCGCCGAAGGAGCCGCCGGTCCCTACTGAAGCTCAGCACAATGGGCCCGCGGCAAGTCTGAGTCCGTCGGAAACGAAACCGATCGAAGGACCGCCTTCCAGCGCAGTCTCCAGTCCCAGCCATGAGATCCAGCAGAGCGGCGGCGGCGCCGGCTCCGAGGACGGAAAGACGGTGAGCGCCGATCGCTCAGGCCAAACGCTAGGCGGTCATGTTCAACGCAGCGACCGGGCCGACGCCAGTCCTGCGGAGGCCGCTGCGCCGGACGTCACGGAACAAGCAGGCCAGAAGCCGGCGCGAGAGATCGAGACGAGCGCCAGCGGCGGTGTGACTCAGGAGGACGCGAAAGCGAAGATTACTGCATTATGGCGAAGCACGGCCACGGCGCAGGCGTTTGCCGCGGCCATCACCGAGGCCGGATGGAATCTCGCCCGAGGTGAACGCCGCGACCTCGTTTTGATCGACCCTAAAGGCGGAGCGCATCCGATTAGCCGCAGCATCGAGGGCGTCAGCGCAAAGGTTATCCGCAAGCGCATGGCCCGGCTCGATCCCATGAGCTTGCCGAACGTCAGTGAGGCGCAGGCGCATGTCCGCGCCGCCGTCGCCGCTGAACAGGCGCGCACAGCTTCCCAACGTGTTCCGCCGGCTGCGGCGGACCGGGCGCCCGGCGCGGTGCAGCCTGAAGTGCAAAAGCCGACGACGATGGAGCAGAAGCCGCCGCCTGCAACCGAGCAGGCGCCGCCAATGGTCTCCGAGCATGCCGGCCAAGCGCCGCAGCGCGACGATCAGCTGGGCGGCCGCCCAAAGCCAGGCCTGCAGCACGCCCCGCCCAAGGAGGAGCAAGGCTTCGATCTGCTGGGAAGGCTGAATCGGGCGGCTTTGACTGTTCCACAAAATCTCAAAGCGATGGTGGGAATGGGCAAGCCGGTGCGTTTGCATAAAGCGGCCGCCGGTCTCGCTCCGGCCCTGGCGACCAAGTTCGATGGCCAAGTCGGCGCGCTCGCCTATCTCATCTTGATTCTCTGCTACCCTTGCATAGCGACAACCGCTGCGACCGTGCGCGAGACCAACCAGCGATGGACAGCCTTCATGGTGCTTTGGACAATCAGCATCGGCTACGGCGCGGCAGTGCTGTTCTATCAGATTGGAACTTTCGCCTTGCATCCTTACTCATCGGCCGCATGGATCTTGGGCGTCGTGACTTACTTTGTCGTACTAGGCGCGGTAAGTTTGTACGTTGGCGCAAGGCCGACGACTGTCGCTGCGAGCGACCTGGGGGCTAAAGCCTGATGCTCTCGGAGCTCAAAGATTATTTAGCGTCACATAGCTGGGTGTGCGTCCGCGATGTCGCCGCCCACTTCGATATTTCTCCGCAAACAGCGCACGCAATGCTTGAACATTGGGTGCGCAAGGGCAAGGCTTCGCGATTCGAAAGACAGTGCCATAGCTGCACCCTTCCTTGTGCTAAATCGCTGGTAGTCTATCAATGGATTGACCAGAAGTCGGAACGCGCCTGATGACAGTTGATCAGTCGGAGTCGCAGCCGCCCGGTTGGTCCCGTCGCGGGAACAGTTGGCAATTGGTTGGGCGTCGTCGCCGGGGTGCCTGTGTCGGGAGCCATCTTGGCGTGAGAATTCGTTTTCAATAAAATCAATTATTTAGCCTGAGCCATGATGCTTGGGAATATCCATTTAATTGGGTCTGCCTCACTTTTCGTGCGCCGTGAATGCCGATAACGGGATCATACGCGCTCGTAGCAGTTCGGCGCTTGCGGCCATACATGCCCCGCTTGAGCGTTTTTTAATCGATTGATCTGTCCCTCGGTTTGACCATTGCTCCAAGGTTCCGCCACCGCATTGCGGACCGCATGAATGTCGTTGCGTAACTTACAAGCGAAGCGTCGCATCGCGTAAATTCCTGATCGCTGAGCGTCGTCAAGCCATTTGTCGAGTCGTTTACATCTTTGCTGTTAAGAACGCCTCAAGGCGTTCTTCAGAGCTGCGTCTTTGGCTGCTTGCCGCGACGTCAGCATTCCGCGCGGCTTTATGCAAAGCGCTGCGCCAACGATCGGCGAAATGGCCCCGTCGCGGGATCGATCGCGCGAAGCGGAAGCGCCGGAGTTCGCTCTGGACTGCGTGCACAGCCAAATTTCACTTGTCGCGACTTGCCCTCGCGCTCCTCCCCGAACCGGCGGCGACGTCGGGGTTTCTCAGGACTCAAAGTGCTGGCGGAAGCGTGCGACAGCGGCGTGGATAGCGCCGGGAAGGGAACCCTCGCTTAGCCCAGGGGTTGGTTCTGTTAGGGGCGCCGCGGTCCTCGTGGAGCGAACAGGAGCAGGCAAGATGTCGTCAGGACAAAGCAGTGGAACCGGGGCGAGGACGGAACTGAACGATGAAAAGGTGAGGAAGAACGACATCCTCAGTAATCGCGACAAGGCCCAAAGACGACCTGGACAGAGCTTGGACAGTAAAGGCGTTCAGGTCGATGAATACAAGGACAACCCGGCCAATCGCCGCCCATCGAGCGACGATAGAATTCAACCTGACGCCACGTCAGCCGCCGAGAAGCCGAAGGAGTCGTCACCCGAGACTGACAGGGCAGAGCCGGCGGATGATTCCGAGCAAGTTGACCGGCCCGGTTTCGACTTGGGGGGATCGACCGGCGAGACGCAGGCAGGCCGAGGTCTGGGGCTTGGCCCCGATGCGCTGAAAACCCGAAAGGGACGCTTGCCAAGATAGCGTCCCAAGATAGCGTCGTCTTCAGGCCGCGAGCCGAAGTTGGCGAACGTCCTGAAGAACGCGCCGGAAATCGGGCCTCGGCGCGAGACGCATTGGCAAATCATTTCGAGCAATTCGGACAGAAGCTGATTTCCAGTAGGTTGGCTCGGCGGTCATTGAACTCTGCGCAACATCTGCGCTGACCTAAAAGGGCGTCAGGCGTCGGGGCGAAGGCGCCGCATGCGCTCCTCGGAGCGCCGATGAGTGCTGTTCACTCGATGGCCCCTAGAACGCCGCCACTAGCTCCTCACGCGCAGCATTATCAGTATTGCGTTGGCGCGGGATCTTCCGCCGCTTGCAATCGCTGCACAGAAATTTGCGAATCACCAATGAAATCGTTAGCAATCGCATTTGTGCGGGCGAGCAATAATGCAGGCGCTTAACTCGTAAAGGACATCTTATGGCTAGAGGAAAACCGGTGAAGGCGGCGAGCAGGAAGGTCAACAAGGCTGAACCTGCCGCGATTCGGCCGATCAAAGAGACATTTACAAAATCGGCTCTCATCAACCGGATTGCCGAGGAGAATGACATTCCTCGCAAGACCGCGGTGGGCGTCTACGCGACGCTGGAGAATGTGTTTCTCGGGTCAGTCCACCCGCGCGGCGTCGGCGAGTTCACCCTGCCGGGCCTTCTGAAAGCGACCCTTCGCAAGGTGCCGGCGCGCAAGGCGGGAACTTTGGTTCGCAATCCTGCGACGGGCGAGATGGTCAAAGCCGCCGCCAAGCCCGCAAGCGTGCGCGTCAAAATCCGGCCCCTCGCCAAACTGAAGTCGGCGGCGACGAAGTAAGCGCCATCCATCGGGCCGTCGCGTTGCTTTTTAGCGCCGCGTCGGCGCGCTCATTGCCGCCAATTTGTTGCCGCGCCAGGCCGATTGGCGCTCAACCGCTCACGAAGGCCGGAGCGATGCGGTCGTCAGGAGCGCGCGCGTTACAGCGCCGCCCCTTCGGCCGTCCTTTGGGCCGCCCCTTGGATTGAGCCTGAGGTCGACGGCAGCGGTCTACATGGAACCGCCGCCGCCGAAAGGGCGAACCCCGCTCTTACCATCCGAAGCCGTCGGGATAGCCGTAAGCTGGGTAGCCATAGGCCGGATAGCCATAATAATACGGCTGTGCGTAAGCGCCGGCTGCGCCGGCTGCGGCGGCGGCGCCGAGCACGCCAACGGCCGCTGCGGCCGCGGCGGCGCCCGGATTATAGCCACGGCGGTAATAGCCGCCGCCTCGGTAGTAACGCCGGTAGTAGATCTGATCAGTTAATGATGGCGCATCAATGCCCGCCGACCGCGCCACATTAGGTCCCGCCCAAGCGTTACCTGTCAAAGCCGTCGCGGCCAACCCGCCAAACAGGGCGGCGGTGATGATAGATTTCGATGTCTTACGCATGTGTGCCTCGCTCGCCTTTGAAACATCTTAATTGCGACGCCCTCACGAGAAGCTGGATCGTCGCCTTATATCTGGGCGCTCACGACGCCATTGTCGAGGCCGAGCATCGAAGGCCGCGTTTCATCAATGAGGTGGGGCAGGACGTAAGTCGAAAAATTCCAGTTTCGTCCAAGGTTGGGTCTACCGCGAGGACAGTCTTGCAGCGCCCGGAACGAAGCGGCCGTTATTGGCCCGCAAGCCACGCCAGAGTTCTTCGGTGTAGGGCAGGACGGCGAACAGCAACGCTGCGGCGACAGCGCTGAAAATATAGGCGGGCGGCAGTGGAGGGACTTTCAGCGCGATGTCAAAGCGCGCCGCTTCATCGCCAAATCCAAAAAGCGCCAGAAATTGCGGCCAGT
This sequence comes from Methylocystis sp. L43, assembly GCF_015709525.1. Lineage (GTDB taxonomy): Bacteria > Pseudomonadota > Alphaproteobacteria > Rhizobiales > Beijerinckiaceae > Methylocystis. The sequence continues at coordinate 300,508 of NZ_JADNRA010000036.1, read as the reverse complement.
GGCGCGCCGCGACCAACAGCAGGCCCATCAGCGGCATCATTTCAAGGTAGCTGTGAACGTGTTGCTCGATCGGGGTTATCTCGCGCAAATTCACCGCATAGCTCAAATCCCAAAGCGTCGTCGCCTCGTGAACGAAGAACATCACGATCATGAAGGCGAGCACGAGCGCGTTGATGTCCAGCAGAAGCGCCGCGAGGAACGGCCCCGCGACTTCAGCGAAGAGCAGGAGGTGAAGAACGGATTCCTTTGCGCAGGAGGTTGTTTCGATGTTTGTGGCGCGATGACACAGCCAGTCGGCGAACCCCGCCATCAGCCAGACCGGCACGACAAAATACATCAGCACCAGTAATGTCGGATCCTGTTCCATCAGCATCCGCTCTCAAGGCTCATGTTTTTGCAAAGGTCCGTAAGCGGGGCCGTTGAGCGCTTCGCCGTTCGGCGCGAATTGAGATCCGTGACAGGGGCAATCCCAGCATCGCTCGAAGGCGTTCCAGTGCACGAGACAGCCAAGATGGGTACAAACGGCTGAACGCAGGAACAGCGTCCCGTCGTCGTCACGAAAGGCGGCGACCTTGCTCAAGCCGCTGCGCACAATCGCCCCTTCGCCCGGCTTAAGCTGATCCCAGGAGCTGATTTCTCCGGGCGTGACATATTCGGCGAAGTTCTTCGGCGCGGTGAGATTCTCGCTCACATATTCGCCCACGGCGTTGAGCGGCGAGCGCGCGGGATCATAGGCCTCGACCCAGCGGCTGGCGCCGGTCAGGATCATGTCCTTGATGATCAGGCCGGCGAGCGCGCCATGCGTGATCCCTTGCCCCGAATCGCCGGTCGCCACGAAAACGCGCTCGCTCCCAGGGTCGCGACCAATGAAAGCCATGCCGTCGATGGGTTCGAGAACCTGTCCGGACCAGCGGCGAAGCTCTTTGCCGAGCGAAGGCAAAAGCGCGCGCATCCAATGCTCCAGAGCCGCGAAGCGATCAGGCGCATCATTTGCTTCGCCCGAGCGATGATCCTCGCCGCCGACGATCAAAATGTCGACGCCATCATCGCCAGGCTGCAGCCGCACGTAATGATAGGGATCGAGCGTGTCCCAATACAATGCGTCCGGCAGCGTGCCGGAGCGCAGTTCGAACGCCATCGCGTAGGTGCGGTAAGGCGCTTGCTTGGTGTGAATGGCGAAGCGGTCGCTGATCGGCGCATTCGTGGCGACCACCGCGAAATCCGCGCGGACAGTACGGCCGTCGGCCGTCACGACTCTCACGCCGTCATGGTCCTCCGCCACCTCAACCACCGTGGCGTCGGCATAGAAGCGTCCGCCGGCGTCGACGATCGCGCGCGCAAGTCCGTGAAGATATTTCAGTGGATGCACGCGGGCCTGATCGGGATAGCGAAGCGCCGGCGTGACGTCATGGCCGGCAAGGGGAACGCCCGTCTGCTTAAAGACGGGAAGTCCAGCCTTCTGCGTCGCTTCGAACTCGCGCTCGAGCCATTCGGCGTCCTCTTTTCTTGCGGCAAAGAGATAACCGTCGACCCTTTGGAAGTCGCAGTCGATCCTTAGCTTTTGTTGCAAGGTCTCGATGCGATCGATCGCGGCCTGCTGACTTTCGCGCCAGGCGCTTGCATTGCCTATGCCGCGCAATCGGATGAGCTCATCAAAGCCGTCGTCGCTTGCTGACGCGAGATGCGCGGTCGTGCGCGCGGTCATTCCTTTGCCGATCGGACCGCGATCGAGAATGACGACCTTCTTGCCGCTGCTCGCAAGTTCATACGCCGCGGACATCCCCGCGATGCCCGAGCCGACAACGACGACATCAGCGCGTTCGTCGCTGAGAAGAGCGCCTGCGCCTTCGAGAACAGGCTGGTCCGTCCAAAAGGATCGACTTTTTTCAAATGAGACATTCATTGGGAGTTCCGTGTCTGCGATCGGGTTGCCGGGCGGCAAACGACGGCCCAGGCGAGAGTAGAACGAACGCGCCTGCTCCGTGTTCCACGCTCAGCTTGATGGAAGCTTTTAGTGTCATGCAGGACGGCGGCCGGTCCGCTCGAGCCCTCCATCCCCGAAGCGGTCCCGAGCAACTGCGAAAGCTGAAGCGTGCGGCGCGGAGCGACTGATGCCTACGATCGTTTGTAGTCTTCCCTAAAGAGACTGCGCCAGAACATCATTTCGAGTTTTCGGCCGGCGCGATGGCGTCTGCGGCTCCAGCGCAAAGCGGCGACGATGGCGCCACCCTGACGACGATCGCTGCTTCCGCGTCAGGCGTGCAAGCACTCTCAGTAAAAAAGCATGCGCTGCAATGAATGAGGAACGAAGTCTCTTCCCGCAAGTTCATGGATATCCAACTGCGGCCGGTGCGGCCGCCACGCTTCCCATGACCTTGAACCGTGAACCTAGGAGCAATCATGTTCACGCATAATAAGAAACTCCAATATACGGTTCGGGTATCCGAGCCCAACCCGGTCCTCGCGAGTCTGATGCTCGAACAGTTCGGCGGGCCGCAGGGAGAGCTTGCGGCTGCGATGCGATACTTCACGCAGGCGATCGCCGAAGACGATCCGGGCCGGCGCGACATGCTTTTCGACATCGCGACCGAGGAACTCAGCCATCTTGAGATCATCGGCAGCATCGTATCCATGCTGAACAAGGGCGCCAAAGGCCAGCTTGCGGAGGCGACGCAGTCCGAGGCGGAGCTGTATCGCTCAGTGACGCAAGGGGCCGACAGCCACACGCAGGCGATCCTGTATGGCGGCGGCGCGGGCCTGACCAATTCTTCGGGCGTTCCCTGGACCGCGGCTTACGTCGACACCATCGGCGAACCGACGGCGGACCTGCGATCCAACATCGCCGCCGAAGCGCGCGCCAAGATCGTCTACGAGCGACTGATCAACGTCACCGACGACGCTGGGATAAAGGAGGCGCTCGGCTTCCTCATGACGCGTGAGATCGCCCACCAGATTTCCTTCGAGAAGGCGCTCTACGCTATTCAACCCAACTTCCCCCCCGGCAAGATGCCGGGCATGCCGCAGTTCTCGCACCTCTATGTGAACACGTCGCAGGGACCGACCGATCACAAGGGTCCTTGGAACACGGGCGAGAATTGGCAGCGCATGGACGATGTGCTCGGAGGCATTCCACTTGACGGCGGAGACGGTGCGGCGAGCGTCAATCTCGGATCATCGCAAAGCGAGGATCTCGCCAACTACGCCGCGCGAACGCAATCGAATCCCGGTTCTGATCCGGTGACGGGGGCGGATCTGGGCAGCAGCGGCGGCGCCGAAGCACGACATTCGCCCGCGGAATGATCCCAGGATTGGACGCCGGCGGCGGTAGCCGGCGTCCAACGCTTCGACAGCAAACGGCTGAGGCATTGCAATGACTGCTCTGGTGACGAAGGAAACGCGCTCTTCGAAGCTAGCCAACTTTCTCGGCTGGTTTTCGATTGCGGTAGGACTCGCCGAACTCGTCGCGCCGCGCCGCGTTGGCCGAATGGTTGGCGTCGAAGGCGATGGAAGCCTTGTGCAGGCCTATGGTCTTCGCGAATTTCTTGCCGGCGTCGGCATTCTTGCCGCACGCCAGAAAGCGCCGTGGCTTTGGGCGCGCGTTGCGGGCGATGCGCTTGACCTGGCGACTCTCGCGCCAGGCCTCTACAGCATTCGTAGAAACCGCCAACTGGTGAGCGGGCTCGCGGTCGCCGCCGTCGCCGCGATCGGGCTCCTGGATATATACAGCGCAGCTCAGGCGCAGGGTCAGCGTTAAGCGGGCCAAACAGCGTCAAACGGGCGCAGTGCGGCATCGACGGAGCGCCAGCCACGCTCGCCGCATATAACGCTGCGCCTTGGCTGGCGGCTTCAACATTCAGCAGCCCGTCGAAGCCTCGATGAGCCAGTTAGCGGCTGTTGCGCGGCTCGCACCAAGCTCAGGCAAGATAACTACATCTATCTTCTGCTAGCTAAACTAGTCCTTTGGCTTTTTCGTAAGCACAAGGTTAATAAATACTGTCATTTTCAGCTCTGTCTACGGGAACCTTCTCTGTAGCCACTGGTTCAGCTGCAATAGCAGCAGCTGGTTCAGGCGCAATTTGAGGAGACCCGTTCATGGCCGAAGGAAAAACCACTGTTGACCACGACGCGATCCGGAAATGGGTGGAATCGCGCGGCGGTCATCCCTCACGCGTCAAGGGAACGGGAGGGAAGTCCGACGCGGGCCTGCTTCGTGTCGATTTCGGCCCGCAGGAGGAGAGCCTGGAAAAGATTTCCTGGACGGAATTCTTTGACACGTTCGAGCGGAACAAGCTCGCCTTTCTCTACCAGGACGAAGATGACAGCCGCTTCAATAAGCTCATTCGCCGCAACGGCAACTGACGGGGATCGAGCCTATGGCGAAAATCCTCATCACCGGCGGGGCCGGCTTCATCGGCAGCCATGTCGCCCGAATCTCATTATTTTCAGCGTGCAAAGATATGCCGTGATGTTGCGACTTTGCTCTTCGCTCAGATTCATATTGGGCATGGCGTTCCCCGGCACGAATTTCTGGGGGTCCTGCAGCCACGCCATCATATTCTGTGGCGTGTTGCACAGAACGCCGGCGAGATAGATCCGCCTGCTGATGAAGTCGAGCGGCGGACCCACGAGCCCGTCGGCCCCGGCGATTTTTTGTGGCAGGAGCCGCACCCCACTGGCCGATGTCTCATGGACGACCGCCGCTCGGCTTCTGGCCAAAGTTGAATGTCTGCGTGTAACTCCAAGGGTTGGCGGTTTCGATGAATTCGGCGGGAGTCTGCTCGATCTTCAGCGCGTCGCGCGAGATCGTTTGTCCCCAACCTTTGCTTGGCGCCTGGCTGATGCTCTCCACATAGGCGACGAGGTCCCAAACAATTTCGTCGGACAGCATCGCGCCCCAGGCAGGCATGCCATGGGGCCGGCCATGATAGATGCTGAGATAGATGTTCACCGGCTCGCCGCCGTAGATGAAGATGCGGTTGCTCAGCGCAGGCCCCATGCCGCCGCCGCCGTTCGCCGCGTGACAGCCGACGCAATTGAACGTGTTGAAATAGGACATGCCGCGCTGAAGAGCTTGCGGGTCCCCTTTGACGGGATTGATGATCGGGGGCGGGGGCGGCGGATTGCCCGGCAGGAGCATCGTGACAGGCGCACGAAGATATTTCTCGCTTGCCTGATAGAAGCCGATCGCGGGCCCTGTCTTCTTTTCGGTGGATTGTGTTGCGGATGGCTCGGGCGACTGCGGCGCTGGCGCTTGGGCCGCCTGATTGGTTGCCGAGGGTTCAGGCTCGGGCTGCATCCGGGGCGCCGCTGGGCGCCCGACGGGATGATGCGTGCGCGCGAATGTGGACTCGACCGATACGCAGCCCAACGTCAGAGTTAGCGCAACGGCGGCGTAGGATGGCAAGCGCATCGGCGTCGTCCTAGTCAGCGGGCTCTCGCACGGAAGGGACGCCGAAGCTCGCGAGCAGCGCCGCGATCTCATCGCCCTTGCGTTGGAGAACATCATCGAGTTGTCGTTTGAGCGCGTCGTCGCCTTTGCGCACGCCCATGGCGATGGCGAATGAGAATTTGAGCGGCGCGAACCGCCGCGTCTCGCTGATGGGCGTCACGCGCAGCGGCACGGGGGAGTGAAGGGCTGCGTAGCCGGCGAGCGGTCCCCATGCGGCGGCGACGTCGACATCGCCTTTTGCAACCGCCTCGATCAGACGGGCCGGCGGCGAATCTTGCCGATAATCGCCATAGAGCGTGAAGCCGACGACGTTCTCGACGATGCCGAGCTCGCCAAGTGCGTGCGCTGGCGGCGTGTTCATCCCGTCGTCGCCAATCAGATGCACGCCGATCTTCAACGTGCGCAGACTGGGATCTCCCAGCGACGAGACGGGGATGCTCCGATCGGCGCGCGACACGAAGACATAGCTCGACCGGTAATAAGGGCGTGTCGTTTCGACGAGGTCATAATGCGCAGGCACTCCCATGATCACGTCACAAACGCCCGCCTTAAGAGTGTTGCGGACGAAGCCGCGACGTTGCGCCCACCAGACATAGGAAACCGATTTTCCAAGCTCGCGCGCAACGAGCTGAGCAAGCTTGTTTTCAAATCCATGTTCCTGGGAATCCGAGAAGGGCAAATTGTTAGGATCGGCGCAGACTCGCAGACTATCTGCGCGCGCCCCCTCAAGTCCGGCAAAGACTGCAACAACGAGGCAAAGGAGTCCGGCGGCGCATTTCATGGATGGCCGCCCGGCATCGCCGGGGCCTCCGCAGGTCGCTGCGTCGCCTCCTTGCCGAGAGAAAAAACCAGCAACGTTCCGCCGCCGACAGTGTAGAGCGGCAGATCCTGTGACGCGCCGGTGAATCCCAAGGCGCCGTTGCGCACGTGGGGATCGACCTCGGCGTTGGCGACGACGCCAGGCCAGCCGCCGACGCCTGACAGAATGGCGACATATTGGACGCCGTCTTTGCCGACGAAGGTGACCGGCTGTCCTATCAGGCCCGAGGGCGCGCGAATCTGCCACAGCAATTTGCCTGTCCGCGCATCGACGGCTTTGAACATCCTGTCCATGGTGCCGTAGAAAGCGATGTCGCCCGCCGTGACCAGCGCGCCGCTCCAGACGAGCTGATTTTCCGTAATGGACCAGACCTTGGTGCGTTTCACCGGGTCCCAGGCCATGAACTCGCCGCGGTGTCCGCCCGGGCCCGCGTACATGTCGACGGTGGCGCCCACAAATGGCGTGCCGGCGATATAGCTCACTTCGCTTGTTTTGAAATTGGCGCAAAGATGCTGGTGCGGCACATAGAGAAGCTTGGTTCGCGGCGACCAGGCGGTGGGTTGCCAATCCTTGGCCCCGGGCGGCGCCGGACAGACGTTCTCAATCGTCTTGTTCAACACCGGCTCTAACGCGTGATTGGGTTCAATGCGGCCCGTCTTCAGATCGACGCCCTTGTAGACCGTCACCGTGTCGTAGGGATCGGCCGAGAGAACCTCGCCTGTCTCGCGATCCATCACATACATATAGCCGTTACGGCCGGGATGAATGAGCGCTTTGCGCTGCGCGCCGTTAATCTCAAGATCGACGAGCACGTTCTCGTTGATCTCGTCGTGATCCCAGAGATCATGCGGACTGACCTGATACGCCCATTTCGCTTTGCCGGTATCGGCGTCGCGCGCGAAGATCGTGCTCGTCCAAAGATTGTCGCCGGGCCGCTGATTGGAGTTCCAGGGGCCTGGATTCGCCGTGCCGTAGTAAATGAGATCGAGGTTCGGATCGTAGGAAAGCCAGCCCCAGACCGTGCCGCCGCCCGTCTTCCATCGATCGTGTGGCCATGTGTCGACGCCGCGATCCTTTCCTTTCATCCAATCGTAAAAAGGTTTGAACTCCGGGCCGATCAGCACCTCGGAATCAGGGCCGGTGGAATGGGCGCGCCACACGATCTTGCCGGTGTTCTGATCGACGGCGGTCAGCCATCCCCGAACGCCCATTTCGCCGCCGCTATTGCCGACGAGCACTTTTCCTTTGACCGCCAGCGGCGCCATGGTGATCGTCTCGCCGAGATTAATGTCGCCGAGCTTTGTCACCCACAATTCGACGCCCGTGCGCGCGTCAAGCGCGACCATGTGATTGTCGAGCGTGTTGAGAAAGATCTTGCCATTGTCATAGGCGAGGCCGCGCGTCACGACATCGCAACAGGCGACGCCCTTCGCTGCGATATCTGGCTTCGGCGCGTAGGACCATTTGAGCTCGCCCGTGGCGGCGTCGAGCGCAAAAACCTGATTGGGACGCGGCCCGTCATAGGGCGCCGCGACATACAGCACGCCATCGACGACGAGCGGCGCCGCTTCCTGTCCACGATCAACGCCAACCGAAAAGGACCACGCAAGCTTCAGCTGAGAGACATTCTCGGCGTTGATCTGATCGAGAGTGCTGTAACGTGTGTTGGCGTAATCGCGCGAAGCGATCGGCCAGTTCTTTTGATCGGCGACGAGATCGGAAAGGCTTGGCTGCGCCGCAGCCGCGAGGGGCGCGAAAAAAGAGAGACACAGACCAAAGCGCCAAGCGGCGGCGCGCTGTGACATTCCCCGGCAAAAGGTCGGACGAGGCAAAGACCTGAACTTTGATGAGCGCAAAGGCGACATGACTTTTTCCGGCGTTTGCAACGTCACGAATTTGCAACGCTATCGCACGTAGAGCGCGGCCCATTGCGGGCAAGCGTCGCCGACTACGCGCGGCGCATAGGCTCCGGCCGTCACGACGTTGAGATAGGATTGCGCTCGATATTCCGCGCCAGTGCAGCTATGTTTCTTGCGCAGGCGTGGGTTCGGCCCGCGACATTTCTGAAAAGGAACAGGCGCCAGTCACTGAAGGGCGATCCATTCCGCTCGAACCGCCTCGAGCTCATCGGACTGGCGTTCAGGGTCGGAGGCTTCGCGGACGATGCATTACGATGCGCTCTTGGCCGCCCTCGTCGCAGGAGTCGTCACTCTCCTCGCGTTTCTTTTTTGGCCAGCGGTGGCGGATCAGCTCCCGGAACTGGCTTGGTCGGCGATCGTCTATCTTTTAGTGCTGCTCGTCGGCGCCTGGATTTTCAACTCCTGGCGTCGGATACGGCGCAAATAGCGGGTTGACAGAGTGAATTATCGACGGGCGGGCGCCGAGCACCGCTTTCCCACTTGACAGCGGTCAATAAACCTACTCTTAACGGCTCGCTATTTAGATCGCGATCTTTCTCAGGCGAACAGGGTTCATGCGCTTTCTTAAAAAACTCCCAAGCTTTGCCGCGCCGCTTGTCGGCGTCACGGTTGCGCTTGCCCTGTGCATCGTCGTCTTCGCCTTGTCCTTGGCAGGGATGGATCCAACCCTCGATTAACGGGCCAGAACGTCCGCCGCTCATTCGATAGCGGTTTCGACGACGTCTGCTTCGTCCACTTCTTCCAGCACCTCGTCAATGCTGTCTTCTTCCTCATCGGCCGTTGACTCTTCTTCGTCATCAGCCGTTGACAAGAGAACATCATCGGCGACCGGTTCGATGACTGGCGCTACTGGCGTAGGCCTGGCGAAACTCGCCGAATACGGACGCCTTGCGGCCGAACGCAAGACCTCCACGACCTGAAAGGCCGCGGCGCACTTTGGACAAACGATCGGCGAGCGGTTGAGATCGTAAAACGCCGTTGCACAAGTCAGGCATCGGCGTTTCACGCCAAGTTCAGCTTTGGCCATTTGAGATATCCCTTCGAAGTGGACTGCGTGCGCTGGCGCGGCAGGATGTATCTTATCGCCCTTGGGGCGTCGCCATTGGGGCGACTTGGCGCCAAACGGCTCGATGCCAGTTCCGTGGCTACGCAGTATTAGCACGGCGGAGCGCATTGGCCGTAATATTTCGCGATGGCGCCGGGAATATCGCAGAAAATCGTCTTTAATATTTGGGGATTGAGTCACCTGAATACAAGGCGGAGCCGGGGCGTTACCAGGCGGCCGTCATCAGCAATTGGAAAATTGCGACTCCCTTTACAGCCCAGGAAGGGATTATAATACCCGCCGCTTCAACTGCGGCGGCCAAGGAGAAGACGATGCGAGTTGCGATCCTCGCATCGTCGCGCGACTGTTAGTGCGAGCGCATGAAGCTAAGCAACGTGGCGCTCAGGCTACCGCCTGTGAATACGATCGTCGCGCCAAGCGCAAGCAATGCGACAAGGTTGAGTGTCAGATCATTCGCCGCGCCCGCGATGGCGAGAATGCCGAGCACGATCACGGCCAAACCCGAGAGCGCCTGAATGCCTGCTGAGCCAAAGGCCATTTCGCTTGCGAGAATTTCGCTGCCGCCGGCGCCCATTTGATCTCTGCTCCTCAGCGACTCCTGGCTGAGCACATGCAGTTGCCACACGGCATTGCTGCTCAGAACCAGAGCCGATCCGAACGCGATCGCGGCGACGGGCGTCAGCGTTGCAGGCTCGATGCCGAGCAGCGAAAGCACGCCAAGAACGATGCCGGCCGCGCCGACGAGGAAGACGACCGACAGGCTGCTGCCGCCAAAACCTTCGACGTTTGTGGTTCTCGCGCCAGCTGGAAAGATGATCTGGGCGTATTCGGACAACATCGTTCCGCCTAGGATCAACAAGGCGACGCCAAAGACGATGGTGGCGATTGACGCCATCATCGGCGCATTCACGCCCGATAATCCAACGATGGCGATAATGACGGTGGCCAGACCGCCGATGGCGTCGATCAAGCCTCCATACGCCGCCGTTTCACGAAATGTCGACTCCCGAGAAGTAATGGACATGACAGTGCCTCCAGACTTGCGATATCGCCACACGAGCAAGAGCGCGCGTGATTCCACATAGCGTTGGATTCACCCAGTCAAGATCGACAGCGCGTTTACGCCGAAGCAGACGCAAGCCAAGCGGCAAGCGCGCACAAGTTCGGTTCAGTTTGCGTGTCACACGCAGGGAGTCGGCGAGCGTCGCGAAGTCGGGCGCATAAAGCTAAGAAGAATGGCGTTCAGGCTGCCCCCCTTGAGAACGAGCGCAGAGCCGAGAATGAGCAGCGCCACGAGGTTGAACGTAAGGTCATTCCTGGCGCCGGACACGGCAAGAACGCCGAGCACGACTGCGGCGAAGCCGCCAAAGGTCTGAATGCCGGCGGAATCAAAAACCATTTGGGTTGCGAGAATGTCTCTCAAAGACTCCTCGCTCCTGGCGGATGCGCGGCTGACGACATTAAAGGTCTGAATGCCGGCGGAATCAAAAACCATTTCGTTTGCGAGAATGTCTCTCGAAGACTCCTCGTCCCTGGCGCATGCGCGGCTGACGACATTAAGATGCCACGCAGAGACGCTGCTCAAGATCAGCGCGCCTCCGAATATAATCGACGCGATGGGCGTCAGCACTGCCGAATCGAAGTCCAGCAGCGAAAGCACGCCTAGAGCGATGCCGCCGGCGCCAAACAGAACAAGCGCCGAACGGCTGCTGACGTTGAACATTGGAGAGTTCGCGCCGAACAGCACCGAAAATCGGGCATGGTCAGACATCATGCCATTGCCCCGGATCAACAGCGCGACGCCGAATACAATTGTCGCGATCACCGCCATTATCGGCGCGTAGAAACCGATGAGTCCGAGAATGGCGAGGATGACGGTTGCAACACCGCCAACATCATCGACCAAGCCGCCCTGCCTAGCGCGCGCGGGGAAAGCCGATTCACCGACCGTTATCGACATGTTCGTCTCCCAACTTCAACGCCCCCAAAAGATAAGATTTAATTAGCGGCCATTTGGCGCCGGCAAGATCGATCAGCGGACGCGCACAACTTCGCCTTGAGCGTGACCGCGCGCGTCACGTGTTAAGTCTTGAACCGCAAGAACGCGTGAGACGGCTCGCAGTGCGCCTTCCGTCGCGCAACCGCGGGTTTTCGCGTGGGGTCTGAGTCTATGGGATGTGCGGTCGCGATCACGCTGAGTTGGATCGGGATCGTCTCGCTGGACTCGATGTTCGTCGCCTATCGCTCAGGCGGCGGCGCGGCGCTGCAAGGTGCGACCGGAGCACGCCAGCGGCACGCCAAACGGCGCCCGAGCAGAGTGGCGCGCAGCGCCGGCGTGCGCGCAACTTCGTCAAAGATTCACCCACTGCTGCGGAGGCGAGGTCGCGCTTCTCTCAGGAGGCGAGCGTCAGTCGAGAGCCTTACCGCCTGCCTCTTCGCAAGCGGCGGCGGACTCCTTGAAGACCCAGCCCTGGCCCTTGCAGGAATTCATACCCTTGCACGCATTTTTGGGTGAATGACAGTCGGCCTTGCCCTTACAGCTATTCGCGCCGAGGCAATGCACTTTGCCCGTCGACGCCGCCTTTGCGGGCGGCGCAGCGCCAGCGAGAACGATTGAGATCGCAGCAACCGCGAGCGTCGCTCCCTTGCATCTATCCGTTTTCATATTTTCGTCTCATCCCTGTCTGCATGGCACCAAAACGTTTGCCACCATGGTTTACCAATCTTGGATAGTAAAGCAAAAATGCGCACGCCTTGGCGACAGTATTGGACCTATGTGAAAGGCGCCCACACAGCCGCTCTACGTATACGCGTCAGGAATTCGTGAGAATGCTCGACGACTTGTAAATCAACCGAAACGCCGACGCATCTGGGCTGATGGCGCGCCGAAGGCTGTATTTTTGGTATGCAACTTAATATAAATCTCACACCGACCGGTACGCATTGACGCGGCGCAGCTGAATCTGGTCGTTCACCTTTGAAGGACGTGACGAGGGCGTTCGAGGCGGATCGCCCGCCGGGAAGTGGATCGTGCGCCTTGTCGCAGCGAGACGGGAGCCGGTTGCGTTGACAAAACTGCCCGAAATCGGTCCGATCAATCTGAGTGCGAATGAGCCATGGACCGAGTCTTTTGCCATGTCCGATAGGACGGTCGAAGCCGACCTTGGAAAAGAAGTCGCGTCGCCGTCGCGCGTCCTGCGTCGACGCGAATTCACTCGCCAAGTCTTTCTTCAGATTCATCGAACCATTGGGCTTTTCGCCGGGGCGGTGTTCGTTCTGGTCGGGCTCAGCGGCAGCATTCTCGCCTTTCGCGAGGACATCGACGAATGGCTGAACGCTTCAATCATGCGCGTTGAAATCCCGGCGCCGCCCGCTCGCCGCCCGCTTGATGAAATTCTCGCAGCCGCTATCACGGCGATGCCCGCCGACGGCAAGGCGGAGAGAGTCACAATGCCGCGCCATTCCGCATCGGCGGTGGCGATCACATACATGGTCGAGACCGACGACCTCGACACCGATGTCTACGAGATGTTCGTCGATCCTTACACCGCGAAAGTCAAAGGCCAGCGCCTTTATCTGCATGGAGACAAGACGCTGTCACAGCCCCTTGTCCCAATCATCATGGCCTTTCATTGGACCCTGCTGCTTGGGTTCAACAACGCTTATATACTCGGTTCAATAGCCATACTTATTCTTATCTCTATCCTTGTCGGTCTTTATCTGTGGTGGCCGCGCAATGGCGATTGGCGGCTGGGTTTTAAGATCAAGTGGGGCGCAAGCCCAGAGAGAGTCGTTTACGACGCGCATAGAAGCGTCGGCGCTTACTTCAGCGTTTTCTTGTTGGTTACGCTGTTCACCGGAGTCGCCATGATTTTTAAACCGGCGACGCGTTCCGTGGCGGGGCTTTTTTCCCAGGTGCGCGCAGATCCGGATTATGGAAAGTCGACTCCAATTCCAGTCCGACCGCCGGTCGGCGTCGACGAAGCCGTTGCAATCGCCGATAAAATCTTCTCCGATGGAAGACTTCACTGGGTTCTCCTGCCGAGCACGCCAAGCGGCGTCTACGTCGTCGGCAAGCAGTCGAGAGACGAGCCCAACAGAACCACAACGTTTCGGAATGTCGGCGTCGATCAGTACAGCGGACAAGTTCTGTATGTGCAAGATCGCAGTGCGTTCACCGCAGGGGAGAGGCTCCTCGAATGGCTCTTCCCGCTGCATACCGGCGAGGCTTTCGGCGCGATCGGCCGATCGATCGTTCTGGTGGTCGGGCTGACGCCCTTTGTCCTTTACGTCACGGGCTTTCTGCGATGGCGACAAAAGCGCCGTGCGCGAAGGCGCGCTGCAGACTGACAAATCCGTTCTGACCGTTCCATAAAACGCGGGTTATCGCCCAACGAAGATCGGCATTTCGATCGTGTCCTCTGCGTTTTTCGCCTCGCCGAAGGCAAGCTTGAGGAGATATTTTCCCTTGTGAGCGACCGATGCGTCCAAAGTTACAAAGCCGCTTGAATGCGGATGCGACGGCAACGCATTGATCTGCTTAAGGCCGCCATCAGCATCATATTGATAGAATGAAAGCGCGACGGACTCGTTTCTCGCTTCCTTTTCCATGAGCGTCACGGAAAAAATGACTTTGCCCGTTCCGGGCACGCGATCGCAAAACTCGTCATATTTGCTCAAATCGTCCGTCGGCCCTCCGGCGTTCTCTTCGGAGTCCGGCAGGAAGTATGTGGTGAGATGCACGGAATAGAAGTCGCTGACTCCAAGACATTCCGATATCGTGCGGTCGCCCGCCTTGACGGCGGGCTGGAGGACATGCGCCTTCCAAAAGTCATTCAAATGCTGGTTGAAAGCCGGACCCCAGAATGAATAGGAAAACATCGCGATATTGACGCCGGCGATCAGAACGATGCCCGCGAATAGCAACAAGTTCAGGCGAACAGTCGGACGCATCGTTGATCGCTCCTTGTCCTTTGCGTGTTGCGACGTCCTCTACGGACGCACCTCGAACTCCCAAGCGCCGCTGACGAGATGGCCGTCAGCTGAAAGCGCCCGGTAGCGCACGGTGTATTTGCCGGGATTCAACCGATTCACGCTCACTGACACATGGCTCGGATCGGCGCTATCAATCGCCGCGTCGCGCTTGTCGACCCTTTCGCCCGATGCGCTCACAACCGCCAATGCGGCAAAGGCGTCGCGAATGCCGGCGTCGTACCATACGTCCACTTTTCCGATGTCTTCAGCGCCGACGCCGCCTTGCGCGGGCGAGGTGCGAACAACGATCGCATGCGCCAGAATGATCGCCGGGCGCTGCGCCGCTTGCGGCGGACGTGACGGGCCGGTGAGCACCATCGCCGGAGCAGCGCTAAGCTGTTGATCGCGACCGGGGGAGTCAGAGACAGTTCTGTACGCCGCAGCGGGATCAGGCGTCGCGCCGACTGACAGGATCGCCGCGGCAAACGATAGCAGGCGCGCATGCCGGTTGACCGACGTCCAAGAAGCACTTTTTCGACGGAAAAATCTTGCCTGTCCGCTCTTCGTCATGGGGCGAAGTCCGATTCAATAGTCATTTCCTAGCTCGCTCGCGCGCAAAGACTGCGTCGGGCCGCAAGTCGCCGTTTGCTCATCTTGTCACAGACTTGATCAGCGACGCCATTCCGCCGCGTCGCCAAAATGGTATCGCGCCACGTTCAGCGCGCGAACGCGTCTTCTTTTTCCAAGAACGCCGCGCATCCTGCTCCACCGCCGCAGAGCTGGCAGCCTGTAGCGTCTCTCGCACAACGGCTGCCGCGCTGATGGACTTGAGCTTGCCCTTCTCCCTCGATATGCATCTTTTTAGAAAAGTGCATACGCCGCAGGCGCGCGGCGCGTCAAGGGAGTCCGCCCAATGATGTGGTTGCTGAACGGCGCGGTCGCAGTCGTTGTGGCGTTTTTCGCGAGTGCGCCGGCGGCGCACGCCCATACGGCGAATATTTCCAGCAGCCGAATCGTGCCGGAAGGGCAGGGTCTTTATCGCGTCGAGGTCGGCTTTCTGGGAACTGACATCGAGCGCATGTTCGCCGAAAACAAGCCGAAGAGCGACGAGGTCGATCTCACCGAGCCCGGCGTGATCGAGGGCATGATCGGCAAGTTCATTCAGAAGCGCGTCGATCTGCAGAATGCGGAAGGTCAGGCATGCGCGAGCACGGTCGTTTTGGTCGGCGATGATCCGACCAATCCTAGTGACTCAAAAGTCGTGCTGCGGATGGACTGCAGCGCGGTTCAAGGGCAGATTTTTTACAATCCGTTCAGACTTCTTGATGCGCAGGGGCCGCGTGCGAAACAACTCGTCAGCATCGGGGAGAAAGCCGATGAGGCCAATCTGACCGAGGCGCAACGCCTGGGCCGCGAGCCGGCGCCCGGGCAGGTGATGATCTATCCCGGCGATGCGATGGTTGATCTCTCCAAGCCGTTGCTGACGCCTTGGGAGCTCGCGCCGAAATTTTTCTCCGCCGGGGTCGAGCACATTGTGTCGGGCTATGATCATCTGTGCTTCCTGATCGCCGTGATGCTGTGGGCGACGCGTATCTGGCCCGCCGTCAAGATCGTAACGGCTTTCACCATCTCACATTCGATCACCCTGTCGCTTGCGGCGCTTGAACTCGTCAATTTGCCCAGCAGTTGGGTCGAGATCGCAATCGCGCTGTCGATCATCTACGTCGCAGTTGAAAACTTCTTTACGCGCAAGGTCGACGGGCGCTGGCGCGACACCTTCGCGTTTGGCTTCATCCATGGCTTTGGATTCGCGAGCGGTCTGATCGAACTCGGCGTTCCTCAGCGGGCCATTGTGCCGGCGCTGGCGAGCTTTAATATCGGCGTCGAAGTCGGGCAGATCGGCGTCGTGCTCGTCGTTCTCCCTTTACTTCTCCTGATCGATAAGAACTTCACTCACGGTCAGCGCAGCCCATTCCTCGTTCAGGTCTGCTCAGCGATCATCGCCTGTTTTGGCGCCTATTGGTTCTTTGTGCGTATTGCCGAGCTGGGCTAGAAATTATCGGCAGAGCGCCATCTTCAGTGCGGCCGGCGACGCGACTCATTCCTTCGCTCCGAAAGATGCTGGGAGCCGTCTTATGCTGGGCTTTCGTCCCTAGAACGCTGTTTTTAAAAGCGAACTGCCCCTAGGGCGAACAGCCTGATGCGGCCTGGAAAAGCTTGAATGGCGCGCACTGCAAAAATTTAAAGACTTGCGAGCGATCGCCGACGGTCAATTCACGCCGATGGACTTTCATTTCTTAAATGTTTAGTTCAAGCGCCGGACTGGGGACGTTAGGCGCGGGCGATAGGCAAGTCCAGCTGACCGCCAGCGTTGGCGAGCCCTTTCCGGCGAAAGCCGCAGGGTGAGGCGGCTCTTCGGAAATCTGGTTTTATCGGAGGAAATCTTATGAGGAAGCTGATATTTGCGCTTGCCGCGGCGGGAGCGCTCGCGCCTTCGCTGTCGAACGCGCAGGTCAAGATCGACATGACCCGCATCACTTGCGGTGAATTGTTGGCGATGCCGGCCGACGATCAAGCAGACTTCGGGGCGTTTATGGGCGGCTGGTTCGCGCAGAAAAGCGGCCGGACCTTCATCGACGTGAACTTGTTTCGGAAAAACTCCGCCAGCGTCAAGAGTTGGTGCGCTTCCAATCCGAATGAGTCGGTCATGGCGGGTCTGCAGCGCGCTTTTGAGCAGAAGTAACAGGAACGGGGAACCACATGAATCGCCAACTTATTTTCGCAGGCGCTCTCGCCGCGCTCGCCTTCGCCGTTCCGGCCAACGCGCAGGTCACGATCGAAATGTCGGAAATCACCTGCAAGCAGTTTGCCGGATACGACGCAGACACTCAGGACTTTGTCGCCAATTGGATGAGGGGCTATTTCAGCTCCAAGAACAACATCACCGTAATTGAATCGCGCTACGTGAAACGCAATACGGATAAGATCACGCGTTATTGCAAGAAGAAGCCCAATTCTTCCCTCATGGATGCGATCCAAAAGAACGCCCGCTGACCCGAATGGAGCGCACGGCCAGGAGGCGGCCGTGCGCTTTGCCATTTCTTTATGAATTTCATTGCTCGCAGCTCCAACGCGGCAGTTTGCCCTCGTCCGACTTTCTTGGCAGCGGGAACATGATGCGCCGGCGCGGCGGAACCGACGCCGATCTCTAGGGTTAAGGTAGGGGCCGGCGCGCCGCTGCAGCCTCGGGCGTGAGCGCGCATTCGCCGCGGTTTACGCGCGACGCGCGGCGAAGAGACGGAGGACGCCCTATTGAACGACGCTCCTGCGCCATCGGACCCGCGCCAGCGCTGTCCGTTGTCCGACAACGGCGGACCTCGGGCCGGCAAGCTCATCGCCGCCGCTGCGTCCCGCGTTCTCACGATCTGCGCCTGATGCTTCCCAGCGCGACGGAACTCGAGCGGCTCACTGCGCCCGGCGCCTTTCTGTGGGCGACGGGCATTGAAGACACGTTTATTACCGCTCCGGATCCGAGAACCGGACGCATGCTCGACGAATATGAGTTGACGGATCACTACCGGCGGTGGGGAGAGGACATCGCGCTGATGGCCCGGTTGGGCGTTCCCTGCGCGCGCTATGGCGTGCCCTGGCATCGGGTGCAACCGGCGCCGGCGACCTGGGATTTCAGCTTCGTCGACGCCGCGCTCGAGCGCATGCTGGAACTTAACATCGATCCTATCGTTGACCTCGTGCATTACGGTTTGCCGCATTGGATGGAGCACGCGTTCCTCAACGCGGATTATCCAAGCCGCGTCGCGGAATACGCCGCCCGCCTTGCTGAACGCTTCCGTGGGAGGATCAAGTGGTACACGCCGCTGAACGAGCCTCGGATCACCGCATGGTATTGCGGACGTTTGGGCTGGTGGCCGCCCTACGGGCGCAGCTGGTCGAGTTTCGTTGCGGTGATGTTGTCGATCTGTCGCGGAATCGTCGAAACGACCCGTGCGCTACATGACGTCGACCCCGAAATCGTCGCGTTTCACGTCGACGCCACCGATGTTTTCGAGTCGAGCGACCCCGCCTTGGCCGAGGAGGCAGAGCGGCGTCAAGGGATCGTGTTTCTCGCGCTCGATCTCATCAGCGGGCGCGTCGATCCGCGCCATCCGCTGTGGACCTGGCTTCTGACCCAGGCGGCGGCGGAACCGGCGCTGAACGCCTTTCGTGAACGCCCGCTTGAGCTCTCCGTCATTGGGGTGAACCTTTACCCGATCTTCACGCTCAAAAGGATGTCGCGGGACCGTTTCGGGCGACTGCGCGTTCGAATGCCCTACGCGTCGGGCGCGCTCGTGACGAAGATCGGCGAGATGTATTTCGAACGTTACGGCGCGCCGATCATGATCTCGGAAACCGCGACCAAGGGTTCGGTGAGACAGCGACAGGCCTGGCTCACGGACTCCGTCGAGGCGATGAAGACGCTGCGCGCGGACGGCGTTCCGATTGTGGGCTACACATGGTGGCCGATGTTCGCGCTGGTGACATGGGCCTATCGTCAGGGGCTGCGGCCCCTCCACGATCATCTTTTGCAAATGGGGCTATGGGATCTCGATCCCGATCCATCGGGGCGGCTGGACCGTATTGAGACGCCCCTTGTCGACGCCTATCGTCGACTGACGTCCGGTGGCGCGTCTGCGGTGGGTCCGCTCGCGCCAACGCCACGGCTGTCGTAGCGCAGCCTCCACGAGCGATCGGGGAGTAAAGGCATGTTTCAGAGTTTCTTTCTCGCGGGTTTTGAGGGGTCGACAGGCTTCAACCGGCACGGCGAGTGGTTCGATCAGGTCGTCGCGACAGGTCACGACGCCAATGTCGACGAAGACTACGCCGACATTGCGCGACTGGGCTTGCACGCCGCGCGTGAGACCGTGCGTTGGCCGCTCGTCGACTGCCGCGGTCGATACGATTTCTCCTCGCTCGAACCGTTCATCGAGGCCGCAAACCGCCACGGCGTCGGGGTGATATGGGATCTCTTTCACTACGGTTTCCCTCAGGACGTGGACCTATGGTCCGAGACGTTCCCCCGGCGATTCGCCGACTACTGCTATGCGGTGGCGCGCTTCGTGGCCGCGCGCATGGAGGGTCCCTGCGTCTTCACGCCGATCAATGAGCCTTCGTTCATGGCCTATGCCGGCGGCGAGAAGGCGCTGTTCGCGCCATACGGGTCGGGACGCGGCTGGGAGCTGAAGGTCGCGCTCGCGCGCGGCGCAATCGCCGGCATTAATGCGATACGCGCCGCCTGTCCCGATGCGCGTTTCGTCAGTGTCGATCCCTTGTGCCGCGTCGTCTGTCCCAAGGACAGGCCGGACCTTGCGCCTCAGGTGCATGATTTCAATTACAGGCTTGTGTTTCAAAGCTGGGACATGTTGTGCGGCAGGCTTCTGCCCGAACTCGGCGGCAGTCCTGAACATTTGGACGTGGTGGGAATCAATTATTACTGGACCAATCAGTGGGAGTTGAACGACGCGCCCAACGCTGACGGAAACGTGCCGCCGCTTGACGACGATGATCCGCGCCGAGCGCCGCTCTCGGATCTCATTCTCTCCGTTTGGCAGCGTTACGGCCGCGAGGTCATGATCACGGAGACCAGTCACGTCGGGGACAATCGTGGACCGTGGCTGTGCGAAGTGGTCAGCGCTTGCCATGCGCTCTTGCTGCAGAACGTGCCCTTGCGCGGGGCGTGCCTTTATCCGATCCTGGGAATGCCCGAGTGGCATGATCGCGATCTCTGGACGCCTATGGGCCTGTGGGATCCGCTCTGTCACCGCGATCCCGGCGCAGGCCGGCTTCTATGCGAACCGATGGCGGAAGCGCTGCAAGGCGCAGCGCCGCTCGAAGCGCTTCATCAGGCGCAGCAGGAGGCTGAATATCGCGGCGAGCCGCAGTTCAATCTTGCGAGGCGCAAGCGCTACGCGGCGCGTTGACGAGATCCTTATCGCCGCAAGACGTCACTCCGCCGCTTCAGCACGTCTCCGCGCTTTTGAAAAAGCGCCGCCTGAAGAGATGAGCGCGTCGTGGACGCCGCGTTCGACGATTTGTCCTTTGCTCATGACGAAGATGCAATCACAATCGACAACCGACTCCAGACGATGGGTCACGAGAATAATCGTGCGTGATCCTTTCAGCCGGTGCAGCGTTTCTATCAGCCTCCGCTCCTGTTCGGGATCGAGCGCGCTCGTTGGTTCGTCGAGGACGAGGAACGGCGCGTTGGACAACAGCGCGCGCGCAATGGCGATTCGCTGCCGCTGACCGCCGGAGAGATTCGCGCCGCCCTCGGCCAGCATGGTCTCATAGCCATCAGGCAGAGGGTGAATGAATTCGGCGGCGCCCGCGTCTTCGGCCGCTCGTTCGATGTCCGCGCGTGTGGCGTTTTGCCGGCCATAGGCGAGATTTTCTGCGATGGTCGCCGGCAGCACGAGGCTGTCTTGTGCGACGAGCGCGAAATGCGCTCTTAGCGCCTCGAGCCGTACGTTCCTGAAGTCGACGCCATCCAGGCGTAGCGCCCCGCTCGTTGGATCGTAGAACCGAAGCATGAGACTCAAGAGTGTGCTCTTGCCGGCGCCGCTCGCTCCGACGAAGGCCACCATCTGGCGCGGCCGTATCGTTGCCGAAACGTCGGTGAGAATTTGCTTGCCGCTCCCGTAGTCAAAACTTACGCGTTCGAGCGTCAGAGTTCGCGGCTTGCTCGAAATCCAACGCGCCGCCGACGCATCGACAACGGCTTCCGGTTCGTCAAGCACATGAAAAACCCGTCGAGACGCGGCCTCGAAGATGCGCACTTTGGCGAAGAACTCGCTGAGCCATTTCAGCGGGTCCCAAAGCTTGCGCAAGTAGTCGATGAAAATGAGCAGCGTTCCGACAGTCATTCCATCGGCGACGGGCACGAGAAACTGGTCGCGGTACACGAGCCAGCCTCCATAGCCGAGGATGATCGCGCCGCCCACGGACAGGATGCCGTCGCGCGCGAGAGGATAGAGCTGTTCCTGCCAATTCAAGCTCAGCAGCGCCTCGACGCTTCTGCCGACCGCGCCGGAGAAGCGTCTGAATTCGAAAGCCTCGCGACGAAACGCCTGCGCCAAAGGTATACGGGCCATCGCCTGCTGAATGTGCGCGGTCAGATCAGCGTCGATCTGCTTCGAGTCAAGCGCGCGTTTGTGGATCCTGACGCCAAATCGCCAGTTGCTCCATATCATGAAGGGCGCGACGGTAAATGCCGCCAGCGTTAAACTGACGTTTCGAGAGAGAAGAATAAAGGTCATCACGGTGAGCGTTACGGCCGCAACCGAGGTTCCAATCACGACGTCGACGATGCCCCACGGGCCGAAGGCGTCTGTCGTCAGACGATAGATTGAATCGCCCTGCGGTCGGCTGCGGTGATAGGTCAGGCCAAGATTTTGAAGCTTGGTGAAAAGATCGAGCCGCACCCGCGTCGTGCCGCGATAATTGAGATAATAGTTGATCATCATGCGGCCCATCCAGGCCGTATATCCGACGAGTTGCAGTCCAAGTCCGATCGCGACCAGACCCGCGATCTGCCCCGGCTTGTCCTTCGGCAATACGGCAAGGAAGTAGCTGTGTATCCAGTTGCCTTTCGGCTCGCTGGAAAGCACGGAGTCGACAAGCACCGCCAGCGGCCACGCCTCCAGGAGGCCCACGCTCACGGAGATCGCTATCATCGCAACAAGCGCGGCGATCCGCACCCGGTCTTGTAGGAAGTATGTCAGCGCCCGGCGATAAACCGCGACGTCTGTCATGTCTTGCGTAGAATGCATGGCGCTATAACGCGCCAGCTCGCCTAAAGGTCTTCCCAGCCCACGGGTTCGAGCTTGGAGATCGCGGGCGCCGGACCGGCGCTGCGCGCCGCAGCCTCGATCAGCCCGCCAAGCAAGGCCGCGGCGGTTGGGTCCTCTCCCGGAGGATCTCGGAACAGTTTGAAGGTCGAGATCACGACGCGGCCGGTGCCGTAGTTGCGTCCGACCGCAATCGCAGCTGGACGATGAATCCATCCGACAACCAGCGCCGCGTGAACGCGCGCCTGAAAATCAAGGAGATTGCAGCCGGAGATGATATGCGTCGGGATCACACGATCAAACGCATGGTCAAGCAGCGGTCCGCCGGGAATCGCGGCAAACGGACCCTGCCGTCGAAGCCAGGCGAAGGAGGACGCCCAGTCGCCTCTCCAGAGCGTGCCGTCGCGCGCCATCACCTTGACGTTCTGCCAATGGGGAAAAAATGGCGTGAGCGAGCCCGGCGTTTCGGTCAAGAGAACCGCTCGGCCGCCGGCGCGCACATAGGCCGCCAGCGCGGTGGAAGCTTGCGTCTCGATGACGACGTCCGCCGTCTCGGCGCCTTCCGCCAATCCATAGCCAAGCGCCTGCAACCGGTCCCGAATATCGCCGTGCGACGACCATAGCGAAAGCTCCGGCAGTCGAGCCTTCGCATGCACGGCAACGTCGATTTCGTTGCTCGCGAGAAGCCGTCCGTCAAGAGAGCGCAAGCGCAGGGTGAGACGGCGCAGGCAGGAGTGCTCGACCACCGGAAGGGTCACCGACATCATGCCAAGATCGACCACGGCGCCCGGCTCGATGGACGGGATTTCCAGCGTCATCGGCTCGGCGAGCGTTATGTCGAGAGACGCCGGCTCCAACGGATTTGGCCCGCCATGCGCGACGCAGAGCGAGAGCCGAACGGCGTCTCCCGACCAGTAGGCGGGGCGATCAAGCGTGGGCAGAATAACCGTATCGGCATTGATCGAGTGAAAGAGATTGTGAAAAGCGCGCGGGTTCGACCGCATGTCGAGCAGGCCGTTCGCCTCCCAGTGACAATCGGTCAGCTCGGTGATGACGTAGCCGGCGATCTGCGGCTTCCGGCGCATGACCTCGATCTGGTATTTCAGCGCCCGAAACTGTTGCCACTGCGTCGCTTCGACGAAGCTTTCGAACGTTCCGAACACGCGGTCGAGACTCCAGTCTTGAAATCGGTTGCGAACGCCATGCGCATACATGACGCCTTCGCTCCAGTCGTGGCCTGTCTCGAACCACCAGGCTTCGGCGCCGGCCGCGTCTCTCAATTTCTCAGGGTCGGGCAGCCCCCAATTGCCAAATTCCGAGCATAGCAGCGGCTCTTGTCCCGTAATGACGGCGTCGCCCTCGGGGCTGAACAGCCATTCGGCCCTGCCGGCGAGTTCCTCGACGAACTGATCCCAGTCCTCCCGACTATCGGGAATGGCCGCATAGAAATGGAAATCCGCGAGATCGGTCTGCACGTGAAAGCTTGGCGCCAAGGGCGAATTGTCGACGACAAGCCGGGACGGATCGTAGGACTTGAGCCACAGGTACAGCTTCTTCAGCCATGCGCGGTGATAGGCGTCATGGACAAGGTCGACGCCCCAGTTCTCGTTGATCAGCGTCCAGCAAAAGATCGAAGGATGGTTTCCGTCGCGATCGATAAGGCCCTTCAGCGTGAGCTCCTTGCGCTCTCGCGAGAGTTCGGTCGAATCCCCTGCGTTCGGCAGTTCCGCCCAAATCAGCAGGCCAAGGCGATCGGCAACCTCATAGTAGCGCGGGTCCGGCACTTTGATGTGACAGCGCAGAGCGTTCAGCCCGAGTTGCTTCGCCTTGTAAAATCTGTCCTCGAGAAATTCGACGGAGGGCAGGGTGCAGATCGTATCGGGATAATAGTCCTGGTCTAGAGCGGCCCGCAGATAAAACAGCTTGCCGTTGAGATACAATTTCCCGTCGCGGGTCTCGATGCTGCGAAAGCCGAATGTCGTTTCGGCCTGGTCGACGACGACGTCTTTGCGCATCATCGAGACTTGCAGCCGATAGAGATAGGGACTGTCAGGCGACCAGCAGCGCGGCGCAGGCACAAACGAATACAGCAGGGCGTTCTCAACGCCGGCCGCGAGTTTGGCGCATGACTGCGCGACGGCGTTTTCCTCTGCGTCCAAGACCGTTATCATCACGTCGGCGGCATCAGTAAGCGGGCTCTCGAAGCGAACCTGCGCCGAAATTTCTCCGCTCGCCGGCGATGAACGCACGCGCACCGTCGCCACGTGGTCCGCGATCCGCCGTTCGAGATACACGGACTGCCATATCCCAGAGAGTGGGCCGTACCAACTCTGCTTGCCGAACGGCATTTCGGCGAATGGCGTCGTGGGGAATTCGAACGGATCGTCGGTGGGGCTTTCCACCTTTACCTTTATCTCGGCCTTTCCGTTGACGATGCGATCTGTGATGTCGAAATGAAAGGGCAGGAAGCCGCCCACATGGCTACCCACGAATGCGCCGTTAACAAACACATGGGTGATGTGAAAAACGGCGCCAAAATGCAGAAAGACCCGCTGCTCCAGCCACTCTTCCGGTATCTCCACGTCGCGGCGATAGACCGCGACGCCGCCGCGCATGCGCAGATCGGCGAATTGAGCTTGCCAAGGGCTGGGGACAAGAATCGTCCTGCTCTCGGCCGGCTTAGCGCCGTAGCCGAGATATTTAAAGTCCCATGACCCGTCTAGGGATATGCGCGCTGCGCTCACCAAACCTCACCTCGACCAAAAGCGCCGGCGCCGGAGCATCGATGCGTTGGTCGATATAACAATGAGCGATCCACAGACGATTTTCTACATAGCGACCGTCAAAACGCCAGTATTTTTATTCACGACTCAAGCTTAGCCGGATCGCGCGGCCCCGCAGAGTTTAGCTCATCATCGCGTCGCGACTTAACTATTCAGCGGCCACCGAGGCGGTAGCGAAGGCGGCGCTGTTTCGGGCAGGGATCTCCTTATTGATCCGTCGGAACGTCGCGAGCGCCTGTCCGACAACCTGATCCATATTGTAGTAGCGGTAGGTCGCAAGCCGGCCGACGAACCAAACATCTTGCTGCGCGATCGCAAGCTTCTCGTAGCGCTTGTAGACTTCGGCATTTTCCGGGCGCGGCACAGGGTAATAGGGGTCGCCTTCATCGCTGGGAAATTCATAGGTCAAGCTTGTTTTCGGATGGTCCTGACCCGTGAGATGCTTGTATTCCGTCACCCGCGTATAGGCTTCCGTCTGCGGATAGTTGACGACGGCCACAGGTTGATGCCGCCGCTTATCGAGCGTGACATGTTCGAAGCGTAGCGATCGATAGGGCAGCTTGCCGAAGCGGAAGTTGAAATATTCATCGATCGGCCCGGTGAAGATCAGTCGTTTATAGAAGACTTCGTTGCGCAGCTCCTCAAAGTCGGTCTGCAGCATGATATTGATGTTGGGGTGGTCCACCATCCGTTCGAACATGCGCGTATAGCCGTGAAGCGGCATGAACTGGTACTCATCGCCAAAATAGCGGTCGTCGTGATTGAGGCGCGTGGGCACCCGCGCCGTTACGGACTTGTCCAGCTGCGACGGCTCGACGCCCCACTGCTTTTTGGTGTAGCCGCGAAAGAATTTCTCGTAGAGTTCTCGCCCCACCGTGCTGACGACGACATCCTCAGACGTTTTGATCTCCTCACAATGTTCGGCGCGGCTCGCGAACCACTGCGCAAGCTGGTCGGAATTTAACGAGAGACCGTAGAGACGATTCACAGTGTCCAAGTTGATCGGAATGGGCACGAGCATGCCGTCCACATTCGCGAGCACGCGGTGCTCGTACGGGCGCCAACGCGTGAACTGCGAAAGATGCTCGAAGACGGCTTCGGAGTTCGTATGAAAGATATGCGGGCCGTACTGGTGCATGAGCACGCCGGCGTCGTCGTAGCGATCATAGGCGTTTCCGCCAATGTGCGGCCGACGATCGATGAGAAGGACGCGCTCGTCGCGCTGCGACGCGAGCCGCTCGGCCAGCACGCTTCCCGCGAAGCCTGCCCCGACGATAAGCCAGTCAAACAAGTTGCCCCTCCCGCGCTGATTTGGACTCGGCGCCGACGCTCGCGATGTGCAGCATCATCCTCGCCCAGGTTTTGTCCCATGACATTTCTGCAAGATGCGCATCGACGGCGCCGAGCCAGTGCGCCTTCGGCCGCGCCAGCAACAGATCAATCTTGGCGACGAACTCTTCCGCGCTCGACGCGATTTCAACGTGCCCGGCCGCGCCGTAGGGATTGACGACATCGGTGATCGGGGTTGAAACCACCGGCACGCCTGCAGCAAGAAACTCGGGCGTTTTTGTCGGACTGATAAAGCGCGTCGCTTCATTCAACGCGAATGGCATGATTCCGACGTCCCATCCGGATAGGTAATTCGGAAGCTCTTGATACTGTTTGCAGCCCAGCCAATGAATGTTTTCGGCGCGCGGCAGAGATTCCGGGCTGATCTTCGCGGTGGGGCCGATCATCACCAATTGCCATTGCGGCCGAAGCGCCGAGATGCCGGCGACGATATCCATATTCATGCGTTCATCGATCACGCCAAAGAACCCGATGCGGGGATGCGCAATCTCCCTTTGATCATCGGGATCAACGCTGCGGTCTCGCGCGCTCTTGAAGTGAGCGGTGTCGACGCTGCTCGGAAAAACGTGAATGTTGTCGTGTCGCTGACGTTTGGATTCGTACAGGCTCTGTCCGCCGACGAACATGAGATCGCACTTGGCCATCAACTCTCGTTCGAGATCGAGAATGCCTTGCGGCGCTCCAGCAAAAGCGGAAAGCTCATCCATATTGTCATAGACGCGCAGGTTGGGAGTCAGATGGCGAGTAAACTGGAGCGCCATGGGCGTATAGTACCAGCTAACCCATCGCGACGGCCGTACATCAGCGAGCAACTCGTTGACGACTCGATGTTGCGCGTTAGTGATTTCGTCCGGCGAGAGGCCTTCTGAAAGAACAGGCGTGACGACAACGACGCCGCAGGCTTCATCCCTTTGGATGTTTACGCCCCCGCCATCTTTAGAAAAGATCGGCTCTTCGACGTAAAACACGCCGAGATTTCTGGCTGCTCGACTCAAAAGATGCTGTGGTCGCTGATAAACGAAGTTCCAACGAAGATGGGAGAAACAAAAAAGATGACTTGGAACTGACATCATGCCCCACCTCAAGCCTTGCCGTTTTCTTTGCTTTTCGGTCTCCCTGAACAAACTCGGGTTCAGCAACTTTGTTCCGACAACATGAACAGTTGGACAGGTTTGAAGGCCGGCCAGTGGCCGCGGGCGCCGCGATCTCCGACACGGTCATTACATCTGTCGGAACAGCGTCTCTAACGGCGCGTTTAAGGCAGGCCTTACAAACGGCGGCGGGCGCGGGTCTACTGGCGGTCACTTATGTGGGAATGGGCGTTAGGTTGGATCGCTCCGGCCGCAACAATGATCGCCGCGATGATGACGGCCGCCAATGCCGGGGCGCGCACCACCGGATGGGGCTTCGTCGTGTTTACAGTCGGCTCCGTCGCTTGGAGCTTGGCGGCGACCTACTCCCATCAGCGCAATCTGCTGCTCACCAACCTTTTTCTCACGGCGGTCAATCTGATTGGCGTCTGGCGGTGGTTGGGCAGGCAGGCAAGGCATGAGGACGGAAGCATCAAGGCCGTGCGCAAGAGCCAGGCGGGCGGCACGCCCACGCTCTTTTCCGCCTCGGCGGCCGTTGGCGCTAGCGTCATAGACGCGAGCGGCGAAAAACTCGGCGTCGTCGTTGATTTGATGCTGAAACGCGATCAGCGCGGCCTCGCCTATGTGGTCATCGCCGAATATGAATTGGGCGGCGTCGGTGAAACGCTACGCGCCGTTGATCCGGCGTGCATAGAGTTCACGGACGGCGTTGCGCACATCAAAATGTCAAGGAAGGAACTCGACGCCCTGCCGGCGCTTCAAACCGATGACTGGCCCAGCGCCTTACCGCCTGCCGCGCAGCGAATCCCGGGCGCATCGGATCGAGCCTGAATATGGCCGACGCGCATGCGCCGGCCATTCTTCATCCGCCAAACCTTAGTCGCGCGGATAGCTGCTGCCCGAGTTCCACATCGCGCCCAGCATAAATCCCGCGGCCACGGCCATAAGCACAGTCGTCGTTGGCTGACTGCGCGCCGACTTCTCTATGGCCTGCCGGAAATTGCCGATCACATCGCCGGCGCGTCCGGCGACTTCGCTGCCCTTTTCCTGCACCGTCGACATCGCCGATCCGGCTTGCTCCATGGTCTGATTGATGCGTTGCCCGACTCTGTCGGCCGCCGCCATTGCTTTGTCGCCCATGACCGCGGCAGTCTCGCTGATCGGGCGATCCGATTGTCGGATGCGCTCCAGTTCTGGCGTCGCCATTCTTGCCTCCATCCTCGAAATAGTTCGAGCCTCGCCTTAACCCCCCGGCGTCATCGTTGTTCCAATCGCGAAAAAGGGCCTTGGGCGTCGCTGTTCGCAGCCGTTCAGCGGAACGTCTACGGCGGCTTGATTTGAATGATCTACGCTTTATTTCCTGAAAGTGCTTGCGCTTAACTGGCGCGTCCAACGCAGTTCGCGTCGCATGTGAGCGAGCCGGAGAGGAAGATCTCGGGATGGCGAACACGGCGATGTGGCGGGCGGACGACGTCGGAGGTTCGGCGGTCGAAGATACAGACCTCCTCACAGAGGCGCGTCGGAATTGCGAGACGAGCGAACTCTACGACGAAGCGATCCGACGCGGGGAGGGGGTCGCAGCCTCGACGGGTGGACTGGTCGTGGAAACCGGCGCCCACACGGGGCGATCACCGAACGATAAGTTTATCGTCTGCGACGCACTGACTGAACCGACGATCTGGTGGGACAACAATCTCTCGATGAAGCCAGAGCAATTTGCCCGGCTGCATCAGGACATGCTGACGCACGCGCGTCGCATGACGCTCTACGCTCAGGATCTCTATGCCTGCGCCGCGCCAGCGCATCGGTCAAATATTCGCGTTTTGACAGAATACGCTTGGCATTCGCTCTTTGCGCGGCACCTTTTTACCCCGGTTGAGCGCGCGAGGAGTTTTGAGCCGCAGTTGACGGTTCTCGATCTGCCCTCCTTCCGGGCCGATCCATTGCGGCACGGGTGTCGCTCCTCGACAGTGATCGCCATCGATTTCTCACGAGGCGTCGTGCTCATCGGCGGCACCCAATATGCGGGAGAGATCAAGAAATCGATCTTCACCTATCTCAACTACATTTTGCCCGCGAAAGGCGTGTTGCCGATGCATTGCGCCGTCAATGACGGCGAGGGCGGATCGGCGGTGTTTTTCGGTCTGTCTGGCACAGGCAAGACGACGCTTTCCGCCGATCCGACGCGCAGCCTGATTGGCGACGACGAGCATGGCTGGGACGCGAATGGCCTCTTCAACTTTGAAGGCGGCTGCTACGCCAAGGCGATCCGGCTTGCGCAGCATTCTGAGCCCGACATTTACGCCGCGTCTCACCGCCGCGGCGCGATTCTGGAGAACGTGGCATACGATCCCCGCGCGGGGCGGTTCGACTTCGACGACGATTCGAAAACTGAAAACACGCGGATCGCCTATCCGCTCGACTTCATCTCTAATGCTTCGAAGACCCGTCGCGCGAGCCATCCACGGAACATCGTGATGCTGACGTGCGACGCCTTTGGCGTGCTGCCACCGATTGCGCGTCTCACGCCCGCCCAGGCGATGTATCACTTTCTGTCCGGCTACACCGCCAAAGTCGCGGGGACCGAGCGCGGCGTCAAAGAGCCCCAGGCGACGTTCTCCGCCTGCTTTGGCGCGCCCTTCATGCCACGCCGGCCGACGGAATACGCCGATCTGCTGCGCGAGTTCATCTGTTCCAGCGAAGCGAACTGCTGGCTGGTGAACACCGGTTGGTCGGGCGGACCCTATGGGATCGGACGTCGAATGCCGATCGCGGCGACGCGCGCTTTGCTTCAGGGCGCTCTCGACGGGTCCCTTACGCAAGCCGACTTCCGCACGGATCCCTCCTTTGGTCTGTGCGTGCCGACGTCCGCGCTCGGCGTCGACTCAAAAATGCTGGATCCTGTCCAGACGTGGGCCTCGCGCGAAGATTTTGACCAGATGGCTAAAAAGCTGATCGGAATGTTCGAGGCGAACTTCAGCCGTTTCGCCCCCGTCGTCGACCAGCAGGTGCTCGACGCCCAGCCCGGCGTCGTCCGATAGCCAGGCGCGCGACTTGCGCAAACAGAGTCGCGCAAGCAGGACGCAACTTGAAACTTCGCTGATCCGAGAAATATAGGCTCTATCTTGGTGCGCCGTCGGAGGATGCGCATGCGCCACTGGACGCCTACTTTCGACTTTGATCTCGGCGACGTCGCCGACCGCGTGCGCAGCGCGACCGAAGCCTTCGCGACGGCGGAAATTGCGCCGCGGGCGCAGCAGATCGATGCGCAAAACGCTTTTCCGCCGGATCTTTGGCCCAAGCTCGGCGCGCTCGGCGCGCTGGGTCTGACCGTGCATGAGCAGTATGGCGGCGCGGGCATGGGTTATCTGGAACATGTGCTGGCGATGGAGGAAATCAGCCGCGCCTCAGCGTCGGTCGGACTGTCCTATGGCGCGCACTCCAATCTCTGCGTGAATCAGATCCATCGTAACGGCTCGGACGAACAAAAGCGGCGATACCTGCCCAACCTCGTCTCGGGACAAAACGTCGGGGCGCTCGCGATGTCGGAGCCTGGCGCCGGCTCCGACGTCACGGACATGAAGCTAAGCGCGGTGAAGCGCGGCGATCGCTATGTTCTGAACGGCAGCAAGATGTGGGTGACGAACGGTCCCGACGCCGATGTCGTGATCGTCTACGCCAAAACGGATCCAGGCGCCGGCTCGCATGGCATAACGGCCTTTATCGTCGAGCGCGTCTTTCCCGGATTTTCATCAAGCGCGAAGCTCGACAAGCTCGGCATGCGCGGCTCCAATACATGCGAACTCGTATTCCAGGACTGCGAGGTTCCCGAAGAAAACGTGCTCGGCCTTCCCGAGCGGGGAGTCAATGTGCTGATGAGCGGCCTGGATTACGAGCGCGCCGTGCTCGCCGGCGGTCCGCTTGGAATCATGCAGGCCTGCATGGATGTCGTGCTTCCCTATGTGCACGAACGCAAGCAATTTGGGCAGCCGATCGGCGAGTTCGAACTCATGCAGGGCAAGCTCGCCGACATGTACACGGCGGTCATGGCGACGCGCGCATATGTCTATGCGGTCGCGAAGGCAAGCGATCGCGGCCGCGTGACCAGAAAGGATGCGGCGAGCGCGATCCTTTTCGCCGCTGAACGAGCGACATGGATGGCGCTCGAATCCATTCAGTGCCTCGGCGGCAACGGTTATATGAACGAATATCCGACGGGCAGATTGTTGCGCGACGCCAAGCTTTACGAGATCGGCGCGGGAACAAGCGAAATTCGCCGCATGCTGATCGGGCGCGAACTCTTTCAGGAGACAGCCTGATTTTGGATTTACGATATGCCCCGCCTCGATAGCCTTGTTCATCCAAAAGACGCCGATTTCGCCAACAATCACCAAGTGATGACCGATCGCGTCGCCGAGTTGAGGCGGATTGCGGCGGATATTCGAGCAGGTGGCGGCGAGCAGGCGTGTAAGCGGCATCTCGCCCGCGGCAAAATGCTCGCGCGTCAGCGCATTGACGCGCTTGTCGATCCCTTTTCGCCCTTTCTCGAAATTGCGCCATTTGCGGCCCACGGCATGTATGACGGGCGTGTCGCGGCGGCGGGAGTCATCGCTGGCGTCGGGCGGGTGCGCGGCCGCGAATGTATGATCGTGGCCAATGACGCGACGGTCAAAGGCGGTGTCTACTTCCCCTTAACTGTAAAGAAGCATCTGCGCGCGCAAGAGATCGCCGCGCAGAACAACTTGCCCTGTCTCTATCTCGTCGATTCAGGCGGCGCCAATCTGACGAGCCAGGAGGATGTGTTTCCCGACCGCGATCATTTCGGCCGGATTTTTTACAATCAGGCCACGATGTCTTCGCGCGGCATTGCGCAGATCGCCGTCGTCATGGGTTCGTGTACCGCCGGCGGCGCTTATGTTCCGGCGATGAGCGATGAAACGATTATCGTGCGCAACGAAGGCGCGATATTTCTGGCGGGTCCGCCTCTCGTCAAAGCGGCGACGGGCGAAGTTGTGACCGCCGAGGAGCTTGGCGGCGCCGACGTTCACTGCCGCCGTTCTGGCGTCGCCGATCATTGCGCTGAGAATGACGCGCATGCGCTGCAGATCGCGCGGGATATCGTCGGCAATCTCGGGCCTTCCGGCGCCGTCACCGTTCCGGTGAGAAAGCCTGCGGATCCCTACTACGACCCCGCTGAGATCTACGGTCTGTTGCCGCAGGACCCACGAAAGCAGTTCGACATACGCGAGGTGATTGCGCGCCTCGTCGACGCGAGCGAATTCGAAGAATTCCGCAAGCTGTATGGTCCGACGCTTGTGACAGGTTTCGCGCACATCCATGGCTATCCCGTCGGGATCGTGGCCAATAACGGCGTCTTGTTTCCCGAGAGCGCGCAAAAGGGCGCGCATTTCATCGAGCTTTGCGCGCGACGAAAAATACCCCTGCTGTTTTTGCACAATACGACGGGCTTCATGGTCGGGGCGAAGTATGAAAGCGCCGGCGTCGCCAAGGAAGGGGCGAAGATGGTGACGGCGGTGGCGACGGCCGCGGTGCCGAAGCTCTCGATCATCGTCGGCGGCAGTTTTGGCGCCGGCAATTACGCCATGTGCGGACGCGCCTACTCTCCGCGCTTTCTATGGATATGGCCCGGCGCGCGCATCGGCGTCATGGGCGGGGAACAGGCCGCGAGCGTGTTGACCCGCGTCAAACGCGAGGCCATGGAGAAACAGCACAAGGCTTTCTCGGAAGAAGAGGAAGAGGATTTCGCGCGCCCGATTCGCGAGCAATATGAGCGGCAGAGCCTGCCGCTCTATTCCAGCGCCCGACTTTGGGACGACGGCGTTATCGACCCGCGCGACACGAGACGGATTGTCGCTTTGGCGTTATCCTTCGCGCTGAAGGCGCCGATCGAAGAAACGCGCTTTGGCTTATTTCGCATGTGAGTCATGTGCAATGACGACTTTGCTGCAATCGATTGACGCGAACGGCGTCGCGACTTTGACGCTGAACCGTCCAGACAAGCGCAATGCGCTCGACTATGAGCTTATTGGCCTTCTGAAGAATGCGCTCGAAGAATTGGATGCGCGCGCGGACGTCCGCATCATTACGCTTGAGGGCGCGGGAGACTATTTTTGCGCCGGCGGCGACATCGGCTCGATGATCCGCGTCGTGCAGCGTTCATCGAGCGCCAATGAACAGGACGCCCTGGCGCTCGCCCGAATGCTGCGGGTTTTGGACACGGTGTCAAAGCCGACGATCGCCTTGGCCAAGGGCGTCGTCGTCGGCGGAGGCGTCGGTCTGCTTGCGTGTTGCGACATCGTCGTGGCCGCCGACGACGCGTCATTCTCGCTCAATGAGGTGCGGCTGGGCTTGCTTCCGGCGATCGTCGCGCCCTTTCTCATCCGGGCCATAGGCCTGCGGCAGCTGCGCCGATATGCTTTGACAGCGGAGCGCTTTTCCGCCGCCGAGGCGCAGAAATTGGGTCTCGTCCATCGTGTGGCGCCAAGGTTGGAGGTCAATTTGGCGCATGCGGCGATCGTCGCGGACTTGCTGCGCGGCGCGCCCGGCGCGCAGGCGGACGTCAAGAGCTTCTTTGCGGAATGCTATGGCCACGGCGTCGACGCGGAACTCTTGCGCGAGGCCGCGCATCGTCTCGCCGCAAGACGATCGAGCGCGGAGGCGCAGGAAGGTCTCTCAGCCTTTCTTGAAAAAAGAGCGCCGCACTGGATCGCGGCCGATTGAGATGATGCGTAAGCTCCTCATCGCGAATCGCGGCGAGATCGCTTGCCGAATCATACGTACCGCGAAAAGGCTGGGCGTCGCGTCCGTCGCCGTTTATTCCGAAGTCGACGCACATGCGTTGCATGTCGAACTGGCCGATGAAGCCTATCTTCTCGGACCCGCGCCGGCGCGCGACAGTTATCTGTCGATCGGGAAGATCATCGAAATTGCGCATCGTTCCGGGTCGGACGCCGTACATCCGGGCTATGGTTTCCTGGCCGAGAATGCGGACTTCGCCGAAGCCTGCCTGGCCAATGGGTTGATCTTTGTCGGGCCTCCGCCCCACGCGATGCGGCTGCTTGGCTCCAAGAGCGAGGCCAAGGCCGCGATGGTGCGGGCAGGGGTGCCTGTGGCGCCGGGGTCGTCCGGGGGCGACGACGCTGAATTGTGCGAAGCGGCGCGCGCCATCGGCCTTCCAGTGCTCGTGAAGGCGTCCGCCGGCGGCGGCGGCAGGGGCATGCGCATTGTGCGCGCGCCGGAAGAATTGTCGTCGGCGATCGAAAGCGCGCGGCGTGAAGCGGGCGCCGCCTTCGGCGATGACACGCTGTTCATCGAGAAATATTTCTCGGGCTATAAGCACGTCGAAATCCAGATTTTCGCGGACTCCCATGGCAACGTCGTATCTTTTCTTGAGCGCGACTGTTCGATGCAGCGCCGCCACCAAAAGATCATTGAAGAAACGCCCGCGCCCGGTCTAACGCCCTCGTTACGTGCGCGGATGAGCGACGCGGCGATCCGCGCCGCCCGCGCCGCTGGCTACACCGGCGCAGGCACGGTCGAATTTCTCGTCGGAGAAGACCACTTCTATTTTCTCGAGATGAACACGCGGCTGCAGGTCGAACATCCTGTCACCGAGATGGTCTCGAAGCAGGATCTCGTCGAATGGCAGTTGCGCGTCGCCTGTGGCGCGCCGCTTCCCTTGACGCAGAGCGACCTGAGGATGAGCGGCTGCGCAATTGAAGCGCGGATCTGCGCGGAAGATCCTGCGCGCGGGTTCATGCCTTCGGTTGGCGAGATCGCCCATTTTCGTGCGCCGCGGGAAACGCCTTTCTTGCGCATCGACTCAGGCGTGCGCGCCGGGGATCGCGTCACGCCCTATTATGATTCGCTGTTGGCGAAACTCATCGTCTTCGGCGAAAATCGCGAGCAGGCGTTGCGTCGCCTGCAGGGGGGACTAGACGCGGTCGAGATCGTTGGCGTCGCCACAAATCTCGATCTGCTGCGGGCCATCTCCAAAAGCGACGCGATGGCGGCCGGCGATTACGACACGGAATATGTCGGGAGCAATATCGCTATGCTGACGTGCGCCGCGGTTCCGAGCACGGATTGCGACCGCGTCCTTCTTGCGGCGGCGGCAGCGGTTTTCCTGGCCGACTCTCGGCGCTCCGCGCTTGAAGCGAGTAGATCGCTCGGCGACGATTGGTCGCCCTGGGCCGGAACGGACGCGTGGCGGCTCTACGAGCGCGCTGATCATGAACTCAGGGTGACGCATGCGGGCCGGACGCTTGTTGCACACATCATGCGTCCGCAGGACGGCGGCTTCCTGCTGAATTTTGGCGACGCGGTCACGGAAGTTGGCGTTCAAACTGTCGCAGGTCGCCTCTCGTTGCTTGTGGACGGCGTTAAGCACGAAGTCTCAACAGTCGCTTTGGATCATGGCCTTGTCGTCATTCTGCGCGGGAAAAACTATGTGATCCACTGGGCGAAAGCGGCAACCTCCTCGCAAAGTGAAGGACCATCGAACGAGCAAGTGCTGGCCCCGATGCCGGCGACCGTCACGCGAGTTGCGGTGAAGCCGGGCGACGCCGTCAGCAAAGGCGAGACGCTCGTCGTCTTGGAGGCGATGAAAATGGAGATTGCCATGGCCGCGCCGCGCGATGGCGTCGTCAAAAGCGTCGCCTGCGAAGTGGGGGACATGGCGATCGAAGGCGCCGAACTCGTCACGATCCTGCGAAAGGACGAGGAGTGAGCTTTCCTGCGCGCATCAGCATCGTGGAGGTCGGCCCTCGCGACGGCCTGCAGAACGAGACGGTGACGTTGTCGCCGCAGACCCGGGCCGAACTCATCAGCCGTCTTGCGGCCGCGGGCCTATCGCGCATCGAAGCCGGAAGTTTCGTCTCCCCTACGGCCGTGCCGCAGATGGCGCACACGGATGAGACTCTTGCGCTTGCGCCAAGGCAAAATCTGCGGCTGAGCGTGCTGGTTCCAAACCTGCGCGGACTCGCGGCGGCGCTTGCGGCCGGGGCGGACGAGATCGCTGTGTTCGCTGCGGCGTCGGAGACGTTTTCAAAGCGCAATATCAATTGCTCGATCGAGGAAAGTCTCACGCGATATGCCAAAGTCGTCGCGGAAGCCCGGCGATACGGCGTCATGGCCCGTGGCTACATTTCCTGCGTCTTAGGCTGTCCGTACGAAGGAGAGGTCGATAGCGGTCGAGTGGCGTCGGTCGCCTCCGCTCTTCTGGAAATGGGCTGCTTCGAGGTCTCGCTCGGCGATACGATCGGCGTGGGCGCGCCGCTGCCCGCCCGCCGAATGGTCGAAAGAGTGGCGCGCGTCGCGCCGCTCGACAAAATCGCGGTGCATTTTCACGACACCTACGGACAGGCGCTCGCCAATATTTTCGCGTGCCTCGAAGTCGGCGTCAGCGTTGTCGACAGTTCGGTCGCCGGCCTTGGCGGATGTCCTTTTGCGCCCGGCGCCGCCGGAAATGTAGCGACCGAGGACGTCGTCTATATGCTTGAGCGAATGGACGTTGAAACCGGCGTGTCGCTCGATCGACTCTTGGAGGCCGGAGCTTTCGCCTGCCGCGAGTTGAAGCGCGTGCCGGCGAGCCGTGTGGCGCAAGCCTATGCCGCCAGATGCGGCGATCCGACTGAAGCCCCTTGCGTCGCTGACTTGCCAAAAAGCTTCGACGCGACAGATTAACGTCAACAATTGCGGTGAATGGCCGAATGTCGTCCTATTTCGAATTGAGCGCCGAGCAGCAAGCCATTCGTGAATTGGCGCGAGACTTCGGACGCGATCGCCTTGCGCCCTTTGCTCTCGACTGGGACCGCGAGCATGTGTTTCCGACAGACACGCTGCGCGAGGCGGCGGCGCTCGGCATGGCGGCGATCTTTGTGCGAGAGGCTTCCGGCGGCACGGGGCTGACGCGCTTTGACGGTGTGCTGATCTTCGAGGCGCTCGCAATGGGCTGTCCGACGATCGCCGCTTATCTCTCGATTCACAATATGTGCGCGGGCCTGATCGACGCTTTCGGAACCGAACGCCAGATCGATGCATGGCTGCCAAAGCTCGCCACGATGGAGGTTCTCTCGAGCTACTGCCTGACGGAATCGGGCAGCGGTTCGGACGCTGCGGCGCTACGCACGCAGGCGCGGCGCAGCGGCGATCACTACGTCTTGAATGGCGCGAAGCAGTTTATCTCGGGCGCCGGCGCGGGCGGCGCCGACCATCTCTATGTGGTCATGGCGCGTACCGGCGAGTCGGGGCCGCAAGGCATTTCGGCCTTCGTCGTCGAGGGTGGCGCGCCAGGCCTCAGTTTTGGCGCGCTCGAGCGAAAAATGGGCTGGAACGCCCAGCCGACGCGCGCCGTCATCTTCGACGACTGCCGCGTGCCGGCCGAAAATCTCATCGGACGCGAGGGCGACGGATTCAAGATCGCCATGGCCGCGCTCGATGGTGGGCGGCTCAACATCGCCGCCTGTTCGCTTGGCGGGGCGCAATCGGCCTTCGACCATAGTCTGCGCTACATGGCGAGCCGCAAGGCGTTCGGACGCGCGCTCGACGAGTTCCAGGCGCTGCAGTTCCGGCTCGCGGATATGGCCACGCAGCTTGAAGTCTCGCGCATATTCCTTTGGCGCGCGGCGGCGGCGCTTGACGTCAAGGCGCCAGACGCCACGACGCTATGCGCCATGGCCAAGCGCGTCGTGACCGACGCGGGCTTCGTGGTGGCCAATGAGGCGCTGCAATTGCATGGCGGCTACGGATATCTTAGCGAATATGGCGTCGAGAAGATTGTTCGCGACCTTCGCGTCCATCAAATTCTCGAAGGCACGAATGAAATCATGCGCGTCATCATCGCGCGCTCGTTATTGAAGTGAGCTTATGGATCTCGTCGCTTCGCGAGAGGGCCGTCTCGGACGTATCCTCCTCAACAGACCACAGGCGCTCAACACGCTGACGCTGCCGATGGTGCGCGAGTTCCGGCGCGCGCTTGACGACTTCGGGAGCGACCCAAGCGTCAGCGCCGTGCTCGTCACAGGGGCCGGCGATCGCGGTCTGTGCGCTGGCGGCGATGTGAGGATTCTTTACGAACTGGAGCGCTCGCAAAAGCGGCTTTTCGCCGACTTTTGGCGCGAGGAATATGCGCTGAACGCCCGCATCGCCTCCTTTCCCAAACCCTATGTCGTGATCATGGATGGCGTCGTGATGGGCGGCGGCGTGGGCATATCTGCGCATGGCAACCGGCGAGTGGTCACGGAGCGAAGCCGCGTCGCGATGCCGGAGGTCGGCATTGGATTCCTTCCTGACGTTGGCGCGACCTGGCTTCTTTCGAGAGCGCGCGAAATCGGCGCCTATCTGGCGCTTTCGGCGACGTCGGTGGCGGCGGCGGACGCGATAGAGGCCGGTCTTGCGGATGTTCTAATTCATGCGGAGGACATTTCGCCGCTGATCGACACGCTGGCGACGATAGGAGCCGCCGAAGACGTCGATGTTGCCTTGCGGCGCCTCGCCCGCCACCCAGGGAGCGGCCGACTCTCGCTGCACAGGCCGTTGCTCGCTGCAGCGACGGCGCATGAGAACGTCGCAGACGTGGTCGCCGCCTTCGAGCGTGAAGGGTCGGAATTCTCGTTGCGTGCGGCGGAGGACATCGGCGCGAAGTCGCCGACGGCGCTGAAAGTGACGCGCGCATTGCTGCTGCGCGCCGCGGGAGCGCCTGACGTCGAGACGTGCCTCACGAACGAATTCAAGGCGGCGTGCCGTATGCTGTCGACCCATGATCTTTATGAAGGCATCCGCGCCGCGATCATCGACAAGGACCGGCGCCCGAGATGGTCTCCGGACCGGCTCGACGTGGTGAGCGACAAAATCGTCGAAAACATTCTCGCCGGGGACGACACGCCGCTGCCGGCGTTCAAAAGTTGGGATTCGACCCCATATTCCGCTTGGAGGGGTTAGCTCGCCAGCCGATGAGGAGATTGTCATGAGCGCTGCCGCACCGGTCGCCATCGTCGGCGCCGCGCGCACCCCGATCGGCGCGTTTCTGGGAGAATTGAAGGACGTTTCGGCGCCGCAGCTCGGCGCGCACGCCATCGAGGCGGCGGTGACCCGCGCCGGCCTGGCGCCGAACGACATCGACGAAGTCGTCATGGGCTGCGTGCTTTCGGCAGGCCTTGGCCAGGCCCCGGCGCGGCAGGCGGCGCTCGGCGCCGGGTTGCCGGAGACGACGGGCGCCGTCACCATCAACAAGATGTGCGGCTCTGGAATGAAGGCGGTGATGCTCGCGAGCGACCAGCTCGCCGTTGGAGGCGCGCGGATCGCGGTCGCTGGCGGCATGGAGAGCATGAGCAACGCGCCTTATCTGCTCGATCGCGCGCGCACCGGTTATCGAATGGGACACCGCAAGGTCCTCGATCACATGTTTCTGGACGGTCTGGAGGACGCCTACGAAAAGGGTCGGCTGATGGGCTCCTTCGCGGAGGATTGCGCGACGGAGTATCAATTTACCCGCGAGATGCAGGACCAATATGCGTCGACGTCGCTGGCGCGCGCGCAACGCGCAACGAGCGACGACTCTTTCGCGCAGGAGATCGCGCCAATAACCCTGGGAAAAGGCGGCAACGCGCGCGCCATCGCCAGCGACGAGCTGCCCGGCAAGGCCAAGGCGCAGGATATCGCCCGGCTGAAACCGGCCTTCAGGGAGGACGGCACGATCACCGCCGCCAACGCCAGCGCGATATCCGACGGCGCGGCGGCGCTCGCGCTGATGCGCGTCGACGAGGCCGAGCGCGCCGGCGCGACGCCGCTCGCCGTCATTCGTGGCTATGTCACGGTCGCAGGCGCGCCGAGCCGCTTTTCCGTCATGCCGATCGAAGCGATCCGCAAACTCCTGGACCGGGTGGGCTGGGCGGCGAACGACGTCGACCTCTTCGAGATCAATGAAGCATTCGCCGTCGTCGCCATGGCGGCGATGCGCGAACTGGACTTGCCGCATGAGAAGGTCAATGTCCGTGGCGGCGCCTGCGCGCTCGGCCATCCGATCGGCGCGTCGGGCGCACGGATCATCGTCACGCTTCTCGCCGCTCTGGAAGCTAAAGGCCTAAAAAGGGGCGTGGCGGCGCTCTGCATCGGCGGCGGAGAAGCGACCGCGATGGCGATCGAGCGTCCGGCCTAGCCCCAGCGCCTCAGTTGCATGATCTTGCGCAGCCGGTCGGTCGAAAGTTCCATCGCGGCGTTGACAGGAGAGACGCTCTCGGCGCGCGACCGCTCCAGCGAGAGCCGCGTGTTGCGCCCGATTTTTTCCTCTATCGCCGCGAAGGCCGCCGCTTCGCCGCCGCCGCTATATTCAATGCTCGCGCAGATCACGCCGCCGGCGTTGGCGATGAAATCCGGGACGCTGACGATTCCCCGCGCGAACATCATGCGTTCCGCCTCGACGGTGGCGGGAATATTCGCGCCCTGCACCACCAATTTACAGTCGAGCATGTCAACATTGTCCGCGCGCAGCACGTCGGGGCGCGCAGCCGGGATGAAGATCTCGCAAGGCAAGGCGATGAGCGACTCGGGGTCGATGGCGCGCGCGCGCTCCAGATCGCCGACGCTCTTGCCCTGGCGCTTCAACGCGGCGAGCGCCTCGATATCGAGCCCATCCTCGTCAGCCACCGCGCCGCGGCTGTCGGATACGCCGACCATTCGCGCGCCTTTGCTCGCCAGAAACCGCGCAGCGTGTATGCCCACGGCGCCAAACCCCTGCACGACGATGCGCGCTCCGCCTAGTGAAACATCGGCGAAGGGCGCGGCTGCGCAGGCAGCGATCATCACGCCAAAACCCGTGGCTCCGATTTCATCGAGAGGAATGCCGCCAATCTCCGCCGGGAGACCGACCGAGCGGCCGATTTCGTCATGCACCCAGGCCATCGCCGTCTCGTCCGTGCCCATGTCGGGTCCGGGAATATAGTCGACGAGCTGCTCAATGGATTTGGCGAACACGCGAATGAGCCGTTCTTTGTCGGCCGGCGCCATATCGGGATCGCCGAAAATCACGGATTTTGCGCCGCCATGCGGCAATCCGCAGGCCGCGTTCTTCAAAGTCATCGCCCGAGCGAGTCGGAAGCACTCCGTGACGCTGACGTCCGGCGCCATACGTGTGCCGCCGATGGCGGGACCTGCGGCGACATTGTCGATGACGACGACGGCGCGCAGTTCGACCGAAGGCGACCAGATGTGGACGATCTTCGCGGGGCCAAATTCGTCTCGAAATGAGAAAGGATCGATTTCCGATTTGGCGGGCATGATCGGTAAATTGGACAATCGGCCATACAGTCAAGCCCGCAGCTGAGCCCCTTTTCCTGCGCTGCGGCGCCGGGAAATCGCCAAAAAAAATGTCGCAGAGCCGTGACCTCGCGTATCGCCGCGCTACTTCGCTCATCAGGAGCGGGGCGATGGGAAACATTGAGATGGGCTTCGATCTCCATATGGATCTTGTTCAGCTGTTGTCGCCGAGCGGCGAGATCAGCAAGGCGGCCAGCAATTCGGCGAAAGATATCGAGCGACTGGTCCGATTCTATCGCGCGATGACGCGAACCAGAATCTTCGACAACAAGGCGATCAGTCTTCAACGCACCGGGCAGCTGGGCACGTTCGCGTCGGCGCTCGGCCAGGAAGCGATCGGCGTCGGGGCGGCCGCGGCGATGGACGAACGCGACGTGCTCGTGCCGTCCTATCGAGATCATGCGGCGCAATTCTATCGCGGCATGGCGATGTCCGAATGTCTGCTCTATTGGGGCGGCGACGAGCGCGGCAGCGATTTCAAGAATGCGCGAAGCGACTTCCCAAACTGCGTCCCCGTCGCCACGCAGGCCCCGCAGGCGGTCGGCGCGGCTTACGCGTTGATGGCGCGGAAGGAGGATCGCGTCGTCGTCACGTTCATCGGCGACGGCGGCACCTCCAACGGCGCCTTTTACGAAGCGTTGAACATGGCCGGAGTCTGGAAAACGCCTGTCGTGTTCATCATCAACAATAATGGCTGGGCGATATCGACGCCGCGGGAACTTGAGAGCGCGGCGGAGACTCTCGCGCAAAAGGGCGTCGCCGCCGGCGTCGAGGGGCGTCAGGTCGACGGCAATGACGTCATTGCGGTGCATGAAGTCGTGCGACGGGCGATCGACAAGGCGCGATCGGGCGGCGGACCGACGCTCATTGAAGCGCTCACCTATAGGCTCGGCGATCACACCACCGCCGACGACGCATCGCGCTATCGCGATCCAGAAGTCGTGCGCGCGCAGTGGACGCGCGAGCCGATCGCTCGGCTGCGCGCTTACCTTGTGAGCGAAGGCGCCTGGTCGAAAGAGCAAGAGGCGGAGCTGCACAAGGAGTGTGCGGAAGAGGTCGATCGCGAGGTTGCAGCCTACTTGCACGCCTCGCCGCTGAACTCCGACGCCATGTTCGAGCATCTCTACGCAAAGCTCCCGGATACCCTGCAGTGGCAACGCGAAGAAGCGCGCCGATTTGCCCAGCGCAGCGCAAATGGCAACGGAAACGGTCATGGCTGAAATCACTCTTGTCGAAGCGGTCAATCTCGCGCTCGCGCGCGCAATGAGCGAAGACAAGGACGTCCTCCTGCTTGGCGAGGACATCGGCGTCAATGGCGGCGTGTTTCGCGCCACCAACGGCCTGCAGGCGCGGTTCGGCCGCGAGCGCGTCATCGACACGCCCTTGGCCGAAGGCGGCATCGCCGGCGTTGCGGTCGGCATGGCGGCGATGGGGCTGAAGCCGGTCGCCGAAATTCAGTTTTCCGGGTTCATCTATCCGGCGATCGACCAAATCATCAATCACGCGTCTCGTATGCGCAACCGCACGCGGGGGCGGCTGACCTGTCCAATGGTGCTCCGCTCGCCTTGCGGCGCCGGCATCCATGCGCCCGAGCATCACTCGGAAAGTCCGGAGGCGATGTTCGCCCACATGCCGGGGCTCCGCGTCGTCGCGCCCTCATCCCCCGCCCGAGCCTACGGGCTACTTCTGGCGTCGGTGCGCGATCCCGATCCGGTGATCTTTCTCGAGCCCACGCGCCTCTATCGTCTCTTCCGCCAAGAGGTCGAGGATGACGGCGTGGAATTGCCGCTCGACGCCTGCTTCATCCTGCGGGAAGGCGCCGACGCGACGGTCGTCACCTGGGGCGCGATGGTGCCCGAAACGCTCGCCGCCGCTGAAAAGCTCGAAGAAGAGGGCGTGATGATTGAAGTGATCGACGTCGCGACCTTGAAACCTCTCGATGTGGAAACGATCCTGCGTTCCGTCGAAAAGACCGGACGCTGCGTCATCGTTCACGAGGCGCCGCGCACGGCGGGCTTTGGCGCCGAGGTCGCCGCCGAAATCGCTGAGCGCGCGCTTTACTCGCTGTTGGCGCCCATCAAGCGGGTCACCGGCTATGACGTGGTCGTGCCGCTGGCGAAGCTGGAGAAGCAATATATTCCAAGCGTGGACCGCATCGTCGACGGCGTTCGGCAAGTGATGGAGGCGTCATGAACATCTTTCGTCTTCCCGATCTCGGAGAGGGGTTGCAGGAGGCCGAACTCGTCGAATGGCGCGTCGCCGCCGGCGAGGACGTTAAAGTCGATCAGCCGCTCGTGGCGGTTGAAACCGCCAAGGCGGTCGTCGAAATCCCATCGCCTCGGGGAGGCCGCATCGAGCGGCTGTTCGCCTCCGCGGGTGACGTGATC
This sequence comes from Methylocystis sp. L43, assembly GCF_015709525.1. GTDB lineage: Bacteria > Pseudomonadota > Alphaproteobacteria > Rhizobiales > Beijerinckiaceae > Methylocystis. The sequence continues at coordinate 256,494 of NZ_JADNRA010000036.1, read as the reverse complement.
CGCATCGGCGCGCCGCTGGTGGGTTTCGAGGGCGCGGGAGAGGACACGGGCTCAGTGGTCGGCGCCGTTCAGCAGGGCGCTGGCGTCGTGCGCGACCAGCCGATCTCAGTCGGCCACGTCGGCGGCGCGGTGCGGGCGACGCCTGCCGTAAGGGCCCTCGCGCGAAAGCTGAACGTCGATCTCGCCATGGTGACGCCCTCCGGCGCGGACGGGCTGATCACGACGCAGGACATCGAGCGCGTCGCGCGCATTCTCAGCGAGACAGAAGCCGCCGAGCCGCTGCGGGGCGTGCGCCGCGCCATGGCCCATAATATGGCGCAGGCGCAGGGGGAGGTGGCCGCGGCCACGATCGTCGACGACGCGGACATCCACGCGTGGGCCGCCGGGACAGATACAACCATCCGTCTGATCCGCGCTCTTGCCCAGGCCTGCAAGGCGGAGCCTGCGCTCAACGCCTGGTTCGAGTCTCATGCCTTCGCGCGCCGCGTGATGAAGAAGATCGACCTTGGCGTCGCCGTGGACCTCTCGGAAGAGGGCCTGTTCGTTCCTGTCTTGCGGGATGTCGGCAATCGTGACGCGCAGGACTTACGCAAAGGTCTGGACCGCCTGCGGCAGGACGCAGCGGCGCGACGAATTCCGCCCGAGGAGCTGCGCGGCGCGACCATTACGCTTTCAAATTTCGGCATGATCGCCGGGCGCTACGCCGCCCCGATCGTGTTGCCGCCCACGGTCGCGATTCTTGGGGCCGGGCGGATCCGCGACGAGGTGGTCGCTGTCGATGGCGCGCCAGCGGTGCATCGGATTTTGCCTCTGAGCCTGACCTTCGATCACCGCGTCGTCACCGGCGGCGAAGCAGGCCGCTTCCTGGGGGCGGTGATCGCCGATCTGACGCTCGCGGCCTAAATCTATTCGGCGTCCGGCTGCGCCTCTGGACGCGCTTCCATGAAAGCGGGGTGCGCGGCGCAAGCCGCCTCCACCGCAACGATGCGCGGGCAGGTGTCGAGGGAGACGTCAAAGCGTCGCGCGTTGTAAACCTGCGGAACGAGGCAAATGTCAGCGAGCGAAGGCGCTGCGCCAAAGGCGAAGGGGCCAGCCGCGATGAGCGCCTCGACCGCTGTCAGACCCTCTGCGATCCAGCGTCTGCGCCAAGCGGCGATCTGATCGTCCCTCGCGCCGAATTCCCCTTGCAGCGCCTCTATCACCCGCAGATTGGCGAGCGGATGAATCTCGCAGGCGATCGTCAACGCCGCCGCCCGCGCCTGCGCCGCCAGGACGGGGTCCTTTGGCAAGAGCGGCGGCTGAGGCTTCAGCGCGTCGAGATAGTCTATGATCGCCAGCGACTGGGTAATGAGTCGACCGTCATCAAGTTGGAGGGTCGGCACGATGCCCAGCGGGCTCTTCGCGCGATAGCCGGGATCACGCTGTTCGCCGTGCAAGAGATGGACGCGGCGGCGTTCCACAACGAGCCCTTTGAGCGCGATGGCGATCCGCACGCGATAGGCCGCCGACGAGCGATAATAGTCGTAAAGGATCATAGGCCTTTAACCGGATCGGGAACGCAATATCTAAATAGCAGGTCAGCCAAAGCTGTATATAGGGCCTGCTCATGGACTCGACGCTTGGCGGCGCTGGAACGCTCGCCGAAAACCCGATGGGAACGGACGGATTCGAATTTGTCGAATTCGCGCATCCCGATCCCGCGCAACTCGCCTCGCTGTTCGAGAAGATGGGCTTTGTCGCCGTCGCGCGTCACCGCTCCAAGGACGTGACGCTATATCGGCAGGGGGAAGTGAATTATGTGCTGAACGCGGAGCCTCACAGCTTCGCCGCCGAATTCCAGAAGGCGCACGGCCCGTCGGTGTGCTGCATCGGCTTCCGCGTCGTCGACGCCGCAAAAGCGATGCGCCGCGCTATTTCTCTGGGCGCCAAGCCTGTCGCCTTCGGCGTTGGCCCGATGGAGCTGAACATTCCCGCCATCGAAGGCGTCGGAGGTTCGCTCATCTATCTCGTCGACCGTTATGGCGATCAGGGTTCGATCTGGGACATCGACTTTAGGTGGATAGGAGAGCGCGATCCTAATCCTCCAGGCGTGGGGCTGACCAATATCGACCATCTGACTCACAATGTTCGGCGTGGCCGCATGGACGCGCTCGCGGCATGGTATGAGCGCATCTTCAATTTCCGTGAAATTCGCTACTTCGACATAGAAGGCAAGATGACGGGCTTGCGCTCTCGCGCCATGACGAGCCCCTGCGGCAAGATTCGTATCCCGATCAACGAAAGCGCCGACGAAAAAAGTCAGATCGAGGAATTCTTGGACGCATACAGGGGTGAAGGGATTCAGCACATCGCCTGCGCGTGCCGGGACATTTACGAGACCGTTGTCGCAATGCGCAATAACGGGCTCGATTTCATGCCGGCGCCGCCGGACGCCTATTATGAAGCGCTGGAGCATCGGCTTCCTGGCCACGGAGAGCCGACGCAGCGTCTTAAGGAACTCGGCATTCTGGCCGACGGACTCACGACGGACGCCCACCGTCTGCTGCTGCAGATTTTCTCCAAGACGGTCATCGGACCCATCTTCTTCGAATTCATTCAGCGCAAGGGCGATGAAGGTTTCGGCGAAGGAAACTTCCGGGCGCTATTTGAATCGATCGAAGAGGATCAGATCCGCCGCGGCGTTTTGAACCGGGCGGTAGGCTAGGCATGTCGCCCCCGCGCTATTTGCATGGCTTCGGCAATGAGTTCGAGAGCGAAGCTCTGCCCGGCGCGTTGCCGATGGGGCAGAACTCGCCGCAGCGGTGCCCTTATGGCCTTTACGCCGAACAATTGTCCGGCTCGGCATTCACCGCGCCGAGCCATCTCAACAAACGCTCCTGGCTCTACAGGATACGACCTTCCGTCCTGCACGTCCGCAACCCCAGGGACATCGAGCAGAGCCACTGGAAGACCGCGCCCTGCCGCGAGGCTGACGCGCCGCTCGGGCAGCTGCGCTGGGGCGCGAGCGACGTCCCAGAAGACGCAGGCTCCTTCATCGAAGGAATGCGCACCATCGTAACCGCGGGCGATTGCAGCCTGAGAATCGGCATGGCGGCGCATCTCTATCTCGCCGGCCAGTCGATGGTCGACGACTATTTCTACGACGCCGACGGCGAGTTGCTGATCGTCCCGCAGTTCGGCGACCTGCGCACCTTCACCGAGTTCGGCCTCATGGAATGCTCTCCCGGTGAGATATGCGTCATACCGCGCGGCGTGAAATTTCGGGTTGAGCTCTCGGCGGGCCCGTCTCGCGGCTATGTCTGTGAAAACTACGGCGCGCCATTTACATTGCCCTATCGCGGCGTCATCGGCGCGAATGGACTCGCCAATCCGCGCGACTTCTTTTCGCCGACCGCCGCGTTCGAAGACAAGGAAACGCCCTGCCGCCTCCGCGTCAAATGGGGCGGCCGCTTCTATCGCTGCGACATCGACCATTCGCCGCTCGACGTCGTCGCCTGGCATGGAAATTACGCGCCCTATAAATATGATCTGCGAAAATTCTGTCCGGTCGGCGCCGTGCTGTTCGATCATCCCGATCCATCGATATTTACGGTGCTGACCTCTCCTTCAGACGAAAGCGGCGTGGGCAACGTCGATTTCGCGATTTTCCCGCCGCGTTGGCAAGTCGCGGAACATACGTTTCGGCCTCCGTGGTATCATTTGAACATTATGAGCGAGTTCATGGGTTTGATTTACGGACGCTACGACGCGAAGCCGTCCGGCTTCGAGCCCGGCGGCATGTCGCTGCACAATGCGATGCTGCCGCATGGCCCGGACGCGGAAGCTTTCGAGCAGGCCTCTGAGGCCGATCTAAGCCCGGTGAAGATCGACGACGCTCTCGCCTTCATGTTCGAATCCCGACTGCCGCTCTATCCGACCTCTTTCGCCATGTCGCTTGAAACCCTGCAGCAAGATTACGCGGAGTGCTGGTCGGATTTGCGCCGCAACTTTACCGGCAATGGACCGTGAAGCTCGCATCCCTGAAGAGCCGACGGGACGGCGCCCTCATCCTCGTCTCGCGGGATCTCACGCGGGCTGTTGCGGCCGGCTTCGTCGCGCCCACTCTGCAGTCGGCGATCGAAGACTGGGAAACCGTCGCGCCGGAGCTGCGGGCGCTGGCGGCGCGGCTCGAATGCGGACTTCGCGAGAGCTTTCCCTTTCGCGAGCAGGATTGCGCCTCGCCGCTGCCGCGCGCCTATCAATGGGCGGACGGCTCGGCATATGTCAATCATGTCGCGCTCGTCCGCAAGTCGCGCGGCGCCGAGATGCCGGAGAGTTTTTGGAGCGATCCGCTGATGTATCAGGGCGGCTCCGACGTCTTCCTTGGCCCGCGTGACGCCATTCCCTTGCTCGATGAAAAGCACGATCTCGATCTCGAAGCCGAAGTCGCCATCGTCACCGATGATGTGCCGATGGGCGTGACGCCACAGGAGGCGCGCGAGCACATCAGGCTCGTCATGCTGGTCAATGACGTGACCTTGCGCGGGCTGGTCCCTCCGGAGCTTTCAAAAGGCTTCGGCTTTTTCCAGTCAAAGCCCCCTTCCGCCTTTTCTCCGGTCGCCGTGACGCCTGACGAGCTTGGCGACGCCTGGGACGGCGGGCGACTGTCGCTGCCGCTGCTGTCCTTCGTCAATGGCGCGCCGCTCGGCCGGCCGGACGCCGGAAAGGATATGACTTTCGACTTTCCGCGTCTCATCGCGCATGCGGCGCGCACGCGCGCGCTTTCCGCCGGCACGATCATCGGCTCCGGCACCATCTCCAACCGGGACGCCGACGGCGGGCCCGGCAGACCGATTGCACAGGGGGGAGATGGCTACTCCTGCATCGCCGAGCAGCGCGTGGTCGAGAAGCTCATCGAGGGCGCGCCGCGCACGCCATTTCTGACGACGGGGGATGTGGTGCGCATAGAGATGCGCGCCGCCGATGGGCGCTCGATTTTCGGCGCCATCGAGCAACAGGTGGCCAACTCAAGGCCTCAGGGTTAACCGGACGATCGGTGAAGGGCTTCCTCATCCTGAGGAGCGTGCGCAGCAAGCGTCTCGAAGGACGAGGAAGCCCGTTTTCGCGTAGTTTTCCTTCACCCTCGTGCTTCGAGACGGCTCCTGCGGAGCCTCCTCAGCATGAGGGTGAGGAAAACAATTGTTCACCCAATTCTGCTGTAGGATTAAGCGCTGCGCTTGGCGCGGAAATAATGGAAATCGCCGCGCGAAATGATGCGGTCTGCTGGCGCGAGCTCATGCGCCGCTAAATCAGAAGCGTTGCGCAGGCGATCATAGATGGGGCCGAAATCCTGATAACCGTCGGCGAGAAGCTTCTCGAAGCTTTCGATGACGAAATATGTCTGCTGAAAATCGCTGATGATGTAATTCGTCCGCATGACGCGTTCGAGCTCGAAGGCGACGCGGTTCGGCGACGAGTCTTCCAGCGAAAAGATCGTCTCGGAAGGCGAGGACATGATTCCAGCCCCGAAAATGCGCAGCCCTTTCGCCGTCTCGATCAGGCCGAACTCGATCGTGTACCAGTAGAGCCGCGCGAGATTGTGGAGCTGCCCGCGCGCGAGCGCGCGTCGGCCGCCCTTGCCATAGGATTCGAGAAAGCGCGCATAGGTCGGATTGGCGAGGAGCGGCACATGGCCGAAGACGTCATGGAAAACGTCGGGCTCCTGCAGATATTCAAGCTCCGACTCCGGGCGAATGAATGCGCCGGCGGGAAAGCGCCGATTGGCGAGATGATCGAAGAAGGCGTCGTCGGGAATCAGCCCGGCCACCGGAACGACGCTCCAACCGGTCATCGCCCCTAATCGGCGGCTCAGATCCGCGAATTCCGGAATGCCGGAGCGCGACAGTTCGAGCTGTTGCTTCGCCTCGAGGAACTCGTCGCAGGCCCGGCCGGGCAAGAGCTTCGCCTGGCGGGCGAACAGCCTGTTCCAGCGATCGTGCTCCTCGTCGCTGTAGGAGGCCCAATTCTGATCTATCGTCCAGTCCGCCTGTCGAGGCGCCTGCGCGTATCTATTCTTGCTTTCGCTCGTGAGCTGCAGTCCCATCGCGGGTGTCCGTCGTGGAAGCCGTCTCTCTCCGACATATAGGCGCGCGGTCTCGTCTTGCGAGGTGACAACGGCCGGACGCGCCTTAGATGAGCGAACATGGAAGAGCTTTCGCATTTTATCGGCGGTCGCCGAGTCAAGGGAAAGTCGGGCCGTTTTACTGACGCCTATGAGCCGATGACGGGCGCGGCGATCTCGCGCGTGCCGCTCGCCAGCCGCGACGAGGTGCGTGAGGCGATCGCCGACGCCGCCGCAGCGCAGCGAGAATGGGCGGCGGTCAATCCGCAGCGCAGAGCCCGCGTGCTGATGAAATTCGTCGATATCGTCGGACGCGAGAAGGAGAGGCTTGCGGCGATTCTCGCGCGCGAGCACGGCAAGACGCTCGCCGATGCGCAGGGCGAGATCCAGCGCGGCGTCGAAGTCGCCGAATTTTGTATTGGCGTGCCGCATCTGATGAAGGGCGAATTTACCGATTCCGCGGCGGCCCGCCTCGACGTTTATTCGATGCGCCAGCCGCTCGGCGTCGTCGCCGGCATTACCCCTTTCAATTTTCCGGTGATGATTCCGATGTGGAAATTCGCCCCGGCGATCGCCTGCGGCAATTCCTTTATTCTGAAGCCTTCCGAACGCGATCCTGGCGCACCCTTGTTTCTGGCCGAACTGATGCTCGAAGCCGGCCTGCCGCCGGGCGTGCTCAATGTCGTCAACGGCGACAAGGAAGCGGTCGACGCGCTGCTGGAAGACCCTGACGTCAAGGCCATCGGCTTCGTCGGTTCGACGCCGGTCGCCGAATATGTATATGCGCATGGCGCCGCCCACGGAAAACGCGTGCAGTGCTTCGGCGGCGCAAAAAACCACATGGTGATCATGCCGGACGCCGACATGGATCAGGCGGTCGACGCCCTGATCGGCGCCGCCTATGGCTCCGGCGGCGAGCGGTGCATGGCGATCTCGGTGGCCGTGCCGGTCGGGGAAGCAACCGCCGACGCGCTGGTCGCTCGGCTCGAACCGCGGGTCGAAAATCTGCGCGTCGGGCCTTCGACCGATCCTTCAGCCGATTTCGGTCCGCTGATCACCCGCGCGCATCTGGAGCGGGTCAAGGACTACGTCGCGCTTGGCGTCCAAGAGGGCGCGAAATTACGCGTCGACGGACGCGGTTTCAAAATGCAAGGCTATGAGAACGGGTTCTACATGGGCGGATGTCTGTTTGACGAGGTGCGGCCGGAGATGCGGATCTACAAGGAGGAAATCTTCGGTCCGGTGCTCTGCGTCGTGCGCGCGCGCGGCTTCGATGAGGCGCTGTCGCTGGCCAATGATCACGAATATGGCAATGGCGTCGCGATCTACACCCGCGACGGCGACGCGGCGCGCGAATTCGCCTCGCGCGTCGAAGTGGGCATGGTCGGCGTCAATGTGCCGATCCCGACGCCGTTGGCCTACTACACCTTTGGCGGATGGAAGCGCTCGATGTTCGGCGATCTCAACCAACACGGGCCGGACGCGATCCGCTTCTATACAAAGACCAAGACCGTTGCATCGCGCTGGCCGGGCGGCGTCAGGACCGGCGCGAGTTTCGTCATGCCGACCTTGTCCTAGCCATGATGCGCGCGGCTTTCATCGGTATGGGCAACATGGGTCGTCCGATGGCGGCTGCGCTGGCGCGCGCCGGCGTTGAGACGCGAGGATTCGACCTTAACGCATCGCTCGTCGAAGCCGCCGCCCAGGAAGGCGTCGCCGCCGCCAATACCTTGCGCGATGCGATCGACGGCGCTGACATTGCGATCACCATGCTGCAGAGCGGCGATCAGACGCTTGCCGTCTGGCGCGAAATCGCGCCTCAGGTTCGCGGCAAGCTCCTCATCGACTGCTCCACGATCGACGTCGAAAGCGCGCGCGCCGCGCATCGGCTCGCGCAGGAGAGCGGCGCGCGCTCGGTCGACGCGCCGGTGTCGGGCGGCGTCGCCGGCGCGAAAGCGGCGACGCTGACCTTCATGTGCGGCGCTGAGCAGGAGGCGTTCGCGGCGGCGAAGCCGATCCTCGAACATATGGGCGCGCATGTGCTTCATTGCGGCGGCGCCGGCATGGGGCAGGCGGCGAAAATCTGCAACAATCTGATGCTCGGCGTCACGATGATCGCGACGGCCGAGGCTTTCGTGCTTGCGGAAAGACTCGGCCTCTCGCATCGGGCGCTGTTCGACGCGGCGTCGATCTCCTCGGGCCAATCGTGGTCGCTCACCACCTATTGTCCCGTGCCGGAGATGACCCCCGCGTCGCCCGCGAACAATGACTACAAACCCGGCTTCATGACCGCCCTGATGCTGAAAGATTTGCGACTGGCGCAGGAAGCCGCCGCGCATGCGGGCTCGGCCTCTCCGCTCGGAGCCGCCGCGACGCAGCTCTACGCGCTGCATCATTCCGCTGGCCAAGGCGGCGCCGATTTTTCGAGCATCATCAGACTCATTCGCGGCAAATAAGCGATTTCGAACAATCTTGATGTTGAAACAAACACGACATAGCGTGCGCCGGCAGGCGCTTGCAACGATCAGCCGCACATTCTCTCCACGTCTTTATAGGAGGCGACACGTGTCGAATCATTTTACCGGCCTCAGTCTCGGTCCGCCGCTTGGCGATCAAAGGTTGGATCTCTGCGACCTCTACGCCTTTCAGTCTCCAAGCGATCCGACTCGGTCGGCGATCATCCTCAACGCCAATCCCGCTTGCGATGAATTTCATCCCGACGCCATCTACCGGCTGAATATCGATAATGACGGAGATTGCCTGACGGACATTGCGATCAGCTATGTATTCTCGCCCAAGCAAAACGGCAGACAGACCTTCGACGTTTACCTGGCGCGCGGGGCAGAGTCGCATTCCCCCGAACCCGTCGGCGAGAAGATCGTCTCGGGCGCGGAAGTCTCCTTCGGGCCTAATCCGAACATCGTGCGGGCAGGCGATTTCACCTTCTTCACAGGCGTTCGCAGCGACGCGTTCTTTTTCGACTACGACGGCATTCTGGCCTTGTACGACACGTCCGGCGGCAGAAATTTCACGGCGCCGCATCTGGGCGGCAAGTCTCCCTGGACCGGCAAGGATTCAAACACCGAAGCCAATGTGCTTTCGACGGTCGTCGAAATGCCGACGAGCGCTCTTGGCGGCAATCCGGCGGTCAGAATCTGGGGACGGTGCAGCGTGCGCGAGGACGGCAAGCTGATTCATGCCGATCGCGCCGGCCATCCGTCGGTCAGCAGCTTCTTCAATACCGACGAAACAAAGGAAGAATATAACGCCAGCGAACCCGTCAACGACCGCGAGCGCTGGCTCGAGCTGTTCATCCATCTGATGGGCCATACGGGCGACTACACGAGGGAAGACGCGATTACGGCGATCGACGAGCACGGCATTCTACCCGATATGCTGAGCTTCGATCCAACGAAGCCCGCGGGCTATCCCAATGGCCGCACCTTCGCCGACGACGTCATCAATTTCCGGTTATCCTTTCTCTCGAAGGGCGACATCCCGCCGGATGGGCTGGAGCCGCATACCGACACTCTGAAAGAGTTCCCCTATCTCGGAACGCCGCACCCGAAGTAAATCGCAGGCGCAATAAAACGGGCGCGCCGCCGGCGCGCCCGTTTTCGTCCTTTGCGTCGTCAAAGATTAGCGGTGCGCGCGAGTTTTCTTCGGCTTGGCGGCCGGCGCGGGGGGCGGCGGCGGCGGGGTCACCGGCATATATTGCAGGCTCACATTGCCGATGCCGGCGGAAACATTGAGGCCGGTGCCAAGGGAGACGGAAACGGGCTGCAGCGAGATGGTCTTGTTCGAGCCGCCCACAAGCACCGCGCCGCCGGCGCCGGCGCCGACTGCGACCGACCCTTCCGCGCCGACATAGTCGCCGGCCAGCGCGCCGGGCGCCACGCTGTTGGTGGCCGCGAGAACCGTCCAAATCATCTGACCCGGACCGCTGATGCCGATATTGGCGCCGACGTTGGTCAGTCTGCCGATGTAATGCTGGGGCGGGCTGCCTTTAGCGTCCGTGTATACGCAGTCGAGCGCCTGATTCTCCATGATGATCATGCCGACGCCGCCGGAAACATGGCAGAGAAGGGTGCCGACTTGCACCGACTGAGCCACGGCGGCGCTGGACGACAGCGCGATGAAAGATATCGCGCACATCGCGCGGCCGAGCGAGAAATGAGACATTATCGACTCCAATTGATGGGTGCGGAACTGAGCCGCGCGGCGGGACTTTAATGGCGAAAAACGCAAAAAGTAACCCCGCAGGGAAGCCCTTGGGCAGTCACAGGATTAATTGCGCACAGTGGATCGCGCCCGAGCCGAGCGGGCGTGGGTTCGCGCCGGAGCGATCCACCGCCGAAAAGCCAGTCGAGCACGGCTCAATGCGCTGGCGCGGCGTTCGAAGCGCCGAGCCGAACTCGGCGCAAAAGCAGGGCGAGCGGGATGATGATGATCGCGACGAGCGCCAGGGCGTGGAAAACGTCAATATAGGCCAGATGGGACGCCTGCGTTTGCATCTGCCGGCCAATCCAGACGATAGCCCGCCGCCGCGCCTCCGACGCCGTTCCGTCCAGAGCCAGAAAAAGCTCTGTGGCGCGTCGTAGCGCCTCCTGAAACGGAATGCTCGACGGAATCGAAGCGCTAATCTGCGCCGCTGCGAAGCGATTTGCGCGTTGAGATTCGGCGACCACGATTCCGCGCTGATCTGCAACCCCGCGCAAATCATCGCTACGCCGCGCCGGCTCCGAATTGCTACAGCCTGCCGATGAGCGCCATCACCACGACAATGGCGAGCAAGGCGCCGACAATGCCGCCGGGGCCATATCCCCACTGAGAGCTATAAGGCCAAGTCGGCAAGGCGCCGATGAGCAACAAGAGCAGAACGACGATGAGGACGGTCGAGAGCATGGACGAACTCCGCTTGTCCGCGCGCCAAAATGCACGACAGTTTCAAGCGCAACTCTCTCGCTGAAATTATGTTCCTTGCGCGTCTGGCGGCGGAAAGCGCGCGCAACGGCCCTGCTTGCTTTCAATTGCCCTGGGCCTACGTTTTTACCGAGAGGCGGCCGCTGCCAGCGGTAGCCCTACACGGAACGGCTCGCGACCTCGGATGTAAAGGCGCGAGCCGTTTTCTTTGAAGCGTTTCCCGCTTAGCGCACAGTTCCTGCAGGCGCAATGTTTAGCCGCGGGTCGTCTTTCGGATCGTAATAGTCGATCTGCCAAGGACCGGTTGCGGTGATCTGGAGCACTGAGTCCTCGTCGACGAAAACATAATGCAGCACGCCGGCGGGCATTGAAATGAAGCTTCCCGCCGGGAGCTTTTCGACTGTGGCGCGGTCGGCCGCCTGCCCTCGACCGAAACTGAATGCGCCGGAGATGATCGTGACAAGCTCGGCCTTGGGATGCGTGTGAGGCGGGACGCGGTATCCTTTGGGCGCCTTGATCCTGACGACGAAGTCGCCTTCTCGGCTGGGATCTCCGTACAGCACCGCCATTTCGGCGCCGCCCGGCAGCGAACTCGGCGCCGCCTCCCATTGCATGTTCTGCGGAAGAAATGCGCGATGCGCTTCGACTGCGCCGCCCTGAGCCGCTCCGCCACAGGCGAGCGCGCCTGCGACGACGATCGCTATTCTTGCTTTCATGAGTCCCTCCCACCGCCGCGATCTGTCTTCCCGCACGACGCCAGGTCGCGTCGGCCCGCGGCGCCTTTAGGGCGAGAGATATAGGGCGAGAGCGACTGCGCTCATCCCTCCGTGCTGGAAAAAGCGTGGAATTGAAAAAGCGTCGCGTTGTCGCCAGGGACAGGCTATCCCCACCAGAAGATCGTCGCGACGATGACGTAAAGACCGACCAGCGCGGCCCCGTCGACGATGTCCGCCCGGCCGTCGACGGTGACCACTGTGACCACCAACACCGAAAGAAACAGCGCCGCCGCAAGAATTGGCGGAATGGCGAGCGTGAACGGCGCCGCGCCGCCCATCGCAAAGCTGACGAGCACCAGAATCGGAATCAGCGCCACGGCGACCTGAAGCGCCGAGTTCAAAATGACGCTGACCGCGAGGTCGGCCTTGCCCTGAGCCGCGAGCCGAACGCCCACGACATTTTCGACGGCGTTGCCGGCGATGGCGACGATGACGAGCCCGGAAAAGGCCTCGCTGATGCCCAAGATTTCAATCGCTGGACCGAGCGCGTCGACGAACCAGTCCGAGACGAAGGCGGCAGCGCCGCCACAGGCGGCGAGAACGGCGATCGCGGCGCCGAGCGACCATGCCTGCACGCGCGCATGCGCTTCAGCCGGCAGCGCACGCTGCCCCTGACTGAGCATCGCCTGGGTGAGCACAACGAAAACGAAAAGAAGCACAATCGCGCAGACGACGGCGAGCTCCTGCTCATGGGCGCCGCTCGGCAGGTGCAACTCCTGTGCGAGCGTCGGCAGCACCAGCGCCGACACCGCCAGCAGAAGCAGCGTCGCGATCATCCGCGGCGTCTGACTTTCGAAGTGAAGAACGCCGCGCCTCCAGCCTCCGGCGATAAAAGCGAGGCCCAGGACAAGAAGCGCGTTCGACAGAATGGAGCCGATCAGCGAAGCCTGCACGACGGTCAGCAGCCCGGCCCTGAGCGCGAAGATGCAAACGAACAGCTCGGGAAGATTGCCGACCGCCGACTGAACAATGCCCGTCGCGGCCGGCGAGAGGTGATTGCCAAGCTGATCGGTGGCTTCGCCAATCACATGCGCGACGCTCGCCAGGGCCAAAGCCGCGGCGATGAAATTGACGATTGGTCCGGCTTCGGCGAAATGCAGCGCCGCGGCGACTCCCACAAGCCCGGCGGCTGGAGCCATCGTCGCGAGAACTTTCCCGTCGGCGGCTGCGCTCATCTGCTTTTCCTTTATTCGGCGACGCGCGCCACAGTCGATCTACGCCTTGCGCGGGCGCCGAGGGTGGATGGAGATTTGAATGAATGCAAAGACGCGCCGGATCGGTCAATCCATCTTTTGCGGCTCTCGACCAAGACGCCTTTCCAGGTCGACGATGCGTCTTGTGGTCTGCAGAACCGTGTCGGGATTGAGGCTGATCGAATCGATTCCCAAGCGCACGAGGAACTCGGCGATTTCAGGATAATCTGAGGGCGCCTGGCCGCAAATGCCGCAGTGACGTCCGTTTCGCTGTGCGCCCTCGACCGCCAATCGGATGATCTCCTTGACGCCTTCGTCGCGCTCGTCGAAGTCGAAGGCGACGATCTCGGAGTCGCGGTCGACGCCGAGCGTCAGTTGCGTCAGATCGTTCGAGCCGATCGAGAAGCCGTCGAAGTGCTTGGCGAATTGATCGATAAGCATGACGTTGTTTGGAATTTCGCACATGACGTAGATCTCAAGCCCGTTCTTGCCGCGTTCGAGACCGAGCTCGCGCATCAGCGCAATGACCTTCTCCGCTTCTTCGATCCGGCGGCAGAAGGGAATCATCAGCTTGATGTTCGTCAGACCCATCTCGTCGCGCACGCGGGTCATTGCGGCGCATTCGAGTGCGAAACCTTCCCGGTAAGCAGGGTGGGCATAGCGCGATGCGCCGCGAAAGCCGATCATCGGATTGGCTTCCTGCATTTCGAAAACCTCGCCGCCGAGCAATGAGGCATATTCATTGCTCTTGAAGTCGGACATGCGCACGACGACGGGCTTTGGATAAAATGCCGCGGCGATCGTGCCGACGCCTTCCGACAAGCGCTTCACGAAGAATTCGCTGGGGCTGGCATAATTTGCGGTCAGTTTCGCAATCTCGGCGCGTTCGCGCGCGCCGAGCCGCTCCGGGTGAACGAGCGCCATCGGATGCGCCTTGATCGAGTCCGCAATGATGAACTCCATGCGCGCGAGGCCGACGCCGTCATTCGGCAACGCCGCAAGCCCGAAGGCGATATCGGGATTGCCGACATTCATCATCACATGCGTGGCGGGTTTCGTCAGAGTCGACAGATCGACGCGCTCCACGTCGAACTCGATGGCGTCCTCGTAGACCTTTCCGACATCGCCCTCGGCGCAGCTCACCGAGATCATGTCGCCGGTGCGAATGAGGCGCGTCGCGGCGTCCGTGCCGACGATTGCCGGAATGCCTAGTTCGCGCGCGACGATCGCCGCATGGCAGGTGCGACCGCCGCGGTTCGTCACGATGGCGGCGGCCGATTTCATCACCGTGCCCCAGTCGGGCGACGTCGTATCGGCGACGAGGATCTCGCCGGGAATAAATGTTGAAAGCTCGCTGACGTGCTCGATCACGCGCGCCTTGCCGCTGGCGATCTTTGCGCCGACGGCGCGTCCTTCAACTTTCACCGCGCCGTGCTTCGTCACCTTGTAGATTTCAGCGATGTTCCGGTCGCGGCGGGACGCGACCGTTTCCGGGCGGGCCTGAACGATGTAGAGCTGGCCGTCCAGGCCATCCTTCGCCCATTCGATGTCCATCGGGCGGCGCGCGCCGGCTTTGGCGCTATAATGGTCCTCGATCTCAATCGCCTGGCCGGCGAGCGTCAGCGCTTCTTCGTCGGAGATGCAGAATTTCTCTCTTTCCTTGGCGTCGGTGGGGATGTTGCGCGTCGTCGCCCGGCCCCGATCCGAAAAGACCATCCTGATTTTTTTGGCGCCCCGCGCGCGCTTCAAAATAGCGCGCTTGCCCTGCCGATAGGTGGGCTTGAAGACGTAAAATTCGTCCGGGTCGACCGCGCCCTGGACGACGTTTTCGCCAAGGCCGTAGGCGCCGGTCAGGAAGACAACGTCCTCGAATCCGCTTTCGGTGTCGATCGTGAAGATGACGCCGGACGCCGCCAAATCCGAGCGCACCATTTTCATCACGCCGACGGAGTTGAACACTTTGAAGTGATCGAACCCATTGTCGATGCGATAGCGGATGGCGCGATCGGTGAAGAGGCTCGCAAAGCAATGACGGATCGCGTCGAGAACGGCGGCGGGGCCGCGCACATTGAGATAGGTGTCATGTTGTCCGGCGAAACTCGCGCTCGGCAAATCTTCCGCCGTCGCCGATGAGCGCACCGCGACCGTCAAATCGGCTCCATATTCCTCGGTGAGGCGGGCTAGGGCGGTGCGGATTTCAGCCTCGACATCCGGGGGCGTCGGCGCGCCATAAACGATATCGCGGGCGCGCGCGGCCCGCTTGGCGAGATCATCGACGTCAGACGGGTTCAATCCGTCGAGCGTCTCTTTAAGCGCGGTCCAGACGCCCGCTTCATCGAGCGTATAGCGATAGGCTTCGGCGGTGACGGCGAAGCCATTGGGCACCAGGATGCCCTTGGCCGTCAGCTCCTGGTACATTTCGCCAAGCGAGGCGTTCTTGCCGCCCACCAGCGGCACGTCGGCGATGTTCACCTCGTTGAAAAAACGAATATATCGCCCGGAAGCCCAACGCGCCGGCTTTGTCTCTTTGGAAATCGGGGAGTCGGCCATTCTATTCATGACGAGCTCTTTTGGTAAGGGAGCGTGCGCGAGGTCCCTGGGCTATTGCGCCATAATTATTACAGCTGCGCGGTGATATTGAGCGCTTACACAGAATTTGTGTGAACAAGGCACGTTTTCAGTCGCATCGGCGCTCATAGTAGCTTAAGCATTGGCCCTTGGAGGCCGATCTGTCCTAGGAAAAAACGCTTACCCCGCTGGTTATGGTTAAAACTTGACCTAATGGTCGAGATTTGGCCGGATTCTGGGCCATAATAGGAATCTGACTGGACGGCTGGCCCAACCCAGCTCGTGCGATGGCGGGAGGCGCAAATGGATTCGCTGGATCTGGATCAGGTGATGGACGAAATCATCCCGAGAGGGGACAACAGGCCGCTGGCGCCGCCGGCGCCGAACTTTCCTGTCCGTCAGCGGCCGCGCGCCACTGACGACGCCACGGCGGCGCTGGACCTCGTGTCCCAGGCCGCCGCGGCGATCAAGGAGCTCGAAAAGCAGTCCGCTCAGGCGGTGGCGCGCGCGCATAGCGCCGCCAATGCGGTGAGAGAGAAGCTGGAGCGCGCGGAAGACCGCGGCGATCGCGCCGAAGCCGCGCTGCGCAAATCGGAGTCGGAAGCCGCCGAACTCTCCGCGGCCCTCATTCAGACACGGAAAGATCTCGAGGGGGTGCAGTCGCAGCTTGCGGCGCGGCAGGCCGAACTGTCGGCGATGGAGCAGCGGGCGGTCGCGGCCGAAAAGCGCGCCAGTGAGGCCGACGCCTCGGTTCAAAGGATCGTCGACGCGATTCGCACCCAGCTTCCGGTCAAGGTGGCCGAACAGGCGAAGCCTGCGGCCTGAGTTCCAAGAACGGGACCAGTCAGCCGCGCGGGGCGCAAAAAGATCCCGACGCGCTTACGCGTCAGGATCAAATTGCGCGACGAGCGGTGGCCTCCGGCGAAGCCGCAGTCTCGCCTGCGGCGTTCGCGCAAGCATTGGTCCGGCGCACGCGTGGCGCCATTTCCTGAAAAATCTTCAAACTGCCTGTCACCCTCGCCGGATGCGCGCCTTTGGCGCGACGCTTCCCTCTTCACCCCTGCGCGCCGCCGCGTTGAGCCAAGCTGGGAACAAAGCGGACTTCCGCCGGATTTCCCTTGGGGCGCTCGGCTCGAGCTGAGACGCAGCTGACGCTAGCCCGCTTCAGGTCGCCGGCTTCCGAGGCTGAGGGAATCGACTCATGGTCCGTAGTCCAAGCATCTTCCTGATCGCTTTCGCGGCGTTTGGCGTTGGCGCGCTTGCGCAGGGCGAAAACGCGTCAGCCGCGCAGCAAGAAGCGCCGGAAGCCAGCCAGAAGCAGCGCGCCTGGATCAAGGTCTCTTCGGCGCAGAGTCTTTTGGATCAGGAGCTCATCAGTCGAGACGGCCGGCGCGTCGGCCGCATCGAAGCGGTGATGCTCAACCTCGCGAGCGGAGACGCTGTTTTTGCGGTCGCCTCGCCCGAGGGCGAAGGACGCGAAAGCGCGAAGCGGATGCTGATTCCGTTTGGCGCGCTCGCGCTCCAATTCTGGTCTCAGGGACCCATTCAGATTGAGCACGCCTACGACAAAATCATTCAGGACAGTCCGCGTGTCACTGTCGACAGACTGAAAGATTGGATGAATCGCGACCGAGTCGCCGAGAGCTACCGCCGATACGGCGTTCCGACTCCCTACGGCTATGTTGTGCCTCCGGACCCGAACCGCGAACGCCTCCCGGATCGCTACCTTCTGGTTAGACCTGATCGCGTTCCTGGTCCCCTTGCCAAGAAGCAGCAAGCCGATCGAACGCTCGCCGATGAGCTGCGTGGGGCGCAGGTACGCAAGCAGAACGGCGAAATAGTCGGCGAAGTCGAATATGTGATGCTCGATCTGGGTAACGGCAGGGTCGCCTTTGTGCTCGTGTCCGAGGGAAACACTTGGACTCCCATCCCACTCCAGGCGTTCGCATGGTCTTCGGACAAGGGCCTGACGGTGTAAGGCGCTACGTCGCCGGACGCGTTCCAGCCCGCGAGCAAGACCGGCCTGCCAACGCGGGTTGGGCGCTCCGAACTCGAAGCGCTCTACAAGCGATTCGATCTGCGTCCCTATCAAGAGCAAAGCCGACTGAACTGATCTTGCTCAGCAGGCTGACTTTAACGCAGCGTCTGGCAGGGGGCGATAAAGACAGCTGCAAGGCTCGACCACAACACGCCGGCGCTCGACAGCAGGATCAGCAGCAACGTCGCGCGCATCTGAAATTCCGCTGACAGGGCGACATCGCCGTCGCTCTCCACCACATAGCGGCGCCAACGGCGCGCCGCCCGCGCGAGGAAAACCAGAAGCGCAAGCGCGACGCCGCCCGCCAAAATCACACTCGCCCGTATGATTTGCGGCTCCCGGGACCAGCCGAGAACGCACATCAGCGTGTGTCCGCCATAGACGAAAAGAAAATGCAGGCCCCAGACAATCGGACCGGCGAGCAGAAAGGCGATGATCGTCGTCAGCGACCAGCGAGCATGCGCAGCCTTGCCTGCATGCGACATCGTCTACTCCAGCATTCGCGGAAAGCCATAAATGAGCAGAAATCCAAGGAGCCCTTGCGCGGCTGTGTAGTAAGCGAGCAGCACAGCGCTTTCGAATGATATGCGCCGCTGCGCATCGAGTTTTCCGGTAAAGAGACGCGCCAGGGCGAATCCGGTCATCACCACGACAGTCGCCACGAGCTGCCCTGTCAACACGATCGCTAAATAGACCATCGCGCCATAGGATGTTTCACCCGGCCGTAAGCCGGATTGCCACTGAGCATAGCCCTCTACCGCAAGGCCGCCCACGAGGCATGAAGCGCCGGCAATCATCAGGAGCGCCGCCGGTAGGCTGATCGAACCGGGTTTTGGAAGCGCACGATCGGCCATTCTGAACGCAAGAATGCTGAGAAGCATCAGCGACGCGCCGGTCGCCGCCCAGCGCAGGTCCGGAAGCGGCGACGCGCCAACGACGGGCCAGACTTGCGGGCTGACGGTCCAAAGATAGAGGTAAGAGAAGACGAACGCGATGTAGAGCGATCCCGCCACGAGGATCAGCACGATCATCGCCCACCATGCGTGCGACGAGGGTCCGGACATATAGGTGGGCAGACTGATCCCGCCGCCGATTTCGACGCGTCCGCGCGGCGGCGGGTCGAGCTGCCAGCACCAGACGAGCGTGGCGAAGATGGCCACTGCGCCGCAGACAAGCGCGATCGCAACGGCCTTCACCGTCAGCAGCAGAAAGAAAGCGGCCGTGAAGACCGCAGAAAACATGTGCGCCCAGCCGGGTCCCGGCATTTCAAGGAGATATTCCGGGCGGGCCTCAATGGGCGAGGTGACGATCGTCTCGCGACGGCCGGTTGCGGCGTTCGGCAGATAATAGGCGCCCGCGGCGACGTCTTCGGCGAGATTGGCTTGATCCCATAGAGGGTAGCGACTCGTGACGATCGGAACGCTGCGCATCGAATAGAGATCGCTCGGCAGCCATTCCAGCGTTCCGGCGTCCCAGGGATTGGTCTGCGTTCTCTGCGTCTCCCAATCGCGTCGGAAACGCACAAAAAGATCCACGACGAACACCAGCACGCCGAGCGCGAGAATGAAGGCGCCAATGGTCGACGTCATATTCAGCGCGTCCCAGCCCATGGCGCTTGGATAGGTCCAAACTCGCCGCGGCATGCCGAGGAGACCGGAGATGTGCATGGGGAAAAAGGCGACGTTAAAGCCCACGAACATCAGCCAGAACACGTAGCGCCCAAGCGGCTCCGAAAGCCGGTTCCGACTGATCATCGGATCCCAGTAGTAGAAGGTCGCAAAGAGCGGAAACACCATGCCGCCGACGAGGACGTAATGGAAATGCGCGACGATGAAATAGCTGTCATGCGCCTGGAGATCGAACGGAACGACCGCCACCATGACGCCCGTCAGACCTCCGACCGCGAAGATGAAAAGAAATCCGAGGATGAACAGCGATGGCGTGGTGATTCTGAATCGATCGCGCGCCGAGGCGATGGTCGCGATCCATGAGAAGACCTGAATGCCAGAGGGCACTGCGACCGCCATGCTCGCCGCCGAAAAGAAGCCGAGGCTCAGCGCCGGAATGCCGGTGCTGAACATGTGATGCACCCAAAGGCCGAAGCTGAAGAAGCCCGTGGCGATCAAAGCGACGACAATCAGCCGATAACCGACGAGCGGCCTTCGCGCCATCGTCGGCACGATCATGGATACAAGACCGGCCGCGGGGAGGAAGATGATGTAGACCTCCGGGTGCCCGAAGAACCAGAAGAGATGCTGCCACAGCAACGGATCGCCGCTCTGGGCCGCATTGAAGAAGGGCCAGCCGAAGGACCGCTCGATCTCGAGCATCATCGTCGCGAGGATCACGGCGGGGAAGGCGAAGACAATCATCGCCGCAAAGACCAGCATCGACCAGCCAAAGAGCGGCATCTTGTCGAGCGTCATCCCCGGCGGCCGCGTGCGCAGCATCCCGACGATGATTTCAATGGCGCCCGCAATGGCGGATATTTCGATGAAACCGATGCCGAGCAGCCAGAAATCGGCGTTATCTCCAGGCGAAAATCTTGTCAGCGTCAGCGGCGGATACATGAACCAGCCGCCGCTCGGCGCGAGTCCATAGAAGATCGTCGAGAAGAACACGAGGCCGCCGATCACATAGGCCCAGACGGCGAAGGCGCTGAGCCTTGGAAAGGGCAGGTCGCGCGCGGCCAGCATCTGCGGCAGCAAAATGACGCCGAGCGCCTCCATCACAGGCACGGCGAAAAGGAACATCATCGTCGTGCCATGCACGGTAAAGATCTGGTTGTAGAGATCCTGTCCGATGAAGCGATTGTCGCCGTGCGAAAGTTGGACGCGCATGATCAGCGCCAGCACGCCCGCGAGCAGAAAGAACAGAAAGGCCGCGCCGATATAGATGACGCCGACGAGACTGTTGTTGATCTCGCTGATTTTTCGCCACCCTGGCGGATAGGCCCAGACGCGCTCAAGCTCTTCAAGTTCGCCTGGCGGCCGCGGCGTTTCGTTTGGAAGGCGCTTCGGGTCGCTTTGTCCTTCAGGCATGGGCGCGCGCTCTAGGCGCCGTCCGGGCGATAAATCCGCGCGCGCGAGCGATTGTCCTCCATGTCGAAAAGCCACCGCGAGGCGATGGAGACCCCGGTGAGGACATAGCTTGCCGGGCAGGCCGCCAGCATCAGCAAGCCGGCAAGGCGCTGATCCGCCAACATTGTCTCCGTGGTCGTTCCCCAACTCGCAGCGCTTGTGTCGAGAACGCGCGGCGCGAACACGAGAAGCACGCCGAGAAGGCAGGCAAGCTTGCCGGTGATCGCGAGCGCCGCGACGCCGCGCCAACGCGCGACGCCGGTATCGCCGAGAATCGCCAGCCAGAACAGCAGGGCGGCCGCCAGCAGCGACGCGTGCATCAGGAGATGCGCGGTCGGATGCCGCTCGACATAGGCCGACGCCCCCGGCGCATGCCACGCATAGAGCAGGGCAAGCTGCGCCACGGTGACAATCGCCAAGGCGCGACCGGTCGCAAGGACCGGCGCCGATGTGAAGCGCATCCACAGCACAGCCAGAAAAGGCGCGAGCGCGCTCATGAGCAAAATGTGCGTCGCCATGTGAGACGCGCGAGGCCCGAGGCCCGGACCCGCGGAAGCGGCAAGTCCGACGGCGCAGACGACAATCCCCGCGACGACGATCTTCGACCGCGAGTCCCAAGCGGCTTGGGCGGGGCGCGCGCCGTCCGCCGTCGATGCAATCGCCAATTTCGTTCTGCTCATCGCTTCGTTGGTGCGAGTTATGAATAGGGACCATATTGGCCAGCGCGCCGGTCAATCCAGAGCTTGCGGCGGCTATTGAAACGTCTGCCCCGTCGCCTACTGTGTAAACTTGGGGCGGCAAGCGGCGTAGACGTGGACAAATTTCAGATACTTCCCCATCTCGCGGCGCTTGCCGGCGCCTATGCGCTCGCATTGCCGATCGGCTGGGATCGGGAGCGACAGGAGCGCAGCGCTGGGCTCCGTACCTTTCCGCTCGTCGCTCTTGCCTCCTGCGGATTTGTCCAGGCGGCTGAGCAATACATGGCGAATTCGCCTGACGGCATGGCGAGAATCATCCAAGGCGTCATCACCGGAATTGGTTTCATCGGCGGCGGCGCCATTCTCAAGCAAGGCGCGGCGGTTAAGGGAACTGCGACGGCGGCGAGTCTGTGGGCCACGGGCGCTATTGGCGCCGCGGTCGGTCTCGGCAGCTACGACGTTGCGGTTGCGATCGCGATTTTCACTTTTGTGACGCTCAGGGCGATCACGCCGCTCGAAAATAACGTGCCGGTCGACGACGATTCGCGCGCAAACAAAGATTCCCGCGTGAACAAAGATCCAAGCTCATAGAATTTACCGCTGCGTCGCGGTTTCGCTCACGCAGAAGCGCTGGCGCGATGGCGGCTGGGGAACCGCGTCGGCGGCGCCGAGGAACATCGACCACGTCTCGGGGTTCTATCGCCTGACGAAACGGGACTGAATCATGGAGTTTCAGTTGGACGCAGCCTGGGAGCGGCTTCAGAACATTTGGCAGGGGTTCGTCGCAATTCTGCCGAACCTTGCCTTCGGACTCTTGGTCTATTTCGTCGTTTACCTGTTCGCCCTGGGCGTCGGACGCGGCGTCGCAAGGGTCGCGACCCGTTCGGGACAGCCTCGACACATCGTCAAGATTTTCTCCAGGCTGGGTCGCGGCGCCGTTAACCTGATCGGCGCGATCATCGCCCTGTCCGTTGTCCTTCCTTCGCTCGACGCCGCTTCCGTGTTTGGCGCCCTCGGCATTGGCAGCGTGGCCGTCGGCTTCGCGGCGAAGGACATATTCCAGAATATGCTCGCCGGCATACTCTTGCTGGTCACGCGGCCATTCCATATCGGCGATCAGATCGTTAGCGGCCCGCATGAGGGAACCGTCGAGGACATTCAAATCCGCGCGACTCTGCTGCGCACCTATGACAGTCGCCGCGTCGTGATTCCGAACAGCGAGCTTTATACCAATCGAGTCGTGGTCAATACCGCCTATGAGGCGCGGCGCATTCATCTCATGATCACGATCGGCGTGAGCGACGAAGTCGACAAGGCGGGCGCAGTCATCCTTTCCAGTATCGCGAAAGTCGACCGCGTGCTGCACGAACCGAAGCCTGTCGTGCTGTTCCAAGGCCTTGGCGATTTCGGCGTCAATCTGGAGGTCTGGATCCAGCCGACGATCATGCGCGAGGTCGTCGAATCGACCGACGAAGTCTATCGCGCCATTGCGCCCGCTTTAAAGGCGGCCGGCGTCGACATGCCGTTCCCGACCTATCAGATCCTCTTCCACGATCAGACTGAGGAAACAGACGGGGAGCGCGGGCGTCAGCGCGAAGGTTGGCCGCCGCCGAGCGGAACTGCGCCGCCGCGCAAGCAAAGGCGCGATCAGGCGGCGACGCCGACTCGAGCCGGCGAATTGTTTCACGGCGGCTAGGCGACCGCTTTGCTTTGCATGAGCCCTGTGGAGAGCGGAATGGATCACTCGCAGCAAACGCAACAGGTCACGCAGACGAGACTGCTGGCGATCGTCGCCTTCTTGCTCGTCGCCTTTGCGTTGAGACAAACCTACGCCGTGACGATGCCGCTCGCGGCGGCCTTTGTCGTGATCGCCGCTGTCTGGCCCGTCAAACCATGGCTGCAGCGCTATGTGCCGGAGACGCTCAGCAACATCGGCACGATTCTGGCGCTGCTCGCGGTGCTGGCGGCTTTCGCCGGCGCCATTTCCTTTTCCGTCGCTCAGATTGGGCAGGCTTTTGGCGATAATTCTGAAAAGCTGCAGCAGCTCTACGAAAGGGTCTCCGCTTGGGTGCAGGGCTGGGGCGGCTCGATCGGCGGAGTCGGCGGCTACGGCCGGATGATCGACTTCGCACAACAGACGCTCACGAGCGTCTACAATGTCATTGCCTATATCGGCGTCATTGGCGTGCTCGTCGCCTTCGGTCTCCCTGAAGTTGCGAATCTGCGTGAGAAGATCGGACAGCAACTCGGCGGGCGTGAAAGACGCGAACTCGTCGACGCCGTCGACACGACCGCCGGGAAAATCCGCCAATATTTTTGGGTATTCACCCTGACGAGCATAATCACCGGCGTGGCGACCCTGGTCTGGTCGCTGGTTCTCGGCCTGGATCTGGCGATGGTCTGGGCGCTGCTGAATTTCCTGCTCAATTACGTTCCGGTGATCGGCAATATCATCGGCATACTGCCGCCGACGCTTTATGCGTTCATGCAATACGATGGCTGGACGGCGCCGACGATCGCCTTCCTGGGCTTTACGGCGATTCAGATCGTGATCAGCAATGTCATCACCCCTATGCTTGAGGGCCAGCGATTGTCGCTGACGCCGCTGGCGATTATTGTTTCACTCCTTGTCTGGACCTGGATCTGGGGAATCGCCGGCGCCTTTATCGCCGTTCCGCTGACATCCGCGCTGATCATCCTCTGTCAACATTTTCCGAGCGTTCGTTGGATTGCGACGCTGCTCTCGGACGATCAGGCGGAGAGCGCCGCCTCGCCGGAGGAATCCGAGATGGCCACTCGCCGCTCCGCCTGATGACGCAGTCGAGGCGCGGCTGATCCGCCCTCGACCTTGGAGGCGTCCTCAGGCGATGAGGCAGGCGTTGCTCTGCAGGTGGCCGAGCACGCGATCGACGTGCTCGGTCGCGCAGAGCGCGATGTCCGCCGGCTCGACCACTGTCTGGCCGGCCCGCTGAAAGGTCACGCGGCCGGAGTCCGCTGCGGCGATCGTCGCGGCGATCAGGGCCTCACGGTCGGCGCCGCCGTCGAGCAGCGGCGTCACCACCTGGGCGACGACATCGAGGCGAATCGGCTCGTGGCGCAGATTGGCCGAGTGCAGAACGCCGGCGGCCGCGTCGGCGCGCAGCATGGGGCAGGCGACAGGCTTCTCCGAAAGCGACCGCGCCATCCGGAAGGGCTCAGTCGAGGCGGTCACTAAGCCGACGACCGCCATGCGCAGCAGCGCGTCGGCGATTCTGGATCGCATCGCCTCGTCAACCGGGGCGCCGCGCACCTCCATCGCTGCGACGATGTCGTCGACCGAACTCGACTCGGGCAGGCGCGCGACGAGTGCTTCCATGGCCTTGCGTACATCAAGGTCCGGTGTGGAAAACCACGCCCCCGAGCCGTCGGCAAAAAAGGCCGTGCCTTCCTCCTCGCGCGAAAAATTGAAGTCCGCCCGGGCCATGAAATGCAGCCCATCGAGCGCGTCCGGCATAATCTTGCGGACGCATTTGCCTTCCCGCTCTTTGTGGATGAGCAGGGTCTGCCGGAAGGTCCGGCCGGTGAAAATGTCCATATGCTGCTCGAGCGACACCTGATTGTCGCCTGCGAGCGCGCGCAGCAGAGGCGCCGCGGCCGGATTCATATTCTCGGGCATCATCGCCGAGAGGGCCGCCTCGCCGAGATAGGCCAATCCGCGGCCTCCAGCGCTCGCCATGAACTCCGAGAAACTGCACGGTTCGTTGCAGTCTTCGAGAAATTCGTGGCCGATGTAGGAGTCGTCAGCGTTTCTCAGGTTATTCGCCTCGGCGCGAAAGATTCGGCCCCAGGTCGTCTCCGCCGGCGTGTTCTGCTCCAAAAAGGACAGCATTTCGCGGGCGCGGGCGACGCGCTCGCGCAGCGAGCCATGCGGCCCGACGTGCAGCCCCAGCGCGTCGCGCAAGGTCTGCCGCAGCCGCCATCCAGGTTGAACATTGTAGCTGATGAAGGCGACGCCGTTTGGCGCCAGATTGTCGCGCGCGATCCGCAAAATGGCGTCGCGCACCTGCTCGGGCACCCAGCTGTAGACGCCGTGGCATATAATATAGTCGAAGCCGCCGTCCTTGGAACGAAGTTCGGTCAGACTCTGACGGCGCAGATTGATGTTGGAGAGGCCAAGGGCGGCGACTCGCTGCTGGCCTTCCTCGATCTGCCGCTGCGACAGGTCGACGCCCAAAAAATAAGCGTCGGGGTGGCGGGCCGCGAGTGGAATGAGATTGCCGCCGGCCGCGCAGCCGAGTTCCAAAACGCGGGCGCGCGAAAGGTCGGCCGCCTGCAGTTTGAAGATGCGGGCGATTGCGCCGAGCCGCGCCGGATTGGTTTGCGGAAATGGATGCGAGACATAAGGAAGATCGTCGTAAGAAGCGGCGTTACGCGCAATGGCGGCCTGCACGGCCGTGCCGAAGTGAGTCGTCATAAGCAAGATTCCAGAGCCTAAAGGAGTTTCATTCTCCACTTGGCCCGGCGAATTTGCAATGTCGCGAGATTCGCGTCGCGCTCATCGGTCGAGAATCGGTCGTTAACCGTCTTCAACCGCAAGAGTCGCTCGTTAACGATATTCGAAGAAGGCAAGCCGCCCGTCAGGAGTCGACTTACGTAGTTCTACTACGCCACATTCATGGTGTGGCGGCTTCAGCCGTTCACTTCAATGATTTGCGATTAGCTGGCAAGTTCGTTGCGCTTTTCTGCGCGCCTCCCGCACTGTCTCCAATTTATCACAGCTGCCCGAAATGTGGTCAAAGCTCGCGCCAAACAGGGCGTTCTTCGTTGACTGTGCATGGCTGGATAAATTTTATTCGTCGGGACCACTTCTCCGCGGCTCGGCAAAAATCGCGGTTCGGTGCTCTTCGCAGTCCTAAGGAACGGGAACTGATCATGACCAACCTGTCTCAGAAACTCATCAAGCCCAAAAATGGTTCCATCGCACTCCGCCGCGCTCTGATGGGCGGCTCCGCCGCCGTCGCGATGGGCGTCGCCTTCGCCCCGACTTCGGCGAGCGCGTTTGAATGCGTGAATTCGATTTTCGGCGCCGGTCCGATTTTCACCGGCACCGACGGTGGCCTCGCCTCAAATACGGCCTGCGGCGTGGACGCGACGGCGACCGGCAAGGAAAGCACGGCGGTCGGTAACGACACCAAGGCGACGGCTCCCGGCTCTGTCGCGCTCGGGTCGGACACTGACAACAACGGCATCGGCACTTCGGCCACGGGCAAGAACTCGACCGCGGTCGGCGGCGACGCCTTCGCCTCGGGCGTCGGCAGCACGGCCGTCGGCGGCGATAACGGCAAGAATGGCGCATCGGGCGCGACGGCGGGCGGCGCGGACTCGTCCGCTTTCGGCGCTGACGCCGAGGCTCTCGGCGATGGCGACACGGCCCTTGGCGCCGCTTCGAAGGCCGAAGGCACCGAGTCGGTCGCGATTGGTCATAACGCCCAGACGACGGCGGCGGCGCGCGAATCGATCGCCATCGGCGGCGGCCCCCTCGCGGCTAACGCCACCAAGGCGACGGCGCATGGCGCGACGGCCATCGGCACGGGCGGTAACATCGATCCGGGCGCGCAAGCGAACGGCGAAGGTTCCGTCGCGATCGGCGGAGTCACGTCCGCTGGCGGCACGCCGGGCGCCGTTGCGAACGGCAAGGGCGCGATCTCGATCGGCAACCAGTCGGTCGCCGGTGCGGACAGCTCGACGGCGATCGGCGGCAGCAGCAAGGCCAATCTGGCTGGCGCGACCGTCGCGAAAGGCGCAACGGGCGGCACTGCGATCGGCGGCGGCGACGGCACGACGGCTGGCGCCAAGGTTCTGAGCAAGAACAGCATCGCCATCGGCACTGGCGCCGAGGCTGGCGCCAACGGCCCCAACGCGATCGCCATTGGCACCAACGCCAAGGCCACCGACTCGGTCGCGATCGGTCTCAACACGACCGCGTCCAACAATGGCACCGCTGTCGGCGACGGCTCGGTCGCGAACGGCAAGTTCAACTCTGCTGCATATGGCACCAACGCCAAGTCCACCGCCAACTCCAGCACGGCCCTCGGCTCCGGCACGCAGGCCTCGGGAGATTTCTCGACGGCGATCGGCGGCTCGAACGCGAAAGCGACCGGCCTCGAGGACGTCGCGATCGGCGCCAACACCACGGCGAGCGGCACGTTCTCGACCGCGGTCGGCAACAACAACAACACGTCGGCGTTCCAAGCATCGGCTTTCGGCAGCGGCAACAACGCTTCGAAGGACCAGGCTACGGCGATCGGCGCCAATAACTCCGCCACGGGAAATGACTCGACGGCGGTCGGCTCCGGCAATACTGCAACCGGGGCCAATTCGTTCGCAGCCGGCACTGGCTCGAAAGCCATCGGAACCAACGCTGTCGCCATCGGTAATGGCGCGTCGGCTGGCGCCAAGGGCGCTGATGCGATCGCGATCGGCACCGGAGCTACGGCGACCGACTCGGTTGCGATCGGCAAAAACTCTCTGGCGTCTGGCAGCGGCACGGCGGTCGGCGACGGCTCGGTTGCGACAGGTCTCTTCTCCTCCGCCTATGGCTTCGGCGCCACGGCGGCGGGCAGCCTCGCGTCGACGGCTATGGGTTCTGGCGCCACATCCAACAACAGCGCCGGATCGGTTTCGATGGGCAACCTGGCGAATACCGACAACAGCGCCGGTTCTGTGGCGGTGGGCCTTGGGGCTAATTCCGCTGGAACGGCTGGCTCGACCGCGCTCGGCGCGGGCGCGAACAACAATGGCTTCAATGGCTCGACGGCTCTGGGTCTTGGCGCGACCAACAACGCCAACAACCAGATCATGCTCGGCACGGCGGCCACCACCTACCAGGCGCCTGGCATCACGTCTGCCGCGAGCCTGGCCTCGCAGGTCGGCGTGACCAAGTTCACCACTACGGACGCCCAGGGTCATCTCGCGACTTCGGCCTTCGGTCCGCAGGACATTGCCGGTCTCCAGGCCGGCGTGTTGGGCCTGTCGCAGAGCGTGTATGACCTCGGCAGATCGGTGCAACGCGGTTACGAAGGCACGGCTGTCGCTGTCGCGCTCGGCGGGGCCAGCTACCTGCCGGACCACAAATGGTTCTCGGTCACCGGCAACTTCGGCACCTTCCGTGGTCAGTACGGCCTTGCCGCTCAGGCGCAAATGCGCGTGAACGACTGGATGGTGGTCAATGCCGGCATCGGCGCGGGTCTGAAATACGGCGGCGTCGCCGGTCGCGCCGGCGTGACCCTGGCCTGGTGATCATGATCGTGAAGATCAAGCACATAATGCTCGCGGCCCTAGTGGCCGCGAGTTTTTTTCCGACGATGGCTTCGGCGCAATCGCCAAAGCCGGCTCCTAAGCCTGGGCCCTCAAGGCCGGCGCAGGCGCCCAGGCCCGCCGAGATCGACAAGAATGGCGTTCTGATTCTAATCCGCTCGACCCTACTTGCGCTCGATCAAGCCAACAAAACCGGCAATTATACTGTGCTGCGCGATCTCAGCGCGCCCGGCTTTCAGACCAATACGGCCGCCCGCCTCGGCGAGATCTTTGCGTCCCAACGCAAAGACAATCTCGACCTCTCGGGGGTCGCCGTGCTGGAGCCGCAGCTCAGCATGCTGCCGCAGATCGAATCGAACGGCATGATGCACATGGCGGGGTTTTTCCCCTCCGTGCCGACGCAGATCCGCTTCGAACTGCTCTATGCGCCGGTCCAGGGCCAGTGGAAGCTGTTCGGCCTCTCCGTTTCGCTGGGATCTTCGGCGCCGGTGGCGCCGAGCGACGCGCCAGCCCCGAGCGCCGCGGCGCAGCCAAAAGGCGGGACGGGACTTCGCTCCTCAGGGCAAAAGCCCTGACGGCGTTTTGAAAAGGAGCGCTGGCAAAGCGCCGGGACGGTTCGCCGCCCCGGCTTTTTTAGTTCAGTTCGGCCAGCACTTGCGGCCGTAAGGGCCGAGATGGAAACCGGGCGGGCAGGGCCGTCCAAAGCGGTAGCCGCCCCATTGTCCGCCCCAGCGGCAGCCGCCATAGGGGCCGCGATGACCATAGGGGCCGCATCCGCCATAAACTTGCACGATCGGCGCCCCCGCCGCCGCACTCGGCGCCAGCGGCATGGCCGCGTGGGCCGGCGCGGCCAAAGCGGCCACGAAAACCAGCGCGAGACCCGTCCTCAATTTCATCTCCAATCTCCTCCTTAAGCCGGTCCAAATGCGGCTTGCGCCGCGTACGAGAATATCTGCGCGCAAACCGAAACTTGGCAATTGCAATTTGCGATTTAGGTTAGTGCCGACACGGCGATGTTCATACAATGTTCTTGCGCTGAGATCGCGCGCCAGCTAAGCTGTTGACGATTGCCGAAAAGAATTTCTCGGGAGCGCACGATGGCGGTGAGGGTGGCGACGGTCGCGTTTGAAGGCGTCGAGGCCCGTCCTGTCGACGTGCAAGTGCAGATTTCGAGCGGCGCGGTCGTCTTCAACGTCGTCGGCCTCGCCGACAAGGCCGTCGCCGAGTCGCGCGAGCGGGTGCGCGCGGCGCTGATCGCTTCCGGTCTGGCGCTGCCGGCGAAAAGAATCACCGTCAATCTCGCCCCCGCCGACATGCCCAAAGAAGGAAGCCACTATGACGTGCCGATCGCGCTTGGCGTGATGGCCGCCATTGGAGCCATTCCCTCCGACGCGCTGGAAGGATTCGTCGTGCTTGGCGAACTGGCGCTCGACGGAACGCTAACGCCGACGGCGGGCGTCCTGCCGGCGGCGGTGGCCGCCAACGCCCGGGGCTTGGGACTGATCTGTCCGAGCGAATGCGGGCCGGAAGCGGCCTGGGCGTCGAGCGATATGGAGGTGATCGCGCCGCGCTCGCTCATCCAGCTCGTCAATCACGTCAAAGGCGCGCAGGTTCTGGCCCCGCCTCAGCCGGCGGTGCGCAGGCTCGCCGCCGATCAGCCCGACCTTTCCGACATCAAGGGACAGGAGACCGCCAAGCGCGCGCTCGAAATCGCCGCCGCCGGCGGCCACAACCTTCTGATGAGCGGCCCTCCGGGCGCGGGAAAATCGATGCTCGCCGCGCGGCTGCCGTCGATCCTGCCGCCGTTGACCCCGCGCGAATTGCTGGAAGTCTCAATGGTTCATTCGGTGGCGGGGCAGATCGCCGGAGGCGAACTGACCGACCGGCGGCCATTTCGCGCGCCCCACCACTCCGCCTCGATGCCGGCGCTGGTCGGCGGCGGCTCCCATGCAAAGCCTGGCGAGATTTCGCTCGCCCACAACGGGGTGCTTTTTCTGGACGAATTGCCGGAGTTTCAACCGCAAGTTCTGGACAGCCTGCGCCAGCCGCTCGAGACGGGCGAGGTGGCGGTGTCGCGCGCCAATCATCGCGCCGTCTACCCAGCGCGTTTTCAGCTTGTCGCGGCGATGAATCCGTGCCGTTGCGGTCATGCGATGGATCCGGGCTACGCCTGCAAGCGCCAACCCAACGAACGCTGCGTCGCGCAATATCAGGCGCGGCTTTCGGGGCCGCTGCTCGACCGTTTCGATGTGCAGATCGAGGTGCCGGCGGTGACCGCCGCCGATCTCGTGTTGCCGCCGCCGAGCGAGAGTTCGCGGCAGGTCGCGGCGCGCGTCGCGCGGGCCCGAGAGATTCAGCGCGCCCGTTACGACGCTCTCTCCCTGCCAAGGGTCGCCGCCAACGCCGCCGCGCCGGCGGCGGTGATCGAGCGCGTGGCGCGTCTCGACGCCAGCGGCACAGCGCTGATTCGGGACGCCTCCGAGCGCTTCGGCCTGACGGCGCGCGGGTTTCACAGGGTCTTGAAGCTCGCGCGCACGATCGCCGATCTCGACGGCGCTGAAACCGTCGGCCGACCGCATCTCGCGGAGGCGCTTTCCTATCGCGCGGGACTTGCGTTCGGGCGCCTTGCGGCCTGATATGGGCGCATGTCCTTAAACCATATTGTGATTTTGGCCGCGGCGCAGCTCGTCATTCTGATGCTGGCGGCGTCCATTTACATTGCCCTGCGCGGGCGTGGCCGCGAAAAGGTCGAGGCCGAGCTCGAATCGCTGCGCGACGAAATTTGGGAGCTGCGCGCCGCCGCGGCGGCTCGCGACAGAGCGGAAGCCGCCAGTCTCGCCAAGTCGCGCTTTCTCGCAGCGGTCAGCCACGAATTCCGCACGCCGCTCAATGGCGTCATGGGCTTGGCGCAGCTTCTCGCGATGACCAAGCTCACCGCCGAACAGGCGAGCTATGTCGAAGCGATCGGCGATTCGAGCCGTTCGCTCTCGCAGCTGATCGACGACATTCTGGACTTCTCCAAGATCGAAGCCGGCAAGTTCGAGCTACGCCACGAAGCCTTCGCGCTCGCGCCGTTCGTCGAAAGCGTGGTCGAATTGCTGGCGCCGCGCGCGATGGCGAAAGGGCTGGAGCTTGCCAGCGTCATCTCGCCCGATACGCCGCGCGAGATCGTCGGCGATCCGGCGCGACTTCGGCAGGTGCTCGTCAACCTCATCGGCAACGCCGTGAAGTTCACCGAGCGGGGCGGGGTTGGCGTGCGCGTCGCGCGAGAGGGCGCGCGGCTGCGCTTCGAGGTGCGCGACTCCGGGCCGGGCGTGCCCGAGGCGGCGCGCGAGGCGATTTTCGAGGAATTCGAGCAGGCCGATCCTTCCGAGAACCACCCGCAGGCCGGCACGGGGCTCGGCCTCGCCATTTCTCGCCGTCTCGTCGCCAGGATGGGCGGCGCGCTGGCGCTCGTCAATTCAACGGACAGGGGCGCCGTTTTCGCCTTCACGCTTCCTGCGCCGCCGTTCAGCGAAGACAGGGCTGCGGCGCCGCTCTTCGGACTTAAGACGCTGATCGTCGCGCACAGCATCTTCGAAGCGCCCTATCTCGCCGAGAGCTTACGATTCGCCGGCGCCGAAGCGGAGATCGTCGCGGCCGAGAATGCGCCGTCAGCGCTGCAAGGGCCGCGTCAGAAGCCCTTCGACGCCGTCATCGTCGACTGCGCGCTGGGCCCGCACATGACCGCGCAATTGGCGAAAGTCGCTCGCGACGCGCAGGCGGGACGACTGTTTCTGCTCTTCTCGCCGATCGAACGGCGGGCCTTCGGCGAAGACGCCCTGTGCGATTTCGACGGCTGGCTGGTCAAGCCGGTGCGGATCGCCTCGCTGATCGCCCGTCTCTCGCCAGAGAGCGCCAATGCGCCGGCGCCTGCAGACGACGCGCCGCCGCAGGCGCTCGCGGGCGTGAACGCGCTTATCGCCGAAGACAATGAGATCAACGCGCTTATCCTCACGCGCCATCTCGCAAAGCTTGGCGCGAAGGTGACTCGGGCGGAAAGCGGCGCGCTCGCGCTCGCCCGCGCCCGCGAAGCGATCGAGGGCGCGGGCGCGCCCTATGACGTGATCGTTATGGATCTTTTCATGCCGGATTTCGACGGACGCGAGGCGAGCCTCCGCATTCGTGAGGCTGAGGCGCGGGCGGGCGCGCCGCGCACGCCCATATTGGTGCTCACGGCCAGCGCGCGCGAGGAAGACGAGCGCGCCGCCCGCGCCGCCGGAGTCGATGCGTTTCTCACCAAGCCGGTGGAGTTTGCTTCGCTCGCGGCGACCATCGAAGAGCTGAGATTGGCGCCGCGTCGCCGCAGCGCGTCCTCGTAGAGCAGGTTCCGAAAAAGTTGAGCGATTCCGTATCGATCACATGATTCGATGTGATCGGAAAGCGCTCTAACCGCCCTGTGGCGCGATGACGCCGAACCGTCCTGATTGATAGTCGGCGAAGGCCTGCCGCAATTCATCCTGCGTATTCATCACGAACGGGCCTTCTTGCGCCACGGGCTCGTCAATCGGTTCGCCGCTCATGATGATCAGCTTCACATCATTATTGGCTTCGAAGACGATGTCGCCGCCTTCCTCCTCGAATACGACAACATCCGTCGCGCGCGCGATCTTCTCGCCATTGACTTCGACCGTTCCCTCGAGAATCGCGACGAGCGCCGTATGGCCTTCGGGCAGCGTGAACCGGGCGCTCTTTCCCGCGTCGATCCGCACGTCCCACAGGTCAATCGGCGTCGCGGTTTGCGCTGGTCCGCGATGCCCGTCGAATTCACCGGCGATGACGCGAACAAGCCCGGCGTCGTCCGGCAGATCGACGCGCGGAATGTCCTTGTCGAGAAGCGTCTGGTAGCGCGGCGGACTCATCTTCTCGTGCGCCGGCAGATTGACCCAAAGCTGCACGACTTCGAAGCGCCCGCCCGTTTCGGCGAAGCTTTCGGAATGATACTCCTCGTGGACGACGCCCGAGGCGGCGCGCATCCATTGCACGTCGCCGGGACCGATCAGTCCGCCGGCGCCGGTCGAGTCGCGATGCGCGAGTTCGCCGTCGAGGACGATCGTCACCGTCTCGAAGCCGCGATGCGGATGGGCGCCGACGCCGCGCCGCTTAGCGGTCGGTGAAAAGTCAAACGGTCCCGCATAGTCGAACAGCAAAAAGGGGCTCACCTGCGCGCCATGTTCGTGATGCGAAAACAGCGAGCGTACGGGAAAACCGTCGCCGACCCAGTGCATGGAATCCGGAGCGGGGTAGACATCGATAATTCTTCTCATGATGAAGGCTCCTGCGGCCTATGTGGGCGGCGTCTCGCAAAATGCAAATCGGCGGTTCTTGACGGATTGGACCGCAAAATCCACAAGTCGCCGGACGCGGCGACGTCGGCAGGCAAGGACGGTTAAATGGACTGGATCATCCTTTTTATCGGCAGCATCTGCGAAGTCGGCTGGCTCATCGGGATGAAATATGCGGAAGGATTCACGAGGCTCTGGCCTTCGCTCATCATGGTGTTTTTCATGGCGGCGAGCGTCGGATGCCTGGGCATTGCGGTAAAGACGATTCCGGCCGGCACGGCTTACGCCGCATGGACCGGGACAAGCATCGCTGCGGCCACGCTTGTGGGCGTCTACCTCTTTAACGAACCGACGACCTTTCTGCGTTTAGGCTCGATCGGCCTGATCGTTCTGGGCATCATCGGCCTGCGGCTCGGCGGCGTCGACCTGAAATAGAGATCGCCCGGCGCTCGTTCGAGATGCGTCGGGCGAAAGAAGCGCGGTTGATCAAAAATAGCTTTCGAGCGTTCCGCGCCGGCGCACGTCGAGCGTCGCGCAATGGAAGGCGCCGCCGAACGCCGCATAGTGCAGGAACGAACAGGGGATCGGCTCGTAGCCCCATTTCTCCATCTGACGCATCATATTGGTGTGATGCGGATCGACGATGACGCGCTTCTCGTCGATCATCAGAATGTTCATGCTGAGCCATTTGCCGCACATCGAGGTGATCGCGAGAATGCGGTCATTGATCGGATCCGGCTCAGGCGCGACGAGAATGTCCCATTTCTTCAAAATATCGGGCAGCTCATCGGGATTGATATATTCCGGATTGATCAGCAGGCGCCCGGGCCCGAGCGGCAGAATCGTCGTGTCGATATGCATCGGGTTCGGGCAGCGGCTCTTGATCTCATGGATGCGATAGCCGTCGCCAAGATGGCGGCGCAGCCAGTCGATGCCCATGGCGTTCGTCACATTGGAGCGCGTGACGAAAATATCGCGGCCGCAGCGGAAGAAATCGGCTGCGTCGAACACCGGCTCGAACTCGGTGAGAATGTAGCGAATCTCCTCGCCCTTCTCGGGCAATTTGAAGTTGGGATCGAACAACTCGTCGGTGAGCTGCGGCTTGGGCGCCGAGGTCCAACGCGCGCCGCGCTTAAAATAGTCTTTCAGGATCGGCCGATAGCTGTGCGTCTCGAAATAGCGACAGGGCCAGGCCATGGGCGTTTCCAGAATTTCGTCGCCGAAGACGAGCATGGAGTCGCGCGGGCAGGAATTGCAGAAGCCGCGCGACGACCAATAGGGCGTCGAAAATTTCGCCTTGTGATTGAAGGGCTCCGGCCGCGTCACCGTGACGCCGAGCGATTCGAGCAAAGCGATGAAACCGTCGAGCTCCTGCTGCGCCGGCTCGATCATGAACTTCGGAAAGCGGAAGCCTGCGGCGAGCGATTGGGCGCGCGCGGCCATGCCGGGGATGTTGCAGGTGACGACCGGATGGTCGGAAGGAATCGTCGAGCCTTCGAGGCGGCCGACGATGATCTCCTCCAGTGGATCCCACTCATTATGGGAATTGACCGGACAGTCCGCGGCAATCGCGCCTTCGACAGATGCATGCACATTCATAATGCGCTCCGAATCGTTTCCAATCAGAGACATTTAGCGCTTTGCGCCTGTTCTTCAAACCCTGATAAAAACGCCTTTATTTGTTGAGTTTAACGATACGCCTGCAACCTCTTACTTTCTCTGTTCGGTTAACCAGAGTCGCGGGCGGACTCGCCAAGAGGCGGGGCCGTCTACTCCGGGCGCTCCCAAAGGTTTGCGCGGACTTGCGTTTCCCCCGGCGTTGGGCAATAAACCGCGCTCTACAGAACCGCCCGGCCAGTGATGGGCTGCCGTGGCGGTTCTTTCGCTCGCGCGAACACGCGTCGTTTGGACCAATCCCTGCGGCGCAAACAACAGGGCCCAGAGCCCGGGAGAGCAAAATGCCCAAACTGAAGACGAAATCCGGCGCGAAAAAGCGCTTCAAGATCACCGGCACCGGGAAAGTGGTCTACGCCCAGCAGGGCAAGCGCCACGGGATGATCAAGCGGACGAACAAGCAGATCAGAAATCTGCGCGGAACGGCCGTTTTGTTCAAGACTGACGGCGACAACGTGAAGAAATATTTCCTGCCGAACGGCTGATCGCAAGAGCGCACTTTTTCCGCAAAGGAGTTTCGTCATGGCTCGCGTCAAACGCGGCGTCACATCGCACGCCAAGCACAAGAAGACCCTCAAGGCCGCCAAAGGTTTCTATGGCCGCCGCAAGAATACCATCCGCGCGGCCAAGGCCGCCGTCGATCGCTCGATGCAATATGCGACGCGCGACCGTAAGGCGAAAAAGCGCGTGTTCCGCGCGTTGTGGATTCAACGGCTCAACGCCGCCGTGCGCGAGCACGGGCTGACCTATTCGCGCTTCATCGACGGGCTCGCCAAGGGCGGGATCGAAGTCGACCGCAAGGTTTTGTCAGATCTCGCCATCCACCAGCCCGAAGCCTTCGCGGCGATCGTGGCGCAGGCGAAGTCGGCATTGCCGCAGGCCGCCTGAGACTGACGTCTTTGAACAATTCGAGCCTCCCGCAGCCGGCTGCGGGAGGCTTTTTGTTTTTAATCCGATTATCGGCTGATGCTGCGGCGGATTTCATGCCTCGTGCCGAACTGTCGCGCCGGCGCACGATACACTCGACGACATTATGCTTTCCGCAAGGGCGTAATTATCAGATCAATCTTCAGCGCTGAAGACATGCTCACGCGGGCTCTTGGCCGCGCAAGCGGTCTCCCCTTTGCCTTGGCCTGGCCTATAATCCGATGGGGAAGCTAGGACGAAGCATGGCCGACACATATGATCTCATCGTCATCGGCGGCGGGCCCGGCGGCTATGTCGCCGCGATCCGCGCCGCGCAATTGGGTCTCAAGACGGCGGTCGTCGAGCGCGAACATCTCGGCGGCATTTGCCTGAACTGGGGCTGCATCCCCACGAAGGCGCTGCTGCGCTCCGCCGAGGTCTATCGCCTCGCCAACGAGGGCGAGCGGTTCGGCGTTTCGCCAGGCGCCCTGAGCGCCGACGTCGCGCGCATCGTGGCGCATTCGCGCGAGGCGGCGACGCGGCTCAATGGCGGCGTGGCGTTTCTGCTCAAGAAGAACAAGATCGACGTGATTTGGGGTGAGGCGACGCTTGCCGGAAAGGGCGAGGTGCGCGTCGCCGCGCCGACCAAACCGCCCATGCTGCCGCAATCGCCGTCGCCGAAAACGAGGCTCGACCACGGCGTCTATCAGGCGAAACACATCATCATCGCGACCGGCGCGCGCCCCCGCGTTTTGCCGGGCCTCGAGCCCGACGGACGACTCATCTGGACCTATTTCGAGGCGATGAAGCCGGAGCGTTTCCCGAAATCCCTGCTCATCGTCGGCGCCGGCGCCATCGGCGTCGAATTCGCGTCTTTCTATCGGACGTTTGGCGTCGAGGTCATTCTCGCCGAAGCGCTGCCGCATATTCTTCCGAGCGAAGACGAAGAGATCGCCGCTCTGGCGCATCGATCGTTCAAGAAGCAGGGGATCGACATCCGCGTCGCGACGACGGTGACGGGCGTCGAGAAGAAGGCCGACAGCCTCGTCGTGACGCTGAAGCCCGCGGACGGCGAGCCGCAGACGCTCGAAGTGGAACGCGCGCTGTCGGCGATCGGCGTCGTCGCCAATGTCGAAAATCTTGGGCTAGAAGCGCTCGGCGTCGCCCTCGAGCGCGGCGTCATCAAGATCGACGGCCTGGGGCGCACCAATGTCGAAGGCGTTTACGCGATCGGCGACGTCGCCGGCGGCCCGATGCTGGCGCATAAGGCGGAGCACGAGGGCGTATCCTGCGTCGAGGCGATCGCCGGATTGGACGCGCACGCGCTCGACAGGTCGCGCATTCCAGGCTGCACCTATTGCCATCCGCAGGTCGCGTCCGTCGGCCTGACCGAGGCGAAGGCGAAAGAGCAGGGGCTCGACGTGAAGATCGGCCGCTTTCCCTATCTCGCCAATGGCAAGGCGATCGCGCTCGGCGAACTCGAAGGCGTCGTGAAGACGATCTTCGACGCCAAGAGCGGGCGGCTGCTCGGCGCGCATATCTTTGGAGTCGAAGCGACGGAACTGATTCAGGGCTTCGTCATCGCCATGAATCTCGAGACGACCGAAGAAGAGCTGATCCGCACGATCTTTCCGCATCCGACGCTGTCGGAAACGATGCATGAGAGCGTGCTCGCCGCCTTCGGCCGTGCGATTCACGTGTAAGTCGCGTCAGCTCTGCAGCACATAGGTTCCCGGCGCGTCGCAGAGCGCTTCGGCCATCGCAGGCGGCGCGACCGGCGGCCCGGATCGGGCGGCGAGCCACGCGCTCCATTCCGGCCACCAGGATCCTTCCCTGACAGCCGCGATCTTCACCCATTCCGCGGGGTCGGCGTAATGCTCGCCGTCCACGCGGTTCGTGAAGCGGTACTCGCCGCGCTTCTTCTCGGGCGCCGAGACGATGCCGGCGTTATGCCCGCCGCTCGTCAGCAGGAAGGTGATTTGCGCGTCGGCGAGCAGGTGGATCTTATAAACCGAGCGCCAGGGCGCGACGTGATCGCGCTCCGTGCCGATGGCGAAAATCGGGGCGCGAATGTCGCTGAGCGCGACGGCGCCGCCGCTCACGCGCAGCCGGCCCTCGGCGAGATCATTGTTGAGGAAGAGCCGCCGCAGATATTCCGAATGCATCTTATAGGGCATGCGCGTCGCGTCGGCGTTCCAGGCCATCATATCGGTCATCGGCTCGCGCTCGCCCATGAGATAGGATTTCAGCGCATAGGACCAGACAAGATCATTGGAGCGCAGGAGTTGGAACGCGCCGGCCATCTCTTTGGAATCGAGAAAGCCGTGCTCCCACATCAGATCTTCGAGAAAGTTGAGTTGGCTTTCGTTAACGAAGAGCGTCAGTTCTCCCGCTTCGGTGAAATCGGTCTGCGCGGCGAGGAGCGTCAGGCTCTTGAGGCGATCGTCGTTGTCGCGCGCCATGGCCGCCGCGGCGATGGCGAGCAGCGTTCCGCCAAGACAATAGCCGGCCGCATGGATCTTTCGGTCCGGCATGAGCCGCGAAATCACGTCGAGCGCGGCCATCACGCCGAGCCTGCGATAGGCGTCCATGTCGAGATCGCGATCTTCGGCGCTCGGGTTACGCCAGGAGATCATGAAGACGGTGAAGCCTTGCTCGGTCAAAAACCGCACCAGCGAATTATGCGGCGATAGATCAAGGATGTAATATTTCATGATCCAGGCGGGCGTGATGAGCACGGGCTCGGGCCGTACCGTCTGCGTCGCCGGCGCATATTGGATGAGTTCGATCAACCGGTTGCGATAGATCACCTTGCCCGGCGTCGTCGCGACGTTCTGACCGGGAACGAAGGCTTCGGCGCCGACAGGCCGTTTGCCGCCGGCGCGCCGCTCCATGTCTTGAAGAAAATTCTGCAGGCCATAGACGAGATTGACGCCGCCAGTCTCGAACGTGCGTTGCAGCGCCTCGGGATTCGTCGCTAAGAAATTCGACGGCGAGAACATGTCGAGCAATTGCCGCGAGGCGAATTCAACGACGTTCTCATGCTGCTTGGTGACGCCGCCTATCCCCGTCGTGGCGTTGTGCCACCACTGCTGATTGAGCAGAAAACCCTGGTAGAGCAGCGCATAGGGCCAGCGCCGCCATGCTTCGCCCGAAAATCTCTTATCCTGCGGCAGCGGCTCGATGCAGGGGGCGGCGTTGGGCTGCAGCGCGCAGCGCCCGGCGTAATTTGCGAATCGCCAAGTTTTGCGCATCGCCTTTTCGGCAAGCTGCATCTGCTTTCCTGGCGCTGACGCAAGATGCGCCGCCCAGTCCCAATAGGCGCTCGCCATCGAGGCGGGCGAGAGTCCGCCGGTCAGATGCGCGACGCTCGCATGAAGCGAGCGGTCGATGACGTCGCTGAGCGCCGCGTAGCCATATGAATCACTGTCGGTGGCGCGCTCCGCCGCCAGAAAGGCGCTTGGCCACGCTTCGACGAAGGCTCTCGACGCAAGGCGCGGAAAGTCATGGGCAGGGGAGGGGTGGCGATGGCTGGAAGATGCCTGCTCTGCGCGCGCAGGGTTCGGCTGCGCGGCATTGGGGTGCTTTGTCATCAAAGTCCTTTAAGCCGAGGCGCTCGACTGGATACTGATCTTATTTCAGGCAATGCTGCATCGCAACATTGCGGCCCCGGGGCTTGGCCGGGAGGCGAGCGCTACCATGTCCTTGTGAAGGAATGCCGACCGCTTAGGAGAGCCCTATGAGAGCCATCGCCGCCGCCTTATTGACTCTCGTCTCGAGCGCCGCGCTCGCCGCCCTCAAGCCCGGCGACGCTGCGCCCGACTTCGCCCTAGAGGCCGCGCAGGGCGGCAAGGAATTCTCCTTCTCGCTGCGGCAGGCGCTCGAGAAGGGTCCGGTCGTGCTGTATTTCTATCCGAAGTCGTTCACGAGCGTCTGCACGCTGGAGGCGCATGAATTCGCGCAAGCCATGGAGCAGTTCGCCGCCATGGGCGCCAGCGTCATCGGCGTGTCGAGCGATAAGATCGCCACGCAGCGCGAATTCTCGACGAAAGAGTGCCGGGACAAATTTCCCGTCGGCGCCGATCCGGGCTTCAAGGTGATCAACGCCTATGACGCCGCCTTCAAGGTTCCGGTCGCGGGCGCGATGTTCGCGAACCGCATCTCTTATGTCATCGCGCCCGAGGGGAAGATTCTCTCGGCGGTCGAGGATTCCGGCGCAACGAAGCATATTGAGAATGCGCTCGCCGTCGTGCGGCAGTGGCGCGACGCGCAGCGGAAATAAGCTACGCGCAAGGGGCAATCGTCCGTATGCATCAGCCAGCCGCCCGACGCGCAAAACGCGCCATCGCGTCTCGCGCCTGTCACCCCCTCTTCGGGCGAATGCGGATGATCACGTCGCAGCCGACGATTTCCATTCCTTCCGGCGGCGCCGGCAGTCGCGTAAATTCGACAGAGCCATCGGCGGCGTCGAACATGCGGCCCGTCGCCTCATCCATGAAGTGATGATGCGGCGAAGTGCGGGTGTGGAAGTAGGTGCGGGGTCCCTGCACGGCGATCTCGCGCAACAGCCCTGCTCCGGCGAACTGGTTGAGCGTGTTGTAGACCGTGGAGAGAGACATTGTCAGACCGGCTTCGCGCGCTTCAGCGTGCAAAGCCTCGGCGCTCACATGTCGATCGCCGTTGCCGAACAGCAGCCGACTCAGAGCGAGCCGCTGCACGGTTGGACGCAGACCTGCGCCGCGCAGCCGCGCTTTGATTTCCGAGACCTTCGTTGCGCTCTCGGGGGATTGATCGCGCAGTTTGATCGAACGGTCGAAACTCGTAGTCGAAGGTTGATGAGTCATTCTTCGCGACAGGCGAGCATCACTCGCTCCCTATTCATACATTAAGCTTTTTTCAGTAGAGGGCAGCGCCTGCCCCCTGTCAAACGAAATGGCGGAAGGTGTAATATTTCCAAAGAAGCAGCAAAGGACTGGCTAATGATGGGGCGCCTTAAGCCAATACTCTGTGCAGGGATTGATCGACGTCGGATGCTCGGCGCGTCGGTTCGTGCAGTCGCCGCGCTTTGGTTTGCGGGAGGCCGCGCCAAAGCCGACACGTTCGAGGCGTTTTTGCAGGGCCTGTGGCCGTCGGCGCAGGCCGCCGGCGTCTCGCGCGAAACCTTCGACGCGGCGATCGCCGGACTTGCGCCGGACCCATCGGTCTCGGCGAAGCCGCGCGCACAGTCCGAGTTCACCATTTCGATTCCCGCCTATCTCGCCGGCTCCGTGACGAATGGTCGCGTCGCGCGCGGCCGGGCGGTCGCCGCCGAACTCGCGGGGCCGCTCGGTCGGGCGCAGTCGCGCCACGGCGTTCCAAGCGAGATCGTCGTCGCCATTCTGGGCGTCGAAAGCAATTTCGGAACGGCGGCCGGCGGCTCTGACGCGTTGCGCGTCCTGGCGTCGCTTGCGTGGCAGGGGCATCGCGCCGAAACCTTCATCGAGGAATTTGTCGCCGCGCTCGTGATGCTGGAGAAGGGCTATGCGACGCGCGCGCAATTGCGCGGCTCCTGGGCCGGCGCCATGGGCCAACCGCAGTTCATGCCTTCGGCCTATCTCAAATATGCCGAAAGCGACGCGGGCGGCGGCGCGCCGGACATCTGGCGCTCGCGCGGCGACGCCGTGGCCTCCATCGCCAATTTCCTGGCGAAATCCGGTTGGGTCGCCGGAATGCCCGCCGTCGTCGAAGTTCGACTGCCCGCGGGATTCGACTACGGCGCCTTCGATCTCGACTTCGCCCGCTGGCGGCAGCTCGGCGTGACGCGCGCCGATGGCGGCGCGCTTCCCGGCGGCGGCGCCGCAAGCCTATATCTGCCGGCCGGCGCGAACGGCCCAGCCTTTCTGATCACCGACAATTTCGAAGTCATTCGGCAATACAATACGTCTGACGCCTATGCGATGTCGGTCGCGCTGCTCGCCGATCGCATCGCCGGGCGCGATATCCCGATCACGCCCTGGCCGAAGGTCGCGCCG
Organism: Methylocystis sp. L43; assembly: GCF_015709525.1. Lineage (GTDB taxonomy): Bacteria > Pseudomonadota > Alphaproteobacteria > Rhizobiales > Beijerinckiaceae > Methylocystis. The sequence goes on along the minus strand of NZ_JADNRA010000036.1, from coordinate 213,907 downwards.
CTGTCGACCGCCGACGTCAAGGCGATGCAGCAGCTGTTGACCGAGCGCGGCTTTTATCGTGGGACGTTCGACGGCAAGCTCGGGCGTGCGAGCCGCAACGCCATCCACGCCTTTCAATTGAGCGAGGGCATACAGCCCGCCGACGGCTTTGCGACGAAAGACGTTCTGGCGCGGCTGCGCGGCCGGTAAAGCCGCCGCGATTCAGACGTCGAGATCGCGGTAAACGGAGACTTCCCTTTCACGCGCGGTCCGCGCCGCATCGCCGGCGCGAAAGCCGCGCCAGACGTCGAACGCCATGACCAGGGTCGTGAACAGTCCGGAAATTTTCCCGACGATGAAGCTGAAGGGAAAAATAAGACGGTCCGGCGGAAGAATGAATTGCGCGCCAAGAAAGATGAGCGCTGCGTTGACGAAATAGGCTGGCCGGAACAGCGATTTTTCTTCCCAGGCGCTTTGCGCATAGCTGCGTGAATTCTTCTTCACCGTGCGGTTATAGGCCGGATTGGGAAACATGCCCCAGAAGCGCCGTTTGGGCGGAAGCGCATTCGGCCCCGCGAGCAGCGCGCGATAGCTTTGACGCACCGAGGAATGCGCCAGCAGCGCGAGAATGATGTTGGCGATCACGAACGCGAATTTGAGCGTGAGGAACGAGAACGACAGTTGCGCGGCGAGGTCGACGAAAAACAAATGGGTGAATGCGTTCAGCATGAAGGCGGAGCGATGAAAGCTCGCGCGGTTGATGTCTTGAATCTTCTCGTCGATGAAAGTCGCGCCGGCCTTCGTCTCGGCGCGTTCCTTGAGAGTCAGCCGATCATAGTCGTCGGTTTTGAACCGCTTCGCGATCTCGCCAATCATTTCGAGCGGCGGCCCGCGCTTGATCTTGAAGGTCGCCTTGTTGAGGAAAGTTGAGATGCGCGCGAAAATATCTCGCGCCATGGCGTAACGCGACGTTACCGAACTGAGAAAATCGGGCTCTCCCGCCATTGCGCGCACCTAAGCTGATTCTTTCGCTCTCATATTGTTATAAACGCAACTGGCGCTGGCGCCGACCCTGACCGCAGGTTGATCCTGTCCGGCCTCTTGCCATATTTAGGCTGATCCCGATCCTCGCGTCTTCGCTTGTCGGAGCCGCCCATTTTGGTCCCCGCCATGTTCAGCGCCCGTTCTTTCGCCCATTCGATCGCCGAAGCTCCCGCCGCGAAAACTGCGGAACGACTGCCGGAATGGAATCTCGCCGACCTTTATCCAGGAATCGATTCTCCGCAGGTCGCGTCCGATCTTGCCAAGGCCGCGCAGGAGGTTGCGCAATTCGGCAAGGATTATCGCGGCCGGCTAGAGTCGCTAGCTAAAGGCCCGGACGCCAGCGTCAAGCTGGGCGAGGCGGTGGCGCGATATGAAGCGCTGCAGGACTTGCTCGGGCGGCTGATGTCCTTCGCCGGCCTGCTCTATAGCGGCGACACCACTGATTCCGCCCATGCGAAATTCTATGGCGACGTGCAGGAGAAGGTCACCAACGCTTCGGCGCAGCTGCTGTTTTTTCAGCTTGAGCTCAATCGGATGGACGACGCCGCGCTGATGGCTGCGGCCAGCAAGGAGCCGCTCTCGCGCTGGAAGCCGTGGCTCGAAGACATCCGCAAAGAGAAGCCGTACGAACTCGAGGACAAGCTGGAAGAGCTGTTCCACGAAAAATACATCTCTGGCGCGGCCGCCTGGAATCGGCTTTTTGACGAGACCATCGCCGGATTGCGCTTCAAGGTCGAAGGCGAGGAGCTTGCGATCGAGCCTGTGCTCAATCTCATGCAGGATTCGCGCGAAGAGACGCGTCGGGAAGCAGCGCAGGCGATCGGCGTTACGCTCAAAAACAATCTGCGCACCTTTTCGCTGATCACCAATACGCTGGCGAAGGATAAGGAAATCTCCGATCGCTGGCGCGGCTTTCAGGACGTCGCCGATTCGCGCCATCTCTCCAATCGTGTCGAACGCGAGGTGGTCGAGGCGCTCGCACAAGCGGTCGAGGCGGCGCATCCGCGCCTGTCGCATCGCTATTACAAGCTCAAAGCGAAATGGTTCGGCAAGGACGCGCTCGACTATTGGGATCGCAGCGCGCCGCTGCCGTCGACGCCGGCCAAACGCTATTCCTGGCCCGAGGCGCGCGAAATCGTGCTCGAGGCGTACGACGGATTTGCGCCGCGCATGGCGGAGATCGCGGGGCGTTTCTTTGAGAAGAACTGGATCGACGCGCCGGTGCGGCCGGGCAAGGCGCCGGGGGCCTTTTCACATCCGACCGTGCCCTCCGCACATCCCTATGTGCTGCTGAATTTTCAAGGCAAGACACGGGACGTGATGACGCTCGCGCATGAACTCGGCCATGGCGTGCATCAGGTGCTTGCGGCCCGGCAGGGCGCCTTGATGGCGCCGACCCCGCTTACTCTGGCGGAGACGGCGTCCGTCTTCGGCGAAATGCTCACCTTCCGCGCGCTCATCGCGCAGGCGTCGGACAAGGCGCAAAAACGGGCGCTGCTCGCCTCCAAGGTGGAGGATATGCTCAACACCGTGGTGCGGCAGATGGCGTTCTACGCCTTTGAGCGAAAGGTGCATAACGCCCGACGCGAAGGCGAACTGACCGCAGATCAGATCTGCGAATTATGGATGAGCGTGCAAGCCGAAAGCTTTGGCCCGTCAATTCGCCTAGGCCCTGGCTATGAGACCTTCTGGGCCTATATCCCGCATTTCATCCATTCGCCGTTCTACGTCTACGCCTATGCATTCGGCGATTGCCTGGTGAATTCGCTCTACGGCGTCTATCAAAAGGCGCATGAAGGATTCGCCGAGCGCTATTTCGCTCTGCTCGAAGCGGGCGGCGCCAAGCCTTATGGCGAGCTTCTCAAGCCCTTCGGATTGGACGCGCGGGATCCGGCGTTCTGGAACATCGGCCTTGAAATGATCGAGGGTCTGATTGCGGAACTGGAGGCGATGGAGGACGCTTAATTGGCGCGATGACGACACGCGCGCCAAATAAAAAACGCCGGCGTTGAGCCGGCGTTTGTGTTGGAAGAGGCTGTTGTCAGCGCTTAATTCTGGCCGCCCCGGATCACGATCTTTTCGCCGTCGCAGGCAGCTTCGCCAATATAAACGTTGTGGGCGCCCTCGACGGGCTTGCCGGTCCATACGCAATTCTTCTTGGAATCGGAGCGGTCCACGAGTTTGAGCGTGTAAACGCCGCCCGTGAGTTCACCTTCAAGCTTGTAGGTCAGTATGGAGCCGTTATCGAGCTGCATTTCGCTCTTGCCCGAAACCTTGTCGCCTTCCGTCGCGACAGTCCAGGTGCCCTGCGCGCGCTTGATGCCCGCCTTATTCGCTTCGGTCACATTCCACTGCGCGGCATAGGCCGATGCGCTAAAGGCGGCGGCGGCAAGGGCCGTCGTCAAAGCAAGCTTGATCATTTGTTGTGCTCCCATAAAGTGTTGTGATGAGCAGCATATCGGCCGCAGTCCAACTGGGGCTCGTGAAATGCGGCTATCAAGCCTTTTTGCGTCCGTGCGTTTTGGCGCGCGAACGACGGCGGAACATCGCGTGATATCACGCGAGATGTCAATTTATTTTCGCCTTAGCTAACGTTAAGCGCTCGATGTAAGGGACGTCAAATGTTCGAAGTAAAACACTGGCGTGGCGTGGACGATTACATCGGCGCGGCGCTGATTTCCAAAGAAGAAGCGCAGGAGGAGACGCTTGCGGCAAATGCGCGCGCTGGCCTTCCCGCGATCGATGTTTCGCCGCCGCAAGGCAAATTGCTGCATCTGCTCGCCTGCGCGATCGGCGCAAGACGCGTTCTCGAAGTCGGGACGCTTGGAGGCTATTCGACGACCTGGCTGGCGCGGGCGGTGGGCGAGGGCGGCAAGGTCGTCACCTTCGAAGTCGATGCGCATCACGCCGAGGTCGCGCGCGCCAATATTGCCCGCGAAGGCATGAGCGCGCGCGTCGATCTGCGCGTCGGCCCCGCGCTCGACATGCTGCCGCTGCTTCAATCGGAGCGGGCGCAACCCTTCGATCTTGCCTTCATCGACGCCGACAAGTCCAACAATGCCGCCTATTTCGATTATGCGCTGAAACTGTCGCGTCCTGGCGCGCTGATCATCGTCGACAATGTCGTGCGGGAGGGCGCCGTCGCCGACGCATCCGCCATGGACGATGGCGCGCTGGGAGCGCGCGCGCTGTTTGACGCCGTCGCCGTGGAAGGGCGGGTCGAAGCGACGGCGGTGCAAACCGTCGGCGCCAAGGGTTGGGATGGATTTCTGATCGCGCGCGTCAAATAGGACGCCTCGACAGCGCCCTTCAGACGCTGTCGAACGCCCGTTTGCTCCGCCGCTTGCGGGGCAAAGGCGCGCCGTCGGCTCCGAACAGGGCGGCTTCGACCTGGTTGCCGCTGTCGTCATAACGCCAGGAGATGCGCGCCGCGCCAAGATCCTTGCGGATCGTGGGCTTGCCCTCGGCGTTAAAATAGGCCTCCTCGACCTGATTGCCCTTGGCGTCATAGAAGCGCGCCACCCTGGCTGCGCCCAGGCTTTTGCGCTTCATTGGCCGGCCGTCGGGATCGAAATAGGCCTCGACGACCTCCACCCGTCCGCGCGTCGGGGCTGGCGCCGCAATGGCTTCAGGCGCGATGCGGATGTCGCCGTCGCTCACCGCGGTCAGCTTCCCGTTCTGAGAGCAGCGCCGTTCTCCCGAGGCCGCGATGCGCGCCCTCTTCGCGAGGCGCGGCGCCAATTGAGTTTTCTGTTCCATGATCCCAAATCGCTGCGCGGTCCGATGGCTCGTCGCAACCGCCAGTCTGAGAACTGAGCGGCGCGTGCTCTCTGCGATGCACGCTGACAAACGACGGATACGCTGGTCTGACTCTCCCCGCCGGCGGCATACCGACATCGGGGCGTGACGCCGCATTCCTGCGGCAAGCGTCAGATCAGGACGGGAGGGGCGCGGGAGCCGAGCGGCGGGGGCGACGCCTCTGGAGGACGAGATGTCTCGTCAAAGGCCAGTCCGATCGTCGAATAGGACGCGGCCGGGGGCGTCTCGCCGATGAACGGCGAGGCGGCGGTCGCGCCGCCGAGCGATGCGCAATGCGCGACGCAACAGACGTCGCCGTGCCGCGCCGGACGTGCGGGAGTCGCGGGATCTCCGGAAAGCGGTCCGGAAGCCTTGCTAAAGCAGATCGTGTTGGCGAAGAGGCCCGAACCGCGTCCGTTGAACGAAACGCCGACAGCAAGGCCTTGCAAAACAAACAGATAGGCGACGAGCAGCGCGACCGCCGTCGAACCATACTGCGATGTTTTGACTTCGCTGCGCGTGCTCATAGCCCGTCGAAGCTATTCATTGATCTTGTCAAGGTCAATGGCGCCGCCGCGCGCCGGCGGCGATTAAAGGTTTCGTATCGGTAGTCAGGGGCTCCAGGGCCCTCCGGCTTCCGACGCGCGCTCGAACGCCTTTTGCGCCTCGATGGCGTCGAACAGCGCGCGGAGCGCTTCCCTGACGCCGGCGCCGCTCGCCGATGAAAGGAGCAGGGGCGCCGGATGGCGCTCGTGCGTCTCAGGCCCGGCGGCGGCGATCGCCCGCTTCAGCCGCTCCCGCTGCTTCTTAAGATGATCCGCGTCGACCGCATCGATCTTTGAAAGCGCGACGATTTCCGGCTTCTCGGCGAGACCGGCGCCATAGGCGGCGAGTTCGCCGCGGACGATCTTGTAATCCTTGCCGGCATGTTCTCCGGTCGCGTCGATGAGATGCAGCAGCGCCCGGCACCGCTCGACATGGCCGAGAAATCGATCGCCGAGGCCGTGGCCCTCATGGGCGCCCTCAATCAGACCCGGGATGTCCGCCAGAACCAATTCTCTGTCGTCGCTGCGCACGACGCCGAGACCGGGATGCAGCGTCGTGAAGGGATAGTCGGCGATCTTGGGCTTCGCCGCCGTCACCGTCGCCAGGAATGTCGACTTGCCGGCGTTGGGCAGGCCAATCAGCCCTGCGTCGGCGATGAGTTTCAGCCGCAGGATGATGGTGCGCTCCTGGCCCTCGAGGCCCGGATTGGCGCGCCGCGGCGCCCGATTGGTCGAGGTGGTGAAATGCGCGTTGCCGAAGCCGCCATTGCCGCCTTTGCAAATGACGACGCGCTGCCCAACCTCCGTCATGTCGGCGATGAGGGTTTCACCATCCTCTTCAAAGATTTGCGTCCCGACCGGCACTTTCAGCACGGCGTCGGCGCCGCGCCCGCCGGCGCGGTTCTTGCCCATGCCGTGGCCGCCGGTCTTGGCCTTGAAGTGCTGCTGGTAGCGATAATCGATCAGCGTATTCAGCCCCGCGACGCATTCCGCGACGACGTCGCCGCCGCGTCCGCCGTCTCCGCCGTCCGGTCCGCCGAATTCAATGAACTTCTCCCGCCGAAAGGAGACGGATCCGGCGCCGCCGTCGCCGGAGCGGACAAAAACGCGGGCCTGGTCGAGGAACTTCATGTGCCGCTCACGGTGAGAAGAATCGCGGCCGGCGCGCGCCGAACAGCGTATGCGCTTCGCCGCGCTTTAATTCAAAAAGCTCCACTTCCATTTCGCCGCCGCGCGCGGGCGCCGGCCGCATGCCGCGGCCGATCGGCCGGAAGCCGAGTTTTTCATGGACATGCAACGACGAGCGATTATCCGGCCGCGCGGCGGAGACGATCCGATCCAGCGAGGTGATTCCGAAGGCGAGGTCGATGAGGGCTCTGGCCGCCTCGGTCGTATAGCCTTGCCCCCAATAGGGCTTGCCGAGCCAATAGCCAAGCGTCGCCGAGCCGCGACGGTCCGCGCCATGCAGGCTCACAAGCCCGATCGGCTCGTTGGGCCGGTTCTTCGGGGTGATGACGAGATGGAGGCCGCCGCCGGCGCCGTTCTCCGCGCGCACCGAGGCGATGAACGCGTCGGCGTCGTGCGGCTCGTAAGGATGCGGGATGCTTGCCGTCATCAGCGCGACGTCGGGATCGCCGACGTGCCGGCGAATCTCGTCGGCGTCAGCGGCGCGCGGCCAACGCAGCCATAGTCTTTCAGTCTCCAGCCGAAAAACGTCGTCGCGGGTAATATCGGGAAACATTCATGGCTCCAAGCGACATCGGAAAAATTGGCCTAAGAGCCTGAAAGGAGAGCGCTCCCCACTGGCCCTTCACGGCGCTTCCGGACATCTCGCCTGAAACGTTCCCGCCTGAATTCGCGAGAGTGGTAGTCGAGACGACTGTCGCCGGAAGGCCGGCGGCGGGTCGTCCCCTACCGCCTTACTCGGCTGCTGCGGCGGGCGCCGGCGCCACCGATACGCTGGCGCGTCCGCCGCTGGACTTGAATTCGACGACTCCGTCGACGAGCGCAAAAAGCGTGTGGTCCTTGCCCATGCCGACATTGCGGCCCGGATGCCACTTCGTGCCGCGTTGGCGCACGATAATATTGCCGCCGATGACGGCTTCCCCGCCGAATTTCTTGACGCCGAGGCGCCGGCCGTCCGAATCGCGGCCGTTGCGCGACGAGCCGCCTGCCTTTTTGTGAGCCATGGTCTTGCTCCGATCTTCCTATTGCGGCGACTGGGCCGCTTTATTCTGCGTGTCGCGAGAGGGCGGTCAGCTCTCGATCGCGGTGATTCTCACAAGCGTCAGGTCCTGGCGATGACCGCGCTTGCGCTTGGAATTCTGCCGGCGGCGCTTCTTGAAGGCGATCGACTTGGCGCTGCGGGTCTGCTCGGCGATCTCGCCGGAGACTTTCGCGCCGGCGATCGTCGGGGCGCCGACCTTGGGGCTGTCGCCCCCCAGCATGAGCACTTCGTCGAAGGTGACGGCGTCGCCCGGCGCGCCGTCGAGCGCCATGACGGTGATCACATCCCCAGCGGCGACGCTATATTGCTTGCCGCCGGTTTTGATGACTGCGAACATCTTTTTTTCCTGTGTTCGTCCCGACGCTGGCGTCTCCGCCGGCCGGCTTCTTGGCAGTTAGTGGCTTCGCCTCGAACTTGCGCCAGGCGCAAACGAAAAGCGCGGCGAAACCGCCGCGCCGAAGCGACGTTCATCTACCCTTCAAAGCCCGCGACTGTCAATATGTGGGGCGGTTGGGCATCTCAGTTTGAAATTTCAGCTTTGGGTAAAAACAGAACTTTTGCTGGCAGGGTTCTATTGCGTCTGAGGCGTCGACTCTCTTGTCGCGATCCAGATGACGTGCCGGGCGCCGCCACGTTGGCCGTTGGCGTGCACCTTGACTTCATCCACGCGGAACCCGGCTTTACGGAGGCGCGACGTGAAATTCCGATCCGGCCCCGATGACCAGACGGCCAACACCCCATCAGGGCGCAGCGCCTTGCGGGCCGCCCTCAATCCCTCGATATCGTAGAGTCCGTCATTGGCTTCGCGAGTCAGGCCCTCGGGGCCATTATCGACATCGAGAAGGATGGCGTCATAAGTCGAGCGGCCAGACCGGATCAGGCGCCCAACGTCCGCTTCCTCGATGCTGACGCGCGGATCCGTCAGGCTGGCGCCGAAGACTTCCGCCATCGGACCGCGCGCCCAGGCCACGACCGCCGGAACGAGTTCGGCGACAACGATCCGCGCTTTCGCGCCGAGGACAGTGAGCGCGGCGCGCAGAGTGAAGCCCATCCCCAGCCCGCCGATCAGAACGCACGGCTGTGGGCGCGCCTGAATTCTCTCGCAAGAGAGCGTGGCGAGCGCCTCCTCCGAGCCACTGAGGCGACTGTTCATCAATTCGATATTGCCCAACATGATGGAGAATTCTGCGCCGCGACGTTTGAGGCGGAGTTCGCCCTCGCCGCCGGGTATCGGCGCTGTGTCGAGCAGGGTCCAGGGAATCACTGATAACTCTCCGTTGGAGTTCGAACCCTTCACGAAAAATGCCGCAGCAGCGATAGGCCGGCGAGGAGGCCGGCGACCGCAAGGCCGACCGACGCCACGACATAGAACGTCGCCATCGCCAGTTCGCCGCGCTCGTAAAGCAAAACCGTCTCGAGCGAGAACGCCGAAAAGGTGGTGAAGCCGCCAAGGATCCCGGTCGTGAGGAACAGGCGCCAGTTCTGGGACGCCTCGCCCTGGAAGGCGAAATAACCGACGATCACGCCCATCAGGAACGAGCCAAGCACGTTCACGGCCAGCGTCCCGAACGGAAAACCGACGCCGATCAGTCGGGCAAGAAGAAGATTGACCCCGTGGCGCGCGGCCGCGGCCAGTCCCCCGCCAGCAAATACGATGAAGAAGCCCATGACGTCGTCCTTTCCAACGAGCGGACGACAAACATGCTGCGGCAGGCGGCGTTTAAGACGCGCTCCTCCCGCAGGACGCGCGTCCTTGCGGCAGGAGCCATCAGCCTCATCAGGCGGTTACCGGGAGCCCCATCCCGTGTGGAAGCGAGCATAGTCGCGCCGGTGCAAACGATCAACCGGCCGCCAGCCGCCGTCAGGGCTTCGAACTCTGGCTAAGTTCAGCTCACTCTCAGCCGTCATGCCCGGCCTTGTGCCGGGCATCCACGCCAGTCAACTGCGAAACGCATCGCGCGGCGTCATCGCGTCATGCCGCGACAAGCGCGGCGATGACGCGGTGAGATACCCCCAGCCCTGCAGCCGCCGTCGCCCGAGGGGAACGCTCGCCGGCCGCAGGCGTTATCCAACCGTTACCAAAGCATTTTTTGGAGAATTGCTATGCATTTACGCCTTGGCTTGCGCCTCCTCGCGCTCCTCGTTTCGACGCTCTTCGTATTCTTTGCTCCCGCGCCCGCCTCGGCCGCCAAGGTCGGCGAGATGTGCGCAGGCATCGCCGGCATTCAATGCGACAAAGGCTTGTGGTGCGACCCCGAGCCGGGCCAATGCGGCGGAGCGGACATCGCCGGCAAGTGTGTGGAGGTTTCGCAGATCTGCACCAGGGACTATCGTCCCGTCTGCGGCTGTGACGATAAAACCTATGGGAACGACTGCACGCGCCGCGCCGCGAAGATCGCGAAAAAGTCCGACGGCGAGTGCGCGAAACCTTACAGGTGAGCCTTGGTGATGGCGCGGCGCAATCGGCCGCGCCAGCGCTTTGGCTAGTTGAAGCAGCCGCTGGCCTGCATCTGCGCGAACCAGATGGCGCAGGCCGCCTTGGCGCGCTGGTAACGGCGGCGCGGGGAGCCGCCGCCATAGCCGCCGTAACCGCCAAATCCGCCGTAGCCGCCATCGTCGTCGAAATCGTCGCCGGGATATCCTTGGCCGTACCCCGGACCATAACCGCCGTGCCCGCCGCGCCCGTACTGATGCTGGCGCATGCAGGTGTTGTAGTTTTGAGCGATCGCGAGGCACAGCGGCGCATTGGCCGCCTGAGCGATCGGCGTGAAGAGGATGCCGAGGGCGCAAGCCGCGCCGACGATAGAGTAAGTCACGAGCCGCATGCGGCTTTTCCCTGATTGCGTTCCCCAGCGCTTTTGCCACGGCATCTTCGCGCGCGACGGCTGAAACCAAGCTGAACAGCGTCTCAGCGGGCCGGGATCACCAGCCGGCGATGCGTCGGCATGACGAATCGCCCGCGCCAAAGGCGTAGTGATCGCCGCAGGCGAAGGCCACCGGCGGTTCGCCGGTCTGCTCGAAGATGTCGTAGCCCTGCTTCAGATTGCGCCAGAACTCGGTCCAGTGCTGATAATTGCCGCCCGCGCCGACGAAAGCGAGCCAGCTTCCGCCGGTTTCCCGAGCGATCGCCTGCTCCGTTAGGCGGAACGGAAAAATATGCACCTGCACTTCGCGCTGGCCGGCGCGCATCGCCGCCTCGACGAAGGCGTAGATTTCCTCGATGCCGCGGTCGGTCATGGCGAAACAGCCGACCGACTTGCACGCGCCATGCACCATGACGAGGCCGCCGGTCCGGCCGTTCTGGCGATCGAAGGCGTTCGGATAGCCGACGTTGAACGCGCGGTGATAATTCGAATGCGGATGCAGCTGCTTCGCTGAGACGCTGTAGAAGCCTTCCGGCGACTGGTAATCGGCTTCCTTGAGCTTTGGCCCGAGCCTGCCGGACCATTTGCAGATCGGATAGGTTTTATAGAGCGAGAAGCGGCTGTTGCTCTTTCGCAGCCAAAGCTCGAGCTGCCCTTCCTGCTTGAAGATCCGCACGAAGACCTGATCGCCCATGCCGAAGCGGATCGGGGCCTCCTGCTGAAACGCGTCCTCGGGCGCAGCCCGCAGGGTCGGCTCGACGGCGCGCGCCACCTGGGTCGGCGGCGCCGACTCCTGCGCCGTGGGCGTCGCCTCTACCGCGGCTCTCGCTGAAGGCTCCTGCAGCCGGGCCGGCGGCAGCGGCGCATTGGCGAGCGTCGGCGCGGCCGCCGGGACCTCGGCGGGCGCCGCCGGGGTCGCCTCGGCGGTTTGCGTTTGCCCGGCAGGGGCCGCCGCCGTCTCGGCGAATTTGTCGGCAAGCTCGGCGAGATTGGCCGGTCGCGACGGGGGCAGCGGCGTGGGCTTTTCCACAATCTCCGGCCGCGCGGGCGGCGGCGCGGGCGGGAAGGACACCGACCCTTCGACGCCGTCGCCGCCTTGCGGCACCGCCGCGACCTCGGCGGATGGCTCTTGCGCCGGCGCCGCGGCGACTGGCGGCGGAGCAGGGGGAAACGCGCCGGGCTTTATCCGCAGGGCCATGCGGCGCAGGCCGGTCGGCAGCGCGCCGCTCCAGGCGCTGCGCGCGGCCTCGCTGCGGACGGGAGAGGGGCTCCCAGCGTCGGGCATATAGCGGAGGGCCGCGACTCCGCCGACGAGCGCGGCGAGGGCGAGCGCCGCCAGCGCCAAATGGGTCCGTCGCGGCGTCATGCGCCTATGCAAGCCTCTCACGGAGATTCTGAACTTCGAGCCTGGGCTGAGCAAGAACACCCGGAAAAAGGCGCTTTAGTGGCCTGCGAAGGCGACGAGCGTGCGCACCGGCACGCCGAGCGCCTGAAGCCTTGTCACGCCGGCGAGATCGGGCAGGTCGATGACGAAACAGGCGGCGACGACGTCCGCGCCGCCCTGGCGCAGGAGCTTCACGGCGCCTTCCGCCGTGCCGCCGGTGGCGATCAGATCGTCGACGAGAATCACGCGCTCGCCGGGGGAGACCGCGTCTTCATGCATCTCCATTTCGTCGACGCCATATTCGAGCTCATAGGAGACCGAGACGACGCGATGCGGCAGCTTGCCCTTCTTGCGGATCGGGATGAAGCCGGCGGAAAGCTGATGCGCCACCGCGCCCCCCAGGATGAAGCCGCGCGCCTCCATGCCCGCGACCTTGTCGATCTTGCCGCCGCACCACGGCTGCACGAGTTCGTCGACCGCCTTGCGGAACGCCTTGGCGTCGCCGAGCAGGGTGGTGATGTCGCGAAACAGGATTCCCTTCTTGGGATAATCGGGAATGGTGCGAATGGCGGCGGCAAGCGGCATGAAACGGCCTTGCGATCGGCGGCGAGTGTGGCCGCGTGGATGGATATGGCGAAACCGCCACAGCTGAGAGGAATACACGGATGGCGGGGCGGGGCGCAAATTGGGGGCTGGGGCAATCGGGAGAGCCATGATCTTGATCAACTCGCGGGGAAATACCTCCCCCTTGCGGGGAGGTCGGCGGGCGCAGGCAAGTTTACGCAGGCTGCGTAAACCTGGCTGCGGGCCGACGGGTGGGGGTCATTCGTCTCTTGTGAGGAGTTTACCCCACCCGACCCCGCTTCGCGGCGCCACCCTCCCCGTAAAGGGGAGGGATTCGCAAACGCCTGAAGTGAGCGGCCTGTCTGCGACGAGCAGGCCTCGATCCACAGCCAACCTTTTCTTCGGATCAGCGAACAAATATCGACATCTCAGCATTATGCGACATGAGGGAACTAAGTATGTGACTCTCGCGCTCTAATTCCGATGTGATGGAAAAAATTGCCAAGGAGTGTTCCCTAAGATTCCCCAACTTATTAAATGGACTAAATAAATCCTTGGCGACAATTGCATCCGACTTTTACGTATGTTCTACAAAGCCTGTGCGCTTCCGAAAAACGCTCGATTTTCGATATGGTATCAGGCCCAAAAAAGATCCTAAAGACAAATGCTCTGATTAGTCTCAACCTCTCTGCCAGCTGAATCAAACACCTTTGCTCGATTAACAGGCTCAACGTGAGAATAATCTATGTTGATGGAGGTTCCCGCGACGCACTGAGCATTCTCTGCTCCGCGCACAGCGCCCGGAGCAGAATAAAAGATCAAAAGAATCGTAATTTGTTTTAGCAAAAATTTATAGAAGTCCAGCATCTACGCTCTCCAGGCGTTTCCTTGGCAAACGCTCGCCTTCTGCAGAAAGCAACATAATACTCCTGTTGGCGCGCTCCGTTAACGAACTGCGGCGGCGCTGATATCGCTGATCAGTCGCGACTGCCCCTTCCCATCACCGCGTCGAGCTTCTTTGAGCAGTTCCGGATCGCGCGCGTCGAGCGCCTCGCTCATTGCGCCGTTCGCCGCCTCCTGGGAAACCCTTTCGGCTTCGGCGGCGCGCAGCAGCTTCACCTGCGCGTTAACGCTTTCGCCGCCCGTCGAAATCGCGCGCGTAACAGATCAGGGCCGGGTCGCTAAGAACCATGCAAAAGCTTGCGGGTGATTTTGCGCCGACCGTGCACGACGCGAACAATGCTCACTATGTCGTCGCCGGCAGCGTGGCGATAGATCACGAGATAGGGGACGACCACCCCGACTCGATGTGCGCCCCGAGCTTCGGCCGCGCTTCGTAACTGTCAGGATGCTCGGCAAGCCTGTCGTAAAGACTTTCAATGCGAAAGCTGTATTTTTCGGCGGCGCGATAGCCTGCCTCACGTGTGATGTCTGCGAGAATTTCCGCCGTATCCGCGTCGGCAAGTTCGGTAACGATAACGCGAGTCGTCACCCTTTGAGCGCGGCAAGACGGGCCGCGTTACGTGCCCTATGCTCCTCAAGCGAAATAAACTCGCCGCGTTCAAGCGCGGCTAGACCTTCCTCAACGAGGGGCTTTGCCCAAACCAGATCGTCTTTTTCAAGTTCGCGCTCGACAATGCGCTCGTCGATGAGCTGACGGGCGGCCTCCTCGATCGAGGGAAAATCGCCGGTCGCGACATGCGCTTGAAGCCAAGCTTCTTGGTCGGGGGTGAGGGTGATCGCCATAAGCTTCTATATCATAAAAGCCTATCCCCCCTTCACCCTTCCCATCACCGCGTCGAGCTTCTTCAACAGTTCCGGATCGCGCGCCTCGGGGGCGGTGACGATGGCGTTGTCGAGCGCGCGGTCGGACCCGATCAGGCAGGGCTCGTGTTCGCGCGGGAAATCCGTCAGAACCCGCGCCAGCAAGCGCGCGACGGTCGCCGAATTTTTTTGAACGACCGCGATCACCGAGGCGATATCGACATTGTCGTGCTCGGGATGCCAGCAGTCGAAATCGGTCACCATGGCGACGGTGGCGTAGGAGATCTCGGCCTCGCGCGCGAGCTTGGCTTCCGGCATCGCCGTCATGCCGATCACGTCATAGCCCGCGGCCTTATAGGTGAGCGATTCGGCGTAGGACGAAAACTGCGGGCCTTCCATGCAGACATAGGTTCCGCCGGCGACGTGATCGATGCCCTCGTCTTTCGCCGCGGCGCCGATGCGGGCGGACAGCAGCGGCGCGATCGGATGCGCCATCGACACATGGGCGACGCAGCCGTCGCCAAAGAAGGAGGATTGCCGCGCGAAGGTGCGATCGACGAATTGATCGATCAGCACGAAGAGACCGGGAAAAAGCTCCGATCTGAACGAGCCGCAGGCCGAGACCGAAATCAGATCGGTGACGCCGGCGCGCTTCAACGCGTCGATGTTCGCGCGATAGTTGATGGTCGAGGGCGAGAGCCGATGGCCGCGCCCGTGCCGCGGCAAAAAGACCGCCTGGGTCGCGCCGAGTTCGCCAAAGACGAGTTCGTCGGAAGGCTCGCCCCAGGGCGTCGCGACCCGCTCGCGGCGGATGTTGGCGAGCCCCGGCAGATCATAAACGCCTGACCCGCCGATTATTCCGACGACCGCTTTGGTCATGAATATGTCTCCCTCGATAGCTGTTGCTTGGCCGGGTTTTAGGCCGGCGCCAAAAATCGCGGCAATGTGACAGGGTTGCGCCCCCAAAATGCCTGTGTTAGGGGACGCTCGCCTTGGAGCTGGGGCGCAGCGGCCCTCGTTCCTTTTCCTACAGCATCCGTCGTTTGAGGCTAACCGCTTAATCGTCGC
This sequence comes from Methylocystis sp. L43, assembly GCF_015709525.1. GTDB lineage: Bacteria > Pseudomonadota > Alphaproteobacteria > Rhizobiales > Beijerinckiaceae > Methylocystis. The sequence continues at coordinate 198,670 of NZ_JADNRA010000036.1, read as the reverse complement.
GACCGTGCAACTTGCACTGCGAGCGGCGTCTCCAAACGGCGTAGATTGACGAGCGAACCAAGTGGCTCAAGACGGGGATTCCTTATCAGGCGTTGCAGGTCGCTACGCCTCCGCACTCTATGATTTGGCGACGGAAAATCACGCCGCCGATGACGTCGCCGCGGCGCTCGATCGATTCAAGACTCTGCTGGACGGCAGCGACGATCTCAAGCGCATGGTCAAAAGCCCGGTGTTCTCCGCCAAGGAGCAGCTCGACGCTCTCGAGCCCGTTCTCAACAAGGGCCAGATCTCGGGCATCGCCGCCAATTTCATCCGTCTCGTCGCCGCCAAGCGACGTCTCTTCGTCATCTCCGACATGATCGCCGCCTATCGCCGCCTGCACGACAAGTCCAAGGGCCTGGTGCGCGCCGATGTGACGATCGCGGCGGCGCTGAAGCCGGATCATGAAGCCGCGCTGCGCCAGACGCTCGCCGGCGTCACCGGCGGCAAGACCATCGATCTCCAGGTGACGACGGATCCGTCGATCATCGGCGGTCTGATCGTCAAAATAGGTTCACGCATGGTCGACGCCTCCGTGCGCACCAAGCTCAACTCAATCCGCACACGCATGAAAGAGGTCGGCTGATGGATATCCGCGCCGCAGAAATTTCCGCGATCCTCAAGAAGGAAATCGCCAACTTTGGCGCCGAGGCCGAGGTCACCGAGGTCGGCCAGGTTCTGTCCGTCGGCGACGGCATTGCGCGCGTCTACGGACTCGACAATGTGCAGGCCGGCGAGACCGTCGAATTCCAGGACGGCACCAAGGGCATGGCGCTCAATCTCGAAACCGACAATGTCGGCATCGTGATTTTCGGCGACGACCGCCACATCAAGGAAGGCCAGACGGTCAAGCGCACCGGCGCCATCGTCGAGGTTCCCGTCGGCAAGGAGCTGCTGGGCCGCGTCGTCGACGCGCTCGGCAATCCGATCGACGGCAAGGGCCCGATCAAGACAGCTCAGCGTTCGCGCGTTGACGTCAAGGCGCCCGGCATCATTCCGCGCAAATCCGTGCATGAGCCGATGGCGACGGGCCTGAAGGCCGTCGACGCGCTGATCCCGATCGGCCGCGGCCAGCGCGAACTGATCATCGGCGATCGCCAGACCGGCAAGACCGCCATCGCGCTCGACACGATCCTCAATCAGAAATCGCTGAACGACGGCGACGACGAGAAGTCGAAGCTCTACTGCGTCTATGTCGCCATCGGCCAGAAGCGCTCGACCGTGGCGCAATTCGTCAAGGTGCTCGAAGAGCGCGGCGCGCTCGAATATTCGATCATCGTCGCCGCGACGGCCTCCGATCCGGCGCCGATGCAGTTCCTCGCGCCCTTCTCCGGCTGCGCGATGGGCGAATATTTTCGCGACAACGGCATGCACGCCGTCATCATCTATGACGATCTGTCCAAGCAGGCCGTCGCCTACCGCCAGATGTCGCTGCTGCTGCGCCGTCCGCCGGGCCGCGAAGCCTATCCGGGCGACGTCTTCTATCTGCATTCGCGCCTGCTCGAGCGCGCCGCGAAGCTTTCCGACGATCGCGGCGCCGGATCGCTCACCGCGCTGCCGGTCATCGAAACGCAGGCGAACGACGTGTCGGCCTATATTCCGACGAACGTCATCTCGATCACCGACGGCCAGATCTTCCTGGAGACCGATCTCTTCTACCAGGGCATTCGTCCCGCGGTGAACGTCGGCCTTTCGGTGTCGCGCGTCGGCTCGTCGGCGCAGACCAAGGCGACGAAGAAGGTCGCCGGCAAGATCAAGGGCGAACTCGCGCAATATCGCGAAATGGCCGCTTTCGCCCAGTTCGGCTCGGATCTCGACGCGGTGACGCAGCGCCTCTTGAATCGCGGCGCGCGCCTCACCGAACTCTTGAAGCAGCCGCAGTTCTCGCCCTTGAAGATGGAAGAGCAGACCTGCGTGATCTACGCCGGCGTCAACGGCTATCTCGATCCGCTGCCGGTCAATCGCGTGCGCGCGTTCGAAGACGGCTTGCTCGCGCTGCTGCGTTCGCAGCACAGCGACATTCTCGAGAGCATCCGCACGACGAAGGATCTCACCGACGAGACCGCGGCGAAACTCAAGAACGTCGTCGAGAGCTTCGCGAAGAGCTTCGCTTAACGCGCGCCCGGCCAAATGGACGTTGGTGAAACGAGACAGGCAAAAACGATATGCCCTCGCTAAAGGATCTTCGAAACCGCATCTCCTCCGTCAAGGCGACGCAGAAGATCACCAAGGCCATGCAGATGGTCGCCGCCGCGAAATTGCGCCGCGCCCAGTCGGCGGCGGAGGCGGCGCGTCCCTATGCCGAGCGCATGGAGTCGGTGCTCGCCAACCTCGCGTCCAGCGTGACGGCGGGCGGACCTCCGCTCTTGGCCGGCAATGGCAAGGACGAGACGCATCTCCTCGTCGTCGCCACCGCCGAGCGCGGCCTGTGCGGCGCCTTCAATTCCTCGATCGTGCGTCTCGCCCGCGAGCACATCGCGCGGCTTCAGGATCAGGGCAAGACCGTCAAGATCCTCTGCGTCGGCAAGAAGGGTTTCGAGCAGCTCCGCCGCCAGTATGAGCGCCACATCATCGAGGTCATCGAGCTGCGCGGCGTCAAGCAGATGGGCTTCGACACCGCCGATGAAATCGGCAAGAAGATCATCCGCATGTTCGAAGAGGGCGACTTCGACGTCGCGACGCTGTTCTTCTCGCGCTTCAAATCGGTGATCGCTCAAATTCCGACCGCGCAGCAGCTCATCCCGGCGCAAATTCCCTCGAACGAAAATGCGCCGCCGGTCGAAGGTCCGCAGGCGTCTTATGAATATGAGCCGGGACAGGACGAAATTCTCTCGACGCTGCTGCCGCGCAACATCTCCGTGCAGGTGTTCCGCGCGCTGCTCGAAAACGCCGCCTCCGAACAAGGCGCCCGCATGAGCGCGATGGACAATGCGACGCGCAACGCCGGCGACATGATCAAGAAGCAGACGACGATCTACAACAGGTCGCGTCAGGCGATGATCACCAAGGAGCTCATCGAAATCATCTCGGGCGCCGAGGCGCTCTGAGGCATTTTAGGACGAGGACCAAACATGGCCGCCAATAAGCCCAGCGGGCGCATCACCCAAGTCATCGGCGCCGTCGTCGACGTGCAGTTCGACGGGAATTTGCCTGAGATTCTGAACGCGCTCGAGACGACGAACCAAGGCAATCGCCTCGTTCTCGAAGTCGCGCAGCATTTGGGCGAAAACTCCGTTCGCACCATCGCCATGGATTCGTCCGAAGGCCTCGTGCGCGGTCAGGAAGTCACCGACACCGGCGCGCCGATTTCGGTTCCGGTCGGCGACGAGACGCTCGGGCGCATTATCAACGTCATCGGCGAGCCGGTCGACGAGGCGGGTCCGATGCTGACGAAATCGCGCCGCGCCATTCACCAGCCGGCGCCTTCTTACGCCGAGCAGGCGACGGAAGCGCAGATTCTCGAGACCGGCATCAAGGTCGTCGATCTGCTCGCGCCTTACGCCAAGGGCGGCAAGATCGGCCTGTTCGGCGGCGCGGGCGTCGGCAAGACCGTGCTGATCATGGAGCTGATCAACAACATCGCCAAGGCGCATGGCGGCTATTCCGTCTTCGCCGGCGTCGGCGAGCGCACCCGCGAAGGCAACGACCTCTATCACGAGATGATCGAGGGCGGCGTCAACAAGAAGGGCGGCGGCGAAGGCTCCAAATGCGCGCTGGTCTACGGCCAGATGAACGAGCCGCCGGGCGCGCGCATGCGCGTCGCGCTGTCGGGCCTCACCGTCGCCGAAGATTTCCGCGACCGCGGCATGGACGTGCTGTTCTTCGTCGACAACATCTTCCGCTTTACGCAGGCGGGTTCGGAAGTCTCGGCGCTTCTCGGCCGCATCCCTTCGGCGGTGGGCTATCAGCCGACGCTCGCGACCGACATGGGCGCGTTGCAGGAACGCATCACCACGACGACCAAGGGCTCGATCACTTCGGTGCAGGCGATTTACGTCCCGGCCGACGATCTGACCGACCCGGCGCCCGCCACCTCCTTCGCGCATCTCGACGCCACGACCGTGCTGTCGCGCTCGATCGCCGAGAAGGGCATTTATCCGGCGGTCGATCCGCTCGACTCGACCTCGCGCATGCTGTCGCCGGCGATCGTCGGCGAAGAGCATTACGACGTCGCGCGTAAGGTGCAGTCGACGCTGCAGCGCTACAAGTCGCTGCAGGACATCATCGCCATTCTCGGCATGGACGAACTTTCCGAAGAGGACAAGCTCGTCGTCGCCCGCGCCCGTAAGATCGAGCGCTTCCTGTCGCAGCCCTTCCATGTCGCCGAAGTGTTCACCGGCTCGCCCGGCAAGCTCGTCGCGCTCGCCGACACGATCAAGGGCTTCAAGGGCCTTGTCGAAGGCGAATACGACCATCTGCCGGAGGCGGCCTTCTATATGGTCGGCTCGATCGAGGAAGCGGTCGAAAAGGCCGGGAAGCTCGCCAAGGAAGCGGCGTAATTTTACAGAGCGTCATGGCCGGACGTGCTCCGGCCAGGTCGCTGATCAGTTTTCGTGGATGGCCGGGTCAAGCCCGGCCATGACGGGCTGGATGCAAAGCGCCGTCGGAGAACATCATGGCTGCATTCCACTTCGAACTCGTCTCTCCCGAGAAGCATCTCTTCTCCGGCGAAGTCGAGTCGGTCGTCGCCCCTGGCGCCGACGGTCAGTTCACCGTGCTCAAAGACCATGCGCCGGTGATGACCACGCTGAAGGCCGGCGTGGTGACGGTCGCCGGCGGCGACGGCAAGGTCGAGAAGCTTTTCGTGCGCGGGGGATTCGCCGACGTCAACGCGTCCGGCTTCACCATTCTCGCCGAACAGGCGATTCCGCTTTCCGAGATCGATCTCGCCAAGGTCGACGCCGACATTCGCAACGCGCGCGAAGACATCGCCGACGCCAAGTCTGACGACGCGCGTCTCGCCGCGTCCGACAAGCTCGCGCAATTGCAGGAACTGCGCGCGGCGATCGGCGGCTGATCAGAGCGCTCAGGGAAAGCCACACATCCTCTCTACAGCGTTTGCCGAGCCTCTTCGCGTCATGCCCGCGCTTGTCGCGGGCATCCACGTGACGCCGTCCGGCGAGTCTCTCAACGTTTACGCACACTCTCGGCGTGGATGGCCGGGACAAGCCCGGCCATGACGGCTGAGTGATTGCGCAACGGCGTTAGAGACTGCTTCCACGCGAGCGTCTCTTCGTCGCCGTCCGCTTCCTCTCCGCGTCATGCCAGCTTGTCGCGGGCGCCCGCGCGGCGCTCTCACGCGGAACTGCTCAAACGCGGCGTGAACTATGTCTCGTTCACGTCTTCCGACGCCGGCTCTTCGAGCTCCGCTTCAATCATGTCGCCGTGCCGCTCTGCTGGCGCGAGTTCGGATCGTGACTGCGCAATCTCCCGGATCGCCTCTCCAATCTCCGGATTGCGCTTGGTCAGCGTCTGCAGATCATAGGCGTCGAGAATGAGGAGTTTCGTTGGCGCCGTGGCCCGCACGTCGGCGGTGCGCGACGTTTTTTGCAGCACGGCGATCTCGCCGAAGAACTGACCTTCGCCGAGCTTGACGTTTTCATGCGCCAGTTCGACTTCGACCTCGCCTTCGGCGATGAAATACATCGAATGTGCGGGATCGCCCTTGCGCACGATCAATGCGCCACGGGGAAGGGACTGCGCCCGAAGATAGCGCATGATCTCGGCGATCCCCGCCGCATCGAGGCCGCGAAACAGCGGCACGCTGGCGACCATCGTCCAGGTGACGACGAATTCGCGGCGGTGAATTTCTTCGGCGAAGGCGGTGGCGAGAATGCCGACCGGCAGGCCCAGCAGCAGAAAACCCGTCACCATGGCGAAGGAGGCGATGAGCTTGCCCGCCAGCGTGAGCGGGATGACTTCGCCATAGCCGACGGTCGTCACCGTTTCGATCGCCCACCACATGGCGTCTGGAATCGTGCCAAATTTTTCGGGCTGCGCCTCATGTTCGGCGATATGCATCGCGGTCGAATAGAAGAGAACCGCGCCGAACAGAATGATCAGCCAGGCGAGCAGCGCCTTGCGCTCGGCCTCAATCACCGCCAGCAAGGTGCGGATGCCGGGAGAATAGCGCGCGAATTTGAAGAAGCGCAGCAGGCGCAGCATCAAAAAGACGCGCAGATCCGCCGAGAAGTAGAAGGAGAGATAGAAGGGCAGGAAGGCGGCGAGGTCGATCAGCGCCCAGCCTGATCCGACGAAGGCGAGCCGCGCCGCCGTCGGCGAGCGATGCGCGTAGAGCGCATGTTCGGGCGCGCACCAGACGCGCAAGACATATTCGAGCGTGAAGGCTGCGACGGCGACATATTCGATAAAGTCGAAGACATCCGCATAGCTGTCGCTGTATTCCGGCACCGATTCGAAAATCACCGAAACGACCGACAGCAGGACGAGCCCAATCAGCCCGCGATGCACGACGCGCGCCACCCGGTCGTGGCTGCCGCCGTCCAGGACGACGTGGACGCGTCGCCGCAACAAAGCCAGACCGCGCCGCCGGTCCGGCTCGTTCATGGCGTGGCCGCTTTTCCGCGCAACGCGTCCTCGACGGAAGCGAGCGCCTGATCGATGGCGGCGGCGTTGGGGCCGCCCGCCTGCGCAAGGTCGGGGCGGCCGCCGCCGCCCTTGCCGCCGAGCATAACGCTCGCGACGCGCACGAAATCCACGGCGCTGTATTTCTCGGTGAGATCGTCGGTGACGCCGACGACGATGCCGGCCTTGCCGTCGGGCGAGGCGCTGGCGATCGCGACGACGCCTGAGCCGATCGCCTTCTTGGCGTCATCGACCATCGACTTCAAATCCTTGGCCTCGATGCCTTCAACTGCGCGCGACAGCAGCTTGACGCCGCCAATGTCGCGCGGCTTGTCGGCGGCGCCGTCGACAGCGCCGCCGCCCATCGCGAGCTTGCGTTTTGCGTCGGCCAGTTCGCGTTCGAGCCGCTTGCGCTCGTCGAGAAGAGCCGCAAGCCGCGCCGGCGCGTCTTCGACCGGTGCGCGCATCAGCGCCGCCATGTCGCGCAGCGCGCGCGACTGCGAGACAAGCTGGCTGCGCGCGCCCTCGGCGGTCCGCGCCTCGATGCGGCGCACGCCGGATGCGACCGCGCCTTCCCCGACGATGGCGACGAGGCCGATGTCGCCGGTGCGGGCGACATGCGTGCCGCCGCACAGCTCGACGGAGAAGGGATGCGCGGCGCCGGGACTCACCGGGCCCATCGAGACGACGCGCACTTCGTCGCCGTATTTCTCGCCAAAAAGCGCGCGCGCGCCGGAGCGGATGGCGTCGTCCTGGGCCATCACCCGCGTCTCGACGGGCGCATTGTCCTGAACGATCTCGTTGACGAGCGTCTCGACGCGCGCCAGCTCCTCATCGGTGAGCGGCTTGGGATGGGTGAAGTCGAAGCGCAGCCGATCGGGCGCAACGAGCGACCCCCTTTGCGCCACATGCTCGCCGAGCACCTGCCGCAGCGCCTCATGCAGAATATGCGTGGCCGAATGGTTGGCGCGCGACTGGGTGCGGCGCTCGTGATCGACGTCGAGTTCGAGCGCCAGGCCGGGCGTGATCTCGCCCTCTTCGACGACGCCCTCGTGAACGATGAGGTCGCCGAGCTTCTTGACGGTGTTTTCGACGCGAAAGCGCATGCCGCGGGCGCGCATCACGCCGACGTCGCCGACCTGTCCGCCCGATTCGCCATAGAAGGGGGTCTGATTAAGGATCAGCGCCCCGCGCGCGCCCTCCTTCAGCGAAAAGGCCTCGCCGCCGTCATGAATGATGGCGGTGACGACGCCCTCGCTTCTCTCGGTTTCATAGCCGAGGAATTCGGTCGCGCCGAGACGTTCCTTGAGCGCGAACCAGAGCGCTTCGGTCGCGGTTTCGCCGGAGCCGGCCCAGGCCTTGCGCGCGTCCGCCCGCTGGCGCTCCATCGCGGCGTTGAAGATTTCCTTGTCGACGCCGATCCCGCGCGGGCGCAGCGCGTCCTCGGTGAGATCGAGCGGAAAGCCGTAGGTGTCGTAGAGTTTGAACGCCGTTTCGCCGGAGAGCTTGTCGCCCTGGCCGAGCGCCGCCGTCTCCTCGTCGAGGATCGCGAGGCCGCGCGCGAGCGTGGCGCGAAAGCGCGTTTCTTCGGAAAGCAGCGTATCGGCGATCAGCGACTGGGCGCGAACGAGCTCCGGATAGGCCTGGCCCATCTCGGCGACGAGCGTCGGCGCCAGTTTCCACATCAGCGGCTCTTTCGCGCCGAGAAGCTGCGCGTGGCGCATGGCGCGGCGCATGATTCGGCGCAGCACATAGCCGCGGCCTTCGTTCGACGGCGTGACGCCGTCGGCGACGAGGAAGGAGGAGGCGCGCAGATGGTCGGCGATGACGCGATGACTCGCGCCCTGCGGGCCGTCGACCGGCGCGCCGGTGAAATCGGCGACGGCGCCGGTCAGCGCGCGGAAGAGATCGATCTCGTAGTTGGAGGTCACGCCCTGCATCAGCGCGGCGATGCGCTCCAATCCCATGCCGGTGTCGATCGAGGGGCGCGGCAGCGGCGCGCGTTGCCCTGGCGCCACCTGCTCATATTGCATGAAGACGAGGTTCCAGAACTCCAGGAATCTGTCGCCGTCCTCGTCCGGGCTGCCGGGCGGACCGCCTTTGAGCGCCTCGCCCTGGTCGTAGAAGATCTCCGAGCAGGGGCCGCAGGGCCCAGTGTCGCCCATGCTCCAGAAATTGTCGGAACTGGCGATGCGGATGATGCGGCCGTCGTCAAAGCCGGCGATCTTTTTCCACAGATCATAGGCCTCGTCGTCGTCGTGATAGACGGTGACGAGCAGCCGATCGACGTTGAGCCCGAATTCGCGCGTGATCAGGTTCCAGGCGAGTTCGATCGCGCCTTCCTTGAAATAGTCTCCGAAGGAGAAATTGCCGAGCATTTCAAAGAAGGTGTGGTGGCGCGCGGTGTAGCCGACATTGTCGAGGTCGTTATGCTTGCCGCCGGCGCGCACGCATTTTTGCGCCGAAGCGGCGCGCGCATAGGCGCGTTTTTCGACGCCGGTGAAGACATTCTTGAATTGCACCATGCCGGCGTTGGTGAACATCAACGTCGGATCATTGTGCGGCACGAGCGACGATGAGGCGACTTTCTCGTGCCCCTTGTGCGCGAAATAGTCGAGGAAGGCGGTTCGGATCTGGTTGACGCCACTCATGCGGTCACGGCTCGCGAATGCGCTCCCGTCGCCGAAGCGGCTTCTGCGCCGATGCGGGAGACGCGTTTAAACAATAACCTGGAGCGGCTTTTCGTTTCAACGAAACAGGCGACGGCCCGAGGTTGCGGCGAAGGCTGCGGCAGGCGGCGCCGTCGCGCGCTTCGTCCTGCGCGATATGACAGTTTCGGGGGGAAACGGCAATGGCGAGGGGGCCGTTAGGCCCCTTCGCCAGTTCCAAATCACCAGCGCGCGCAGCGCCTCAAGCCTTGGCGACGAAATGCGACGCGTGGGGCGGCTAGGCCTCTCCGGCCTCGTTGTCATCCGGCGCGTCGAGAATGCGCTCGGCGATCAGCCCGGCGTTCTCGCGGATCGCCTGTTCGATGCGCTGCGCGGCCTCGGGGTTTTGCTTCAAAAACGTCTTGGCGTTCTCGCGACCCTGGCCGAGCCTCTGGCTGTCGTAGGAGAACCAGGCGCCCGATTTCTCGACGACGCCGGCCTTGACGCCAAGATCGATTAATTCGCCGAATTTGGAGACGCCTTCGCCATACATGATGTCGAATTCGACCTGTTTGAACGGCGGCGCCACCTTGTTCTTGACCACTTTGACGCGGGTCTGGTTGCCGGTCGTCTCGTCGCGGTCCTTGATCGCGCCGATGCGGCGGATGTCGAGCCGCACCGAGGCGTAGAATTTCAGCGCATTGCCGCCGGTCGTCGTCTCGGGCGAACCGTACATCACGCCGATCTTCATGCGGATCTGATTGATGAAGATGACGAGCGTGTTGGAGCGGGCGATCGAGGCGGTGAGCTTGCGCAGCGCCTGGCTCATCAGCCGCGCCTGCAGGCCGGGCTGCACGTCGCCCATCTCGCCCTCGATTTCGGCGCGGGGCGTCAACGCCGCCACCGAATCGACGACGAGCACGTCGACGGCGCCGGAGCGCACCAGCGTGTCGGTGATCTCTAACGCCTGCTCGCCGGTGTCGGGCTGCGAAATCAGGAGATCTTCGAGATTGACGCCGAGCTTGCGGGCGTAGATGGGGTCGAGCGCATGTTCCGCGTCGACGAAGGCGCAGACGCCGCCCAATTTCTGCGCCTCGGCGATGACATGCAGAGTAAGGGTGGTCTTGCCCGAGGATTCCGGCCCGTAAATCTCAACGACGCGGCCGCGCGGCAGGCCGCCGACGCCCAGCGCGATGTCGAGCCCCAGCGAGCCGGTGGAGATCGTCTCGATCTCGACGGCCTTCTGGTTCTTGCCGAGCCGCATGATCGAGCCTTTGCCGAAGGCGCGCTCGATCTGCGACAGAGCGGCGTCGAGCGCCTTGGTCTTGTCCACGGACGTCCCTTCCACGAGGCGGAGATTGGCTTGGCTCACGGCTGAAATTCCTTCTGACACGGTTGGCTAGGCGCGGCAATGCGGCTGCGAGGGGCGGGGCCAAACGCGCCAAGGCGAGAAGGGGACGGCGCGCTTGACCCTGACCTCAGTGTGCACGATTTGTTCTTTTTGCCAAGTTCTTTTTTTGTCCCAATTATGCACTTGACATAACGAGGACAAAAATGACAAGCAAAAAAGGACAGGCCGGCAAATCACCCGTTTTTAATGAGCGAAGGCATAAGCGAGTTCGAGACGAGTCGAGCGTCATCGTCGTTCATCTCGGGGACGATAGGCCACTCGATCACTCGATCGAGGGCAGGCCAGATTCTGCGCATTTGCAGGCTTACAAAGCCTTGAAAGCTAATTTCGAAACCTTCGAACGAAGACGAAACGAGATAAAGGTAGAATTTTCCACAGATGATCGTGGTTGCCTGTGTGTTGAACATTGGGCTTTCACTGAAAGGTATAGATGATCCTTTTTTCGTAACTTGAATTCCTTGGTGGTTATAGTATGTAGGTAATAAGTCGTTCCCCATGTAGTAGCCGATCCATATCTTGAATTTAGGCGGCGGTTCTTGTTTCTGATAGAACATGTTTCTATCAGAACCAGAAATTGCCATGTGTTCAGTATCATCAAATTCCGCGATAATCGCTTTTAGCGTTGACCATCTTGCCAGTATTGTCTGTTCATCTTCAGTTATAATGCATGGTGTGCCTAGAATCATCCTGGACAATATAGGTTTTACAGATGATTCAGTGCGAGACATCCACCCGGAGTTGCAGCCGCTGCACACGACGTTCATGCGCTTGCTCACTGGATCGCCGGCGCGCTTTTTTGACGAAGGCCAAATGAAAACTTTGCGGTTCTGAATGTCCCGCCGGCCTTTTATTTTTGAGCCCATATGGCTTTTCCGCTTGCCTGAGAGAAGCGGATGCATCCACTCGGGCCATATATGCTCGCCTGACCGCTTGTTTTCTGGCGTATAGATGACGTCGCAGAAGATACAACGTTGTTTGTGATCTGGGGTTTTGGGCATGGCGAAGGGCGAGGCCTGTAATATGAGAGACGATGAAATTGACGCAAGGCGTGATGACGCGATCCGCCGCGCGCTGAACACGCCGCCAAAGCCGAGCAGGGAAATTGTCGGTAAGGCGGAGCGCGCTCAGCCGCAAGCCGAGACTAAAGCGCGTCGAAGAGTTCGAGCCAAGCCAAAAGACGCCTAAGCTTCCACAGTGGTGATACACGCCACGCATTCCGCGTTTGAAAATGCCGAAATATCCTTCAACTTGTTCGTCGTCGTTTCGCCGCGCGCATATTCGCCGTTGCCTTGATTGACCGCCTCATGCGCTGCGAACGCTTTGCCGGGCTGCTTGTAGAACTGCGCTTCGTCCGTGTTGAGAGTTGAGTCGAGCACGATATGCGCGCCCAAAATCTTCTTAATCGTCGGGATGGTGAGATCGTCGACCTTGATAGAGACGCAGCGACCGCCGCGCTCAACCATCGTCAGCACCTTTCGCTTCGTCGCCGTGCCGCGCTTGCCCACCCATCCCTTGCCGTTGACGAAAGTTGAGTCCGGCTTGCCAATATAGGTTTCGTCGACCTCATCCGTCTTTCCCTTGCCTCCAAGGGGCTCCGGGTCGCGGTCCGCCATCGCCTCGCGAATGCGATGCGCCATGAACCATGCCGTCCGATAGGAGCCGAGGCCAAGATTGCGCATCAACTGGTGAGCGCTAATGCCTTTCTTGCTGGACGCCATCAGGTGAAAGCCGAGCGCCCATTTATGGAGCGGGACGTGAGAGGACTCCATGACGGTTCCGACCGTCACGGTGAAGTGCTCGCGGCAAGCGCGGCAGACGAATAAGCCGGGGCGATGCGACTTTCCTTCAAGGCGCGTCGCCTGATCGACAACGCCGCAGTGCGGGCAGACGGGCTTGCCGTCGGGCCAGCGGATTTTCTCGAAATGCGCGCGGGCGGCGTCTTCGTTCGTGAAAAGCGGGTCGGTCAGATTCGTCATTGCCTTAGCTCCAATGACGAGAACTCTACCTGAACATTTGCGTTATGTAAAGTGCATAAGACCCTTTATTGTTCGTGGAGGACATCAGCTTACTGGATTATTAGTTTGGCTTACGAATGATGAGCTGCGTGGCGCATGGAGAAAGCTATTAGAAGTGCGATGAAACGGATGCCCGATAAACCCTCCCCCTCACTCCCCCCGCTTCCCACCTTTCGCGAGCGGGCGCCGTGGCTCGGCGGCGATCTGCAGACGCTGCGCAACATCATCGTCGGCGGGCCGCCGGAGCTCCCCGGCGGCGAGCGGCTGCTGCTCGCCATGCCCGATGGCGACCGTCTCGCGGCGCGGCTCGATCGGCCGGTGACGGAAACGAACGCGCCGCTCATCGTTCTGACGCATGGGCTCGCCGGCTCCGAATCCAGCCGGCATGGAATGGCCACGGCGCGCTATCTCGTGAGCCAAGGCTGGCCGGTGCTGCGCCTCAATCTGCGCGGCGCCGCGCCCTCGCGCGCCACCTCCGGCGGGCGCTACCACGCCGGCAAGACCGAGGATCTCGTCGCGGCGCTGCGCGGCCTGCCGGCGGAACGCGTCAGTCGCGGCATCGTGCTCATCGGCAATTCGCTCGGCGGCAATCTCGTGCTGAAATTCATCGGCGAGGGCGGCCACGAGTTGCCGCTTCTCGCCGCCGTCGCCGTATCGACGCCGATCGACCTCGCCGCGTCCTGCGCCCGCCTGATGGCGCCGCGCAATTTCATCTATCATTGCTACATGCTCGATGAGATGAAACGCGAAGCGCTGGCGCCGAGCGCCGCGCTCACCACTGCCGAGCGCGCCGCGATCGCCGGCGCCCGCACGCTGTACGAATTCGACGATCGTTTCGTCGCGCCGCATTTCGGCTACCGGGGCGCGCCGGACTATTATGAATCCAACGCCGCGAAGAATTTCCTCGCCGGCGCCACGCTGCCGACGCTGATCCTGCACGCGCTCGATGACCCCTGGGTGCCGGCGGAGAGTTACGCGGCGATCGACTGGTCGAATCTGCCGATGATCGAGGCGGCGTTGACGCAGGGCGGGGGACACATGGGCTTCCATGGCGTCGGCAGCCTGACGCCCTGGCATGATCGCGCAACGGCGCATTGGCTGGGGCAAAAAGGTCTCGGCCCGCAACGCATGTTCGAGACGAAGTGAGACCGCCGCAATGAATGCAGGCCAGACGATGGTGTTCGGCGACAACGCTGGCGACTATCGCGCCTTTCGCCCGCATTATCCCGACGCGCTTTTCGCGTGGCTCGCGAGCGTTGCGACGCAGGATCGTCTCGCCTGGGATTGCGGCGCGGGGAGCGGGCAGGCGGCGCTCGGACTGTCGCGCCATTTCACGCGCGTGCTCGCGACGGACCCCGATCCCCGGCAGCTGGCGCTCGCGCCAAAGGAGCCCAATGTCGACTATCGTCTGGCGCGCGCGGAAGACGATCTCGGCCTGCGCGGCGAGGTCGATCTCATCGCCTGCGCCTGTTCGATCCACTGGTTCGACCTGCCGAATTTTTATGTAAACGCGCGGCGCGCCTTGCGCCCCGAGGGGATCATCGCGGCATGGACCTATGACTGGCCGCGAACGCAGATCGAGCCGCTCGATTCGATCCTGCGCAGGCTGAAGGACGATATTCTCGGCCCCTTCTGGGCGGAGAATTCGGCGCTCTATTTCAATCGCTACGAGACCCTGCCGTTTCCGTTCAAGGAAATCGACTGCCCGCGGTTTCAGACGCCCATCGCGCGCTCGAAAAGCGAGTTCGTGAGCTTTCTGAAGACCTGGTCGGCGGTCGAAAAATACAGACTGCATTATGGCCGCGATCCGCTGGCGCTCGTTGATCGCGAGTTGGAGGAGGCCTGGCGCGCGCATCCGCCGGATCTGCCGTTATCCGTCCCGCTTTACATGCGCTGCGGCGTTAACATACCGTAAACTTAAGAATTGGCGCGCGCTATCCTACGTGTCGCCCGCAGCTTTCCCTAATTTTGCCCGTTTGTTGGCGACGATGAAGAGTCGTCGCGTTGAGCCAATGCCGTATCGCCCGAGGGGATCGTTCAGCAAAGGACAGCAATATGCTTGAGGCTGGCAAAATTTATAAAGTCACGACGCTTGTGAATTGCGAAGGCGCCTGGGACGAAGAGATCGATCTGTGGACCGTCACAGCGGTCGAAGGCACCCGCGCCAAGCTCAGCAATGAGAGTCGCGAAAACAGGATCGTCGACACGGCGTCCTGGAACTTCGTCAAAGCCGAAGCGGTCGAATAGGTTTCGATTCGTCAGCTGTCGGGGGACGGCGTCGTCCCCGCGACGAAGCATCGCCATCGCGCTTTGGCGGGCGCCGGAGCGGCGCTATTTGCATTTCATCAGCCGGACGTCCTTCGTTAAGCCGGATTCGCTGCATAAGCCGAAATGCCTGTCGGCGTCGTCGTTGTTCGGACAGCCGCCGCCGGATTGTTTGTCGTAAGCGGCGAAATAATAACTGTCGAAGTTCTGCTGGCGCGTTTTCCACGTGCTGAAATAATCAATTTCGGACTCGATGTTCATGTCCTTCATGCCGGCGTTGTTTCCACAGCTCGGCCAGCCTTCTTCGGTGACGATGACCGGCTTCGTGGTTTTGCTCGCTAAGTCCGTAACAGTGGCCTGAATATCGTTTGCGACGCTCCTGCCGTTGACCTTCTCGGGCGAGCCGCCCCAGAACGGATAGATATTGGCGCCGATGACGGGGACATTCTGCAGCACTTTTTGAGGATCGCTGGCGGCGAGGCGAATCCAATCCGGCGCGCGTTGCGCCGTCGTCACCACAACCTTGTTATTGGTCTTACTCCTGAGCGTGTTCATGTCGGCCACGATTCGCTGCTGCATCGCTGGCTGCGGATTGCCTTGCCAATCGAACATGTCTTCATTGCCGACGACGATCGCGACGACCGTTCCGGGGTAACGGAAATTAGCGTCGACGGCGGCGCTGATCTGCGACTGCGTCCAGTCGGGATGATCGGGAAATTCGAAAACGCCCAGCATCAGGCGCATGTTTCTCGCCGTCGCCAGCTCAGCGATGTTTACGCATTGCTGCCCGTTGATCGTGCAATAAGTCGAGTAGAATGTCTTGACCCGCGAAAAGCCCAGCGTCCTGATCTGGGTGAGATCGTCGCCGACAACCTTCTTCATCGTCGCGACGTCATTTGCCTTCTGCGCCGCCACGTAAGCGCCGCTGTGCGCAGGATCGTAGTTGACGCCGTTCTCGGCGGCGTAGGCGTGGGACGACGCGAAGAGTGACGCCGCAAGGGCGGCTCCAAACCAAGCCTTCATAAACTCCTCCAAAGACTATCTGAAACTGCTATCGAGCTTAACTTAGTCTGAGCTTTTAAAAACAGGGTCGCCGTGACAAATCCACTTTTCCACCACTTTTTGGAGAGTGGTTCGATCTAACAAAGAGCGCAGCGCTTCGTCTTTGCCTGCTTGAGTGAAGCGGCCATCAAAGGGCTCATGCGCGCGAATTGCTCGAGGGGATTTCAATGTCGCAATTCACCGTCAACGCCGCCCGCATCGATCCCTACAAAAACTTCAAGTTCCGATTGAAGTGGGACGGACGCTATGTCGCGGGCGTCTCGCTCGTCGGGCCGTTGCGACGCACGACTGAAGTTATTGAATATCGGGAAGGCGGCAGCCCGTCGTTGGCGCGCAAGCTGCCGGGCGCGACGACCTTCGCGCCGATCGTCATCGAACGCGGCGTCTCGCATGATCTTGAATTCGAGCGCTGGGTGAACAAGGTCTGGAGTCTTGACGGCGCGGCGGGCGTTGAATCTTCGCTCAAGGATTTCCGCAAGGACGTCGTCCTCGAACTTCTCAACGAAGCTGGCCAGGTGGCGATCGCCTATGTCATCCGCCGCTGTTGGCCGTCTTGCTTCGAGGCGCTGCCGACGCTCGACGCCAATGGCTCGGCCGTCGCCATTCAGCGGCTCGTGCTCGAAAACGAGGGCTGGGAACGAGACCTTTCCGTCACCGAGCCGGCGGAGCCATCCTACGATTGACCTTCGCCGGATGCGGCGCTGTGGCTCGGCGGCGCCAGCCGCGCTATGAAGGAGCGAGTCGGCGTCGACGCCGCGCGCATCGGGAGGCGGGAATGTATAAAAAAATATTGGTGGCGGTGGAGATCGGCGAGGAGGAGGTCACGCAGATCGCGCTCGACGCGGCGGTGGCGCTTGCAAAAGTGGAGCATGAGGCTCAGCTTCGGCTCATCAATGTCCAGCCGCTCGTTCCGGTGGCCTTCATCGACTACATCCCGCCCAATTTTGACGAGGAGATGCGCGAGGCGACCGAAAAGGACCTCGCAGTGCTGCGTGGCAAGATCGCCTATCCGGCGGATCGCGTCTCCTCGATCGTGCGCTTCGGCGCCGTCTACCCGGAAGTGCTCGCCGAAGCCGAGGAATGGGGCGCCGATCTTGTCGTGGTCGGTTCGCATCGCCCGACGATGGCGACCTATCTGCTCGGCTCCAACGCCAAGACCATCGTGCGTCACGCCAAATGCTCGGTGCTTGTCGTGCGCAAATAGGGCGCGGTGACAGGCGCCGCTCGCGCGGCTAGACTTCAATTATGCTTCGATTCGCGGCTGTAGCGATTACGATTTGCCTTTTGCTCGCCGCGAGCGTCGCCGCGGCGAAAGCGCCTGTCGACGCTCAATTGCTGAAGCGCGGGCGGGCGATCGCGCAAGCAAATTGCGGCCGCTGCCATGCGGTCGGCCCGCGCGGCCAGAGCGCCAATCCCAGGTCGCCGGCGTTTCGCGATCTCGCGCGAAAATATCCGCTGCACAATCTCGAAGAGGCGCTCGCCGAGGGCATCGTCGTCGGCCATGAAGGCGTCGAGATGCCGCAGTTCCGGCTCAGCGCCGCGCAGATCGAAGCGCTGCTCGCCTATCTCAACTCCGTCCAGAGATAGACCTGCGCGACAGCTTGCGCGGGAATGAATCGCGATGGTTGAACTCCCAATCGAGACGCTCTACGCGGGGCGCCCGCGCGAGATCGCCCCGGGCCGCAAAAGCGCGATCCGCAAGGCGCCGCTGGCGCCGCCCTGGCGCATCGAGGCGGAAGGGCTCGTCGGCGATCGGCAGGCGGATCGGCGTTATCATGGCGGGGTCGAGAAAGCGCTGCACCACTATCCCCGCGAGCATTACGATGCTTGGCGCGCCGATTTTCCGGAGCTTGCGAGCGAATTCGTTGCGCCGGCCTTTGGCGAGAACATCTCGACGTTCGGGCTCACCGAAGCTGAGGTCTGCGTCGGCGACGTCTTCGCGCTCGGCGGCGCGCGCCTGCAGGTGAGCCAGGGACGCCAGCCCTGCCTGACCCTCAATTTTCGCTTCGGCCGGCGCGACATGGCGCGGCGCACGCAGGAGACGATGCGCTGCGGCTGGTATTACCGCATTCTCGAAACCGGCGCGGCGCAGCCGGGCGACTCGCTGCGGCTTTTGGAGCGGCCGCGTGCCGATTGGCCGCTCTCCCGCCTTTTCGTCTTGCTCTACGTGCGGCTGCGCGCGTTCGATGAACTCACTGAGATGGCCGCGCTGCCGGAGCTCGCGGAAAGCTGGCGGGCGCTCGCGCGCAGGCGACTCGAAAGCCGCAAGGTGGAAGACTGGGGACGGCGGCTCGGCGCGTAGCTTGGCGGACAAGCGTAAGGAGCTTTGCGACAAAGTCGTTTGCGCCGGGCGTCGCCATGCGCGACGTTGACGCTGCGGCCTTCAACCATGCGGGCGCTGCACATACCTTGCAGGCAGGCGATGAAAGACTTGGACAGGAAGCAACACCCGGCGGTGCGTCGATTGCTGGATCTGATGGATCCGATCGGCTACCTGCTCACCGAAGTCTTTCACCTTCTGGGACTGTTCGCGATCGGCGGCGCGACGGTCTGGGCGGCGGCGAAAGCGTTTCTCGAAATGGCGACGAAGGGGCACGCTTCGATCGAAGATTTGTTGCTGCTCTTCATCTATCTCGAAATCGGCTCGATGGTCGGCATCTATTTCCGCACCAACCACATGCCGGTGCGCTTTCTCCTCTATGTCGGCATCACGGCGCTCACCCGTCACATGATCGGCTATGTGCAGACGGAGTCGCTCCCGGACGTTGGCATACTGATCCTCGCGGGCGCGACGCTCATTCTCTCGCTCGCCGTCCTCACGATTCGCTACGCCTCGGCGCGATTTCCCTCCAAGGCGTCGGACGGAATGGACGGCTGAACGCGCCCCTGAGGCGCCCCTCCGCCGTAGCGGCGGAAGCGCGGGAGACGGGGGGTCAGTTCTTCATCTTGGACAGCGCATCGGCGCAGTCCGGCGAGACTTCGGCTTTATGCGCCTGAAAACAGGCGAGGATGCGCCCGCCGCCAGGCATGATGCCGCTGCACAGCCTCGAATAGTCCGATTTGCATCTTACCTTCACGTCGTCGGGAATATCGCTTGCCGCCATGGCCTGCACGGGCGCGACGCTGGCGAAGAGGGCGATCAGCAACAGGCATACGGAATGGCGCATGTAGTTTTTCCTGGGTTGGGGTTGGGACGAAGGCGATCGGCCGAGAGTGGGATTGTGGCCCGCTTGCCGCGATCAGGGCAAGAGGGCGGCGAGGGAGGGTGGCGAGCCGAGCGGGGGCTGACCCGCAGCGCTTCAAATCGCCGCGCTCCGCCCTCTGCGGCCACGGCTTTGCGAGACAGGCCGCTCTAGTCTAAGAGAAAGCGGTAAAATAGCCGAGGAAAGAATGTCCGCGATACCGAACTTTGCATCGATTCCCTTTGCGCCCGTCGCGCCCGAGCAGGAGGCAAAGCCCCGCCGCTGGCTGACGCCCGAAGGGATCGAGGTGAAGAACGCCTATGGCCCGCAGGATATCGAGGGTCTCGCCTTCGTCGACGGCTATCCCGGCGTCGCCCCTTACGTACGCGGACCCTATCCGACGATGTATGTCGCCCAGCCTTGGACAATCCGCCAATATGCGGGCTTCTCTACGGCCGAGGACTCGAACGCCTTCTACCGGCGCAACCTCGCCGCCGGACAGAAAGGCCTCTCCGTCGCCTTCGATCTCGCGACCCATCGCGGCTATGATTCCGACCATCCGCGGGTGATGGGCGACGTCGGCATGGCGGGCGTCGCGATCGACTCGATCTATGACATGCGCACGCTGTTCGACGGCATTCCGCTCGATCAGATGTCCGTGTCGATGACCATGAACGGCGCGGTGCTGCCGGTTCTCGCGCTCTTCATCGTTGCGGCGGAAGAGCAGGGCGTGCCGGCCGAAAAGCTGACCGGCACGATCCAGAACGACATCCTCAAAGAATTCATGGTGCGCAACACCTACATCTACCCGCCCGATCCTTCGATGCGCATCGTGTCGGATATTTTCGCCTATACCTCCAAGCATATGCCGAAGTTCAACTCGATCTCGATCTCCGGCTATCACATGCAGGAGGCCGGCGCCTCGGCCGATCTCGAACTGGGCTACACGCTGGCCGACGGCGTCGAATATGTGCGCGCCGGCGTCGCGGCGGGCCTCGACATCGACGCCTTCGCGCCGCGTCTTTCCTTCTTCTTCGCCATCGGCATGAATTTCTTCATGGAGGTGGCGAAGCTGCGCGCCGCGCGCCTGCTCTGGGCGCGGCTGATGAAGGATCTCGGCGCCAAGTCCGAGAAGAGCATGACGCTGCGCACGCACTGCCAGACCTCCGGCTGGTCGCTGACGGCGCAGGATGTTTACGTCAACGCCATCCGCACCTGCGTCGAGGCGATGGCGGCGACGCAAGGGCATACGCAGTCGCTGCACACCAATGCGCTCGACGAAGCGCTCGCGCTGCCGACTGACTTCTCCGCCCGCATCGCCCGCAACACGCAGATCGTGCTGCAAGAGGAGAGCGGCACGACGCGGATCATCGATCCCTGGGGCGGCTCTTATTATGTCGAGCGCCTGACCGCGGAGCTTGCCAAGGGGGCCTGGAAACATATCGAGGAAATCGAGACGCTGGGCGGCATGGCGAAGGCGATCGCCGCGGGCGTGCCCAAGCAGCGCATCGAAGAGGCGGCCGCGAAGACGCAAGCGCGCATCGACAGCGGAACGCAGGTCGTCGTGGGCGTGAACAAATATCAGCCCGTGAACGACGCCAAGCCCAATGTGCTGAAGGTCGACAACGCCGCCGTGCGCGCCGCGCAGCTCGATAAGCTTAAGCGGCTGCGCGAAGAGCGCGACGAAGCGAAGACGCAAGCAGCGCTCGACGCGCTGACCGACGGAGCCACATCGGGCGCTAATCTTCTCGATCTCGCGGTTAAGGCGGCGCGGGCGAAGGCCAGTGTCGGCGAGATCTCTTTCGCGCTCGAAAAAGTATTCTCCCGGCATCAGCCCAAGGCCAATGTGATTTCGGGAGTTTATGCGAAGGAAGCCGGCAAGGAGAGCGTTCATCTTGGCCGCGTCATCGGCATGACGCGCGACTTTGAGGATAACACCGGGCGCAAACCGCGCATTCTCGTCGCCAAGATGGGCCAGGACGG
Source organism: Methylocystis sp. L43 (assembly GCF_015709525.1). Lineage (GTDB taxonomy): Bacteria > Pseudomonadota > Alphaproteobacteria > Rhizobiales > Beijerinckiaceae > Methylocystis. The sequence continues at coordinate 177,480 of NZ_JADNRA010000036.1, read as the reverse complement.
CCATGATCGCGGCCAGAAGGTCATCGCCTCGGCCTTCGCCGACATGGGCTTCGACGTCGTCATCGGCGATCTCTTCGCGACGCCCGATGAAGTCGCCAGGAAAGCGGCGGAAGCCGACGTGCATATCGTCGGCGTCTCGACGATGACCGCCGGCCATCTGACTCTGACGCCGGAACTGCGCGACGCGCTAAAGCGTGCCGGGCGCGGCGACATCATGATGGTCGTCGGCGGCGTTATCCCGCCCGACGATTTCCAGGCGCTGTATGATTCTGGCGCCGCGGCGATCTTCCCGCCCGGCACCAATATTCCGCTCGCGGCGGAGAAATTGCTGTATGAGCTGAATATCCGTCTGGGCTTTGCGCAGCGCGAAGTGGCGAAAGCGGTTTAGCCGAGCATGCATCTCCAGGGGGTGATTGAAGGCCGGTAGGCGCCCCCACCCGGCGCGGCTTGTGCCGCGCAAGGGGGAGGTGATCGAACACGAAGGCCGTCGTCTCTCCTTGATGAGTTAATGCAATTTCGTGTTCGTCCGTTACGCGCGACGCTGATGCAGCGCCAATCCCTCCCCCTTGTGGGGAGGGTGGTTCGCGAAGCGAACCGGGTGGGGGCCTTCCATGCATGACGCCGCCTCTCCGTGTCCTATCTATTCTTACGTAAGCTAGGGAGCCGGGCGATGGACGAAGACGCTTTCAATATGGCCGTTCGAAAGTTCCTCAAGGAAGTGGGCGTCACCTCGCAGCGCGAGATCGAGCGAATCGTGCGCGAGCACAAGGTCGATAACGGCCGTTTGAAGCTGCGCATGGCGCTGACGGCGGAAGGCACGCCGCTCAATCATATCGTCGAAAGCGAGATCGACGTTCGCTGAGCCTGTCAGATCGTCGGCGCCTCGACGAAGCGGGCGGCCTCGTCGATCTGTGCAGCGAGCGCGCGTATCTGCTGCTTTTCCGACTCGAGGGTCAGTTTTGCTTCCGCGCGCGCCAGGGCGTCCGCGGACTGGCGGAGGGCGGCCTTGCCGAAGGTCGTTTCATCATCGCGCGCCAGACCGAGCAGGATTTTCTGCAGCCAGATCTGCACTTCGACCAAGGCGGCGCCGTCGCGCGCGATGGGGCGAAAGAAATCCTCGAACATGTCGCCGATGTCGAGGGGCGGCAGATAGATGTTGGGAAAGTTCACTTCCGCTTCGCTGCGGGTCTCCCATAGAGCGAGCAGGCGCGCGCCCCGCGTGAGCACGTCGATCGCCGTGCCGGGATCATTGATCGCCGGCGAGAGCGCGCGCGAAGCGATTTCGCTAAGCACGATCAGGCCAAATCGGGGATCCTGCTCGAAGGTTCGATTGTCGCCGACGGAAAAAACGCCTCGCAGAGTCTCCGTCAGCTCCTTGAGCCGCTCTTGCTCGATGTTCGGACATGCGACGTAACACAGGGGCTTGGTGCGAAGCGCGAAGGAGCCGGGGTTCACCTCTATCCACACGGTCGCGCCTGTCTCTTCCGCCACTTCCTGCGCCGCCGTGAGGTCCATGTGCAGGACATAGCCCGGCCGCTCCGCATGGATCGGCGTCGCGTTTTCGGGCGGAGGCTCGATCGAGGGGTTACATCCGAGGTATGGCGATTCGAGCCGCTCCTCGAGCGCTTCGGCGGTCGCCTTCTCCACCCGCGGCAGAAGGTCCGAAAAGCGGCCGAAGACGCGCAGCAGATCGATCCAGCGAATGAAATTCCAGAACATCAGCGCGATGAGCACAAGCGTGACGAAGAACAGCAGAAGCCGTCCGGCGCCGCCGTAGATTCCCATATTGAGCGTGACGATTCCAACGAGGCTGAAGACGAATGCGCCAAGAAAAGTCGCGATGACCTTTTGAGAGGTCTTCTCTTCGAGCAGAAGCTGTATTGCGCGCGGCGTCGCGCTCGATGCGGCGCTCGCGATCGCGGCCGCCATGATGCCCAGTGAGAAGGTCGATACCGCCAGCATCGAGGAGGCCAGTATCGTCAGCACGCTTTCGAGGGCGTCGGCGCCGAGCTCCTGGTCGATCCATTCCGGCACATAGGTGCGCAGCAGGAAGGCGGCGAAGGCCGTGACGCAGCCGACGATCGCGTAGAGCGTCACCCGCACCCAGAGTTGCTGGAAGAAATGGGACAGCCGCCAGGCCCACTTGCTTTGCATGCCAATTCCCTCTGAAGCGCCGCGTCGAAGCTCAAGAGGGAAATAGCGCGCGGCAGCCGCCGAGCCACAGCAGGCTATTTCAGGCGAGAGGGCCTGTTAAGGGGCGCCGCAGCGGCCAGGAGTATAGGCAGGCGGTCCTTTGGGAGCCGTACGCTTTACCGGGAGCAGTATGGCGGAGAGGGGTGACGCACTGGCGCATTCGCGCTGGAATGCAGCCGCGCATTGCGCAGCTGCACCGTCTTACTATTCAGACCTCAATTCAACCAGCTTGGAGTTGAAACGCTTACCAGCACGTGCAGCCGCCGTAGGCGGGGACGGCGGCGCCGTAATAGCCGGGAGTGGCCGCGCCATAGTAGCCAGGGTAGCCATAGCCGTACGGGCTCGTCGCCGCGCCGAGCGCGAGGCCGGTGGCCAAGCCCGCCACGCCGAGCCCCAGCCCGGCGCCTGAGCCCCAATAGCCCCCGCGGCCCCAACCGCCACCGTAACCCCAGTTGCGGCCAAATCCGCCGCCGCCCCAAGCCTGGCGGCCCCATCCGCCGCCCCCACCCCAACGGCTCCACGCCGAGGCCGGGGTGGCGACCGACAACGCGCCGACGAGCATGGTGGCGGCGAGCGCTGTCGTGAGTAACTTGCGTGAGTTTTTCATCCCAAAATCTCCAGGTCCTCGTGTGAGGAGCCCCCCGAGCACGCCTAACGCGACAGCAGTTATCTTGTTCCGGGCGCGAGGGTGAGAGGGGGAGCTTTGTCCTGCAGAGTCCGAGGCTTTCGGCGTCCTCGTTCAGCGCTCCAGCGAGGAAATTCCATGAATTCCGTCGCGCTCAATCGAAAGCTTGCAGACTCGATCGGCCCGTGACGGCGTGCGCTGCGTGAGCGAGCGATCAGAACAAAGCGCGCTGATTTTTGAACGATCGCGAAAAGCGCCGGACCGACGATGTGCGAGGTTTCTCTATGCTATGGAAGGATGGCGAGAGAGACGGGACTTGAACCCGCGACCTCCGGCGTGACAGGCCGGCGCTCTAACCAACTGAGCTACTCCCCCGCGAGCGCGCGCACGCGAGAGGCGCCAGATAGCGCAGCCGCATCTAGAGGTCAAGGAACTTCGCTGTCGCGGACCTCAGACGAAGCGCCGCGGCGCCGGGGCACGCCGTGCGAGCGGCCGGCTGCTGGCGTCTTTCCCTGACCTTCCTTTGCCTTTCCTTTGCGCCTGCATTAAGCCTCGCGCCATATAAGGAGACAGATGTTGGACGACGACATGCGCAGGCGGCGCATCCGGGTGCGCGCCTGGCGGCGAGGCATGCGCGAGATGGACATCCTGTTGGGAGGCTTCGTCGACGCGCGCGTCGAGACGCTTCCCGCGCAGGCGCTTGACGAACTCGAGACTCTGCTCGACCTGCCGGACGCCGCGGTGTTCCGGTGGCTGTCGGGGGCTGAACAGCCGCCGGCCGAGCATGACACGTTGCTTCTCCGGCAGATCATCGCCTTTCACCAACACGACGGGCCGATCCATTGAGCGCCGCCGCGACAAAGCTCAAGAAAGCGGCGGCGGGACTTCAAGCGGCCCGCACCGGCCTCGTCAAAGGCGAAAGGCTGATTTTCGCCCATGCGCCGGACGGCTTCGACGCTTTCGTCAGCGCCGATCTTGCGCGCGCGCTCGCGCGCGATTCGGAAGGACACGCGGCGGTTTTCGTGCATGTCGCGCGCGACGGCGCGCGGTCGGCGGCCTTTCGCACAGCGCTGCGTTTCGCCAATCCCGACGTCGAAATCCTCGACATTCCGGGATGGGACTGCCAGCCCTACGATCGCGTGTCGCCGCATGCGGGCGTCGTGGCGCGGCGGATGACGGCGCTTTCGCGTCTCACGCGCGCAAAATCCTCATTCGAACGTCCGCGCGTCGTCACGACCACCGTCGACTGCCTGTTGCAGCGCGTTCCGCCGCAAAAGATGGTCGCCGCGGAAAGCTTCGCCGCCGCGCCCGGCAATGTCGTGAAGCTCGACGAACTGGCGCTTTGGCTCGAGTCGAACGGCTATCTGCGCGCGAGCACCGTGCGCGAGACCGGCGAATATGCGCAGCGCGGCGGCATTGTCGATCTTTATCCGCCGGGGCTGCCGGCCCCGATCCGTCTCGATTTCTTTGGCGAAACGCTCGAGTCGATCCGCTCGTTCGACCCCGATACGCAACGCGCGACGGGGCAGCTTCGTTCGCTCGACCTGACGCCGATGAGCGAATTGCGGCTGACGAGCGAGACGATGCGCCGCTTCCGGCAGTCCTACGCCGCGCGCTTTGGCGGGCAGACGCGCGGCGACGCCCTTTATGAGGCTGTCAGCGAAGGCCGGCGTTTCCACGGCATGGAGCATTGGCTGCCGCTGTTCTATGAGCGGATGGATACGCTCTTCGACTATCTGGGCGAGGCGCCTGTCGTGCTCGATCCGCTTGTCGAGGATGCGGCGGCGGAGCGCGTTAAGCAGATCGAGGATTATTACGACGCGCGCAAACATGCGCATGATCTCGATCCCGCCGCCTCAAACTACAAGCCGCTCGAACCGCGCGCGCTCTATCTGTCGCTCGAGGAATGGCGCGCGGCCATCGAGCGGCGCGCGGCGGCGCAATTCTCTCCTTTCGCGGCGCATGAGGGCGAGAAAGTCATCGATTGCGGCGCGCGGCCCGGCCGCGACTTTGCGCCCGAGCGCAACACGCCCGACGTCAATGTCTTCCAGGCGGCCGCGGACCATGTCGAGGCGCTGCGCGACGCGGGCAGAACGGTCATCGTCACCGGCTGGTCCGAGGGCTCCTGCGAGCGGCTCGGCCATGTGCTCGCGGAACACGGCTTGCCCGACTTGCCGCGCGTCGCGTCGCTTCCACAGGCCTTGTCGAAGGCCGTCTCCATAGCCGTTCTCGGGATCGAACACGGCTTCGAAACGGATGCCTACGCGGTTCTGGGCGAGCAGGACATTCTTGGCGACCGCTTCGTTCGTCGCCGCCGCAAACGCAAGCCCAGCGAAAATCTTCTCGGCGAAGTCGCCGCGCTCGCCGCCGGCGATCTCGTCGTGCATGTCGATCACGGCATCGGCCGTTTCATCGGCCTCGAAACGATCTCCGCCGCCGGCGCGCCGCATGATTGCCTCGAACTCCACTACGCCGGCGGCGACAAGCTCTATCTGCCGGTCGAAAACATCGAACTCTTGACGCGCTACGGCGGCGAGGACGCCGAAGCGCAGCTCGATCGCCTTGGCGGCGCCGGCTGGCAGTCGCGCAAGTCGAGGATGAAGAATCGCATCCGCGAAATGGCGAAAGGGCTCATCGAAATTGCGGCGCAGCGGCAGCTGCGCGAGGCGCCGAAGCTCGTTCCGCCGGAAGGACTCTACGACGAATTCTGCGCGCGCTTTCCTTATGACGAAACCGAGGATCAGCTCGCCGCCATCGACGCGACGCTCGATGATCTCGCCGCCGGCCGGCCGATGGACCGACTGGTTTGCGGCGACGTTGGTTTTGGCAAGACCGAGGTCGCGCTGCGCGCCGCCTTCTGCGCCGCCATCAATGGCAAGCAGGTGGCCGTCGTCGCGCCGACCACCTTGCTTGCGCGCCAGCACTACAAGACGTTCACCGAGCGCTTTGCGGGCCTGCCGGTGCGCATCGGACGATTGTCGCGGATGGTGGGCGCCGCGGAAACGCGCGAGACGAAGAAGGACCTCGCCGACGGCCGAATCGAAATCTTGATCGGCACGCATGCCGTGCTTGGCAAGACGGTGAGCTTTAAGGATCTGGGACTCGTCATCATCGACGAGGAGCAGCATTTCGGCGTCGGCCACAAGGAGCGGCTGAAAGAATTGCGCGCCGAGGTGCATGTTCTGACGCTCTCGGCGACGCCGATACCGCGCACGCTGCAGCTCGCCATGACGGGCGTGCGCGAGCTTTCGATCATCGCCACGCCGCCCGTTGACCGGCTGGCGGTGCGCAGCTTCGTCTCGCCCTTCGATTCGCTCATTGTGCGCGAAGCGCTGCTGCGCGAGCGCTATCGCGGCGGCCAGGCTTTCTTCGTCTGTCCGCGCATCGAGGACCTCGAGGAGGCTGCGGCGTTTCTGCGCGAAAACGTGCCTGAGTCGAAATTCGTCCTGGCGCATGGGCAGATGAGCGCGAGCGAACTCGAGGACAAGATGTCGGCCTTCTGCGACGGCAAATTCGACATTCTGCTGTCGACGACGATCGTCGAGTCGGGCCTGGACATCCCACGCGCCAATACGCTGATCGTCTGGCGCGCCGATATGTTCGGCTTGGCGCAGCTCTATCAGCTGCGTGGCCGCGTCGGGCGCGCCAAATTGCGCGCTTATGCGCTGTTCACGACGCCCGCCAACCGCACGATCACGCCTCAGGCGCAAAAGCGTCTGGACGTGCTGCAGTCGCTCGATACGCTTGGCGCGGGCTTCCAACTCGCCAGTCACGATCTCGACATTCGCGGCGCCGGCAATCTGCTTGGCGACGAGCAGTCGGGACATATCAGGGAGGTGGGCTATGAGCTGTATCAGCAGATGCTCGCCGACGCGATCACGCTGTTGAAAGCTGGAATCGAGGAGCCGCAGGAGGAAGCCTGGTCGCCGACGATCGCGATCGGCGCGCCGGTGACGATACCGGAAGATTATGTCGCCGACCTCACGCTGCGCCTGCAGCTCTATCGCCGTCTGTCGACGCTCGAAACGGATCAAGACATCGAAGCGTTCGCCGCCGAGATGATCGACCGTTTCGGCCCGATTCCGCCGGAAGTGGAACAATTGCTGGAGATCGTCGCGATCAAGGCGCTCTGCCGTCGCGCCCACGTCGAAAAGATCGACGCCGGCCCCAAGGGCGTCATCGTCGCGTTCCGCGAAGACAAATTCGCAAACCCGGCGGGGCTCGTGCGTTATGTCGCGGAGCAGCGGTCAAGCGCCAAGGTGCGCCCCGACATGCGCGTGGTGTTCATCCGCGAGTTCGAGAACACGAAACAGCGGCTCGCCGGCACGCGCCGAATTCTGCGGGCGCTCGTCGAGATCGCGGAGAAGAAGAAGGCCGCGTAAGCCTTTGCGCCGCATCGCAGCGGCGTTTTTCGCTTGTGCGAAGAAAAGCAAGTTAGCGCGACGAATTTGCGACAACGAACCTCGCGCGCGTTGCGCAACCGACGTGGCCGAGTGAAAGATGCGCGATGGGTTTGCGCCTGTCCGTTTTTGCGTCGCGGGATCTGTTCAAAAGAAGCAAAGTTCGCTTTCAAAATTCATGCGGCTGCGTGACGATTCGCCCATCGCCTCACGGCTTGATCTGTGACAAAGTTGCAGACGTTCAACGGCGCCTGATGCTCGATTAGGCGCTCAACATGCGCGAAGCTCCATCAATGATTCGTCGCGCCAGCGACGACAGGAGCGATCGCGACAAACATTTCAAGGGAGGGCGCCATGACGACGCGAAAACAAACATCGCGCGGAAAATTGCTTGCGGCGAGCGCCGCCGCTTTGCTTCTCGCAGCTGGAGTCTCGGTGGCGCAGGCGCAGCAGGGCGGCGCCGAACACGGCGGCATGGACCATAACAAGATGGACCATGGCGCCATGGAGCATGGCAAAATGGACCACGGCGGCGCCAGCGCCCCGGCGCAGTGGGCGGACCCCGGCAAGGCGCAATCAGGCGGCGCTGAATCCGGCAAGGCCGACGAGCAGAAGAGCGAAGCGGGCAAGGCCGGCGAAGGTCATGCAGGCCATCATGGCGGCATGTCGGGCATGGGCCAAGGCGGCGGCCAGAGCGGCGGCATGGGCGGCATGTCGGGCATGAGCCACGGCGGCGGCATGGGCGGCGGCATGGGCGGCGGCGGCATGGGCGGGATGATGGGCGGCATGTCGGGCATGAGCCACGGCGGCGGCAAAGACGGCGGCAAGGCCGCCGACGGCATGAGCGGCATGTCGCATGCCGGCGGCGGGATGATGAACAAAATGGTCTGCGGCTTCGCAGAACATGTCGATGGGCGGCTCGCCTATCTCAAGGCCGAGTTGAAACTCACGGCGACGCAAACCGGCGCCTGGAGCGCCTTCGACGATGCATGGCGCGCTGCGGCGCAAAAGGCGAAGCAAAAATGCGACGCGTCCGACATGCGCATGGACCATTCCAAGCCGGAAGTGTTGAATAAGCTCACGATGATGGAGAACCATATGGTCGACCATCTCGAGGTCGTGCGCGCCCAGAAGGCTGCGATCGAATCGCTCTTCACCAGTTTGAGCGATGAGCAGAAGAAGACCGCAAATGAAACGCTGACCGGCATCATGAAGGTCGGCAAGTCCATGGGCGACATGATGGGCGGGGGCATGGGCGGCGGCATGATGGGCGGCGGTATGGGCGGCATGTCGCATTCGGGCGGCGGCATGGGCGGCATGCAGCATTAGTCCGGCAACATCGCTCCCGGCGGGCCGCGGGCCCGACCGGGAGTGCGCCTAAATGGCTTTTGAGATTGAATTAGAAGCGGCTTTTGAGATTTGAGAATGCGCTTGGCAGCCGCGCGTCTGAGTTCGCTCTACTCCACCGAAAACTCGCGCATCATGCCTGCGTCCTCATGTTCGAGGTTGTGGCAGTGATACATGAAGCGGCCTTTGAAATCGCCGAACGGCTTGATGATTCGCAGGCGCTCGCCCGGCGTGACGAGCACAGTGTCCTTTAGGCCGCTGTCGATGAAGCCATCGCGGACCGAGGCGTAGGCGTCCTCGTCGCCTTCAAAGCGGCGCTCGATAATTTCGAAAGGCTGGCCGTGCAGATGGATGGGATGCGCCATCGACATCATTCCCATGCCGCCCATGCCGCCCATACCCATGCCGCCCCTGCCCATGCCGCCCATGCCCATGCGGCCGCGCATCATGCCGCCGCCCATCATGCCGCGACCTTGCATCCCGCCCATGCCCATCCCGCCCATCCCGCCCATGCCCATGCCGCCCATGCCGCCGTGCTCATGGAAAATTTCGATGAGCTGCGTCGTGTCGACGGGGATGCGCTCGCGCGGCTGGATGTCGTCGTGACCGTAAGGTCGTCCGTTCAGGAACATCGCCATATGCGCCATGGTGATCGCGATCGGCATCGGATCGTCGAGATTGGCGATCTCGTCCTTGCGAAAACGCCGTATCGTCGAGAGCTTTTCCGGTAGTTTCCACGAGTCGTTTGAAGCTTTCGTCACCCGCGCCGTAAACAGGGGGAATTCTTCCCCCATGGCGAGATCGCTTCCCATCATGCGTTGCGCCATCGGCGGAATAAGACCGTAGAATTCTCCGCTCAGCATCGTCAGCTTCGAGCCCTGCGGACGTCCGCTGAAATCGACGATGAGATCGAGGCGCTCGGCGGGCGCGAGCATCACATAAGGCCGCGTCTCCGCCTTCTCCAGCAGTCCGCCGTCAACGCCGATCACGGTGAGCGGAGTCCGGTCGTCCCAGCACAGTTTGTAGATGCGCGCATTCGAGCCGTTGAGGAGTCGTAGACGATAGGCGCGGCTCGCGACGTCGAGCGTGAAGTCGCTTCGTCCATTGACGAGCACGCGGTCGCCGTAAAAGCCGAACATGCTCGTATGCATGTCGCCGCCATAGGCGAGCTGATTGTCGTCGTCGAACGAGCGATCCTGGATGACGAGCGGAATTTCGAATTCGCCGGACGGCAGTCCGAGCGCGCGCTCTTCCGCGTCCTCAACGATGATGGCGCCGGCCAGGCCGCGATAGACCTGCGTCGCCGTCTTCTCGTGCGTATGCGGATGATAGAAATACATCCCGGCGCGATTGCGGATCTCGAATTCGTAGACATACGTTTCGCCCGGATCGATCGCCGCCGTTGGATGGCCGTCCATGAGCATCGGCACATGCAGACCGTGCCAATGTGTGATGGTTTCCTCCGGCAATTCGTTGCGAAGCCGGATGCGAACCTTTTGTCCCTTGGTGAACCGCAGCAGGGGGCCGAGGTAAGCGTCAGGCAGCGCCGTCAGCGCATTCGGCGGACCTTTGATCAGATTGCCGACGTAGCGCCACACGCGCGTCGGCTTGCCCGTCAAAATCGGCGTCTCATCGCGCTTGCAGATTAATTCGAGTTCAACGTCCGGCGTGAAGGCGTCGGACGCCAGGTTGGGCGCGATCCGGCGCATCGCATGGCCCTGGCCGAAGGCCGGGGCGCCGAACGTCGCCGCTGCGCCCGCGCCGATGAGAAGTCCCCGGCGCGTCAAAGGCCTAAAGCGTTTCATGCATCCCCCTGAGCGGCGTTTGCTCGCCACTTAAATTAGATAGTGCTTATATATGCGGTCTCAGGGCGTTGATAACTGCGGCAAAACGCGTCATGTTTTTTGCGGGGGCGCGTTTTTGCCCAAAGGCGGTTATAATTGGAGAGTGGCGCCCCCCGCTCACCGACCCAGATCGATTATGCAAGCAGCGGCGGCGCTGGAGCGCGGCTTTCCATCGCAATGAACGACAGCAGCCAACAACGCGCCTTTAGCGCGACCTTGGCCGTGGACGCCCTTCGGCGGCGCCGCGCGCTCGTGGTGCGCCCGCGCTTCCTCATGTTTCTCCTGCTGTGCCTGCTGGCGCATCTGAGCGTCCTCGCGTTCCTGCTCTGGGAGGACTGGCGCTCCGCCCGCGAAGCGCCGCGCATCGACGAGGAAACTCCCGTCGAGGTGATCACCGAACCGCCCGCGCCGAAGCAGGAAGAGCCTCCTGCGCCCGAGCCGGAGAAGCCGCCGGAGCAGCAAAAACAGCAACAGAAGCCGCCGCCTCCGCCGCCGCTGGAAGAGGAAAAGCCGGCTTTCGACGCCCCCGAGGCCGAGAGCAAGACCAAGTCCGACGTCAACGCGCCGGAGGAGAAGGACGTAAAGACGCCGAAGAACGCGGAGGAGAAGGACGCGCCCAAGGACGACAAGCCTCAGGGCATGAAGGACGCCGAGGACGAAGACGGAAAGGCGAAGGCGCCGGAAGAGACCAAAGATACGCCGCTCGAGGATAAGAGCGACGCCGAGATCATCGAGCAGGCCGCGCCCGAAAAGAAGCCGCAGGAAAAGCCCGACCCGAACGAAAAGGGGTCAGTGAAGAAGGGCGAGGCGAACTCCATCGCCGATCAGCTCGCGGCGCTGGCGCCGATCCCCGACTACAAGCTTGCCGCGCCGCGCAAGTTCTCGCCGGTCGGCGGCGGCCACGCGAAGACGACCTATCTGACGATTCTCTACGGCCTGATCATGCCGCACATGCGTATTCCGCCACGCGTGCGCGGGAGCGGCGCGATCGGCAGGGGCGCGGTTGTTTTTTACATCGACGAGTTGGGCAATCTCACCCATCAGGCTGTGCACCAGCCGAGCGGCGCGCCCGATCTCGACGCCGCCGCTCTTGCGGCCGTGCGCCGCGCCGCGCCTTTCCCCGCGCCGCCGCGCGGCCTGCCGCACTCGATGATCTTCAGCTACGCGACGAAGTAGTCTGGATTCCGGTCAGGCTTTCGCCTGTCACGCCAACCGCTCAATTCAATCATGCGTTAGATCAGCGCGATCGCCGAGACGAGCCGTCCATAATCCGGCTCGCGGCGATGGACGCTGCGGCGGTAGCTGAAGCAGCGCGCTTCATCGGCATAAGTGTCGACGCCGAGGTCTTCGAACGAGGCCACGTCGAGCGCCTCGACGCGTGAGGCGATGAAGCCCGGCAGATCGAAGGTGGCATGGCCTTCGCGCGCCGTCGGCGTAAAAAAGCGCGAAAAGGACGCGTCGGCGTCGCGAAACTGATTGATGAATTCCGGCCCGACTTCATAGCTCGTCGCGCCGATCGCCGGGCCGAGCGCGACATGGATGTCGGCGCGGCGCGCGCCATGCGCCTCCATCTCTCTGACGGTCGCTTCGATGACGCCGCCGAGCGCGCCCTTCCAGCCGGCGTGGCAGGCGCCGATGACGGCCGCATTCGCGTCGGCGAAAAGCAACATGCCGCAGTCGGCGCCGGTGACGCCGAGTGCGAGCGAGACTTCCGCCGTCACCACGCCGTCGCATCGCGGCCGTGCGTCAGCGCTCCACGGTTCGCGCACGGCGTGCGCCTCTGCGGAATGGATCTGGAACGGCACCAGCAGGCGCTCGGCCTCAACGCCGAGACGCGCCGCCATCCGGGCGCGATTCTCCTCGACATGCGGCGGCGCGTCGCGCGAGCCGACGCCGCCATTGAGCGAGGCGTAGACGCCTTGGGACACGCCGCCGTCGCGGGTGAAAAAGGCGTGGCGCAGGCCGGGCAGGCTGAGATTTTGCGCGGTCAGCGCAGGCGTTTCGAACGTCATCGCGTCAGATGTTACACGAAAAATCCCGGCAGGTCGGGCATGTCGGGATGGGTCACCGCCATCACTTTGAACAGTCCGCCCATCTGATGGCGCGCATCGTCGACGCCGGTGAGACGTTCGAAAGCGTCGATGATCGACTGCGCCTGTTCGGGCGTCGCCTTTTTCGACAAGGTCTCGGCGCGGCGTTCGATGCCAAGCTGCAGCAGAAATTGCGCTTGCGTGACCGGGCCCATCACCTTGGCGCCGCGCGCGCGCGCGGCGCGCGCCAGAGCCGCGAAATCGACGTGCGCGGTCAAATCCGCATCTCCCGGGGTAGCGAGCGGATCGACATAGGCGTGGCGCGACACCGCCTGCAGACTTTCGCCAAGCGACGTCTGCTCATAGCCATAGTCAATGAGCAGCAGCGCGCCGCCCTCGGCGACGAGGCGCGTGGCGATGTCGCCGATGAGCTTTTGGCTTGCGGCGCTGACTTCGATGATCGATCCGTCGCGCGCCGGAACATTGAGCGTCGGCTCGATCTGATCGGACAGTCCGAAGGCGAGTTCGCCTTGAGCGTCGAGCCCGACAAGTTGTTCGCGCCAGCCGCTGGCGGTCTTGACGAAGTGCCTGACGGGCAGGGCGTCGAAAAACTCATTGGCGAGGATAAAGGCCGGACCGGGCGGCGTCTCGGCAAAATCCAAATGCCATTGCGCCGGCTTGGCGGCCCTAGCCAGCGTCTGGCGTTGCGTCTCGCGCAGAACCGGACTGGTTTCGACGAGATGCACGCTGACGGCGGAAAAAAAGTTGGGCGCGATCGGCGTCACCCGCAGCACGTCCGACATCAGCGTGCCGCGGCCGGGTCCGAGTTCGATGAGCCTCGCCTCAGTCGGCGCGCCCGCCGCGCGCCAAGCCTCGGTGACCCAGACGCCGAGCAATTCGCCGAACATCTGGCTGATCTCCGGCGCGGTGACGAAGTCTCCGCCCGCGCCGAACGGGTCGCGCGTCATGTAATAGCCGTAGCGCGGATGCGTCAGACAGAGCGACATGTAGCGCTCGAGCGTCATCGGACCGTCATGAACGATCGTCTCGACGATCTCTCTCTTTAAGGCGCTCATGCCGTCGCGCTCCTTGGGCGCAGCGCGAACAGGATCGCCGCCGCGCCAATCAAAACAAGCGGCGCCGAAAGGACCATGCCCATGGTCAATCCATTGGGCAGCGCTTCCTGCACCGGATCGGGTTCACGAAAAAACTCGCAGAAAATGCGCGCCAGTCCGTAGCCGACGCCAAAAAGGCCGGTGGCGAGCCCCGGGTGTTTGAGCGCGCCGTGGCGCGCGGCGAGCCACAACAGCAGGCCCAGCGCCACGCCTTCAAGCCCCGCCTCATAAAGCTGGCTGGGATGGCGCGAGATGTCGCCCGCGCCGGGAAAGACCATCGCCCAGGGAACGTCGCTTTCGCGCCCCCACATCTCGGGCTTGATGAAATTGGCGAGGCGGCCGAAGAAAAGTCCGATCGGCGCGACCGTGGCGCAAATGTCGCTCACGGTGAGCAGCGGCACGCCGCTGCGACGCGCGTAAAGGACCATGCCGATGATCGCCCCGACGAGGCCGCCGTGGAAGGCCATGCCGCCCTTCCAGGTCTGGAAAATTTCTAACGGGTGCGCGAGGTAAAAGCCCGGATCGTAGATCAGCACATGTCCGAGGCGACCGCCGATGACGACGCCGAAGGCGACGAAGACGAGAAGATCATCGAGAGACTCTCGGCTTGGTCGCGGTTGGCCGCGCCCCCAGAGCGCGTCGTTGGCGGCGAGCGCGCGCAAGCCGAGCCAGCCGAAGATGAAACCGCCGATATAGGCGAGCGCATACCACCGCAGCGGCACGGGCCCGATGTTGACGGCGACAGGATCGATCACAGGAAAGGGAAGCACAAAAATCGGCATTAACCAGGTCCGGGCGCGGGCGCGCGCGTTTAAAACCTACACGCCCAGCCTGTCTTTTACCCGTCGGCCCTGCGGATGTCATGTCCCCTAAAGGTGAAGCGCCCTCGCAGCGTGCGTTCAGGAGGCCCCTCGTCCTTCGAGACGCGGCTTCGATCTTGGGCGCGCCCGAGATCGAAAACCCGACTTGCGGGCGGCTCTCAGGATGAGGGGCCTCAGCTCCGCATTTTTGCATGCTCGATGAAGCAGCCCTCATGCTGAGGAGGTCGCGAAGCGACCGTCTCGAAGCACGAGGGCTGTGATGCCGAATGTAATTACGCCGCCATTTTCTGCGGCATGAAGCGTCCGTAGAAGCTTTCGCCTTTCGCCGCCATGTCGCGCAGCAATTGCGGCGGCTCGAAACGCTTGCCGTATGTCGCGGCGAGCTTATCGCACAGCGCGACGAACGCCTTCGCGCCCATGCCGTCGATGTAGGAGATAACGCCGCCAGTGAAGGGCGCGAAGCCGAAGCCGAGAATGGAGCCGACGTCGGCCTCGCGCGGATCCGTGACGACGCCCTCCGCCATGGCGCGCGCCGCCTCGACCGCCTGCGTCACGAGAAAGCGCTGCTTCATTTCGCTGACGTCGAGCGTATCGGGGTCGATCTCATTCTGCGCCAGTGCAGAGAGGCCGGGCCAGAGGCTTTTCGTTCCATTGGCCTGATAGTCGTAAAAACCCTTGCCGTTCTTGCGGCCGAAGCGGCTGTTTTCCTCAACCATGAAGCGCAGCACGCGCTCCTGCGCGGGATCGACGGAGCCTTCGCCGAGATCTTTCTTCGTCGCCTGCAGGATTTTCCACCCGAGATCGAGCGCGACTTCGTCGTTGAGCGACAATGGCCCAACCGGCATGCCGGCCATGCGGGCGACATTCTCGATCATCGCCGGCGGCACGCCGTTGACAAGCATGATCTGCCCTTCACGAACATAATTGAGCACGCAGCGATTGGCGAAGAAGCCGCGGGAGTCGTTGACGACGATCGGCGTCTTCTTGATGATGCGGACGAAGTCGAGCGCCGTCGCCAGCGCGCGATCGCTCGTTTTCTCGCCCACGATCACTTCGACGAGCAGCATCTTCTCGACGGGCGAGAAGAAATGGATACCGATGAAGTTCTCGGGCTTTTGCGTGGTTTCCGCGAGCGAGGTGATCGGCAGCGTCGAGGTGTTCGAGGCGAAGATCACGTCGGCGCCCACAACCTCCTGCGCGCGCTTGGTGACGTCGGCCTTGACGGCGCGATCCTCGAATACGGCTTCGAGCACGAGATCGCACCCTTTGAGCGCCGCATAATCGGAGGTGGCCAGGACGCGCGCCATCAGCGCGTCCTTGTCGGCGGCGGTGGCGCGGCCCTTGCTGACGGAGCTCGAGATGAGCTTGTCGATCGTCGCCACGCCCTTGTCGGCGCTCGCCTGATCGCGATCGATGAGAACGACGTCGAGGCCGTTGAGCGCGCTGATATAGCCGACGCCCGCGCCCATGAAGCCCGCGCCGATAATGCCGATCTTCTTGAGATTCGTCGGGCCGACGTCCTTTGGTCGATGCGCGCCCTTGTCCAATTCGTTCTTCGAGAGGAACAGCGAGCGGATCATCGCCGCCGCTTCCTTCGAGCGCAGGATATGCGCGAACCAGCGCGACTCGACGGTCAGCGCCTGGTCCATCGGCAATTGCAGCCCTTCATAGACGGCGTGCAGAATGGCCTTGGCGGCGGGATAATTGTCGTAGGTCTCGCGGCGATAGATGGCGTTGGCGGCGGGCCAGATCATCATGCCCGTGGGCGAGAACACTCTGCCGGACGGAGTCTTGAACTCCTTGGCGTCCCACGGCGCCTGCGCCTTGCCGCCGTTGACGATAAAGGCGCGGGCGCGCTCGACGATCTCGGCTTTCGGCGCGATCTCATGCACGAGCTTGGCGCCGAGCGCGGCTCTCGGCTTGATCTGATCGCCCTTGAACAGAAACTGCAGCGCGTCGCCCGTCTGCATGATGCGCGAAACACGCTGCGTGCCGCCGGCGCCCGGAAAGAGCCCGACCTTGATTTCCGGCAGCCCGACCTTTGTCTTGTCATCGTCGGCCATGACGCGGTAGTGGCAGGCGAGCGCGAGTTCGAAGGCGCCGCCAAGACAGACGCCGTGAATGGCGACGGCGAAAGGTTTGCCGCAGGTCTCTAACTTGCGGTAGAGCAGCGACAATCGGCGCGAAAACTCGAAGAAATGCTTGTTCGCCGCGTCTTCGCCCTGCTCCTTGAGCGCCCTGGCGTATTGCGCGGCGCCATGCTGCAGCATGGAAAGATCGGCGCCGCCGGAGAAGGCGGTCTTGCCCGACGCGATCACGCAGCCTTTGACGTCGGGCGCGGCGACCACTGTGTCGATGAGCTGCTCCAGCTCGTCCATCACCTCCGGCGTGATGACGTTCATCGTGCGCTCGGGCATGTCCCAGGTCGCAAGCGCGACGCCATCGGCGCCGGTTTCGAAGTGGAAATTGACGAGGTTCATTGTTTCGTCTCCGAAAGATTTTGCGCTGTATTGAACCTCGTCCTTCGAGACGCCCGCTGCGCGGGCTCCTCAGGATGAGGTTCATAACGTTGCCTCACCCTGAGGAGCGAGCGAAGCTCGCGTCTCGAAGGGCGAGGAAACGTTGCATCTTCATACCCGCTCCACGATCGTCGCGGTGCCCATGCCCGCGCCGATGCAGAGCGTCACCAGCGCGGTCGATTTTCCCGTGCGCTCCAATTCGTCGATCGCAATTCCCATCAGCATGGCGCCCGTCGCGCCGAGCGGATGGCCCATGGCGATGGCGCCGCCATTGACGTTGACCTTGGCGGGATCGAGGTCGAAGGCTTCGAGATAGCGCAGCACGACGGCCGCGAAGGCCTCGTTCACCTCAAAGAGGTCGATGTCGTCGACGGTCATGCCGGCGCGATGCAGCACTTTTTTCGTCACATCGACAGGGCCGGTCAGCATCAGCGCCGGGTCCGAGCCGATATTGGCGTAGGCGCGTATCTTCACGCGCGGCTTCATGCCGAGCTTCTCGCCAGCCTCTTTCGAGCCGACGAGCACCGCCGCCGCGCCGTCGACGATGCCTGAAGAATTGCCGGCATGATGGACGTAATTCAATTTCTCGACTTCCGGATGCGCCTGAATCGCCACGGCGTCGAAGCCGCCCTGTTCGGCGTAAAAGGCGAAGGATGGCTTTAGCGCCGCGAGCGACTGCATGTCGGTTCCCGGCCGCATATGTTCGTCGCGGTCGAGCAGAGTGATGCCGTTGACGTCCTTCACCGGAACGACCGAATGTTTGAAGCGGCCTTCTTCCCACGCCTTCGCCGCGCGCTTTTGCGATTCGACGGCATAGGCGTCGACGTCGTCGCGCGAGAAGCCGTATTTCGTGGCGATGAGATCGGCCGACACGCCCTGCGGCATGAAGTAGGAGGGAATGGCGATCGTCGGATCGACGGGCCAGGCGCCGCCCGACGCGCCGATGCCGACGCGGCTCATGCTCTCGACGCCGCCGCCGATCGCAAGGTCATGCTGGCCGGACATGATTTCGCCGGCGGCGAAATTCACCGAATCCAATCCGGAGGCGCAGAAGCGGTTGATCTGCACGCCGGGCACTTTGTAGGAATAGCCTGATGAAATCGCCGCGGCGCGGGCGATGTCGCCGCCGGCTTCCCCAACCGGATCGACGCAGCCGAGGATCACATCGTCGATCTCGGGGCCGGCGAGCTTGTTGCGCTCCCGGATCGCTTGCAGCGCCGTGACGGCGAGGCCAAGCGAAGAGACCTCATGCAGCGAGCCGTCCGGCTTGCCGCGGCCTCGGGGGGTGCGAACGGCGTCATAGATAAAAGCGTCGGCCATATCGTCTCCTATAACGGCAGTCGGCGGTTGGGCTTCCGCAGTAGGACATGACCATTGCCGACTGCCGAAATCCGACCGCCCTTAAAACATCTCCTCGGGGAGCGACATCATCGTGTCGGCGCCGGTTGAAATGCGCGTCAGGCGCAGGCTCGTTTCGGGCAGCATGCGCTCCATGTAGAAGCGCGCGGTGAGAAGCTTGGCGTCCATGCGCGCCGCTTCATGAGGCTCGCGCGCCTTCTTCTCCATCGCCGCCTGCGCGATCTTCACCCAGATCACGCCGAGCGCGACGCGGCCGAAGAGATGCATATAGTCGTAAGAAGCGGCGCCGGCATTGTCGGGCTTCGTCATGGCGTTCTGCATCAGCCACATCGTCGCCTTTTGGAGATCGTCGAGCGCCGCCTTCACCGGCGCGGCGAAGGACTTCATCGCTTCGTCGGATGCGAGCGGCGCCAACAGCTCCGTGGTGTCCTTGAAATAAGCCATGATCGCGCGGCCGCCGTCGCGCGGCAGTTTGCGGCCGACGAGGTCGAGCGCCTGAATGCCATTGGCGCCCTCGTAAATCATGCTGATGCGCGCATCGCGCACGAACTGCTCCATGCCCCATTCGCGAATATAGCCATGTCCGCCAAGCACCTGCTGGGCCTTGACGGTGTTTTCGAAGCCGATGTCGGTGAGCACGCCCTTGAGCACGGGCGTCAGCAGGCCGAGCCGGTCTTCCGCCGCCTGGCGCGAGGCCGCGTCATCCGATCGGTGCGCGATGTCGCTGTCGAGCGCGGCCGACAGCGCGAAGCCGCGCGCCGCTTCGTTGAAGGCCTTCATCTCGAGCAGCATCCGCCGCACGTCCGGATGCACGATGATCGGGTCGGCCGGCTTTCCGGGGTCTTTCGGACCGGAGAGCGCGCGGCCCTGCAGACGCTCCTTGGCGTATTGCGCCGCGTTCTGGTAGGCGACCTCGGACTGGGCGAGACCTTGCATCGCCACGCCGAGCCGCGCCTCATTCATCATCACGAACATGGCGTT
This sequence comes from Methylocystis sp. L43, assembly GCF_015709525.1. GTDB lineage: Bacteria > Pseudomonadota > Alphaproteobacteria > Rhizobiales > Beijerinckiaceae > Methylocystis. The sequence continues at coordinate 158,246 of NZ_JADNRA010000036.1, read as the reverse complement.
CAGTCCGCGATTGGCTTCGCCGACCAGAAAGCCTTGCGCGCCGTCGTAATTCATGACGCAGGTGGCGTTGCCGTGGATGCCCATCTTTTCCTCGATGGAGCCACAGCTGACGCCGTTGCGCGGTCCAAGCGCGCCGTCGCCGTCGACCAGGAACTTCGGCACGACGAAGAGCGAGATGCCTTTCACGCCGGCGGGCGCGCCCTCGATGCGCGCGAGCACGAGATGCACGATATTTTCGGTCAGATCATGCTCGCCGGCGGAGATGAAGATCTTCTGTCCGGTGATCGAATAGGAGCCGTCGCCACGCGGCGTCGCCTTGGTCGTCAGCAGGCCGAGATCGGTGCCGCATTGCGGTTCGGTCAGATTCATCGTGCCCGACCAGCGGCCTTCGGCCATCTTGGGCACATAAAGCTTCTTCTGCTTGTCGTCGCCGTGGCGCAGCAGAGCGGCGAGCGCGCCTTGCGTCAGACCTGGATACATGGCGAAGGACATATTCGCCGAGGAGGCGAACTCGTTCATCGCCATGGCGAGCGTATAGGGCAGGCCTTGTCCGCCATATTCCTCGGGCACGGCGAGACTGATCCAGCCTCCCTGAGCGAAAGCGTCATGCGCTCCCTTGAAGCCGGGCGGGGTGGAGACTGAGGCGTCGTCGTGGCGCTTGCAGCCCTTTTCGTCGCCAATCTGGTTGAGCGGCGCGAGCGCCTCCTCGCAGATCTTTCCCCCCTCCAGGAGGATTTGCGACAGGACGTCCGGCGTCACGTCCGCGAAGCCTGGCAGATTGCCGAAACGCTGAAAATTCAAGACATCATTTAGCAGGAAGAGGGTGTCGTCTACAGGCGCCTTGTAGCTCGGCATCAACGCCTCCTTGCAAGCCGGCGCTTGGCGCCGAGCCGTCGCGCCGCGATTCTCTCGGGCTGCGTCATAGGTAGAGAGGCGCCGGCGCGGGCGCAAGCGAGCCGCTGTGTGACAATCGTGAACGCGACGGCTCTTTAGAGCCGTTTCTTAACGGCTTCTTTACTGCGATCGACGGAAAGTCACGGCGGTCGGCGGCCCGCGCCGACAGTAGCGCGCGATTCGCGCGCACGCGTTGGTTCCACCGCGTTTTTGTCCCAATTTCCACGGGTCGGCCCCGCCGGACAGCCACATGACCAAGGCGCAATTTCCTGATCAGGGTCGTCCAGGTTCCAAGTCGCTCGAAGATCAGCGCGATCGGGGAGGAAATTTTCCCGACGCGGAAGAGTCGCGCGATGAGAACCGTGGCGACGACGACACCATCTGGCGGTCGATCGCCGCGCTCTCCAAAAGCCGTATCGAGAGCCAGCTCGGCGAGCAGCCGTCCGCAAACGCGCGGCCGATTCGCAACGCGCTGGCGGAGCTCGAAGCCCGGCTGGCGCGGCTGTCGGGCGAACACCGCGGCGCCGACGTCGAGAAGACGTTGCGCGGCCTTGATCAGCATCTCGCCGAAATTGCAGGACGGCTGGACGACAATGCGGCGCGCGGGCGCGTAGCGAAGCCGGCCTTGACGTCGGGCGCTTCCGCCGGATCGCGCTTTGAGGCGCTGCAGCGCTCGATCGATTCCGTCACGCAGGGTTTAGACAGCTTTCGCGAGGACGCCGCGGAGCGCGGCGACCAGCAACTCGTGATGATGCGACAAATCGAGAACGTCCGTCGCGAACTCCAGGACGTGGCGCAAGCGATCGGCGAACTCGCGCCGCGCGCATCCGTCGCCGCGATCGAAACGGCGATGGGCGATCTCCGCCAGGGCATCGAGTCGCAGCGCGGCCGCGGCGTTCCAGACGAGACGCTCGCGCCTGCCGAAAGAATGATCGGCGAATTGCGCGCCGTGATCGAAGATCTCGATCCGACTCCCATCGTGCGTAACCTGCGCGCCGACGTCGAAACCATCGGCATCAGGCTGGAGAAGCTGCAGACGGGAGATGTTGCGAACGCTTCGGCCGTGCGCGACCTGGCGCACGAAACTCATGAGATCAAGGAACAGCTGTCGGCGCTTCTGGCCCGCCCGCTGCCGCTTGAGAGAATCGAAACACGCATCATCGACGTTACGCAACGTGTCGACGCGCTGGCGCTTTCACGTGGCGCGTCCGGCGCGGATCTTGGCGAAGTGGTCAAGGCGATCCGTTCCATCGTCGCGGCGGAAACAGGCAAGGGACTGGAGACCTTCAACAAGCGGCTCGAACGGCTCGCGCGCAAGCTTGACGTCGTCGCCGAACAAACGTCGGCGGCGCGGTTCGACGAAATCGGCGAGCGCATCGACGAACTCGGCAAGACGCTGACGCAGCGCATCGATCGCGGCGCCGCGAACATGGCCCCCCTCGAAGCGCTCATCACATCGCTCGCCAAAAAAATCGATACGGCGCTGGACGGCGACAATCACGCCTCGGCGTTCGAGGAGATCGGCCGCAGGTTCGATCGGTTCGAGTCCCGCGTCCTGGAAAGCGCGCCGACTGAATCGCTCGCGCGCATAGAGGCCACGCTTGCCGAACAGAACGCTGAACGTCAGTTCGCCGATCTCGCGCAGCGCATCGATGAGCTTCGACAGACGATCGCCGAACGATTGGCAGGCCCCGCCGGCGCCGGCGATTCCGAACATTTCGCCGCTCTCGAGAATCTGGTGCGCGGCCTCGACAGAAAAATGGACGCCGCGTTCGCCGCCGATGTGCGGGATCTCGATCTGCAGGCTGTCGAGCGCCAGCTCGCGCAGCTCTCGTTCAAGATCGACCGGCTCGACGATCCCTTCTCAGCGCCGAGATTTGGCGAACAGAACGCTCGACTCGACGACATCGTCGAGCGCCTCGACCGTATGCACGCCGCCTTTGCGCAGCGGGTCGAAGACGGCGCGCGCGTCGAGAAACGAGAGAGCGAACTGGCGGCTCTCGTCGGGTCGCTCGCCGACCGCATGAAGCAGTCGGCTGATCCCATGGCCGATGGCGGCGCGCTCAAATCGCTTGAAACTCAGATCGGCGCGCTGGCGCAGCGGCTCGAACGACTCGACGCAGGGAGCGGCGCGCTCATCGGCTTTGAATCGAAGATCACCGATCTTTTCGCGCGCCTGGAGGACACGCGGTCCGCAACGGCGGAGGCGGCGGTTCGCCGGGCCGCCACGGAGGTTCTCCGCGATGCGGCGGGCGTTCAGCCGGCGGCCGTGCGCGTCGCTGTGCAGCGCGAATTGAACGAATTGCTCAGGACGCAAGACGCGAGCGGCCAGCGCACGAATGAGATGCTGACGGCGGTCCATGAAACGCTCGAGCGCGTCGTCAAATGTTTGGGTGTTTCTGATGACGAAGTGACCGAGAACCGCGGCGCCGCGCGGCGCTCGACCGATGCAGAACTCGGGCTCGAACGTTGCGGCGAGGATACGCGCGAGCGCCTCGGCGCGCCGGCCGCCGCTGACGCCAAGGATGCTGAAGGCGAAGCCTTGGCGCCGATTGATCCGATGGAGTTCCTGCTGCCGGTTGGCGAGGGGGGCGTCGAACGGCGCGAGCCCTTCATGGGGCCGCCAGGACCGGAGGCCGATCAGGCCGCGCATCGCAATTCCATTCAGTCGGACTTTATCGCCGCCGCGCGCCGCGCCGCGCAAGCGCCTGCGGCTGACGCCCAGTCGGACGAAGCGGCGCGCCACGCGGGACAGGCCCAGGAAAAGCCGCAGGGCGCCGCCGTGGTCAATTTCAGCGCCCTCATTCAGGACCGCAAGCGTCCGCTGCTCTTAGGCCTTGCCGCGGTCATGCTGCTGATCGGCGCCTATCAGATTGCGCGCATGGAGGGGCAGGGCGGCTTGACGCTCGGGCCGTCGCTCAGACAGCAGGAGGCGAAGGCGCCAGCCAAGGCGGTTCGGCCGGCGTTGTCGCCGGAAAAGCGGCTGGCCTCCAACAGCGCCTCGTCGCCGGCGATCGCGCAACGCCCGACCAAAGAGCTTCCCTCTGGCGCGGCGCCGGCGGCGTCCGCTGCGCGACCCGTCGCCGTGCAGCAGAACATCGATCCGACGCCCACCGGAACGATCGAGGCGCCGCCGCTGTCGCCCGGCGACGCCTTGGCGACGATCGAGCGCCTCGCCGTTGAGGGCAACCCGGCCGCCCAATACGAAATGGGCGCGCGTCTGGTCGAGGGACGCGGCGCCGCGCGCGACGCCAAGGCGGCCGCGCACTGGTTTCAAAAGGCGGCCGAAGTGGGCCTGGCGCTCGCCCAATACCGCCTGGGTTCGATGTATGAGAGGGGCGTCGGGGTCGCGCGCGACTACGCCCGCGCCAGGCAGTGGTACGAGCGCGCGGCCGAGTCCGGCAACGCCCGCGCCATGCATAATGTCGCCGTGCTTCTCGCCGAGGGCGGCGACGGCAAGCCGGACTACGCCGCCGCTGCGGAGTGGTTCCGTCGGGCGGCCGAATACGGCATCCGCGACAGCCAGTTCAACCTCGGCATCCTCTACGCCCGCGGCCTCGGCATTAGCCGCGATCTGCAGCAATCCTACGTGTGGTTTTCCGCCGCAGCGGACCAGGGCGATGAAGACGCGGCCAAAAAGCGCAACGAAATCGGCGCCCGGCTCGATTCCAAAGAGCTTGCCGCGGCCAAGGCGCTGGCCGCCGCGTTCCGCGCCAAAATTCCGACCTCGGAGGCGAATGACGCGCCGGCGATCCGGACGGGCGCCGGCCAAGGCGCCCGGGAGCAGACCCCGGTCAAGCCGGCGCCGAAGTCGCCTTCCGGCAAGCCGCGGGTCTCGCAGCTTTGAAGCCTCGCTTGCCGGGCCATTAACGATTCGTCTACGGGATCGCTCCTATTGTCCCATCGAGCGAGCTTGCCGGCGCAGCGCGTGCGGACATGTGGCTCGCCCGTCTTGGGAGAGTAAGATGCGCAGAACTATTGCGACGCTTTCGGCGGCTTTGGCTCTAGGCGCCGCAGTTGCGCCGGCGCGCGCCGATTCAGCCGGCCCGGCCATTGCGGCGGGCATTGGCGGGTTTGCGCTAGGCGCCATCACCGGCGGGGCGCTCGCCAATTCGGGGCCGCCCGTGGTCTATGCGCCCGCGCCCGTCTATGTCGCGCCGCCGCCGGTGTGCTGGGTCGAGCGCCGTCCCGTCTTTGACGAATATGGCGAGGTGATCGGCTCCCGCCCGCGTCGCGTTTGCGAGTGACGCGCTCTTTTCACGACCGATACGGCTCATGAAAAAGCCGCGTCCTTACGCTAGAATTCGCGCCATGAAGGCACATCATCTTCTGGCGGCGCTTGCCGCGCTCATGCTCACGGCCGCGCCCGCCCGCGCCGAATGGTCGAGCTGCCTCTCCAGTCTGCGCGCCGCCGCGGCCGGCGCCGGCGTCGGCCAGCAGACGATCGCGTCGGCGACGAATGGGCTCGCCCCCAACGACGCCGTCAGCTTCATGGATAAGCAGCCGGAGTTTACGACGCCTGTCTGGGACTATGTCGCCGGGCTCGTCGACGAGGAGCGCGTGGACGAAGGGCGCGTGATGCTGCATCAGCATTCCCGCGCGCTGCACGCCGCGGAAAGCCGCTACGGCGTCGACGCCCCGACCATCGTCGCCGTGTGGGGCGTCGAATCCGACTTCGGCAAGAGCTTCGGCAAGCGCCCCGTGGTGCAGAGCCTCGCGACGCTCGCCTGCGAAGCGCCGCGCCGCAATGACTATTGGCGCAAGGAATTTATCGCCGCGCTCAAAATCCTCGACCACGGCGATATCGCGCCGGAGGAGTTCTACGGCTCCTGGGCGGGCGCCTTCGGCCACACGCAATTCATGCCGTCGACCTTTCTCGGCATGGCGGTCGATCTCGACGGCGACGGCAGACGCAATATCGCCAGCTCGGCGGCCGACTCGCTCGGCTCGACGGCGAATTATCTGCGCAAGAGCGGCTGGCGCGCCGGCATGCCCTGGGGCTTCGAGGTGCGTCTGCCGGAAGGCTATTCCGGACCTTCCGGACGCAAGGGACGCCAATCCATGGGCTTCTGGCAGGCGCGCGGCGTGACGCGCCTCGACGGCGGCGGCCTCGGCGAGGGAGCTGCGGCGCTGCTGCTGCCGGCGGGGCGGAACGGCCCGGCGTTCCTGGTGACGAAAAATTTCGACGCGGTCTACGCCTATAACGCCTCCGAATCTTACGCGCTGGCGATCTGCGTCCTCTCCGACAGGCTGCGCGGACGGCCGGGCATTCAAACGCCATGGCCGACCGACGATCCGGGCCTCTCGCGCGCCGAGCGCCGCGAATTGCAGGCGCTTCTGACCCGCAGCGGCTATGACGTCGGCGACTCCGATGGCGTGATCGGAACGAAAACCAAAGAGGCGATCGCCGACTTTCAGTCGCGCGCCGGCTTGCAGCGCAATGGCCGCGCCGGGCTAAAGGTTCTTAACGCCTTGCGCGGACGGTAGGATCGGCGACGTCTCCACGTTGAAATCGGGTTCGGCGGCTGGGTCGTTGACCAATTTGAGGTCGTCGGCGATCCAGGCCTTCGTCAGCTCCCAAACGACGGCGAGCACGACCGGTCCTGCGAACAGGCCGGCGATGCCATGCGCCAGAACGCCGCCGATCACGCCCACGAAAATCACCGGTATCGGCGTCGACAGCCCATGCGCGAAAATGAAGGGCTTCAGCACGTTGTCCACGTAATTGACGCTGAGCATGCAGACCGTCAGCGCCAGCGCCGGCCCGGTCGCCAAGGTCGTCCACGCCCAGAAGATGACAGGCGCCACGACGATCAACGGCCCGATCTGAACAATGCCGAGAACCAGAATGGCGATCGTCAGCAGGCTCGCGCCCGGCACGTCGGCCAGATACATGCCGGCGCCGCCAACGACGGCCTGCAACAGCGACAGCCCCATGACGCCGCGCGAAACCGCGTTGATCGTCGCGCCGGCGAGATCGACGAATTTCTCGCCGCTGGAAGGGTCGATGCGCCGCGATAGCGCGCGCGCCCCTGCGAGCATTTGCGGCGCGGCGGCGAGAATGAAGCCCATGAGCAGGACGGAGACGAGAAATTTGAGCGTGCCTGCGCCTGCGCTCTTCGCCATGTCGAGCAAGAATTCCCCGGCGGGCTTCAGCTGCGGCAAAACTTGAGTGAAGGCGCTGCGCAGATTGGTCGAGGCCAGCAGCCAGAAGGAATAGAGCTGCTCGCCGACGAACGGCCAGTCCTTGATCGAGGCGGGCGGCGGCGGCACCGCGATATCGCCCGTCTCGATGCCCGCCATCACTGCCTTGATGGGGTCGATGGCGCCGACCGCCATCCAGGTGACGGGCCCGATGATCAGCACGAGTCCGGCGATCGTCATCAAAACGGCGGCTGTTATTGGCCGGCCGCCCAATATTTCCGCCACCACGCGAAAGATCGGATAGAGCGCCACGGCGAGCACGACGCTCCACAGAATAATCGCCGCGAACGGCAGGACGATGATGAAGGTCCAGTAGATCAGCGCGCCGATCGCGAACAGGCGGATCGCCAGTTCGATGACCAGCGCGTTGAAGCGGCGGTCGGAGCCGTTAAGGCCGTTGGGTTGATCGTTCACCGGCGTACTCTCGCCATCCCGCAAAGTTTGCATCGCAATAGAGTGAAGACTTGGCGGGCGTCTGACAAGAGGAGCAGTTTTGGCAGGGTATCGGGCGAGGAGATTCCGGGCGAACCGCTTGCCGAACGCCAGCGAAGCCCTGCGGCGTCACCGCGCCCTAATAGTCGCCGCTGCCAACCAAAGGATGGATGCCGCCGGCGCCGCGATCGGCGTTCTGCCGAGTGCGTTTGCCGGTTTTTGTCGATTGATCCGATTTCGAGGCCGAAACGGATTTGGCGGTGGATTTCGAGGACGCCGCGGAGGCCGGCGGCGCAGCAATTGCGCAGGCGACAATCAAAGCAAGAATGTAACGCATGGGGTTACTCCCTGGGCCAGGAGGTCCATCGACCAGGCCCCAGCCATTAGGTAGCACAATTCGCCGCGCAGGCGAGCGCGTCGGGCGCCCCCCGCGGCGCTTCGACAAGCCTTGCGCATTCTGCGATAGACTGTCCGCTCCACATCGAAAGATTCGAGCCGCATGACCATCCGCCTCCACCAGGGCGATCTCCCCGAGGGGATCGGCGCTGGCGCCATTGTCGCGATCGACACCGAGACTCTGGGCCTCAATCCGCATCGTGACCGTCTGTGCCTGGCGCAGCTCTCCTTCGGCGACGGCAACGCCGAGCTCGTCCAGTTCGGGCGCGGTCAGACGCGCGCGCCCAATCTCGAGCGCCTGCTCGCCGATCCGGCCGTTCTGAAGCTCTTCCACTTCGCCCGTTTCGACATCGGCATCTTGGCCAAGACCTTCGGCTTCGTTCCGGCGCCGGTCTATTGCACCAAGATCGCCTCGAAGCTCGCGCGCACCTATACGGACCGGCATGGCCTCAAGGATCTCGTGCGCGAGCTTCTTGGCGTCGAGATTTCGAAGCAGCAGCAGTCGTCGGACTGGGGCGCCCCGGTTCTCTCCGACGCGCAGCAGGCCTATGCGGCGTCGGACGTTCTCTATCTGCATCAGCTCAGGGACAAGCTCGACGCCATGCTCGCCCGCGAGGGCCGCGCCGAACTGGCGCAGGCCTGTTTTGACTTTCTGCCCGCCCGCGCCCGACTCGACCTCGCCGGTTGGCCGGAAACGGATATTTTTGCCCATGAGTAAGGGCCATGGCGAGTCAGGCTTTGGCTTTGCCTCGAATTCGCCACCTGCACGCCTCATGATCACGTCATGACCGACGTCTTGCCGGCGCCCAGCGCCCGCGATCGCCTGGGCGGCCTTGTTGCGCCGCGCCAGAGCGCCTTTCCGGAGGCGCTGCGCCACACGACGCGCGTTGCGCACCTGCGCCGCTGGATCCTTTGGGGGGCGGGCGGCGTCGTTGGAATCGTCGGCCTCGGCCTGCTGATCAGTTCGCTGCGCTTTCTGCCCGCCGATCTGAGCCTGGCGCGCGTTGCGCTCAAAGGCTCCCGCATCGTCATCGAGAGCCCCAAGCTCGTCGGCTATCGCAAGGACGGGCGTCCCTATGAAGTGCGCGCGCTTGTGGGCACGCAAGATCTGGCGAAGCCTGATGTCTTTGAACTCGATCAGCTCGAGGTCCGGGTCGAGAACTCCAAGGACAATTCCATAGTCCTGTCGGCGGCGAAGGGCGTTTACAACAGGAAAGCCGATCGGGCCGATATGACTGGCGGCGTCAATATCCACGAAGACAACAACTTCGACATGCGGCTCGAGTCGGCGGTCATGGATTTCAAGGATAGCGTGATGACGTCCGACAAGCCCGTGCTCTTGAAGATCGACGGCGGCGAGGTCACCGCGCAGTCTGTCGCATTTTCCCAAAAGGACCGTCACGCGAGTTTCGCGGGCGGCGTCCATTCGGTGCTATACGGTGAGGGCGATGCGCCTTCGCAAACTTCCGGCGCCGCGACCAAGGACTAAATGCGCCGCCACCTCTTCGTTCTCTCCCTAGCTGCGCTCGTCGCCGCGACGCCGGCCAGCGCCGCGGGCCGCTCGGGCGGCATTCTGCCGGGCGCCTCCGCCAAGGATCCGCTCAACATTGACGCGGGCAAGCTCGATTATTTCGAGAAAGAGCAGAAGCTCATCTACTCCGGCAGCGTGATCGTCACGAATGGGCCCTCGACGCTCAAGGCCTCGCGCCTCATCATTTTTCTCGAGGGAAAGGGCGCCGGACAACCCGCCGCGACGACGAACGACCGCGTCAAACATATCGACGCCGAAGGTCCGGTGACGCTGGTTTCAAAGGACCAGATCGGCACGGGCGATCGGGGCAGCTACGACAAGGCCGAAAACAAGGTTTATCTTATCGGCAACGTCACGCTCACCCAAGCCGAGAATATCGTGAAGGGCGACAAGCTCGTCTATGACGTGACGACCGGCATGGCGACCGTGCAGGGCGGCGCGGCGCAGGGGGGCCGGGTGCGCAGCACCTTCACACCGAAAAACCAATAAGGCTTCTTAAGACTTAGTGGGACGCGGACGTCACCAGCTCGTCGAGCATCCGCTTGCGCTTCGCTTCGTAGTAGTAGCCGCCGGCATAGAGCCTGATCGCCCGGCCTTCATCGCCGCCGCTGACCTTATAGGCGTTGGCGAGATACGGCACCGCGAACGCAAGATTGGTGTCGGCGTCGAGAAGACCGCTCGCCGGGCCCTGATAGCCCATGTGTCGCGCCGTGTCGTGACGGATCTGCATCAGCCCCCAATAGGGTCCATGCCGGGCGTGGGGATTATAATTGCTCTCGCGGCGAATTGAGCGATGAATGAGCGATTCCGGAATGTCATAGATGCGGGCGTAATGGGAGATTCGCGCATGCAGCGCGTCCTGGCCGGTGAGCTCGGTCGCCTTGGCGGCCTCTTCATAGGCGGCGGGGGCTGACGCGACGGGCGACTCCTGCGGCGCACAGCCCGCGAGCGGCAGAGCGCCGATGGCGAAAAAGGCAGCGGCTCGGCGGAATAGTCTCATCTAAAAAATCCCTCATGACCGCCCACGGCCCAGCTGGGAAATGCGCCATGCACAAATGGCGAATTCGTGGCGGTCACGCTTCGGCGCGTTGATTTCTGTGGGCGGCCGACTACCTGGCCAAGGCTCGTGACAAGCGCTCCTGACAAGCGCTCCCGAGATGAGGCGGACGATGGCGCAAAGGCAGCCGAAAAGCCGCGCGCCGGCAAAACGTTCAAAGACGCCGACCAACTACTGGTCGGGAGAGGTCACGCGCCACAGCAACGCGCTCGATCTCGATGCGGGGGTATTCACATGGGACGACCCCGTGAAGATCGCCCACTCTCTTAAGCGTTCGGCGGAAGCGAGCGAGCGGCGCAAAGCGGACCCGTTCCGTTCCGCCATGTCGATGCTGACCTTCTACATCAACCGGGCCGGCAAGGATTTGCCCGACGCGCGCCGACAGGTGCTGGAGCAGGCGAAGGACGAGCTGCGGAAGGCGTTTGGGCGAACGCCCCATTGAGCGCGCCCGCAGATTGCGAGCCCGCGGCGGCGCCAAGACGAAGGCGCTGACGGATTCTTTATCGGCGCGCATCCGGCGTAGCGCGCCAATTTGATGCGGGATTTGGGAGCGTATGGAAATAACTCTCTGGCGCCGCAACGCATTGTGTCGCCGGAAATTATGTCCTAATTTTCAAAAAATGACCATTTTTGAGGCGGCCATGTCCTCCTACCCCATCGCCAAGGCGAAGGAACAATTGTCCCGGCTGATCGACGAGGCGCTGGCGGGCGAGACGGTGACGATCACCCGTCATGGCAAACCCGTCGTCGAACTGCGTCCGAGCACACCCGACGAAGCGCCCAAACGAATGACGAAGGCCGACATCGAATGGCTGCGCAAGCGACGCGACGCGCTGCCGCCGCTGGGCGAGGACGCCGTCACTCTCATCCGCCGGATGCGCGACGAAGAAGAATGAGCGTTTATCTTGACGCGAGCGCAATCGTTCCACTGATTCTGCGCGACGCGCATACGATGAACATGGAGCAATGGCTTGCCAATGCGCGCGAAGAGCTCGTCGTCAGCGACTTCGCCGCACTTGAAGTTGCGGCAGTAATTTCTCGGCAGGTTCGTTCGGCGCGCATGTCCGAACAGCAGGCGTCGCTCGCGCTGGCGTTGCTCGACGATTGGTTGGCTCGTGCATTTACAAGTACTGAAACGGTCGCATCCGACCTCGCGCTCGCAGATCGTTTCGTTCGCGATTTCGCGACCAAACTCGCCGCGCCCGACGCGCTGCATCTCGCGCTGGCCTCGAACCGTGGCTATCGACTGGCGACTTTCGATACGCGGCTGGCGGCTGCGGCGGCAATGAGGGGCGTTCGGGTGGTTCCGCTGGAGTGACGGAGAAGGGCGGGGCGGCTCCCATCTGCGCCACGCGAGCGCGCCCGCGCGCTAATCCTGACTCGCGACGTCGGGAGGCTAAGTCACCGCGCGAACTTCTTATATTTCAGCCGGTGCGGAATGACGCTGTCGATCCCGAGGCGCCGCTTCTTGTCTTCCTCGTAATCGGCGAAGTTGCCTTCGAACCATTCGACATGGCTGTCGCCTTCGTAGGCGAGAATATGCGTCGCGATGCGGTCGAGGAAAAAGCGGTCATGCGAGATGATGACGGCGCAGCCGGCGAAATCGACGAGCGCCTCTTCGAGCGCGCGCAGCGTGTCGACGTCAAGATCATTGGTCGGCTCGTCGAGCAGCAGCACATTGGCGCCGCTCTTCAGCATCTTGGCGAGGTGCACGCGGTTGCGTTCGCCGCCTGAAAGCTGCCCGACCTTCTTTTGCTGATCGGCGCCCTTGAAATTGAAGGCCGAGCAATAGGCGCGGGAATTGATTTCGCGCTTGCCGAGATAAATCACCTCATTGCCGTCCGAGATTTCCTCCCAGACGGACTTGTTGGCGTGCAGCGCGTCGCGCGACTGGTCGACATAGCCGAGCTGCACGCTGTCGCCGATTTCGATCGTTCCGTTGTCGGGCTTCTCTTGTCCGGTGATCATGCGAAACAGCGTCGTCTTGCCGGCGCCGTTCGGCCCGATGACCCCGACGATGCCGCCTGGCGGCAATTTGAAGGAGAGATCGTCGATCAGAAGCGTGTCGCCATAGCCTTTCGACAGATGGTCGAACTCGATGACATTGTCGCCGAGGCGCTCGGCCACCGGAATGACGATCTGCGCGGTGGTCGGCGCCTTGTCGTTCTGCTTGGCGACGAGTTCCTCATAGCGCTGAATGCGCGCCTTGCTTTTGGCCTGCCGCGCCTTTGGCGAAGCGGCGATCCACTCGCTCTCGGCTTCGAGCGCGCGCTGGCGCGCCTTGTCCTCGGAAGATTCCTGAGCCAGTCGCTTCTGCTTTTGCTTCAGCCAGCTGGTGTAGTTGCCCTCGTAGGGGATGCCGCGGCCGCGATCGAGCTCCAATATCCAACCGGTGACATTGTCCAAGAAATAGCGGTCGTGGGTGACGATGAGGATCGCGCCGGGATACTGGCGCAGATGTCCTTCGAGCCAGTTGACGGTTTCAGCGTCGAGATGGTTCGTCGGTTCGTCGAGGAGCAACATTTCCGGCTGTTCGAGCAGCAGTTTGCACAGCGCGACGCGACGCCGCTCGCCGCCCGAAAGCTTGGTGACGTCAGCGTCGTCAGGCGGACAGCCGAGCGCGTCCATCGCCTGGTCGACCTGGCTGTCCAAGTCCCAAAGACCTTTCGCCTCGATCTCGTCCTGAAGCTTCGTCATCTCGTCGGCGGTCTCGTCCGAATAATTCATGGCGAGATCGTTATAGCGATCGAGAATGGCCTTCTTGTCGGCGACGCCGAGCATGACATTGCCGCGCACGTCGAGCGTCGGGTCGAGCTGCGGCTCCTGCGGCAGATAGCCGACCCGCGCGCCCTCGGCGACGAAGCCCTCGCCGGAATATTCCTTGTCGGCGCCCGCCATAATGCGCAGCAGCGTCGATTTGCCGGAGCCGTTGACGCCCAGAACGCCGATCTTGGCGTCGGGATAAAAGGAGAGATTGATGTTCTCCAAGACCTTCTTGCCGCCCGGATAGGTCTTGCTGAGGCCCTGCATGTGATAGATGAACTGCCGCGCCATATCGCCTCGCAAAGAGAGATTGCGCTGTCTTTAGAGCATTTTCCCTCCGGGAGGGAAGCCGTCTGGGGCCTCGACGAGGCAGAAAAACGCCCCCGACGGGCGGTCGGGGGCATTTGTCTTCCGGGCGCTGCGCTCAGGTTCGCATAAAGCTCAGAACTGTGGCGCTAATGGTGCTGCCCGTGAGCACGATCGTCGAGCCGAGCGCGAGCAGCGCGACCAGGTTCAGGGTCAAATCGTTAGGACTGCCGGCAAGCGCCAGAATGCCGAGGACGATCGCCGCCAGTCCGGCGAGCGCCTGAATGCCCGCTGAACCAGACGCCATTTCGCTGGCGAGCATTTCGGCGCCGACATGTTGCGACTGTCCGATCGCGGTCTCCATCTGAGCGGAGGCGCGCCGCAGCACATAGAGGCGCCACACGGCGTTGCTGCTCAGCAACAGAGCGGTGCCATAGGCGATCGCGGCGATCGGGGTCAGGATTGCCGCACTGATTCCAAGGAGCGACAAAACGCCGAGCACAATGCCGGCGGCGCCGACGAGGAAGACGAGCGCGAGACTATTGCCGCCCATCTGCTCGGCGGAAGCGGTGCGAACGCCGCCGGGAAACACGACCTGCATATATTCCGACAGCATAGCTCCGCCTTGAATTAACAATGCGACGCCAAACACGATCGTCGCGATCGCGACCATCATGGGGGGCGCTATTCCAACTAAGCCGCAAATCACGAGGACGATGGTGGCGACGCCGCCAATGGCGTCAATGAGGCCGCCATAGGCGACCGCATTGTCATGCGATGCGATATCTCGGGTAATGGACATGTGGGACACTCCAGCCGCTAGCCCCCGACCGATAGCTAGCGGCGCTTACGCAATGGGCAAGCACAGCATTTCAGGAGCGGATTGCCTTTTGGCGTCCGCGCGCTCTAGAAGCGGAAACGAAGCAACCGGGCGAGCGTTAATGAATGTTCTTCTGATCGGATCGGGCGGTCGCGAGCATGCGATCTCCAATGCGCTAACAAAAAGCCCGATGCTGACGCGGATCTATATCGCGCCAGGCAATCCGGGGACGGCTCGCGTGGGAGATAACGTCGATCTCGACGTCGCCAACCACCCCGCCGTGATCGACTTTTGTCGCGATGCGGGAATTGCGCTCGTTATTGTCGGACCCGAGCAGCCGCTGATTGGCGGTCTCGTCGACGAACTGGAAAAGCACGGGATCCTCGCCTTCGGGCCGACGCAGGCGGCGGCTCAGCTCGAAGGGTCCAAGGGTTTCACCAAGGATTTGTGTCGCGACTACGGGATTCCGACCGCGAGCTATGCGCGGTTTGCCGCGCTTGAGCCGGCGCTAAGCTATCTGCGTGAGCGGGGCGCGCCGATCGTCGTCAAGGCGGATGGGCTCGCCGCCGGCAAAGGCGTCGTCGTGGCTCGGACGCTTGAGGAAGCGGAGCGCGCCGTTCAGGCCATGTTCGCGGGCGCTTTCGGCCTCTCGGGCGCGGAGGTGGTCATCGAGGAATGTCTCGAAGGCGAAGAGGCGTCGTTCTTTGCGATCTGCGACGGCGTTTGTGCGCTGCCGTTCGCGACGGCGCAGGATCATAAGCGAGTCGGCGACGGCGACACGGGGCCGAACACAGGCGGCATGGGCGCCTATTCGCCGGCTTCCGTCGTGACGCCAGAAATAGAAGCGCGTGTGATGGCCGAGATCATCGAGCCGACGATGCGCGCGATGCGCGACAAGGGCGCGCCCTTCAAGGGCGTGCTCTACGCCGGACTCATGCTGACACAAGAGGGGCCAAAGCTCATCGAATATAATTGCCGATTCGGCGATCCGGAGGCGCAAGTCATTCTGCCCCGTCTCGAGGGCGATCTTCTGGAGCTGATGCTTGCCGCCGCGCGGGGCGCATTGCCTCAGCAGCGACTGCGGTTTTCGCCGCTGGCGGCGCTGACGGTGGTGCTGGCGGCGAAAAACTATCCGGGAACGCCGATGACCGGATCGGAAATCCGCAACGTCGAATGCGCCGAAGCCGTCGAGGGCGTCGCCATCACCCACGCCGGCACGCGCGAGGAAGGCGGACGACTGCTCGCCGCCGGGGGTCGCGTGCTGAATGTCACGGCGTTAGGCGAAAGCGTCGCCGAGGCCCAGGCGCGCGCTTATGCGGCGGTCGACCTCATCGATTGGCCGGGCGGGTTTTGCCGCCGCGACATCGGCTGGCGGGAAGTCGCGCGCGAACGAAAGGCTTCCTGAGCATAGACGCGCATGGGGGGCCGGCCAAGGCGCGGCCCGCTACACTACATAGATCTTGTCCGGCAGTTCGTCGCCGTCCGCTCCAGGCGGCGCATGCCGCGCCAGGAGGCGCGCGCATTCCTCTATCGCCGCGACAAAGCCGTCCGCCAGCCGTTCGCGTTTCAGGTCTTCAAGCAGCAAATCGAGAGCTGCCTGCCATTCGTCATTACTGATCTTTTCGGCGATGGCGTCATCCGCGACGATGCGCGCGTAACGCTCGGCGAATGAGACGAATATGAGCACGCCCGTGCGCGCCTTGGTGGCGGAGACGCCGCGCGAGAAAAATTGCTCAATCGCCTCGCGCGCGGCGCGGGCGCGCTTCACGGCGCGCGGCGTCAAGAAAAAGCGCACCGGTCCCCATGAAACGACGAGCGTCGCAACGATAAAGATGGCGATCTGCGCAGCGAAAATCTCACGAGGCGAAAGGTCGGTGAAAAGCAGCATGGGCCAAGGCGACGCTAGCGCGATAAATGCGCCCCAGAGCGGCGGCACGAACGCGTAATCGGAAGAGCGACGCGCCAGCACGCAGACGATTTCGCCGGAGGTTTTCTCTTCGGCGCGACGGATGGTTTGCGCGATGCGCTCGAAGTCGTCCGCCGTGAGCTGCATCACCAATCCCCCGAAGCGCCGCCGCCGCCGGATGAGCCGCCGCCGCCGGAAAAGCCGCCGCCGTCTCCGAAACCGCCTCCCCCTCCCCACCCGCCGCTAGAATCCCCCCAGAAGCCGCCGCTCGGGGGCAATACGATGACACGGGGGCCACCACGACCGTAACGCGGGTCGTACCGTCGCCTGCCGCGCGCGCTACGCGCCATCCAGACCACGATGAACAGAAACAGGGCGAAAAAAATGAGCGGGGAAAGCTCATCGAAGGTCGTGGACTGCGGGCCGCGCGCCCGTTTGGTCCATTCGGCGGAATCGCCGGAGAGCACCTCGATGATCCCCTCGACGCCGCGTTCGATCCCCGTGCCGTAGTCCCGCGCTTTGAATCGCGGCGCCACCGCGCTCGTCAAAATGATCTTCGACAGCGCGTCGGTGAGCGTTCCTTCCAGGCCATAGCCGACTTCGATGCGCATTTTGCGCTCGTTCGGCGCCACCAGAAACAGAACGCCATTGTTCTTTTTTGCTTCGCCGAGCTTCCACGCGCGAAACAGGCCATTGGCGTAGGTTTCGACGTCCAATCCCTCAAGCGAATCGACCGACGCGACGACGAGCTGGATGCCGGATTTATCCTCAAGATCCCTGAGCTTGCTCTCGATCGCGCTTTTCGTGGACGGCGGAATGACATCGGCCTGGTCAACCACCCGACCAGTGAGCAGAGGATAGTTCACCGCCGCGAAGGCCAGCGACGCGACAAGAAAGACGAGCGGCGCGAGCCAGCGCGCGGCCCCGCGCATCGCTATTTGCCTTCGCACCGGGCGCAGCGCCCGGCGATTTCCACGACGCGCGTGCGGGCGCTGAAATGCGCCGCGCCTACAAGCGCCGCAAGTTCGCGGGCGAATCCTGGCGACGTCGCCTCTTTCACCTCGCCGCATTGCTCGCAAATGATGAAAACGACGGGCTCCTCGGCTTCATGGGCATGGCCGCAGACGATATAGGCGTTTTTTGACGCGAGCCGATGCGCAAGGCCGTTGTCCATGAGGTAACCAAGCGCGCGATAAACGGACACGGGCGCGGGGCGCTTGCCCTCTTCGTCGGCCATGAGATCGATCATCTCATATGCGCCGACGGGCCGATTCGCTTGCGTGAGAATATCGAGCGCGCGCCGGCGCGCCGGCGTCAGACCGGCGACCTTGGGCCTTGTGGGGTTTTTCATCGAACGGCTGCTCATTGCGCCAATTTAGGGGGCTCCGACGTAAAAAACGAGGCTTTAGCGTTTGGCGCAGGCCGCGGCGAATTTCTTGAATTTCTCCGCTGCGTCGGCGAGGGGCGCCGATCGCTTTGTTCCGCCAACGGCGATGTCGAGCGTTTCCCCGCCGGCCATCGCCGCGAAGATCGGGTCTTTCGCCGGCAGGCTTCCCTCGAAGCTCGGCACGCCCGCTTCTTCATTGGGCACGAGCTTGCCGGCGACCTTCGCCGTCTTTTCGCCAACCGAAAGGATCGCCGTCGTCTTGCCTCCCGCTTTGAGCTTGTCGCTGGTTTCGGCGATCCAGATTTTGACCAAGCCGCTGCCTGGCGCGCAGGTGAAGCTCCCAAGGCTGTCGTCGCTCTCCGGCACCCCATAGCCAAGATAGATGCTGTCGGCGTTTTTCTCCTCCAATCCGCCAAGCGTCCAGACGCGCTGGTCGGTTTGCGCGCAGAGACCCGATAGCCCCAGAAAAGAAAGGACGCCCGCCAGGGCGAATGTTCGCTTCACGCCGTTTCTCCTGCGCGGACGTGGGCCGCGTCGCGCCGCCTTGCGCTCGGGCCCGCGGCGCCTATAGTCCGCGCGCAAATCGCCTCCCGCCGAGCCAGAGCCAAAATGACCCGCCTGAAAAAAGAAATCAAACGCGTCGTCCTCGCCTATTCCGGAGGGCTCGACACCTCCATCATCCTGAAATGGCTGCAGACGACCTATGGCGCGGAAGTCATCACCTTCACCGCCGATCTCGGTCAGGGCGAGGAACTCGAGCCCGCGCGCGAGAAGGCGCTGCTTCTGGGCGTGAAGCCTGAGAACATCTTCATCGAAGATCTGCGCGAAGAATTCGTGCGCGGTTACGTCTTCCCGATGTTCCGCGCCAACGCCCAATACGAGGGGCTTTACCTGCTTGGCACCTCGATCGCGCGCCCGCTCATCGCCAAGAAGCAGATCGAGATCGCGCGCAAAATGGGCGCCGACGCGGTCTGCCATGGCGCGACCGGCAAGGGCAACGACCAGGTGCGGTTCGAACTCGGCTATTACGCGCTCGAGCCCGATATCACCGTGATCGCGCCGTGGCGCGAATGGGACTTCGTCTCGCGCGCCGATCTCATCGCCTTCGCCGAAAAGAACCAGATACCGATCGCCAAGGATAAGCGTGGCGAAGCGCCGTTCTCGACCGACGCCAATCTTCTGCACACGTCTTCGGAAGGGAAGGTGCTCGAAGATCCGACTCAGGAGACGCCCGATTACGTCTATTCGCGCACCGGCAATCCCGAGGATGCGCCGGACGCGGCGCAATATGTCACGATCGACTTCGAGAAAGGCGACGCGGTCGCGGTGGATGGCGTCAAGCTTTCGCCTGCGGCGCTACTCGCTAAGCTCAATGATCTGGGGCGTCTTCACGGGATCGGGCGACTCGATCTCGTCGAAAATCGCTTCGTCGGCATGAAGTCGCGCGGCATGTATGAAACGCCCGGCGGCGCGATTCTGCTCGTCGCGCATCGCGGAATCGAGAGCCTGACGCTCGACCGCGGCGCTGCGCATCTTAAAGACGAGTTGATGCCGCGCTACGCCGAACTGATCTATAACGGCTTCTGGTTCGCGCCGGAGCGCGAGATGCTGCAGGCCGCGATCGACAAGAGCCAGGAGCATGTCACCGGCCGGGTGCGCATCAAGCTCTACAAGGGCTCGGCGACGCTTGTCGGCCGCGAAAGCCCCTGGTCGCTTTACGATCAGGACCTTGTCACCTTCGAGGAAGGCGGAACCTACGACCAGCGCGACGCGGAAGGCTTCATCAAGCTCAACGCGCTGCGCCTGCGCACGCTGGCCAAGCGCGCCGCGCGGGGGGCGAAGCAATAACGAACCGCGCGGATGATTTTTTCGCGGAACGCTTGACGCCTCCCTCTCCCGCGCAGCGGGGGAGGGTAAGCGAGGGGGAATATATTCGAGCCGAGCGCACACCGCATCGCCCCCTCTCCAACTCTCCCCCGCTGCGTGGGAGAGAGAGCGATTGCGCGGCGGAGAAACGCGTGCCGCTGGATCGAGACGCAGCTGCGCTCATGCGCGCGCCGTCGCGCACGCTTACCTCGATCGCCGATCTGGTCGACGCGCGCCTCATGAGCGAGGTCAACGGTCTCGATCAGGTGGCGCAGCGCTACAGCATCGCCGTTACGCCGGAGATAGTGGCGCTGATCGACCGCGCCGATCCGAATGATCCGATTGCGCGACAGTTTATCCCCGATCTTCGCGAGGCCGCGACGACGCCGCAGGAACGCGCCGATCCGATCGGCGACGACGCCCATTCGCCGCTGCCAGGGCTCGTGCATCGCTATCCCGACCGCGTGCTCCTAAAGCTGCTGTCGGTCTGTCCCGTCTACTGCCGTTTTTGTTTCCGGCGCGAGACGGTCGGTCGCGGCAAAGGCGATCTGCTGCCCGAGCCTCACGTCGTGGCGGCGCTCGACTACATCGCGCGGCGACCACAGATTTTCGAAGTGATCCTCACGGGCGGCGATCCCCTGATGTTGTCGGCGCGTCGCCTCGGCGCCGTGTCGCGCCGGCTTAGCGATATCCCGCATGTGCGGCTGTTGCGCGTCCATACGCGCGCGCCGACGGTCGCGCCCGATCTCGTGACGCGCGAGCGGCTTGCCGCGCTTCGCGAAAGCGGCAAGACGCTTTTCATCGCCTTGCATGTCAATCATGCGCGCGAACTGACCGAACCGGCGCGCGCGGCGATCGCTCGGCTGCGCGAGGCCGGCGCAGTCCTTCTCTCCCAGACCGTGCTGCTCAAGGGCGTCAATGACAACGTCGACGTCTTGGAGCGGCTGATGCGCGATTTGGCAGGTTTGGGCGTTCGGCCCTATTATCTGCACCATCCAGATCTCGCGCCGGGGACCGCGCATTTTCGGCTCAGCCTCGCGGCGGGCAGGCGACTCTACGCAGAGCTCTCGCGCCGCGTGACCAGCGTTGCGCTGCCGGCCTATGCGCTCGACATTCCCGGCGGGTTCGGCAAGGCGCGGGTCGCCGAGGGCGCCGCCGCGCCGGACGGGCAGGGGGGATGGACCGTGATCGACCGGAATGGCGACAGACGGTCCTACCGCGATGAACTGGAACCGCTGCAAGATTGACCTTTCGCCCGCGTGTTCGAAACCGATTTGATCGGCTCGCTCCACTTAAGGAACGCATGTGCGCAAACTGACGCTCCTGATCGCCATCCTGATTGCGACGCTCGCCGCCCCCGGACTGCGCGCCGACGAAGCGCCGGCTTCGATCGAACAGTTCAACGCGCGTCTCGATCGCGCGCGCGCCACGCTGGACGAGGTGCAGAAGGCGCTTGAGCAGCCCGAGCTTTCCGACGCCGCGCTGCGCAGTCTGCGCGCGCGTATCGAACCCTTGCCGCACGAGTTGGAAGAAACGATTGAAAAGCTGACGCCGCGTCTTGCCGCGATCGATGCGCGGTTGAAGGAGCTTGCGCCCGCCGCCGCAAAACCGCAGGAGCCGCCGAAAGAGGCTCCGAAACCGCCCGAGACGCCGGCGGATTCCAAGCCCCAGGCCAAACCTGCTGTAAAGAACAGCGTCGCGAAGCCGCCGCCGGCGAGAGGGCCGCCGGTCCCCGCGCCCGAAGCGACGCCGAACGGGCCCGAATCCGCCGATGCCGCTGCGCGCGTCAGCGCCAACGCCGAACTCGAAGAGCAGCGTCGTCTTTACGACGCGGTTGACGCGACTCTAAAACGCGCGCGCGCCATGTTGCTCGAGACGCGGCAGGTCGCCGTAACGATTGTCGCGCGCCAGCGCGGACTCTTTGCGAAGAATCTCTTTCTGCGCACGGATGGTCTATTCTCGCCTTCGCTGTGGCGCGCCGCGCTCGACGGGGCGCCCGCCGCGATCAGCGATTCTGCGACCTTTCTTTCCGACCGAACGGCGAATGTCGTCGATCGCGTCAACGGCGGCCGACGCGCGCAGTTTTTCGCCGTGCTTTTTGCGATCGCAGCGAGCGTCGCCTTGGCGCTCTTTATGGCCCGACGCGTCGTCCGGCGTTCGGAGGACGAGTCTGGTCCGACGCCTTTACGCAAGGCGGCCGCGGCCGGATGGACGGCGCTCGTCATCGTGGCCGCGCCGGTTGCGGCGGTCGGCGCGTTAAGCCTCGCCTTCGACGCCTATGATCTTATCGACGCCGCGCTCGAACCGATCTGGCGACGCTTTGTCGAGGGCGTGGCGCGCATCGCCTTCGCCTACGCCATCGCGCGCGCGGTTCTTGCTCCCGCGCATCCGAACTGGCGGCTGATTGATCCGGGCGATCGGCTTGCGAAACGTCTCACGCAACTCGTCACGCTGGCTGCGGTGACTCTTTCCGCGGCGCGTTTCCTGGAGCAATTGGAAGAGTCCGTGCAGGGGGGGCTTTCGCTCGTGATCGTGACGCGCGGCCTCGGCGTTATGATCGTCACGGCGCTCATCGCTATCGCGCTCTTCAATCTGCCAAGCCGAGTGGAAGTCGAGGAGGGCGCCGCCGTCGCCACCCCCGAGGGCCGCGACTGGATGAGCGCGGCGCGTTTTTTCGGCGCGCTTATCGTGCTCGTGCTCGTCGGGGCGTGCGCGGCAGGCTATGTCACTTTCGCTAATTTCGTCATCCTGCAGATCGGCTGGACGGCGGCGGTCATCGCCATCCTCTATGTCGTCGTCACCCTTTCGCGCGGCGGCATCGAGGCGGCGCTTGCGCCGACAAGTTTCCTCGGTCGCAGAATGATCAGCGGTCTTGGCGTGCGCCGCGAACAGCTCGCGCCCATCGCCGTGCTCCTGTCCGGCATTGTCACGTTGCTCTGTTTCCTCGCCGCGGCGTTGGTGGCGCTCGCGCCGCTGGGCTACGAGTCGGGAGATTTCCTGGGCAATATTCGCTCGGCGTTCGTTTCCTTCAAGATCGGCGACGTCACGATCTCTCCTTCGAGCGCGCTTGTGGCGATGCTGCTCTTCGCCGCGGCGCTTGCCGCAACGCAGGGGCTGCGGCGCTGGCTCGACGCGCGTTTTCTGCCGCTCACCCGGCTCGATCTCGGTTTGCGGAACTCGATCAGCGCGACGCTGGGCTACGCCGGCTTCATTCTCGCCGCGGCGCTCGCACTGTCTTATGTCGGGCTCGGTTTCGAAAAACTCGCGATCGTCGCCGGCGCCCTCTCGGTCGGCATCGGCTTTGGCCTGCAGTCGATCGTCAACAATTTCGTCTCCGGCCTCATCCTGCTCTGGGAGCGCGCCATTCGTGTCGGCGACTGGGTCGTGGTCGGCGACGAGCAGGGCTATGTCAAACGCATTAATGTCCGCTCCACCGAGATCGAGACCTTCGATCGCGCGACGATGATCGTGCCGAATTCAAATCTCGTCGCGGGCGTCGTGAAGAACTGGCTGCGCGGCGACAAGGTCGGCCGCATCAAGATCGCCGTTTCGCCGCATGTTGGGGTCGATCCGGAAAGAATGCGCGACATTCTTCTTGCGGCGGCGCGCGCGCAGGAAAGCGTTTTACGGATACCCGCGCCGCAGGTGATGTTCCTCGGCATGGAGGCGAACATCTTCAAATTCGAGCTTTGGTGCTACGTCGAGGATGTCGAGCAGTCCGCGCGCGTGCGCAGCGACCTGCACTTCGACCTCTATGAGCGCCTCAAGGACGCCGGAATCTCGATCGGTCCTATTGCTGCGCCGCCGCCCCCAACGATCGTCAACATTCCCGACCTCGACAAGCTGGCCGCAGCGGCCGCCGCGAGCGCGCTGGCGATCGAAGCCAATCTGGCGGGCGGCAAGAGCGAAGATGAGCGGACCGAACAGTCTGACGACTCGAAGGAGGATGCTGCGACGCCGGACGATGCGCAAGCAAAGTAATTCCTCGCCATTCATTGTTTCTCAAAGAATGAGGAGCGAGATGCGCGTGATGTTTTCCTCGCTTCTCCCTCGCGCCGCCACTCTCCTGGCGCTCAGCGTGCTTGCCGGCTGCAACGCCGCGCAAGAGCCTGCGCCTAGGGTGACCGGGTCGGAGCCGCCGATGTATCGCTCATTGGCGGCGGCCGGCGCGCGCGTCGATCCGGTGACGGCGCGCGACATGATCTCGCTTTATCGACGCAACAGCGGGCTCGGCGCTCTGACGCTGGATGACGGACTGCAGCGCGTCGCGGAGGCGCAGGCGCGGGACATGGCGCAGAGCGGGGATCTTGCGGCGCGCGGCGAACTCGGCGACCGCCTCGTGGGCGCGGGCATTCAAACGCCGGCCGCCGTGGAGAACGTATCGGCGGGCTATCGCACGCTGGCGGAAGCTTTTTCCGGCTGGCGCGATTCCGCGCCGCATAATGCGCGCATGCTGGATAAGCGCGTGAAACGGATGGGCATCGCGACGGCGTACGCGGCCGGGGCGAAATATAAGGTCTATTGGGCGCTCGTTCTTGCCGACTGAGGTCAGGGGCGTACACGGCTTCTGCGCTTGCCGCCGCCCGGCGGGGCGCCGCAGGACTCCGGGGCGGGCTTCGCTGCTTCATTGACGAGAGCGTCGTCCACCCGCACATAGCGCACGCCGAGAAAGAACAGGATCTGCGCGTCGCGCTGCTGCACGTCGTTGCGCCCTCTCGTGCGCGGCTGGAAGGCGATGACCTTCCCCATGGCGATTTCTCCAAGCTCGTTCCGCCGACGATGAATCAGCCGTCCTTAACGATTAGGAATTGGCGAGGGTTAATGCTCCGTCAACGACCGGATGTTAAATTTTCTGCCAGTTGCGTATGGGTTCGAGTGGTGAAGTGATGGGCGCCGATAGGGAACAGCGTCGGATGGTCGACGCTTCGCTGCTTCGAGCGGTCGTCGATCAGTTTGTCGAGCGATCGATGCATCCGACGGCCGACATCCGGCAGTTCGAGCAGCTCGCGCTCGGGCTCATCGACATTGTCGATGCTGAAACAGTGGCCCGCGCGGCGCTGCCGCTCTGCTTCCATCCCGAAACGCCTGCCTCGATTTTTGCGCGTCTTTTTGACAAAGGCGGCGCTGCGGCCGCGCTTGCCTTTCAATTCGCGCCTAATCTTGTGCAGCGGGACATGATCGCCACCGTCGAGCAGGGGCCGGCGCAATTCGCGGCGGCTGTCGCCCGCCGACGTGACCTCGATCGGGAGACGATGCTGGCGCTTGCGTTGCGTCCCGAGGGCGAGGTGCTTCGCGCGCTCGCCGGCAATCTCGCTGCGCATTTCGATTCGGCGTCCAGGCGCGCACTGGTCATGGCGGCGCGCGATGATCTGACGCTTGCGCGCATGTTGCTCGACCGCGACGATCTTGATCTCGATCCAGAACCGCTTTTCCTTGCGGCGAACCGGCTCGAGCGCACGGCGATCGTGCTCAACGCCTGCCGCCAAATATTGGCGAGCGGCGCGACCGAAGCGCCGCTTCGCGCCGACGACGCTTTCCTCGAGAAACTGGAAGCCGCGGCGCAACGCCATGATCGCAACGCGGTGGCCGCTCTCCTCTCGGAGGCGCTCGAATGCCGAAGGGATCGGGCGCGCGCGCTTGTCGTCGATCATCTTGGCGAGGCGCTCGCTTTGGCGCTCAATGCGATTGGCGTCCCGCTCGAATCGGCGACGCGCATTTTTCGCTGCGCCGAGCCGGGAGTCGCCCATGACGTCGAGGTCGTGCGGGCGTTGCTCGGCTTGATGCGCTCGACGCCGCAGCGCGCCGCGGCGCGCATCGTGGGCGCCATGACCGGCGCGGCGCGATCGGAGCGCGAGAATTCTCGCCGTGCGGCGCGAGAAGATCCTGGCGCGCTGACGCGCCGCCGCGCGGCGCCGCAGCAATCACTGGCGCGGCCATCGCGCAAACTCGATCAATCCGCTTAGGACGCTTCCTGATCGCATGGGATCATGTGATCGACAGGAATCGCTCCATCAAAAGAGAGCAGGTTCTCATCGAAAAAGTTTGTCGGCTTTTTCGCAAACCTGCTTGCGCTAAGCGGCGAGGTCGACGAACACGCGGCCGTCGGGATCCTCGATCTCCACGATCCAAAGGTCGGGGTCGAACATGATCTCGCGCTTGAGCCTCTGCTCGGCCTCCGCCGGATCGAGCCAGTCGCCTGCATGGACGCGCGCGAACAGCCGATCGACTCCCTCCGGCGGCTCTTCGCTCTGCGGGGCAGGGCCATAGACGGCGGCGCGCCCGTCAAGCCGATCGAGTTTAACAAAGATCGCGCCGGCTTCAGCGGCGCCGCGCCGGCGCAGCATGGCGACCGCGCCTTGCACCTCAGCCCGGCGGATCAGCGCGGAGACGAATATGTCGGACCTCAGTCGCATGGGCGCAAACTAGCGCTTGAGCGGCGGGATTGTCGAACGCGCGCGACTCAAGGGAGCGGGAGGCGGGAGCGCGCAGCGAGCTGCTGCAGCAATTTCGGCGTGATCCGCCCTTTGACCGGCAGGCCGGCGTCGCCCTCGAACTTCTCCAAAGCATGGCGCGTCGCGCCGTTGAGAACGCCGTCGGAGCGCACCACATAGCCGAGCTTGAGGAGCGCGCGCTGCGCATAAAGAACGTTTTTGTCGACAGATGCAGTTTTGTCGGGGCTAGCGGCCTTGTCCGCCTTGTCCGCCTTGTCCGCCTTGTCGGCTTTGTTGGCGCTTGCCTTAATCGGCGGCGGATCGCCGACGATCAGCAGGCCGATTGCGTCCCGCTTCTTGTCCGCTGTGTGCGGCGGATCTGCTTTCGCCGGCGCGCTCTTGCCCCCGTCGAGGCTTTTGGCGGCGTCAAGCTTTTCGATCTTGCTGGCGATGAGGTCTTTCGGGGAGAGGCGCGCGGGGACGTTCGCGTCTCGCTCTGTGCGGGCTTCGATCGCCGGCGGGCGCGCCGGCGGCGTCGGCGCGCCGAGGACCGCATTTGAAGGCTGGGCCGAGAAGAGCGGCGCCGGATGTCTTCCGTCCTGGAGGAACAGCGCGTTCATGGGCACGCCGATCGCCGCCACGGCGGCGATGCCGAGGATGAGCGTGACGCCGATTGGCGTCGCGCCGAACATGCGCGCAAGGACTGAGCGACGCCCATTGCGTCGTGTGTCGCGCGGCGGGGCGCGATCGGTGGGGGAAGCCTGAAAGCGAGAGGCGTAGAGCGAGGCGTCACGCAATTTTCTTCACCGTTGCTGGTTCTGCGCCGCCGACCGCGGCCATGCTGAGCGGCGCGCCAAGTCGCGCGACCGCCTGAATTCTCGCCGGACCGCTGGTCGCGCCGCGGTGGATGCGGCAGTCGATCGGCAGGCGCAAGGAAACCGTCGTGCCAACCTGCAGGCCGCTTTCGATGGTGATCGAACCGCCGTGCAGCCCCACGAGTCCGCACACCATGGAAAGGCCGAGGCCAGTTCCCTCGCGCCCGCTGTCGAGCGACGCGCGGGTCTGAAAGAAGGGATCGCCGAGCCGTGCGAGATCGCCTGCGGCGATGCCTGCGCCATCGTCGGCGACGGTGACGGCGACGTGATTTCCTTCGAGCTGAAGCGCCAGCTTCACCGTGCCGCCGCGCGGCGTGAATTTCAGCGCGTTAGAGAGCAGATTGATCAAGATCTGTCTGCAGCCGCGTTTGTCGGCGACGATCTCGCCAAGGCTTTCGGCATATTCGCGCGCGAGCGTCACGCCAGACTGATCGGCCTGCAGCTGCATCATATCGCAGCACTGATCGGCGAGCGTCGGCAGGGTGAAGGACTCAGCGGCGATTTCCATCGCGCCGGATTCGATTCTGGACATATCCAGAATGGAGTTGACGATCTCAAGCAGATGGTTGCCGGAGTCGCTGATGATCGATGCATATTCCCGCTGTTTGGCGGGTTCGGAAGGCGCAATTTCGTCGGTCGCCAACATCTGGGAGAAGCCGATGATGGCGTTGAGCGGCGTGCGCAGCTCATGGCTGACATTGGCGAGCAGGCGCACGTTGCTGGTTGCCGCGCGCTCGGCCGCCGCGTGAGCCGCCGCAAGCGCGATATCGGCTTCGAGCGTGGCGTGCACGTCTTGCAGGGCGCAGACGACGGCCTCCGCTGCGCATTCCTCGTCGTTTGAATGAGCGCGGCGCAGGCGCGCCTCGAAATAGTTGAAAACGGGCGCGAGGAATCCACTGGTCGCGTTGCGCGCAACGCCAATCTGAACGCGAACAGCTGCGGTCGCCAGCGCCTCGCCGTCGACGGCGTCGGAGACGGCTTTGAGGAAGCTCGGTCGGTCGGCGACGTGAATGCGCTGGAAGAATTCGCGCCCGATCAGATCGCGCCGATTGAGATCAAAGGTATGGCGCGCATCTCCAAGCACCGCGTGGACGAAGCCGGCGCGATCGAGGTGCAGCAGGATGTCGCCGACGGCGCCTGTCAGAAGCTTGAGCTCGCGGTCGTTGCGCGCTTCGGCGCGGGCGCGAGCCTGCTCGACCCGGACAGCGCCGAAGACGAGAGCGGCGATATAGAGAAACAGCGGCGCTCCGAGAAGAATGGCTGTCGTCGCATGTTCAGTCAGCAGTTCGCGCGGCGCCCCCAGATTGAGGCCGGCGGTCAGCGCAAGCGCGGCGACGGCGACCACTTCTATGACGAGGACCGCGCCGGCTTCGGGCGTCAGAGCGGCCTCTATGAGCGCAACGAGCAGCAGCGCGACTGAAAAGGCGTCGTAGCCCGGCGTCAGCGCGTGAATGGCCGTCGCCATCGCCATCCAGCCGCCGATCGAGAGGCTCCGCGCAATGCGCAAATCTCCCGTGCGCGACAATACGATGACGGAGGCGAGCGGGATCTGCGCGAAAAGGAAAAGGACCAACTCGCTTACCGTCGGTGCGCCATGGAAGAAGAGAAACAGCGGCGCCGAGAGCAGGACACAGGCGGCGACGATGAGCCGAGCGACGATGAACGCCCGATGCCGCGCCTCTTCCACCGGTCGTCCGGCGACCCGCTCGTGCAAGGCGGCGTCCACGCAGGACTCGTAATGGCTGTCGTCGGCAATGCTACTCAAGGCGTACGCTCCTTATCGCCAACAGCGATAGCAGGGCGTCCTTAAGCAGCCGCTAAGCCGATGCGAAAGCTTCGACAGCTACTCGGCGACGCATCGACATGGTTTGCATTTTATTGCCATGGCTTTCGGGGAAAGAATCCGATGGCGCGTTTACGAAGGCTCAACCCCGCCGCGCCATCACTGACAAGAAACCGCTTTCCTGACGGAGACGACGAGTTGGTTTTTCTTGCCAAATGCGCGATCTGCATTCTCCTCGTCTGCGTCGCCCTGCAATGGCGCGCTGATCACGCGCCGCTTGCGCCGAAAAGCGCAGCCGCCCGCGCATCGACGCCACAAAATGCGTCCGGTTTCGTGCAGGACGTTATCGAGAGAGCCTCTTCGCTGAGTCGCGCCGGCGGCGCCGCGCTCGCGGGCGCAGCGCGCGATAAATGCCTGGCGGCGCCGCGCGAGTGCCTTTCGGCGGCGCAGCGACTGCAATCGGCCGCCGGTCGCGCGCAGTAAGGCCAATCCACGATGGCGCAGTGTGTAATAACTGCGCCGCTACGCCGGTTTTGCAGAATCAGTTTTTTGACACTAAACATGTTCGCGCTTGGCGCGCGATTTTGAGGCCGAACCGCCACCGAGGCCATTCCGTTTTTGCTCGCGCGACCCGTTCGCACATCGCGAGCCATCCTCTCCCTAAAGGAGGCGGCCATGTCCGAAGAAACTTCATCGCAACCCGAAGATACGGTTTCCCGCTCCGAACTGACCAATCTGCAGGAGCAGCTCAAAGCGACGCGCATGGAGCGCGACCGGCAGATTTTCGAGAAGTCCGAGATCGTGGCGAAGGCGAACGCCTACGCCAAGGAGCGCGACGATGTTCGCGACAGCCTGGCGGCGATGACCGCCGAGCGCGACCGCCTCGCCGCGGAGAACGCCGGAGCGTCGACGAAAGCGCTTGAGATGTCTCGGCAGCTCGAAGCCGCCAATCGCCGTGCCGATGAGGCTACGGCGGAGGTCGTGCGGCTACGCCACGCGATCGCCACCGCGCCTTCGTCCGATCCCGCCGTCGTGCTGTGGAGCCTCATCTCGGAAAAGACCCGGGACGGCGTCGCCTGGGTCAGGGGCAAATTCCCCGCCGACAGCCCGGCTTTGCCCTGGTTCGACAAGACGGTCTCGCTCGTGACCCAGATCGGCTGCATGGCCGTGAAGGCGGCGGACGCCTTCATCCGCTGGGCCGTGCCCAAGGCAATCGAGCTTTTTAACAAGGGCAAGGCGGAGCTCGAGGCGCGGATGGAGAAGAAGTAGCCTTCCAGAAGGCTCAGGCGGCCCCTAAGCCGCCCGGCTAGGAATGAAATGGCGCTGGGCGCGGGCCGGCGCGCCCTTTCATTCCTTGGCGGGCGCTGCTATCCCCGCGCACATGACCGCCCACAAGATCGAAAACATCCGCAATTTCTCGATTGTCGCGCATATCGACCACGGCAAATCGACCCTGGCCGACCGGCTCATTCAGGAGACGGGGACGGTCGCCGCGCGCGACATGGTCGAGCAGGTGCTCGATTCGATGGATATCGAGCGCGAACGCGGCATCACGATCAAGGCGCAGACGGTGCGCCTCAATTACAAGGCCAAGGACGGCAAGGATTACGTCCTCAATCTGATGGACACGCCGGGCCACGTCGACTTCGCCTATGAAGTGTCCCGCTCGCTGAAGGCCTGCGAAGGCTCGCTGCTGGTCGTCGACGCCTCCCAGGGAGTCGAGGCGCAGACGCTCGCCAACGTCTATCAGGCCATCGACGCCGGCCATGAGATCGTTCCCGTCCTCAACAAGATCGACCTTCCAGCGGCCGAGCCCGACCGCATCAAGGAGCAGATCGAGGAGGTCATCGGGCTCGACGCCTCGGGCGCGGTGCTCATTTCGGCCAAGACGGGCATCGGCATTCCCGACGTGCTCGAGGCGATCGTCACGCGCCTGCCGCCGCCAAATGGCGACGAGAAGGCGCCTTTGAAGGCGCTGCTCGTCGACAGCTGGTATGACGCTTATCTCGGCGTGGTCGTGCTGGTGCGAATCTTCGATGGAACCCTGAAGAAGGGCCAGAAGATCAAAATGATGGCGGCCGACGCCCATTACGAAGTGGATAAGATCGGCGTCTTTCGTCCTAAAATGCAGGATGTCGCGGCGCTTGGTCCCGGCGAAGTCGGCTTCATCACGGCGCAGATCAAGCAAGTGGCGGATACCCGCGTCGGCGATACGATCACCGACGACAAGAAGCCGACCGCCGAGGCGCTGCCCGGCTTCAAGCCGGCGCAGCCCGTGGTGTTCTGCGGACTCTTTCCGGTGGACGCCGCCGACTTCGAGGATTTGCGCGCGGCGATCGGCAAGCTGCGCCTGAACGACGCCAGCTTCTCTTATGAGATGGAGACGTCCGCGGCGCTCGGCTTCGGATTCCGCTGCGGTTTCCTGGGCCTGCTGCATCTCGAAATCATTCAGGAACGTCTGCAGCGGGAGTTCGATCTCGATCTCATCGCGACGGCGCCGTCGGTCATCTACAAGATCAGCATGACCAACGGCGACGAGATCGAGCTGCACAATCCGGCCGACATGCCGGATGTCGTGAAGATCGAGGAGATCAACGAGCCCTGGATCAGGGCGACGATCCTGACGCCCGACGACTATCTCGGCTCGGTGCTGAAACTCTGTCAGGACCGGCGCGGGGTGCAGGTCGATCTCAACTATGTCGGCAAGCGCGCCATGGCGGTCTACGATCTGCCGCTCAACGAGGTGGTGTTTGATTTCTATGACCGGCTCAAGTCGATCTCGAAGGGTTATGCGTC
Source organism: Methylocystis sp. L43 (assembly GCF_015709525.1). GTDB lineage: Bacteria > Pseudomonadota > Alphaproteobacteria > Rhizobiales > Beijerinckiaceae > Methylocystis. The sequence continues at coordinate 126,799 of NZ_JADNRA010000036.1, read as the reverse complement.
CTTCGATTATCAGATCACCGACTATCGCGCCGGCGATCTCGTCAAGATGAGCATCCTCGTCAACGCCGAGCCGGTCGACGCGCTCTCCATGCTCGTGCATCGCACGCGCGCCGACGGACGTGGCCGGCAGATGTGCGAGAAATTAAAGGAGCTGATCCCGCCGCATATGTTCCAGGTGCCGATTCAGGCGGCGATTGGCGGCAAGATCATCGCCCGCGAGACGGTGCGCGCCTTCCGCAAGGACGTCACCGCGAAATGCTATGGCGGCGACGTGACCCGCAAGCGCAAGCTCCTGGAGAAGCAGAAGGAAGGCAAGAAGAAGATGCGCCAGTTTGGCCGCGTCGAGATTCCGCAGGAGGCGTTCATCGCCGCGCTGAAGATGGAGGAGTAGGGGGTTCCCGAAGCTCTCCCGCGCAATGCCCGCGCTTGTCGCAGGGCATCCACGCGGTAGCGCCGCCGCCAATCTTGCGAAGCGAGCGCAACGTCTCGGCGTGGATGGCCGGGACAAGCCCGGCCATGACGGATAAATCAAGCCATGCGCAAAATTTCTCAGAGCGATCTTCGCAAGAACCTCGCCGCCACGCTTGATCGCGTCGCCGAAGACCGCGAGCCCGTCGTCATTACCCGTGACAAGGGTGAGCCGGCGGCTCTGTTGATCCCGCTCGAGGATTTCGCGTCCTATGAGGAGACGAGCTACCTGTTACGGAGCCCGCGAAACGCCGAGCGGCTGATGGCTGCAACCGAGAAGTTAAACGGAGGGAAATAGGAACTATGTTGAATTTTGACAGGGATAAGCTGTAATTGCTGCCAATTATGACGATTGGAGAGAAATGATGACTGACGAGATTTTCATGAGCGGCAAGACCCCGAGTCAGCAAGAAGAACAAGATTATGCTGTTTTGCTGCCTTGCTCTCCTTCATCATTCTACGATTTTATATCTGGGCTTCTAGGTAAATCTCAAACGATTAGTGGCCATGTTCAAGGTTTTTTCGAGATTGATCGAGACGATATAGCAAACATATTTCAGCTTCTCGATCAGCGAATCTCGCAACAGAATGAAGCCCGTCTTATTCAATTTTCAATTTTGATCGAATATAGCGATAGCACAACGGTGCTTATCAACTCTATTGACGATTTTTATAATTATGCAGAGGTAAGGCCGAGGGAGTCCATCGGGTTCCAGCTATCTTGGACATATCTCATCAAATTCATTGATAGAAATGTGCCAGAGAAGCAAACAATAGAGATTGACTTCCGTGACTCGCGGAAACGCTATCGGCCTTTAGAGCCAATTGGAGGGCGCTTTGAGGAAAGCTACGTGGGTTTCTATTATAGAATTCACCATACAGCACGCTCTTGGGGTGTGGATTTGGCCTCGCTTATCGAAGGACACCTACAAACGGCGAGAAAGGCAAAAATTTCTGAGCGACTCCTTTGGGTATCGAATAACAAAGGCTGGATAATTTTTTGGACAGCCCTGGTGTTGTTTCTCGTAGCGAACGCCGGACTCTTTCATGCGATCAAATCATACGAGCGATTGCAGCTTGCCACATTCAATGAGCATATCTCGAATCTGGCAAATAGCGATAGAGTCGTTGACATCGTAACTTATATTGCTAAGCAGGGCTTATCAGGAAGCGTCGCTATATACATGGTATCTGTCATTCTTTATATGGTAGTTATGGCGCTGATAATAGGAGTGTTCTGTGCTATATTTGAAAGTATTCTTTATTACGAAGCAAAGGGCGCTTTGTTGCTTACAACTAAATCTGAGGAAGCCTATGAGCAACGTCAGAACGCAATTTCAGGATCTTGGGTGAATGCAACTCTATCGATGATTGGAGCACTTACTGTAGGCGTTGCCTCCAACTACGTTTTTTTGTGGTTGACAACCCATTGGGTTTGAAAAAATATTTACTCCCTTGCCAGCGCGATCATGACCGCGCCAAACAGCATCACCGCCGCGCCAAGCAGCCGGCCGCTTGACTCCTCCTTCAGCACACGTCCGCTCGCGACAACCGTGAAGAGCGCCGACAATCGCTTGATGGCGATCACGTAAGGCGTGAACAGCACGGTGAGCGCCCACATCTGCAACGTGTTGCCGAAGGCCATCGCCGACCCCGCGCCGATGGCGTAACGCAAATCGAACGCGCTTGGCGCGGGGCGGCGCGCGGCAAGCCAGTAGAGCAGGGCGCAAAACGCGATGACGATCGTCACCGCCGCGATCCAGATGAGCGGCGTCGACGCCCTGACGCCGAGCTTGTCGATATTGGCGGTGACGCTCCAGATCACGGCGGTGCCAATCATCATCCGCGCGCCCTTGTCGCGCGCGAAGACAGGGAAGTTGAAGCGGCGCCCGTTTGCCCGATCGGCGTCGAGCAAGCCGACGCCGAGCACCGTGAACAGCACGCCGAAGACGCCCATCGGCGGCGCGTGCTCGCCGGTCATGATCGGCGAGGTGAACAGCATCAACACAGGGGTGAGCAGGACGAGCGGCGCGACCAGCGACGCGTCTGACAGTCGAAAGGCGCGGATGTAGAGCACATAGGCGACGACATTGAGCGCGCCCGACCAGGCGAGGAGACTCGAGAATTCGGGCCTCGTCAGCGACGCGAGGGTCTCGCGCGGCGCGCCGAGAAGGCCAGGATAGAAGATGACGCAAGCAAGGCTCAGCAGGACAGCGCCCGCGCACCATTGTGCGGCGAGAATCGCGCGATCGTCGGCCGTCCGCGTCGCGGCTTTTGTGCCGAGATCGGTGACGGATTGGCAGATGGCGGTGACCAGCGAGGCGAAGAGAGCGAGAAGCGCGAGATCCATGGCGCGCTATAGCGCATGATCAGCGAGAGTGGGAACTAGCGTTGCCTGAGATATCGAGCTTGCGCGCGGCCACCCTCTCCCGATGGGAGAGGGTTGCGCGCCCCGTCTTGAAAGAGAAACGCGCGTCGCCTCAGGCGCCGGGCTTCGCCGCGGTCACCAGCGTGTCGACGCCGTCGCGGAATTCAACCGCGACCGGCGCGAAGCCCGCGGCGCGCAACTGCTCGAGCGCTGGCTCGAAAGGCATAATGTGCAGAGGCGATTCGTCGCTCAATAGATGCACGATCCAGTCTTCGAGCAGATCGAGTCGATTCATCTTCGTGAAAATCTTGAACCAACCCCGCACCACCGCTTGCGTATCGGCAAGATGCGCTGCCGGGTCGTCCATCGCGTAGCGGTCGCCGTTGACGAAAATGCCGCCCGGCTTCAGGACGCGGAAAATCTCCGAAACCACGGCCTTACGGTAGTCGTCAGGAAAGTTATGGATCGCGTAATTCGAAATGACGACATCCATGCGCGCATCGGGCAATGCTCGGAGCGCCGTCAGCGCATCGGCGTCGATAAATTCGACGCGGCCCGCGAGGGCGTAATCGGCGAGATTGGTTCGCGCCTGATTCAGCATTTCGCCGGCGCTGTCGATCGCGGTGAGCTTGAGGTCGTCCCGCGCCGAGAGCGCCGCCAGTGTGCTGATCCCCGTTCCGCAGCCGATCTCGAAGCCGTCGATCGGCCCTGCGTCGGAACGCCATTCGGCGACCCGGTCGCCGATCTTTTTGGCGAGCGTGGCGGCGTTTGGACACATCAGCCGCAACACGTCATATTCGGCCCCAATGGGCCCAGTGAACGGATTCTCTTGAAGCGCGGACATGCGGCTTTTTTTCATATCGCGGCAGGCCTCGCAAGGCCGGCTTTTCTTGTCGGGGCCGCCATGTTAGCGAAACTCCAGCATATTCCGTGAGAAAGCTATGACGCAGGCTATACGCAGCGAGCCGCAGGCAGCCCGCGCAGACGCGACGATGAGCGACTCATTTGTCGCGCTGGGGCGCGCCGCGCGCGCAGCCGCGCGGGCGGTGGCGCTCGCTTCCACCGACGCCAAGAACAACGCGCTGCGCGAAGCCGCCGGTGAAATTCGCCGCCAGAGCAACGCCATACTGGCCGCCAATGCGCTCGACGTCGCTGACGCCAAGGCGCGCGGAACGGCGGCGTCTTTCCTCGATCGGCTGACGCTCGATGCCGCCCGCGTCGAGGCGATCGCCCGTGGACTGGAGGAGATCGCCGATCTGCCGGATCCTGTCGGCCGCGTTCTGGCGAGTTTCGATCGACCGAACGGCCTGAAGATCGAGCGCGTCTCGACGCCGCTTGGCGTCATCGGCGTGATTTACGAAAGCCGGCCGAACGTCACCGCCGACGCTGGCGCTCTGTGTCTCAAGGCCGGCAACGCCGCGATTCTGCGCGGCGGCTCCGAGAGCCTGCGCTCGTCGGCCGCCATTCACGCCTGCCTTGTCGCGGGGCTGAAGGGGGCCGGGCTTCCCGAAGCGGCGATCTCGCTTGTCGCGACCGCGGACCGCGCCGCCGTTGGCGCGATGCTCGCGGGCCTCGAGGGCAATATCGACGTGATCGTGCCGCGCGGCGGCAAGAGTCTCGTCGCCCGCGTGCAGCATGAGGCGCGCGTGCCGGTTTTCGCGCATCTTGAAGGCATCGTGCATGTCTTCGTGCATAAGGACGCCGATCTCGACATGGCGAAACGCGTGCTGCTGAACGCCAAGATGCGGCGCACCGGCATTTGCGGCGCGGCGGAAACGCTGCTCGTCGACAAGGCCTGCGCCGCGACCCACCTTCAACCGCTCGTCTCGATGCTGATCGATTCAGGCTGCGAAGTGCGCGGCGACGCAGCGACCCAAGCCGCCGACGCGCGCGTGAATCCGGCGCGCGAAGACGACTGGCGCGCCGAATATCTCGACGCCATCATCGCGGCGCGTGTCGTCGATGGGTTAGCGGGCGCAATCGATCACATCGAAACTTACGGCTCGCACCACACCGACTGCATCATCACGCGCGACGCCGATGCGGCGCAGCGTTTCATGAACGAGGTTGATTCCGCGATCGTGCTGCACAACGCCTCGACGCAATTCGCCGACGGCGGCGAATTCGGCTTTGGCGCCGAGATCGGCATCGCCACGGGCCGCATGCATGCGCGCGGACCCGTCGGCGTCGAGCAGCTGACCTCGTTCAAATATCGCGTCTATGGCGACGGCCAGGTGCGTGGGTGAGGGCTGGAATTTTGGACTACCCGCTACGTTACGCAGGCTAACGGCCATATGAAAGACGATAAACAGCCTGAAGGCGCGCCGATTGAGGAATTGCTTAGTAAAGCGCCTCACATGAAGGAGTTTCTCGACCTGCTGCCTGCTTGGTATAAGGAGTCCGATCGAGGCATGGCGCTTATTGCTACGAGCTACCTTGAGGACATTCTGCGGCGAGCAGTTGCGGATTTTCTTGTTGACTGCAAAGCCAATCGTGACCTTTTGGAGGGCTTCAATGCGCCTCTGGGGACTTTCTCAGCACGGATTGCTGCCGCCGTCGCCCTGGGTCTTATTTCCCAGAAGGAAGCAGAAGAAGCTCATCGACTACGAAAGATTCGTAACATCCTTGCCCATCAAGTCCACGTTTCATTTGAGGATAAAGGTGTCAAGAATATTTGCCACACTCTTGGTGCGGTTGGGCTCGATGAAGGCGAGGTCGACAAAAATGGTCAAACTCGCTACGGGCCGAGAAACGACTTCTCAAACTCAGCGTTGAAATTAATTAATACATTAGTTAATAGGTTTCTACGAAAGAAAATTAGGAAAGTTAGGCTTGAGCCTTATCGCGATGAATAAAACAGAGCCGTGTTAAATGGGCACCGCAAGCCCCCTTGTCCTATGTTCAAAAAATGAACGTGCATGAGAAAAGGTTTCGTTTTCCGGAATTAATCGCCCGCTCGTCCGGCCACTCTTGATCTAGCCCATGCCCGCGCCGCATATCGGCGTAATGAGCTCCGCCCCTGTCCGCCTCCCGCCCTTTGCTCCCGGCATGCGCATCGGTCTCTTCGGCGGCTCGTTCGATCCGCCGCATGAGGGCCATGCGCTTGTCTCGCGCGTCGCGCTGACGCGCTTGAAGCTCGATCGGCTGTGGTGGATCGTCTCGCCCGGCAATCCGCTCAAGGACGCGCGCGAACTGCCGTCGATTGCGGCGCGAATAGCGGCGGCGAAAAAGATCCTGCGCGATCCGCGGGTCGCCTTCACCGGGTTCGAAGCCGAGATCGGCGCGCGCTACACCTGCGACACGCTTGAATTTCTGCACGCGCATTGTCCCGGCGTGCGTTTCGTCTGGATCATGGGGGCGGACAATCTTTTGCAGTTCCATCGCTGGCGACGATGGAAGGACATTGCGCGGACGACGCCGATCGCCGTCATCGACCGGCCGGGCGCGACGCTCAAAGCCGCCAACGCCAAGGCGGCGGTCTATTTCAAGAGCGCGAGAGTTCCCGAGAGCGAGGCCGGCATGCTCGCTGTGACGCCGCCGCCGGCGATCGTCTATTTGCACGGGCCGAGACTCGAGCGTTCGTCGACCGAGCTGCGCGCCGAAGCGCGTTGATAAACGCGCTCCGTTTCTTGGATCGCATTGTCACGCCGAAACGGCATCCACTTCGGCGGAAAATGCTTTGGCTATTTGCGCTCGAAGAGCGGCAATATCCAGCGCTTATAGGCCCAGAAGCTCAGGGGAATGCCGACGAAGATCGCGACCCACATCAGAGCTGAATTGTCCGTGCCGTGCTCGTAAAAACTGCCGCCCTCTGTGACCGACTGCGTATAGGGATTGCGCACGAAGAGCGTGATGGCGAATGAGCCGATGACGATCAGCGCGGTCGCGATGTAAAGGCTGCGCGGAATTTTGAACTGCGGCCCCAGTGGCTGCGCCGGCCTTTCGGGCATTGTCGGCGGGGTTTCCTGCGGCGGCGTGCCCTTGTCGTGGGGTTCTTCGGTCATGGGCTTCTCTCCAGATCGTCCTTGGTCCAATATAGGGCTGCTCTAGGTCGCTGCGCCATAGACGTCATAGGCCTCCGAGCGTTCAATTTTCGCCGTGACGATGTCGCCTGCGCGCAGCGGGCGCCGCGATGCGACAAAGGCTGCGCCGTCGATCTGCGGCGCGTCGGCCTTGGTGCGGCCCTTGGCGAGCGCGCCCGAGGGTCCGCCGCCCGGTTCGTCAATGATGACGGAAACGCGCTTGCCGATCTTGCGCTTCATCAGCCGCGCGCTGATCGCCTGCTGTTTCTCCATAAAGCGCTTCCAGCGCGTTTCCTTCACGTCGTCGGGGACGGCAGGCAGGCCAAGCTGCTCGGCCGGCGCGCCGGCGACAGGCTCATATTTGAAGGCGCCGGCGCGGTCGATCGCGGCCTCCTCCAGCCAATCGAGAAGATAATCGAAATCCGCGTCGGTCTCGCCGGGAAAGCCGACGATGAACGTCGATCGCAACGCAAGGTCCGGACACACGTCGCGCCATGCGAGAATGCGCGCCAGGGTCTTTTCATCATTCGCCGGGCGTTTCATGGCCTTCAGCACATTCGGCGCGGCATGCTGAAAAGGAATGTCGAGATAGGGAAGAATTTTCCCTTCCGCCATTAAGGCGATGACCTCATCGACATGAGGATAGGGATAGACGTAGTGCAGGCGGACCCAAAGGCCGAGATCGCCAAGTTCGCGCGCCAGATCGAGAAAGCGCGCGCGCACGCTACGGTCGCCGAACATGCTCTCGGCGTAGCGAATGTCGCGGCCGTAGGCGCTCGTGTCCTGCGAGATGACGAGCAGTTCCTTGACGCCGGCGCGCGCCAGCTTTTCCGCTTCGCGCAGCACCTCGGCGGCCGGCCGCGAGACGAGCGGCCCGCGCAGATGCGGGATGATGCAGAAGGAGCAGCTGTTGTCGCAGCCTTCCGAGATTTTCAGATAGGCGTAATGGCGCGGCGTGAGCTTCACGCCTTGTTCGGGAAGAAGATCGACAAAGGGGTCATGCGCGGGCGCGGCCGCGCGGTGTACGGCGTCGACGACGCTCTCATATTGCTGCGGGCCGGTGATCGCCAGCACTTGCGGGAAGCGTTCGGCGATCGCTTCGGGCTCGGCGCCCATGCAGCCGGTGACGATCACCTTGCCGTTTTCGTTCAGCGCGGCGCCGATCGCTTCGAGCGACTCCGCCTTGGCGCTGTCGAGGAAGCCGCATGTATTGACGATGACGACGTCGGCCCCGGCGTGGGCGCGAGTCAGCTCGTAGCCTTCGGCGCGCAGCCGCGTGATGATCCGTTCGCTATCGACGAGGGCCTTCGGACAGCCGAGCGAGACGAAGGAGACGCGCGGGGCGGCGCTCAGCGGCCTCTGTTGTTCCTGCATGGCGCCCCTTGCCACGCGGCGGCGGACTTTGCAATCGCGGGCTCGGCGTTACGCCGTCAGCGCGCCAATGAGAGCGAAGAGCGCGGCGGCGGCAAAGATGATAGCGTGGACCATAAACGCAACTCCGACGAGCCCCGAATTGGTCTAGTTGCGCCCACTTTAAGAAAGCGTTGACGGCCTCGTTTTGGGACAGTCTTCCGGCGCAGGCGCAAAAAAGCCAATAAGTCGGTGACGATCATGGCCCTCGCCGGAGTCAAAAAGAAAAATTTGCGCTCGGCCTGAGCCGCTCTTAATGAATAGCGCCACGCTCACGAGCTTCAGCCACGCCGTCTCAGAAGGAAGCGCCACGTCTTGACGAATTCCATAGTTCTCGGAACCGGGTCTTATGCGCCCCAGCGCGTCATCTCCAACGCCGACCTCGAGAAAATCGTCAGGACGAACAATGAGTGGATCGTCAGCCGCACCGGCATCAAAGAGCGCCGAGTGGCCGCAGATCATGAGGCGACATCGGATCTGGCGGCGGCCGCCGGGCGCGAGGCGCTGCAGTTCGCTGGCGTAAAGCCGGACGACGTCGACATGATCGTCGTGTGCACGGTGACAGGCGATTCGCCGACGCCGTCCTGCGCGTCGTTTGTTCAGGCGCAGCTTGGCGCGAAGAACGCCTTCGCTTTCGACGTCGGCGCGGCCTGCGCCGGTTCGCTTTACGGTCTTTCCATCGCCGACCAATTTATCAGAAGCGGCAAGGTCAAGCGCGCGCTGGTGATCGGCGCCGAGACCCTCAGTCGCTTCGTCGATTGGACAAACCGCGAGACCTGCGTGCTGTTTGGCGACGCCGCCGGCGCGATCTTGCTTGGCGGCAGCGAAGAGGAAGGGCGCGGCGTGCTCGCCGCCAGCCTGCGCACCGACGGCTCGATGACGGGCATTCTCGGCATCTATGGCGGCGGCAGCCGCCGCCCGCCATCTGCTGAAATGCTTGAAGAAAAGGCCGGCAAAATCAAGATGCGCGGGCGCGAGGTCTATAAGGTGGCGACGCGGCTGTTGCCCGAAGTGGTCGGCGACACGCTCGAAGCCGCCGGTCTGACCGCAGCCGACGTCGATCACGTGATCGCCCATCAGGCCAACAAGCGCATCATCGAGTCCGCAATGCAGAATCTCGGCGTTCCGTTCGAGAAATGCTGGATCAACATCGACCGCTACGGCAATACGTCGAGCGCCTCCATGCCGATCACGCTCGATGAGGCGAATCGGGCCGGAAAGCTGAAAAAGGGCGACGTCATCGCGATGATGGCGATCGGCGCGGGCATGACCTGGGGCGGCGCAGTGCTGCGCTGGTAGGCGCCTCCTTTCGCGGCCGTCCTCACTCGAAGCTCCGCTGACGTCGCGCAGGCTTGACCCGCGCTTTTTCCGCCTTGCCCAATCAGTCTACTCATGCTAGTGATTTTATAGACTGTTGGAGAGGCGTCACTATGAGTGAGAATTTGCAGAAGAGTCTTGGTCTGGGAATTTTAGCGGGCTTGGTTGCGCTTACGATGCTGGCGAGCTCGCATTCTCAAGCGGGCCAGACGTTCCTGAACGTCTCCTATGACCCCACGCACGAGCTCTACAAGGCGATCAATCCCGCTTTCGCGGCGGACTGGAAAGCCAGGACCGGCGAAACCATCGAGCTTCAAGCCTCGCATGGCGGCTCTGGCGTACAGGCGCGCGCGGTGATCGAAGGGCTGAACGCCGATGTCGTGACGCTGGCGCTCGCCGCCGACATTGACGCGATCGCCAGCAAAAGCGGCAAGATTCCGGTCGACTGGCAAAAGCGCCGACCGAATAACTCGTCGCCCTATACGTCGACGATCGTTTTTCTCGTCCGCAAGGGCAATCCGAAAGCCGTCAAGGATTGGGACGATCTGGCGAAGCCCGGCGTCGCGGTCATCACGCCCAACCCGAAGACGTCCGGCGGCGCGCGCTGGAATTATCTTGCGGCCTGGGGCTATGGGCTGAAGAAATTCGGCGGCGACGAAGCCAAGACCAAGGATTTTGTCAAGGCGATCTACAAGAACGCCCCGGTCATGGACACAGGCGCGAGAGGCTCGACGATCACCTTCGCCCAGCGCGGCATCGGCGACGTGCTCCTCGCATGGGAGAACGAAGCCTTCCTTGCGCTGAAGGAATTCGGCGCTGACAAGTTCGAGATCGTGACGCCGCCGCAGTCCATTCTGGCGGAGCCGCCGGTCGCCGTCGTTGACGCCAACGCCGACGCCAAAGGCAACAGGCAGCTCGCGGAAGCCTATCTCGACTTCCTCTATTCGCCGTCGGCGCAGGCGATCATCGCACGCAATTTCTATCGTCCCGTGCATCCCGAATATGCGGCCAAGGACGACGTAAAGAAATTCGCCAACATCGAATTCATCACCGTCGATAAAAGTTTCGGCGGCTGGGCGGCGGCGCAAAAGAAGCATTTCGCCGACGGCGGCATTTTCGACGACATCCAGAAACAAGAGCTGACAAGGTGACAAACAAGAGCTGACAAGGTGACCTCCCCGAGCCTTGTCGGCAAAAACGCTCGGCGCTTCGCGCGCCGAGCGTCATTCCAGGCTTCGGCCTGACCTTCGGCTATACGCTGATCTATCTTGGCCTCATCGACGAAAAGTTACGGTTTCGCTTAACTGGCTCTTGCGGCGTGGACGGGAAATAGCTGGCAGAGGGGTGCCCTCGGCGGGCCAGAAAGAGAGCTGGAATGTCGAAGCGAACTGAAGGCGGGGACTGCAGTTGCGGCGTTTACTGTGGCTATTTCACAACAGCGCAAGTCGAAAATCGAGTTGACTAAAACATGAGCTTAACAGATCGACCGTAACGGTATATCCGATATATACACGGCTTACATATCGATCCGTCGATCAACGCGCCAACCGGAGTCCAGGCTAAGCGATACGGAAAGTCGATGTCGACAAGCAAAAGCAGCAAGAAGTTAAGATTAGCCGCGTTTGGCGCCGTTGTCGGCGCCGCCCTTAGCGTTCCCGAAATAGCGGCCGCCGAAGACAAAGCACCCCCGAAGGAAGTTGCGGGAAAAGGGGGGCAGTCGGATGACGGCGCAAAGGCGGCCGCGCCGGAAAAAGGGTCAGTGAAGGCGAAGACCGAGGGCAAGGGTGTCGCTGTTGGTCCCGCCGCGCCACCGGCGCCGCTGGTGAAGGAGAGCTACTATGTGCCGACGCGCGGCTATCGTTTGGAGCCGCAGCCCGACATTCCGCCTTACGTGCGTAACCTCGCGAACACCTACAAGCAATTCGAAGGTATCGACTGGCTGAACGTCGGTCTCGATTCGCGCGCGCGTTTTGAATATCGCAAGGACGATTATCGGCCGTGGACGAACACGACGACCAATCCGCCGACGTCGCAGCGCAAATATTTTCCCAATTCGCTTTGGCTGTCGCGCACGCGGGCCTATCTGGGCGTGCAGAACATTCTCGATCCCTTTCGATTCGTCGTCGAATTTCAGGACTCGCGCGCCTACAACAGCATCTATGAATATCAGGGCCAGGAGATCAATCAGACGGAGCTCATTTCCGGCTATGGCGAACTTTTTTTCAAGGACGCCTTCGGCAAGGACGATCTCGGCAACGATCGGCCGCTGACCCTTCGCGCTGGGCGCTTTCACCTCGAGCTGCTCGACCGCCGTCTGATCGCCGAGAATGAGTTCCGCAACACGACCAACACGTTTGACGGTTTTCGGATCAAAATCGGCAAGAAGGACAATGACTGGGACATCGACAGTTTCCTGATGCGGCCGGTTATTCGTTATCTCTATCAGTTCGACCGACCTGACTGGCAGAACTGGATCTACGGCAGCGTGTTCAGCATCCGGCGCTGGTCGGAATTTGCGACGATCCAGCCTTATTTTCTGGGCCGCAAGCAATATGGGGATCCGCTCAACGTCTCGAACGCGCTGAAGTTTCATCGCGACACATACGCGCCCGGCCTGCGCGTCTACGGCGTGATCAAAGATTTTGATTACGACGTCGACATCAACAAGCAGTTTGGCGAGACCGACGAATTCCGCGATTTCGGCGCGCGCCGCAACGCCATTCAAACGACCGTCCAGCACGACGCCATCGCCTATGCGTTCGAGGCGGGCTACACATTTTCGGAGCACCCGTGGAAGCCGCGGATCAGCGCCAACTACGCCTATGGCTCAGGCAATAAGAGTCCCTTCGACAGCGTCAATCAGACCTTCGATATCTTCTATGGCTTCAACCAGCCGTTCTCACGCAACGACTATCTCGCCTGGAACAATGTTAAGGCGCCCAAGGCGCGCATCGAATTTTCGCCTTTCAAAGATTTCCGGATCGATACGGCGTTCAGCGCCTACTGGCTGGCGAGCGCGGCGGCGGTCTGGGACCGCGCCAATCTTTTTGCGCCGCTTGGCAACAGAGGCACGTTCATCGGGACGGAATATGATCTGCGCATCCGCTACAAACTAAATCAGTTCATTAATCTGACCGCGAGCTACGCGCGGTTCTGGCCGGGCTCCTTTACCTCGAGCTTCGCGCCTGCGGTCGTGCTGCAGCCGTTCTTCCCGCAATCTTTTTCCGGACAGACCACGACGACGAATGGCCTGACCGGGCGGCCGACCGACTTCTTCTATCTGGAAGTCTCAGCCAACGCCTTTGGCGACGGCAATCCGATCACCAAGCCGCCGGGCTCGGATTTCCTGGCTCTCTTCTCGCCTGGGGGGCCTCCGCCGCCGCCTGCGCCGCCGCCAAGCTGGTCTGACGTCTACGTCGGTCTCAATGGCGGCGGGGCGTGGTCGAGCCCACGATCAATCGTGCAGCCCTGGCCCTTCGGCGCAGCCGCCGCGAGTCCAGCCGTGGCTGTCAGCGCGACGCCGATCGATCAGACGAACCATCTCGCCGGCTTCATCGGCGGTTTCCAGATTGGCGCCAATTGGAAGTTCGCCGACAGCTTCTTCGCCGGCGCTGAGGCGGATCTGCACGGCGTTTCGGGCAACACCGACACGCGGTGGCAAGCGACCCTGGCGCAGGGGGGCGGCAATAGTTTCGCCACTTATGCGCAGCGCACCGCGACCCTCAACTATCTGGGAACGATTCGCGGCCGATTGGGCTATCTCGTCACTCCGACGCTCGCCCTCTATGGCACGGGCGGCATGGCCTATGGCGGCGTCATCTCCAACGCCGCGATCTTCACCCGAAGGATTGGCGGGACGAACCAGACGCTCGTCAATCCCGTCTATCAGGACAGCTTGATCGGCTGGACGGCGGGCGGCGGCGCTGAATGGATGTTCACGCCAGAGTGGAGCGTTAAGATCGATTATCTTCGCTACGATCTCGGCGCCGCTCAAGGGTTCAATTTCGCGGCGCAGTCGACGGGCTTTTACGCCTATGGCGCGTCGAGCTCGACGCGCTTCAATGGCAATTTGATCCATGCCGGCGTCAACCGTCACTTCGATCTCATCAACATCGCAGAAGCAAAATAGGCTCAAGCTGAAGGTGCCGAGAGCATCCGGTTGAGGCAGCGCCAGCTGGCTTTTGCAGCGCGCTTCCGAGGGCGCTTCAGTCGCGCTCTTGCCGTCTCGATGGGCAGGATCGACCCGTGTCCAAAAAATGAAAATCGCTCCCACGCTGTTCAGCGCACGAGCTGTGCATTTTGTTCCCTCCTAGGAACATTTCTCAAGTTCCAGAGTTTTCCTTCGGCCGTGACAGGCCTGTATGCCGCCGCGCGCCGGCATGGTTGCGTCGCTCGCAGCCAATAGAAGCGCAAGCCGAGCAGGTTGGTCCCGGTGCAGACTTTCCGTCGCCACGTCTCTTGGTGAAAGGATTGACCGATGGCTCCAGACCCCAATCCAGTTCCCAAAGGAAAAGAGCGGCCTCCATCCACGATCCAAGAGCTTGACGTGCTCTGGCTTACGGCGGGACTGAGTTGCGACGGCGACTCGGTCTCGATCACCGCCGCCAGCGAACCAAGCATAGAGGACGTCATCCTCGGAGCGATCCCCGGCCTACCGAAGGTGCGCTTGCACAATGCAGTCCTCTCCTACGAAGTGGGCGATGACTTTATGAAGGCCTTTCATCAGGGCGCGCGGGGCGAACTCGAAAACTTCGTCCTTGTGGTCGAAGGCTCCATCCCGAACGAGAAGCTGAGCGGCGATGGATATTGGGCCGCGATCGGCACGGATGCGGCGACCGGACAGCCAATCAGAACGACCGAATGGATTGATCGTTTGGCGCCAAAGGCCCTCGCGGTAATCGGCGCCGGAACTTGCGCCACATACGGCGGCATTCATGCAATGAAGGGCAATCCCACCGGTTGCATGGGCCTTCAGGACTATCTTGGCGCTGAGTGGAAATCGAAGGCGGGTTTGCCCATCGTCAACGTCCCGGGTTGTCCGGTCCAGCCCGACAATTTCATGGAGACGTTCCTCTATCTGCTGCGCCAGCTCGCCGGCTTGGCGCCGATGATTCCCGTCGATCGACACGGCCGCCCGCGTTGGCTGTTTGGTCCCACCGTTCATGAGGGATGTGACCGCGCCGCTTACTACGAAGAGGCCGACTTCGCGCAAGAATATGGCTCGCGGAAGTGCCTGGTGAAGATCGGCTGCTGGGGCCCGGTCGTTCAATGCAACGTGCCCAAGCGCGGTTGGATCGCGGGTCTTGGAGGCTGCCCCAATGTCGGCGGCATCTGCATCGGCTGCACCATGCCGGGCTTTCCCGACAAGTTCATGCCGTTCATGGATGAACCGCCCGGCGCCCGCATCTCATCGGTTCTCATCAAGCCTTACGGCGTGCTGATCCGCAATCTGCGGAAAATCACCAATCACACCCTCAACAAGGAGCCAAAGTGGCGCAACAGGGAGCCGACCTACACCACCGGGTACGATCCTGATCGGCCGAATAAAACTCATCCACTCTAAAGTAAGGGACTGCGATCATGGTCGACCTTGCAACGCGTCGCTCCGCGTCTCCGAGCCCCAATAAAGCCTCGCCAAATCTCGTCGAGATGAATTGGGATCCGATTACCCGGATCGTCGGCAGTCTCGGAATTTTCACCAAAATTGATTTCGAAAATCGGCAGGTCGCCGAATGTCACAGCACGTCGTCGATCTTTCGTGGCTACAGCATTTTCATGAAGGGCAAAGATCCTCGTGATTCCCACTTCATCACCAGCCGCATTTGCGGGATCTGCGGCGACAATCACGCGACGTGCTCGGTCTATGCGCAGAATATGGCCTACGGCATCAAACCACCGCCCCTCGCCGATTGGATCATCAATCTCGGCGAAGCCGCGGAATATATGTTCGACCACAATATCTTTCAGGACAATCTGGTCGGCGTCGATTTCTGCGAGCAGATGGTCAAGGAAACCAATCCAAGCGTCTGGGTAAAGGCGCAACGGACCCCGGCGCGAAACTCGGACGCTCATGGCTATCGCACGATCGCCGACATCATGACCGCGCTCAATCCATTTTCCGGCGAATTCTACCGTGAGACATTGATTGTAAGCCGCTACACGCGTGAGATGTTCAGCCTGATGGAGGGGCGCCATGTGCACCCCTCCACTCTTTATCCGGGCGGAGTCGGCACCGTGCCGTCAAATCAGCTCTTTACCGAATATTTGACGCGACTGGTGCGCTACGCCGAATTCATGAAAAAATGCGTGCCGCTGCACGATGATCTGTTCGACTTCTTTTACGAAGCGCTGCCCGGCTATGAGGAGGTTGGACGTCGACGAATACTGCTCGGGTGCTGGGGCGCGTTTCAGGACCCGAACCATTGCGACTACAATTATAAGCATATGACCGACTGGGGCCGGAAGATGTTCGTCACCCCGGGCGTCGTCGTTGATGGCAAGCTGGTCACGACCGACCTCGTCGACATCAATCTGCAGATTCGCATCCTGCGCGGTCAGTCCTATTACGAGGACTGGGACAATTGCGAAACCTTCGTCAAGATGGACCCGCTGGGCAATCCGGTCGATCAGAAGCATCCGTGGAATCAGACGACCATTCCGCGGCCGCAGAAGCGGGATTTCGACAAGAACTATTCCTGGGTCATGTGTCCGCGCTGGCTCGACAAGAGCAGCGGAGATCATCTGCCGCTCGACACCGGCGGAGGCGCCTTCGCGCGCCTATTCTCGACGGCGCTGGCAGGGCTCGTCGACATGAACGGCTATGTCAAAGCGACGGGCGACAGCGTGAAGATCAATCTTCCCAAGACGGCGCTCAAGCCTGCAGTGGAGTTTGAATGGAAGGTGCCAAAGTGGAGCAACGCGATCGAACGCGATCGGGCGCGCACCTATTTTCAGGCCTACTGCGCCGCTGCGGCATATTACTTCCTGGAGCAGGCCTTCACAGAGATTCAGGCGGGCCGCACAAAGACCTTTACGCCGTTCGAAGTTCCGGACGAGGCGATCGGCTGTGGCTTCCACGAGGCGGTGCGCGGCGTGCTGTCGCACCATCTCGTCATAAAAGACAAGAAGATCGCCAATTACCATCCCTATCCGCCGACGCCGTGGAACGCGACGCCGCGAGACGATTTCGGAACGCCGGGGCCTTACGAGGACGCGGTTCAGAACACGCCGATCTTCGAAGAGAATGGTCCGGACAAGTTTAAGGGCATCGACATTATGCGCGCGGTGCGCAGTTTCGATCCCTGTCTGCCATGCGGCGTGCATATGTATGTCGGCGGCGGCAAGACCGTTAAGAGCATGCATTCGCCCATGTTTGGCGCGTCGCGAAAGCAGCAGCCATGAGTGGGGAGGCGCGCGGGACGGAGACGCTGGAGCAGTCTCTGGCCCGGCTAGAGAAGCTGATGGCCGCGCTTGAAGAGATTGCGGACGGGACCGGGCGGGAGGCGGCGCGCGAGTTGCTGGCGCTCCTGCTCGATTTGCACGCCCGATCGCTCGCGCGGCTCAGCGCGATTATTGCAGCATCGGACAATGGCGCGACCTTACTCGATAAGATCGTCGAAGATCGGGATCTTCGGGCAATATTGCTCCTCCACGGGTTACATCCGCAGAGCGTAGAGAATCGTCTACTGGATGTCATCGCGCGCATGCAGCCGCAGTGGAACGCGCGCGGCCTCCATGTCAGCCTCATGAGCGCGAGTAAAGCCTTTGCAATAGTTCAGCTGCAAAGGAATGGCGTTGCTGAGCCTACCGACCAGTTGCGGCTGGAGATCGAGAACGCGCTCACCGACGCGGCGCCGGACCTCGACGATATTTTGATCGAATTGGACATGACCACGCTTTACGCCGAAACCGCCGCCTAGAGACTGAAAGAGGCGCGACAGCATGGAAAGAATAGAATCGGGGAATTGGGCGTCTCGACTGCAGCGCTTCGTGCGCACGACGGATGAAGAGCATTGCGAGTTCTGCTCGAAGGTCATCGCTTCCCGGCACGCGCATTTGGTCGAGCGCGCGACGCGAAAGTTCTTTTGCGCTTGTCCCCAATGTGCGTTCCTCTTGGGCGGGGGTGAGCGTTTTGCCGCTTTGCGGGCACGCGCTGATGCGCTTCACGATTTCGATCTGAGCGACGACGAATGGCAGGGCTTTCGTATTCCGATTGATCTCGCCTTCGTGTTCCACAGCACGCCGGCGCAGGGGCCCGTGGCGATCTATCCAGGTCCGGCCGGAGCGATCGAGTCTCCCTTTGCCGCCGACGGCTGGTCGCGACTGGTCGCGGCCAATCCGCCGCTGGCCGACCTTGATCCGGACGTCGAGGCGTTGCTCGTCAATCGAATGAATGGCGCACGAGAATATTATCTCGTTTCGATTGATCGCTGCTATGCGCTCATCGGGCTGATCCGAAGGCACTGGCGCGGATTGTCGGGCGGCGCAGACGTCTGGGAGGCTGTTCGCGACTATTTTGCGAACCTGCGGGACGACGTCGAGACGAAGGACAGGGTACATGGTTGATCTCGACTTTCGCATCGAAGACGTCAAAGTCGAGAAATATTCGGCCGCGCCGCTGCTGCTGTTTGCGCTGCATGTCGTAAACAAGACGCCTGACCTGCCCATTCTCAACGTGATGTTGAACTGCCAGATTCGCATCGAGCCTGCGCGGCGGCGCTACGACGGCGACGAGCATGATCGTCTTTCCGATCTCTTCGGTCAGCCGTCGCGCTGGGGCGAGACCATGCGGAGTTTCCTTTGGACGCATGCGAGCGTTTCCGTTCCCGCAGTCAACCCTGAGCGCATGGTCGATCTGCCGGCGCCCTGCAGCTATGACTTCAACATTGCAGCGACCAAATATTTTCATGGCCTGGAGCAGGGCGATGTTCCGCTCAATTTTCTGTTCAGCGGTTCGATTTTTTACCGCGACAGCGAAGGCAGGTTGCAGATTGAGCAAGTCGCTTGGAGCAAGGAATGCGCGTATCGCCTGCCCTTAAGCGTATGGCGCGCGATGATGGAGCACTACTATCCGCAGAGCATGTGGCTTTGTCTGCACCGCGACGCTTTTGAGGACCTGGACCGTTACCGGCGCCGGCAAGGACTTCCGACATTTGAACGCGCCTTGCAGGCGCTACTCGAAGCCAGCGCGGCGGAGGCGACATGAAACTCGGTTCCATCAGAGCGATCGCCAACGCCGTTCTTTACGAGGGCTACATCCTTTATCCCTATCGGCCATCGTCAATAAAGAATCGTCAGCGTTGGACGATCGGCGGTGTCTTTCCTAAGGCGTTCGATCAGCAGGGCGACGCCTCGCGCATGGAGACGCAGGTTCTCTTGCGGGGTGGAGAGCAGGCGGCGTTCAACGTCCATTTTCGATTCCTGCAGGTCATGACGCGCGAGGTCGGACAGCTAGCGACGCCGACGCGAGAGCTTCCGGAAGAGGGCGAGCCGGCGCTGACGCGCGTTCCGAGCTTCAATGTCGACGGTCGGGAGTTGCTGGCCTGGGAGGAGGCGATCGAACGGGAGATCGCCTTAGGTCCGCTGCGGCCGGCAGATGTTCAAGAGGTAGCGACTGTCTTGCCGTTCCACTTCGAAGGCGCGCGCGAAATTGAGCCGGTGCGCGGCGCAGACGGCTGCGTCGCCGCCGTTCTCATTCGCACCTCGCATGAGATCCAGGGCGTGGTTGAGGCGAGGGCGGAGAGGCTGGCGCCCGAGTTGTGGAAGCTGACGATCGGGATCGAGAACGTCACGCCGCTTACGGGCGCGGTTCGCGAGGAACGCGCAGCCGCGCAACTTCGCGCCTTTACCTCGACGCATGCAATCCTCACGGTCGAAGACGGCGCGTTTGTCTCGTTGCTTGATCCTCCCAACGATTTGCGAGAGGCCGCCGGGCAGTGCCGAAATATCGGCGCCTTCCCGGTGCTGGTTGGCGGTCAAGACAATAGCGCCATGCTCGCTTCGCCGATCATCCTCTATGATCATCCGGCGATCGCGCCCGAAAGTCCCGGCGACCTGTTCGACGGCACTGAGATCGATGAAATCCTCACGCTTCGTATTCTCGCGATGACCGACGCCGAGAAACGCGAGATGGCGTCCGTCGACGCCCGTGCGCGCGCGCTTCTGGAGCGCACGCATGCTCTGACCGCTGAGGACATGGCGCGGCTTCATGGCGTCATGCGCAATCACCAGTCTCAGGCCAGCGAAATTGAACCGCCGCCGGTGGGCGGGGACCATGAGAAGCCTCGCCTCGTCTCGCTGCTGGAGAGCGGACGCAGCCTATGCGTCGGCGCCCACGTGCGGCTACGCCCAAAATCGGGCGGCGACATCATGGATATCGCGCTCAAAGACAAGATCGCCATCGTCGAAGCGATCGAGCGGGATTTCGAGGACCGGATCCATGTCGCGGTGACATTGATTGACGATCCGGGCCGAGATCTCGGCGCAGCGGGCTTTCCTGGACATCGGTTCTTTTTCAGTCAGGAGGAGATCGAGCCGATTGCCGCGGGAGATGGACCATGACCTCGATCCTTGTCGCCTGCGTCGGCAACATCTTTAATGGCGATGACGCCTTCGGCGTCGAAGTGGCGCGCCGGCTCTCACGGCGGACGCTCCCGGACGGGGTACGGGTGATTGATTTCGGCATTTGCGGAATCGATCTCACCTACGCGCTGATGGATGGCTACGACGCCGTGATTCTCGTCGATGCGGCGCAGCGGGGGGAAGCGCCGGGCGTCGTCTCAGTGGTTAAGCCCGATCCAATCCCGGCGGGAGACCCCATAGCCGAGGAGCTGGCGCTTTCGCCGCATGAGCTCGATCCCGCGAAGGTTCTTCGTCTGGTGTCGGCGCTCGGCGGCACTTGCCGGCGCGTCCTGCTGGTCGCCTGCGAGCCGTTGACCTTCGGTGACGACGAAGGCGTCATGGGTTTGAGCGAGCCTGTCACGGCGGCGGTGGCTGTCGCTGCGGAGACCGTCGAAGAGCTGATTGAGGAGATGATGGCGGCGTAACATAACGCGATCGCGCTAGCGCCGCGCATCCGGTAAATGGAGAAATGTCATGAGCGGATGGGAGATTACAGGCATCGTCCTGGGGCTTATCATCCTCGGACTGCTGATCATGAATGCGAAGGACCTCTGGCGCTATATCAAGATCAGCAATATGTGAGACTGACAGGGATCATGAGTTTTGCGGCGGTAGAGCCATCGCAGGCGCTCGAATTTCGGGTGCGCGGGCGTGTGCAGGGGGTCGGCTTTCGCCCGACCGTCTGGCGCATGGCGCGCGAACTAGGGCTTCCCGGCGAGGTCCTCAACGACGGCGAGGGCGTATTATTGCGCGTCAGCGGCGACCCGTCGCGCGTAGCTGCGCTGCTTCGGCGAATCGAACGAGACCCGCCGCCGCTCGCGCATATCGACAGCATCGAAAGGCGATACTACAGCGGCCGACTGCCAAAGGAGTTCCGTATCGCCGAAAGCGTCGGCGGACCCGCACGCACCCAGGTCGCACCGGACGCGGCGCTCTGCAGCGCATGCGCGGCGGAGCTGCGCGATCCAAACGAACGCCGCTATCGCTACGCATTCACCAATTGCACCCATTGCGGACCGCGCCTCAGCATTGTGACGGCAATACCCTACGATCGCGCGACGACCACGATGGCGCCATTCGAGCTGTGTGCGGCCTGCGAGGCGGAATATCGCAATCCGATCGATCGCCGTTTTCACGCCGAAGCTGTGGCTTGCCCGTCGTGTGGGCCGACTGCATCGCTGGTTGCATTCGGTGAAGCGGAAGTTCCGCGCGATGGCGACGCCGACGCGGTAAAGATTGCAGCGGGGCTTATCACGCGAGGCGACATCATCGCCGTTAAGGGACTGGGCGGCTATCATCTCGCGTGCGATGCGACGAATGCCGAGACTGTCGCGCGCCTGCGTCGTTTGAAGCGTCGTGACGCAAAGCCGTTCGCGCTGATGGCGCGGGATCTTGCCGTTATCCGTCGCTACTGCGCGATCGACCCGGTCGAGGAACGCGCGCTCACAAGCGTTGAGGCGCCGATCGTGCTGCTGCGTGCGACTGGCGCCGAGCGCCTGCCTGAGGCCGTTGCGCCTGGACTTGCCACGCTCGGCTTCATGCTGCCGACGACGCCGCTGCATCTGCTATTGATGGATCAGTTCGATCTTCCGCTCGTGATGACGAGCGGCAATATCTCGGACGAGCCCGCCGTCGTCGATGACGCGGAGGCGTACCGACAGCTTGCCGAAATCGCCTCCTTCGCATTGACGCATGATCGTGACATCGCCAATCGGGTCGATGACTCGGTCGTGCGGGTCATGGCGGGGCGAGCGCGCGTTCTTCGGCGCGCCCGCGGCTACGCGCCTGCGCCGCTGCGCTTGCCGAGCGGCTTCGAGAAGGCGCCCGACCTGTTGGCGATGGGCGGGGAGCTGAAGGCGACCTTCTGCCTGGCCAAGGACGGTCAGGCGATCCTGTCGCAGCATCAGGGCGATCTCGAGAACGCGGCGACGTTAGATGATTATAAAAAGAACCTCGCCCTCTATCGGAGCCTGTTCGATCATGCGCCCTCGGCGATCGTCGTCGACCGGCATCCGGAATATCTGTCGTCGAAAATCGGACGTGCAGAGGCCGAAAGACGCGGCGCGCCGCTGATCGAGGTTCAACATCATCATGCCCATGTCGCCGCTTGTCTTGCCGAGAACGGGCGCTCGTTCGATGCGTCGCCAGCGCTCGGCGTCGTGCTCGATGGATTGGGCTTTGGCGATGACGGCGCGATATGGGGCGGGGAATTCCTGCTCGCCGACTATAGCGGCTACGAGCGGCTGGCGCGGTTGAAGCCGGTCGCCATGCCCGGCGGCGCACAGGCGGTGCGCGAACCCTGGCGAAACCTCTATGCGCATCTTAGGGCCGCAGGCGCGTTCGACGCGACGCCTTCTGGGTCTGGCGATTGGAGCGCTTTGAACGGCAAGCCGCTTGCGACGATCGACCGGATGATCGGACAAGGCCTGAATTCGCCGTTAGCCTCCTCTTGCGGACGGCTGTTCGATGCGGTCGCCGCCGCGATCGGCGTTTGCGCCGACCGTCAGGCCTACGAAGGCGAAGCCGCGGCGCGGCTCGAGGCGCTTGCGGCGGCGGCGCCAAACGAGACGCGCGGCTATTCGCTGAGGATTTCCGAGTCCGAGTTCATCGACATCGACGCGGCGCCCCTGTGGCGCGCTATTCTCGAGGATCTGCGGCAGGGCGTTTCGGCGCAGATCATTGCGCGCCGTTTTCACCTCGGTCTGGCGCAGTCAATCACTGAAGTCGCCGTGCGGCTGGCGGCTGCGCGACGCTTTGAAACGGTGGCGCTGTCGGGCGGCTGCTTCCAGAACCGCCTGCTTTTCGAAAGCGTCTACGACGGTTTGTGCGAGGCTGGCTTCACGGTGCTCACACATGCTGACGCGCCCGCCAATGATGGCGGGCTCTCGCTGGGTCAGGCCGCCATCGGCGCCGCGCATCTGATGAGAACCGACATGACAAGAGATGGAAAGGACGGCGCATGTGCCTCGGCATCCCCGGCTGCATCGTTAGCATAGACAATGCCGACGATCTCGTCGCGACCGTTGACGTGAGCGGGGTGCGCCGGCAGATCAACATCAGCTGCATCGTGGATGAAACGCATCCTGTCGAGTCGTGCGTTGGCGATTGGGTTCTCGTCCATGTCGGTTTCGCGATGAGCCGGATCAACGAAGCGGAGGCGGCGGAGACGCTCAGATTGCTGCAAGAGCTTGGCGAACTCCAAGCCGAACTTGAGACTATGCAAACGCTCACCGACGCAGTTGCGGCCGAGGAATAGGGATCATGACCAGCAAGAGCGCATTGGAGGTCCTGTATCCGTTCCTGCATGGCCAAGAGCAGGATCCTGCCGCCGTTGACGCGAGCCTGATGCAGTCGATTGCCGAAAAGGCGCGCGAGTCGCGCGAGACCAATGCGAGTTTCTTCGGCGAGCAGGCGCCGGTCCTACTCGACGCGGCGAAGGCGCTTGCCGCCGTTTATCGGCGCGGCGGCAGAATGTTCACCATGGGCAATGGCGGCTCGAGCTGCGACGCCTCGCATGTGGCCGTCGAATTCCTCCATCCGATCACGGCCGGTCGGCCAGCGCTTGCAGCGATAAATCTCACCGCCGACGTGGCGATGACGTCCGCCGTGGGCAACGACGTAGGTTTCGAGCACATTTTCGTGCGCCAGATCATCGCTCATGGCCGGGCCGGAGACGGGCTTATCGGCCTCTCCACCAGCGGCAATTCGGCGAATCTCATCGCCGCCTTCGCCAAGGCGAGAGAAATGGGTCTGACGACGATTGGCTTTAGCGGCGGCGACGGCGGCAAGATGGCGTTGGGGGCCTGCGATCATTGTCTTGTCGTGCCGACGACGTCCGTCCACCGCATCCAGGAGTGTCACGTCGCCGCCTATCACATACTGTGGGACCTGGTTCACACGCTGCTCGCCGACGATCGCGGCTCGGCCATAAGCAAGGACGTCGCGGCATGAGATATGTCGACGAATTTCGCGATCGGGCGAAGGCGGATTTCCTGGTCAAGGAGATCGAGCGGCTGCTCGCGCGAATCGGACGCGATGAAAATCGGCCGCTGCAGATCATGGAAGTCTGCGGCGGGCACACGCATTCGATTTTCCGCTACGGCGTCGAAGGGATGCTGCCGAAGTCCATCGAACTCGTGCATGGACCCGGCTGTCCTGTTTGCGTGCTGCCGATGGGACGCGTCGACGATTGCGTCGCCATCGCCGAGCATTCGGAGGTGATCTTCACAACCTTCGGCGACGCTATGCGCGTGCCGGGCTCACGCAAGAGTCTGTTGCAGGCGAAGGCCGACGGCTGTGACGTGCGCATGGTCTATTCGCCGATGGATGCGCTGGCGCTTGCGCGTAAAAATCCCGCGCGCGAGGTGGTGTTCTTCGGCATCGGCTTCGAAACCACCATGCCGTCGACGGCGTTGACGGTGTTGCAGGCGGAGCGTGAAGGGATCAAGAACTTTTCGATCTTCTGCAATCACATCACCATCGTCCCGACGATCAAGGCGATTCTCGACAGCCCGGATCTGCGGCTCGACGGATTTCTGGGACCGGGCCATGTTTCCATGGTGATCGGCGATGCGCCCTATGAATTTATCGCGCGTTACTACAAAAAGCCGATGGTGATCGCGGGATTCGAGCCTCTCGATATTCTTCAGTCAATCTGGATGTTGCTCAAGCAAATCGATGAAGGACGCTGCGAGATCGAAAATCAATATGCGCGGGTCGCGCCGGCAGGAGGCAATTCTGTCGCGCTGCAGGCGGTTGCGCAGGTGTATGAACTGCGCGAATTCTTCGAATGGCGCGGGCTCGGATCGATTGATCACTCTGGCGTCAAAGTGCGCGACGCCTATGCGGGGTTTGACGCCGAGCGCAAATTCGCGGTGCCGAATGCAAAAATAGCCGATCCCAAATCCTGCCAGTGCGGCGAAGTCCTCAAAGGCGTCATCAAGCCCTGGCAGTGCAAGGTTTTCGGCCGCGCCTGCTCGCCGGAGACGCCGCTCGGCGCGCTGATGGTGTCGTCCGAGGGCGCTTGCGCGGCCTATTACCAATATGGCGGCATAAAGCGAGGACGCGACGAAGCGGAGGCGAGCGTCGCATGAACATGGTCTCCTTCCCGCCCCGGCGTTCGCGCGGCAAGGTGCATGTGCCGACCGTCACGCTGGCGCATGGCGGCGGCGGCAAGGCGATGAAAGATCTGATCGACGACGTGTTCGTCGAAGCCTTCGACAATCCGCTGCTGGCGTCGCTCGACGATTCTGCGCGCATCGATCTCCTGGACCTCGCGCAACATGGCGACCGGCTGGCCTTCACGACTGATTCCTTTGTTGTTGACCCGCTGGTGTTCCCCGGCGGCGACATCGGCAGGCTTGCGGTCTGCGGCACGGTGAACGATCTCGCCGTGGGCGGCGCGCTTCCGCTCTATCTCTCCTGCGCGGTGATCGTCGAGGAGGGCGTCTCGATCGATTTTCTGCGGCAGATCGCAAGGTCCATGGCGGCGACGGCGCAGGAGGCCGGGGTGAAGATCGTCACCGGCGACACCAAGGTCGTAAACAAGGGCGCTTGCGACCAGATGTTCATCACCACGACAGGCGTTGGCGTCGTCGCCGCCGGCGTCGAGCTTGGCGCGCATCGCGCAAGACTGGGCGACGCCGTGCTCGTCAACGGCCTGCTCGGCGATCATGGCGCGGCAATTCTTGGGGCGCGCGGCGATATGGCGTTGCAGTCGCCGATCGAGAGCGACTGCGCGCCGCTGCAGGGCCTTATCGCAAGCCTGCTCAATGCGGCGCCGAACGCGCGTTTCCTTCGTGATCCGACGCGGGGAGGAGTCGCAACCGTGCTCAATGAAATCGCCGAAGCCGCACAGGTCGCCATCGAAATCGACGAGGCGGTCACGCCGCTGCGCGATGAGGTGCGCGGCTTTTGTGAAATTCTCGGCCTCGATCCGCTCTATCTCGCCAATGAAGGCAAGATTGTCGCGATTGTCCCGCCCGACGAGGCCGAACAGGCGCTCGAAGCCATGCGGGCGCATCGGCTGGGCCGACAGGCGGCCGTCATCGGCAGCGTCGTCGCGGGCGAGCCTGGTCGCGTCACCATGCGCACGATTTTCGGCGGCCGGCGCATCGTCGACATGCTGGTCGGCGAGCAATTGCCGCGCATCTGCTAAAGGAGCCGACGTGCACGAACTCTCGATCGTTTGCAGCATTGTCGAACTGGCGTCGCAGGCCGCGGAAGGGCGTCGCGTGCGCCGGGTGACGCTCGAGATCGGCACATTGTCGGGCGTCGAGCCGCAGGCCGTCGCGTTCTGTTTTCCTGAAGTCGCCCGAGGCACGCCGGTTGAAGACGCGACGCTGGACATCCGCGAAGTCGACGCCGAGGCGTGCTGCGACGTCTGCGGCGCGGAATTTCCCACGCCCGACATGCTGTCGGCGTGTCCTTGCGGCTCTCGCCAGTTTCAGCGCCTGCGCGGCGAAGAGCTGAACATCAAAAGCATCGAAGTCGAAGAGGCTGCATAATGTGCACGAGCTGTGGCTGCCAAGGGCAGGGGACTACGATGACCAATCTGCAGACCGGCGTGCGCGCGGAGATCGCGGCGCTGCCCGAGCATGACGGCGCGGCCCACTCACATGGGGACCATGGCCACGGTCATTTTCATGGCGCGCATCATCATGCTGATGATGAGCATCATCATGAGCATGATCATCATGCGCACGGGCATGAGCACGGCCACGCGCATGCGCATGATCATGGACATCACGATCACGCGCACGAGGAGTCCCACCGGCGTCTCGAACTTGAAACGCGCATTCTCGCGAAGAACGACGCGATCGCCGCCAAATGCCGGGCATGGCTCGCGGGTCGCGAAATTGTGGCGCTCAATCTCGTCAGCTCGCCCGGCGCGGGAAAGACGACGCTGCTGGAGCGCGCCATCGCCGACCTCTCAGGCGAACTGCCGCTGTTCGTCATCGAGGGCGATCAGGCGACGTCGAATGACGGCGAACGCATTCGCGCGGCGGGCGCGCCGGTGGTTCAGGTCAACACCGGCACCGGATGCCATCTCGACGCGGAAATGATCGCGCGCGCGCTTTCCGAACTCAAGCCGAGCGTCGCTTCGCTCGTCTTCATCGAAAATGTCGGCAATCTCGTCTGTCCGGCGCTTTTCGATCTCGGCGAACACGCCAAGGCGGTCATCTTTTCGACGACGGAAGGCGAAGACAAGCCGCTCAAATATCCGCATATGTTCAGCGCCGCGAAGCTCGTCATCTTCAACAAGATCGATCTCCTGCCGCATCTGGATTTCTCGATGGAGCGTGCGCGGGAGAATATTCTCCGCGTCAATCCGGATGTTGAGATCGTCGAAGTCTCCGCCAAGACCGGCGCGGGCATGCAGACGCTCTATGACTGGATTCGCGCGCAGCGTATCGCGGTGAAGGAACAGGCGCTTGTGTAAAGACAGCGGTGCAGGGCGTCCTGCTAAATCGCCGCTTCCTTCACATCCACGCTGACATCCAAATCTTGATCGCCGGCGCCGATAATCACGCCGTCGATCGGCGAAACATCCGCATAGTCGCGTCCGATGGCGATGGCGACATGGTCGTTGCCGACGACAAGGGCGTTCGTCGGATCAAGGTCGTAGAAGCCAAATTCCGGTCCGCACCAGACAGACACCCACGCATGGGTTGAATCGGCGCCTTCCAGTCGCGCCTGGCCTGGCGCGGCGAAGGTGCGAAGATAGCCGCTGACATAGGACGCCGCCAAACCGAGACCGCGTAGCGCCGCGATCATGATATGCGCGAAATCCTGGCAGACGCCGCGACGGCGTTCGAACGCCTGCGCGATCGGCGTCGCAATATGCGTCGCATCCGGATCGTAGGCGAAGTCGGCGTGGATGCGCTGGGTCAGGTCAATGGCGCCCTCGAGAATAGGCCGCCCGGGCGAAAAGCTCTCGCGCGCATAATGTGTCGCCGCATCGAACAGCGGCGCAAAGCGGCTTGCGTAAATGTAATGGGCGGGAGAGGACGCGGCGAGCGAGTCGGCCGCGTAGGCGGCATTCCTCACGTTTTCCCAAGCCGGCGTCAGCGCCGGCGCAGGCGGCGGCGCCCGCTCGACCGCGACGCGCGCCGCAAGGGCGATTTGCAGCCTCGTATGAGGCTTGAGAATGCGCGCTTCGCAGACCCGGTTTCCGTGAAAGTCGATCCTCTCATTGAGGATTTCGGCCGATGGCGACAGCTCAATTCGATGAGACAGCAGTGTTTGGCCGCGATCATTGCGCGGGATCAGGCGCATCGCGCAGCGCGCCGAAGCGACCGGCGCGTCATATTTGTAGATCGTGCGATGGGCGATGTCGTAAATCACGCGATCCGCGACGGCTGAGAATTTGCGGCGCCATCGGCGCCATGCGTGAAATAACGCTCGGCGATTTTGTCGGCAAGAGACATCAGGCGTTGCTCAAACCCAAGAATGATCGCGGCGTCCAAGCGGCGCGCATCTTCCGACTCCAGCTCGGCGCGCAGCTTGACGGAGAGTCGCCGCGGCGGCTCCATGACGCCATCGTCGCGCAGAGTCGGCAGCGCGGCGAGATGTTCGTCGATACGCATCGCCTGGAAAAGGACGGATCGCGGATTGAACGGGTCGAGCATGGCCATGTCGAGGACGGGCGCCAGAGCAGCGCCGGCGATGTAGCGGGAGCGATAGGTGATCTGCGAATCGAGCAGATCGAGCAAAGCGTCCAGCGTCTCGACCGTCGCATCGTCGCCGGCAAATTGCCGGGCGAAGCGGCACGTCCCGATGGCGCGTTCGATTCTTCGGCCAAGATCGATAAAGCTCCAGCCGGCGACGCGATTGAAATTTTCGTCGATCAGTCCCGACAACGCCGCCAGCGTATGGAGCGAACGCTCCACAATTTCGAGCGCCTCGGGCTCCGTTATCACGCCGGCGCCGGCGCGCGTCAGGCGTGTCTCGATACGTCCGATGAGTTGCCAGACATCTTGGGACAAGCGCTCGCGCACGATCGAGGCTGCGCGTCTTGCATAGCGCACGACAGAGAGCGCTGAACCGTAATTGTCGGCGCCTGCGGCGGCCGCCCATGCGATCTGCGTCGGGTCCATGTCCGGCATGTCTTCGGGGGCGGCGCCCCAGGCGATCAGCAGTCGCGCAAGCCGTTCGATCGACTGGCGCCCTTGCAGATCGATGTGCTGGAGTTCGCCCAGCCGCGTCCCGAGCGACCGCACGACGCGCAATGTCGCTTCGGCGCGCTCAAGATAACGTCCCAACCAGAATAG
Source organism: Methylocystis sp. L43 (assembly GCF_015709525.1). Lineage (GTDB taxonomy): Bacteria > Pseudomonadota > Alphaproteobacteria > Rhizobiales > Beijerinckiaceae > Methylocystis. The sequence goes on along the minus strand of NZ_JADNRA010000036.1, from coordinate 97,322 downwards.
ATTATCGGCGGCGCGGCTTGGCAGATTGCCGAGCGCGCGCACGATCGGCGGATCCTCGTCGGACGGCAGCAGCGTCGACCATTCGATCGGATGGCTCGTCAACACCCAGACGTCGCTCGATTGCGCGCCGGCGTCCATCGACACGGCGCGCGCATTAAGCCGGTTGGAGACTCGGCAGAATCCGCCGGGCATCACCGTCCAACCGTCAGCCGTCGCGGCGGCGAACACGCGCAAGGCGAAAGGTCTCGGCGTCAGCCTGCCGTCGGCCCAAGCCGGCGTCGTGGAGAGATTGACCGGTTCCTGAGCGACATAGTCGACGCCGCGCTGATTTATGGCGTCGATCAGCCGCGCGCGCTCCTCGCTGGAGAGCGCATGACCGAGCGCCTCACGACGTTCGCCAAATCCCGGGAGCCTGTCGCTGAACGCCCCGCTGATCGCGTAGTCGCTCAAGGTCTCGACAACCTGATTTCGGGAGCTTTCGCGTCCGCACCACCACGTCGTGACATTGGGCAGTTTGAGGTTCTCGCCGAGCAGGCGTTGCGACAGCTCCGGCAGGAAACTCATCAGCGCGCGCGATTCGATGAGACCGGCGCCGGGCATGTTGGCGACGACAACGGCGCCGCGACGGATGGCTTCGAACATCCCAGCGACGCCCAGACGCGACGCGGCGTTCTGCTCCAGCGGGTCGCACCAGTCAGCGTCGACGCGACGCCAAATCGCATCGGCGCGCTTCAAGCCGGCGATGGTGCGCACATGCAGCTTGCCATTGCTCATCACGAGATCTTCGCCTTCGACCAGCGTAAGGCCGAGATAGCGGGCGAGATTCACCTGTTCGGAATAGGTCTCGCTCCAAGGGCCAGGCGTCAGCAGGCAGATGCGCGGATCAACGCGTTGCGCCGCGCCGGAGATGCTCGCACGGAATTCTCGGAAAAACGGCGCGAGGCGCTCGACGTTCATGTCTCGATAGAGTCTCGGCAGAGCGCGCGACAGGATCATCCGATTTTCTAAGGCGTAACCAGCTCCCGAAGGCGCCTGGGCGCGATCGCCGAGCACCCGCCAGGCGCCATCTGGCCCGCGCCCGATATCGGCGGCGTAAAAGCGAAGCCAGCGTCCGCCGGGCGGCGCGACTCCGCACATCGGTCGTATGAAGTCCGGCGATCCCGTGATGGCTGCGGCCGGCAGGGCGCCCTCAGCGACAAGCCGCGCCTCGCCGTAAACGTCATGCAGGATCTGATCGAGAAGTTCGGCGCGCTGTGCGACGCCAGTCGCAATATCGCGCCATTCTGATTCCGGGATCAGAAGCGGCAAACGCCCTAACGGCCAACTGCGCTCCTTGGTTTCTCCGTGGACCCGGTAGGAAATTCCCATGTCGTCGATGCGGCGGCCGGCCGCGGCGAAGCGTTGCTCAAGGCCGATATCGCCGAACGCGGCGAGCGATTCGAGGAACTGGAGCCAGTGCGCACGCGGACATCCATCACGATCGAGAAGCTCATCCGGCGCGTCGCGCATCGGCGCATACTGAGCGATCCAGGCGGCAACGCGCTGCGACGCCTTGTCCGTTTCAATCGGGCGCTCAGCGGACAATGCTCCTCCGAAGATCCAGCGTCAGCGGAAACTCTTGGCCTGGCTCCTCGCGCGGCGGATCGACAGGCCCGGGCGTGTGCCCATGATCCTCAAATCGCGCCAAGCGCCGCGCTTCGGCTTCGTTACTGTTGACGGGGAAGGCGTCGTAATTGCGGCCTCCAGGGTGCGTCGCGTGATACACGCAGCCGCCCAGCGAACGCCTGCTCCAGCAGTCGATCACGTCGAAGGTCAATGGCGCGTGGACCGGCAGCGTCGGATGCAGGCCGGAGGGCGGCTGCCAGGCCTTGAAGCGAACGCCCGCCACCGCCTCGCCGGGGACTCCGGTGCTGGTCATCGGGACACGGCGTCCGTTGCAGGCGATCATGTGCCGGCCCGGAACGAGGCCCTTCGCTTTGACCTGCAGGCGCTCAAGCGACGAATCGACGTAGCGCACCGTGGCGCCGTTCGCGCCTTCTTCACCCATCACATGCCAGGGTTCGAGCGCGCCGCGGATCTCCAGATGAACGCCGCCGTGCTCGACGCTTCCAGCGAGCGGAAAGCGGAATTCCCGCTGCGCCTCAAACCATTCCTCTTCGAAGGCGTAGCCGGCGCGGCGCAAATCATCGATAACGCCAAGGAAGTCCTGCCATACGAAATGCGGCAGCATGAATTTGTCGTGCAGCGCCGTTCCCCAGCGCACCAGATCGCCGTGCTGCGGCTCCCGCCAAAACCAGGCGACGAGCGCGCGTAGCAACAGCTGCTGCGCCAGACTCATTCGGGCGTCCGGAGGCATTTCGAAAGCGCGGAATTCGACGAGCCCGAGACGCCCGGTCGGTCCGTCGGGCGAATAGAGCTTGTCGATGCAGATCTCGGCGCGATGGGTGTTGCCGCCGACATCGACCAGAAGATTGCGGAACAACCGATCGACGAGCCACGGCGGCACATAGCCTTCGCCGGAAGACGGCACCTGCGCCAGCGCGATCTCCAGTTCATAAAGCGAGTCGTGCCGCGCCTCGTCAACGCGGGGCGACTGGCTGGTCGGGCCGATGAAGAGTCCGGAGAACAGATAGGATAATGAGGGATGCCGCTGCCAATAAAGCACCAGACTCTTCAAAAGGTCGGGGCGGCGCAGGAAGGGCGAGTCGGCGGGCGTTCTGCCCCCAAGCACGACATGATTGCCGCCGCCCGAGCCGATCTGCCGGCCGTCGATCATGAATTTGGCCGTCGTCAACCGCGCCTGCCGCGCGTCCTCATAGAGCGCGGTCGTCGTTTCGACGGCCTCCCGCCATGTGGCGGCCGGGTGAATATTGACCTCGATGACGCCAGGATCAGGCGTCACCTTGATCACTTCGAGGCGCGGATCGTCGGGCGGCGGATAGCCTTCGATATAGAGCGGCAGCCCGGTCGCTTTGGCGCTCTCTTCCACCGCCTCGAGCAGTTCGAGATAATCCTCGAGCGTTTCGACGGGCGGCATGAACACGCAGAGATTGCCGTCTCGCGGTTCGATGGTGAAGGCGGTGCGCACGGCGCCTTCGACAATGGACTGTTCGTGCACGTCCTGGCGCGCGTGACCCCCGGACGTCGCCCCGCCGCCTTGAACGCGGCGAAAATGTCCGGGTTCCGGCAGCGGCTCGCGGGGCGCGAAGGGATCCTGCGGATAGATGAACGGATATTCGCCTTCGGGCAGCTTGGGCAAGGAAGCGACCGGGAGCCGCAGTCCGATAGGCGAATCGCCCGGCGCCAAGAAGAGTTTTCCGCGGCGAAGCGTCCACTTTTCCGAGGTCCAGCGCGACTGGGACTCGGCGCGCGCGTTCCAGCGCTGAATTGGCAGGACGAAACCCGTCGGCTTGCTCAGGCCGCGTTCGAACACCCGCATCATGCGCGAGCGCTCCTCCGCATCGTCGATCTTGGGATCGGCGGGGTCGACATTGATCGGGAGGACGCTCTCCTTGACCATCCAATGCGCGGGATCTTCGTAGGCCGGCAAGGCATGTTCGGCGCCCACCCCGAGACGCTCGGCAAGATCCTGCACAAAGACTTCCGCTTCCGCCGTGGTCGCGCCTTTCGGCTCGGCGATCTCGGCGATCAGTTGCGGCTGCGACCAAATCGGCTTGCCGTCCCGGCGCCAGTAAAGCCCGAAGGCCCAGCGCGGCAGGCTTTCACCCGGATACCATTTGCCCTGGCCGTAATGCAGAAACCCGTTTGGCGCAAAGCGCTCGCGCAGCATGCGAATAAGGTCGTCGGCCCGCTCTCGCTTAGTGGGGCCGGTCGCCGCCGTGTTCCATTCGGAGGATTCGAAATCGTCGATCGAGACGAATGTCGGCTCGCCGCCCATGGTGAGGCGAACGTCAAGCGCGCCAAGATCGGCGTCGACCTTTTCGCCCAGGGCGTCGAGCCGGCGCCATGCGTCATGGGAAAATGGCGCGGTGATGCGCGGCGCCTCGTTAATGCGATCGACGCGCATCTCGAAACCGAATTCGACCTGGGCGGGCTCGACGAGGCCCGACAGAGGCGCGGCGGAGCGATAGTGCGGCGCGCTGCATAGCGGCAGATGACCTTCGCCACAGAACAGTCCCGACGTCGCGTCGAGACCGATCCAACCAGCGCCGGGCAGAAAAACTTCCGCCCAAGCGTGCAGATCCGTGAAGTCGTGATCGGTGCCCTTCGGGCCTTCAATCGGATCGACATCGGCTTTTAACTGGATGAGGTATCCAGAGACGAAACGCGCCGCGAGACCGAGCTTGCGCAAGATCTGAACGAGAAGCCAAGCGGAATCGCGGCACGAACCCGATCCCAGCGCGAGAGTCTCTTCCGGCGCCTGCACGCCAGGCTCCATCCGGATGACGTAGCGAATGTCGCGGTGCAGCCGCGCGTTGAGTTCGACGAGAAAATCAATTGTCCGCATTTTTTGCCGCGGAAGGCTTCGGACGAAGTCTTCCGTCAGAGGCCCGACGTCCTCGGGGTCAAGATAGGCGGCAAGCTCAATTTTCTGTTCGTCCGGATAAGCGAACGGGAATTCTTCGGCATAAGGCTCGATGAAGAAATCGAATGGATTATAAACGGCGAGATCCGCCAGCAGGTCGACCTCAATCTTGAATTCGCTCGCGCTATCGGGGAACACCAGACGCGCCAGCCAATTCCCGTGCGGATCCTGCTGCCAGTTTATGAAATACTCCGAAGGCGCGATCTTGAGCGAATAGCTCAAGATTTTCGTGCGGCAATGTGGAGCCGGGCGTAGGCGGACGATCTGCGGACCGAGCGCGACCGGGCGGTCATATTTGTAGTGGGTGATATGGTGAAGGGCGATCTGGATCGACACGTTAATCAGCGTCTCGTTTCAGCGTCATTCTCTCAAGAACTAACGCAGGGCCACTGCCGGGAGTTTAGCGGGGCCGCGCCGCGCAGTGTCAATCTGACGAGCCGCCAAAATGACGGTTTTGTCCGAAATTACGGCAATAAGCCTAGCAGGTGAATACGGGCTGCGCATTCAACTGGCGCCAGATAGGATGCCGCGGAAGACCGAGTTCCCGAGCGACCACCGCCGCTCTGTCTTGACCAGGAACATTCCGCCTGCAGCGCAGTTAAGGCGCCAAGCGCGGTTGGGAAAGATCCTTCATGAAAGCCTTTCGATGCCAAGTTTGCCGCCAGAGCATACTTTTTGAGAACACCAAATGCGAAAGTTGCGGGCACACGCTTGGCTATTTGCCGGCGCATGGCGAAATGACCGCAGTCGAACCCGTCGGTAACGGATGGCGCGCGCTCGCTGACGGAACCCGCGAATATCGCTTCTGCAAGAACTGGGAGCTGCACGGATGTAATTGGATGGTCGAGAAGGGCGGTCCCTCGGCGTATTGCCTTGCGTGCCAGCACAATCGAACCGTGCCTGACTTGTCGGACGACAAGCGCCGCGCCGCCTGGCAGAAAGTCGAAGCCGCTAAGCGGCGGCTCTTTTACAGCCTGATCAGACTGAATCTTCCTGCGCCAACGGCGTCCGAGAATGATGGCGAGCCGCTCGTCTTTGACTTTTTGGCGGAGGAGCCATCGCAACGGCCGGTGCTGACGGGCCATAGCTCGGGCCTGATTACGATCGCCTTGAAGGAAGCGGACGACCCCATCCGGGAAAAACTGCGCGATGAGATGGGTGAGCCTTATCGTACCTTGCTTGGGCATTTCAGGCATGAGATCGGCCACTATTATTGGGATCGTATCGTGCCGAACGCCGATCATCTTTGGCCGTTTCGAGAACTCTTTGGCGACGAGCGGGAAGACTATGTCGCCGCCCTCAAGAGACATTATGAAGAGGGGCCGCCAGCCGACTGGCGACAGAAGCACATAAGCGCCTACGCCTCCTGTCATGCGTGGGAAGATTTTGCGGAAACCTTCGCGCATTATCTCCATATCGTCGACACGCTCGAAACCGGTCGTAGCGCAGGGCTCGTCGTGCGGCGGGATGACGGTTCTCCGGCGCGGGTCGATTTTGATCCCTACGGCTATCCCGACATTAATGAGATGGTCGATAGTTGGCTGGACATTTCGTTCGCGTTGAACAACATCAACCGATCGATGGGGCAGCCAGATATCTATCCCTTCGTGATTTCCCCGGTCGTGAAAGACAAACTGAGCTTTGTCCAAAATCTTCTCATGGATCACGCGCAGCGGCACGCCGCCGCCGCCGCGCCGCGCGCCGCGTGTTGCTAATCCCTCCATTTGCGATACAGGCCAGTTCGCACGCGAAGCGCTCTTGATCTGTGACGAAGCGGCAAGCGTCCAAGGCGATAGATCGGTTTGACGATGCGCCGCGCTCCTGCGATCAAAGCGGAAGGCGTCAACCCTCGACGCGCGCCTGTGCGTTCAGGCGTAGGCTCGCGCTCACGCTCCAGCGCCCGACCAGCTTTGGAGAATCGAATGATTGTTTCGTCAGCTTCGGATTATCGAAAGGTCGCGCAGCGCAAGCTGCCGCGCTTCCTCTTTGATTATATCGATGGCGGCGCGAACGCCGAAGACACGCTGCAGGCCAATGTCGCTGATTTGAGAGCGGTGAACCTCAGACAGCGCGTGCTGAAGAACGTTTCCGACCTCAGTCTCGCGACGGCGTGGTTCGGTCAGGCTTCTGAGCTTCCGGTGATCCTGGCGCCTGTGGGCCTGACCGGATTGTTCGCCCGTCGAGGCGAGGTTCAGATGGCCAATGCCGCGGCGAACAAGGGCGTTCCTTGCGTGGTGTCGACGCTCTCGGTCTGTTCGCTCGAAGAAGTTACGTCGCAATGCCCGCAGCCGATCTGGTTTCAGCTCTACGTGCTCAAAGATCGTGGCTTCATGCAGTCGATGTTGGAGCGCGCCCAACGTGCGGGCGTGAAAAACCTTGTCTTTACGGTAGACCTGCCCGTGCATGGATCGCGCTACCGCGACGCCCATTCCGGCTTGTCGGGACCCTACGCCATGCAGCGGCGAGTACTGCAGGCGATGACAAAGCCCGCTTGGGCCCTCGATGTCGGGATCCGCGGACGACCGCACGATCTCGGCAACATCTCAAAATATCTCGGCAAGGCGACCGGACTGCAGGACTACATCGGCTGGCTTGGAAAAAACATTGATCCGTCGATCAGCTGGTCGGACCTGGAATGGATCCGCGAGTTCTGGAAGGGGCCTTTGATCCTTAAGGGCATATTGGATCCTGAGGACGCACGGGACGCCGTGCGGTTCGGAGCGAATGGGATCATCGTTTCCAATCACGGCGGACGGCAGCTCGATGGGGCGCTGTCGACAGCCAAAGCCTTGCCCCCGATTGCGGACGCCGTCGGAAGCGACCTTGAAGTATTCGTCGATTCAGGCGTGCGGTCCGGACTGGACGTGGTGCGCATGCTGGCGCTCGGCGCCAAGGGCGTCCTGCTCGGGCGGGCCGCAGCCTATGCGCTGGCTGCGGCCGGACAGGGTGGCGTCGAGAATATGCTCGAGATATTCGCCAAAGAAATGCGCGTGGCGATGACTTTGACGGGCGTCACTTCGATTGCGCAGATCGATCGGCAGATTCTCGCTTCATAGCAGGCGCGGTCGGCCGTTCGGATCAACTGACGTTCTTGCGCCGCCATCGACGTTACGTTTCGTGACCGGCGCCAATAAGCCAGCGTCAGCTCTTCAGCCTCACGCAAAAAGATCGACCCGACCGTCGCCGAGCCGGTAAATTCCGCTCGCGATTTTGAAGCGCTTTTCGTTGAAAGCGGCGCTTAGCAAAGGCGTTGCGGACTTGAGCGTCTCGACGCATAGCCGCGCGTTTTCCATCGTCGCGTTTTCTAATTGATCGCCTGGGCGGCCAGCGACCGCTTTGACCGCAGGGGCCAGAGCAGCGACCAGCGAGGGAAGGTGGCCAGGCAAAGTCGTATGATCCTGTATTGAGGAAATCGCCGATTGAACCGCGCCGCAGGCTTCGTGACAGAGCACCAGAATCACAGGCGTCTTCAGCACCTCCACCGCATATTCCAAGCTCGCGATATTGTCCGGGTTGGCGAAGTTGCCGGCGACGCGAACCACAAATAAATCTCCGCGCGAACTGTCAAAGGCGTATTCCGGCGCGATCCGCGAATCCGCGCAGCTGAGAACCGCAGCGTAGGGGTTCTGTCCGCCGACGAGGGCCTCGCGTTCCGCGACGAAGTCGTGCCGTCGTGCGGCGCCCTTCTGATATCGCTTGTTGCCCTCCATCAGGCGCGCCAACGCGTCGTCCGGACTCATCACGTTCTCAGGCTTGGGCGGCGCCCTATTCGGCTTGGCTTGTTTTGACTGGGATTTTCGGCCCTGGGCGCTCGCGCTTCCAACGACCGTCAGCGCGCCCGCCGCAGCGGCGCCGAAGACAAAGGCTCTGCGGCGCATTTTGCCGCCATGAACGATATCGGCAAAGCCACACGCCTGACACATACGCGATCCTCCGAGAGAGAAAACAACGCTCTAACGCTGTCGCGCAAGGATAGCGCCAAATGATCGATATTGAAATTACATACTCGGACGTGGCTTTTTGAGCAGCGGTCAGAAATCGCTGCGCCTTCAACGCTCACAAGATGGCATGCGAACGGCTGCGGGCTCTGAAGATGGTAATGGCGGCCCGATTAAGCAGAATGCTTTGTGTCTAATTTACCATGAATTTTACAAATCGCCTGATGCAGGCCCACCGGGACCGCGTCGCTCACATTATGGCCGCAACCTAAGTCGACGCTCTCACGTCCGCTGTGGGCGAGTGGAGGCGTAACATGCGTCGGTCCCCAATGTATGGCCAAAAAGTCGGCGATGAAATCGCCGAATTGCTACGGCAAACCTACGACGACGTTCTTCGAGAGCCGCTCCCCGACCGGTTCCGCGATCTGTTGGAGGGGCTGGAAACGGACAGGGCGTTGTTTTTAGCGGAAGCGCGAGCGAGCGAAGACAGCGACGCCGCTGATGCGCTCGCGGAGCGCTGACGTCGTCGGCGCCTGCGGTCTGCATGGGCTCAGGTCATCTCAGCAGATCGCGTCGTCATCGTTAACTTGGTCTCTTCGCTGAAGCTACGGGAGGACAACATGTCGGTAAGAATTTTGATTGCCGGTATATGCGTCGCTGGGGCTTTGGTTTCGGCTGCTGCTATCGCTCAAACGCCGGCTGGCCCGGACTGCGCCGCCAAGGCGACAGAAAAGAAGCTGCACGGCGCAGCGCTGAAAAGTTTCATGAAAAAGTGCGACAGAGACGCCGCTGCAAGCGCCTGCGACGCCGCTGCGGCTGAAAAGAAACTGGCAGGCGCAGCCCGGACGAGCTTCACGAAGAAGTGTGTCAGGGACGCTGCGGCGAAGCCGAGCGTCCACTGAATGCGTCTCGGATCAGCTGCTTTTCACGCAAGTGATCGCGGCGGTTCGCGTCACTCATTCATCAGCAAGGGTAAAGCGATGAATGAGCCCCCCGATCACGGCGCCGACGAGCGGCGCGACCCAGAACAGCCAAAGTTGTTCGAGGGCCCAGCCGCCGACGAAGAGCGCCTGGCTTGTCGAACGTGCAGGGTTCACCGAAGCGTTGGTGATGGGGATGTCGACCAGATGGATCAGCGTCAGCGCCAATCCGATCGCGATTGGCGCGAAGGCGACCGGCGCGCGACCTTCCGTCGTGCCCAGAATGACAAGCAGGAAAAACGCCGTCAGCACGATTTCCGCAAGAAGGCCAGACTGCCATGTGTATCCAGCGGGGGAATGTTCGTCATAGCCGTTGGCGGCAAAGCCATTGGCGAGTGAAAAATCAATGTTGCCCTGAGCGATCTTGAGCAGCACGAAAGCCGCAAATGTCGCGCCGAGAAGCTGCACCACCCAGAAGGGTCCGACGTCCTTCCAGGAGAAGCGGCCGGCCGTCGCGACGCCGAGCGTCACCGCTGGATTGAAATGGCCGCCAGACACGGGGCCGAAGGCGTAAGCGCCCGTCAGCACCGTGAGCCCGAAGGCGAGCGCCACGCCGAGGAAGCCAATGCCGAGCTGTGGAAAGCCGGCGGAAATCACCGCGCTGCCGCACCCGCCGAACACGAGCCAAAAAGTCCCAAGAAATTCAGCGAGAAGCCTGCGTGGAAGAGAATGCCGCATTTAAGATCTCCATCGGTCGGCGGACGAATGAATTCGTGAATCGAAGGAAAGCTTAGCGCAAAGCCATGGTTTGATCGAGTGCCGACATGCCGCGGCAAGGGCGAGCGAGGACCGGCTCGGGGTCCCAGATCCGAGTGAAAGAACAGAAAGTCGCACGCGGATCGGTAGAACGCCTTATCCGCGAATGGGCCGCGGGACGCCGACATGTCCTAATGGACATTCGAGCGCCATGCGGTCCCATCCGCCGGCGTCGGCGGCAGCGTCATATGTGCTTTGCAAAAAGCGAAGGAGCGTCGCATCCGGATCTTCAGCTTTTCGCACGATGTCATAGGGCAGGATGAATTCCTTGAGATCCTGGCTAAAAAATGCGCCCTCGGGTCCTACCGGCGCGCGTTCGAATCCCGGCGGCGCGGGATAGGCGTAGGAATAGAAAGCGGGAAAATCGATCGAGCCGCCGCCAGGCCAAAAGCCCGCGCTGCTCACCTCATGCGAGTAGGCTTCGCGCACAACGGCGTCCGCAAGATTTGGAACGCCCCCGGGATGGCGCGGCGCGCCGCGACCGGAAAACCTCGTCACCGCCAGATCGAAACTGCCCCAAAAAAAATGCACAGGGCTGACCTTGCCAACGAAGCCCGTGCGAAAGGTTTTGAAGACGCGATCGGCTTGCACAAGCAATCTCCAAAAGCAGTTTGCATAAACAGGATCGTAGTCGGCATGAATCCGGTCCGCGGTGAAGGGAAGCGCATCAGGTATCTCGTTGGGATGTTCATTGATGCGCACAAAAATGCTCAACTCCTCGAGCCTGCTGAAAAGATGCGCGTAAAAGTCGGCGACAGTCTGAGATCGGAGCTGCATTTGGCGTTCGTCGCCATCGCTCGTCGTTATACTAAGCACGTGGTCTATAAAATCGAAATCAATCTGAAAGATGCTTGCGCCATATGCGATTGGCGACGTTGTGAGGCCACGCGTCGTCACATAAAGCGCAACGTGCCAGGAGTGGTTTTGCCAAGGAGTCAGCGACAGCCGGATCTTGCCGACGATCTGAGTCCAGAGATGCAGAGTCGTACAGGTCTCTCGCCAGGCGAAGTAGGGCAATGCTGGCCAAGCGTTTTGCTCTGCTTCGCTCACCACCGTCGTGGGCATTCGGCTCATCCCGTCTGTGTCGTCCTCCGCTCAAGGCGCGACCAATTCATGTACGCTGAATAGATTGAGTTCATCTTTCCACACGCGCAGAGGGGTCCACCCCGCCGCCTGCGCGATCAGATGGAACTCCTCGGTCGTGTATTTGTAAGCGCTTTCGGTGTGAATCGTCTCCGCTTCGCGGAAGCGAATTTTTCTTCCCGCCACCCAGACGTCCTGATCCTTCAAACTGACGAGATACATCTCAATGCGTCCTTCGAAGGGCTCGTAGGTCGCCGCATGGCGAAAGGCTTGAAGATCGAATGTCGCATCGAGTTCACGATTAATGCGTACAAGGAGATTGAGATTGAATGCGGCGGTGACCCCATTTGCATCATCGTAAGCTGCAACAAGTTGGCGGACGTCCTTTTTCAGATCGACGCCGATGATCAGCTTTCCGCGCGGCGAAAGCGTCTCTCGCATCGCGCGTAGCAACTGCGTCGCCTCCGCAGGGACGAAATTGCCGATCGTCGATCCAGGGAAAAATCCCAGCTTCGGCCGTTCCGCCAGCTCGGGAGGAAGCTCGATGGGATGCGAAAAATCAGCCAATAGAAGCTGAATGTTGAGTCCGGAAAATCGCGCCGTCAGCCGCTCTCGAGCATCCGTGAGAGCGCTCTCCGAGATATCGATCGGCACATAGGCGTGTAGACGCGGCATATGTCCGAGCAAGATTTCCGTCTTGATGCTCGAACCGGAGCCGAACTCGACGAGAACCGTCTCTGCGACCGCTCCCTCGAGCATCTGCATCGCATTGGCTGTAAGAATCCCAACCTCAGTTCTCGTGGGATAGTATTCGGGCTGGCGCGTGATGTCTTCGAAAAGCGCGCTGCCTTTAGCGTCATAAAAGAAGCGACAGGGAAGACTCTTCTTTGGCCGGGACAGGCCCTCGAGCACGCTAAAAGCGAAGTCGTCCGCTTGCCGCACGAGCGGCGCCGAGCGTTCCGTCACCTCTGACATCAGGCGATCTCCGAAGCGAGGCGTAGGCCCAAAAACTGCCAACGCTGATGCGGATAAAAGAAGTTGCGATAGCTCGGGCGGACGTGATCTTGCGGGGTTACACAGGAGCCGCCGCGCAACACGTGCTGACCAACCATAAACTTGCCATTGTATTCTCCCAGCGCTCCCTCAGGGGCGCGATAGCCCGGATAGGGCAGATAGGCGCTCTGGGTCCATTCCCAGACATCGCCGAACATCTGACGAAGCGATCCATTGGGTCTGACTTCAGCCGGTCGCGGATGCAGTGCCGCCGTTTCAAGAAAATTTCCCTGCTTTGGCGCCGCGGCCGCCGCGACCTCCCATTCAAATTCCGTCGGCAATCGCTTGCCCGACCAGCGCGCAAAAGCGTCGGCTTCGTAGTAGCTCACATGTGCAACCGGCGCATCGAGGTTCAGTGGTTGCAGTCCTTCGAGCGACATCTCAAACCACTCTCCGTCACGAGACTCCCAATAGAGTGGCGCATGCCAGTTTTCGCGCAGGATCGCGGCCCAGCCGTCGGACAGCCATAGGGTCGCCGTCTCGTACCCGCCGTCGGCGACGAACGCCAACCACTCGCGATTTGTGACCAGGCGGTCAGCAAGCCGAAACGGGCGCAGGAGCACTTCGTGGCGGGGACCCTCATTGTCCCAAGCAAAACCCTTCCCCCCGTGACCGATCGGAAAGACGCCGCCGGCAAAATCGATCCAGCGTAGCGGCTCACATGGCGCCGGAATGGAGCGGGGCTGGGTCGGGCGGTAGGCTGGCTTTAGGGGATTTGCAGCGAAAAGCGAGAGGATGTCTGTGAGCATAAGCTCCTGATGTTGCTGCTCGTGATTGATTCCGACCTCGAGCGTATCGAACAATGCTTTCGGCGCGTTGGTTTGCTCTGCGAGGAGTTGCGCCAAGGCCAAGTCAACATGCTCCCGATAGGCGAGAACCCGATCGAGCGACGGTCTGGTGAGAAGTCCGCGCTTCGGCCGAGGTTGCCGGGGCCCCTGGTGCTCATAGTAGGAGTTGAAGCAATAGTTGAACGCCTCATCGAATAGTTGATAGTCCGTCAGATACGGCGTCAAGACAAAGGTTTCAAAAAACCATGATGTGTGTGCGAGATGCCATTTGGTCGGACTGGCGTCTTCCATCGCTTGGACGACCATGTCTTCGGCGCTGAGCGGCGCCGCAAGTTCGATGGAAAGTCTGCGGGTTTCGAAAAGACGATCGCTCAAGGCGCCGTGAGCGCTCGCCGAAAGCTGCGTATCGAGAATTGAGGCTAATTCACCCATCAGCATCTCTCCAAGAAGCAAGCCGAACCCGAGCTGCATGCGCGGACAAGGTGAGCATATAGGGCGAGGCGATCGATCTAAGATCCGTGTGAGGACTGCCCCCGCTGATCAGCCATCGAGTTCAGGATAGTGACGAAATATCCCCTGCTCGTTGAATTTCAGCCGGCGATCGCTATCGAGGTATGCGCGAATGCGCGGGCGTTGCGCGACCGTCATGCGAAGAGCTGACACGCGCGGCGATTCGGCGAGAAGGGCCTTCGTTGTCTTGGGAAACGCATAGAGCAAGCCTTCCAGAACCTGGAACAGGGAAAGATCGGCGTAGCTCAAGGCATCGCCGACGAGATGCGAGTCGCCATCGGGATTGCGTGCGAGAATCGTTTCGAACCAATCAAGATATTTTTGTATCCGTTCCTTACGGAACCACTTGGCTCTGCGTGAGGCCTCGGGTTTCTGCTCTTCATAGTACAAATCCCCGCCTAAAGGATGATGGGTGTCGTGAGCCTCGCCGACCAAATCAGCGATCGTCAACTGAATTTGGTGAACCCAAAGTCTGCGCGCCGCGTCGCTGGGCGCGAGATCGTGACGATCGCCGAGATAAAGCAATATTGCGGCGGTCTGTCCGATGACCACATGTCCGACTTTAAGGAACGGCGGTGCGAATGACGGATGGACAAGATCCGTTCGTTCGAGAAAAGCTACAAGCGCCGCCTCGGCGTTTGGCTCACGCGCCATATCAATGTAGCTGGCGCCGGCCTCTTCCAACACGAGCCTGACGAACTCTCCACGTCCTTGAATGCCGGGCCAATAATAGAGCTCATAGGGCATGACTGGGCCTGCTGTCTCGGCGGCGCCGGAACCATCCTGCGCCGAATGTCGTCTTGGAGGTTGATCGCTTGATGGCCGCTAACGCTGCAAACATATTCCTTGAGCCGCACACATCAAGGTCGCGGCTCTTTGAGGTGCATCAAAGCCCGGACGCAGTCGCGCGGCTGCTCTATCTATCGCCGCGCGCGCTGTTAAGAGTGGCCCATTTGCATGACGAATTCTGCGCCGCGTAAAAGCTCTTAAGGATTCGCAACGTTCAATCGCGAACGGGCGGCTTCCAAATCCGCGGGCGCGTCAATGTCGGCATAGGCGCTTTCATCAAATACGTGCGCCTGCTTTTGAGAACCCGCGCAGTTCCTAAGCAATTGCTTGGCGCCCAGCGACCCAGAGAGCGCCGCCAGAGAGGAGAAGAATCGTCGGGGCCACAAAACAGGGTTGCGTTGCTCGCCCATGCACGTGGTCGGATAGGTGATCAAAGCGCCGCGGCTTTCCATAAAGACGGCCATCAGATCTTTGATCAGATCCGATGTCAAAAAAGGCAGATCGCCCGGGACGACAAACGCCCCTTGAACTTGCTGGCCGAGCGCCATTACGCCGACGGCGATCGACTCTCCCATGCCGCTTTCCCAGTTCAAATTGTGTGCAAAACGTAGCGTCAAGCCTTCGAGAGCTTTTTCGATCTGCGGGCGATCGCAGCCGGTAACGACGACAACTTCAACGCCGCTGCTGACGACTGCTTCGGCCACCCTGCGGATGAGCGGCTTCCCGCCAAGGTCAGAAAGAAGTTTGTTGTTCTCTCCGAAACGCTTCGAGGCTCCAGCAGCCAAGAGCACAGCTGCAATATTCACACGTGCCTCTTTTCGCGCGCGACTTTGACGATTTGCGCGAGAATCGAGACGGCGATCTCAGCCGGTCCCTTCGCGCCAATCGGCAGTCCGACCGGGGCGCTGATGCGCGCCAGCTCCGTATCGTTGAAGCCTGCGGCGGCGAGACGTTGCAGGCGCTTGGCGTGTGTCCGTGTCGAGCCCAGGGCGCCAATATACAGGCACTGCGAGCGCAGCGCCTCGATGAGCGCTTCATCGTCAATGGCGGCGGCGTGGGTCAGAGCGACCACCGCGGTCCTTGGGTCAAGCCCCAGGGACTTCAGCGAGATCCCAGGCCAGTCGGTGAGATTCTTGAAATCGCCCACGCGGTCGGCGCTCGCAAATGCGGCGCGCGGGTCGACGACGACGACGTCGTAACCAATGCGACTCGTCAGCTCAGCAAGCACCTGGCCGACATGCGTCGCGCCGACAATGACCACGCGAACGGGCGGGGTGAGCGCATGCAAGAAGACGGGATCATCGCCGAGAGAGAGAAGCCGGCTTTCACCCGAAACCAGGCATTGGGCGAACTCGGCCCACATCGGCGCCTCGGCGTCGAACAGGCGCCGCTCGCCGGTCGCAAGCGTCGTGAGCACGGCAAGCGACGTCCGTGCGCGGCGCGCTGAAAGCACTCTCTCCAGAAATGCTGAATCTCGCTCTCGACGCAGCGGCTCGACGTAGATGCTGATAGCGCCGCCGCAGGGAAGGCCTGCCCTCCACGCCAGCTCTTCCCCGACTCCGAATTCCAGCAGCCTCGACTTGTCGCGCGTCAGAACGTCCGCCGCTTCGGTAATCACTTCCGCTTCGACGCAACCGCCGGAGACCGAGCCCTCGAATTGTCCGTCTGGACCGATGGCCATTTGGCCGCCGATCGGCACGGGCGACGAACCCCAGGTGGAGACGACGGTCGCCAACGCCGCCTGTCCGAATTCCTCAAGCCACCTGCGGGCGCTCGTGAGCGCGTCTCGCGGCCGGCCGGGGTCTGGGACATAATTCATTTACGCTGCGTGGTTGTTCGTGGGCTGCCTCAGCGCGAGCAGCTTGTCGATGGTGATCGGAAGATCGCGGACGCGCACGCCGGTGGCGTGAAAGACTGCATTGGCGATCGCGGCGGCCGTGCCGACAATGCCGATTTCGCCGACGCCCTTCACGCCGAGCGGGTTCAGCCGAGGCTCCTGCTCGTCGACAAAAATAACGTCGATGGCGTGGACGTCGGCATGTACCGGCACGTGGTATTCGGCGAGATTGTGGTTCATGAACCGACCATATCGATGATCGATCACCGTCTCTTCGTGAAGCGCCATGCCGATGCCGCCAACCACGGCGCCAAGGATCTGACTCCTTGCCGTTTTGGGATTCAAAATGCGGCCCGCGGCCACCGCGCTGACGACGCGCGCGACGCGCAGCATGCCAAGCTCCTCATCGAGCCGCACCTCGGCAAACACCGCCGAATGCGCGTAATGCGAATAATCCTGCAAGACCCGCTCGTCTGGCGTCGACGATACTTCCGACGTAATGGGTTCGTTGAGACCGAGCAGCGCTTCCGACAGCGGCATGGCGCGCGAGGGGTCGCTGGTCATCCGGATTTCGCCATCCACCCAAGTAAGATCGGCCAGATCGACGCCTCTGAGCGGCGCGTTGCTGACTGCGCCGGCGCGCTTGAGGAGTTCCTTGCGCAGGCCGTCGCAGGCCTCCATCACCGCGGAGCCCGCAGAGGCGGCTGTCCAGGATCCGCCTTCGACAGGCGCGCTCGGCAAATCGGAGTCGCCAATCTTTACGATCACCTTGTCGAGCGGAAGGCCGAGCATCTCGGCGCCGATCTGCGCCAAAATCGTATATGTCCCAGT
The DNA here is from genome assembly GCF_015709525.1 of Methylocystis sp. L43. Lineage (GTDB taxonomy): Bacteria > Pseudomonadota > Alphaproteobacteria > Rhizobiales > Beijerinckiaceae > Methylocystis. Next base: position 80,211 of record NZ_JADNRA010000036.1, on the reverse strand, counting down.
GCCAATATCGGCCGTCGCGCAGGCGATTTCCAATGTCCCGTCAGGCGCGAGAATCGCCCTCGCGCTCGTCGGCACGCGAAACGCTTCCCAAATCCCCGTCGCCATGCCGTAGCCGATCAGTTCGCGCGCCTCGCGCATCGAACGCGGCTCGGGCCGACGCTTGGACCAGCCGAAACGCTCGGCGCCTTGAAGGTAGCAATCCCTCAACGCCTTGCTTGAGATTGGCTTGCCATAGTTCTGATCCGTCTCGGAATAGTTTTTGAGGCGAAGTTCCAAAGGATCGACGCCAACCGCATAGCTGAGTTCGTCCATGGCGCTTTCAAGCGCATACATGCCGACCGCGCCGCCGGGCGCCCGCATGTCGCAAGGCGTGAAGAGATCGAGCCGAGCAAGCCTCGATGTGACCGTCGAGTGATCGCATGGATACAGCGCGCCAGACCAAACGACGGTGGGCTCCTGGTAGTCTTCAAACCGAGACGTATTAGCGATCGCATCATGCTTCACGGCGACCAATCGTCCATCGTTCTCGGCTCCCAGCGTTAGCGTCTGGAGTGTTTGCGGACGATAGCCAAGCGTGAACATCTGCTGCCGCGTCAGCGTGACCCTGACAGAGCGCTTGAGGCCAATGGCGGCGAGCGCCGCCATGAACAGCTGATAGTTGGGCCTGAGGCCTGCTCCGAAGGCGCCGCCCACATAGGGCGACAAAACTCGGACTTTTTCCTTGGCGAGGCCGAACACGTTACACAAATATTCGTGGCAATTCGGCGCGCCCTGCGTTTTATCGTAGACCGTGAGGCGGCCGTCGTTCTCCCAAACCGCCGTGCTCGCAAAGGTTTCCATCGGGTTGTGATGTTCGACCGGTGTGCGATATTCCTTCCGAATAAGGTTTGGCCCCCGCGATAAGGCGCTGTCGACATCTCCGCGCGGAGATGGATTCCACTCCGGCGCTCGTTTCTCCGGCGGCTCGAAAGCTTTGTCGATCTGCGTATCGAGATCGGTGACGGCCTCTTGCGTTTCATAATTGATGTCGATGAGACTCGCGGCAAAGCGCGCAGCTTCGAGCTCCTCCGCAACGACGAGCGCCACGGGCTGTCCCGAAAACAGAATTTCGCCGTCGTAAAGCGGGCGGAAGGGCGAGCCAGGCGCGGCGACTTGGTCCGTATATTTTTCATGCGACGAGGGGAGGGAGGGCCTGTTGTCGTGGGCAAACACTTCGATCACACCGGGCACAGCGAGCGCCGCGCTTCGGTCTATGCTTTTAATTCGGCCTTTGGCGACCGCGCTTGAGACCACAAAGCCATAGGCGAGGTCGGGCGCGCTGAATTCAGCGGCGTATTTCGCCCGGCCCGTGACTTTTGCCGGACCATCGATTCGCGAGACCGGCTTTCCGATGCCGTTCGTTCCAACAGACATAGCGCGGACCTAAACGATCACTTTCACGGATTGGGACTGCGGCGTTCCGGCGGCTGCTTGCTCAAGGGCGCGGACGATCGCCCGCCGTGCAAGTTCGATTTTGAAGCGATTATGGGCAAAGCCGACAGCGCCCTGCAAGATGATATCGGCTGCTTCGCAGAACGCCTTTCGACCAGCCTGCTCGCCCACGAGACCCTGCTCGGCGTCAGGCGCGCGCCATGGTTTATGGGCGACCCCGCCCAATGCGAGGCGCGCGGACTTAATCGCGCCTGCTTCAATCTTCAGAGCAGCAGCGACGGAAACAAGCGCGAAAGCGTAGGACAACCGATCCCGGATCTTCAGATAGCTGTAATTGCGGGAAAAGTCCTCGGATGGCAGTTCGATCGCCGTTATGATTTCATCACGCGCAAGATTGGTGTCGATTTCGGGCGTGTCGCCCGGCAGACGGTGAAAATCGGCGGATTTGATCGCGCGCTCGCCCTTGGGGCCCGCGACGTGAACCACGGCCTCAAGCGCGGAAAGCGCGACGCACATGTCGGAAGGGTGCACGGCGATACAGGATTCGCTCCAACCCAATATCGCATTCATGCGGTTAAAGCCTTCCGCTGCCCCGCAGCCCGACCCTGGACGTCGCTTATTGCAGGGAGTCGCAGTGTCGTAAAAATAGAGACAACGCGTTCGCTGCAATAAATTGCCGCCGGTCGACGCCATGTTGCGCAGTTGAGGCGAAGCTCCCGCAAGAATGGCGCTCGCGAGCAGGGGATAGCGCCTTGTAATGCGTTGGTCATAGGCGAGGTCGCTGTTGGGTACAAGAGCGCCGATCTTCAGCCCCCCTGTTTGCGTCTCCTGAATTTCGTTAAGCGGCAGCCCCGTGATGTCGATCAATCGCGTCGGTTGCTCGACGTTCTCCTTCATCAGATCGATGAGGTTGGTGCCGCCCGCAATGAACTTCGCAGCCTGGTGTTTCGTAATCTGGCTAAGAGCGTCGCCGACGTCGCTGGCCCTAACATAATCAAAATCGATCATGTCTCGGATCCTTGCATGACCGCCTCGATCGCCGCGAGAATGTTGGGATAGCAGCCGCAGCGACAAATATTGCCGCTCATCGATTCTCTGATTTCATCGCTCGTCTTGGCGCGGCCCTCGGCGATCAGTCCCACCGCCGAGCAGATCTGTCCGGGCGTGCAGTAGCCGCATTGAAAGCCGTCATGCGCAATAAAGGCGGTCTGAAGCGGATGCAGCTCGCCATTTTGCGCCAATCCCTCAATGGTGGTGATCTCGGCGCCGTCCTTCATCACGGCGAGCGTGAGACATGAAAGGACGCGCCGTCCGTTGATGAGCACCGTGCACGCGCCGCATTGGCCGTGGTCGCAGCCCTTCTTGGTTCCGGTGAGGTCTAGATGTTCACGAAGGGCGTCGAGGAGGGTGGTCCACGGCCGCAGGGCCACGCGGCGTTCCACGCCATTGACGCGGAAGGCTATTTCGAGCTTCGGCAGCAAGCTTCGCTCAGGAGGGTGCGATGTCGCCTGTGGTCTTCCCTGCATGGCTGATCCAAGAACGCGGAACTAGAACCGCCAGCATCGGGATTGGTTCCCTTGCAGCTTCAGGAGAGCATCGCAAATCAGATCGGGCGGAGAGGAGCACGATGGCTCGAAATGCTAGGTCACTTCTGTTCGACACACGCGCCGTTGATGGAGACCGTCATCTCATGGGAAGCGGCGTTCACGGCATATAATTCCACTGCGCCGTTGGAACGGTTGATGTTGCCTCCCTGATTCTTCTTATTTTTAAAGACGTAATAGGCGTCATTCTTTCGAATGAGGGAAAAATTGCCGTCGAGGGCGCTGACGTTGCTGAGCTTCACCGCTGCCCCTCTTATCTCGATGGAAAATGGCGCGGACTGGCTTGAGTCGCTCTGTTGAGCCGAAACCTCGCATTGATATGTCACCGGCGCATCTTCAGCGAAGGCCCAACCCGAGCAAAGCAAAGACAGGGCCGTCGCAACGGAGAGTCGTGATTTCACTTTGCATGTCCTTTTCTTTGGAAGCGTCGTCCTGTGCGCAGACGGGCGTCACTCGACCTCATTCGCGGGCTTACCGTTGTCGCGAGATCGGCGCCAACCCAATCTTTGAGAACGCATTTCGGATTCAGTTCGTCCATTTGGTGAGCGTCTTTGAGCGGGTCTCTCGCGCCGGGGTTTCGTCGCGGGATCACCTGTTTGGACGCGAGAACAATTTGCCCACGCCGAGACCGGCCGCCAGGTTCAGAGGCTGCGCGGCGTACTTGCGATTCGGCTAGGGCCAAGTCCGGGATTTGTCGAGAACCATTCCGTTGGTTTCTTCGAAAAGCCACTTTAAAACAGCGAATTAGGATAGTGGTGGAGCCAGACGGAATCGAACCGACGACCTCTTCAATGCCATTGAAGCGCTCTCCCAACTGAGCTATGGCCCCGATCTATTCGGACGCCTCTTGGGGGAGGCCGGACGGCTTGACGTCGTCGCGCGCTGTATAGTTCAGCCGCGCGTCGCCTGCAAGCCCGCTCAGCGAGGGCCGCCGCTCCGCCATGGCCGAACCATCGACGGGTCTGGCAATTAAGTCGTCTGCGCCAGCCTCCAGCCCACAGACGGTCGCCAGGGAGCCGTCATCGGCTGCAAGATGCGCGGTCGTTCGCGGGCAGATCGTCAATGAGGGGGATGCGCGCTCATGTGACGACAGAGCTCTCAGGGCTTCTCTGCGAGAAATGAATTCACCGTTTCCAAGAATTTCGCCACGGAGATCGGTTTTGACAAATAGGCTTCGCAGCCGCCCTGCAGGATTTTTTCCTCGTCGCCCTTCATCGCGAAGGCGGTGATCGCGATGACGGGAATGGCGCGCAGATCATCGTCCGCCTTGAGCATGCGGGTGACTTCCAGACCGCTGATCTCGGGCAGCTGGATGTCCATCAGGATCAGGTCCGGCCGATGGCTGCGCGCGAGGGATAGCGCCTCGAAGCCGCTCTTTGTTTGCAGCGTCGCATGGCCGTTGGCTTCCAAGAGATCGTTAAAGAGCTTCATATTGAGCTCGTTATCCTCGACGATGAGGATGGTCTTGGTCATTTCCCTTCTGCCCGTGTTTCCGCGTGCGATCAATCTCACCTAGCATAGGCGGATTAATGAAAAGCGCCAGAAATCCGCGTATTTCTAATGGTTGCGCGATCGGGCCATGCTTGCGGGCAATTCGAGGCTCCTCTAAACGGTTCGGAGATAGGGCGTAGCCCGGAGCAAGGTCCATGCTCCGCTTAGGCGGATTGCTGCAGGTTCAGCAGCGCTCTCGCTCGCGTTGGAGGCGCGAGTCCATGACGCTTCTCATGCCGAAGCCCGAGCCGGCGATTATGTCGCGGCGCAATGAACTCATTGCGCGCCTTGCGGCCATACTGCCGCGCGAAAGCCTGATCGTCGACGAGGTCGCGCGTCGCGCCTACGAATGCGACGCCTTCACTATGTACCGGGCGCTCCCTCTCCTCGTGGCGCTGCCAGAGAGCGTGGAGCAGGTGCGGGCCATTATGGCGCTCGCCGCCGAAATGAACGTCAAGGTCGTGCCCCGCGGCGCCGGCACGTCGCTGTCCGGCGGTTCGATGCCGCTCGAGGACGGCATTCTTCTCGGCATGTCCAAGTTCAATCGCATTCTCGAAATCGACTACGAAAACCGCTGCGCGCGCGTCCAGCCGGGCGTGCAGAATCTGGCGATTTCCAAGGCCGTTGAAGCGCAGGGCTTCTATTATGCGCCGGATCCGTCGTCGCAGATCGCCTGTTCCATCGGCGGCAATGTCGCCGAGAATTCCGGCGGCGTTCACTGCCTGAAATACGGCCTGACGACCAACAACATTCTCGGGCTCGACGTCGTGCTGATGGGCGGGGACCTCATCCGGCTCGGCGGCAAGCATCTCGACAGCGAGGGCTACGACCTCATCGGCCTGATGACCGGCTCCGAAGGCTTGCTCGGCGTCGTCACCGAGGTGACGGTGCGGCTGCTCCAAAAGCCGCCCGTCGCGCGGGGGCTGCTGCTCGGCTTTGCGAGCGTCGCGGCAGGGGCGCGCTGTGTCGGCGCGATCATCGCGCGCGGCGTCATCCCCGCTGGCCTCGAAATGATGGACAAGGCGACGATCCATGCGGTCGAGCGCTTCCAGCCATGCGGCTATCCGCTCGACGCCGAAGCGCTGGTCATCGTCGAGCTCGATGGGCCGCAGGCTGAAGTCGATCATCTCGTCGGCGTCGTGCAGGATATCGCGCGCGAGGAAGGCGCGACCACGATACGGGCTTCGACAAGCGAGGCCGAGCGGCTGCAGTTCTGGGCCGGACGCAAAAACGCCTTTCCGGCGGTGAGCTGCATCGCGCCCGACTATCTTTGCATGGACGGCACGATCCCGCGGGCGCGGCTGCCGGAAGCGCTCGCCGGCATGGATCGGCTCGCCAAGGCGCAGGGCCTCGGCGTCGCCAATGTGTTTCACGCCGGCGACGGCAATCTCCACCCGCTCATTCTCTATGACGCGTCGAAAGAGGGCGACATCGAACGCGCCGAAAAGCTCGGTTTCGACATCTTGCGCCTGTGCGTCTCGCTCGGCGGCGTTCTCACTGGCGAACATGGCGTCGGCGTCGAGAAGCGCGACCTCATGGGCGAGATGTTCACCGAGGTGGATCTCGCGCAGCAGATGCGGCTCAAATGCGCCTTTGATCCGGAGGGACGGCTCAATCCGGGCAAGGTGTTTCCGACGCTGCATCGTTGCGCTGAACTCGGGATGATGCATGTCTCGGGCGGCAAAATGCCCTTTCCCAACCTGCCGAGATTTTAGCGATGCGCTCCGCTTGCGCGACGCTCGAAATCCGCGACGAAGCGGACGCCGTTGACGCGATTTGCGCGGCGAAAGCGAAAGGCGACTGCTGCGCGATCGTCGGCGGCGGCTCCAAGTCGGGGCTCGGCCGCTTCGCGCCGCAAGCGCAGGCGCTCTCCACAGCCGCGCTGACCGGCGTGACGCTCTATGAGCCCGATGAACTCGTGCTCTCGGCGCGCGCCGGCGTTCCTCTGAGCGAGATTGAAGCGCTGCTGGACCAGCAGGGTCAACAGCTCGCCTTCGAGCCCATGGATTATGGACGGCTGTTTGGCGCAGAAACGGGCGGCGCCACGATCGGCGGCGCCACGATCGGCGGCGCCATCGCGGTGAACGCCGCCGGGCCGCGGCGGATCAAGGCGGGCGCGGCGCGCGATCATCTGCTCGGGTTCCGCTGCGTCACCGGTCGCGGCGAGCAGGTGAAATCCGGCGGCCGCGTGATGAAGAACGTCACCGGCTACGACCTGTCGAAACTCGTCTGCGGCTCCTACGGCACGCTGGCGCTCCTCACCGAGCTGACGCTCAAGGTGCTTCCCAAGCCGCAGACCGAATGCACGCTGCTGGCGATCGGCGCCGACGAGGCGGAGAGCCTCGCGCTCTTGCGCCGCGCCACCGCGACGCCCTGTGAGCCTTCAGCGCTCGCAATGCTGCCGGCAGGCGCCGCATTGGCGCTGGACGCCGATGCGGCCGCCATTCGCCTTGAGGGTCCCGCCATTTCCGTGACGGCGCGCCGCGACGATCTCGTGGCGCGACTGGCGAGCGGGCGCCTCAGATTTGAGGCGCTCGACGCGCGCGACTCGAAGACGCTGTGGCGAGGGCTGCGCGACGCCGCGCCCGTCGCCGCCAAGGTCGGCCAAATCTGGCGCATTTCCGTCGCGCCGAGCGAAGGTTTCGCGGTCGTCGAGCGCATCCGCCGCGCGGGCGCGCCGATGCTCGCGCATTTCTACGACTGGGCCGGCGGACTGATCTGGCTGTGCCTCGAGACTGCGCCTGACGCGTATGCCGCCGTCGTGCGCAGCGCGGTGGACGCCAGCGGCGGCCATGCGACGCTGATCCGCGCGAGCGCGGAGGCTCGCGCGAGGGTTGACGTCTTCCATCCACAACCGGCGGCGCTCGCCGCGCTGACGCGCCGCGTCAAGGAAAGCTTCGATCCGGCGCATATTTTGGAGCGCGGCCGCATGCGCGCGGAGTTTTAAGAGACGATGCAGACGTTTTTCTCGCTGCAGGCGCTCGCCAATCCCGACATGGCGGAAACGGAGAAGATTCTGCGCGCCTGCGTGCACTGCGGATTCTGCTCGGCGACATGTCCAACCTATCTTCTCACCGGCGACGAACTCGACGGGCCGCGGGGCCGCATCTATCTCATAAAGGAGATGTTCGAGAAGGAGCGGCCGGCTGATGCGCGCACGGCCCTTCACATCGATCGTTGTCTGTCATGCCTCTCCTGCATGACGACCTGTCCTTCGGGCGTGCATTTCATGCATCTCGTCGATCACGCCCGGGCGCATATCGAAAAGACATATGCGCGACCTGTCACGGAGCGCGCCATGCGCGCGGCGCTCGCTTTCGTCTTGCCGCGTCCTTCTCTCGCGCGACCGCTGTTTCGCGTCGCGGCGGCGATCCGTCCCTTGGCGCGCTTCCTGCCGCGCCGACTCGCGGCGCCGTTCGCGCTGGCGCCGTCCAGCCTTCCGCCTGTTTCCAGCGTCGATGCGCCGCAGGTCTTCGCCGCGCAAGGCGCGCGCAAGATGCGCGTTGCTCTACTCAATGGCTGCGTTCAGTCGGTCATCGACACGTCGATCAACGAGGCGACGATACGGCTGCTCACGCGCCACGGCGTCGAGGTCGTCGTCGCGAAGGGCGCCGGCTGCTGTGGGGCGCTGCCGCATCATCTCGGTAAGGTTGACGATTCGCTGCGCCATGCGCGGGCGAACATCGAAGCCTGGACGCGCGAAATCGACTCTGGCGGACTCGATCATGTCGTCATCAACGCTTCGGGCTGCGGAACGAGCGTGAAGGACTACGGCCATATGTTCCGCAATGATCCGACTCTCGCGGATACGGCCGCGCACATCTCGGCGATGACAAAAGATGTGACGGAGCTGATGACTGAGATTGGCTTTGCGCCGTCGGGCGACGCGCCGAAACTTCGGGTCGCCTACCATTCCGCCTGCTCTTTGCAACATGGGCAGAAGATATCGCAAGAGCCGGTCGCGCTGTTGACCGCCGCTGGCTTTGACGTCGTCGCCGTTCCGGAGGGTCATATCTGCTGCGGTTCGGCGGGAACTTATAATGTGCTTCAGCCGACGTTCGCCGAGGCGTTGCTGTCGCGAAAGGTCGCGAATATCGAGAGCGTCGCGCCGGACATTGTCGCGGCGGGCAACATCGGCTGCATCGTGCAGATCAGGTCGGGAACGCCCGTCCCAGTCGTCCACACAGTGGAATTGCTCGACTGGGCGAGCGGAGGGCCGAAGCCTGCCGCACTCGGCTAACGCAAAAACCCAACAATATCCTTCACCGCATTCATGTTCTCGCGAGCGATGGCGCGGGCGCGTTCGGCGCCGTCGCGCAGCACGCCGTCGACATAGCTCTCATCCTCGCGAATGCGGCGCATCTTGTCGGTGATCGGCGCGAGCTTGGCGACGGCGAGATCGACAAGCGCGCTCTTGAAGGTCGAGAAATTGGCGCCGCCGAATTCGCCGAGCACATCCGCCTTGCTGCGCCCCGAAAGCGCCGCGAAGATGCCGACGAGATTATAGGCCTCGGGGCGCCCTTCGAGGCCCTTTTCCTCGGAAGGCAGCGCGTCGGGGTCGGTCTTCGCCTTCTTCACCTTCTGCGCGATCTGGTCGGCGTCGTCCGAGAGGTTGATGCGCGAATAGTCGGAAGCGTCTGACTTCGACATTTTCTTGGTGCCGTCGCGCAGGCTCATCACCCGCGTCGCCGGGCCGGAGATCAGCGGCTCGGGCAGGGGAAAGAAGGCCTCGCCAAAGCCGTTGCGCGCGATCGATTCCGAGAAGTCATTGTTGAACTTCTGCGCGATATCGCGCGCAAGCTCCAGATGCTGCTTCTGGTCGTCGCCGACCGGCACATGCGTCGCGCGGTAAATCAAAATATCGGCGGCCATCAGTACCGGATAGTCGAGCAGGCCCATGGAGGCGTTCTCGCGATCCTTGCCGGCCTTGTCCTTGAACTGGGTCATGCGATTGAGCCAGCCGATGCGCGCAACGCAATTCAACACCCAGGCGAGCTCGGCGTGCTCCGGCACCTGGCTCTGGTTGAAGACGATGTTCTCTTTGGGGTCGATGCCGCAGGCGATGAATGCGGCGGCGATCTCGCGCGTGTTCGCCTTCAGCGCGATCGGGTCCTGCGGCACCGTGATCGCATGCAGGTCGACGACGCAATACATGCAATCGAAGCTCTTCTGCAGCTCGACGAATTTGACGATCGCGCCGAGATAGTTGCCGAGATGCAGATTGCCGGTGGACTGCACGCCCGAGAAGACGCGCTGAGGAAGTGTGGACATGTGATCGGCCAAGGGTTTTGGGTTTGGCCGGTCTTATGGCGAGAAGCGCGCGCGCGCAAGTCCGGGGCGCCTGCGTTGTCACTGCCCTGGATTTGCGACCGAAGAGAGATGGCGCTTTTGCTTGAAAACGCGCCGTGGTATCCGGAAATTCCATTGACTTCGCGGACGGGAAGATTGCGGTGGATCAAGGGCAGCTGTCGGAGGAACGCTACGTCCAGTCGACTCGTTGGACGCTAGTGATGTTGCTGCTCAGTTGCGGAATGACCGGCGCGTCAATCTACATTCTTCTTCTCTTCAACGCTTCTAACCGCCCTGAAGCTGCGTGGGGCGTAATTTTTGGTTGGCTCGGCGTTGGCTTCTTCGGCCTTTGCGCTTGCGTGTTTCTAGCGCTTCTGGCGCGTCCTCCGACGTTGCTGTTGAACAGCGCGGGATTCACGCTCGCCGGCGGCTTGAACCTTACGCCGCAGAAAACGGCGTGGCGCCACGTTGAGCGATTCTTTGTTAATCACGAGGGATTTCTCTCACCTGGAACGGTCGGTTTGCGTTATCGCGGGCTTCCAGGGGAAAGGATATTGCCGGTCGACTGGGAATTGCCGACCCGGGAGATGGTCGCGCGCCTCAATGCCTATCGAGAGCGCGCCCTCGCATGCGCCGGCGATCCAGATGATTTGCATGTTGCTTCGGAGTCGCCAGCCAGTGAACGACCGAACGTCGAAGTGGAGAATTTGGTCGTCTTCGGGCCGGAGCGCTATGTCACATCGGCCCGCAAAGTCTTTTTCATGCTGCTGTTGGGCTGCGCGTTAGTCGCCGGGTCTTTTTTCGTTACCCGTGCCGTGGGCCTTTTTGCCATCCTATTTTTGGCCGTTCCTCTCTTGAGGCTGCTCTGGCTTTTGATTCGCCCCTATAAATTAATGTTGGACGGCGAAGGCTTCACGCTTTCCGGCGGAACATCTTTGAAGCCCCAAAAAACGGCATGGCGCGACGTCGAGCGATTTTTCATCCGTGGTTCCGTGGTTCCCGGCCCTAAATCCGTCGCCTGGGCTTGCGTTGCAGGTCGTAGCCCAAAAAAACGGGCGTTCATGAGCCATTTCCTTGCGCCTGAAGGTGAACTGGCTGATGGCGAACTGCCCGACCTGTGGACATCATCGGCGCCGGAGTTAGAGCAGCGCCTCAACGCCTATCGAGCGCGCGCTCTTGCCGCACAAGACAAGCTCACAAAATAAATCGGCTCAAATCCCTGTTCTTCGCCAGATCGCCGATATGCTCCTCGACATAGGCGCCGTCGATCACGACACTGTCGCCCGCGCGGTCCGACGCCGAGAAGCTGATGTCGTCGAGCACGCGCTCCATCACCGTCTGCAGGCGCCGCGCGCCGATATTCTCGACGGAAGTGTTCACCTGCACGGCGACCTTGGCGATCGCGTCGACGGCGGATGGCGAAAATTCGAGCGTCAGGCCCTCGGTGCCCAATAGCGCGGAATATTGCTTCGTCAGGCAAGCCTCGGTTTCAGTCAGAATGCGACGGAAGTCGTCTTCATTGAGCGAAGCGAGTTCGACGCGAATCGGCAGGCGCCCCTGAAGTTCCGGCAGCAGGTCGGAGGGCTTCGCCACATGGAAGGCGCCGGAGGCGATGAACAGCACATGGTCTGTTTTCACCGTTCCATGTTTCGTCGCGACGGTCGTGCCTTCAATCAGCGGCAGTAGGTCGCGCTGCACGCCTTCGCGCGAGACGTCGGCGCCGCCGCGTCCTTCGCGCGCGCAGATCTTATCCATCTCGTCGATGAAGACGATGCCGTTGTTCTCGACCTCGTGGATCGCCTCGCGGACGCTCGCTTCCTGATCGATCAGCTTGTCGCTCTCTTCGGCGATCAGAGGCCCCTGCGCCTCTTTGACCGAGAGTTTGCGCGGCTTGCCGCGCTGCATCGCCTTGCCGAAAATATCGCCGAGCGAAAAGGCGGAGACGCTGGCGCCGGGCATGTTCGGCAGTTCGAACATTGGCATTGAGGAGCCCGACTGCGTCAGCTCGACTTCGATTTCCTTGTCGTCGAGTTCGCCCGCGCGCAGGCGGCGCCGAAACGTTTCACGCGTGCCGGGCGACGCGGCGGGTCCCACCAGCGCATCGAGCGTGCGCTCTTCGGCCGCTTGCTGCGCGCGCGCCTGCACGTCCTTACGGCGGCGCTCCTTGACCATCAGAATCGCGACTTCGACCAGATCGCGCACGATCTGCTCCACATCGCGGCCGACATAGCCGACTTCGGTGAATTTCGTCGCTTCGACTTTGATGAAGGGCGCATTGGCGAGACGCGCGAGACGGCGGGCGATCTCGGTCTTGCCGCAGCCTGTCGGGCCGATCATCAGGATGTTCTTGGGCAACACCTCTTCGCGCATCTGGCCTTCGAGCTGCAGTCGCCGCCAGCGGTTGCGCAGCGCGATGGCGACGGCGCGCTTGGCGTCGCTTTGCCCAACGATATAGCGATCAAGTTCGGAAACGATCTCGCGCGGCGAGAAGTCGGCCATGGTCAGTTCCTTCGGAACGGCAGTAGGCAGTAGGCGATCGGCAGTCGGGCTATCCTAACTGCCGACCAACGACTGCCGAATGCCCTAGATCTTCTCCACCACCACATTCTGGTTGGTATAGACGCAAATCTCGGAAGCGATCACCATTGCGCGGCGGGCGATGGTTTCGGCGTCGAGCGGCGAATCGAGCAGGGCGCGCCCGGCGGCGAGCGCGTAGTTTCCGCCCGAACCAATGGCGGCCACCGCGCCTTCGCCCGTGCCTTCCGGCTCAAGCACGTCGCCGGAGCCGGTGAGTACGAGGCCGACGCTCTTGTCGGCGACGAGCATCATCGCCTCCAGGCGCCGCAGATAGCGGTCCATGCGCCAGTCCTTGGCGAGTTCCACGCAGGCGCGCATCAATTGTCCGGGATATTGCTCGAGCTTCGATTCGAGCCGTTCGAAGAGCGTGAAGGCGTCGGCGGTCGCGCCGGCGAAACCGGCGATGACGTCGCCCTTGCCCAAACGGCGCACTTTCTTGGCGTTGCCCTTCATGATCGTCTGGCCGAGGCTGACCTGGCCGTCGCCGGCGATCACCGTTTCTCCGGCTTTCTTGACGAGGATGATTGTCGTCGCGTGCATGGCCGCAAGGCGGTGTTGTTCGCTATCCATTCGCCGTATCCAGCCTGAGAGGTCCAGCCGATGTAGGGTTTAGCGGCGATTCGAGCAAGGGCGGAGCGGCGACGGGGCAGCCGCGCAATTCGCCAGTTGGGCTGGGATTCACTGCCAGACTCACTCGCGCGGCGCGCCGGCGAGCGGCGCGGGAAAATCCAGGACCTCGCGCGTATAGGTCTCGTGCACCTCGGAGAGAGGACGTTGATCGCGCGCATAGACCACGGCCGTGTGCTCGAAGAGGTCGTGCGGAATGGAGAGCGCGCCGCCAGCATTTTCAGGCGAGGCCGTCGAGAGGGCCGAAAGCTCCCAGCCTTCGGGCAAGGGCGACCAGCGCACTTTCATCTCGATGGTGCGACGGAACGGCTGCAGCGGAGCGATGGCCTTGCCGAAGGGCGTTTCCGTCGTCTCCAGCATGCGGTTCATTTCATCGGAAAGCCGCCCAGGCACATACCAATTGTCGGCCTCCGAGAGCACGTGATCGCCGCAGGCGAGCTGCACGCGCCGGTATTTCACCGGCTCCTCGTCGCTGACGTCGAGCCGCCGGCGCGTCTCCGCGCTCGGCTGCTGCTCGATTCCGGCAACGCGGCGGGCGACAATCTTGGGCTCCGCGGACATCTTGTGATCGGCGCACCATTTCTCGAGCGTCGCCGTGGCGCTGCGGCTTGCGAGCAGGGAGGCGTTGAGCGTTTGCATGAGCGCCAGCGCTTCGATGCGCGGCACGAAGCCGTCCCGCCAAGGCTCGCCGGCGGCCGGAATCGACATCAAAGACGCCGCGAGGAGCGCGAGAACGAGCCTAAGTCGCATGTTTATGCCTCCCTGCGCGCGGCAGATTAGCGCCGCGACTTCGCAATTCCACCGGCCGCCACCGGCCGGTCGCCGCCAACTGCGGCATTTAGCGTGTTCTTGATGCGGCGTCGCGAAGCTACAAGCGCCTATCGGCGTCGGAGTTATTGCCGTGGTCGCGCTTAGCCAGGGAATCGACGCGAACAGACGGACCATTCTTTTGTGTCGGATCCACCGACAAGCGGCGTTGGTTGGCGCGCATCTCGCTTCTCCTGACGCCCAAGCAGTTCGGGTGGCGAATCCAAGGCGGAGTTGCTACAAGCTGGCCGCTTGCGGCCGCAGTCGCCGGCAACGCCGGCATGGCCCAGGAAAAGGCAGGAAATGCGCAGCGCGACGATCGAGCGCAACACCAAGGAAACCAAAATCTCGGTCACCGTCGACCTCGACGGGGACGGCCGCTCGGAGATATCGACCGGCTTGGGGTTTTTCGATCATATGCTCGACCAGATCGCCCGTCATGCGCCGCTGGATCTTGCGGTGCGCGCTGAGGGCGATCTGCACATCGACGGCCATCACACGGTCGAGGACGTCGGCATCGCGATCGGCCAGGCGGTGGATCGCGCGCTTGGAGACCGCAAGGGCATTTCCCGCTATGGCGACGCGCATGTGCCGCTCGACGAGGCTCTGACCCGCGTCGTCGTGGACGTTTCGGGGCGGCCCTTTCTCGTTTACGAGGTCGCATTTCCGGCGCAGCGGATCGGCGGCTTTGATACCGAGCTGATGCGCGAATTCTTCCAGGCCTTTGCGGTTCATGCCCGTGTCGGGCTGCACATCGAATGCCTGCGCGGCGTCAACAGCCACCATATCGCCGAAAGCGCCTTCAAGGGCTTCGCGCGCGCCTTCGGCAAGGCGGTGGCGATCGATCCGCGCCGCTCGCAGGGGGAAGCGCCTTCCACCAAGGGAACGCTCACCGCCTGAAGAGAGGCGGCTGACGCCGACGAGGGGACGGCCGATGGCGATATTCACTGTTCATTTTCCGCGCATGGCGCCGGGCCAGCTTCCCGCGCCGGACAAGATCGTCTTCTTGCGCGACGGCTTTTCCTGGCCGGCCTTTATTTTTGGGCCGTTCTGGCTGGCCTGGCGGCGCGCCTGGCTGGTCGCCGTCCTCTGGACGCTGCTTCTCGTCGCCTTGGCGCTTATCGCCTGGCAGCTGCGGGTGTCGCGCGACGCGATGTCCTGGCTGACGTTCGGGCTCGCTGTCTGGCTCGGTTTCGAGGGGGAACGGCTCGTCGGCTGGAATTTGGCGCGCCGCGGCTATGTCGAGCAGGATCTCGTCATTGGCGATGACCTCGACGAGGCGGAGGCGGCCTACTTCCACCGCCATCGCCCTTCTGGGGAGCCCGCTCCTTGACGACCGCGATCATCGACTATGGGTCGGGCAATCTGCATTCCGCCTTGAAAGCCTTTGAGCGCGCTGCCCGCGAGTCGCAGGCGCGAGGCGACATTTGCGTCACCAGCGACCCCGACGTCGTGCGCGCCGCCGAGCGCGTCGTCCTGCCGGGGGTCGGCGCCTTCGCCGATTGTCGCCGCGGCCTGATGGCGATCGACGGTCTCTTCGGGGCCCTGCAAGAGGCGGTCATTGACCGCGGCCGGCCGTTCTTAGGGATTTGCGTCGGGATGCAGCTCATGGGCGCGCGCGGCCTTGAACATGGCGAAACGCCGGGCCTCGGCTGGATTTCGGGAGACGTCGCCGCGATCGAGCCTGCGGAGCCTTCGCTGAAAATCCCGCATATGGGCTGGAACACGCTGACGCTGAGCCGGGAACATCCGCTCTTTGCCGGCGTGCCGACGGGAGAGCGCGGATTGCATGCCTATTTCGTGCACTCGTTCCAGCTGACGCCGGCGTCGCCAGAACATGTTCTCGCGACGACCGACTATGGCGCGCCGCTCACCGCGGCCGTGGCGCGCGACAATATCGTCGGCGTGCAGTTTCATCCCGAAAAAAGCCAGAGGCTGGGCCTAGCGTTGATCGGCAATTTCCTGAGGTGGCGTCCGTGATTCTGTTTCCCGCAATCGATTTGAAGGAAGGTCAGTGCGTGCGCCTCGCGCAGGGCGATATGGACCGCGCGACCGTGTTCAATGACGATCCCGCCGAGCAGGCGCGCGCTTTCCAGCGAGTCGGATTTGAATATCTGCATGTCGTCGATCTCGACGGCGCTTTCGCCGGCGCGCCGCGCAACGCGCAGGCGGTCGAATCCATTCTCGCCGCGCTGACGATTCCCGTGCAACTCGGCGGCGGCATTCGCGACATGCGCACGCTGTCCTGCTGGTTGGAAAAAGGCGTCGCGCGCGTCATCATCGGCACGGCGGCCGTAAAAGACCCGTCTTTCGTGCGGGAGGCGGCGCGCCTTCACCCGGGCCGTGTCGCCGTAGGGGTCGACGCCAAGAATGGTTTTGTCGCCGTCGACGGCTGGTCGCGCGCGACACGCATGTCGGCGCTCGATCTCGGCAAGAGCTTCGAAGACGCGGGCGTGAGCGCCATCATCTACACCGACATCTCGCGCGACGGCGTTTTGACCGGGCTTAACATCGAGGCGACCTTGGCGCTCGCCGACGCCTTGACGATACCCGTCATCGCCTCCGGCGGCCTCGCGTCGCTCGCCGACGTCGAGCGGCTGCTGCAGCCCGACTGCCGCAAGCTCGCCGGCGCGATCACCGGACGGGCGCTCTATGACGGGCGGCTCGATCCGGCGCAGGCATTGGCGATGATCCGCGCGCGCGCGGCGACCGAGAACGCGTGATGCTGAAAGCGCGCGTCATTCCCTGCCTGGACGTGAAAGGCGGACGCGTCGTCAAAGGCGTCAATTTCGTCGATCTGCGCGACGCCGGCGATCCGGTCGAATGCGCCATCGCCTATGACGCCGCCGGCGCCGACGAACTCTGCTTTCTCGACATCACCGCAAGCCATGAAGACCGCGGCATTCTGCTCGACGTCGTGCAGCGCACGGCGGAAGCCTGCTTCATGCCGCTGACCGTCGGCGGCGGCGTGCGCACGCTGGACGACATCCGCAATCTGCTGCTCGCGGGCGCTGACAAGGTCTCGATCAATTCCGCGGCCGTGGCTAATCCCGGATTCGTTCGCGAAGCGTCGGAAAAATTTGGCGCGCAATGTATCGTCGTCGCCATTGACGCCAAGCGCGCAGCCGAGGGACGCTGGGAAATCTTCACTCACGGCGGGCGCCGCGCAACGGGGATCGACGCAGTGCAATTTGCGCGCGACGTCAGCGAACTCGGCGCCGGCGAAATCCTGCTCACTTCGATGGATCGCGACGGCACGAAAAGCGGCTTCGATATCGCGCTGACGCGGGCCGTCTCCGACGCGGTGCAGGTGCCGGTCATCGCCTCGGGCGGAGTCGGAACGCTCGACCATCTCGTCGCCGGCGTCAAGGAAGGCCATGCGAGCGCTGTGCTCGCCGCTTCGATTTTCCATTTCGGCGAATATTCGATCCCGCAGGCGAAGCTTCACATGGCGGCTGCGGGGCTGCCGATGCGCCTCGATGGCCTGGAGGCGATGGGATGATGGCAAAATCCAGTTGCAGCGCAGGGGCGATGACCCCCTCCCTGTCCCTTCCCCGCTTCGCTTCGCTCGCGGGAGAGGGGACGCTAACGATCGGCGTTAGCGAAATCCCGACGAAGCGCGAAATCTGCTCCCTCTCCCGCGAAGCGGGGGAGGGTTGGGGAGGGGGCCTCTCATGAGTTTCACGCTCGACGATCTCGCGGCGCTCATCAAATCACGCCGCGTGGATGACGCCTCGACCTCCTATACGAAAACCCTGCTCGACTCCGGAATGCCGCGCATCGCCAAGAAATTCGGCGAAGAGGCGGTCGAAACGGTGATCGCGGCGATGGAGGACGACCGAAGCGCGCTTGTCAATGAAGCCGCCGATACGCTCTATCATCTTCTCGTCATGCTCGAAGCGCGGGATATTTCGCTCGGCGACGTGTTGCGCGAACTGGAGCGGCGCACGAAACAGTCCGGGCTCGCAGAGAAAGCCGCGCGCGGAGTAAAGGAATGACGGTGGCGGAGCTCGTCCCCAACAACGAGGCTCTTTCCCCCTACCGGCATTTTACGCGCGCCGAATGGGCGTCGCTGCGCGCCGATACGCCGCTGACGCTGACGCTCGACGATCTCGTCCGACTGAAGTCCCTCAACGATCCGATCTCGCTCGAAGAGGTCATCGAGATCTATCTGCCGCTCTCGCGCCTGCTCGCGCTTTACGTCGCTGCGACGCAGGGCCTCTTCAAGGCGACGCAGCGCTTTCTCGGCGCCGAGGACGGCAAGGTTCCCTACATCATTGGCGTCGCGGGCTCCGTCGCTGTGGGCAAATCCACGACGGCGCGCGTCTTGCGCGCGCTCCTGTCGCGCTGGCCGAATACGCCGAAAGTGGAGCTCATCACCACCGACGGATTTCTCTTGCCCAACAGAATCCTTGAAGCCGAAAAGCTGATGGACAAGAAGGGCTTTCCGGAAAGCTACGACAACAAATCGCTGCTGCGATTCCTCTCCGATGTGAAGGCGGGACGGCGCAACGTCTGCGCGCCGGTCTATTCGCATATGACCTATGACGTCGTCGAGGGCGAAGCGAGCTGCGTCGACCGGCCCGACATTCTCATCGTCGAAGGCGTCAACGTCTTGCTTGCGCCGCGCATGCGCGACGGCCGCGAAATACCCTTCGTCTCCGACTTCTTCGATTTCTCGGTCTATCTCGATGCGCCCGAAGGCGTGCTGGAGCGATGGTATGTGGAGCGCTTTCGGCGCCTTCAGCAGACCGCGTTCCGCGATCCGAAATCCTACTTCCGCGTCTATGCCGATCTCGATGCGGAGGAGACGACGCGCGTCGCAAAAGACATATGGACGCGCATCAACCTCGAGAATCTGCGCCAGAACATCGCCCCGACCCGCCCGCGCGCGAGTTTGATCCTCACCAAGGACGCCGATCACAGGATCGAGGAAGTGTCGCTGCGCAAATTATGAGCTTCGCTTCGGCCGCGACGCGGAGTTCGCTTGCGCGAGGCGCGGCTTATAGGGTGGGCGCATGATCGCGGGTCTGCAAACGCTTGTCTTTCTTCTCGCGGCGGTGGCGTTCGTCGCCTTCATCGCGTCGCGCTCCGGCGCCGCCGCGCCAATCCTGCTCGTCGCGGCCGGCGTGCTGATCGCCGTCGCCCCGGGCGTGCCCGCCCTTGTGTTGGAGCCGCAATTCGTGCTGCTCCTCGTGCTGCCGCCGGTGATCTACATCTCCGCGGTCAATATGAGCTGGCGGGAGTTCAAATTTAATCTGCGGCCGATCCTTCTGCTCGCCGTTGGCTGCGTCGTCTTCACCACCATTTCCGTTTCACTCGCGACGAAATGGCTGCTCGGCTGGCCTTTGGCGGTTGGCTTCGTGCTCGGCGCGATCGTGTCGCCGCCCGACGCCGTCGCGCCGCTCGCCATTGCAAGGCGCATGCAATTGCCGCGGCGCATCTCGGTCATTCTGGAGGGAGAGGGTCTCGCCAACGACGCCACCGCGCTTGTCCTTTATCGCTTCGCGGTGGCGGCGGTCAGCGTCGGCTCCTTTTCGCTGGCGCAAGGAGGCGAGACCTTCACGGTGATTATCGCCGGCGAAATCGTGTGGGGCATCGGCGTCGGCTGGACGATGCTGCGGCTGCGTCGCTTCATGCGTGATCCGCGCATTGAAATCACGCTCTCGCTGATCACCCCGTTCTTGGCCTATTGGCCGCCTGAACATCTCGGCGGCTCGGGCGTCATCGCGACGGTCGCCACCGGCCTTTATATCAGCTGGAACGGCCCCAGACTGATCAGCGCCGCGACGCGTCTGCAAGGCGTGTTTTTCTGGGATTTCTTCCTTTTTCTGATCGAAGGCCTGGTTTTTCTCTTCACCGGTCTACAGGCGCAGGCGCTTTTTGCGCGAATCCAGGACCATTCGCTGTACGAACTGACGACGTCCGCCGCGATCGTTTCGCTCGTCGTCATCGCCGCGCGATTCGTGTGGACGTTTCCGATCACCTACCTGCCGCGCTGGCTCATTCCGCCGCTGGCGCGACGCGATCCTTCGCCGCCGTGGCAGTGGCCGTTCATCATTTCCTTCACTGGCGTGCGCGGGATTGTCTCGCTCGCCGCGGCGCTGGCGATCCCGCTCGCCACTGCGGACGGCGAGCCGTTTCCCTATCGCGACTCGATCTTTTTTCTCACCTTCTGCGTCGTGATGGTGACGCTCGTCTTTCAAGGGTCGGCGTTGCCGTGGATCATCCGCAAACTCGGCCTCGTTAGAACCGGCATGATGGAACGCGTGCTCGACCGCGCTGAAGAGCTGCGCGCCCGCCACGCCGCGATCGAGGCGTCGAGCGCGAAACTCGCGCGCTTCGGGGCGGAGGATGACGTGCCGGAAGAAGCGATGAACTCGCTTCTCGCACAACAGGAATATTTTCTGTCGCGCGTCCGCATGAAATGCGAGGCAAGCGAAGAACGCCGTACGCTGACGGTGCTTCACGACGAGATCGAACTGCAGCTCATCGCCGAGGAGCGCAAATTGATCAACGGCATGCTGCGGGAAGGAAAACTCACCGACGAAGCGCGCCGCCGCATCGAACGCGAACTCGATCTGCGCGAGGCGGACACGCTGAATCGGAAGAAAGAGCGGCTGGGGTAGAGCGACGCGGCGCGTCAAGAACGCGGCGCTCGGGAAACGTCAAAAGCCCCCTCCCTGTCCCTCCCCCGCTTCGCGGGAGAGGGGACGCTAACGATCGGCGTTAGCGAAATCCCGACGAAGCGCGGAATCTGCTCCCTCTCCCGCGCAGCGGGGGAGGGTTGGGGAGGGGGTTACGCGTTCCCAACCGTGCGCAGCAGCGGCGGCGCGGCATGACGATGCGCTGACTTGCCGTCGATGACGAGGCCCGAGGCGTCCGCCGAAACTTCGACGCTCGCGCCGTCGACGATCTCGCCCGCGAGCAGCCGCTCGGCGAGCGTGTCCTGCAACTCTTTCTGCATGACGCGCTTCAAGGGCCGCGCGCCATAGGTCGGGTCGTAGCCCTTGGCGGCCAGCCAGTCGCGCGCCTTGGCGTCGAGGCGCAGCGTGATCTTGCGATCTTCGAGAAGCTTCTGCAGCCGCTTGACCTGGATGTCGACGATCGCGCCCATATCCTCGCGCCGCAGGCGGTTGAACAGGATGATCTCGTCGACGCGGTTCAGGAACTCCGGCCTGAAATGCGCCCGCACGACCTGCATGACTTCGCTGTGCACGGCGGAGGAATCCTCGCCCTCTTTCTGCATGACGAGGAATTCCGAGCCGAGATTCGACGTCATGATGATCAGCGTGTTTTTGAAATCGACCGTGCGGCCCTGGCCGTCGGTCAGGCGGCCGTCGTCGAGCACCTGCAGGAGCACGTTGAACACGTCCGGATGCGCCTTTTCGATTTCGTCGAAGAGCACGACCTGATACGGCCTGCGGCGGACGGCTTCGGTCAACGCGCCGCCTTCCTCATAGCCGACATAGCCGGGCGGCGCGCCGATGAGCCGCGCCACCGAATGCTTTTCCATATATTCGGACATGTCGAGCCGCACCATCGCCGTCTCGTCGTCGAAGAGAAACGCGGCGAGCGCCTTCGTCAGCTCGGTCTTGCCGACGCCCGTGGGGCCAAGGAAGATGAAGCTGCCGATCGGGCGATTGGGGTCCTGCAGTCCGGCGCGCGCGCGGCGCACCGCGGTCGACACGGCGACCACCGCGTCATGCTGCCCCACGACCCGCTTTGCGAGTTCGTCCTCCATGTGCAGCAGCTTCTCGCGTTCTCCTTCGAGCATCTTGTCGACGGGCACGCCGGTCCAGCGCGAGACGACCTGCGCCACGTCATTGGCCGTGACCTCCTCGTCGACAAGCGTGTCGGCTTCGCCTTCCGTCTCGCCCAGTTTCTTTTCGAGATCGGGAATGACGCCATAGGTGAGTTCGCCCGCACGCTGATACTCGCCGCGCCGCTGCGCCTGCGCGAGTTCGTTACGCGCCGCTTCAAGCTGCTCCTTGAGCTTCTGCGCCGCGCCGAGCTTGTCCTTCTCGGCTCGCCAGCGCGTGGTGAGCGCCCTCGATTTCTCTTCGAGGTCGGCAAGCTCGCCTTCGAGCTTCGCCAGGCGATCTTTCGACGCCGTGTCCGTTTCCTTCTTGAGCGCTTCCTGTTCGATCTTCAGCTGGATGATGCGACGGTCGAGTTCGTCGAGCTCCTCCGGCTTCGAGTCGATCTGCATGCGCAGGCGCGACGACGCCTCGTCGATGAGGTCGATCGCCTTGTCCGGCAGGAAGCGGTCGGAGATGTAGCGGTTCGACAAAGTCGCCGCGGCGACGATCGCGCTATCGGTGATGCGCACGCCGTGATGGAGTTCGTATTTCTCCTTCAGGCCGCGCAGGATCGAGATCGTATCCTCGACGGTCGGCTCGTCAACGAAGACCGGCTGGAAGCGCCGGGCGAGCGCCGCGTCCTTTTCGACATGTTTGCGGTATTCATTGAGCGTCGTCGCGCCGACGCAATGCAATTCGCCACGGGCGAGCGCCGGTTTCAGCAGATTGGAGGCGTCCATCGCGCCATCCGCCTTGCCGGCGCCGACGAGCGTGTGCATCTCGTCGATGAACAGGATGATATTGCCTTCGGCGGCGGTGACTTCGTTCAGCACCGCCTTCAGCCGCTCCTCGAATTCGCCGCGATATTTCGCGCCGGCGATCAAAGCGCCCATGTCGAGCGCGAGCAGTTTCTTGTCCTCAAGCGATTCCGGCACGTCGCCATTGACGATGCGCAGCGCGAGACCCTCGACGATTGCGGTCTTGCCGACGCCCGGTTCGCCAATCAGCACCGGATTGTTCTTGGTGCGGCGCGACAGCACCTGAATAGCGCGGCGGATCTCCTCGTCGCGGCCGATCACCGGATCGAGCTTGCCCTCTCGCGCCGCCTCGGTGAGGTCGCGGGCGTATTTCTTCAGAGCGTCATAGGCGTTTTCGGCGGAAGCCGAATCCGCCGTGCGGCCCTTGCGCAGATCCTCGATCGCGGCGTTCAGGGTCTGCGGCGTCACGCCGGCGGCGGCAAGAATTTTCGCGGCCTCGGAGTCCTTCTCCATCGCCAGCGCCAACAGCAGCCGCTCGACGGTGACGTAAGAATCGCCCGCCTTCTGGGCGATCTTCTCGGCGCTGTCGAAAAGCCGGGCGGTCGCCGGCGCAAGATAGAGCTGGCCGGCGCCGGAGCCGCCGACTTTCGGGAGTTTGGCGAGCGCGGCTTCGGTTTTCGCCAGCGCCTCGTGCGAGCGGCCGCCGGCGCGGTCGATCAGCCCGGCGGACAGGCCCTGATCATCGTCGAGCAGGACTTTCAATATGTGCTCGGGCGTAAACTGCTGGTGGCCTTCGCGCGTCGCCATCGCCTGCGCCGATTGAACGAATCCGCGCGCGCGTTCGGTGTATTTCTCAAAATTCATTTTTAGCCCCTCTGACCAGGAGGCGGCCCTTTGTTTTAAGCGGCGCGCCTCGCGTCCAAAATTTCTCGTTCAAGGCCCCTTGCGGCTGCCCTCGTGGTCGATATGGGAAGGGCTGCACGAGGTTAAAGGGGGTGCGGCGCGAAAGCGCGGACTCGACCGCAAGCGAAGATGTTATCGATTAACCGCGCCCGTCCGCCTTGACCGCGCGCCATGCCCCATAGAGCGCGAGGGCCGCGAGCGACAGCATCATTGCATAGACCAGGCCGGAGGCGATGAGACCGGCGATGGGACTGCCGTACATCGCAGAAATGTCAGGCGGCCGCTGCTCGGCGGCGGGGCTTAGATGCGCGAACCACAGCGCCACGGCGCCAAGAACGCCGATGACCGCCCAGAACCCCGCGCCGATCTTACCGCGGAAATAGAAATACAGCGCGGCGCCCGTGAGCGCGTATTTCACCGAAAGAAAAGCGGCGGCGATCGACCATGCCCCTGCTTGCGAGAAATCGTCGCGCAACAGGTGGTCGAGATCATGCGCGGCGGAAAACGCCACTGCGGCGAGAACGAGGACCGTAAGCGTCTTGTCCGGCATGGCTGGCTCTCCTTGCGAACGGCCGAATCTATTCTCCTGATGGCCGGGCGGGTGTAGGCAATTCGCCTCGACTTGTCACCGAACAGGGACGTCTATGCGACTCGCCTCTCTCTACCGCTATCCCGTCAAGGGCCTCTCGCCGGAGCGGCTGGACGCCGCCGAACTTCAAGCAGACGGCTACTTTCCGGGAGATCGGCTGTTTGCGCTGGAAAACGGCCCTTCAGGCTTCGATCCCGCGGCGCCCGAGCATCAGCCCAAGATCAAATTTCTGATGCTGATGAGGAACGGCGCGCTCGCGGGTCTTGCGACGCGCTACGATGACGCGACGGGCGTATTGACGATCGCCAGGGCAGGGCGCGAGGTCGCGCGAGGGGATTTGCGGTTCGCCGAAGGGCGACAACCCATCGAAGACTTCCTGACCGGCTTTCTTGGGCCCGAGATCCGTGGTCCCGTGCGGCTTCTGGCCGCGCCAGACGGTTTTCGCTTCACGGATTCGAAGTCGGGATTTGTCTCACTCGTCAATTTGGCGAGCGTCGCGGCGATTGCGCAGGCGCAAGGAGCCGCGCTCGATCCGCTGCGGTTTCGCGCCAATCTCTACGTCGAAAACATGGACGCATGGGCCGAAGCGGCGCTCTTGGGACGAATCCTGTCGATCGGCGGCGCGCGGCTAGAGGTGCTCAAAATGACCGATCGCTGCGCGGCCACAGGCGTCGAGCCGGGCACAGGGCGACGCGACATGGACATCGTTCAAACGCTGCGCCAGAACTTCGGCCACATTGATTGCGGCGTTTACGCGCGGGTGATCGCGGGTGGCCGGATCAAGGCCGGCGACGCGATCAGCATCCTCGCCTGAAGCCCTTGAGCGCTTCCCGATCACATGGACTCATGTGATCGATAAGGAATCGCTCAAAATCAAAATGCTGGAGCAGGTTCTCCTCGAAAAAGTCTGTCAACTTTTTCGAACCCTGCTCTAGAACCGATCGGGCTCCAGCGGAAGTTCGCCCACCTGCGGCGATTCCTCGTCCCGCGCGCCGCCGGCGACGTCATCCATCGGCGGGCGCGGGCGCCGGCGCCGGCGTGAACTCAAGTGATAATTGACTCCGCCCTCGTTTTCACGCGGCGCATTCTCGCGCTCGAGAACGGGCTCCGCGCCCGCGCCCTCGCTGCTGGGAACAGCGGCGCGCGCCACTGGCGCGGTGATGAATGAGGGAAGCGCCGTACCAGCATCGCTCTCGGCGGCGCTGGGCTCGGGGCGCGGCTGGAAGCGGCGGTCGCGGCCGCGCTCATATCCCTGGTGGCGAGGACGATCGCCGCCTTCGGCGTTGCGGTCCCGGTTAAACGGCGGTCGTTCCGGCCGCTGCTGCCGTTCCGGCCGCTCCACGCGCTCGCCGGCGCGCATCTCGCCGATCGGGCGCTCCTCGAAGGGCTGGGGCTGGGGCTGCGGCTGCGGCTGCGAGAAATGCGGCTGCGGCTGTGGTTGCGGCGCGAAGGGCGGCGGCGGCTGGAAAGCCGGGGCCGGGAGCCGTTCGGCAAGCGGCGCGAAACGGTCCGGAAGCGGGGCGAAATCGTCGTCGTCCTCGGAGGTGTCGACTTCCGCTTCCAGCTGCGGGCGCCCGTAGCCATTGACTTGCTGCTGCTGCTGCGCGGCGGCGATCAGCCGGAAATAGTGCTCCGCATGCTGCAGCAGGCTCTCGGCCATGATCGTGTCGCCGGAGGACTGCGCGTCGCGCGCCAGCTGAAGATATTTCTCGGCGACATGTTGAGCCGTGCCGCGGATCTTCACGTCGGGGCCATTCGACTCATAGGACCGTGTCAGCGGATTGGGCCCTTTGCGGTTGTTGGGCCGTCCGCGCATTCTCTTGTTTTGCCCTGGTCTCATCAAACTCCCCGAAATCTTGCTGCGCTCGGCCCCGCCTGCGCGGCGTTCCCAATAACGTCGCCGCTAAATTCCTTCGCCCGGCGCATGCGCAAACGGACAGGCGACAGCAATCCGTTTTCGGACCTCAAGCTTCGATAACGCTGTGCGCGAGTCGATTTTCCTCAAGTCGGCGCCAATCGGCGGCCCCACGTAGCTCTGCGCTAATTCCCCTCAGCGCAACGGCTTGACGTCCAACGCGATTGCATGCCTGCCTGCCGGATCGCAACGCCTCCGACAATCGAAGTGGTCTTCACTCCGGCGCTTTCTGTCGATTTCGACGTTGCTCCTGGCCGGTCGTTTCGGGCTTCCGTTCGCGAAGCGGAGCCAAAGCGTTCGAGTTCTCTCTCGAAGTCGGCGATCGGCTGGACCTGGGATGACTATAGTGGAGGGGGTGGCCGCCAACAAGGCCGAGCGCGGCGAGACGAGCCAAAAAAGCGGTCACTGTCGCCAATATGTCACGGCCTTGGCGGGCCAAGCCGCGCCGCCACGACCCTTTCGTGGCCCCCGAAATCGCGCGCCACACGCTCGATGCTGAAGCCGTGGGCCTCCAACAGCGCGGCGACGCCGCCAGCTTGATCGAAGCCGACCTCGAACACGACGACCGTGTCCTCGTCGATAAGCCGCGGCACGTCGCCGATGATCTCCCGATACCGCTCGAGCCCGTCGGCGCCGCCGTCGAGCGCCAGCGCCGGATCATGGAGCCGCACCTCGGGATCGAGGCCTGCGATGTCCTCGGTGCGCACATAGGGGGGATTGGACACGATGAGGTCGAAACGCGTCTGGAGCGCCTCCGCCCAGCGGCCGCGCACAACCGCCGCGCGGTCTGACAGGCCGCAACGGGCGAGATTTGCGGCGGTCGCCGCGCAGGCGTCCTGCGAGAGATCGACGGCGACGGCGCGCGCGGCCGGAAGCTCGCTGAGGAGCGCGCAGGCGATAGCGCCCGAGCCGGCGCCGAGATCGAGAATCGAGAGCGGCGCGTCGCGCCTGTCCGCAACGAAGCGCAACGCTGTTTCGACCAGCGTTTCCGTGTCGGGCCGCGGATCGAGCACTGACGGCGCGACGGCGAGGTCGAGCGTCCAGAATCCGCGCTCTCCAAGAATGCGCGACACCGGCTCACGGGCGGCGCGTCGCGCCGCGTAGCGGGAGAGGGCGCGCGCCTCCTTCTCCGAAAGCGGGGCGCGCGGCGTCATGGCGAGTTCGAGCCGCGTCAGCCCTGTGGCGGCGCGCAGCAGAGCGCGCGCGTCCTCCTGCGCGTCGTCGACCCCCCGCGCGCCGAGATAGTCCGCAACTGTCGCAATCGCCTGGGCGCGCGTCAGCGGATCGCTCGTTGCGGCCTTCCTCGCGCCCAGACTCATTTCTACCCCCGGCTGGCGAGAAGCGCCGTCAGCCTTTTTGCGAAAGCCGCCGCGTCGATGGGATGCTCGCCGTCGGCGACGCGGGCGAGATCGAACAGCAGGAACTGCTCGTCGCGCGCCGCTTCACGCCCCTTTGCGCGCAAGGCCGTCGCCAGCGCGACGATCGCTTCATGCCTCGGGTTGATCTCCAAAACCGGCTTTCCGAAGGCCGCCTGTTGTCCATGTTCAGCCAGAAGCCGGGACAATTGGCGATCGAGCCCGCTGTCCGGAGCGACGAGGCAAACGGCGCTGTCGGTGAGCCGCGTCGAGGCGCGCACGTCGTCCACATATTCGGCAAGCGTTTCCTTGAGGGCCGCCAGCAGGTCGGCGACGTCGGCCGGCGGCGTCGCCTCCGTCTTGGCGTCCTCGACCAGCGCGATCGAATCGATGTCGGCTTGTCCCTGCGTGACGGATTTGAACGGCTTGCCTTCGTAGCCGAGCGCGCTCGTCACCCAGAAGGCGTCGACGGCGTCGTCGAGAAGCAGCACCTCGACGCCTCTGGCGCGGAATCCTTCAAGCTGCGGGCTGGCGCGCAGCCGCTTCATGTCGTCGCCGACAAGATAATAAATCGCCGTCTGGTTTTCCCTCAGATCGGCGACGTAATCCTTGAGCGTGCGGGTCTGTTCCTCGGAGGTCGTCGAGGCGAAACGGGCAATTTCGAACAGCGCGTCGCGGCGGCTGGGGTCTTCATGCAGCCCTTCCTTGAGCACGGAGCCGAAGTTCTTCCACACTTGCGCGAATTTTTCGGGCTCGGCGTCGGCGAGCTTCTTGAGTTCCTGTAAAATGCGCGTCGCGATGGCCTTGCCGATCGCGCCGGCGACCGGGCTTTTCTGCACCATCTCGCGCGAGACATTGAGCGGAATGTCGGCGCTGTCGACGACGATTCGCATAAACCGCAGCCAGGCGGGCAGTAGCTCCATGTCGCGCGAGATCAGCACGCGCCGGACATAAAGCTTGGATTTGCTCTTTCGCGCCGGGTCGAAGAGATCGAAGGGCCGCGCCCCAGGGACAAAGGCGAGCACCGTGTATTCGGTGCGTCCCTCGGCGCGCCAGTGGGCGATCAGCGCGGGCTCGTCCAGCTGCCCGGACAATTGCCGGTAAAAGTCGACATATTGCTCATGTGTGATGTCAGACTTCGGCTTCGTCCACAGGGCGACGCCTTCGGCGATCCGCCGGGGCTCTTCGCCCGGCGCCGCGATGAGATCAATCGGGGCGGCGATCGCGCCCGAGTGCTCGCGCACGACGCTTTCAACCCGCCAGCCGTCGAGAAATTCATCGCTGTCGGCGTTGAGATGCAGCGTGACGCGGGCGCCGACGGCGGGCGCCGCCTCGAGCGGCAGAGCCGCGATCTGATAGGAGCCCTTGCCGTCTGAACTCCACAGCCAGGCCTGATCCTGGCCGGCGCGCCGCGTCGCGACCTCGACGCGGTCGGCGACCATAAAGGCGGAATAGAAGCCGACGCCGAACTGGCCGATGAGGCCGGCGTCCTTCTCCTTTCCGAGTTTGTCGAGAAAGGCGCGCGTGCCCGAATTGGCGATGGTGCCAAGGGCGCTGATCAGCTCCTCGCGGGACATGCCGACGCCATTGTCGGCGATCGTCAGCGTGCGCTTGTCCTTGTCCAGCGAGATCGTGACGAGCGGCGCGGCGGCTTGCGCGGCGAGTTTTTCGTCGGAAAGCGCCTCGTAACGCAGCTTTTCGCAGGCGTCGGCGGCGTTCGAGACGAGTTCGCGCAGAAAGACGTCGCGCTCCGAATAGACGGAGTGCGTCATCAGCTCGAGCAGCCGCGCGACGTCGGCCTCAAAACCGAAATTGGCGGCGGTTTGCGGATCGGCGGCGGGAGCCGCCGCGTCGACGGATGCGGCGTCGTCGGTCATGTTCTCTCCAATGAAAACAAAAAGAGAAGGGCGTCGCGGGCGACGCGACTGCGGCTCCTGAATTCGTCATTGATGAGGAATTTGCAAGAGGCTCGGCGGCTCATCGCCGCGGGTCCGCTATAGCTGGGTACGAGCCCGCTAAAGCTAGACGAGCCGGCGCGGGAGCGAAACTCCCGGCCGGCCCGACCATCGCCACGACCTCTATATCTCTGAACCGCACGCTTTCGGGGGGCTGGGGGGCTGACGAAACCGAAAACGCGTGGCCCCGAGCTGTCGAGGCAATGAACTTCATTTTGGGCGGCGCGTTTGGCTGGCAAGGGGCGCCATGCCGGCGAAAGTATGATTCTTCCCAGCCAAATCTTATCAGAGCGCAAGCACGCGAAGATTCTCGTCGTAAACCAGTCATTAAGTCTTGCCCGGCGCATCCTTGCGGGCCAACATGGTTAAGAGAGATCGAGGAGAGCGCACGCATGGCGGAGTCGGAGACGACGGAGCCCAGCCGGGTTCGCCCCGCGCTCGTCGTCGTGAACGGCGCTTCGCCGGACGCGGCGTCGGGAGTTCGGGGAGACAAGCGCGGCGTGGCGGTCTCGTTCAGCCGCCCGGAACTCAACGTCATCTTCAATCTTTACGGTTCGAAAGTCGCGCAGGGTGAATGGCGCGACTACGCCATCGACTTCACGCCGGCGAAGGCCGTGTTCTCCATTTTCCGGCGCGCGAGCGAGGCGCCGCTGTATCGAATCGAGAAGGACCCGGCGCTGGCGCGTCGGCAAGGCGCCTATTCCGTCATCGCGGCGACGGGGCTCGTGCTTCGTCGCGGACATGATCTCGCGCGCGTCGTGCGCGTCCTGGATCGCGCGTTAAAGCTCGTCGGCGCTGAATAGCCTCGCGAGAGACCCACAAAACCACCCGGCTCAGAATCGATCGGCCCGATAGGGCGCGGGATCGATGAAGGGCTTTTCGCCCGTCATCATCTCGGCGAGGAGCCGGCCGGACACCGGCCCAAGCGTCAACCCGTGATGCGCATGGCCGAAATCGAACCATAGGCCGCGATGACGCGGCGCAGGACCGACGATCGGCAGCATGTCCGGCAGGCAGGGCCGCGCGCCGCGCCAGGGTTCTGGATCAAGCCGTTCGGCGAGCGGAAACAATCGGCGCGCCGTCGGTTCGCAAGTCTCGATCTGCACGGGAGTCGGCGGCGCATCGCGGCGGGCGAATTCAGCCCCGCTCGTCAGCCTGACGCCGCGGCGCATCGGCGCCAAAAGATAACCGACGTCGGCGTCGAGGATGGGATGATTGAGCTTTGCGCCGTCCTTGGCGGCGTAATGCATGTGATAGCCGCGCTTCCAACCGAGCGGAATGCGATAGCCCAGCGGCCCATAGACAAGATCCGACCAAGGGCCGAGGGCCACCACCGCCGCGCCGGCGACGAGCGGCCCGTTGGCCGTCTCGATGCGCCAACGCCCGTCCGGCTCTTGCGAAAGGCTGCGCGCGTCTCCGGAAAGAAACTGGCCGCCGCGTGAGACAAACAGATCCGCGTAGGCTTTCGAGAGCGCGGCGGGATCGGTGATCGCGGCGGTGTCACGGTAATGGATAGCGCCCATGATCGGCGCGAGATCGGGCTCCAGCGAAGCGACTCCGGCGGCGTCGAGCGTATCGATATGCAGGCCATAGGCGCGCAGCCGCTCCGCGTCGGCGACGGCATGCGCCAGAGTCGCCTCCCCGCGATGCAGCTTGATCCAGCCGCTTCTGCGCAAAAGTTCGCCAGCGCCGGCCTGCTGGATCAGCGCCTCATGCTCGCTCAGGCTGTGTTCGATTAGCGGGCGCCGCGCTTCGATGTTGCGAAGCACACGCTCCGGCGCGCTCGCGCGCCAATAGCGCAGAAGCCATGGCCCCACCGCGGGCAGGGCGGAGAAATGGTAGTGCGCCTCGGGCAGGAGGTTCAGCGCATATTTGATGAGCTTCGCCGGGTCGCGCGGGAAAAGATAAGGGATGAGCGACGAACGTTCGATCAGTCCGGCGTTGCCGAAGCTCGTCTCTTGTCCCACCGCGCCGGCGCGATCGATGAGCGCGACGTCGCGCTCGCGCGCCTGCAGATGCAGCGCGGCGCTGACGCCAACGATCCCGGCGCCAAGAACGACGACATCCGTGGACTGCATGAATCCTCCAAGCTGGTCGCCCCATATATGGACTTTGATGCAACCCGCATGCTAGGCGCCTCTCTCTTCCTCAAATTTTCAAGGCGCGCCGGATGATCCCCCGCTATTCCAGACCCGAGATGACCGTGATCTGGGAGCCGCAGACGCGGTTTCGCATCTGGTTCGAGATCGAGGCATACGCCTGCGACGCGCTCGCTGAGATCGGCGTCATTCCCAGGGAGAGCGCCAAGGCGATCTGGGACAAAGCGGATTTCGTCACTTTCGACGTCGCGCGGATCGACGAGATCGAACGCGTCACCAAGCATGACGTGATCGCCTTTCTGACGCATCTTGGCGAATTCATCGGCGCCGAGTCGCGCTTCGTCCATCAGGGCATGACGTCGTCCGACGTGCTCGACACCTGTCTTGCCGTGCAATTGTCGCGCGCCGCGGATCTGCTGATCGCCGATGTCGACGCGCTGCTGTCGGCACTTAAGAAGCGCGCTTATGAGCATAAATATACGCCGACGATCGGACGCTCACATGGCATCCACGCCGAGCCGACGACGTTCGGGCTGAAACTGGCGCAGGCCTATGCCGAATTCACCCGTGCGCGCGAAAGGCTCGTCGAGGCGCGCCGGGAAATTTCGACCTGCGCGATTTCCGGCGCCGTCGGCACGTTCGCCAATATCGAACCGCGCGTCGAGGAATATGTCGCCCATAAGATGGGTCTCACCGTCGAGCCGATCTCGACGCAGGTCATTCCGCGCGATCGCCATGCGGCGTTTTTTGCGACGCTCGCCGTCGTGGCGTCGTCCGTCGAACGGCTCTCCATCGAAATCCGTCATCTTCAGCGCACGGAGGTGCTCGAGGCGGAGGAATATTTTTCCCCCGGGCAGAAGGGCTCTTCCGCCATGCCGCATAAGCGCAATCCGGTGCTGACCGAGAATCTGACCGGCCTCGCGCGGCTCGTGCGCGGCATGGCGATTCCCGCGATGGAAAACGTCGCGCTTTGGCACGAGCGCGATATTTCGCATTCGTCCGTCGAGCGCATGATCGGGCCCGATGCGACGGTCACTCTCGACTTCGCGTTGGCGCGGTTGACGAGCGTGATTGAAAATCTCGTCGTCTACCCCGAAAATATGCGCAAGAATTTAGAGAAACTCGGGGGACTCATTCATTCGCAGCGCGTGCTTCTCGCGCTCACGCAAAAAGGCGTCTCGCGCGAAGACGCCTACGCCATGGTGCAGCGTAACGCCATGCCGGTTTGGCATAGGGCGTTCGAGGGACGCCCGTCGCAAGAAAATAATTTGGAAGGGGATTTCCGCACGCTGCTCGGGAACGACAAGGATGTGAGCGCGAAGCTGTCGCTGACGGAATTGGATGCGCTGTTCGACCTCTCGTACCACTTCAAACATGTGGATACGATTTTCGCGCGCGTCTTTGGAGAGGCTTAGCGCCGCCGCTAATCTCAATATATCCGAGCTGCAATTCTCTCGCGAAGGCGACGAGCGCGGCGGTGAAGAGCGCCATCGCCAGGGCGAACAGCAGCCCTGCGCCATATTCGTGGCGCACATGAAGGTAAGCCGCCCCGAAGCTGACGATGACGAGAATGCTCGTCACGATGCAGCTCGCCACGCCCCAGTAGATCGCGTAATGCATCAGCAGGCCGCGCTTTTTGAGGATCGGCAGTTCAGCTTTCAGATCGACTTGCGCCGCGCTGTCGCCGTCCGTCTGGACGATGGTTCTCGCACGATCGATGATGCGGTCCAATCGTGAGACGAGGACGGCCAAGAGCTGCGCCTCGGCTGCGAGCAAGAAGGCTGGACCCGTGACCTGTGAGATCACAGTGGAAAGCTGTTCGATCGAGGGCGTGTTGATGAGCATGAGGGTCTCTGAGCATGAGGGTTCGCACGAGGATCCGGCGCAATTCCGATCAGGCGCGCCCGGCAGTCAAGCGTTACCGTGACGGCCAGCGCCATTTTGGCGGATCATGTTCAGGCGCGAGGGTCTCGCCCAGATGCTTCTCTAGCGCGATTTCGACGCAACAATCGTCTTTTCTCCGAGACCAGTTGGGCCGAGTGCGACACGACGAACAGCTGAGTTTCGTTGGAGACCTTGCGCATCAGGCGCGCCAGCGCGCCGATGAGATTGGGATGGAGGCTCGCTTCAGGTTCGTTAAACACCATCAGCGGCGGCGGGCGCGGCGTCAGCAGCGCAGCGACGAGCAGCAAATAGCGCAGCGTGCCTTCCGAGAGCTCCGCGGCGCGTAGCGGCCGGAGCAGCCCATGCTGTCGCATCAGCGTCTCGACGTAACCGTCCGATGCCGAAATATTGATCGTGCTGGATGAAAAGGCGTCGTCGATCGTCTCTCCCAGGCCGTCCGCGTCGCCAACTTCCAGAATGGTTGCGAGCGCCGCTGCGAGGTCTGCGCCGTCATCGGCGAGCGCGGGGGTGAAGGTGCCGATCTGCGGGCGTCGCGCCGGCGCTTCGCGGTCGGCGCGCAAATTGTCATAGAAGCGCCAGCGCCGCACCGTCTCACGCAAGATTGAGAGGTCATAGGCTTCGCGCAGGTCGGCGCAGTGCGTCATCATGCTGTCGACGCCGGCGAGTGAAGCCGCGGCCTGCCGCCATTCGCCATTTTCCCCGCGAATGCGTGCGCTCGGTCCCCCGTCGCTCGGCGAAAAGATTAGCATGGCCGAGATGTTCTCCGGTCCATTGCGCCTCGAGCTTGATCTGCGGATCGAGCGGGAACGCCTCCGTCGCAATGGAAGTTGGGCCGAGGTCGATCGCATAACCATAGGTCTTCGAAGCGAAGCCGAGCTTCAGCGCCTTTCGCGACTGGCGCGCCAAGGGCTCTATCGGAGTTTCGCCCGCTTTCATGGCGCGGGAGAATTTCTCGGGCCCAGCCCAAAGCGTCGAATTCAGTCCGCCCTCCCGGGCAAGGGACTGGATGATGCGCCCCTGCGCAACATCGGCGAGCAGGCGCAGCGCACGATAAAGGCTGGACTTGCCGGCGCCATTGGCGCCAGTCACGATGGTGAGCCGCCCCGGCGCAAGGACCAGATCGCGAATGGATCGATAGCCGGAAATTGCGAGCCGCGTGATCACGGGGCCTCCCTCGGCGCGAATATCCGACGGACCGGCGTGCAGGGGCAATGGCCGCCCTTCCAATAGGGAGCGCAAAGCCTTAAAGAACGGGCATGATCTGGCTTATCTTCGCCTTGCTGACCGGCGCCGCGGTGATGGCGGTGCTGGCGCCGCTCGCCATGCGGAATGGGGCGCGGAATGAAAGCGCCGCCGACGTCGCCTTTTTCGAGGAGCAGATCGCCGAAATCGAGCGCGAGCGAGAGGAAGGGCGTCTCGACTCGGCGGACGCGGGAGCCGCGAAGACCGAGGCCGCGCGTCGACTGTTGCGCGCGGAAGCCACGCCAAAGGCGCAGGTCGTCTCCTCGCGCAAACTCGCGCTCGGCGCGGCGCTCGCGGCCATCGTGGTCATCCCCGCCGTCGCGCTGACGCTTTATGCGCGGCTTGGCCATTCCGACATGCCGGATATGCCGCTGACGGCCCGACTCGACTCCGCGCCGGACCGCAATGACCTCTCCGGCGCCGTCGCGCGCATCGAACAGCATTTGCGCGAGCATCCCGAAGACGGCCGCGGCTTCGAAGTCATCGCGCCATATTTGCTGCGCACGGGGCGCGGCGAAGACGCCGTCCACGCCTATTCCGAAGCGCTGCGACTTTTGGGCGCGACCGCGGCGCGACATGCGGCGCTTGGAGAAGCGCGCGTCGTCGTCGCTCAAGGCGTGGTGACGCCGCAAGCCAAGAAGGATTTCGAGGCGGCGCTCGCGCTCGACGCGGCGGCGCCCGAGGCGCAGTATTACCTCGGCGTAGCGGCCGCGCAGGCCGGCGAGAAGGACAAGGCGATCGCAATCTTTTCCAAGATGGCCGCTGACGCGCCGGCCGACGCCGCTTATCTGAAGGCTGTCAACGCCCAGCTCGCAATTCTGCGCGGCGAGGCGAATCCGCCGATCGTCGCGCGCGGGCCGTCGAGCGAGCAGGGCAAAGCGATTGCGGCGATGCCCGCCGATCAGCGTCAAGAGATGATCCGCGGCATGGTGGATCGTCTGGCCTCGAGGCTCGAATCCAAGGGGGACGACGTCGAGGGATGGCTAAAGCTTATTCGCGCCTACAGCGTCCTCGCCGAGACGGAAAAGGCGAAGAAGGCCGTGACCGAGGCGCGCAAGGCGCTCGCCAGCAAGCAAGATGATGTCGCCCGCATCGAGGCGCTGGCGAAGGAATTGAACATCGGGGGCTGAGGCGACGTTTCGCCTCTTCGCGAGAGCGGCCACGTGGCCGCATGGGAGCGATGTGAATAATGACGCGTAAGGGAAAGCGGCTGACGTTGATTGGCGGCGCGATGGCGATTCTTGGCCTCGCCGCCGGGCTTATGCTGTTCGCGCTGCGCGACAATATCGTGTTCTTCTACACGCCGTCGGAGCTTGCGAAGAAGCAAACGGCCTCCGGCGCGCGGCTGCGCATTGGCGGGCTGGTGAAGGAAGGCACGGTGGTCAAGAATGGCCAGGATGTGCGCTTCACGGTCACCGACAAGACGAGCGATCTCACGGTGTCCTACACAGGCCTGCTGCCGGATCTCTTCCGCGAAGGGCAGGGCGTCGTCGTCGATGGCGTGCTGCAGCCCTCCGGCGGCTTTCGCGCCGACAGCGTGCTGGCCAAGCACGACGAACGCTACATGCCGCGCGACGTCGCCGACGCTTTGAAGAAGCAGGGCGTCTGGCAGGGAGAGACGAAGTGATGGGCGGCTGCCGTGTTCATACCTCCCCTTGCGGGGAGGTCGGTCGCCATCGCAGCCAAGTTTACGCAGCCTGCGTAAACTTGGCTGCGAAGCGACCGGGTGGGGGGCGATCTCACGGTCCCTCTACGAGATCACCCCACCCCGAACCGCGTCGCGGTTCGACCCTCCCCGTCAAGGGGAGGGATATGCGCCCTTTCTTGCGATCCTCGGAAGGTCTGCATGATCGTTGAAACCGGACATTACGCGCTTGTCCTCGCGCTCGCCCTTGCGCTGGCGCAATTCGCCATTCCCTTCATCGGCGCCCGGCTGAACGATGCTGCGCTGATGCGCGTTTCGCGCCCCGCGGCGATCACGCAATTCCTGTTCGTAGCGCTCTCCTATGGCGCGCTGACCTACGCCCATGTCGTTTCCGATTTCTCGCTCGTCAACGTCATCGAGAATTCCCATTCGCTGAAGCCCTTCATCTATAAAATCTCCGGCGTCTGGGGAAACCACGAAGGCTCGATGCTCTTGTGGGTGCTCGTTCTCTCGCTGTGCGGCGCGCTGATCGCGATTTTCTCGAACGCGATGACCGACAGGCTGCGCGCCGACGCGCTCGCCGTGCAGGGGCTGCTCGGCGCGGCCTTTCTCCTTTTCATTCTGCTCACCTCAAATCCGTTCGCGCGCGTCGCGCCGGCGCCGTGGGAAGGGCGCGATCTCAACCCGATCCTGCAGGACCCGGGCCTCGCGATCCATCCGCCGCTGCTCTATCTCGGCTATGTCGGCTTTTCGATCGTGTTCTCCTTCGCCGCCGCCGCGCTTATTGGCGGACGCATCGACGCCGGCTGGGCGCGCGTCATTCGCCCCTGGACTCTCTTCGCCTGGATCGCGCTGACGCTCGGCATCGCGATGGGGTCGTACTGGGCCTATTACACGCTCGGCTGGGGCGGCTTCTGGTTCTGGGACCCGGTCGAAAACGCCTCGCTGATGCCCTGGATCGCCGGCACGGCGCTCGTGCACAGCGCCGCCGTGATGGAAAAGCGCGAGGCGCTTAAGGTCTGGACGATCTTTCTCGCGATCCTCGCCTTCTCGCTGTCGCTGCTCGGTACGTTCCTCGTGCGCTCCGGCGTGCTCACGTCGGTGCATGCGTTCGCGAGCGATCCCGACCGCGGCGTCTTCATCCTCGCCATTCTCGTCTTCTTTATCGGCGGCGCGCTCGCCCTCTTCGCGTTGCGCGCCGGCGCGCTGCCCGTCGGCGGCCTGTTTTCGCCGATCTCACGGGAAGGCGCGCTCGTCCTCAACAATCTGCTGCTTTCGGCGTGCTGCGCCACCGTCGTCGTCGGGACGCTCTATCCGCTGGCGCTCGAAGCGATCACCGGCGAGAAGATTTCCGTCGGCGCGCCGTTCTTCAACACCGTGCTGATCCCGATCGCGCTGCCGCTCGCCTTGTTGATGCCGATCGGCCAGATGCTGTCCTGGAAGCGCGGCGATCTCGCCGCCGCCTTGCAGCGGCTGCGCGTCGCCTTCATTGTCGGCGTCGTCGCCACGGCCGCTTTCGGAGCCTGGTACGGAACGCCCTTCCTCTCCATCGTTACCGCCGGCATCGCGATTTATCTCGTCGTCGGCGCTTTGAGCGATCTCGCATTGCGCGTGCGGGGGAGCTCGGGACGCGCGAGCCTGAAGCGGCTCGCCGGGCTGCCGCTGTCGGCCTTCGGCACGTCGATCGCTCACGCCGGCATGGGGCTGACGCTTCTCGGTCTGGCCGCGACCGGCTGGGGCGTCGAAACCATCGTGGCGATGAAGCCTTCGAGCTTCTATGACGTCGGTCCCTATCAGATCGGCATCGACTCCGTTTCGCCGCGCCAGGGGCCGAATTATTCGGAAGTCTACGCCGTCATGGCGGTGCGTAAGGACGGCGCGACGCTCGCGACGATCGAACCTGCCAAGCGCTTCTATCAGGCGCGGCGCATGGCGCGCTCGGAGGCGGGGATCGTCACGCTCGGCCTCGGCCAGGTCTATGCGGCGATCGGCGAGTCGCACGAGGACGGCACGATCGACGCGCGGCTGTACTGGAAGCCGCTGGTGACGCTGATCTGGATCGGCGCGCTGATTATGGCGTTCGGCGGCGCGCTGTCGCTCGCCGACCGTCGCCTGCGCATCGGCGTCGCCCGCCGCGCCGCCGCTCCGGCCCTGGAGCCCGCGGAATGAGCGTCGATGTTTGTTTCGGCCAATCCCCCAAGCCCCTCACCTTACCTCTCCCCGTTTTCACGGGGAGAGGGGTCATCAGCGCATCGCGTGTGCGATCGGCCTTGCGGCGCGGCGCCGACCGCCTCCTCTCCCCGCTCGCGGGGAGAGGTGAGGTGAGGGGCCGGGGGTTTTGCCTTCGACTCGCGGCGTTACTCTTCCTCCTTTTCCCCCTGACCGCTCACGCCGTCACGCCGGGCGAAAGGCTCGCCGATCCGGCGCTCGAAGCCCGGGCGCGGGCGATCACCACGGAGCTGCGCTGCCTCGTCTGCCAGAACCAGTCGATCGACGATTCCGACGCCTCGCTCGCCAAGGATTTGCGCGGGCTCGTGCGCGAGAAGCTCAAGGAGGGGATGAGCGACGCGCAGGTGCGGGAATTCGTCCATGCCCGCTATGGCGATTTCGTGCTGCTCCGCCCGCCGGTGAAGCCCGGCACGCTGCTGCTCTGGGCCGCGCCGCTGATCGCGCTGCTCGCGGGCGCCGCCGCCGTCTGGATGGCTGCCCGCCGCCGCCGAGGGGTCGTGACGGCGCAGCCGGCCGAGCTGACCGCAGAGGAACAGGCGCGGCTCGAAGCGCTCGGCGTCGGGCGGCATTCGGACGATCGCTGACGAGCGTCTCGCTCGGGTCCGAACCGCCCTGCAAGCAATCCGCGCAGTCTACTTTCCGGACCGCTGAGGTTGTGTTATCCTGTGGAACGAATTGAAGAATTAGCGCCATCGCGCCGTGGCTCCAGAAGCGAGTAACGCCGTCCGGCGTCCTTCCGCAGCCAAGCTTTTTTACAAATTATTTCAGGAGAAGCAAAATGTCGCAGCGGTTGAACGAAGCCATGTTGCAGCCGGTTGCGGGCCCGACTGACATTTTTGGCGTCGCCTATCTGCAGCTGTGCCAGATCTCCTATGCGTTGCCGTCGGCCATTCCCCGGCTCGTCAACACCAAGATGCCCCCTCTCAGCGCCGGCGGGAGATGGGCCTGCGTCTGGGGACCGGTTGAAAGCGACGATCTCGCCAATCTGGTCTTCGTGGCAGCCTATTATGACGGGCCCAATCTTCCGCCGACTTTCGCTGCTGTCGTCACGCGCGGCACCGACGTGGACGTCGATGACGTCTGGGGCGTCCTGCAGCAGGCCTTCGAGGACTTCTACGTCATTTTCCAGAGGTCGCCGCCATGGCTGCCTGCGAGAAGCTCGGCGCTTCTGGCTGACGGGACAATTTTCGCGCTGAAGACCATCCAGAGCTTTACCTCGGGCGGCCGCTCGCTTTTGGATTTCGTCTCGAACTTCCTTCAGGCGGCGGAGAACCAGAACCCGCTTCTCGTCTGCACAGGTCACAGCCTCGGCGGATGCGTGACATCAGTGCTGGCGCCTTGGCTACAGTCCTCGCTTGCCCTCGTTGGCGTTTCGAACCCGATCGTGCCGGCGACATTCGCGGCCCCCACGGCCGGCAACGCCGCCTTCGCGGACTATTACACATCCACCTTCAGCTATTGCCCGCGCTACTACAACACGCTGGACATCGCCCCCTTGGCCTGGGGGAATCTCGACGCAATCTCCACGCTCTATGACGGCTGCAACATCCCGATTCCGGACGCCGCCTATCTGCTCCTCGTCGCCTGGGCGGACGCCATGTGGGTCGAGGGGGCGAGCTATTCCCAACAACAATCCAACAATGCGCCGCTGCCTGGAACCTGCTTCGAACTCTATCCGCCCGACTGGTCTACGCAGGCCCTCATGCAGCACCATACAGCCACCTATATGCGCCTTCTCGGCGGCGCCTCGATCGACATCGGACCAAGCATGTTGGCTCGCGGGCGCCGGCAGCGGCGGATCTCGCACTACCGGCTGCAGTCACAAATCAGGAGCCCCGAAAATTTACTGCTGAAGCTGACAGAGCGCTGAGGCTTGTTCGCAGGCGGGCACGCGGCGCCTGCGCCTTCGCCCCCTATCCAATTCCCTCTCGCTCCCATATAGGGGGCCGGAGCAATCCCGAGCCGCAAACGCGGCGTCACCTGAAGAGCGGATCATGGCCCAGCATTACACGCCCCATTTCCACAATCAGCCCGGCGTCGCGCAGATCAGGATCGGGGCCAAGGAATTCATGTGCATCGGGGCGCTCCCGCCCTTCGACCATCCGCATGTCTATCTCGACATGGGCGCGTCGAACGAGGCCGTCTGCCCCTATTGCTCGACGCATTACGTCTATGACGCGACGCTGCGCGGCGGCGCCGACCCGGCCGAATGCATCTATCGCATCTCTGAAGACACCGCCGCCTGACAGAAGATCGCGGGTGAACGCGCCGATCGTCATCGCCGGCGCAGGCATTGGCGGGCTCGCCACGGCCCTGTCGCTGGCGCGCGCCGGCAAGCGCACGCTGGTCCTTGAGCGCGCTGCTCGGATCGAAGAGGTCGGCGCGGGATTGCAGATCGCGCCGAACGCCGGACGCATCCTCGCCAGGCTCGGGCTCGAGCCGGCGCTCGCCGCCGTCGCTCTGGAGCCCGTGGCCATCAATATCCGCCGCGGGCGCGATGGCGCCGTTCTGGCGCGCCTCGATCTTTCCGCCGCGAGGACCCGCTGGGGCGCGCCGTTCCGGCTTTTCCACCGCGCCGATTTGCAGGGCGCGCTGCTGCAGGCGGCGCTGGACAATCCGCAGACTCATGTCCGCGCGGGCGCCCGCGTCGGCGATTTCGAAGCGACCGCCCGAGGCGTCCGCCTTCGCGTGCACACCCAGGACGGCGTCGAGGAAATCGAGGCGGCGGGCCTGATCGGCGCCGACGGCGTGCGCTCGAGCGTGCGCGGCCATCTCGTCCCGTCCGAGCGCGACGCGCCCTCTTATTCCGGCTGCGTCGCCTGGCGTGCGACGCTGCCCGCCGAGAGCGTTCCGGCGGCGCTGCGCGCACGCGAGTCCAATCTCTGGCTGCTGGCGGGCGCCCATGTCGTGCACTATCCGCTACGCGACGCCTCAATGATCAACGCCGTCGTCATCATCGAAGAGCCGCCGGAGGCGGAGGACGCCGCGTCAAGCCTGTCGCTTGACGGCGCGGCGCTCGCGCGCCGACTCGCGCCGCGAAAAATCGCGGCGGAACTGCGCGACTTGATTGAAGCGGGCGACTCCTGGCGGCATTGGCCGCTGTTCACGCGGCCTGCCCTGGAACGCTGGACGCAGGGACCGGTGACGCTCCTCGGCGACGCCGCGCATCCGATGGTCCCCTTTCTCGCGCAGGGCGCCGCCCAGGCGATCGAAGACGCCGCCGCCTTGGGCGACGCCTTCATGCGATTGGGCGCGACGGTCGAAACCGCCTTCGCCGCCTATGAGGGCGCAAGGCTTCCCCGCGCCGAGCGGGTCGTGCGCGCCTCGCGTCGCCAGGGCGGCTATTTCCATATGGGCGGACTGCCGGCCGCGGCGCGCAATCTAGCGATCCGCGCGCTCGGCGGAGGCGGCATGCTGGCGCGCAACGCCTGGCTTTACCGTTAGACGCCCTCCTGGAGCTCGGCGTAAACCTCTGTGACGAATTTGCGCTTCCACGAAGGCGCGCCGTCACACTCGCTAAAAAAATTTGCGCGCCGAGCGGGCGCGTTAACCGCCAGAATGGTCGCATATTAACTGGCGTTCCTCGAACCTTAAGTGGGGTTGGCCGGAAGGGTCGGAAACGACACGCCTGGCAGGAAAAAATGTGATACAATTCAGTGTGATAGGAGATCGCATCAAATTTTATGCATTCCCATAAGACGAAATTATACTTACCGACGACCTGGGAAAATCTGAACGCATTCGCGTAAAATGCGGCTGAAATACTTTCATCGACGGCAAAACAACAAAACTAACCTCGCCTCATGTCACGGAGGCGGGTTATGTTGGGCATCGTTAGCAAGGCGGTTGTGGCTCTCGGGATGGCGGGCGCGGCGCTTATCGCCGTCAATGCAAAAAGTTT
The DNA here is from genome assembly GCF_015709525.1 of Methylocystis sp. L43. GTDB lineage: Bacteria > Pseudomonadota > Alphaproteobacteria > Rhizobiales > Beijerinckiaceae > Methylocystis. The sequence goes on along the minus strand of NZ_JADNRA010000036.1, from coordinate 38,087 downwards.
CGCCGGACCCGAAACCGCGAGTTTCGCCACGCTTGGCGCCGAAACCAGCGTGCCCTACGGCTGGGTGGACTTCTGCCAGCGCTACCGGGGCGAATGCCAGAACGAGGAAACCGCGCCGCAGGAGGTCGAACTCACCGCCGCCGTCTACCGCAAGATCGCGCGCATCAACGCCTGGGTGAATCAGAACATCGACCCGATCGCCGACGCCGATCACTGGGGCGCGGTCGATCAGTGGGATTATCCCAGCGACGGGAAGGGCGACTGCGAGGATTTCGCGCTTCTAAAGCGCCGCATGCTGATCGAGGAAGGCTTTCCCCGGCAGGCGCTGCTGCTCACGGTGGTGAAGGAGAAGAACGGCGACGGCCATTCCGTCCTGACGGTCAAGACCAACCGCGGCGAATTCGTGCTCGATAATCTGTCCAACGAGATGCGGCCCTGGACGCGCGCTCCCTATCGCTTCGTCAAGCGCCAGTCGCAGCAAAATCAGAACGCCTGGGTGGCGATCGGCCCGGCGACCAGCGCCCCGCTGTATGTGTCGCGGTAAGGGAGCTCAGCCAATCAGCGTCAGCCCGCTCGCGTAGCGTTGACCGTTCTCCACATAATGTTTCGCAGAGTCGAGATGGCGCTCGCGCGCCGCTTCGTCGAGCGTGCGGATCGCCTTGGCGGGCGAGCCGACGATCAGCGAAAAATCGGGGAATTCCTTGCCTTCGGTGACAAGCGCATTGGCGCCGACGAGGCAGTTCGCGCCGATCTTCGCCCCGTTGAGGATTGTCGCCCCCATGCCGATCAATGTCGCTTCGCCGATGATGCAGCTATGCAGAATGACGCCATGGCCGATCGTGCAGTCCGGCCCGATGACGAGCGGAAAGCCCATGTCGGTGTGGAGAATGCTGTTCTCCTGGATATTGGTGCGGGCGCCGACGGTGATCCATTCATTGTCGCCGCGCAGCACGCAGCCGAACCAGACATTGGCGTCCTCCTCCAGCGCAACGCGGCCGATGATGTGCGCGCCGGGAGCCACATAGAACCGGCCGGGGGCCGGAAGGCGCGGCGCGATTCCATCGATCGAGTAAAGCGGCATGGGCGAAGCCTCCTAAAAAAGAGGCGCGACATTGGCATTTTCCCCCTTTTGCATGCAATGGCGTAGCGCCGAAGCCGGCGCGATCTCATTCGGAAGTCACGGAAATTTGGACTATAAGCGGACGGCGGGGTTTGATATTGCCCGCTGGCGCGCCGCCGGTGGGGATCTATCGCGCGAGAGCCGCTATCGGAGGACGCCCACTGAGCGCCATCATGTTGCGGGATCGGGTTCGACTGGCGAGCGTTTCCGCGGCGCGGGCGGCGGGAGCCTTCGCGCGAGGCGCCGCCGCGCCCTACCACCTCATGAAGTCGATGGCGATCGCGCCGCCGGAGCGGCTGCGCATCGCGCCTCCCGACATCAGAACCACCGATTCGACGGTCGCCGACCAGATTTACGCCGGCTATTTCTCCTTCGAGGGGAAAACCGTGCAGGCGCGAGGCGTATCGCCTTTTCTGGTCGCCGCGCCTTCCGAATGCTGGCGGCGCTCCCTAGCAGGCTTCTCCTGGCTGCGGCATTTGCAGGTCTCAGATAACAGGGTGGCCCTGGCCACGGGGCAGGAGCTTGTCGCGGATTTTCTTTCGCTTCCGAAAATTCCGGCCGACGATCCGGCGATGGAGCCTGCCGTCGTCGCGCGGCGCCTCCTGTCTTTCCTGTCGCAATCGCCGACGCTGCTCGACGGCGCCGACGCCGATTTTTATGACGCCTTCATGTTGGCGCTCGCGCGCAACGCCCGGCTGTTGTGGCGGGCGCTGGCCGGCGACGGGGCGCGCGGCGCCGATCGCGCCTTCTGCGCCATCGCGCTTGCCGAATTCGCCGTTTGCGCGGACACCGGCCGCAAAATCGCCCCGCATGTGTCGCGCGCGCTCAGCGCGGAGCTCGACCGCCAGATCCTCATCGACGGCGGCCATGTAAGCCGCAATCCGCAGGTCGCGGTCGACCTGCTGCTCGATCTGTTGCCGCTGCGGCAGGTGATTGCGGCGCGCGGGCTGCAAACGCCGTCCGCCGTCCTGCGCGCCATCGACCGGATGATGCCGATGCTGCGGATGCTGCAGCATGGCGACGGCTCGCTGGCGCTGTTCAACGGCATGGGCGCGACGGCGCTGGACCGGCTGGCGAGCGCGCTCGCCCATGAGGACACGCGCGGCGCCCCGCCCGTCAACGCCCCATACGCCGGCTATCAGCGGATGGAGGCTGGCGACGCGCTCGTCCTCGTCGACGCCGGCGGGCCGCCGCCTTTCGAATTTTCCCTATGCGCGCACGCAGGCTGCCTGTCTTTCGAATATTCGCTTGGAATCGAGCGGGTCGTCGTCAATTGCGGCGCACCCTCGGCGCCGCATCTCGACGCCCGTGAACTGGCGCGCGCCACCGCCGCGCATTCGACGCTCGTCGTTGGCGATCGCTCCAGCGCCCGCATTGCGCCACAGAGCGCGCCGCGCCGGCGCGCCGGCCGCGTTCTCGGCGGCCCGCGCAATATGGCGGTCGAGCGCCGCCGTCTCGACGGCGAGACGACGCTCGTTTTGTCGCATGACGGCTATGTGCGCGATTTCGGCCTTGTCCATCAGCGCGAACTGACGCTTCCCACCGATGGCGCCGCGCTCCTGGGCGTCGATCGGCTCATTGCCGCGGAGCGGGGCGGAAAACATCCGCAAGCGAGCGATTTCGCCCTGCGCTTTCACATTCATCCACGCGTGCGCGTTGGGCCGAACGCCGACGGCGCAATCGAACTCACGCTCGCCGATGGCGAAATCCTCATCTTTGAAGCGCAAGACCTGACGCCCGAAATCGAAGACAGTATTTTTTTCGCCGCGCCCGGCGGCGCGCGCAAATGCGCGCAAATCATTGTGCGAGGGGCGGCGGCCGCTGGCGCCGAGATCGCTTGGAGCTTCCGGCGGCGCGCAGGCGCGCAGGTTCCTCCCCGCGGCAAGGTGTGATAAGCGCGGCGCCAGTTAGGAGTATGCAATGCCCGTCGATTTGCGCCACGTGGCGCGCGCGCTGATTTCCGTTTCCGACAAAACAGGCCTTGTCGAGTTCGCGCGCGTTCTGGCGACGCATGGCGTTGAGCTTGTATCCACCGGCGGCACGCGCAAGGCGCTCGCCGAGGCGGGTCTCGCAGTTCGCGACGTGGCCGATCTCACGCAGTTTCCGGAGATGATGGACGGAAGGCTGAAGACTCTGCATCCCAAGGTGCATGGCGGGCTTCTGGCGATCCGCGAGAATCCCGAACATGAAGCGGCGATGCTTGCGCATGACATCCGGCCGATCGACCTGCTCGTCGTCAATCTTTATCCCTTCGAGGCGGCGCTTGCGAAAGGCGCGCCATTCGAAGAATGCGTCGAAAACATCGATATCGGCGGGCCGGCGATGATCCGCGCCGCGTCGAAGAATCACGACGACGTCGCTGTCGTCGTCGATCCCGATGATTACGCCGCGCTCATCGAGGAACTCGCGGCGACGAATGGCGCAACGCGGCTCGCGACGCGTCGACGGCTCGCGCAGAAGGCGTTTGCGCGCACCGCCGCCTATGACGCCGCGATCTCCAATTGGCTCGCGCATCAGCTCGGCGAAGCCTCGCCGCCACTGCGCGCCTTCGGCGGACGACTCGCCGAGCCGATGCGCTATGGCGAAAACCCGCATCAATCCGCGGGCTTCTATCTCACCGGCGAGAAGCGGCCGGGCGTCGCCACGGCGCGCCAGATTCAGGGCAAGCAGCTCTCGTACAACAACGTCAATGACACCGACGCAGCGTTCGAATGCGTGGCGGAATTTGATCCGGCGCGGACCGCGGCCGTGGTGATCGTCAAACACGCCAATCCTTGCGGCGTCGCCGAAGGCGCGACTCTTGTCGAAGCCTACGCCAAGGCGTTGCGCTGCGATCCGATGTCCGCCTTCGGCGGCATCGTCGCGCTTAATCGGAAGCTCGACGCCGAAGCGGCGCGCGAGATCGTCAAGATTTTCACCGAGGTGATCATCGCGCCCGACGCCGACGAAGAATCGATCGCCATCATCGGCGCCAAGAAGAATCTGCGTCTGCTGTTGACCGGCGGCGTTCCAGATGCGCGCGCGGCCGGCTTGACCTTTCGCTCGGTTTCGGGCGGCTTTCTTGCGCAATCGCGCGATCGCGCCGTCGTCGACGAGATGAATCTGCAGGTTGTGACGAAGCGCCAGCCGACGGCCGAAGAGCTCGCGGATCTCAAATTCGCTTTCCGCGTCGTGAAGCACGTCAAGTCGAACGCCATCGTCTACGCGAAGGGCGCCGCCACGGTGGGAATTGGCGCCGGGCAAATGTCGCGCGTCGACTCATCGCGCACCGCCGCACACAAGGCGCAGGAGGCTGCGCGCGTGGCGGGGTTAACGACAAGTCTCGCGAAAGGGGCCGTGGTCGCTTCCGACGCTTTCTTTCCTTTTGCGGACGGACTGCTGGCGGCGGCGGAGGCAGGCGTGACGGCCGTCATCCAGCCCGGCGGCTCCATGAATGATAAGGACGTGATCGCGGCGGCGGACGCGCAGGGTCTCGCCATGGTTTTCACCGGCGTGCGCCACTTCCGACACTAGCAATGCGTCGGGCGATCTGGCTAGAGTGGCCGCTTGACGCGAAACGGAGTTCAGAAAATGCGTAAGTCTTTGAAACTGGCGTTGGGCCTCGCGTTGGTTGGCGCGCTTGCTTCGAGCGACGCTCTCGCGAAATCGAAACAACGCGCGCCTGTCGCGACGGGTCAGGTCACCGCGACGCAGGGCGATGATTTTCCGATTCCTCTGCCGCATAATCTGACGACCGGCAAGGATTGGCTCGACGACGGCGCGGCGCCGGACGCGGCGAAGGGAAATCTGCAGCCCAATCGATACGCCAACGATAATTACTTCCTGGAGCAGCAGGATTTCTCGCTGCAAGATCCGCAGCGCTACAATGAAATCGGTCAGTATTTCGATTACGGCTGGTAAGCCGCGCGCGCCCTGAAATGAAAAGGCCGGCGTGGGCCGGCCCCTTCCTGACGATGAGATCTTGGCCGCATTAGCACGTCGGCACGGCGCGGTAGCCGATGACATAGCCGCGGCGGCTATAGATCGGCTCGCGAACGTAACCGCAATCGGGCTCGCTCGCGGCGGCGGCCGCCACTGCGCCTAACGCGAGCGCGCCGCCCACGGCGTAAGGCGCCCAGCCATAGCCGTGATGATGCCACTTGGACCAGGCCAATGCCGGCGTGGCGCTCGCAATCGCTCCCAACATGACGCTGGCGGCGAGGCTCATAGAGACGATTTTTTTCAACGTAGACATGAGTTCTCCTCGGCGTTCTCACTCGTCATTTGGCGAGCAGCCGCACTCTAGCGAGAGCCTCTAACGACGTTCGTGCGTCGGCGCACAGGACGCATTAGCACGTCATTTCGGCGGCGCGCCTCTACGCCTCGCTTTGCGAGAGGAGTTTTTGCTGATGATCGGTCGTCAGCGCGTCGAAGATCTCGTCGAACTCGCCTTCCATCACGCGGTCGAGCTTGTAGAGCGTGAGATTGATGCGATGGTCGGTGACGCGTCCCTGCGGAAAATTATAGGTGCGGATTCGCTCGGATCGATCGCCTGAGCCGACCTGCTGCTTGCGATCCTCCGAACGTTCATTGTCGAGACGCTGTCGTTCGGCGTCATAGAGACGCGAGCGAAGAACGTTCATCGCCTTGGCTCGGTTGCGATGCTGGGAGCGCTCCTCCTGCATCATCACCACGATGCCCGATGGAATATGGGTGATGCGGATGGCCGACTCGGTCTTGTTGACGTGCTGGCCGCCGGCGCCTTGCGCGCGCATCGTATCGATCTGCAGATCCTTCTCGTCGATGTCGACGTCGACGTCCTCGGCCTGCGGCAGCACCGCGACTGTCGCGGCCGACGTGTGGATGCGACCCTGCGTCTCGGTTTCCGGGACGCGCTGGACGCGATGCACGCCGGACTCGAATTTCAGCCGGCCATAGACGCCGCGACCGATGATCTCGGCGACGATTTCCTTGAATCCGCCAAGCGGGCCGGGGCTTTCGGACACGATCTCAATGCGCCAGCCCTTGAGCGCCGCATATCTCTGATAGGCGTGGAAGAGATCGCCGGCGAACAACGCCGCCTCGTCGCCGCCCGTGCCGGCCCGCACTTCCAGAATGACGCCTTTCTCGTCTGCTTCGTCCTTCGGCAGCAGCGCCAGTTTCAGCGCGCTTTCCGCCGCAGCAAGTCGTTCCTGCGCGGCCTCCGTCTCGCTTTCGGCCAGCCCGCGCATGTCGGCGTCGAGCGAGGCGTCAGCGAGCATGGCGGAAAGATCGTCGGATTCCTTTTGCGCGGCGCGATAGGCGCGAATCCTGTCGACGACCGCGTCGAGCGTCGCGCGTTCGCGCGAGAGCGCGACGAACGCCTGCCCGTCGGCGCCGGCCGCGAGCTTGTCGCCGATCTCGTCGTAGCGGCGCAGAATGAGGTTGAGCTTGTCTTGAGCGAACATGGGGGAGGAGGCTTCCCGAGCACTGGTGAGGGCGACGGCGTGAAGAAAGGGGGCTCGCTACAAGGGCACGCCGCGCGCGATCGCATAATCGCGCAATTGCTCGCGCACCGAAGCGCTGCCGTCGTCGCACGCGAGCAGCGAGGCGAGATACATCTGCGTCTCTTCGAGATTGAGACTGAGGATCATCGACTTGACCGGACCGATGGCGGAGGCCGCCATCGACAGCGAGCGGTAACCGATGCCGAGCAGCGCCAGCGCCTCGAGCGGGCGGCCGCCCATCTCGCCGCAGAGCGTCACCGGCGCATTGTGCCGCGCGCCCGCCGTGACGATGCGCTCGAGCGCGCGCAGCACCGGCCGCGAGAGATTGTCGTAGCGCTTCGAGACGCGCGTGTTATCGCGGTCGGCCGCATACATGTATTGCACCAGATCGTTCGATCCGACCGACAGAAAATCCGCGCGCTCGGCGATAAGATCGATTTCCCACAGGAGCGACGGCACTTCCACCATCGCGCCGAGCTCCAATCGCGTCGGCGGCGGATGGTGATGATGCGTGATGTGGTCGAGTTCCCGCAGCGCAATCGCTTTCGCCGCGTCGAATTCGGCGACGTTGGCGATCATCGGAAACATGATGCGCAGATCGCGATGGGCGCCCGCCTTCAGCATCGCGCGCAGCTGCATGCGCAAAAGCCCCGGCCTGTCGAGACCGATGCGGATGGCGCGCCAACCGAGCGCCGGGTTCTCCTCTTCGATCTTCGCCATATAGGGAAGGATCTTGTCGGAGCCGATGTCGAGCGTGCGAAACGTGATCGGCTTATCCGGCGCGGCGTCGAGCACGGCTTTGTAGAAGCGATATTGCTCGTCCATGCGCGGAAAGCGCGGCGCGAGCATGAATTGCAACTCGGTGCGGAATAGTCCGATCGAATTCGCGCCTGTCTCATGCAGATGTGGCATGTCGATCGCCAGGCCGGCGTTCATCTGCAGTCCGATTTCGACGCCGTCCTTAGTGACCGCCGGCACATCGCGCAGCTTGGCGTATTGCTCCTGACGCCGCGCCCGCAGCCGCGCCTTTTCAGCATAAGCGCTCTGCACGTCGGGCTGCGGCCGGACATGCACTTCGCCGGTCGTGCCGTCGACGATGATCGGATCGCCGGTTTCGACGATATCGATCAGTCCGGCAACGAGCCCCACGGTGGCGATGCCAAGCGCGCGCGCGACAATGGCGACGTGGCTCGTCGGCCCGCCTTCCTCCAGCACGAGGCCGCGCAGCCGCTTGCGGTCATAATCGAGAAGCGCCGCCGGCCCCATGGTGCGCGCTACGATGATGGCGTTTTCCGGCACGCTGTCACGATCGGCGACGTAGCTTTGACCCGTCAGCTGATGCAGCAGGCGGTTGGCGATATCGTCGAGATCGTGCAGGCGGTCGCGCAGATAGGGATCGGTCTGACGCTGCATGCGCGCGCGCGCGTCGTTCTGGACGCGCTCGACCGCGGCCTCCGCCGTCAGCCCGGTCATCACCGCTTCGCGCAGGCGGCGCACCCAGCCGCGGTCATAGGCGACCATGCGCACCGTTTCGAGGACGTCGCGCGGCTCGCCGGCGGCGATGCGGTCGCTATGCGCGACGAGCTCGTCGATCGACTGGCGCATCGCGTCGATCGCATGTTCGAGCCTCGCGAGTTCAGAGGGCATGTCCTCGGCGACGAGCTGCTTGATGACGACGCGCGGCTCGTGCAGCAGCACATGGCCGAGGCCGACGCCTTCCGCCATCGGCGCGCCTCTCAGCGACGCCGGGCGATAGAGCGCGAGATCGCGCGGGTCTTCGATCGCCTGCAATTCGCCCGAGGCGATGAGCTCGGCCAGCAGCATCGCCGTCGTCTGCAGCGCCTCGATCTCTTCTTCCGAATAAACCCGGCGCACCTTGTTCTGCACGACGAGCACGCCGAGCGTGTTGCCGCCGCGCAGGATCGGCACGCCAAGGAAGGAGTGATAGGCGTCTTCGCCCGTCTCGGGCTTGTAGGAGAAGGAGGGATGCTCCTGCGCCTCGGAAAGGGCGAGAGGCTCGGCGCTCTTGGCGATAAGGCCGACAAGTCCTTCGCCGGCGTGCATCGTGGTGAGATGCACGGCCTCTCGGTTAAGGCCCTCCGTGGCGTAAAGCTCCAAGCGCTGGTCGGCGCGCAGCACATAAACGGAACAAACCTCGGCGACCATATTCGCGGCGATCTGCACCACGATCTTGTCGAGCCGCGCCTGTGCGCTCACCGGTTCCGCGCTGATTTCGCGGAGTCGGCGCAGCAGAAGGCGAGGGCCGCCGAGAGCGCTTCGCATCCAGTCCTTTCCCGTTTTCCCAGAATTTCGCGGGTGGGCACACCGCAAAAAAACCGCCATGCGCCTGCAGATTGCGACGGTGGCCTTCAAGCAGCGTATATTGGCGCCGTCCGCGCTCCGCAAGCGCGGCCAAGAAGCGCAGCGACGCAAGGAACATACCGCTATTGCAAAGCTTGGCGAATCGGCTTGCCGGCAGGGCCCGAAGCCTCTACCACTTTCCGATCAGAGTCTGGCGATGACAGCCCGCCCACGCGCTTGGCGCCCGCCATCGGCCGCGCCAGACGCGTTCTCCGAGCCTGCGGCATCGAGAAGAGAATTCGTGCGTCTGAAAAAATACCTCGTTGCGCTCTTTTTGTTCATCCTCTCGGCTCAGGCCGTCGCGATGGAGTCGGTGCGGGTGCCGCAAGGCGCGCGGGCGATCGATCTCACCAATGTCATCGAGAAACATTCCTCGCAGGGCGACCGGCTGCAGGTCTCGACCGCGCCCGGCTCGGACGGCATCGTTCGCCGCATCGAAGTCGGCGCCAAGGAGGCGGGCAGCCAGCCTAACTGGATCGTTTTCGCGCTCACCAACGACACGGATGAGCAGATCGAGCGCCTGATCGTCGCGCCGCATTATCGCCTCCAGGGCTCGGGCGTCATCTGGCCCGATCTCGGCTCGACGCGCATTTCGGCGATCACGGCCAGCCAGGGCTTTCCGCCCGAGGCCGAAGACGCCTCCGACGCCGACGTTTTCCGGCTGACGCTCGACCCCGGGACCACGGTCACCTATGTCGCGGAGCTGCGCACGCCCAACCTGCCGCAGCTCTATTTGTGGGAGCCAGCCGCCTATAAGGACAAGGTGACGAGCCTGACGCTCTACAAGGGCATCGTCATTGGCATCGCCGGCCTGCTTGCGCTGTTTCTGACCATCGTCTTCGTGGTGAAAGGCGCCGTCATCTTCCCGGCGGCGGCGGCGCTCGCCTGGGCGGTGCTGGCCTATGTGTGCATCGATTTCGGCTTTTGGGACAAGATTTTCGGCTTTGACGCCAACGCCAACCGCATCTGGCGCGCCGGCGCCGAAACAGTTCTCTCGGCGACGCTCGTCGTCTTCCTTTTCGCCTATCTGAACCTCAACCGCTGGCATGTGCGCGCCTGGCACGTCGCCGCCCTGTGGCTGCTGATCCTATTGGACCTCGTCGGCCTGGCGGTGTTCGACGCGCCCGTCGCCGCTGGGGTGGCGCGCATCTCGCTGGCGACGGCGGCCGTCGTCGGCTTCGTGCTGATTCTCTATCTCGCGACGCATGGCTTCGACCGGGCCATCATGCTGATCCCGACCTGGTTCCTGCTGGCCGTGTGGGTGGCGACCGCGGGATTTGCGGTCGCCGGCTGGATCACCAACGACCTTGTCTCTCCGGCGCTCGTCGGGGGTCTGGTGCTCATCGTGATGCTGATCGGATTCACGGTGATGCAAAACGCCTTCGCCGCCGGCGGGCTGTCGCACGGCGCCATCAGCGACGTCGAGCGCAAAGCCCTCGCGCTCACTGGCGCGAATGAGATCGTGTTCGATTGGGACGTTCCGTCGGACCACATCTATGTCAGCCCGGAAGCGGAAGCCGCGCTCGGACTCGACCGCGGCGGGCTCGAGGGCGCCGCCTCCTCCTGGCTCGATCTGCTGCATCCCTTCGAGCAGGACCGCTATCGCGCCTGCCTGGACGCCATCCTGGAACAGCGGCGCGGCCGCATCAATCAGGACTTCCGCCTGCGCGCCGCAGACGGCCATTACCTCTGCTATCGGCTGCGGGCGCGGCCCGTCGTCGGCCCCGACGGCGAGGTGATCCGCGTCGTCGGCACGCTCAATGACGTGACCGACGAGCGCAACGCCCAGGAACGGCTGCTGCACGACGCCGTGCATGACAATCTGACGGGCCTGCCGAACCGCGAATTGTTCTTCGATCGGCTGGAGGCCGCCCTGATTCTCGCGCGCATGGAAAAGGACGTGCGCCCGACGATCCTCGTCATCGACATCGACCGCTTCAAGCAGATCAATGAGCAGGTCGGCATGGCCATGGGCGACAGCATTCTGCTCACCGTGGCGCATCGCCTGACAAGGCTGCTGCAGCCTCAAGACACGCTGGCGCGACTTTCCGGCGATACATTCGCGATCATCCTGGTCTCCGAGTCGCACGCCGACCACGTCATTTCCATCGCCGATTCGGTGCGCCGCGCCCTGTCTATTCCGGTGCGCTTCACAGACCAGGAAATCGCGCTGTTCGCCTCGATCGGCATCGCGCTCTACGATCAGCAGACGCATCCCGGCGCGGGCGACATGCTGGAAGACGCCCAGATCGCGATGCGCCACGCCAAGCGCTCGGGCGGCAACCGCATTGAAGTGTTCCGCCCGGCCATGCGCGCGCAGCGCTCCGACCGGCTGACGCTCGAGGCCGATCTGCGGCGGGCGTTGGAGCGCAGCGAGATCAAGGTTTTCTTCCAGCCGATCGTCAGGCTCGAGGATCGCACCATCGCTGGCTTCGAGGCCTTGCTGCGGTGGGACCATCTGCGCCTGGGTCGGCTCGAGCCTTCGGAATTCCTTCCCATCGCCGAGCAGACGGGACTGATCGTCGACCTTGGACTACTGGCCTTAGAGCGCACGGCGCGCGAACTCGCGGCCTGGCAACGCGCGCTTGCGGTCGATCCGCCGATTTTCGCCTCCGTCAACGTCTCGTCGCGCCAGCTCTTGCGCCACGACCTCCTGCGCGACGTCAAAAGCGTGTTGATGCGCAATGACATCGCCAAAGGCAGCCTCAAACTCGAACTGACCGAGAGTCTGGTGATGGAGAATCCCGAATATGCCGCGCAGATGCTGGCGCGCATCAAGGAACTCGGCGCGGGGCTGTCGCTCGACGATTTCGGCGCCGGCTATTCGTCGCTCGCCTATTTGCAGCGCTTCCCCTTCGACACGATCAAGATCGATCGTTCCTTCATCAAGCAGTCCGGCAAGGGCGCGCGCCCCATCATTCTGCGCTCGATCATCGCGCTGGCGCAGGATCTCGGCATGGACGTCGTCGCCGAGGGCGCGGAGACCGAGCAGGACGCCATCGAGCTTTATCAGCTCGGATGCGGCTTCGCGCAGGGCTACGCCTTCGGGCGCCCGATCAGCGCGCGGGATGCGCGCCGCCTCGTCGGAGCCGCGCCGGAAGCGGCGTAATTCCCTCTCCCCGCCGCGCGGCGAAACGATTAGGTTCGGCACGTGCGAACGTATTGGGATGTTCCTTCGAGTGTACGAATTCCGGTCACTTTGTTCGGAGAGCCTGTCATTCCCGGCAGGCCGAAGGCCTAACCGGGAATCCAGAGCCGACCCACGAAGGCGGGGTTTGCTCTGGATTCCCGATCGCGCAAGACGTGCGTCGGGAATGACACGCGAGCGGTTCAGCCGGAAGTTGTATGTCGCGTCGAACCATTTCTCCGCATGACCAAGAAACCTTCCTTACATCCAGCTTCTGTCGAGGAATTGACGCCCATCGAAGCGCGCGCCGAACATGCGCGGCTGCATGAGGAGATTGCGGCGCATGATCGGCGCTATTACCAGGAAGACGCGCCGACCATCTCCGACGCCGACTATGACGCGCTGCGCCGTCGCTACGAAGAGTTGGAAAGAGCTTTCCCCGAGCTCGCCACGGCGCAGTCGCTGACGAAGACGGTCGGCGCGAAGCCCTCTGAAAAATTCGCCAAAGTGAAGCACGTCGTGCCGATGCTCTCGCTCGGCAACGTCTTCTCGGATGAAGAACTCGAGGAGTTCGTCGCGCGCGTGCGTCGCTTCCTGGGTCTGCGTGACGGCCCGCTGCGCTTCACCTTTGAGCCCAAGATCGACGGGCTGTCCTGTTCGCTGCGCTACGAGAAAGGCCATCTCGTGCAGGCGGCGACGCGCGGCGACGGTTATGAGGGCGAAGACGTCACCGCCAATGTGCGAACGATCGACGAGATTCCGCAACGGCTACGCGGCGATCATTCCGACATTTTTGAAGTGCGCGGCGAAGTCTATATGACGCATAAGGATTTCGCTGCGCTCAATGCGCGGCAACAGGAGTCCGGCAAGACTCTCTTCGCCAATCCGCGCAACGCCGCCGCCGGTTCTCTGCGGCAGCTCGATTCGAAGATCACGGCATCCCGGCCGCTGCATTTCTTCGCCTATGGGTGGGGCGAGACGAGCGCATTGCCTGCGAATACGCAACTGGGCGTGCTTGATGCGCTGCGCCGTTACGGTCTGCCGGTCAATCCGCTGACGACGCTCTGCGAGAGCTCGGAAGACATGTTGGCGCATTACCGCGCGATCGAAACGCAACGCGCGACGCTCGGCTATGACATCGACGGCGTCGTTTACAAGGTCGACGACATCGCGCTGCAGGAGCGGCTCGGATTCGTCTCGCGCGCGCCGCGCTGGGCCGTCGCGCGCAAGTTCCCCGCCGAACGCGCCACGACAATTTTGCGCGACATCGAGATTCAGGTGGGGCGCACGGGCGCCTTAACGCCCGTCGCAAGGCTCGAGCCGGTGACGGTCGGCGGCGTCGTCGTACAGAACGCGACGCTGCACAATGAGGACGAGATCGCGCGCAAGGATATTCGCATCGGCGACACGGTGGTCGTCCAGCGCGCCGGCGACGTCATTCCGCAGATCGTCGACGTTGTGAAGGAGAAGCGCCCGACTGGCGCAAAACCCTATCAATTTCCGCATGTCTGCCCGCGCTGCGGCTCGGCGGCGCTGCGCGAGATCGACGAAAAGACCGGCGAAGCGGATGTCGTGCGCCGTTGCACCGGATCGCTTGTCTGTCCGGCGCAGGCGATCGAGCGCCTAAAGCATTTCGCCTCGCGCAACGCCATGGACATTGAAGGTCTCGGCGACAAGCAGATAGAGCTGTTCTTCCAGGAGGGCCTCATCCGCACGCCCTCCGACATTTTCACGCTGGAGGAACGCGACCGCGCGAGCCTCACCAAAATCAAAAACCGCGAGGGCTATGGCGAGACCTCGGTGCGCAATCTCTTTGCGGCGATCGAGGCGCGCCGAAGCGTTCCGATCAATCGCTTCATCTTTGCGCTCGGCGTGCGCCACGTGGGCGAGACCAATGCGCGCCGGCTTGCGCGACACTTCGGCGATTTCGAATCGCTGCGCGAGACGGCGCGCGACGCGTCGTTGGGGAGCGAAGCGCGCGCCCGCATCGATTCAATCGACGGCGTCGGTCCGGTCGTCGCCGAAGCGCTGCACGATTTTTTCGCCGAGCCGCATAATGAGCGCGAGCTCGACGCGCTTCTCAAACGAATCACGCTGGAGCCGATGCCGGCGGTGGCGTCCACCTCGCCCGTCTCCGGCAAGACCGTCGTCTTCACCGGCGCGCTCGAACGCCTCACGCGCGATGAAGCCAAGGCGCAGGCCGAGCGTTTCGGCGCGCATGTCGCGGCGTCGGTGTCGAAGAAGACGGATCTCGTTGTGGCCGGTCCCGGCGCGGGCTCGAAGCTGAAAAAAGCTGCGGAGCTCGGGATCGAGGTGATCAGTGAAGACGAGTGGTTTAAGCGGACAGGGCAGGGGTGAGCCTGGGGAGCTCGGAAGGGCGGCCTCGTCCTTCGAGACGCGAGCTTCGCTCGCTCCTCAGGATGAGGCCTAACCGATTGCAGCGAAAAAGCCCCTCATGCTGAGGAGCCTGCGCAGCAGGCGTCTCGAAGCACGAGGGGCGTCCCGTTCAATTCTCTTGTCACACCGCGCGCGTGCCGGGCGTCTCGTCCTTCCGATAGGCCGTGCCGAACACATAGTCCCACCAGATCGCGTGCACGCCGAAGCCTTTCTCGGCGTCGCGGAAATGATGCAGCATGTGCAGTCGCTTCACCATGCGAGCGAACTCGGATTTCGGCTGCCCGTGATGCGTCCAGTAATGCACGCAATCATAGATCACATAGCCCGTGATGAAGCCGGCGAGCGCCGGCCAGGCGAATGTCGCGCCGAAGAGCACGCGGGCGCAGACGAGCGCGATGAGCATGATCGGCGCCGAGAGCAGCGGCGGCATGACGAGCCGCAGCGGGTCGTTGGGATAGATGTGATGCACGCCGTGAATGAGGAACTGGAAGCGCGGTCCAAGCCCGAACGGCAGCGCGAACACGGTGTGGAAGAGATAGCGGTGGCCGAAATATTCGGTCAGCGTCCAGCCGAGATAGCCGACGACAAGACCCAATAAGACGAGCGTCAGACTGTTGAACGTGAGCGAATAGATCACCAGGCCGAGAATGATCGGGCAATAGACGATCACTGGCGTCAAATGATGCACCCGCGACAGCTTGTCGAGAAGATCGCTCTCGAAGAGGCGGGGCGAAGCGTCGAGCGCTTCCGTTCTTACGTCCTGCGTCATGACTTACTCCGCCGGCGCGACGACAGGCGCTACGCGCTCCGCCGCCTGCGTGACATTTTCCGACCGCGTGCCGAGCGAATAGGTCGGATCGAAGATGAAGGTGACGAGCAGCGCCGTCCAGGAACGATGGCAGCGCAGATCGTCATAGAACTCCGGCGCCATCGCTTTCAGCTGAGGCAAGCGATTCCACGGGATTTCGTGAAAATCGTGATGCTCGTTGTGATAGCCGATGTTGAGCGCGAGCGTATTGAGCGGCCCGTAATAGTCGAACGTCCCCTGGTCGGGCCCGAAGGCGAAATGCTCCTGCAGCCAGCGCGCGCTCAACGGGTGCAGCCCGCCGACCGAGAACCAGAAGGAAAAGAAAAGATAGAGCAGGGCGTTCGGCCCAAACGCCCAGAGCACGAAAAGATCGAAAACGGCGATGACGGCGATATTGACGTAGGTCCAGGTTCCCCAGATCGGCACCGTGCCTTTCAGGCGCGACAGGCGCGCAAGCTGAATGACCGGGAAGAAGAAGATCCACGCGGCCTTGCGCCAGCCGCTGTTGCCGACCCATTCGACCTCCCAGCGGCTCGGAATGTCGGCGTCATAGTCATAGGCCGAGAGATGCGAATGATGCTTGATGTGGTAGCAGCGAAAGCCCATCGCCGTCGGAAAGGCGTTGGGAAGATCGGCGAGGATCGCCGTCCACTTGTTGGCGAGCGGGCTCTCGAACACGCAATTGTGGATCGCGTCGTGGATGATGACGAAATTGGCGTGATTGGCGAAGGCACCGACGCCGATCGCCATCAAGAGCGACAGCCACCAGTAGGAGAGGCCGAGCGAACCCAAATTCGCGGCGATGACGAGCTGACCGACAAAAATCGCCGCCGTGATCTTGAAGGTCATCGGGTCCTTGCCGAAAAGTTGGCGCACTTGCGGATATTTTTCGAGGATCAGCTTGCGCCGCTCGACATGCGAGCGGTCGGCGCCATTGGCGGTGACGGATATGCCATTCATGACGTTGCATCCTGTAGCTGAGTTGCCGTGACGCCGTCACGCATACGCATGGCCTCGTCGCCGCCGCCGACCGTGAGGCGCTTTTCATAGATGCGATGAATCTTGTCGACCTTGCCGCCGAACATTTCAATCGGCCGGCGCATGTCGGCGTTGCTTTCCAACACCCATCCCGCTTCGAGATGCGGAACGCGGATTTTCGCATGGCGCCGCCGCATCTCTTCGACCAGCGACAGGAAGATCGCGCCGCCGGTCGCGCTTCTTTGCAGCGTCTTTCGCGTGCCAAGCAGCAACAGCCGCGCCGATTTGAACTGATGCGAGCGGAATCGCATAAACGCGCGCGCCCAGCCGAAGGGGAACAGGCGACCGTTGAGATCGGCGAGAATCTCGTTGAGATTGGGAAGCGCGATCGCAAAGGACTGCGGAACGCCGTCAAGCTCGACGACGATGCCGAAATCCGCCGGCACGAGAAATTGCAGCGCGTCGGCGTCGGAGTCGAATTCTTCCTTGGTGAAGGGCACGAAGCCCCAATTTCCGCTCCAGCCGTCGTTGAACAGTTCGGCCATCAGCGCGGTCTCGCCCTGCTTCAAGGCCTTCATATTCAACGGCCGGAGTTTCAAGCGATCGCGCCATTCGCGCCGCGTTGAAATGCGCGCGGGCTTGTCGCTCTCGTCGCCCGAAATGTCGAAGCGGTAGGACAAGAGGTCTTGCGCCTTCTCATAGCCCAGCGCCTCGAGATGGCGCGAGAGATAGGGCGGATGCCAGGGCATGAAGAACATCGGCGTCGCGTCGAAGCCATCGACAAGAAGTCCGCACTCCTTGTTGACCGACGGCGAGAACGGTCCGTTGATCCGCTCCGCGCCCTTGGCGCGCAGCCAGTCCTCGGCGGCCTGGGTCAGCGCGCGCACGACCTCGACGTCGTCGATTGCATCGAGCGCGCCGAATTGCGCATTGGAGGCGCCGACGGGCGTGACGCCGGGCTTATAGATCTGCGCCATGACGCGCCCGACCCATTGGCCGTCACGTCGGGCGAGAAATTTCTGCTCTTCGACGAGCTTGTAATGCGGGTTGAGCTTATGCGCGAAGACGCTCCAGCGCTCGAGGTCGAGCGGCGGCGCAAAGCCTGCCGCGCCGGCATAAAGCAGCCGCGGCAGCCTGCAGAAGGTCGCAAAGCGCGAAAGGCCGGCGACCGGGAGAATCTCGATCCGCGCCATATGATAAGTCCTAGCGGCCGCTGGCCTTAATCGAAAGCGTCAAAGTGACGCGGGAGTCAGCGCTAGCCGCCCGCCATCGCCGCGGCGACGATCTGATGCGCCTCTTCCGTCACCGGCGGCATGTCGCGCAGCATCTGGATGACGCCGCGGATTTCCGCTTCGCTGTGGTTCGCCGAGAAAAAGAAACGCAGCCGCGGCCCGTCCTTGGGCACGCCGATGCGCACGACCGGCGGCACGTAATAGCCATTCTCCAGCAGATGCTGCGACGCCCACATCGTTTCGACGTCGCTCGAGAACAGGATCGGCACGACCCCGCGGCCGATCGCCGGCCCAGTCGAGAATCCCGCTTCATGCGCGACCGTCCGGAAGAGCTCGGCGTTGTCGGCGAGTTTGGCGATGCGCCAGGTCTCTTCCTGCATCAGCCGCAGCGCGGTGCGCGCGGCGGCGAGAATGACGGGCGACAGGCCGACGCTGTAGACGAAGCCCGGCAGCGTATAACGGAACCAGTCGATGACCTGCTTCTTGCCGCAGACATAGCCGCCGCAGGACGCGAGCGTCTTTGACATGGTGCCGACGATGAGGTCGATGCGGTCCGGGTCGACGCCCTGATGTTCGGCGAGGCCGCGGCCAGTCGCGCCAAGCACGCCGAGAGAATGCGCCTCGTCGACAAGCAGCCAGACCTTGTATTTGTCCTTGATGGCGAAGAGCCGCGGCAGGTCGGCGGTGTCGCCGTCCATGCTGTAGACGCCCTCGACCACGATCAGGACGTTGCGGTATTCCTCGCGGTGGCGCGCGAGCAGATGGTCGAGATGATCCAAATCGTTGTGGCGGAATTTGACGACCTGCGCCGGCGCGCCGTCGGCGCCCGCGACGATGCTGTTATGCGCGAGTTCGTCGATGAAGATCGCGTCGCGCTTGCCGCTCATCAGCCAGGCGATCGTCGTGACATTGGAAAGATAGCCGGAGACGAGCGTTAGCGCGCTTTCCATGCCAAGGAATTCGGCGATCTCCGCCTCGAACGGCTTGTGCGTCGTGCGCTCGCCGCCGACAAGCCGCGAGGCCAGGGCGCCAACGCCCAAGCCGTCGACCTCGCGCTTTGCTTCCTCGCGAATCCGCGGGTGATTCGCGAGGCCGAGATAGTCGTAATTGGCGAAGCTGACGAAATGCTTGCCCTGCGCCTCGAATTCGGCGCGCAGCCTGTCGATCTGGGCGAAGAACGGGTCGCTGAACTCCAGCAAGGCGTTGCCAGCAAAACGGAATCGCCTTGCCGCGTAATCCTCTAAGCTCTTATGCTTCGTCACTTATTGGGCAATCCCTGGATAACGGGCGCGCCGCGCGCTATTGGCGAGAACTTGGGCCGTTGAGCACCCAAGAAAGGGTCTGCGCTGCTTAGCATTCCCGTCCCGTCTGCGCCAGCGGCGCGGCCGCGGGCGGGGCGGGGCGCTTGAGGCGCGAGCGGACGGGGCCCTCGCCAAGGACGCTCTCGGTCCGCCCTGTCTGGCGGATTCGGTCGCAAAGCTCTATGCGGAGCGCATGTCGATCGATATCCCAGAGCCCGTTGAGCCGCCCGTCGATGGGGCTTTACGTCTTTGCGTCGATAATCTCAGCGTTCTGCGCGGGGGCAGGCGCGTCCTCGACCATCTGAGCTTTTCGCTCGCCGCCGGGCAGGCGCTGATCGTGACGGGCCCCAACGGCGCCGGGAAATCGACGCTGCTGCGGGCCTTGGCCGGACTGCTGCCGCGCGCGGGAGGCTCCGTCGCGCTCGCCGGCGGACCGCCCGACGTCGACCTGCCGCAGCAGGCGCATTATCTTGCGCATAGCGACGGCTTGAAGTCGGCGCTAAGCGTCGAGGAGAACCTCGAATTCTGGTCGCGTTATTTGGCCCAGGAGCCTGACCGGCGCAGCCGCACGGTTGGCGCGGCGCTCGAGGTCGTCAGTCTCTCCCATGTCGCCGCCGCGCCGTTCGGCGTGCTGTCCGCCGGCCAGAAACGGCGCGCGGCGCTCGCGCGTCTTCTCGTCGCCTTCCGACCGCTCTGGCTCCTCGACGAGCCGCTGACCGCGCTCGACCGCGCCTCACGCGAAAAATTCGCGCTCGCCATGCGCGACCATTGCGCGCTCGGCGGATTGATCGTCGCCGCGACGCACGAGCCGTTGGGATTGAACGAAGCAAAGGAATTGGCCCTAGGGAGCGCGGGATAATGCTGCGTTTCTCTCTGCGGCTCCTTGCCCTCGCCCCTCACCTTACCTCTCCCCGCCAGCGGGGAGAGGGGTCATCGGCGCCGCGCTTGCCGCCCCCTCTCCCCGCGAGAGCGGGGAGAGGTGAGGAGAGGGGCTGGGGGATTGGCTCGAACGCCATAAAAGCCTGGAGTCTAGATTGAGTTCTCCGCTCGCCGCGCTTTTCCTGCGCGAATGGCGCGTGGCGCGCCGCATCGGCGGCTCGGGCGCGATGGGCGTCGTCTTCTTCCTGACGCTCGTCGCGATCGTGCCCTTCGCCGTCGGGCCCGACCCCAATCTTCTCGCCCGCATCGGACCGGCGATCCTCTGGATCGCGGCGCTGCTGGCGACCCTGCTTTGTCTCGACCGCCTGTTTCAGGCCGACGCCGAGGATGGCTCTCTCGATCTTTTCCATCTTTCCGAGACGCCGCTCGAATTGGCGGTGCTCGTCAAATGCGCGGCGCATTGGGCGGCGACCGGCCTGCCGCTCGTGATCGCCGCGCCGTTTCTGGGGCTGATGCTGCAACAGGAGGCCATGGCGCTTCTCGGCGTCGTCGCGACGCTGCTTGTCGGCACGCCGGCGCTCACGCTGATCGGCGCCATCGGCGCGGCGGCGACGGTGACCGTGCGAAGGGGCGGCCTCTTGATGGCGCTGCTCGTTCTGCCGCTGACGATCCCGGTGCTGATCTTCGGCGTCTCGGCCGCGGAGGCGGCGAGCGGCGGCGCCGTGCCCTTCTACGCGCCCTTCGCGATTCTCTGCGCGATCACGCTCGCCGCTCTCGCGCTCTGCCCCTTCGCCGCCGCCGCGGCGCTGCGCTATCTCGGCGAATAGGTCGCAGCGTCAATCAATGCACACGCGCCCGCTGCTCGAGCGGCCGGTGAGGCTGTGCGTATGGTTGCCGCTGCCGCTCGTGACATGAACGAAGTTCTTCATCTGGCCGCGTCGTCCAAACACGCAGCGCTTGGCGTTGCCGATCTTGAATGCGCCCGGGGTCGTGCAAAAAGCCGAGTCGCCGCGCCATTCCCTGCCGGCGCCATGGGCGTAAAAGAAGTAATTATGCGGATCGGACGTCTCGCTGCGCAAAACGACTCTTTCGCAGCCGCCGCAGGCGCGAAGCTTCCACCATCCCTCCGACGTGAAGCCGCCGCTCGGGCTCACCCAAGCGGACGCAACGGTGACTTGATCGGGCGTTCTGTTGCAGACGGTCAAATCCGCCTTCGCGGTCGGCGCAAAAGCGCAGGATGCGACGGCGAGCGCGATCGAAAGACGAAAAGCATTCATTTCACTCTCCAAAAAATGAGTTCTAAAAACTCGCGATAAGTCATCGACGCCCGCCAAAGCAGCTGACGCGTATTTCGCGGCGGCGCTCGATCAGCCTGCGCGCGCCGGGAAGGCGGCGAGCGTGAAGGCGATCGCGAGCGCGAGGAGCAGCGCCAGATGCAGGACGCGATTGCGCAATCTGGACATTTTTCTCTTCCTTCAAAAATGACGCGCCGTGCGAAACAGGCTACGTGCGGCAAACATCATTTAAGATCGAAATGGCGTGCGGCGCCTCGTCCGGTTAGCTGAGAGAGGCGCAAGAAAGATCAGCGTCGCAGCGCAGCCGAGAGCTGCGCGCATGGCAAGTCGCCGCGCCCAACTCTCTCCGAGCCTGCGGCTTTGCAAACTCGGTCGCTGGTCAATCGCCATGAGCCGCGCGTTATCGCGGGAGTCGTTCAACTTTCGGCCCATGTGGGGGAGCGCTTCTCCAGAAAGGCCGCCACGCCTTCCTTGGCGTCTTCCGCCAGCATATTCTCGACCATCACGGCGCTCGCCAGCTCATAGGCGTCCGAAAGCGTCTTCTCGCTCTGAGCGTAGAAGGCCCTCTTGCCGAAGCGGATCGCCTGCGGGGATTTTTGCGCGACGAGGCGCGCCAGCGCCAACGCGCCGATCCTTGCGCCATCGGCTGACATGCGGTTGACGAGGCCGATGCGCAGCGCCTCCTCGGCGTTGATGGGAACGCCCGTTAGCAGCATCTCCATCGCCTGCTTTGGCGCCACGTTGCGGGAGAGCGCCACGGCCGGCGTCGAGCAGAAAAGACCGATGTCGACCCCCGGCGTGCAGAAGCGCGCCCGCGGGCCCGCAACGGCGAGATCGCAACTCGCGACGAGCTGGCAGCCGGCGGCCGTCGCCATCTCATCGACAGCGGCGACGACCGGCTGAGGCAGCGTCACGATTTTCTGCATCAAGGCCGAGCAGGCGCGCATCGTCCTATCGAAGAAGGCGCGGCCTCGGTCGGGATCGTTGCGATGCGCCGTCAGCTCCTTGAGGTCATGACCGGCGCAGAAGGCGGGACCTTCCGCCTGCAGCACGACGACGCGAACGTCGTCGCTGCCGGCAAGCGCGTCGAGACTGCGCGCGAGGGAGTCGATCATCGCGAGAGAGAGGGCGTTGCGCGAAGCGGGGCTGTTCAGCGTCAGGGTCGCGACGCCGGCCGCGGTCTCCAGCGTCACACGCACGGTGGTTTCGGCGTCCAGGGTCATCGCTTCGAGCATATAAGTCCGGCGGCCGAAAACCAAAGTTCTCCGGCCGCCGTGCGCGATTTAGTAGAGGCCGCCGGTGCCGCTGCCGACCTGCTGATCCACGTCGTGCGGCGTATCGAGCGCACGCGGGCCGCCGCCGCCGGAATAGGAGTCGGGCGGCGCCGTTCCCGGCTTGAACGCTTCGAGAATCGTGCCTGCTCCAGACGAGCGCAGCCCGGAGTGCACGTCGATGGAAATGAGCTTGATCCCCGGCGGCACGCGGAACGGCGTATCGGGCTTGTCCTTCAGAGCCACGGTCATGAAGTCGCGGAAGATCGGCGCGGCGAACTGCGCGGCCTGGGCGTGGCTGCCGAGCGAGCGCGGCCGATCGTAGCCGATGAAGACGCCGACCGCGAGGTCAGGCGAGAAGCCGACGAACCAAAGATCTTTTGCGTCGTTTGTCGTGCCGGTCTTGCCGGCAAGGTGCTTGCCGACCGATCTGATCGAGACGCCGGTGCCGCGCTGGATCACGCCTTCCATGATCGAAGTGATCTGATAGGCGGTCAACGGATCGAGCACCTGTTCGCGCTTGTCGATGAGCTTGGGTTCGAGCTGATTCTCCCATTTGGCGGAATCGCAGCCGATGCACTGACGCTCGTCATGTCGGTAGACCGTCTTGCCCCAGCGATCCTGAATGCGGTCGATCAGCGTGGGCTTGATGCGCTTGCCGCCATTCGCCAGCATCGAATAGCCGGTGACCATGCGGAGCAGCGTCGTTTCGCCGGCGCCGAGCGCCATGGAGAGATAGGGCGTCATCTCGTCATAGACGCCGAAGCGCTTGGCGTATTCGGCGATGAGCGGCATGCCGACGTCTTTCGCCAGACGCACCGTCATCATGTTCTTGGAATGCTCGATTCCGTAGCGCAGCGGATGCGCGCCGGTGCCGTGGCCGCCTTCGAAATTCTCGGGCGTCCAATAGGTGCCGTCCGCCTGCTGGATGGAAATCGGCTCGTCGAGGATGGACGACGACGGCGTATAGCCATTGTCGAGCGCCGTCGCATAGACGAAGGGCTTGAACGAGGAGCCGGGCTGGCGCAACGCCTGAGTCGCGCGATTGAAAGACGACTGGTCGAAGGAAAAGCCGCCGACCATGGAGAAGACGCGGCCTGTATGCGGGTCCATGGCAACCATCGCGCCGGAGATGTCGGGGATCTGGCGCAGACGATATTGGCCGGCGCGTCCCGCGAGCGGCTCGACGTAGATCACGTCGCCCGTCGTCAAGGCCGTTCGCGGCGTGCGGCCGCTCCAGCGCATGCCTTCGGCCGGTAGAAGGCCGGTCTCGCGTTCGCGCGCCACTTCGCCGAATTTCTCGCGTCCCGGCTGAAGGCCGATGCGCGCGGCGTCGCCGGTCACATCCAGCACGACGGCGAGGCGCCATGGCTTGACGTCGCCAAGCGCGGGAATGGCGGCGAGCGTCACGCCCCAGTCGGAAGAGATGTCGATGTGGTTCATCGCGCCGCGAAAGCCATGCGCCTCGTCGTAGCGAACGAGGCCGTCGGCCAACGCCTTTCGCGTGAGGGCCTGCATCTTGGGGTCGAGCGTCGTGCGAACCGACAGCCCGCCTTCATAGAGCTTCTTCTCGCTTTGTTGCTCCAGCAACTGACGGCGCACTTCCTCGGCGAAATAGCCCGCGACATAAGTGTTGGGCGAGAGAACGCGCGGATTGACGCCAAGCGGCTCGGCTTTCGCCTTCGTGCCCTCTTCGGCGGTCACATAGCCATCGGCGATCAGTCGATCGATGACGTAGTTGCGGCGCTCGATCGCGCGCTCGCGGTTCTGGAACGGATGATAGTTGCTCGGCGCCTTGGGAAGCGCGGCGAGATAGGCGGCCTCGGCGAGCGTGAGTTCATTGACCGATTTGTTGAAGTAGTTGAGCGCCGCGGCGGCGACGCCGTAGTTTCCAAGGCCGAGATAGATCTCGTTCAGATAAAGCTCGAGGATCTTGTCCTTGGGATAGGCCGCTTCGATGCGGAAGGCGACGAGCGCTTCGCGAATCTTGCGTTCGATCGAGCGCTCATTGCCGACGAGGAAGTTCTTGGCGACCTGCTGCGTGATGGTCGAGGCGCCTTGCACATGGCGGCCGCCCTGGGCGAGCACCGTCACGGCGCGCATCACGCCTTCCGGGTCGATGCCGACGTGGTTATAGAAATTCTTGTCTTCGGCGGAGATGAACGCCTGCTTCACCAGCTGCGGAATGGCGGAGCTCGGCAGGAACAGGCGGCGTTCATGCGAATATTCAGCGAGAATCGAGCCGTCGCCGGCGTGCAGCCGCGTCGTCACTGGCGGCTCGTAGTCGCGCAACTGGGCTGTGTCGGGCAGATCCTTGGAGAAATAATAGATCAGCCCGGACCCGGCGATCGCCCCGATGAGGAAAACGATCGTCGCGGTCGCGAAGACGAAGCCCAAAAACCTTGCGAGCATTCGCATGAAATATCACCCTTAGAGCGGCCGGCGGCTGAGCGTCGGCTATTGTTTCAATGCCAAAGTCCGTGTCGCGACGGCGGGCGCCTGAGCCTAGCCGGCGCGCGAGAGCGACTCGTTCAGCTCAGATATAGTGAGCGATCGCACTTTTTGGGTCGCTTTCTTTCACAACGCCCGTTTGGATCGTTCCACCGTTCGGCGAATCCCTGGCGCCGGTTCGCGGCGCGTTTGACTGCGAACGCCGCCGGTCACGAAATTGCCGCGACGCGAGAAGCGTTTATCCGCAGTGTGTGACGCCGCGTCTGCGTTTCTCGCACTTCGGCGGCTGCGACGCGCGGGCGATCGTGCGTCGCGACTGTCTCCATGTGCCGCGATTTTGTGTTTTATTGTGGGCGCGCCGCGGACGAGGGGACCCCGGCGGGGGCCCGTGCTTCTTGGCTGCGCGCGCTGATAAAGGCGTCAACAGCTTCGGCGGTCTTCTGCGCCGCGCGCTCGCGCCACTCCTGCGACGTCAGCCGCGACAGATCCTTGTCGCTCGAGAGATACCCGAGTTCGAGCAGCACGGAAGGAACGTCGAAGGCTTTGAGCACAACGAAACCGGCCGAGCGGCTCGGGTTTTTGTTGAGCGCCCCGACTTCCCTCCAAAACGAGATCAGCGAATGCGAAAATTGCCGACTGTAGGCGCGGGTCTCGCGCCGCGTGAGTTCGAACAATATGTCGCCGACCTCTTCGGCGTCCGCCTTGCTTTCGAGTCCGGCGGCCTGATCCGCGAGGTTCTCCTTCTCCGCCATCCGCGCCGCTTCGGCGTCGGAGGCGCGCTCAGAGACCGTGTAGACGGTCGCGCCCTCGACGCGCGAGGCGGCGAGCGTGTCCGCGTGAATGGAGACAAACAGCGACGCATTGTTTTCGCGACCGATTCGCACCCGCTCGGCGAGTGGAAGGAACATGTCGTGGTCGCGGGTCAAAAGCACGCGCGCGCGCCCGGTTTCCTGGATTTTGTCCCGCAACGCGCGGGCGAATTCTAGCACGACGTCCTTTTCCATTTCGCCGTGCTTGGAGGTCGCGCCCATATCGACCCCGCCATGGCCCGGATCGATGACCACCACGGGCTTGTCCGTCGGCGCTTTGGCGGCCGTCGCCGGCAGTTTCGGCGGGTCCGCCGGCTGCAGGCGCGCCTGTTCGGCGACCGTCGAAGCGAAATGCCCGGCGCTGGTCGGGGCGAGCTCGATGACGAGCCGCGGTCCGCCGACGGCGACCTCGCTGTCCGCCTTGAGAATCTTGGCGGGCCCCGCGAGATCGATCACGACGCGCGAGCGCCCCGGCGCGAAGGTGCCATAACGATAGGATTTTATGAGCTTGTCGCCGGGCGACAGGCCGGCGTTCGCCTCCATGCGGAAGAGCACTTCCGGCAAATCGACGATGATGCGCGGCGGGTTCGCCACGGGATGCGCGGTCACCGGCGGCAGGCCGGTGAGATCGAAGAGGAGGCGGGAACGATCGGGGAGCGCCTCGATTCGCGCGGTCAGCGCAGAGATTTCCTTCTGCGGCTCATCGGCCGCGGCGGGCCGCGCGCCCAGAGCCGCGAGGAGCGCAGCCGCCATTGCGATCAACGGTCGTGACGCCCCTGCGCGCAAAGCTGTCCTCCTCACCTGCGTCCCTAAATTCGCGCGGCGTTTCGATCCGGCAATTGGCATTTTGGCAAGAGCGCCGTTAACGCATCGTTAGCTTATCTGAAAGCCGTCCGTTGCGGGACCTTTCCCCATGAATTTTTCGGTGAATAGCCGAGCCGGCGCTTGCGCCAGCCTACGTCGACCGATATGTAAGGAGATAGCTGCGGAATTCTGCGGCGCGATATTTGCCGCAAAATGCGGCCGTCAAGTCGAGCCAACAGAATTTCGGACAGTTGCTTTCCGTTGCGCCGCCCCGTGCAGGTCGTGACGTTTGGTCGCCGCCACTTGGCGGTGCGAAAGGTTTTTTGACGATCTCATGGCCAGGACCGTGATAGGCGCGAGAGCAGTCGTTTCCTCCGTGTGGCTTGTCCGCGCGGGAGGGCGCAGCCTCGCAAAAAACATGTCCTCTTGGCTCGTTCGTCATTTCACGGGGACGAGGCGCGATGCGCTTTGTCCCGCCGGCTCGCAAGCCGGCAAGCGTATCGCAGGTCTCAGGCCTGTCTCCCTTATCCTCACAAGAAGCGTTCGCGCCGTCAGGATGCGCCAAAGAGCGGTCGCCGAGTCCCCTCGAGGACTCAGGCTTGCCCCGTCGGCGTTATTGCGCGCGACGCCGCAGAAGAGTCCCCCATGGCTAACAAGATGCTCATCGACGCCTCCCACCCGGAGGAGACCCGCGTAGTCGTTCTACGTGGAAGCCGCGTTCAGGAATTCGATTTCGAGGCTGCTGACAAAAAACCCCTACGCGGCAATATCTATCTCGCGAAGGTCACGCGGGTTGAACCGTCCCTTCAGGCCGCCTTCGTCGACTATGGCGGAAATCGTCACGGCTTTCTGGCCTTCGCCGAAATTCACCCTGACTACTATCAAATCCCCGTCGCCGACCGTCAGGCGCTGCTCGAGGAAGAGAGCCGCGCCCATCAGCAGGCCGACGAGGAAGAGCGCGTTCCGCATGGTCGCGGGCGTCGTTCGCGCCGCCGCCAGCACGAGGGCGCCGAGAAGCGTGCGAGCGCCGACGAGGCGGTGACGAGCGAGCCCCTCGCGGACGCGGGCGCTTCGCCTCTCGTCATCGAGGATCAGGCCGAAACAGGCTTCGCCGAATCGGCTCAGGAAGGGTCTGAAGCCGCGCCGGAGTTCGCGCTCCAAGCTGAGTCGCAAGAGAATCTTGAAACCCCGCCGTCGGCCGTCGAGACCGAATCGAGGGGTCAAGACGTCGGGGCGGAGGAGGAGCCCGAGGCCGGGAACGCCGAAGCCGCCGAGTTTCGGTCGGAGAGCACGGACGTTGAGGCCGAGGCGGGCGATCAGCCGATCGCTACGGCGCAGCATGAGAGGATTTCCATCGATCCGGCCGGTTTCGGTTCGGTCGAGACCGGGGAGGCCGAGGAGTTTGCCCTCCAGACGCCGGAGCCTGACCATGAATTGAAAGCGCGCCGACAGGACGAGCGCGACGAGGCGCGCGAACGCGCCCGCGAAGATTCTGAAGAGGAAACGGCTGAGGTCAGCGCCCGCGTCGAGGCTCCGGTGGAGGAGCACGACGAGGAAGAGCATGACGACGAGGACGATCACGTCGAGCATATCGGCGGGGATGCGATGGACGAAGCGCCCTATCGCGCGCCGCGCTCCCGCCGCCAGTACAAGATTCAAGAGGTCATCAAGCGGCGGCAGGTGCTGCTCGTTCAGGTCGTCAAGGAAGAGCGCGGCAACAAGGGCGCCGCGCTTACGACCTATCTTTCGCTCGCCGGCCGTTATTCCGTGCTCATGCCCAACACCGCGCGCGGCGGTGGCATTTCGCGCAAGATCACGGACGGCGCGGACCGCAAGCGGTTGAAGGAGATCGTGCATGATCTCGAAGTGCCGGAAGGGATGGGCGTCATCCTGCGAACGGCCGGCGCGACGCGGACCAAGCAGGAGGTCAAGCGCGATTTCGAGTATCTGCTGCGGCTGTGGGAGAGCGTGCGCGAATTGACCCTGCGCTCCGCGGCGCCGACCCTCGTCTATGAGGAAGGCTCGCTCATCAAGCGGGCGATTCGCGATCTTTATGGGCGCGACGTCGAGGAAGTCGTCGTTTCCGGCGAAGACGCCTATCGCGAGGCCAAAGACTTCATGCGCATGCTGATGCCGAGCCACGCGAAGAACGTGCGCCTGCATCGCGAGCCCTTTCCGATCTTCGCCGAAAGCGGCGTCGAGGCCCAACTCGACGCGATGTTCTCCAACCATGTCACGCTGAAATCCGGCGGCTATCTGGTCATCAACCAGACCGAGGCGCTGGTCGCGATCGACGTGAACTCGGGACGTTCGACGCGCGAGCACAATATCGAGGACACGGCGCTTCGCACCAATCTCGAAGCCGCGGACGAAGTCGCGCGGCAGTTGCGACTGCGCGATCTCGCCGGGCTGATCGTCGTCGACTTCATCGACATGGAGGAGAGCCGCAACAATCGGGCTGTTGAGCGACGCCTCAAGGACGCGCTGAAAAACGACCGTGCCCGCATTCAGGTCGGTCGCATCTCACATTTCGGCTTGCTCGAAATGTCGCGCCAGCGCATCCGCGCGGGCGTCGTTGAAGGCTCGACAGTGCCATGTCCGCACTGCCTCGGCGCCGGTCATGTGCGCTCCACCGCCTCCGTCGCGCTGCACGTGCTGCGCGTGCTGGAAGAGGCGCTGGTCAAGAGCGCCGCGCATGATGTCACGCTGCGCACCCGCGCGGTGGTGGCGCTCTACATTCTCAACCAGAAGCGCGCCCATTTGCAGGAGCTGGAGCGCCGTTTCGGCGTCCACATCACGGTGGCCGCCGACGATACGCTGACGGGCGCGACCTATCATGCGCTCGAGCGTGGAGAACTCGCGACCGGTCCGCGCGTTTCGCAGCGCGACGCGCCTCTGCGGGTCGACTCGCTGCGCGCCGAACCTCTTGAGGAAGAGGCGCCGGAAGATGTGATCGGCGGCGAAATCGTCGAGGTGGAAGAGGAAGCCGTCGAGTCGAACGGGGACCAGCGTGACGAGAACGGCGAACGATCGCGCTTCGGCGCGGAAGAAGACGCGTCGCGTAGTCGTCGCCGCCGCCGTCGCCGAGGCCGTGGCGGCGGCGCACAGGGTGGCGAACCCTTGCCGCCCGGCGCCGAGCAGCCGTCCGATGAAGGTCTTGCGCTCATGGCGGCGATTGAGGGCGCGCCGGCGCCTGTCGAGGAGCGGCCTGACCGACGCGGCGGCCGACGCGGCGGCGGCCGCAGTCCAGATCGTGGTTCGGATCGCGGTCCTGGCCGTTGGCGGCGATCCGCGCCCTTGCCGGAGGAATTCAAGGACCCTTCCGCAGTTTTCGCGCTCGAGGGGGGTGGTGAAGACGCCCAGGCGCTGATCTCTCCGCGTGGGACGCAGACGCCGGAGTATCTGGAGACTTTGCCGGCGCCAACGCCGGTAAACGGCGCCGAGATTGCGCCGCCCTCCCAGCCGCCCTTCCAAGAGCGCGCAAGCGTGCCGGTCTCCCCGATCGCTCCGCCTCAGGCGGCGGCGCCGACGCCCGAGCCCGCCCCGCAGCCGGTCGCCCCGCGCGAGCCCACGGAAGTGGTCATTACGCAAGCGGACCCCGACCGCCCGAAGAAGGGCGGCTGGTGGCAGCGCGTGCGCACGCCTTTCGGAAGCTAGAGCGTTTCCCGATCACATGGAGTCATGTGATCGATAAGGAATCGCTCAAAATCAAAATCGTGGAGCAGGTTCTCATCGAAAAAGTCTATCAACTTTTTCGGAACCTGCTCTTAGGGCCGCAGCCAGGCTTCTAGGCGGGCGAGGCCCTCGCGCATGTCCGCCTCCGGCCCGGCGTAAGAAAGCCGCAGCGTTTTTGCGCCGCGGCGCGGATCAAAATCGAGGCCGGGCGTCGTCGCGACGCCGGCTTCGTGCAACATCCGCCGACAGAACCCGATCGAATCGTCGGTGAAACGCGAGATGTCGGCGTAGATGTAAAACGCGCCGTCGGGCGGCGCGAAATTGTCCAATCCCAATTTGGGAAGGCGGTCGAGCAGAAGCGCCCGGTTTCGGCCGTAAGCGGCGCGGTTCGCCTCCAATTCGTCGCCCGCGTCGAAAGCGGCGAGGGCCGCCCGCTGCGACAGGGTCGGGGCGCAGATCGCCAGCGACTGCTGCAACCGCTCGAGCGGACGCATCAATTCGGGCGGCGCGACCAGCCAGCCGAGCCGCCATCCGGTCATCGCGTAATATTTAGAGAAGGAATTGATGACCAGAGCGCGTTGCGAGAACCGCAGCGCGGTCTCCGCGCGCATCTCATATTCGAGTCCGTGATAGATCTCGTCGGAGACGAGAACGATTTCGGCTTCGTCGCAGAAGGCGCAGATCCGCGCCAATTCATCGCGCGCGATCATCGCGCCGGTCGGATTGGCGGGACTCATGAAGAGCGCGCCGTGAAGCTTCCTGTCGCGATGGGCCGCTTCGAGCATCGCCGCTGTGGGCGCAAAGCGCGTCTCTTCGCCGACGTCGAGCAGGACCGGCTCCAAGCCGAGCGCCGAAAGGATGTTCGCATAGGCCGGATAGCCAGGCGCGGTGACGGCGATTCTCGCTCCTGGATCGAACGCGGCGAGAAAGGCGAGTAGAAAGCCGCCGGATGAGCCTGTCGTGGCGATGACGCGGTCGGACGTGACCTCGGCGCCATAGCGCTCACGATAGTGGCGCGCGATGCGCTGGCGCAATGGCGCGTCGCCGAGCGCTTCGCCATAGCCGATCGAGCCGTTGCGCAGCGACTCGGCGGCGGCCTCGCGCACGCGGCGCGGCGCGGCGACCCCGGGTTCGCCAAGCTCCAAATGGATGATGCTGCGGCCGGCGCGCTCCAAGGCTTTGGCGTCGCGCAGCACGTCCATCGCCATGAAGGGCGCGATATGGGAGCGACGGGATGGGGGTAGGGGTAAGTTCATACAAGCCTTCTATTGCTAATCTCGGTCAGGCGCACGCTCTGGCGGCCACGCGCCATATGATCTTGAGCGGCGCACACCGCGTCGGGTCTTGATGGAGTAGTCGTGGCCACCAGCCGTGATTTCCGGCGCATCGCAATGTCGCTCGAGGGAACGCGCGAAGCGCCGCATTTCGACAAAACTGCTTTTAAGGTCGCGCGGATCTACGCGAGTCTCGCCGCCGACGGACTGACGGCCAACGTGAAATTCGCGCCCGAAGAGCAGGCGTTCAAATCCATGATGGCGCCGCAAGCCTTTGCGCCGGTCCCCAACGCCTGGGGACGGCAGGGATGGACGACGATTCTGCTCGAGGCGATCGACGTCTCGGAGCTGCGCGACGCGCTGGAAACTGCTTGGCGTCACGCCACAAAGAAAAAGACGGCAAAGAAGAAGAAATGTACGAATTAAGCGCCATCGAGCTGATTCAGAGACTGTCGATCGCGCTGGCGATCGGGCTGCTCATTGGCTTGGAACGAGGCTGGACGTCACGCGACGAGTCGGAAGGCGAGCGCGCCGCCGGCCTGCGCACGCATGGGCTTGCCGGACTGCTTGGCGGCGTGTGGGGCGCAATCGTTCAGCCTTTTGGCGCTTCCGGCGTCGTCGCTTTGGCGATCGCCTTCGCCTTCGTCGGCGCTTTGGTCGGGGTCTATCGCTACCGCGAAAATGTCCATGATGAGACCTTTGGCGCGACGACCGTCGTCGCGGCGTCGCTTGCCTTTTCGCTCGGCGCCTTCGCCGTGATCGGCGACATACAGGCGGCGGCCGCGGCTGCGGTGGCGACGACCGCGATCCTGGCGCTCAAAGGGTTTCTCCACGGCTTCGTCAAGCGCATCACCTGGGACGAGCTGCGCTCCGGGCTGGCGCTGCTGGCGATGAGCTTCATCTTGCTGCCGGTTTTGCCGAATCGCGCCATCGACCCGTGGCAAGCGGTGAACCCTTTCGAATTGTGGCTGATGACCGTGCTGATCGGCGTGATTTCCTTCGCGGGCTACGTCGCCGTAAAGATTATCGGCTACGGCCGCGGCGTCGCCGTCGCCGGCATGGCGGGAGGGTTGGCGTCATCGACCGCCGCGACGGCGGCGATGTCTCGGCTGGCGCGGGAACATCCGTCGCAGATTGGCGCTTCGGCGGCGGGCGCAATCTTCGCCAATGCGGTGATGGCGCCGCGAATCATCGCCGTCATCGCGGTCATCAATCCGACGCTGGCGTGGCGTTTGGCGCCGCCGGTCGTTGCGGCCGGCGTGCTCTTCGCGCTCGCCGGAGTCTTTCTCCTGCGGAGAAGCGAGCGGCCCGCAGAATCGAGCGGCTTTTCTGTCGGCAATCCGCTGGATCTGATGGCGGTGCTCAAATTCGGCGCGCTCCTTGCGAGCGTGATGATCCTCTCGCGGCTCGCGACGCATTTCGCCGGAAGCGGCGGCGCTTATGCGCTCGCGGCCATTTCCGGCATCGTCGACGTTGACGCGATCGGACTGACAATGGCGCGGCTCGGCGCAAGCGAGATCGGCATAAGGGCGGCGGCGGGGGCGGTGCTGCTGGCGCTGCTGTCGAACACGGCGTCGAAAGTGGCGATGGGCTGGGTTATCGGCGGCGCCGGAATGGGCCAAAGACTCGCCGCGGCTTCCGCTCTCGCCGTCGCCGGGGCGCTCATGGCGTTGTGGCTCGCGGAATTCGCAGGCCTATAGACCGCGTTCATCGAGCGCGACAGACTTCACCAGGACGAATACGTCTGCGCCGACGGTCAGCCGCAACTCGTCGAGCGCGAGGCGCGTGATCGCCGAGACAAGGCGGTCGCCGCCAACGAGCGTCAGCGTGACGAAGGCGAGGGCGCTCTCGGTCGCATCGATCTTCTCGATGCGGCCGCGCAAAATCGTGCGCACGCTGGTGTCGCGGGGTTCCGACATCGCAAGGGCGACGTCTGTCGCGCGCATGACGACGCGCGCCTCGCGCTGGGTTGTCAGACGCGCCGCGATCAAGATCTCGCCTGCCGGATGGGCAAGCCGCGTAACGCCGTAAGCGTCGTCGACGGCGACGACGCGCGCCTTGAGCGCGTTGACCACGCCGAATCGGCCGCCTTCGACAAGACGGCTTGCGCTTGGCAGCACGTCGAGCGGCGCGCCGCGCGCGACGACGCGACCGCGATCGAGCACGACGGCCTCGTCGGCGATGCGCGTGACTTCTTCGGGCGCATGGCTGACGTAGATGATCGGGATGTCGAGTTCGTCGCGCAGCCGTTCGAGATAGGGCAACACGTCGAGACGGCGCGCCACGTCGAGCGACGCCAGCGGCTCATCCATGAGCAGCAGTTGTGGACGCGTCAGCAGGGCGCGGGCGATCGCCACTCTCTGTCGCTCGCCGCCGGAAAGCGTATCCGGCCAGCGCGCCGCCAGAGCGGCGATGTCGAGCATTTCGCAGAGCGCGTCGCGGCCCGCCTCGGCCGCCGTGACGCGCGCGCGGGTCATTCCATAGTCGAGATTTCCTTTGACGGTCAGATGGGAAAAAAGGCTCGCATCTTGAAACACCATGCCAAGCGCGCGGCGATGCGTCGGCACGAAGACGCCATGCGCCTCGTCTTGCCAGACGTCGCTGCCGATCTTGAGAAGCCCGTCGGGGGCGCGCGCCAGCCCCGCCATGCAGCGCAGGGCGGTCGACTTGCCTGAGCCGGAAGGGCCAAAAAGCGCCGTGACGCCGCGTCCCGGCAGCTCCAGATCAACGTCGAGCGTGAAGCCGGAATAGGCGAGGCGGAAACGCGCGGCGATGGCGCCGTCAGCCATAGCGGCCGTTCCGTCGGCGCCCATAGAGCGCGAGGAGAACGCAGAAACTGAACAGCAGCATGCCCCCCGCGAGCCAATGTGCGCGCTCATAGTTCATCGATTCGACCTGATCATAGATCAGAACCGACACCACCCGCGTCTTGTCCGGAATGGCGCCGCCGATCATCAGAACGACGCCGAATTCACCGACGGTATGTGCAAAGCCGAGGATGGCCGCGGTGACGAGACCGGGCCTCGCCAGAGGCAGCGCCACCGTGAAGAAAGCGTCCAGCGGGCTCGCGCGCAAGGTGGCGGCGGCCTCCAGCGGACGATCGCCCATCGCCTCGAAGGCGTTCTGAATCGGCTGCACCACGAAGGGCAGCGAATAAAAAAGCGACGCCACGACGAGGCCGGCGAAGGTGAACGGCAAGGGCGCGACGCCGAGGAACGCCGTGAGCCTGCCCAGGGGTCCATGCGGGCCCATGGTCAGCAGCAGGTAAAAGCCCAGCACCGTCGGCGGCAGAACCAGCGGCAGCGCCACGACGGCCCCCAATGGTCCCTTGAGC
This sequence comes from Methylocystis sp. L43, assembly GCF_015709525.1. GTDB lineage: Bacteria > Pseudomonadota > Alphaproteobacteria > Rhizobiales > Beijerinckiaceae > Methylocystis. The sequence continues at coordinate 3,506 of NZ_JADNRA010000036.1, read as the reverse complement.
CAGGAGTGCGTGCGCGCCAGCCACCACGCCAATGGCCCGCCGATCAGGAGCAGCAGAAAGGTGACGATCGTCGCGAGCTTGAGCGTCAGCCAGATCGCCGCGAAATCTTCAGATGTTGGCATGTGAGACCTGCCGGCGAGCGGCGGCGGTAAAGTTAGGACAGGCGGAAGACTGTCAGCGCCGCCTGTTCCACATCTTAGCGGATTCGTGCACGGACGAAACGCCCTACCGCGCGGCTTGGCCGGGGGGCGCGAAGCCAAACTTGATCATGATCGTCTGCGACTGTCCGGTTTTGAGATAGTCGAGAAAGGTCTTCGTCAGAGCTTTGTCGGCGCCCTGGCGCGTCACGACATAGGCCTGTTCGAGTCGTGAATGCAGCGTTTCAGGGATCAGAGAATAGCCGCCTCGGTCCGCGACCTCTTTGCTCAAAGCGATGGAAAGAGCGGTCAGCGCGACATCGGCGGCGCCTGTCTCGGCGTATTGCGTCGCCTGCGAGATGTTCTCGCCGAAGACAAGCTTATCCTTCACCTTGTCCCAAAGGCCGGCGGCGCGCAGCACTTGTTCCGCGCATCTGCCGTAAGGCGCATGCGCCGGATTGGCGATCGCGATCTTGCCGATCTTGGGATCCGCAAGATCCTCCAGGCGCATTTTTGCCGCGTCCCGCGTCGCGCTCCATAAAACGATCCTGCCAACCGCGTAGGGCGTAGGCTCGGTCGCTGCGTAGCCGTCCTTGCGCAGCGCGCGCGCATAGGCGATGTCGGCCGAAAAGAAAATGTCGAAGGGCGCGCCCTCGCGGATCTGCGTCTGCAGCTTGCCGGAAGAGCCGTAAACAACGTCGACCTTGTCGCTCTTATGGGCGGCCTGGAAGTTGGAGACGATTTCCTGCAGCGCGAATTTGAGATCGGACGCCGCCGCGATGGTGATTTCGCTGGCCGCCGCCGCGCCGAGCGGCGCGAGCGTCAAAACAATCAGGCAACAGAAAGCGAGAAACCCATGCAGTCGGCGCATCTATGCAGCTCCCGAGGTTTAATGGCTCGAAAGCATGCCTGTTGCGATGCGCCGGCCGCTGGACCCAATTGCAAGAATCGTTCACACGGCTGCAGCGATCCACCGCGACAATTCGCCCTTGGGCGCGGCGCCGACCTTTTGCGCTGCGGCCTTGCCGTCCTTGAACAGAATAAGCGTCGGAATCGATCGTATGCCGAGCTTGCTCGCCACGGCAGGGTTTTCGTCGATGTTGAGCTTGACGACTTTGATCTTGCCCTTCATCTCCGCGGCGATCTCCTCCAGCGCCGGGGCGATCATGCGGCAGGGACCGCACCATTCCGCCCAAAAATCGACAACAACCGGCTCGGCGGATTTGAGCACTTCCTGTTCGAAAGTGGCGTCAGTGATTTTCTGCGTGGTCATGGCCGGCCTTCCATTGGGGCTTTTCGTTAGACGTGCGCGGAACGTAGGAAGCGCGTCATCGCCCGTCAAGGCGACGTCCCAAGCAGATCCAGTTCAGACCGATCGGAATCATTCTTCGACGATAGCGATTCATCAAGCGAATGTGTCGCGCGTCGATAAAAACACAAAGAGCGGGAATGGCGTCCCGCCGCTCCCCGCTCTTTGGCACCCCGTCCTTAACCAAACTGAAACGCCAAGCTCCGAAGTCTTAAGTCGCTCCGATAGCCCCGTTCGCGCCGACTCATCTTGCGAGCCTCGGCGAACTGCGTTCTGTTCGGCGTCCTCCCCGACTTGGACCGTAGCTGGGCTTAATTCCTGCGACGCATTCGACGCTTAGGCTTTTACCCCAACCAACCTGGCGAGCGAACACTAGGACAAAACGGGCGGACTGTCACTTTAAAAATGTGCAGTCTGACGAATTTTGTGATCGGGGCGCCGCTGAATTAGGCGGATCACGCGGGCCCAGCCTCAATGGCGCAACGCCATCACGTTTGGGACGGCGCCGCGCTCGCTATTGGGCCGTTACAAGGGAATGTTGTCGTGCTTCTTCCAAGGATTCTCCAATTCCTTGTGGCGAAGCAGCGCAAGCGCACGAGCGATTCGTTTGCGGGTCGAACGCGGCGTGATCACTTCGTCGATATAACCACGCTCCGCGGCGACAAATGGCGACAAGAAGCGATCTTCATACTCCTTGGTGCGCTGAGCGATCTTCTCCGGATCGCCGAGATCGGCGCGGAAGATGATTTCGACGGCGCCCTTTGCGCCCATGACGGCGATCTGCGCCGACGGCCAGGCGTAGTTGACGTCGCCGCGCAGATGTTTCGAGGACATGACGTCATAGGCGCCGCCGAACGCTTTGCGCGTGATGAGGGTCACTTTCGGCACCGTCGCTTCGGCGTAAGCGAACAGCAGCTTCGCGCCATGCTTGATCAGCCCGCCATATTCTTGCGCCGTGCCGGGCAGAAATCCCGGCACGTCGACAAAGGTGACGATTGGAATGTTGAAGCAGTCGCAAAAACGCACGAAACGCGCCGCCTTCTTGGAGGCGTCGATGTCGAGCACGCCGGCGAGCACGAGCGGCTGATTGGCGACGAAACCGACCGTGCGCCCTTCGATGCGGCCAAAGCCGATCACGATATTGCGGGCATGCGCATCTTGGATCTCGAAGAAGTCGGCCTCGTCGACGACCTTATGGATGAGCTCCTTGATGTCGTACGGCTTGTTCGGATTGTCCGGAACAATCGTATCGAGCGATTCGTCGAGCCGGTCCACCTCGTCGAAAGCGGGCCATTCCGGCGCCTCCTCCTGGTTGGAGGAAGGCAGGAAATCAATCAGCCGGCGCATCTGCAGGAGCGCTTCGACGTCGTTGTCATATGCGCGATCGGCGATCGAGCTTTTGGTCGTATGCACCGAAGCGCCGCCGAGTTCTTCCGCCGTGACGGTCTCGTTGGTCACCGTCTTCACGACATCGGGTCCGGTCACGAACATATAGCTCGTGTCGCGCACCATGAAGATGAAGTCGGTCATCGCCGGCGAGTAAACGTCGCCGCCGGCGCAGGGGCCCATGATCACCGAGATTTGCGGAATGACGCCCGAGGCCAGCACATTGCGCTGGAAGACCTCGCCATAGCCGCCGAGCGCTGCGACGCCTTCCTGGATGCGCGCGCCGCCGGCGTCGAAGAGGCCGATGATCGGGGCGCGATTTTTCAGCGCCATGTCCTGCAGCTTGGTGATCTTTTGCGCGTGAGTCTCGGAGAGCGAACCGCCGAAGACGGTGAAGTCCTTGGCGAAGACGAAGACGGCGCGGCCGTTGACCGTTCCCCAACCGGTGACGACGCCGTCGCCTGAAATTTTTTCGCCCTGATCCATGCCGAAATCGGCGCAGCGGTGGGCGACGAACATGTCGAATTCTTCGAACGAGCCGTGATCGAGCAGCAGTTCGATTCGCTCGCGCGCCGTGAGCTTGCCGCGGGCGTGCTGGGCTTCGATCCGCTTTTTGCCGCCGCCAAGTCGGGCGGACGCGCGCCGCCGTTCAAGCCCGTCGAGAATATGTTTCA
>NZ_JADNRA010000035.1 GCF_015709525.1 Methylocystis sp. L43 | reverse complement strand
AGACCGCCCAGGCGCACGCCGCCGGAATTGGCGTATTTCAAAATGCCCTTGGAGATGTTGTTGCCGGCATACATGGCCATCATCTCGCCCGACATGACGATGTAGATTTCCTGCGCCTTGTTCTCACGGATCGGCATGGCGAAACCGCCGCAGACCACGTCGCCGAGCACGTCGTAGGACACATAGTCGATGTCTTCGTAAGCGCCGTTTTCCTCGAGGAAGTTGATCGAGGTGATGACGCCGCGGCCCGCGCAGCCAACTCCAGGCTCCGGTCCGCCCGACTCGACGCAACGAATGTTGAGATAGCCGACCTTCATCACCTCTTCGATTTCCAGATCCTCGACGCTGCCTGCATTGGCGGCGAGGCTCAGGATGGTGTCCTGCGCCTTGGCGTGCAGGATGAGGCGCGTCGAGTCAGCCTTCGGATCGCAGCCGACGATCAAAATGCGATGACCCATCTCGGCCAGAGCGGCGAGCGTGTTCTGGGACGTCGTCGACTTGCCGATGCCCCCTTTGCCATAAAATGCGATTTGCCGTAGTGACGACATGTCTGTCTCCTCTTGAGCCCTTCGACAGCTACCCAGAGTTACTGGGCAGTTCCTATGCATCAGAAACTGGTCGCGGGTTAAGGGAAGGAACACATCGCTCGGCGTAACGTAGGCGTGCGTTCAGCCCTCACTCGCATTCGACAGGTAGCAACCGCCATGCCAGTGCGGAAATTGTTGCTAGTCTGTTGTTTTCTGGTGATTTGATCAATCGATGAGCGCAGCCCACATCGGCCGCTTATGTGAGGGAAGCCGACAGTCACGACATTTGTTGTGAACAGAACATCGCACGCCCTCGTTGATCCCCGACATTTGGAACAGAGCTTGCTTCATTATGTCCGCACGGCATTTGGCGGCATATTCGAAAGGAGCAGGGATGCAGATTGGCGTCGAAACCGCGAAGGCGGTCGATCAACGGCGGGTGTTCGTCCTCGACGAAGACGAGATCGTGCGCGCCGCGCTCCAGTTCATGCTGCACGACGAGATCGAGACCCACGAAATCGCCAGCATCCAGGAAGCCTATGATAAGGGCGTCGGCTGGCTGAAACCGGATGTCGTTCTGCTCGGGGCTTCTTTTCTAAAGAGCAATGGCGTCTCGGTCCTTGAGGAATTGGCGGAGCGTTTCGCTGGCGTGCGCATATTAATCGTCTGCGATAAAGCCGACGAGGCGCTCGCGGTCGACGCCATGAAACACGGCGCGCATGGCATATTAGTAAAGCCGCTGAAGATCGAGAATGTGCGGCAGAAGGTTGACACTGTCCTCGGGCGCGGCGGCGCCAAGCCGCTCGTGCAGTTGGGGCTACTTTAATTCAATAAACGCCGACGTCTTGTCGGCGCTGCGATGGAGTGACGGCATTACCCCGCGGTTGGCGCAATGGCTGACGATGCAAGGCTTTCCGACGGAAGGCGTGAACGCCGTCGGCGCCGACGGCCTCACGCCGCTTCTTCGAGCGGCGGCAGAGGCGAACGTCGAGGTGTTGCGCGACATCATTGCGGAGGGCGGGGATCTCGACGCCATGACGCGCGACGGCAACAACGCGGTTTGGTTGGCGTGCAAGCAGGACAGCGTCGCGGCCATCGAGTTGCTCTCCGCCGCCGGGGCCAACCTTCACCATCGCAATCCCGACGGCTCTACGGCCCTGATCTATGCGGCGTCGGCGGGCAAGACCGCGGTGGTGACGCTCTTGCTGGCGCTAGGCGCAGATCCCCTGGAAGAGAACGTCGATGGATTTTCGGCGCTTGATCTGGCGTCGAACATCGAATGCCTCCAAGTATTGCGCGTCGCGTCGCGTCAGCGCCGCGATCGGCTCAAAGCTGAAGGAATGGTCGAAACATGACGACGATCGACGACATCATCGAAAATTTCTCCCTGCTCGACGATTGGGAAGACCGCTACCGCTATGTCATCGAGCTCGGCAAAATGCTCGAGCCGCTTCCGGATGCGCTGAAGAACGATCAGAATAAAGTCTCGGGCTGCGCCAGCCAAGTCTGGCTGGCGACGACGATTTCCGACGCAAACGGCGGCGAACCGGCGTTGATGATCCGCGGCGACAGCGACGCGCATATCGTGCGCGGCCTCGTTGCAATCCTGCTGGCGCTCTGCTCCGGCAAGACCGGCGCGGAAATCCTGAAGGCGGATCCTGTCGCTCTATTCGAGCGTCTTGGCCTCCGCGAACATCTGACGCCGCAGCGCTCCAATGGCTTCAAGTCGATGGTCGGGCGCATCCACGCGGAGGCGCGCGAGTTGCTCGCGGCCTCCAGCGCGGTGTCTTGATCACTCGGGAGAGCTAGCGCGACAAGATCATCACCAGGCGATCGACGCGCTTGCCGCCCTTGAGATGCGAGTCGTAAATCTCGTCAATGTCTTCGGCCGTCGTCGGCCGATACCAGACGCCCTCCGGATAAACCACCATCAGGGGTCCCGCCGAGCAAAAGCCCATGCACCCCGCGGAGGTGAAGCCGATCTCACCGCCGCCGTCCGCTTCAACGCGCTTGCCGAGCCGGTCCCAAAGCGGCTGCGCGCCGAGCGAACCGCAGCTGCCGCGCGGATGGTTCGGCGGCCGCTGCGTGAAACAAGCAAAGACATGTCGCTTGTAAAGTTGAGGCAGCTCAAATTCTTCTTCAGGCGTATCCGACATACTGCACCGAGCCTTTGTGAGGATTGTAACACGGCGCTCTGTGAGAAATGCACTTCGTAAACGAAGGCGCTCAACCATGACGCCGCGGACCGTGGACGTGGAATGATTGCAAATTTCAGTCCAGCCTCAGCAAAGCTGACTGGCGCCTTACTTGCTGGTTTGAACTGAGCAGTCGCGAACGCGGCTCGCGCCACGCAGGATACTCAGATGGAACCACGAAGCGACATGACACAGCTTTCCGAGCCGAACAGTCGCGTCGGCCGCAGCGATTCTTCGCCCGAGGCGCAGGCGCTTTATGAAGAAGTCGTCCTTGCGCTGCGGACCGTGTTCGACCCGGAAATTCCGGTGAACATATACGATCTGGGACTGATCTATCGCATCGACGTTATCGATCGACGCGACATCGACATCGACATGACGTTGACGGCGCCAGGCTGCCCCGTCGCCGGCGAAATGGTCGGGATGACGAAGAAGGCTGTCGATGCGGTCGATGGAGTCGCGAGCGTAAAAATCAATCTCGTGTTCGATCCGCCGTGGCATCAGAGCATGATGAGCGACGAAGCCAAGCTGGAATTGGGATTTTTCGACTCCTGAGCCGAGAGTCGCTTGCCTATACGTTGAACGATGCGTCGCGTCATGCAGGCATGATATTCGCAATAGGATGTGCAGGCGTGAGATGATTCCGCCGTCTCTCTTCGAGAGCTTCCGTAATCTTCCTGCACATCGAGGCCGTCATGATCGAACTTACTTCCGGAGACGGACGCAGTTTTTCCGCCTATCGCGCCGAACCCACTGAGGCTCCCAAGGGCGCCGTCGTCGTGCTGCCGGACGTCTACGGCGTCACGCCACATCTGCAAAAGGAAGTCGAAAGCTTCGCGGCCGAGGGTTATGTCGCGATCGCGCCAGCGCTTGCGTCTCAGGAAGGCGAGAGCGACGGTCCTTCCGTCACGACGGCCCTGCAAGACATTCAGGCTACTGTCGACGCCGTCAAGGGCGTCGGCAAGGTGGCGATCGTCGGCTATGATTGGGGCGGCTATCTCGCCTATGTTTCGGCCAATAGCCTCAGCGACGTCGCCTGTGCGATCAGCTATTATCCGGCCGGAATTTCAGAGGAACGCTGGGTGAAGCGGAAAATTCCGACGCTGCTGCACCTGCCCGAGAATGATCCGTCGTTGCCGATGGAAGAAATCGTCCAATTTCGCGCCCAACGACCCGACGTAAGCGCCTTCTCCTATCCCGAAGCCCGCAACGGCTTCAATTTCGATGCCGCGGAGAGTTTCAATGAAGCCGCCGCGCAATCGGCGCGCCAGCGCACTTTGTTTTGGATCTCGCAATATGTCGAGGGTCAGAAGCCAATCGCGCTGAAGAACTCCGGCTCCTATGCGCAGGCCAAGGTCGACAAGAAAAAGAAGAAGAGCGGCGACGACATGGGTCCTCCGGACGCGTGAGAATGCGCTTCGCCGCAAGCGCCTTGGCGCATGCGGCGCCATTGTCGGCCGACGTCATTTGCGTGCGAGCTAGGCGACCAGGGGCTCGTCAGGTTGCGCGGTTCGAATAAAGCTCGCGCAGCAACGCGACATTGTCATCGACGTGAGGCAGGAAGGCGGCGCCTTTTCGAACGCTCCGTCAAGACACATATCGAAGCTGACGGTCTTGCGTCAGTCAGACGTGATCATGACTTCGGGAGCCTCGTCCGGCTCTTCGAGGCCCAGCCCGTCCTCCTCCGCGAGCTCCACGCCGGTGAGGCAAACGTCGCCGTCGTCAATCACGATTTGAATGGATTGCAACTTCTTGCCTTGGCAGGGACCGATGAAGCAATGTCCCGTGTCGAGATCGAACTGCGCCTGGTGATGGCCGCAGGTGAGGAAATTCCCCTCTTCGTCGAGAAAATGCCCTGCCTCCGCGTCGAGACGCTCGCCCTTATGCGGACAGGCGTTCTCGAAACCGTAGAAATTATTGCCTTTGCGCGTGATTAGGATTGGCCAGGGCTTTGGCTCGCCGGTCTCCTCGATCCGCATCAGAATGAAGCCCGTGGCGTCGCCGTCCTCGATCTCGCCCGTCTGACAAATCGCATAGAGTTCGTTCATCCGCCGGCTCCTCCTTTGGCGCGCGCCTTGCAAAACTACACTGCCTCAGCGACGCGCCCTACCCGTGCAATTGACGAGCCATGCGTTGCGCGCTGTGATGCAAGGATTGAAGCCCATCAGGGCTTCTGGCTAAAAGATCCGGCCAACAAGGAACGACGATCATGAGCGTCATCGAACATGATTTCGGCTTATCGAACCGCCTCAGGGAGCGGCGCTTCGGCAAATTGCTGGAACTCGACGCGCTGCATGAGGCGAATATTCGCGCCAATCCGCTGCCCTATCTCGAACGCGCCAGCGAGCGCATCTTCCGCCTGCAAGCCGCCATGTTCGAGGCGATCCAGGCCGCCAAGCCGCCAACGCCCGGCCCCGCGCCAGATGTGGAGAATGTCCTGGTCGACAAGGCGGAGTATCAGCGTCTGAAGACCTGTGTCGCCTTGCTCGAAAAAGCCTACGCCGATTATGGCGCGCAAGAGGAAGGCGCCTGAAGCGCGGCGCGAGACACGCCCGCACCACGCTTTGAAAGCGATTTCAGGCGGCTTTGGCTTCCACTACCGGCTCCCATTTGTAGAGCTCTGCGCCCTCTTCCGTCTTCGTCAAGGAGAAGCCGCAGCCTTTGAGTTCCGCAGCTAACCCCTGCGCGTCGCCGGCTTTCACTTCGACATAGACCGGCGCATTGCGCTTCAATATCGCGTCGATCAGCACTTTGAATGCGCCGTTCTCGCGATGGTCGGCGGACACCGCGGCCAGCGAGACGTTGATTGTTTCAGTGTTGCGCAAACCCCAATCGAGTTCATCGCGACGCGCCAATAAGGCCCCGACGACATTGCGCTTCGCATCGAGAATAACCGGCGAGAATTCGGCCGTGCAGCACTTCATGATTTCCGTCAGCGCCCGCTCCTGATCGCTTTCGCTTTCGATCGAACAGGGAATGTCGGCAGCCGTTTGCCGCATCAAGGCCCAAAGGTCTTTCATGTCGTCAAGCGATGCATTTCTATGCGCGAGGTCAGCCACCTGCTTCTCCTTCGATTGCGCGCCTCGAGGATTTGCGCGCGAATATGCCTTCTGCAAGCAAGTCTCGTTCCCGCTGCAGCGCCGAAGGCATTGGCAAGAAACTTGCTGCCCTCCGGGGTGAGAATCAAATATCAACGCGAGAGGGAACATGGCTGTCGAAGGCTTTTTTATCGACTGGGATGGCAACGCGCGCAGCACGAGCGATCCAGGCGGCGGCTATCTATGCGAAGCCGATACAGTGGCGCGCTATGTGGCGATCATGACCAAGAGCGGCGCGCTCATGCATGAAGGCACCTATTACAAAACCCTCGCTGACATCGAAAAAGCGGGAATCAAGGCCTCGCTCGTTCCCGGTTCGCATCCCTGGGGAAGCAAGGCGGAAGGTTTTTGATCCATCGCAACGGGAGCTGCGCTCATGCTGCCGACGACCATTCTGATCGATGAAGACCCGCGCTGCGTAGTCCGCCCGATCGACACGAAGGACCTCAATCGATTCTTGCGCAACGGTAAGGCGTTTCTTCTCGCCGAAAAGCCCGCCGGGAAAGTGACCCATCGCGCGGCGACGGAAGCCGAGCAAATCCGGTGGCGCGAAGCTTTCGCGCTGCATAAGGCATGGGGCGGCGACGACGAGGCATTCTTTGGGATACCGCTGCAGGGAGAAACTTCAGCCACCCCCGAGTGAAGGCTCAGGCGACAGCCGGCGGCAGGCAAACCTTCATTCGTCGAGACTCGGCGCGAGGATGACTTCCGCCGGCGCGCCGGGCCCTTGGCCCTCGACGAAATCCAATCCGCTGACGCGAGAAAGTCCGCCGTCGCTGTCGATCAGCACAACGGCCTCCTGCGGCAACTCCGCCAATTTCACGATCAATTCAGCCACGGTCATCGTGCGCCTTTCATACGTGCCATCCGCTGCGCCACTCAGCCTGGATGGATCATGATCTCCATCGTTTCGTCCAGATCGTCGTCGTCGGAAATCTCTTCTTCCGCGAGTTTGACGCCACACAGGCACACATCGCCATCCATGACGACGAGCGCGACGGGCTCGATCATTTTATCCACGCACGGCCCCGTGACGCACACACCCGTCTCGACGTCGAATTCGGCCTTGTGCCTGCCGCAACGCAATCTTTGACCGTCCTCGCTAAAAAATCTGCCGTCGCCGATGTTGAGCCAGGAGCCCTGGTGCGGGCAGATGTTTACATAGCCGACACACTGGTCATTTTCGGTCCGAACGACGAAAATCGAAAAGGGGCGCGCTTCTCCTTCATCCGTGACGCGCGACAGGCTGAAGGGCGCCGCTTGGCCGCGCTCCAGACTGTCGAGCGCGCAAATGACGTAGAGACTCACATCGCCCTGCATGCCAAAATCCCCGTCGTCTATCCGCTCCCTCTAGGCGCATCGCGCGCGAGAGCGGAAATTTCGGCGCACGATAGTGTCTGAAAGACAACAATCTTCCTCGCGCAACGTCCAGGGCGCGAACAAGCATTATTCTTGCCGAACCCTGCGCCAAGCGCGATTATTGCTTCGTCGTAGGAATCGATTGGCTATCAGCGGAGGCGAAAAGTGGTCATGCTCCAGGTTGACGAACGCAATCAAGATGATCTTTCGCGACTTGCCGGCTGCTATCTCTATGCGGGGACGCAGATCAGCGTCGAAGACGGCATCGTGCATCGCGAAGACGGCCCCGCGGTGATTTTTCCCGATGGCGTGGTGCGCTGGTATTTGCGCGGCAAGGAAGTCAGCCGCGCCGTCAATTCACTATTTTACGACAACAAATGGCCCATCGCGAATGGGCTCGATACGGCCGAAAAACGCGCCCGTTTCGCCGAAACTTTCCTGACCTGAAACCAAGCTTCCCTTCCGCAATGTGTGCTTCGCGGAAGGGATCATTTTACGCGACGCGATCGGCCGGATCAGGCCGCCGCAGTGTTGGCGGCGATGCTCGCGCGCAATTCTTCGAGCTTGTCGCGCGTCATACGGAACACGCCACGACCGCCGGAAAGCGCCTGATAGGCGTCGGGCGCATTCAGACTGACCCAGTCGAACCAGGCCTGCGCAGAATTCGGCGTCGGCCGCTCGCTGATTTCAACGACGCCGCCGTCAGGCGCAAAGCGGACATGAAGCATGACGATGTCGGAAGACATTTCTCCCTCCTCCCTTATAAGCCCGACGCGAAGCCGAGCAGTTCGATCTTGACGTTTTCCGTGCCGAGAATCTTCGCCTGGCACGCCAGCCGCGACTTCGAGCCGATGCCGACGATGGTGTCGAGCCTTTCGTTCTCTTCGCGCGCGATCTTGGAAATGCCCTTGCGGCCTTCATGAACGTAAATGTGACAAGAGCCGCACTGCGCTTTTCCTTCGCACTTGTGATTGATCTCCTCGCCGCTCGACATGATGATCTGCAGCAAGGTTGCGCCCTCGGCGGCGTCCACCGTCTTTCCGGAGGGCATGATGGTTACGTTCGGCATTTCGATACTCCTGGTTGGGATCTAGGCGATTAGTAAATGGCGGCGCCCGCGCCGACATTGATCGACGCCTCCTTCATCGTCTGCACGATGAAAGCGATTTGGCGCTCTTGCAGATGGACGTGGAAAGGCATTGCGACGGCGCGGTCCGAAACCTTTTCGGCGACGAGAAAACTGCCGCGACGATAGCCGTAATCGAAATAGCGCCGCTGCGTATGCAAGGGATTGCTGTAAGCGGCGGCTTCCACCTTTTCGACCAGCAAGTCCTCTACGATCGAGTCCCGGCTGGATTTGCTGAAGCGCGTGCCGAGATGAACGACGTAAAGAAACCAGTGCACCTCGTCGACTTCTGGCCCGATGAAGGGATCCTTGATGCCTTCGAAGGATTTGACGTGCTTGAAGTAGTAGTGCTCGATGAGCTTGCGTTTCTCGAGGATTTCTTCGAGCCTTCGCAGCTGCGCCATGCCCAGCGCCGCGCTCATGTCGCTCATCGCCGCCTGATAGGGCGCGCTGGAGCCCACCACGACCGACGCTCTCTCGCTCGGTCGATGCGCGCGAAAGCGCCGCATCGCCACCGCGACGTCGATGTCGTCGGTGACCACCATGCCGCCTTCGCCGCAGACCAGCGGCCCGGGCTGCGAGAAATCGAACACCGACGCGTCGCCGAAGGTGCCGACAAGCGCGCCCTTGTATTTGGAGCCGATCGCTTCGGTGGAATCTTCGAGCAGGATGAGCCGATGCTTGTTGGCGATTTCGCGCAGCTCCGCCCATTGCGCCGGATGGCCGTTGGTGTTGCTCGCCACGATCGCGCGCGTTTTGTCGGTGATCAGCGCCTCGATCTTTCCGGTCGCGATGACGCCAGACCAATAGTCAATGTCGGCGAACACCGGCTTGGCGCCGGCAAGCGCGATCGCATGCACTGTTTCGCGGAAGGAATGCGGAGAGGCGATCACTTCATCGCCCGGACCGATCTCATACGCGGCGAGCGCGAGCAGCAGCCCCATCGTGCCGCTTGGCGCAGCAACGGCGTATTTGCGTCCGAGATAGGCGGCGAAGGCGGCTTCGAACGCCTCCATCACCGGTCCGCTGGACAAGCGGCTGGAGCGCAGCACCGCCTCGACCGCGGCAATGTCGTCGAGCGTGATGTCAGGGTCAGAGAGCGGAATGAGATCGCAGCCCGAGGCGTCGGCGGGCGCAGACGGCTTCGCTTCGAATGTATCGTCCACTTCGGCCCGCGCGTTCATCGCAAACTCCCCCGGAAGGCGACGATAACGCCCGTGGCGCGCGCCGGATCGTCGGTAACCGTCACGCAATGATCGGCGCCGTCGAGCAAATGCACGTCGCAGGACGTGAAGCTGCGGAAAGGCGTTTCGATCACGTCCGACACGTCGCAGCGCGTCCAGGAGAGATGAGAAAATTTGGCGCGCAGCTCCGACAGCGCCGGCGTTGCTTCGGCCCCGAGCAGTTTTTCGATCTCCGTCAATTCCACATCGCTGATCGCCATGATCTATCCTCTGTCGAGATCGAACTCACTGCCAGAAGCGCCGTTCGGCGTCTTCCTTGAGATGGTCGAGCAACTCAGCAAGACGTGGAAACTCGCTGTCCAGCTCCCACACGCCGATTGCATGGTCCTTGCGAAGAAGGCGCCAATTGCCTTTGCGCTCGTCGAAGAGCACCAAGGCGATATCGATGACGCCGCCGTCCGGATCGACGTTCCGCGAACAACACGGGCTCTGAATGCGATAGCCGTTCGCGGTTTTCATCACGACTGGCGTGACATAGCGGTAGCGGCGCCGTTGTTCCAAGGCGCGCACGATGCGCTTGTAGTCGAATTCATTCGGCTGAGCCGACGCGGCGCCACCGAGTGTCGTGACCGTCGATCGCATGCTCGCCAACGCTCCTCTTACAAGGGCGCGATCTCTTCCTCGAGACAACCGACGACACGGCCGTCGGGGAATTCAACGAGATAGATCGGCGTATTCGTGTCAGTATGTGATCCCACCTGCACGATTTCGCCCAAACCGCCGTTGGCGACGAGCAGCGCCTCCGGTTGCTCGTTGGGATAACTCCCATCATTGACCAGATCGACGAGCGTCTTGACGCGCTGACCCCATTGATATTTTGGCATTCGTGGTTCGAACACGTTCACACTCCTCAAGGAAGCGGGAGATCGACGTCGTCGCGCGGATTAGCCGACTCGAGTTCCTTGCGCTTCATGCCGACGCGATTGCCGCTTTCGGTGAACTCAATCCCGTAGATATAGAATTGTTGGAGAAAGGTGCCGATGCTCACGACGTAGCCTTCCTCGCCTTTCTTGGCGAGAACCTCGCCGATCTCCTTACCGGCGTATGTCCCGTCGTTGCGGATCGTGCGCTTCGCCTTCACTTTCTCGCCGAAAGAAAAGACGGGCGGCGCAGTCAGTTCACAAACTTCACTGTCGCGAACGATGTTGCTCATCGCGGTCTTCTTCCGTGGTGCCGGTTTGCAATCTCACGCTGCTCACACCGCCGGAATTCGGTTCGTGATCGACCTGGGCCGGCGCTGTCGAACTGCGTGATGGAACTGCAAAGCGGCGTTGTCGCTTTGCCGAAGAAGAGGCAACATGCGTGCCATGCTGCAGCGTGAGGAGGTCAGCCGAAGGGGCCCAGGGCCTGTTCCTTTGCTGACAAGCGACACACGCTATTCAAGAATGAATGTAAAAAATGCAACATCCGTCGAAATTTGTTTGGCTACGCTTCTACGCTAAAGACGCGACGGCAGTTTCGGTCATGCATCTTCCGCCGACGCGCAGAATCACCGAGCGCTTTGGTCGGCTCGACCGCCGCCGCGCCAGGCGTGAGAGTAAGATAACGATGCCTTAGCTGATCAGGATTTCGCAAGCGCGATCGATGGGAAGCGCGATCGGTATGATGCCCTGGATGGTGAGAAACTTCAGCTCGTTTTTCGTCAGCACGGCCGGATCGACGATGGCGTGATGCGTCGTCGTCGAGCGCTTCATGATCTGCCGGGCGTATGTGCGCAACAACTGATCGTGGAAGCGACAGCCGACAAACAGGAAGCTGCGCTCGGACCGGCGATTCTTTACCGCCTCCGGCAGAGGCGTCTGAATGTCGATCTCTGTCAGCACCTCGACGTAATCGGCGTCGGAGATCAGAAAATTCTTGGCGGGCGCGATGCTGCCATGCGGCTTGTAGAGGACGGTCTCCCAGGCGTCGGCTTTTTCCTTGGTGGTTTCTGTTCCGTCCGCTGCGTAGAACCGGTACCAGCGATCCTCGCCGATGCCGGCGCGGGTGATGCCCTGGATCTCGCCCCAGTCGCTACGGCCTTCGAGCGCCGAACGCATGGTCGCGTCGTACCAGCTGTCAACGATCATGGGCAGCTGCAGCGACGCAAGATAGACGTGCAACGGCGTCGGCGCGATGCTGTCGTTGAAGGCCTGCGACATCAACGTCGAGACGGTCGAACGATGCTTCATGTTCTCGATGTGCTGCGCGCTTGCCCAAGCATTGCCCTTGGCGCGTTTTGGCAACGCCACCTTGGTCCCGAAAAACGCGGCGAGCGCCTCGGGCGTCATCGGCACCTCGGTTGGCGAGAGCTGCGTCAACCCAGGACCGATATAGGGAATCACGGTCCCCGTCTTCAGCTCAGCGGCGACCTTGCCGAGCGCCTCCTCGGCTTTCTCGCCTTCAAGGAGGACATAGCTGTCAAATGGCGCGTTCATCGCGTTCACTCCCCTTCGCCGCGCTTGCGCGCATTGACTGTGATCGGAAGCGAAGTGCCGGCCGCCATTTCGGGCAGATCGAGAACCCAGCCGTTGGCGATCTTGATCCAGCCGCCCCACAAACTCTCATGCTCGGTTTCAACGATCGGCTCTTCCAGGTCCTTTTTGGGGACGTAGATCGACAAGCCGGTCTCTGGCGAACGGCGGATCATGATCTTCATTACATCGACTCCTTTGGCGCGGTCATCGCGCCCGCGCTAGTTCGTGAGCAGCTGCGCTTCCGTATGGCGCGACGCCCGCGCGATTTCCCTCAACTTGGCGACGATGCCGGGCAGCGTCTCCAGCACATCGTCGATCTCTTCAATCGTGTTTTCTCGCGACAGGGAGAAGCGTATCGCGCCATGCAACGCCTCCTCCGGCACGTTCATCGCGCGCAGCACATGCGACGGCTCGGTCGATCCCGCTGTGCAGGCCGAGCCGGTTGAGGCGGCGATGCCGGCGCGATCCAAATGGGTCAATATCGCTTCGCCCTCTATGTCGGAAAAGGCGATGTTGGACGTGTTGACGAGCCGATTGTCGACGTCGCCGGAAATCTGGCACTGGCCGATCCGCTGCGTCACGCCGGTTTCGAGCCTGTCACGCAAGGCCGCGATATGGACGGCGTCTTCTTGCAGGCGCAAACGCGCCAATTCGGCGGCGGCGCCTAGTCCAACGATCCCAGGCGTATTCTCAGTTCCGCCGCGGCGCGCCCGTTCCTGATGGCCGCCGCGAAGAAACGGAGCGAATTTCGTTCCCTTACGCACATAGAGCGCGCCGATTCCCTTGGGACCATGCAGCTTATGTCCGGACAGCGAAAGGAAATCGATCTGCGTCGTTTTCAGATCGATTGGAATCTTGCCAACCGCCTGCACAGCGTCGGTATGAAATAGAGCGCCTGCCTCATGCGCGAGACGCGCAAGTTCTTCGACAGGAAACAGCGTGCCGGTTTCGTTGTTCGCCCACATCGCCGAGACGATCGCTGTCTTCGGCCCCAGCGCCGCGCGATAAGCGTCAAGATCGATGCGCCCGCGCGCGTCGACGCCAATGAGGTGAACGGTGACGCCGCGAGTCTTTTGTAGATGTTCGACGAGCGACAGGATCGCGGGGTGCTCGACGGCGGTGGTCACGATCTCGTCGCGACCCTCGCGCGCCGCGAGCCCGGCCAAGATCGCCGCATTGTCCGATTCCGTACCGCCTGAGGTGAACACGATCTCGTGATCATGCGCCGCGCCGAGCAGCGCCTGCACGCTGCGCCGCGCCTCTCGGACCGCGCCCGAGACCTCGACGCCGAAGCCGTGTGATGACGAGGCGTTGCCGAATTCCTCGCTGAAAAACGGCAGCATCTTCGCCACGACCTCAGGGTCGGTGCGCGTCGTCGCGTTATTGTCGAGATAGACGCGCCGCATCGACACTCTCGCTCAAAGACGCGCCGCAGCGCCCGGCACTGGCACGAGCCGCACGAACTCGCCGAGCTCTTCGATCAACTTGGCCTGGATGCCTTCGAGCGTCGCGCTGCTCAACTTGCAGAGCACGCAAGCCCCCGTGAGTCGCACCATGATTTTGTTGCCGCAGATTTCGATGAGCTCACAGTCGCCGCCGTCGCGGCGCAGATTGGGACGAATCTCATCAATGACGGCGCGAATGACCTGCTCGCGCTCCGGCGACGGAGCCGTTTCGATCTGGACAGTTTCTTCGTTCTTCTGATTGTCGTGCAACATAGCTTCGTCCTCCGCAACGCAGTCCCGCGGACGCGCTCTCATGAATTGTGAAACCGGGCCGAAATTACCCGAAAGACTTGCCGCAGGAGCAGCTCGATTGCGCGTTCGGATTGTCGAAGGTGAACCCCGAGCCCTGCACCGCGACGACATAGTCGATGGTCGTGCCTGTCAGGAGTTCGTGGCTGGTGTTGTCAATGAACACCTTGACCCCGCTGCGCTCAATCACCGTGTCGTCGGGACTGGCTTCGCGCACGAGACCCATTTTGTACTGATAGCCAGCGCAGCCGCCGGCCTCCACCATGATCCTCAGCCCATCGACGGGATCGGCGGCGCTGGAAATGGCCGTCTGCACTGCATTCAGGGCGCTGTCGGTCAGGTTGATCATGTCGCTCTTCCAGTATCCAAATGCGGCTGCCCCACTCAAAGCAATTCATGTGCCGCGACAATTGCGGGCTAAACAGCGCGGGAGCTCCAGGATAACCGGTGGTTTTGTCTTGTTTCGTACATTGCCGCCCGCTCCGTGTCGGTTCCGTCGCGCCGATCGGCCCATCGAGGCTTCGAAACTGCGGCGAAGTTTTTGCATGAGACGCGGCGTAACGAAGGATCCCCCGCGCGGATGCTGCGTACGGATTGCAAAGCGGAGAACTGTCGATGACTCAAATTGAGAAGACTGCCCTTGCTCGGCTGGATCGGGAGGGCCGCCTGCTCAACGCAGTGCTTAAGGGGCCGACCGGCAAGCCGGGGCGTTTCGGTTTTCGGGGCGACATCGCGCTCAAATTTCAGGAGCAGCTGGCCGACGAAAAGCGCCCGCCGGATTTCAGCATCGAGCAGGTGCTGACCTTCGCGAATGAAGGCGAAGCGACGATCCCGATCCTCGCCGGCTATCTGCATAATTTCGCCTATCTCGAAACGGCCCATGAAGTGATCGGCGATCTTCTCTCGCCGACGGGCGCTTACTTCATGTTCTGCAACAATGTCGACCTGCTCGCGAAATTCCGCGTCAAGCTCGGCGAGATCACTTACAACGTGCTGCCCTGCGATGAATCGACCGTTTGGAAGGAGATGATGGATCTCGCCATGGTCGACAAGAATGACATCAAGAAGCTCGACACCGGCGGCAAGCTCGACGTTCTTCTCGACACGGCGCTGAAGTTCAACGACGCTTACGAAGTCATCGCCTATCAGCAGGGCGTCGAGCGCATGGAGCCCGTCAAGAACCGCAACGAAAACCGGCCGGTTTGATCTGGTGGAGCGATGGAGCCGGGGTTGGCGGTTGACGCCGGCCCCGACCGCCTCCCGCTCCCGTCCCCTGCACGAGAAAGCCCATCTATGGCTTGATTGAGTTTGCAGCTTAAAGCCCGCCTCGATAGGCGCCGCCGGGACGAAAGCGCGGTCCAGGCGATGGGCGATGAGAAGCTCCGCGTCATCGCGCATGAGCTGCTTGAAAGCCTGCGCAAGAATGTGACGGTCGATTGGGCGAAGCGAGAAAGCGCGCGCGCCAATATGCGCGTGCTGGTGAAACGCATCCTCAAAAAATACGGCTACCCGCCTGACCTCGCCGAAGAAGCCGTTCAAACCGTGCTGGCGCAGGCAGAGGCGCTGTTGCAGGAGCTGTAGCGCGTATGACATTATAGAGAAGGAAGATTAGCGCATTTTTTTGCGAACGTACGAGTGCGAGCATGAAGTGGCAACTATCGAAGACTGCCCTGATCATTCTGGAACGCTCCAAAGGCCCGTAGCTGACGCAAGGGAGCCATTAGCCAAAGGCGGCTTCTGGCGCGAGGCAGCCTTTGAAGTAATAACCGCTCATAACCCAAAAGAGACGTTACGCTTTGGGAAGAAAAACTCCGCCAAATCGACGATGAGCGCGTCGCCAAGGGACTATTTACTCCATGGAAATTCCAGCGCCGATGTATCATGACCAAGCGCCCGGGTGCGGTTCACCAGCGCCGACAACTGTTTCTTCGATGGCAATCTGCGCGTGAAAATGAACACATTGTCCAGCGTCGGGCTGGTCTCGATGAACCAACTGTAGTCGCGCGCGTGATCGACGATGTTGTATTCGACCGACAGCAGCGGATTGTAGCGAACCATCAGCCTGGAATTGACGCCCGGATCGAGGATCTCGGCGTCGCCACTGAGAACAGTCTCTTCGGCACCCTTGCGACAGGCGTCGCGCACATGGACCTGATTGGGCTGCGCGCCGCGTGCATAGCTCGTCGTTCCTCTTACACAGCCGTCTGTGAGCCACATGGGGCGGCGCGCGACTTCGAGCCAGGTTCCCCGATAGAGGCGCGCCGGGTCTATCGGTCTTACCGGGCGGTCCTGCGCGAGCCCCTGCGCGCTAGCGCCGAACGCCAAAAGGATTAGCAGAGAGCGAATGACGCTGTTCTTTTTCATCATGGTCTCCCTCCGGTGGCGTTGACGCGTCAACGCGACACGCGTGTCCAACTGATCGATTTGCAGACGATCCCCGCGAGCACGCATCCGCGAGTCTGCATCGACTGCGAGCCGTAATTGATCTCGAGGCGGTAATTGAGCTTACGCTGCGGGTCATAGGCAGTGCCGGACATGGAGGAATCGCCGCCCGAAACTTTCATCACCAGCCGATCGCCGACATGTTCGTCGCTCGATGGATCGCGAATCCAGGTATTGATCGCGCAAAGCGCGCCGCCGCAGGGCGCGATGCGCACACGGGCATTGCCGTCGCCACGCGCCCAATTGCCGAGAATGCCGTTATTCTCGGCGCTAGCGAATCCTGGGATCAGGATTGTCCCGAAGAGGATAGAAAAGAACCGGGCAAGTAGCCTATTGCGCATCATTGCCTCCTTTCGTCATGCATGGGTGAGCCGATAAAGCCCTACATCGATCGCGCCGGCGCGGAAGCCGCCTTCGCAATAGCAGAGGTAGTAGTCCCACAGCCGCCGGAAGGACGGATCGAAACCGAGCGCTTCGATCTCGTTCCAGTTCGCATGGAAGCGACGACGCCAGTCGGCGACAGTTCGCGCATAGCCGTCGCCGAACGTCTCGATCGTTTCGAGGCGCAAACCCGCGCGATCCGCTTCCTCCTGCAGGGCGCGCGGACAGGGAAGCGCGCCGCCCGGAAAAATGTAGCGCTGGATGAAATCCGGCGTGTTCATATATTCCTCGAAGCGGCAGTCTTCTATGGTGATCGCCTGCAACACGATATAGCCGCCCGGCGCGAGTCGATCGCGCAGCGTCGAGAAATAGACGGGCCAATAGTCGCGGCCGACCGATTCGATCATTTCAATCGAGACGATGCGGTCGAAGACGCCGGGGACGTCGCGATAATCCTGCAGACGAAGATCGACCCTTGACTGAAGGCCGCGCTTCGCAATCACGTCTTGCGCGTTGGCGAGCTGTTGCTTCGACAGCGTCAGTCCAGTGATGGCGCCCGCGCCCGTCTGCGCCATCTCGGCGGCGAGACCGCCCCAGCCGCAGCCGATCTCTAGGACCGTTTCGCCATTACGCGCGTCGAGCAGATCGAGCACGCGATCAATCTTGTTGCGCTGCGCCTGTTGAAGTGTCTCTTCTCCCGTTGGATAGATACCGGACGAATAGAACATCTGCGGATCGAGCCACAGGCGATAGAATTCATTGCCCAGATCGTAATGCGCGGCGATGTTGCGCCGGCTGCCGGCGCGGGAATTGGCGCGCAGGCGATGCATCAGCCAGTTTGCGAAACGGGCCGGCGCGAAGCCCTGCACCGCGCGCATGAAGGCGTCGCCATTGACCGCCGCAACCTCGATTGCGGAAACAAGATTGGGGCTGCTCCACTCTCCGCGAAGGAAAGCCTCCGCGAAGGCGACGTCGCCAGAGAACAGTAGCCGCCGGAGCGCCGACATTTTGTGAACAACGATTGTCGCTTCCGGCCCCGGCTTTGGACCGTGACAGTCGACGCGCGTCCCGTCCGGGAGCACGAAGATCAGACGGCCCTTCTCCATCGCCGCCATCACCTTGCGCAGGACAAGCGCCGAAAGCCCCATGCCGCTCCCGGCAATGCGACCCGACACCGAAAGACCCTGTGTGCCGGGGGACGTCAGATCTGACATGAAAGGCTTTCCTTTTCGCTGTTTTGCTTGATGACGACGGTTACGGCGCGATCAGGCGGCGGCGGCCGGACATGCAACCGGACGCCCTTGAGCCAGATCAGCAACGCTTCGTAGTGAATGCCGGCGATCACTTTCAGCGTCAGCAGCGGATGCGAGAGAAAGACGCGCAGCAAGGCGCGATCGTCGAGCGTCTGGCGCGCCAGGCGCTGCGTGGCGATCAGCATGTCGCCGGCATCGTCCGCAACCGATATCGAGATCGTGTAGGCGTCGTCCGGCGGCTTGATCCGGAAACTGTACGCCATGTCCATCGCCACGAAGGGCGAAACATAGAACTGCTTCGAACAGTCGTGACGAAGCGTTTTGCGGTCCGCGTTGACCGGAAAGAGATAAGCGTGACGCTGCCCGAATGTGTTGTTGACCTCGTAAAGGATCGCCTGTACCGCGCCATCGACGCGATAGCAGAAGAAGATGCTCAGCGGATTGAAGGCGAAGCCGAGAATGCGCGGCATGGTCAAGAGGCGGATCGCGCCGCCCCGCGCCTCGAGACCAGCGTCACGCAAGATCGACTCGACTTCGCTGCGCAGATCGCCAGCGCGGGCAAAAAGGTGATCCTGCGCGCGAAATCCGAAGAGATTGAAGCGCGCGAGCGAGAACAGCCGGAGCTGTTTGTCGAGCGCCGGTAACTCGTCGAGATCGAGCAGCAGCGCGAAGACGCGATAGCGTAGCCGGTGCGCTTTCGGCCGCAGACGGCGATGCGCCACCGAACCGACATAGAGCGCGCTGTTCACCGCCATCGTCCGCTCCTATGCCCACGGCGCCGGGCCGACATGGATGCGGCCGGATTCGTTTTCGATAGTCCAGGGCCGCCGCACGCCGCCAAGCTGTTCCGCAACGGCAAGGCCGGACTGCAGCCCGTCTTCATGAAACCCCGACCCGAAATAGGCGCCGCAGAACCAAGTGCGGCGCACGCCCTGAAGCGACCAGAGTTCGCGCTGGGCGTCGATGGCGGCGAGATCGAATATCGGATGCTCATACATGAAGCGGCGGGAGACAAGGTCGTCGCGCGGCGGCGCAATGGCGTTCAGCGTCACGAAGAGCGGCGTCGACGGCGATAGGTCCTGAAGCCGGTTCATCCAGTAGGTGACGCAGAGCGGAGAATCCGGACCGGATGCGAGATAGTTCCAGCTCGACCAGATTGAACGCAGTCTCGGCATCAGCGCCGCGTCGCCGTGAAGGATAGTCTCGTTGCAACTGTAGCGAAAGCGCGAGAGCAGCCGCGTTTCCTCCGCGGACGGATCGCCGAGCATGCGCAACGCCTGATCCGCATGCGCGGCGATCACCACATGATCGAAACGCTGCGCGCCGCCGGACCATTCGACGACAACGCCATCGTCGGCGCGGGTAACGCGCCGCACGGAAGCGTTCAACAGCACACGCTCGCCGACCGGCGCAATCAGCTTTTTCACATATTCGCGGCTACCGCCTTCAACCGTGCGCCACACCGGGCGGCCGGCAATCTTCAGCAGCCCGTGATTTTCGCAAAAGCGCGTGAACGCCCGCGCCGGATATGCGGCGACATCGCGCGCGGGAAGCGACCAGATCGCCGCCGCCATCGGATAAAGATGATCCTCACGGAAGGGCGCGCCGTAGCGGTGCATGTCGAGATAATCGCCGAGTGTCACGCCCTCCATCTGCGCGATATGACTGGGCGCCTCAGCATAAAACCGCCGAATGTCGAGGAGCATCGACCAGAAGCGCGGGCTGACGATGTTTTTCTTCTGCGCAAAGAGTGTGAAGAGGTCGTTGCCCGCATATTCGAGCCCCCCGTCCGCCATCGACACCGCGAAAGTCATCTCGCTCGGCTTCGTGCGGACGCCGAGATGCTCGAAAAGCTTCGTCAGATTTGGATAGGCCGGCTCATTATAGACGATGAACCCGGTGTCGACCGCGATCGGGCCCAACGGCCCCTCGACCTCGACGGTATTGCTATGCCCGCCGGCATAGTCGCTCTGCTCGAAAATCGTGACCTCATGCGCATGAGACAAAAGCCACGACGCTGAAAGACCCGTGACGCCGGCCCCGAGCACAGCAATTTTCAGGCGTTTATTCAGGCCGCTAGGCCCCATCCGCCGCCTCTCGTGCAACTTCTCTCTTTCTTGCGCCGTCACAATCCTGTCCTTTACGGTCTGCAGCGTTATACGCTCAGGCTTGGCCAATGGATCACTCGGTCCGTTCGGGACTTCGTTTCGGGCGCCGCCCGACGAACCGCGTAGCCCGGTGATCCAAATTCGCAGGCCGCGCGTAGAAGGGAGCATGATTGGCGCTGTCGCTGCACAGACTGTCGAGATCCCGGACCGGCGCGCCGTCGCGGAATCGCGTCTTCGGAAAGCGTCGACGATGACCCTGCGAACGGCGCCCGCCGCCTTGTCTTCGGCGGAAGCGGCAAGCCTCATCAGGCGAATTGCCGAAACGCAGGACCGCGGGGCCTTCGCGGCCCTGTTCGCTTACTATTTCCCGCGCGTGAAGGCCTATATGCTGCGCGTTGGCGCGTCGCCCGCCAGCGCGGAAGAGTTCGCGCAGGAAGCGCTTCTGCGCGTCTGGCGAAAGGCCGATAGCTTCGATCCGCGCGCGGCGGCGGCGTCGACCTGGATTTTTGTCATTGCGCGAAATCTGCGCATCGATCGACTGCGCGGCGAGCGCAACATCGATGGCTTAGAAAGCGATCCAAGTGAGGAGCCGGATGCGCCGCAGAGCGGCGAAGCGATCGCCATCATGAATGAGCGGCGCTCCCGCCTGCATGCGGCGCTGGCCGCACTCCCGGCCGAGCAGGCGCACATCATCGAACTCTTCTATTTCGAGGAACACCCCCACTCGGAAATCGCGCGGATGCTCGGCGTGCCGCTCGGCACGGTGAAATCGCGCGTGCGGCTGGCGGTTCAGCGCCTGCGTGCGGAACTCGAGGATCTCGGATCATGACAAATCCCGGCCATGCGCCCGAGGATCTTATCCTGCGCCATGCGACGGGCGCGCTCGATCCGGCGTTTTCGCTGCTCATCGAGACGCATCTCGCAATGTCGCCGGCCTCACGGCGGCTGCACGCACACTTCGAGGCGCTTGGCGGCGCACTGCTCGAGGAACTCGCGCCAGCGGATGTTGACCCCGCCGCGTGGAACCGCGCCCTGCGCGCACTCGACACGGATGGGGAGCCGGCCGTCGACCGTCCCAAGCGCAAGGCGGCGCATCCCAAATTGCCAGAGGGATTTGCTTTGCCGGCCCCCCTCGCCAATGTCGACATCCACCATTGGCGTTGGATTGCGCCTGGCGTCCGGTCCGCAAGCATCGCCCTGCCGGAACATGGCGCGTCGCGCGCCTTTCTGCTTGAGATCGCTCCGGGCATGACCGTTCCCCGGCACGGACATGTGGGCGACGAGGCGACCTGTGTGCTGCGCGGCGGGTTTCGTGATCGCGACGCGCATTTCGGGCCGGGCGATGTGGCGCAGGTCGACGAAGAGGTCGAGCACGACATCGTGATTGACGCGGGCGATCCGTGTCTATGTCTGATCGCCATGGAAGGACGCACGCGTCCGAGCAGCTGGTTCGGACGTCTCTATCAGAAGTTCCGGGACATATGAGTCTTGGACTTCTTCTGCTCGCGACGGCGAGCGGCCTCTCTGCGGTCATGGCTTTTGCATGGCTCCTGCAGCGCAGGACCGGCCAGTCGGGCTGGATCGACGCGACATGGTCCTTCGCCATCGGGGCAGCGGGCGCGTTTCTCGCGCTGGCGCCGCTCGATGGCGGAGCGCCGGGCGCACGGCAGGTTTTCGTCGCCGCTTTCGCGGTTGCCGGCGCGGCGCGTCTTGGACTGCATATCATCGCGCGCAGCATCAACGCTGGCGAAGATCCGCGCTATTTCGAGCTGGCCGTGGAGTGGGGCGCCGATTTTCCGTGGCGCCTGTTCTGGTTCCTGCAGATTCAGGCGGGCTGCGCGTTCCTGCTGTCGCTCGCTGTGTTTCTTGCCGCCCGCAATCCCGTCGCCTTTCCGGCCTCAACCGACATTGCCGGCGCGGTCATTCTGGTCTCCGCGATCGCGGGCGAGGCCTGGTCCGACGCGACGCTTGCGCGCTTTCGCGCGACGCGCGGTGCTGGCAGAAGCGTCTGCACGGAGGGGCCGTGGGCTTGGTCGCGGCATCCCAACTACTTTTTCCAGTGGCTGAACTGGGCCGGCTTCGCGGTCGTCGCGATCGACTTTAGCGGCGCCTGGCCGCAGGGCTGGCTCGCAATGCTGGCGCCGGCCTTCATGTACTGGCTGCTCGCTCATGTCTCCGGCGTTCCGCCGCTTGAAAAGCATATGCTGGCGTCGCGCGGAGACGCGTTCCGCGCCTACCAGGCGCGTGTGAACGTCTTTTTTCCCGGCCCGCAAAAGCGCTTGTGAATCTGGTTGGAGGATCGTCGAATGTCCCTTATCGCTTCCGCCGTCAGCGTCGTCGAACGCGCGCCCCTGCCGGACTCGGTTTTGCGCATGGGCGTCGGTTATCTCGTCGGCCGCACGCGGGACCGCCTCAGCCTGGCCCCGCCAGCGGCCGTGGAGACATTTGCGCGCGACATGGCAAACTACCCCATCGCGATCCACACGCGGGAAGCCAACGCGCAGCATTATGAAGTGCCCGCGCGATTTTTCGAACTGACGCTCGGGCCGCGCCGCAAATATTCGTGCTGCTATTACGACTCGGCCGAAACCACGCTCGCCCAGGCGGAGGAGCGCGCGCTCGAAGAAACCGCGCGGGACGCCGGGCTGGCCGATGGTCAGAGGATTCTAGAACTCGGCTGCGGGTGGGGATCGCTTTCGCTCTTCATGGCGCAGAGCTACCCGAACGCCCGTATCACCGCGGTGTCCAACTCCGCGAGCCAGCGCGCCTATATTGAGGGGCGAATTGCGGAGCTGGGTCTAACGAATTTGCGCGTGATCACGGCGGATATGAACGATTTCGCCATGGACCAGCGCTTCGACCGGATCGTGTCGATCGAGATGTTCGAGCATATGTCGAACTGGCGCCCGCTGCTCTCGCGGTTGCGCGGCTGGCTTTCGCCGGAAGGATCGCTTTTCATCCATATCTTCACGCACCGCAACCAACCCTATCGCTTCGATCACACCGAAAAAGCCGACTGGATCGCGCAGCATTTCTTTACGGGCGGCATCATGCCAAGCCGTCAGCTCATTCACAGCTTCGGGGATCTCTTCGAAGCCGAGGCAGAATGGCTGTGGAGCGGCCTTCATTACCAGCGCACGGCGATCGACTGGCTTCGCAATTTCGACGCCCGGCGGGACGAGATCAACGCGGTCCTGAGCGAAACATACGGAAGCGACGCCGCGCTCTGGCGCCGCCGCTGGCGACTGTTTTTCCTCGCAACAGAAGGCCTTTTCGGCGATCGCAATGGCGAGGAATGGGGCGTCAGCCACTATCGCCTGCGTCCATCCCGTGGATGATCTGCACGCGCTCACGCGGCGTGTGAAAGACTACGCCGCCGCCGCCGATCCGCTGACGGCGACGTCCAACAGGCTCGCGCTGATCCTCGCGTCGAACCAGCCATTCTATCCGCTCTACGTGCGTTGGGTGACCGGAGAAGCGCACGCGCTTCTCGCTCTGACGCTGCTTTCCACGCCGTTTTTTCTCGCTTCGCCCTGGATGGCGAGGCGGTTCCCGGACGTTGGACGCTTGTGGTTCCCCTCCGTCGGCGCGATCAACACGTTTTTTTGCGCCTTCATTTTTGGAGAGGGGTCCGGCGTCGAGTGGTTTCTCGCGCCATGTCTGATCATCGCCGTTTTGTCGTGTCGCAGGACGGATATGCGTGCGCTCGGCGCCTATGTCGGAGCACTCATCTGCGTATTCATGCTGCTGCATGGCGGTTACGGGCAGCCCCTATATCCGATGGATGCGACACAGCAAGAAGCGCTAAGCTCCCTCAACTTCTATTCCGCCTCTACTTTGAGCGTGATAGCAGCATGGATGTTTTTGTCCATACGGCGCGAAAAAGGTCTCCTCATCCCGTGAAGCGCCTTGCGGCGGCATAGCCTGCGGATGCCGCAGTCGCGGTGAGGAAAACACCCCAGCACAAATCAACGATTGTTACGAGCACGGGCCAGTGATTGAGCGTCGCTTGATTGGTCAGGTCATACGTGCCGTAAGCGACAAGGCCGAACACAGCCCCATTCAGCGTCGCCTTCCGCCAGTCGCCATTCTGGAGCGCGGGCGCGCATGCAAAATAGACAACTCCGAATAGGTAGAGCGCGTAAAAGGCAATCGCCGGCGCAGCCCGAAAGTCATCCGCGAGCAGCACACCGAGTTGCGGCCGGTAAAAGCTCTCGGCCATCGATGTTAGCCAGATCACGTCCAGCGCCAGCATGCCGAAAGCCGCGCCTGCATAGGCAAAGATGAAGCGGAACATCGAGTCTCCTGACGACCCCGGATGTTTATACGAGCGGCATCGCCAAGAGGATCACGAGCAGGCCTTGCAGTTGCAGCGCCAAAAAATGCCCTCGCGGCATTCATGTTCGAGCGAGCCGCCGTTTCGCCACCGCTGACGCTCTCTAAATCTTTTGCGTTGAATTCGATCGCGCCAGTGACCAGAGCGTTCGGTCTTTCGGCGTATTGTTACGTCCGACGTGTGCTTTTTGGCGATTGCTCAAAATTTATGTCGCGAGTAAGCCTTTGGCGCGGTCACGATCGCGGAAAGTCTGCTCCTGGCGTTTCCTGACACAAACCGCAATCCTTCAAGCGCGCGATGAAGCGACTTTGGCGCCGCGCTTCATTTCCTCACACTTTCCGCCCACCAAACCATCATGCGGACGCGTTCTTCCCAAAAATCGGCGCGCGCATAGGCGCGGCGCACGCTGTCATTGCGTCCACCGCCATCTGACAATTTGAAGAGACGGGCGCGAGGCTTAACGGCGCGGATGGAAATGTCTGTAAGAGCCATGTTGGCGTCTGATTGGTATCAGCGCGGTACCAACGAATATACCAACAAACTCTCGGGATACCAACGGACGCCCTTGGACTGCCTTGGACCCGGATTGATCGCTAAACTGTTGTTTTTCTTACAATCTCGTATAAATTTGGACGAGCACGCGCATTGATTTGGTGCCCAGGAGAGGACTCGAACCTCCACGGCTTTCACCACTGGTACCTGAAACCAGCGCGTCTACCAATTCCGCCACCTGGGCTTAGAGCGCGTCTCATAGGGGCAGCGGACGGCAAAGCATGACTTCGGCGAGCTATGGAGGCTCACATCGCTTGAGGGTTACTTTGGTTCGCCTTCCACTTCAAGCGACACAGCTCTGCTCGGAAGCGGAATGTATCACCCGATGTATCACCCAAAGACCCGAGGTGTCCTCATCTATTCGGACCTGGAGGTCAACCCATAGTCGCACCTCAGTTACTCCTCTCACATCAGCAGCCTCATCGGTGTCAGCAGCCCTCATATAAAACCATTAGTTCGCTTATAGTGTCGTTATTAGCTTACTCAGATGTATCTGTAGCCACAACCTCATAACATGACTTATATGGATAGTAGTAGTAATACATAATTCCGCTGTTAATCGTGTTTCATAAGCTTAAAATGATATTATACAGATTTTATGCTTTCATTTTTGAAAATTACACGCTAATTTCAGAATGCTGTGGGGATTTCCTTCGCGGCCCGACCAGAAAACGGAGAAACATGAATATCGAAGAACTTTTTGACGCCGTTCGGCCCGTTACTCACGGAAACGCCAAGCCCCTCCAATTCAGACGGGTACCCTGTGAAACCCTGGACATCGACGGAACCCCGGTTCACGGGGACTGCATCGAATGCGTAAGCCACAAGCCCAATGGGCGCGGCTATGCTCAGCTTCGCGTCGGGGGGAAGAATTTACGTCTTCACCGGTTTGTTTGGGAGCAGGTGAACGGACCCATACCGGACGGCCACGAAATCGACCACAGATGCCGGAATCGAGCCTGTGTGAACCTAAAGCATCTTCAACTGCTGACTGAAAAGGAACACGAGTTGAAGACGGCAATTGAACGACAGCTCTTCGAGGAACACGAAGATCGAGAGGCGGCCATGGTCTTTATGCATCTGAATCCCGAAGTAGCGCGCAAAGCCGTTGCGAAGCTGTTTAACGCTGGAGTCAGCACCGTAGGTAAGTGGAAGAGAGAATGGAAAGCGCGGAGAGCCTTCCGCGAAAGCCTCTCGGAGAGAGTCTCGCAATAGCTTAATGGGCTAAAGCCAACGTGGATGCGTCTAAGCGAAGGGTTGCGGACTGTGTCGGCGTACTCCAGTTTGACGCATCTACGGCGACTAAATGCCGGTGAGAAAAAAAAGGGCGCTAACACCAAACTCATCGGCACCGACAAAGCCGCCTCTCAGCATGGGCTACGAGAGAGGCACCGCGCTTTACCTCCAGTGCAGACAGATGCAGACCAACGGCCGTATGGTTGAACAGATGCGGACTGAGGCGGCTCAGCGGGAGTTTGGGAACCGGCTTTCGAGGGCCGAAGCGGCTCTCCAGAGCATCGATAAGCGGCAGGTGACTATGGCTTGCAGCCGCACCTACTCAGGCTTCAACTATTCGACGTATTGAAAGGCGACACCGCGAGCAAAGGTTTCACCACGGTTCGGCCCTTTCAGGCAGTTTTGTGAAGTGGTGGGAGTGGCCGAGTTTTCCCAAAGGGTACCCATGCCGGATGGAACCGAATTTAAATGATGTCGAGACCTGCGAAGTGGCGCGTTCGGGTTCACCACCTGTGCGCAAAGATAGCTGTGGTCGCCAGTGTGAGACGAAGGGCTGCGCCGTTGGTTGTGAGCGCACGGCTACGTCATGGAGAACGGAGTTAGCTCAAACAGAACACAGCTTCGCGAGGCTTAGCCCGCCTTCTCAGAATTACCATCCAAACGCCTAATGCAAAAGTCCACGCTGAAGGTTCGCTGCGGAACATACCTGCGACCTTCAGCCTGACTTCGATCTAATGGATACACAACTTCTCTTCTGCAGTCTGTGACAGCCCGCATTAACCGAGCAATGGTGTCGGGTGCAGAGGCCCCATCAAATGACCTCGCACTTGTAAGAGGTGAAGGACATGGACTCGTCCCGGTTACTGGCGCGAGCATTTAGTCATAGAGAGTAACAGCGAATTCCAGTAGTCGCTTTGGCGCAACTTGCTTGCATCCCCGTTCATCGAGAGCGCCTTTCGCAATCCAAGCCTTACAAGCTCTTCAACAGAGCCAATAAAGGTCGAAAGGTCGGCGATTTTATTGTCCGGCAACCGCGTGTCTTTCGGCGAGCCACCATGCACGACTGCACTTCGGGCATCGTATGCCCGCTGCATCACACGGAAGATTTCGCCCTCACTGTAGGTCGGGTGTTCTATGAATTTCGCAGCTCGCAAGGCGAACCGGTATCGCAATTCCCCACGATACTGTTCGTCCAGATCACCCAAGAACAATGCCTCTGCTGCGATAACCAGATCGACGATTCGATCGAAGGGTAGTCTGCGTTCGAAGGCAAGATTGAAACGGTGGATGCTGAAAGCGAAGGAGGTCGCTCCCCCCTCCAGCAGACGCCAAATCGCCAAAAAACTTGAGACATCGCTTTCTGAAAACTCATCTCTGCTGTGCCACAGTGGCCCCTCGAACACTTGGAATTGGGTTCCCGAGTCAAATAACCGGTAATCAATCCAACTCGCAGTGCCTGAGGCGCGAATCTTCGTGTGCTTAAGCAGGCGCAGCGCCGAAAGAACGTCGTCGAGCAGGAGGTCCGTTCGTGAAATTGGGCGACTGCCGTAAAGTCCCTCTCCTCCAGCTTCCGGCAGCTCGGGCGACTCATCGTCCTGTAGGATCAGTTTCGGCAAGCACACCGTCCTCCGGATTCCCACTGCTTGCTGATCCCAAATAATTGGAAACCTGAGTGAATCCGGCCGAATTACCCCGACTTCATAGCAGCGAGTCACCTCATCATCGGACAGTCGGTCTATAACGATCTCGCCGTTGAGCACAATGGGGAGCGACTGTGAGCTGAATCCGGGAAGAGGTGAAACTGTCTTGAAAGCAATTTGATCTTCGCGAAAAAAATCGATCATCTCGCTAAACTTGCGTTGGAATTTCTCATCCGTGAACGCAAGGGCTCCTTGGTCGTCGAGCATTGCGTACAAAAGCGATGTCAGAACTGAGTCTGCGGTAATGCGGCGACGATGGTATACTGTGCCTACCAACGCGTCGAGATGCCGCCCGATAGTCTCGTCTGATTTCAGACACATAATCGATTTTTCATAATCGGGGAGAGAAGCTAACCATTCGTCATCCAGTGTCCGATACAGCAGCAGCGTATGCGCCTTGCGCTCGCGAAAATGGTTATCTGGTCCGCGGTCCCATCGGCTATGTTCAATAAACTCTGTGCGGGAACCTCGCATAGCATCAGAGAGCTGTGACACCGCGCCGCGCACGAAGACACGAAGAACAGACTCGATGTCTGTCCCGCTCGGTGCGACGGATTTGGGCGGCTGTGCTTCTTGCGTGTTCATGTGATGAATGACGGCATAATAGGCCATGACCAAGCGCTGTCGGATGCGCACGCCGCAATTAAGAATGTGCTCTTCGAAGGGAAGAAAGCGCATCGATGCATCCTCGAGGATCAACTGGGCGCTTTGATTGGTCAAGTGAGATGCGACGCCAGTCTGATGAGGACTATACCTGTCAGCGATACAAGTCCGGAAGGAACTCAAGCGCTACCTTCTTTGTTGCGTCACAAGAAAACGCTCGGCCATGCTGCCGTTCAAACTCGTAAGCCTTTTTCAGCTTCACCATGACGACGTTCCCGTAGCGTCCCTCTGGCAAGAAATCTCGGTAGTCGTAACCTCGGTTCGCCACTACGACCGCAATCGGCTCATCATTGGCCCGCAATCCGCACCTTGAGGACACGTAGGAAGCTGTGGCCAAGATCATAGCCATTTCATCGATGGCCAGAGTTTGCGCGAGTGCATCAGAGCTGAGAGCTATAGGGAGGGCGTAGAGCAGTGCGATCTGGTGGATTTTATTCACGGGAGGTTGGCCTCAGCCTCAGTGAGAAACAGTATTGTAGCTGCTGTCATGTGCAACACGTATGCGGTCAATTCCGCGGATGGTTCGACGGGCGTCACGGCACCTGCGCCATGGCCGGCAATCTTATTGCGGGGGGTGGGGATGGCCGATTCCAATATCTGTCGAAGGCCGGTAAAGTGATTCTGCCAAAAGGTAGCAATCAAACCGTTCGATAGGCAAACATCAACTAGGTGCGCCGCTGCTTTTGTTTTATCGAACTGCCAACTCCTCTTTGTACAGATTATCTTCATCACACTCTCAAACGCCTTATAGCAGTCAACTAACGCCTGAGCATTCTTGCCTGTCCTGTAGTGCTCGTGCGCTGAAAGGAACTCTTGCTCTGCGCTTTGGTATTGCCTATTGCGTAGAACAACTAGAGCAGGTATAACAGCTTCCTTGTGGATTAGCTCCGAGTCTACCCGTATTATTATCCCATCCGAATAGAAATAACCGATACCATGTTCTTTAAAACGGGCGTTTAACTCGCTGATTGCGTCATCAGCAATCTCGCCAGCGCGTTCGTATCTCTGCAAGTAGCCTCCAGCTCTTGTTGCTCTGTCAATGTAGCGAAAGGAAAGCTCTATAACATCTAAGACCTTTAAAATATCCTCCTCACTGACGAGAAACCCTTCAAGCTCTCTTATTGCCGAGTCGCCGGGGCGTCCGCTCAATCTAAAGACACCATATTCGCGACGTAGAGCCGCCGCGATTGTCTCGTATGAACTACTAATTACCTGATAGTTGATTTTCGAGATTTCCTCAGGGTTGCCGATTGCGTCGCGCCAGATGTGAATTGTTTGAACGCGGAGTTGCTGAGGAATTTGGTCGTAGGAGTATACGTCCGGCGTGTCGCCAGATTCGCGTTTTATTCGCTTTGAAAAAAGATCCAAGACAGCCATCAGATAGTCCCGCATTTGCGCCAATTTGGCACCGATCCACGCAGCACTGATTGAGCGCTGAACAATTTCGTATGTTCAACAAGCAAGTCTACACTATGACCGTCACGCTTCGAAGCTGAAATGAAACTGACCCGCGTCGTGCCTTGTATGAGTATACTCTGGCGAGACGCTGCGGCGAGACAGCTTTAGCGTCTCATATGGGTTGACATCAGAATTTCGAGACGGTAGGCATTGATGGTCTAAACTCAAACGAGACAGTTCGAGACCTCCGTCATGACCAAGTTCGGCTACGCCAGAGTCAGCACACAAGATCAGGACCTCGAACTTCAGACCGAGGCTCTTCGGAAGGCCGGATGCGATGTCGTGAGGTCTGAGAAGAAAAGCGGTGCGTCCACAGATGGTCGCACAGAGTTGGCCACAGTTCTGGAGTTCATCCGTAAGGGCGACGTGCTGGTGGTATGCAAGTTGGACAGACTGGCGCGCTCGGTTGCAGACCTAAGCAACATCGTGGCGATGCTGGAAAAGCGCGGCGCAGCCCTACAGGTCCTGAATGCGAACATCGATACGTCCACGGCAAGCGGGAAGGCGTTCCTTGGGATGCTTGGGGTGTTCGCAGAGTTCGAGACCAATCTGCGCAGAGAGCGCCAGATGGAGGGCATTGCGAAGGCGAAGGCGGCTGGCGTCTACAAAGGACGCCCCGCGACCATCGACGCTGAAGCCATCAAGAAGCTCAAGGCAGAAGGCCGGGGCGGTACCGAGATAGCGAAGACCCTCGGGATCGGGAGGGCGAGTGTCTACCGTGTGCTGGAGACCGTGTAGGATGGCCTGTGGCGGCCTCCGGGATTACAACGGTGATGCGCCGGTAGATACCAATAGATAGCGACACTGCTTGTCCGGCGTCAGGGCCTTTGAGACAAACTGGACGGGTTGAGGAGTCGGTTTCCACCGCTGCAAGCAAATTCGGGAATGCAATCTTTGCATGAGGAGCACTTTGCGGCCTTCGGAACAAGCTCCTCTGCTGGAGGACAACCATGCTGTGGATGCCGGTCTCGGAACGGAACGCTCATCGTATGTGACTGCGGTTGAAGGGGGAGGCAGGGTTCGCGGCTGAACCCCTCAAATCCACTCAGTATGGGAACCTGTTGACTGCGGCCAATGGGGTCCACCGTATTGTGTAACATTAAAGCACGCACCAATAGGCACTCCAATGGCTGTTCCCGACTTCCAAACGCTCTTACTGCCCCTTCTAAGGATTGCGGGAGGTGGAGAGGAGCACACGCTGGCTAAAGCAGTCGAGCAGCTGGGCAACGAATTTCGACTCTCCGATGCCGACATGGCTGAGCCTCTCAGGAGCGGGCAAACAAAATTTTACAACCGCGTTGGTTGGGCACGCACATACTTAGTCAAAGCAGGTCTACTCCGACCAGTTGGAACAGGACGGTTTCAGGTTACGGAGCGAGGACAGAACCTGTTGGCCAACTGTCCTCCACTGCTTGATGTCGCCTATTTGAGGGACCACTTTCCCGAGATTGCGGCGTTCCGCAAGGAACGAATCGATGAGGATCCACCCTCGACGTTCGATTTCGGGGACCACAGCTGGAACCAGCGCCCCGGTGTCGCCGAGCGGATAGAGGAAAAGCTTCATGCCGCTATCCCTGACGAAGGGGCGCGCTTCGCCGCTCTTGATTTCTTAGGATGGGCGGTTGAGACAGCTGACGAGTATCGGCGGGACGGTTGGTTTTTACGCGAAACGGACTATGGACTTCGGCTCATGGCCGGCCGCCTGCTTGCCTTTGAGATAAGACGCTCGAAGCTGAGAGTTAGCGTTATCGGTCCTATTGACGCGGAAGTTCTATCCGACCTTGTCGCGGAGGTTGATGACGAGTTTAAGTGGGTGCCCGGCGGTGCGGTACTCAGCATCCCATTAGATCACGCTACAGCCGCTCGTACCGCACTAAAGAACGGCGTTGAGAGCTTCCTTGACGGCGCTATGACGCGTGTCAGGCGATCTGTTAGCTTGGAGGACCACGCGCCAGAAGCGATCAAATGCCTGTCATCGATTCTGGGTCGCGAACTGCCTCAGCCCGAACCCAAGCCAGACCAGACGGCTACAGACCTCGATGATGACTCGGACGACGCCGATGTCACAACTGCAAGAAAGCCAAGGGTACGTGGTAGAGCTCCGATCTTCGAAACTGGTCAGCGCTCTATTGCTTCGCTCGCCAGTGATATTGAACGAGGGGTCATCGCATTACCTGATCTCCAGCGACCATTCGTGTGGGAGGACACAAAGGTACGAGATCTCCTTGATTCTCTCTTTATTGGTTTTCCGGTAGGTACCTTGGTCCTTTGGCACCCATCAGGCGATACTGAGGTTCGGGCGCTTGGCGCAACGCGCCCAGATCTAGGTGCGACCACATTGGTGATAGACGGTCAACAACGGCTCACATCTCTTTATGCTGTAATGAAGGGCGAGGAGGTCGTTGGCAAAGATTGCGATGTGCGAAGAATTGCAATTGCGTTTCGACCACGGGACGGACGTTTTGAAGTTGCAGATGCGGCAATTCGTAAGGACCCTGAGTTTCTTCCTAACATTACGGTGCTTTGGCAAACAACAAGTTCAAAGCCCCAAATCCGCCGAGACCTAATGGCTGCTCTTCGTGAGAAGGGGCGGATGATCGATGAGAGTTACGAGGACGCTGTCGAGCGGAACCTCGACCGCGCACACGCGATAGCAGACTACCGGTTCCCTACCGTAGAGATCCGCAGAACGGCTGCGAAGCAAGAAGAAGAAGCGACAGAGGAAGACGTCGCCGAAATTTTCGTCCGCATTAACAATCAAGGTGCCCGGTTAGGCCAAGCTGACTTCGTCCTCACCCTGTTGTCCGTGTACCACGGCGAGCTACGCGACCTCTTGGAGGAGCGCGCACGTGAATTGTCGCAGGGATCGGTCGTTGGTCTTGACACCCAGCAACTTCTCCGGGCCGCCTGCGCCGTGGCTTTCGGTCGTGCTCGCATGTCCGCGGTCTACCGATTTCTGCGAGGCGTAGATCCCGTGACGGGCGAAGCAGACCCGGAGAAGCGGCTGCAGCTGTTGAACGAACTTGATGCTGCCGCAAGGATCTGCATCGAGCCTACGCCGTGGCGGGACTACCTGTTGTGCGTTAAGCATGCGGGGTTCCTAAACGAGAGTCTAATCGCCTCTAAGAACGCCATCGTAAATGCATACGCATTCTACACACGCGGACGAAAACAGAGCGTTCAAAAATCCAAGCTCGACTCTCTGATCGCCCGTTGGATCTTCGGATCATTGCTCACCGCTCGCTATTCGACTGCCTCGGAAACCGCGTTCGAACAGGACCTGAGTCGCTTGAGCCGCGTCGATCAGAATGATGATAATGGATTCGTACACGAGCTCGACAAGGCATTATCTGAGATTCTTACGGATGACTATTGGAGCCTGTCCCTCGTGTCCGCGCTTGAGACGCAAAAGGCACGAGCTCCAGCCGCTCTGGCATTCCGAGCCGCACAAGTCGTCCTCGGCGCACGAGTCCTGTTTTCAGACCAGTTGCTCCACAATCTCATTGTTCCACCCGCCATCGGCGGGAGGGCCGCTCGGGAGGCTCATCATCTATTTCCAGTAAGATGGCTTCGCTCGCACGGCATTGAGGACCTCCGCCAGATCAACCAAGTGGCCAATCTCGCCGACGTTGGGTGGCATGAAAACAACGTTATTGGCGGTCAAAGTCCTGCCACGTATGTGCCGCGTCTGCGCAATGAGCTGAGGATCGATGATGAACGCTGGGGCCGAATGTGCGCTGAACACGCTCTCCCCCCTTCATGGGAGCAGATGGAATACAACGAATTCCTTGGCGAAAGACGCAGACGTATGGCCGATATTATCCGAGTCGCGTTCCGACAGCTCGGTGGCGAAGTAGATGCGGCACCCCTGACGCCGCCATGGTTCGTGCCCGGAGCCGAGTTGGTCTGGAAGCGCATAGAAGACACAGAGCGGGCACTCCGCACCCTGGTGCGCGAGGTCTATACCGCGCGTTTTGGTGGCGCAGCAGCAACGGAGATAGAAGCGAGCATTCCAGAGCGCGAACGCGAGATGCTGAAGCGGTCCATCCGCGCTCGGCCGCAAGGATCCGATCCGCTCAGTATTGTAGATTACTTATATCTCGCGCAGCTTCCATCGCTGCTTTTTTCCTTCGGCGTTTGGCAGGAGGTGAGGTCTAGGTTGGCGAAAGTTGACGACTTGAAGCGCCGATTGCAGACAGCCGTGGATCTCATCGCTCCGGTGCGAAACGAGATTGCGCACGTTCGCGAAGTCAGCCAAGCCCGCCTTCTTCGAGCGACTGTCGCGTGCAACGACGTAATTGAGATGCTGGCAGTTAGAAGTGTTTCTGAGCCTTCCACTAGCGCAACAACACACTGACACAGCGCTTCAGAGCCGCCGGCTGGCGTCCTACACACTGCTTGTGTGCCCTCTCGAAACCTGAGGATGTTTCGAAAATTGAATATCATCGCCCAGGTCACCGAAACCGCCACGGAGCGGCGTGGGATTTACGCCACCCTCATCGCACATTCGATAACC
This sequence comes from Methylocystis sp. L43, assembly GCF_015709525.1. Classification (GTDB taxonomy): domain Bacteria; phylum Pseudomonadota; class Alphaproteobacteria; order Rhizobiales; family Beijerinckiaceae; genus Methylocystis. Next base: position 322,078 of record NZ_JADNRA010000035.1, on the reverse strand, counting down.
GAAGAAGCTGACGCCCTGGTCGCCAAGTTGTCGGCGAAAGTATGCGAGCGCAGGACGAACCGAGGCCGCGAAGCCGCTATCCACCACGCTGTAGGAGCATTCTTGGCCGACTTGCTGCGCGCTGAAGCATGGAAGAACGCGCAAGGCTGGGTGTATCGCTCGTTGAAGACTGAAGCGTTCTCCGGCGAGGAGGTGAGTTACCGCGCCTTCAAGTTCGTTGTGGAGTCACTTGTTGCCCTTGGTTGGCTTCAGCACGTTGAGGGGAAGCGATTTTGGACCGCTAACGCCTTCGATCCTTCCGCGCGTCCATTCGCCACCGGAGGCCACGCAAGCCGCTTCAGGATGACACCGGCGCTGAAGGCGCTGTGTGAGGGCGTTACAAGCGACCACTTCATTGAGCCACTACCAGCCAATCCGGTTGTGCTGAGGGCCGCTGCGAGGGGCCGTGGAGAGAACAAGACGCGCGGCAAGATGATGCCCGTCCCGCAAACTGAATACACAACCCGTCTGATCAAGCAGATGAAGGAGCTTAACCAGTTCCTCAGCGAGTTCGAGATGCGGCCGTATCGCTTCACAGGGTTGGTGAGAAACTTCAATGAAGGCGACAAGCCGTCTTTCGATTGGAACAAAGGCGGACGCCTGTATGCTCGTGGTGAGCTTCAATACCAGTTCCAGAGCAAGGAGGATCGGGCGAAGATCACCCTTGATGGTGAGGCGACGACTGAGGTCGACATAAGAGCGAGCTTCCTCGCCACCTATCACGGCCTAATGAAGCAGCCATTCGATCCGAACTATGATCCTTACGAGGTGGAGGGAATCCACAGAGATGCCGTCAAACTCTGGATGCTGGCTACCTTCGGGAGCCAAGGCCACATTCGAAGATGGCCAAACAAGCTGGCGGAGGACTACCGAGAGAAGCACGGTATCGCTCCTCCGAAGGTCAGTAAGATCAAGGAAGCTATGGTCGCCATGTTCCCTGTGTTGGCTGAGTGGGGGAACTCAGGTCACACTTGGGCCGACCTTCAGTTCCACGAGTCGGACGCTGTGTTTGCAGCCATCTTCATGCTGATGAAGGTCCATCGCATCCCAGCCTACCCTATCCATGACTCGGTTATCGTGAGGGCCAGGGATGCTGAGGTGGCCAAGGAGTTCATAGCGACAAGCTATAAGACTTCACTACAAGTGGACATTGCAGTGAGATGACCTTCTCTCCCCCCATTCTATATGACTGAGCATCCTAAGGTTACTTGAGTAACCTCAGTGACAATGGTTACACTAGGGAGATAGAAGGTTGGGGAGTGAGAAGTGTAGCAGTTGAATACATTAGTATACGGGAAACACTTTTGCGACGCTGGAGCCGGAATACTTCCTGACATTGGCTGCGAAGGCGCTCTGGACCTCCTTGGACGAGAGACGGCCGTAGAGAGTCACAGGCGAGCTTTAGCTGTTGGAGGTGGCGGTGTGGGGCGGGGTCGCGCGAAGGACTCACCCGCGGCCTTCTCTGACTCATTCTGGGGCCATGTGGAGGCTGGTCGACCGGCGTTTACTTACGGCCCTCCAGCCATGATTCCACAACCAAAAACCGGATAAGGATCTACAGATATGGCGAACTACAAAGCAAAGGTTAATAATCGTTAATGTGTTATAGATTCGTGAAAGTTGAAGACGAGAAGCCAACGCTAGCTGACGACCTTCTCCAAATGCTCCTTGAGCAATTCCAGCGGGTATGAGCCGTAACCACGGCTGACCGAGGCTCCTTCGGCCCATCCACCAATCCGGTTCTGAATCTCCTCTGGAATTGCAGCCACCCTCATCCTTGTCCTCATTGTGTGCCTCAGCCCGTGCATGGTCTTCGGTATGCCGAGGCGCTCCCTGAGCCACTTATTGAGGGCGTTGCTGGCGCTGTCGGCCTTCACAGGCCCGTAGTCCGGGAACAACGGTCCACTGAGGTCCTTACCCTCAATCGCTCGGTTTGCCGCCCACAGAGCCTCACCAACAAGCGGAACCTTTCGTTCGCTGCTTGTGGTCTTCAGGCTCCTCCCATTGAAGGGCCGAATGTGGATGTAAGGCACTGGAGCGTAGAGAAACACGTCAGACGCTCGCAAGCCAACGATCTCACCGAGCCGAGCACCGGTGTCCAAGATCATCGAAATGATGAAGCGCCTGTCGTCGGCCATCTGTCGGCAAGCGTCTGCGAGGGTCTTGAGTTCTTCAAGGGTGAACTCCTCCCGCTTCGCAGCGTCGTTACCGAGGTTTGCAATACGAATCGCCGAGAAGGGATTGTTGAGCTTCAGGGCGTGTTCGTGGTTGGTCGCGTTGAAAACGGCGTTGATCGTGTTGAAGCGCCGCTTGACTGAGGTCGTCTTGCTCTTCGCGAGCAATGCGTCTCGCACTGCCAGGGCGTTCTGTCTCGTATAACGGTCCAAGGGAAGGTCGCCTATCGCGTCGATAACGTAGCCGATGGAGAGCTGGGCGTTCTGCCTCAAGCGTTTGCTCTCGCCCTTTGGATGTTGAGACAGATAGAGGTTCAGGGCTTCACTGAGGAGAAGAGAAGCCGGATTGGCGACGATGGCCGCAACTTCAGAGGATGAGCCGCTTGTTGTCGCTGTCTGAGTGACGGGCTGCTGAGAGAGCAGTGTCCACAGTGTGAGGTGTTCCTCCGTTCGGGCTTTGGCCGAAGCAGACGCCCATTGAGCCTCATACTTGGAGTTGACCTCCGCAATCCTGCGTATCGCCGCGGACCGATCCCGAGTGCTGAGGCTCACTCGAACGAAATTGGCAGTGAGTCCGAGGTTCGCTTTCGCTGCCGTAGGGATGCGCCGGTAGTACCAGAAGACGCCATCGCGACTTGAGGTGAGATAGCGAACGGAGACGGAGAAACATCCTTCAGAGAAGGCATATCGACGCACTGATGTATCGCCCTTCGTATCACCGAAAGAGCGACCAAAGCTTGCCTAAGTCATTGCTACTAAAAGCGAAACACCAGTTACCTGGTGCCCAGGAGAGGACTCGAACCTCCACGGCTTTCACCACTGGTACCTGAAACCAGCGCGTCTACCAATTCCGCCACCTGGGCTTAGAGCGCGTCTCATAGGGGCAGCGGACGCCCCGTGTCAATGCGCGCTTTTCCCAAAACCGCATGGCCGTCCCGGTCGCGGCGGGGCCCGCCTCGCGCATTTCCTTCGTCGTCAAATTTCGCTAGAGCCTTAGCGAGCATTTTTCCGGCGGGAGCCGGCGCGGCGCAAGCGGAGCAAATCGCGATGATCGGCGACAATAACCAGACCATTGGCGAAGGACGGGTGGTGACGGTGTTCGGCGGCTCCGGCTTTGTCGGCCGTTACGTCGTCCGGGCGCTGGCGCGCGACGGCTGGCGCGTGCGCGTCGCCTGCCGGCGACCCGACCTGGCCTTCTTTCTTCAGCCGCTCGGCCGCGTCGGCCAGGTGGTGGCGGTACAGGCGAATGTACGCCATTCTCAATCGATCGCGGCTGCCCTGCAGGGCGCCTCGGCCGTGGTCAATCTGGTGGGAATTCTCGCCGAAACGAGCGCGCAGAAATTCTCGACCGTGCAGGCCGGCGGGGCGCGTGTGATCGCCGAGGCGGCGAAAGCCGCCGGCATCGACAATGTCGTCCACATCTCCGCCATCGGCGCCGATCCGCAGTCGGCCTCAGCCTATGGGCGAAGCAAGGCCGAGGGCGAAGCCGCCGTGCTCGCGGCGGTTCCTTCCGCTGTCATCCTGCGCCCTTCCGTGATTTTCGGCCCGGAAGATGATTTCTTCAATCGCTTCGCCACCATGGCGCGCTACTTTCCTGTCGTGCCCATCGTCGGCGCCGAGACGAAATTCCAACCGGTCTATGTCGGCGACGTCGCCGACGCGGTGGCGATCGCGCTCGCCGGCCGCGCCCAGCCCGGCGTCGCTTATGAACTCGGCGGTCCGGAGATCAAAAGCTTCGCGGAGATCGTCGGCTATGTTCTGAAGGTGACGCAGCGCCAGCGCCGAATCCTGAAACTCTCCTTCGGAACCGGCAAGCTTATGGCCAGCGTGACGCAGATGCTGACCAAGCTGTCGCTAGGCCTTTTCCCGAAGCTCCTGCGCATGACGCGAGATCAGGTCGAATTGCTCAAGCACGACAATGTCGTCAGCGACGCGGCGAAGGCCGACTCGCGCACGCTTCAAGGTCTCGGGATCGCCGATCCGCAATCGATCGAGTCGATCGTGCCGACCTACCTCTACCGCTTTCGCAAGGTGGGGCAATATCAGACGCAGCGGCTGGGCGAATCCGCGTCGCGTTGACGACGTCGCGTTCTGAACTAGGGCCCGCGGGCGGACTGCGTCGTTTCCCCACGCGGGCGTGGCGGCAGCATCCGATGGATGCGAGTCATGAAGGCGACGGCAAAGAGCGGCGTCAGCACATTCAGCCCCGGCGTCGCGACGAAGACGGCGATGAACAGTCCGGCGAGGAAGAGCCATAGCGCATGGCGACGGCGCAACGCCTCCGATTCTTGCAGCGAACGAAAGCGCGTCGCGGCGAAGAGAAAATATTCGCGCCCGAAAAGATAGGCGTTGGCGAGGAGGAAGGCCGCCGCGTTTATTCCCGGCACGAAGAGCAGCAGCAACGCAAAGAAATTGACGATCGCCGAAATTCCAGCGAAGCGCAGGCCCATGAAAATCGCCTGGGTCGCCGGAATGGCGCGACCGTGCTGTCCGGGTGGATAAAGATCCGCTTCGACGTGATCGGCGAGATCGTCGAGGAATAATCCCGACACCAGCACGGAGACGGGGGCGATGAGAAACGCCATCAGGAAGAACAGTCCGGCGCCCGTCGCATAGGTCAGCGCCGTCCGCAGCCAAGGATGCTCGACCATCACGAAGGACATGGCGAGCTTATCGAGACCCACCCAGGCGAGCGCCAGCAACAGGAACGTCATGCCCAGACTCTTGACGAGGACCGCGCGGAACGGCGGCGTCACGATCTGGCGCAGCGCCGCCAAAGCGGCCTCGAACATTTCGGTCATGCGAGTCAATCACCTGCATCAATCATGGCGCGTCGCGCCGCGGAAGTCGCAGAGCGCCTAGAGCGCTGCGAAAAAGTGGAAGCCGGTTTTTCGCGCCGAGCGCTCTATGAATCTAGCGGCCGCCCTCCAGATGGCGTTTCGCAGCGCGCGACGCAAGAGCCGGCGCGGTTAGAGGCCTGACGCTATTTGCTGAGATGCGCGCTAAGATTTTCAAGGCCTTTCTCGAACGTGTCGCCGATCATCTTTTCGCGGCTCATGAAGATGTTCATCGCCCTGCTCGCGAGGCTGACGTTGCCGGACATGCTCCAAACGACATGAGTCTTATGCGCTGCGGAGTCGCCGCCCAACCCCAGCGTGCGCGCGAGCCAGCGACCTTTCGTCAGTTCGCCGTCGGGAGCGAGAAAAAAGGTCACGTCATTAGCCGCCGCAAAGGGCTTGCGCATATCGAGCCTCAGATCCACGCGCTCGCTCGGTCGACTGTCGACGATGGTCATGCGCCCCGCGCCGACATTCTTGTCGCCGGACCATTCGAAGGCGGCGCCGGGGCCCGCTGCGGGTCCCTCATATTGGATTTCAGCGTTTGGATCGAGTTTCGCCCAGGGTGACCAAGACTCCCAATTGCGCAGATTGTTGATCGCGGCAAAAACCTGGCGCGGCGGCGCATTGATGACCGCCTCGCGCCGCACCACGAAACTATCCGGTTGGAGGTAAACGGCCAGTGCGAGCAAAGCGGCGCCGTAGAACAAGACGATGAGCAACAAGCCAGTCATAAACCCCTCCAATGCATGCGCCAGGAGAACCCGCGACACAACTAGCGCGCCGGGCTCAGGCTTCAAATGAATCGGCAGCCTGGATCAGCGCGGCCGCGTGCGTTTCCATGAGGCGGAAATTGACCTTGCCGCGCGCCGCCGCGGCGATGAAGAAACCTGCGCGCCGCCACTGCTCAACGCCGTAACTCTCGCCGGAATCGCTGCTAACGGCGAGCGGCGACAAATTGACGACAAAGCTGTCGAGCCCGCCCGTTAACCCGCGCCCGTCGGCCTTCAATACAGCCTCCTTGAGAGTCCAGATCGCAAAGAAAACCTCGCTTTGCGACTCTGGATCGGATTGGGCGCGCACGACCGCCGCCTCTTCGGGCGCAAAAAAACGCTCCGCCACCTTCAGGGCGTCTCGCGGCCTGAGAAACGATTCGACGTCGACGCCGACGTCGCGTCCCGACGCGATCGCCACGGCGGCCATGCCCCGGGTATGCGACAGGCTCACGTCAAGGCAGGTGCGCGGCGACGCCAGGAAAGGCTTGCCGTGCGGCGTCGCGCCGAATCGCCACGCGGCGGGCGCAATCCTTTTTGCGCGCTCGGAAAGGCTTGCGCGCAACAGCGCATGTGCGGCGACATAGGCGCGGCGATCGGATTCGAAAGCGAAACGCGCCGCCCGCGCTGTTTCGGCTTCGTCGAGAAGCGCAGCGAGCTTCGGCCATTCGTCGTCGGCGATCTGCGCGACGTCGATGCAAAACACATCGACGACGGCGGTGGACGTCTCAGCGTCGGCCGGCGTCAGGAGACCCCGAGCTTCTTTTGCAGATTGGTCGAGGACGTCGTGTATTGGAACAGCAGCTTCTTGTCGGGATAGACGTAACGATGGGCCTTCTGCGCGGCGAGCGCGACCTCGTGAAAGCCCGAAAGGATGAGCTTCAATTTGCCGGGATAAGAGTTGATGTCGCCGACGGCGAAAATGCCGGGATGGCTCGTTTCGAATTTCTCGGTGTCGACGGGAATGAGGTTTTCATTGAGCTGAAGTCCCCAATCGGCGACGGGGCCAAGCTTCATGGTGAGGCCGAAGAACGGCATCAGGCGCTCGCAGGCGAGCTTCTCTACGACGCCGTCATTGCCCTTGAGGATCGCGCCCGCGAGTTCGCCATCCTCGCCTTCGACCGCAGTGATCTGGCCGAGCTTGAAGTCGATCTTGCCCGCCGCGACGAGCTCCTGCATCGCCGAGACGGAATGCGGCGCGGCGCGGAACTGATCGCGACGATGGACGAGCGTGATGCTTTTCGCCACCGGGTGCAGGTTGAGCGTCCAGTCGAGCGCCGAGTCGCCGCCGCCGACGATGACGACGTTCTTGTCGCGGAAGTCCTCCATACGGCGCACGGCGTAAAACACCGACGTCCCCTCATAGGACTCGATCTTCGGGATCGGCGGCTTCTTGGGCTGGAACGATCCACCGCCGGCGGCGATGAAGACGACCTTCGCGTGGAAAATTTTTCCCGCGTCGGTGCTGAGGCGAAATTCCGGCTTTTCGGCCGTTCCCAGCGACACGAGCGTCTCGACCATTTCGTTGAAGTGAAAGGTCGGATGAAACGGCTCGATCTGCTTCAGGAGATTGTCCGTCAGCTCCTGGCCGGTGCAGACCGGCAGGCCGGGAATGTCATAGATCGGCTTCTCGGGATAGAGTTCCGAGCACTGGCCGCCGGCGCGCGGAAGAATGTCGATGACATGCGCCTTGATGTCCAACAGGCCGAGTTCGAACACCGAAAAAAGACCTGCCGGGCCGGCGCCGACAATGACGACATCGGTTTCGATCGCGGCTTCTTTAAGCTGGTTCATCGTCAATTCCCGACTAATTCCTCAAACGCCGAAGATCGAAGACGCCGTTCGCGTCGCCGGCCGGCGCTGCGCGCGCCTGTTGCACGGCGGCCGGCTTCAAATGCCGCCCTGTTCGGTTCGTCTATCGCATTTGTCGAGAGATTCAAACCCGCTCGGCCGCAGTCTGGAAAAATTGCGCGTCAGCCTTGCTGGGCCGGGGTGGTTAAGACCAGCCCGTCGAGTTCCGGCCTTACGGTGATCTGGCAGCACAGCCGCGAATTCGGCTTCACGTCGAAGGCGAAGTCGAGCATATCCTCCTCCATCTGCGACGCCTTGCCGGTTTTTTCAGCCCATTTTTCATCGACATAGACGTGACAGGTGGCGCAGGCGCAGGCGCCGCCGCATTCCGCGGCGATCTCGGGGATATCATTGCGCCGGGCTGTCTCCATCACGGTCGAACCAACCTCGCCCTCGACGGATCGGGCTTGACCCTGAGAATCGACGAAGGTGATCTTGACCTTTGTCGGCGCGCCGCCCCCCGGCTCCGCGCCATAGCGGGTCGCAGCATCCTCAAAGCTCATCTTCGCCATGACGCCTGTCTCTTCCTCATGCATGCGCGACTTTCGCGGCGCTCCCGACTGTGCTTGAAGCAGGAAGCCGCGGGCCGCTTGTTCTTCCGCGCGTCGTGCGGTTGCGCCGCCAGCGCTGCCCAAATTGTCGCCGTTCAGTTAGCACCCGTCCGTTTGCGGCGCTAGCCCCTCCCGACGCGCGCGACCGTAGGCCATTCAGCGGCAAACGCCGAAAGAGACGCGCAGATGACAGACATCGCTTTAAGCTTCCGGAACGCGGATGGCGCGCTGCGGTCGGAGCTGACCGGCTGTCTCGATTTCATGAATGAAACGCCTTTTTTCAAGCGCTACAAGCAAGAGACCTGGGACGCGCTGCAAATATCCGGAAACAGCAAGATATTGGATGTGGCCTGCGGCGTCGGCTTCGACGTCATCGGACTCGCGCGGCGTTTCCCGCGCGCCGACGTCTTCGGGCTCGATTCGGCGCATGGCTTTCTTGGCCTGGCGCGAGAGCGGGCGCGGGGGCTTCCGAATGCGTTTTTCGTCGGCGGCGACTCCCGCAGCCTCCCCTTCGGCGATCGCCAGCTCGACGGCGTTCGGATCGATCGCTCCTTGCAGCACATCAGCGCCCCCATCGAGGCGCTGCGCGAAATGGTCCGGGTGACGCGCAAGGGCGGCAGAATCGTCGTCGCCGAGCCCGACTGGGGAACATATTTCGTCTACAACGGGAAACTCGAAACCGGGGCGAAGCTGGCGGGCCTATGGGAGAAGTCTTTCGCCAATCCCTACATCGGCCGAGAGATCGGCGTTCTGCTCCAAAAATGCGGCGTCGAAAACATCGGCTGCAGGGCGCATGCGCTCATTGTCAGAAGCCTCGACGCGGCGGAGATCATCTTCGACCTCACGCGCGTGACGGAGAATTGCGTGTCCGCGGGCGTCTTGACGCGAGACGAAGCGGAAGAGTGGTCGAGCGCGTCTAAAGCGGCGTCCCAAAGCGGCGCGTTTCTCGCGTGCCTGAACATCATGCTGTGGGAAGGTTCGATCCAGGACTGAACGGGTGCGCCCCGCCGGCCTTGCTATAACCGGGCGCGCGTCCATTGGCCGATGCGCAGCGCGATACGCGCGGCCGCGTCGCTGAGCGCCCGCGCCGCTGGCGAGCCGGTGTGTTCCGGGGCCGGCGCCTCTTCGACAAAAATCCGCGCCGCCTTCGCCCGGCCCCCGCCCGAGTCGACGAGCTGGACGGAAACTTCAATGACGGCGAGATTGCGGGCGAGGTCGATCTCGAAGCGCCGCACGTCCGTCTGCAGTTTTGTTTGCGCGCCAAAATTGGAAGAGGCTGAAAGACCGCACTGCTGCAGCGCTTCAATCAAGCGGCGCTGGAAAAGACGCGGCATCGACTCCGACCACTGCACGCCGGGAAGAACGGCGACGCTGTCATCGCCGGCGCGAACCACAATCCGATCCGAGGAGGTCGGCGCGATCGCTGCGGGTTCAGGCACGAAGACGGCCGGGCCGCTGCGCAACGCGACGCTCCGCAAAGCGCCCGTTTCGCTCGTCAGATCGAACGTCTCGCGAGGCGCTTGGGCGCAGGCGGCCGCGAGAAACGCAAGCGATGCGATCGCCGTGGCCTGCACGACTTTCCGTCGCGTCGCAGCGGACGCCTTCAGTTTCATGCCGACCCATCGCCCCATTTCGCCCGCGCGCCCCGTCGGGCGCGTCGTCCTTCTAAACGATCCGCGCATCCGCTTAAAGCCACGCCTTGGATTGATTTAGCGGCCCTGATATTCCGGCACGGACTGAGACGGCCCGAAGATGAATTGTGAGGGGTTTTTCTCAACGGAACGCAGCGTGCGATCTAATGTGTCGACGGCCTTGCGCCCATCCACCGCAAGCTGTTCATATTCCCGCAGCCCCCTCCCGGCGAAACGGTTGATGCGTTCCGAGGCCCCGGCGATATTGCCGGCGATCGCCTTGATCTGCTTGGGATCAATCGCCTTGATCGTCTTTTCGCCGGCCGCAAGCAGCTGATCGAGCCGCGCCGCCGCCGGTTTAAGCGATCGTGCGACGTCCGACGCGTCGCGGATGAAAGTCGTGATCGAAGCGGAGTTGTCAGCGAGCGTCTTGCTGACCGTTTCAGCGTTCTTGAGCGTCGCGGTGATGGCCGGACCATTATCGTCAATGAGCTTGTCGAGTTTCGTGAGGACGTCGGCGGCCTTCTTCGACAGGCTTTGAACGTTGACCAGCAGATTTTGGATTTCGGAGCGCTCCGCCTGAATTTGGGGATACTTCTGGCCCACTTGCGCCGTCAGAGGCGGCGCGCCGGGCGTGCCGCCGACGAGCAGGACGTCGGAAACGCCCGTAAAGCCCCGCGTCTCGAGACGCGCGCGCGTGTCGGTCTTGACCGGCGTTCTGCTGTCGATCCTGACGAGCACGTCGACCTTGCTCGGATCTTGTTCGGAAATGCCAAGATGCGTGACCTCGCCGACTTTCACGCCGTTGAACAGCACCGAGGAGCCGCGGGTCAGCCCTGAAACCGCTGTGAAGACAATCTGGAACGTTTCCTGCCGGCCAAGCTGGCTCGGTCCGGAAAACCAGTAGACGAAGAGGAAGGCGGCGAAGGCGACCGCCAGCGTGAAAGCGCCGATCAGGGCGTAGTTGGCGCGGGTTTCCATTGTTCGTCCTTCTGGTCAACGCGCGCCGCAGTCAGTCTGCCGCCGCGCACGCCGTGGAAATAGGCTTTCAGCCACGGGTGGTCGGACGCGAGCAAGGTTTCCAGCGGCCCTGCGGCGATGACCCGACCTTCAGCGAGCGCGGCCACCCTGTCGCAGATAGAATACAGGCTGTCGAGATCGTGCGTCACCATGAACACGGTCAGCCCGAGGGTCCGCTGCAGCGTGCCGATCAGCGCGTCAAATTCGGCGGCGCCGATCGGATCGAGTCCCGATGTCGGCTCGTCCAGGAACACAAGCTCGGGATCAAGCGCCAAGGCGCGCGCCAGGGCCGCGCGCTTCACCATGCCGCCAGACAATTCTGACGGAAATTTGTCCGCGGCGTCGGGACTGAGGCCGACCAGCTCGAGCTTCAGCAAAGCCAGCTCATCCATCAGTCGCTCCGACAGGTCGCGTGTTTCGCGCATCGGCATCTGAATATTCTGCTTCACTGTCAGGCCCGAAAACAGCGCGCCGTTCTGAAACAGCACGCCCCATCGCTGTTCCAACGCGCGCCGCTCCGCTGACGTCAGCGCGTCGCGATCCTGCCCAAAAACCCGAATGGAGCCACCCCGCGTCGGCGTCAGCCCGAGAATCGCGCGGGTGAGCACAGATTTTCCCTGCCCGGACCCGCCGACGAAGCCGAGCACCTCGCCGCGGTAGACGTCGAGATTGAGCCCGTTGACGATGGTTTTGTCGCCAAAGCCGACCACGAGATCGCGCACGCTGATAATGACGTCGCGGTTGGGGCGCGCCTGAGCGTCGCTGGCATGAGCCGAGGCGTTGGCCATCGCCGCGCTCAATAGTCGATCGCCGCAAAAAATACGGCGAACACCCCATCCATCACAATGACCATGAAAATTGATTTCACGACCGAGGAGGTGACCTGTCGGCCGAGCGATTCGGCGGAGCCCTGCGTCGCCAGCCCGTCCATCGACGCGATGAGGCCAATCACCAGCGCCATGAAGGGCGCCTTGATGATGCCGACAAGAAACGTATGCAGCGCGATCGCTTCTTTGAGCAATGACGCGAACGCCGCGGGGCTGATCCCCCCATACCACCAGGCCACGAGCAGGCCGCCAAAGAGCGCCGCCATATCGGCGAGGAAGGTCAAAATCGGCAGGGAAATCACCAGACCGAGCACGCGCGGCGCGATCAGCACCTCGAAAGGCGAAAGTCCCATCACCAGCAGCGCGTCGATCTCTTCGCGCATTTTCATCGAGCCGAGTTCGGCGGTGATCGCCGAGCCTGAACGGCCAGCGATCATAATCGAGGTGAGCAGCACGCCGAGTTCGCGCAAGACAAGAATGCCGATCAGGCTGACCGTGTAGCTGGACGCGCCGAACTTGAGCAATTGAAAGATGCCCTGTTGCGCGACGATGCCGCCGACCAGAATGTTGATCAGCACGATGATGGGGACGCTGCGAAAGCCCACCAGCTCGATTTGCGCGACGAGCGACGTGAGCCTGAACCGCCGCGGATTGGCGGCCACATACATCATCGAGGAGACGAATTCGCCGAGAAAGCCGACGCCGCGGTAAAATTCGCGAAGCGCGTCCACGACGGATTCGCCAAAATCCGCAAGCAGAACGAAGATGACATTGAACCGCGGCCGCGCAGGCGCAACGAAGGCGCGATAACGCGTTTCATCTAGCAGGGTCGAATATTCAGGCCGCACATGTTCGAGCGTGACGGCGACGTCGCCGCGCGCGAGATCATGCCGCGCGCGATTGATCAGCCAGGCGCCGGCCGTATCGAGTTGCGAGACTTGCGAAAGATCAATGGCGATCGTGCGGTCGAGACGCGCTTCCTCGACAATTCGACGCCCCTCCTCCTCGAGACGCTGAGAGGCCAACAGCGTCCAGTCGCCCGAAAGCGCAAGGCGCACGCCCTCCGTCGCGGACTGGCGCGCGACTTTGGGCGGACGCTGCATCGCCGCGACGGTCATCGGGCTTCGCTCCGCGCTGGAGTCAGTGATCGGCTCATTGATCGCGTCATCCTATCCGACGATTGTGGCGCGCCGCTGACGCCGGCCGGCGCGCCGCCTCTTGCAAAGCAGCATCTTGCGAAACCGCCTCTTGCAAAAACGTCATAACTTCGTGAATTGACGTCAGCAAGCGCGTCGGCGCACATCGCTGCGCCATCGCGCCCGAGCGACGCGGGCGCCGGAGAGAGATTTGAAGCGAAAACTGTCTGTAGCCATACAGAGTTACCCGATCGCCGGCAGCTTTGTGATTTCGCGGGGCGCCAAGACCGAAGCCATAGTCGTGACCGCGACCTTGGTTCAAGGCGGCGGCGTCGGTCGGGGCGAATGCGTGCCCTACGCCCGCTATGGCGAAAGCGCCGAAAGCGTCGTCGCGACAATTGAAAGCGCGCGCGACGCTCTCGAAGCCGGCGCCGATCGCGCCGCTCTGCAGCGCCTGCTGCCGGCGGGGGCGGCGCGCAACGCGCTCGATTGCGCCCTCTGGGACATCGAGGCCAAGCTTTCGGGCGTTCCGGCCCATGTCGCGGCAGGTTTCGAGGCGCTCTCGCCGCTTGTGACGGCCTTCACGATCTCGGTCGGCGCGCCCGACCAGATGCGCGCCGCGGCGGAAAGGGCGGCCGACCGGCCGCTCTTGAAGATCAAGCTCGCCGGCGAGGGCGACGAAGCGCGCCTCGCCGCGGTGCGCGCGGGCGCCCCAGACTCAACCCTGATCGTCGACGCCAACGAATCATGGGCGGAGGAAACCCTTCCCCGCCAGCTCGCCGCTTGCGCCGATTACGGCGTCTCGCTCGTCGAGCAGCCTCTGCCGGCGGGCAGGGACGACATTCTCGCGACCATGTCCCGACCCGTGCCGATCTGCGCCGACGAAAGCGTGCATGACCGCGCCTCGCTCGCGCCGCTCAAGGGCCGCTACGACACGATCAACGTCAAGCTCGACAAGACTGGCGGCCTGACCGAAGCGCTGGCGCTGGCGCGCGCGGCGCAGGAAATGGGCTTTTCCATCATGGCGGGCTGCATGGTGGGAACGTCGCTCGCCATGGCGCCGGCCGTCCTCGTGGGGCAGATCGCCTCCTTCGTCGACCTCGACGGACCTCTGCTTCTGGCCCGCGATCGTGTCCCCGGGCTGTGCTACGAGGGATCGACCCTCATGCCCCCGGCGCCGGAGCTCTGGGGATAGCCCGCGAGGTCGCCATTGAACTTATTGACCGGTAGCTCTGTCGTAAACTAAGTATTAACGGATGGGGATGGGGTTCCCCCGATAACCGCCGAAAGGCTGATGACTCCTGCGAACTCGCCGCCGCGTTCTTAAAGATCGTCGGCGCAGGGTAGGAGTGTCTGTTGCATAGTGAGCCCGCGCCCCGTCGTGCGCCTTCCCGCCTGCGCCCTGGCCGCGAGAGCATCGCCGCTTGGGGCGTCGGCGCGATTTGGCTCGCAACCCGGCGGCGATGGCTGTGCTGCGGAGCCCCAGTCGCGCTTTTTCTCGCCGGCTGCGCGCCCACGACGACGGTAGAGCGCGCCCAATTTCTCGGCGCGCCCGCCATGGAGCGCACGCTGGCCGGGTCCGGCCTGAAAGCCGCCGCTGGCGAAACCGCTTGGCCCCGCGAGGAATGGTGGCGCGCTTTCTGCAGCGCAGAGCTTGACGGCGTCATCGACAAGGCGTTGCGCGACAATCAAAGCCTCAAGAAAGCGGAAGACACTCTACGCGGCGCGGACGCCATCGTGCAGGTCGCCGGCGCGAGGCTCCTGCCGGAAGTCCAGGCGACCTTCGGCATGCGGCAATCCCGCAATCCGCTGCATGGCGTCGTAGCCTCCTACAATCCGGCGCAGGGCGGATTGCAGAAGACCATGGCCTTCATTAATCCGCTTGCGCTGACCTGGGAGCTGGATTTCTGGCAGAAAAACCGGGCTCTGCTCGACTCGGCGATCGGCGAGTCCGCGGCGCAAGAGGCCGAACTGGAGCAGGCGCGCCTGCTGCTGACCGCCTCGGTCGCGCGCGCCTATCTGCGCGGCTACGCCGCGGCGCGCCAGCTCGAGGTCGCCAGAGCTTTGACGCGTCTGCGCCGCGATTTGGTTGCGCTTGCTGAAACCCGCTATCGCACCGGACTCGACTCCTTGGACGGGGTGCAGATCGCCCGCGCCGAATTCGAAAACGCCGTCCGGCGCGAAGCGGCCGCGCAGGCGCTGGTGACGCTGCAGAAGGATGCGCTCGCTCGGCTCATGGGCGAAGGACCCGACGCCGCGCGCGACCTTTACGCCGGCCGGAGCGCGCCAGCGCCGGCGGCGCCGCCGCTGCCACGAAGCCTGCCGCTTGAACTGCTCGCGCACCGCCCCGATCTCGCCGCCGCGCTGCGCCGCGCCGAGGCGGCGGCGGCCCGGGTTCACGTCGCCAAAACGATGTTTCTTCCCTCGATTGATCTTGCGATCACCGGCGGCTTCGAAGGCTCGGTGACCTCGACGAAGATCAGCAAACTCGCGGGCTATCTCTTTACGCCCTCGGCGATCGGCTACGCCGTCTCGCCCGGACTGCGCCTGCCCCTTTTTCAGGGCGGCCGCCTCAGCGGAAACCTGGAGTTTCAGCGCGCCGATTATGATCAGGCGGTCGACTCGTATAATGAGACGCTGCTGCAAGCGGCGCAGCAGGTCGCCGACGCCATCGCCAATCTCAAGCGCGCGCGCGCCGAATATGAGGCGCAGAGCCGCTACCTGCGCGCTGCGCGCGCCCAGTATGACCTTGCGCAATCGCGCCTGCGCGACGGAATCAAAGATCGCCGCGAAATCGTCGCCGAGCGCGTTGATCTTCTCGAGTCCGGCTTCGCGCAGCGCGCGCTTGAAGGCGACAGGCTGATCGCCGCCGTCGACTTGTATCAGGCGCTGGGCGGCGGCTATGCCGATGGTCCGCCGCCGGCCGCGCCGAAGCCGGCGCCCGAAACCGACCCTTTGACGCCGGCCGTCGAGACGATCCAGTCGCTTGGCGGCGGCTGAACGCGCCACGCCTTAACAGAAGAACGCGAACCCCCATCGATGGCGCTGTCCCGCAAAAGCATCCGCTCCCGAAGAGAATTTCTGCTCAAGATCGTCATTGCGGCGGTTCTTGCCGGCGCGCTGATCGCGTTCTCGCGATGGTATTTTTACGACCGCGACTGGGTGACGACGGACAACGCCTTCGTCACCGGCAACATCATCCCGGTGCAGGCGGACGCGACGGGAGTCGTGGCCGCCGTGCTCGCTGAAGAAACGCAGCTCGTCAAGAAAGGCGACGTGCTCGTTCGCCTCGACGGCCAACGCGCAAGAGCGGCGCTCGCGCAGGCCGAGGCCGAACTCGGCCGCGCGGTTCGCTCCGTCGGCGCGCTTTACGCGCAGCGCCGCCAGGTCTGCCAGAAGGTCATTTCCCGCGCCGCGCTTCGCGACAAGACGCGCCACGATCTCGCAAGATACCGCGAAGCGACGCTGAGCGGCGCCGCTTCGCGACAGGTGCTGCAGAATACCGAGGACCAGCTCGCCGCGCTGGAAGCCGATCTGCGCGAGGCGCAGGCGGAATACCAGTCGGTCGAGGCGCGCGTCGTCGGCGTGACGCGGATGAATCATCCCGACATCGAGGCCGCCAAGGCGCGATACAACGACGCTTACGTCGAGTTCGTGCGCCAGAACATCCGGGCGCCGGCGACCGGCTATGTCGCCAAACGCAGCGTTCAGGTCGGCAAGCGGGTGCGCCCCGGCGACGCCATTCTCAATATCGTGCCGCTCGACCATCTCTGGGTCGAAGCGAATTTGTGGGAAAACAGGATGGCTCGGGTTCGTCCCGGGCAGGCGGCGATCATCAAGGTCGATCTCTACGGATCGGAACAGATCTACCATGGAGAAGTAGCAGGACTTGTTCCTGGCTCCGGCGCCGTCTTCGCGGCTCTGCCCCCAGATAACGCGACCGGCAACTTCATTCGCATCGTTCAGCGCATTCCGGTGCGTATCGCCTTGCGGGCGGACGAACTCGAGAAGCAACCCTTGCGTCCCGGCCTGTCGACGGTCGCCTCGATTAATGTGTCCGGCCCGCTGCAATCGCCCAATCACTCGATCGTCAAGACGACGACGAATGAATATCTGACCGACGTCTATGACAAGGATCTCGCAGATGCGAAGGCTCGCGCCGACAAGATCGTCAAAGACAACGCCATAGGCGCGTCGAACGACGGCGCCGCCTGCACAGCCGCCGAATAGACTGTGCACGGTTAATTTGGACTCGCGCTTGCCTTTTTGAGCGAGTCTCTTGGCGAGACTCGGTTCACGCCGTAAGATTCGGTTTGGATATTTTAATTATCTGATGGGGAGAGCAAGCATGCCGGACGTCAGCGCGAAATCGCCGGCGAGCCAATCTTCGCCAGCGCTTTCCCTAGATCCGGCGCAGGTCAAAATCTCGCAGCGACTTGAGACGCTGAAGACGACAGAGAGCGGCCTCACCGCCGCCGAAGCGGCGCGGCGGCTCGCGGAATACGGCCCAAACGCGCTAGAGGACAAGACGGAAAGCAAGTGGCGCCGTCTGCTCAACTATTTCTGGGGGCCGCTGCCGTTTCTCATCGAAGCCGCGGCCGTCATCTCCGCCGTGCGGCGGGATTGGCCCGACTTCGGCGTCGTCGCCGGTCTTCTCCTCTATAACGCCGTGGTCGGATTCTGGCAGGACAACAAGGCGGCGAATGCGCTCGCGGCCCTGAAGAAAAACCTCGCGCCCCGAGCGCGCGTGTTGCGCGACGGCGCCTGGACGACCATCCCCGCCGCCGAACTGACGCCCGGCGATATTGTCAGCGTCGCCGCGGGCCAGATCATCCCCGCCGATCTCCTGCTCATTGAAGGCGATTATTTGAGCTGCGATCAGGCGGCGCTCACCGGCGAATCGCTGCCCGTCTCCAAGAAAATCGGCGACGACGCCTATGCGGGCGCGATCGCCAAACAAGGCGCCATGACGGGCGTGGTCACGGCGACGGGCGGCCGCACCTTCTTCGGGCGCACAGCGAAGCTGGTCGGCGCCGCCGGCGCCGTTTCGCATTCGCAGCGCGCGGTGACGGAGGTCGGCGATTTTCTCCTCGTGCTTGCATTTTTTCTGGCGCTGATCCTCGTCGGCGCGCAGCTCTATCGGGAAGTCATCGCGCCGGACGACTGGAGCTGGGATCGCGTCGGCTCCATCGCCCAATATGTGCTGGTGCTGCTGATCGCATCGATCCCCGTCGCGCTGCCGGCGGTCATGTCGGTGACGATGGCGATCGGCGCCTATACGCTTTCCTTGCAAAAGGCCATCGTTTCGCGTCTGAACGCGATCGAGGAGCTTGCCGGAGTCGACGTGCTGTGCAGCGACAAAACCGGCACGCTGACGATGAACAAGCTCACCGTGCAAAGCGCCATTTCCTATGGCGCTTTCAAGAGCGACGACGTATTGCTGTTCGCTGCGCTGGCGACCCAGAAAAGCAGCGAAGACGCGATCGACCTTGCCGTGATGGCGGCGCTGCCGGCGCATGATGCGCTCGACAGTTTCAAGCAGAAGGCGTTCACGCCGTTCGATCCCGTCAGCAAACGCACCATCTCGACAGTCGCCGACGCCTCTGGCGGCGTTCGCCATTACGCCAAGGGCGCGCCGCAGGCGATATCCGCGCTCGTGCGGCCCGACTCGCAGACTTTGCAGCGCTATCAGAACGAGGTGGCGGCGCTCGCCGTCAAAGGCCAGCGCGCGCTGGGCGTCGCCATGTCGGAAGATGGCGCGCGGTGGCAACTGGTTGGACTCATCTCGATGATGGACCCGCCGCGCGCCGACGCCAAGGCGACAATCGCCGAGGCGCGCGGGCTCGGCCTGGAAGTCAAGATGGTGACCGGCGATGACGTCGCCATCGGCGATGAGATCGCCGCCCAGCTCGGCATGGGTTCGCATCTGCTCGTCGCGAGCGATGTCTTCAAAGGGGAAGTGAAATCCGGCGCTCTGCCGCGCAGCGTCGTCGACGCGGTGGAGCGGGCCGATGGATTCGGCAGAGTGTTCCCGGAACACAAATATGAGATCGTCAAGGCGCTTCAGTCGGTCGGCCATATCGTCGCGATGACCGGCGACGGCGTGAATGACGCGCCTGCGCTCAAACAAGCCGATTGCGGCATCGCCGTCAGCGGCGCGACCGATGCGGCGCGAAGCGCCGCCGCGTTGATCCTCACGGCGCCCGGGCTTTCGACCATCGTCAACGCGATCCGCGTGTCGCGACAGATTTTTCAGCGCATCGAGAGCTACATTTACTATCGGATCGCCATGACGCTCGACATCATGATCGTCGTCGTCGCGTCGATCGTATTTTTCGACTTTCAGCCGCTCACCGCCATCATGATCGTCGCGCTCGCGCTCCTCGACGATATCCCGATCATGACGATCGCCTACGACAATGTCCCCGTCGCGCCGCAGCCGGTGAGATGGGACATGCACCGCATCTTCATTTTCGCTTCGCTGATGGGACTGATCGCGGTCGCCGAGACTTTTGGGTTTTTGCTGATCGGCATGCGCTGGACGCTTGACGATTCGCTGCAGGCGATGATCCCGATTGATCCGGGCCAGCTCCGGACTCTGCTGTTTCTGCAACTCGCCGTCGGCGGCCATTTGCTGCTCTTCAGCGTGCGCACCAAACATGCGATTTTTGCGCCGCCTTATCCCAGCGCCAGACTTTTCTGGGCGATCGCGGCGACGCAGGTCGTCGCCGTGTTGCTCTGCCTTTATGGAGTCGGCGTCGACGCCGTTCCCGGCGCGGCGATCGTCGGCGTGTGGCTTTACTGTCTGCTCTGGGTCGTCGTGGCCGAGATTGTGAAGATGATCTACTGGCGTCTGGCCGGGCGGCGCGACAAGCGCCTGACCGCCCGCCGCGTCGCTCTCGCCGGTTGAACGGGAGCGACAGCTCGAAGGAGGCGGAGCACATGAAATTCGTCAAAAAGTTCCGCGTCGAGCCCGGTTCGCACGTCGATCTCGGATCAATCGATCCGGATTTTCACGGCGACTATGCGAATGACGCCCAAACGGCGCAGGAATTGCAGCGCAATCTCACGCGCATCACCGAGCTGCAGCGCAAACTCTACGCCGACCGCACGCATTCTCTGCTGATCGTCTTGCAGGGCATCGACAGCGCCGGCAAGGACGGCACCTGCTGGCATGTCATCAGCGCCATGGACCCGCAGGGCGTGCAGGTGACCGGATTCAAGCAGCCGACCCCTGAGGAACAGGCCCACGATTTCCTATGGCGCGTCCATCCGCATGCGCCGCGGCGCGGCTACGTTTCGATCTTCAATCGCTCCCATTATGAAGACGTGCTCGTCGTGCGCGTGCATAAGCTCGCGCCAAAAGAAGCGTGGAAGCCGCGCTATGATTTCATCAACGAATGGGAGAAGCTCCTCGCCGTCGAGAACAAGACGACCATTCTAAAATTCTTTCTCTACATCTCCAAAGAAGAACAGCTCAAGCGCTTCAAGGCGCGGCTCGACGATCCGGCGAACCAATGGAAGATCAGCGCCAGCGACTATTCCGAGCGCGAAAAATGGGATGACTACATCAAGGCCTTCGAAGCGGCCCTGTCGCGCTGCTCGACCGAACATGCGCCCTGGTTCATCATCCCGGCAAACCACAAATGGTTTCGCAATCTCGCGGTTTCCAACATCATCGCCGATACGCTCGACGATCTTAATCTGAAGCTGCCGAAGCCCTCCGTCGACATCGACGAAATCCGCAAGCTTTATCAACAAGCAAAGAACGAAGAGGAACGGAGCAAGGCTCGGTGACGGCGTCGCCAGTGAACGCCGCCTCGGTCTTTTCCGCGCTCGACGAAGCGCCGATGACATGGCGTCATTACGCCTATTGGCTCGCAGCCAGCGGCGGCGCGTTTTTGGACGGCTTCTCGGTGTCCGGACTGGGCGTCGCGCTGCCGCTGCTCAAGCGCGACTTTCCGATCAGCCCGCTTTTCGTCGGCCTGATTGGATCGGCGCTGGTGCTCGGCGCGGTCGCGGGGTCGGCGCTCGGCGGCATCGGCGCGGACAGATTCGGCCGCAAGCGCGTTTTCATCGCCGACATGGCGATCATCGCGCTCGCATGCTTTATCGGCGCGGCGGCGCCGAACGCCCGCGTCATCCTGCTGTCGCAGTTCCTGCTTGGCGTTGGCGTCGGCATCGATTTTCCGACGAGCGGCGCCTATGTGTCGGAACTCATGCCGCGCGCCACGCGCAACAGAATGACGGTTGCGACGATCGCCCTGCAGTCGGTCGGCATGGCGGCGGCGGCTCTCGCCGGCCTCGCTTTATTGAAGCTGCGACCGTCAACAGAAGACTGGCGGCTGCTGTTCGGCGCCAGCGGCATGATTGCGTTGCTTTTCTTATCTGCGCGCCTATGGGCGCCGGAAAGCGTGCGTTGGCTGGTCACAAAGGGACGCATCGGCGAAGCGACGGCGCTGCTCAAGACATTGTCGATCGAGTTCGGCGAGAGGCCCGAGAACCTTGGCGCGAAAGCAGTCGCCCTTGCAACGTCCAAGCGGGCTTCCGCGCCCAATGCGCAGGACGTCGGCTATTCGACGCTGTTCCGCAAAGCCTATCGCGCCCGCACGATGCTCGTCTCCCTCCCATGGATGTTGATGGACGTGGCGACCTACGGCGTTGGCCTGTTCACGCCCGTTATTCTCGGCGCCATGCATCTTGGCGCCGCCGACGCGGGCTCGATCGCGGCCGACTTCGCCGACGCGGAAGGCAGCGCCATCGTCGACGCTTTTCTCATCGTCGGCTTTGTGGCGAGCCTCTGGGCTGTTCCCCGTTTTGGCCGGATCACCATGCAGGTCGCAGGATTTAGCGGCATGGGGCTTGGCATGCTGCTGTTGCTCTTCGCCGCGATGTCGGACAATGGCGCCAATGCGCATCTCGCCTTCGTCATCGGCGGCTTCATGCTGTTCAATTTCGCGATGAACGCCGGACCCAACGCCACGACGTTCACCCTCGCGCCGACGCTTTTCCCGACGACCATTCGCGCCTCGGCGAGCGGCTTTGCGGCGGCGAGCGCCAAGGTCGGCGCCACTTTCGGCACATTCGTGGTGCCGCAACTGCAGGCCGGCTGGGGACTCACGGGCGTCGTCGCCCTCATGGTCGTCGTCAGCGTCGCGGGACTGGTGACGACGGCCGGCCTAGCGCATGCGGTCAATGAGGAGGGAGCGCTCGATGAATAGCCCGCGCGCTATTGCAGATGCGCGACGAGCGTCCAGGCGCCGAGAAAAATGATCATGACGAGGCAGAGCGCCGAGAGGACGATGAGGATCGCCTTATTGGCGACGCGCTGATCCTGTTCTCGCATTTGCCATTCTCCGACGGCCCGAGATCAGCGCGATTTATTCAGGCGGAGCGGGCGAGCCCGCATCACGCGCCGAAAAAGATCACGCGCAGATAATTGGTGTAGTCGCCTTCCCACGCCATCATCGCCATCAGCACGAGAACCGCCATCGGCGGCGCCAGAATCGCGACGACCAGCGCCAGCCGCTCCCACGCCATGTGCATGAAGACGGCGACGATGAGCCCGGCCTTCAGCAGCATGAACACGACGATCAGGAACCAGCGCAAATAGCCCTGGAAGTCGAAATAATCGACGAGATAGGAGCAGGCGCTCAGAACGAAGAGCAGCCCCCACACCAGAAGATAGAGCTTGATCGGATGCTGCTGGCCATGCGCCTGCGCCGCGGGCTGCGCCGCTTGCGCGACTTGAACATGGCTATGGGTCGTATCGTCCGTCGTCGCCGTCATCATTTCCCCCGTCGGAGACGTCACCACAGATAGAAGAATGCGAAGATGAAGACCCATACGAGATCCACGAAGTGCCAATATAGGCCCATGATCTCGACGATCTCGTATCTGCCCTTGCGGCTCGTGAAAAAGCCGCGCCGTCCGACGTCATAATCGCCGCGCCAGACGGCGCGCGCGATGATGAGCAGGAAAATCACGCCGATCGACACGTGGAAACCGTGAAAACCGGTGATCATGAAGAAGCTCGAGCCGAACTGCGCCGCGCCGAAGGGATTGCCCCACGGCCGCACGCCTTCGTGAATGAGCTTGGTCCATTCGAAGGCCTGCATGCCGACGAAGGCGGCGCCAAAGAACGCCGTCACCAGCATCAAAATCGCGGCCTTCCTGCGCTCGCGCGCATAGGCGAAGTTGACGGCCATCGCCATGGTGCCCGAGCTCGTGATGAGATCGAATGTCATGATGGCGATGAGGATGAGCGGGATTTTCTTGCCGCCGATCTCGAGCGCGAAGATTTCGCTCGGGTGCGGCCATTCCACCGTCGTGGACATGCGCACCGTCATGTAGGAAATCAGAAAACAGCTGAAGACGAAGGTGTCGCTGACGAGGAAGATCCACATCATCGCCTTGCCCCAGGACGCGCTCTTAAAAGAGCGCTGATCCGAGGACCAGTCAGCGACCATGCCGTGCAGGCTGCTCCGCAGATTGAGCTCGGTCGTTACATGTTCAGTCGTGACAGGCTCCGCCGTCATAGCGCGTTCCCTTTACGAAAGCAGACGCCGGCAGATGGCGCCGAAACCATCGGCCCAGCCGATCAGCATGGCGAACATCAGCAACCAGACGAACAGCAGAAAATGCCAATAGATGGCGCAGAGTTCGACGCTCGTCGTCAGCGCCTTGGTGACTCGCTCGGCGCCGCGCACCTTGTCGGTGGTTCGCGCAAGCGCCACCAGACCGCCAATGAGATGCAGCGCATGCACGCCCGTCAGCAGATAGAAGAAGGCGTTGGCGGCGTTGCTCGAAGCGAAGAACCGCAGCTCGAGAAGTTCGCGCCACGCCCAGATTTGACCGATCAGGAAAAGAGCCGCCGTTACCGCTCCGACAAGCAGCGCCGTCTTGACCCGCTCGGCGTCGGCGCGCCGGGCGGCGAAGACCGCGACCTGCAGGGCGACGCTGCTGGCGGCGAGAAGAAAAGTGTTGACCCAGAGAACGCCGGGGATCGGCGGCATCTGCCAGTCGGGCGCATCGCCGCGCATGAAAAAAGCGGCGGCGAGCAGCGAGAACAGACAGCCGGCGACAGCGAGAAAGACCGCGAGCCCCACTCTCCCGGCTGTCGGCGGCTCGGCGCCGCCGGCGCGACGATAATGCGCAACCTCGCCTTCCTCGAGCCAAGGCGACTCCATCACCCCCTGGCGCACCAACCACATGATGGCGACGGTGGCGATGAAGATAAAGAAGAGCCCCATGACGCTCATGGCGAACGCTCTCCTCTGACCGGCGGCGCGTTCTGCGGCAGATAATCCTCCGGCGCGCCGGGCACGCTATAGGCGTAAGGCCAGCGATAAACCACCGGAAGATGCTTACCCCAATTGCCGTGTCCCGGCGGCGTCTCCGGAGTCTGCCATTCGAGCGAAGCGGCGCGCCAGGGATTGCCGCCGGCGGGGGCGCCGTATTTCAGGCTCTTGAACAGATTGTAGAAGAAGATCGACTGCGCGAAGCCGACCGCCAAGGCGATGACCGTGATGACAATGTTGAGCGTGGCGGCCGACGCGGGCACGAAGGCGGTTTCGCCCATCTCGTAAAAGCGCCGCGGCATCCCGAGCACGCCCAGATAGTGCATCGGAAAGAAGATCGCATAGGCGCCGAGGAAGGTGATCCAGAAGTGAATCTTGCCGAGCCGCTCGTCCATCATGCGGCCGGTGATCTTCGGATACCAATGATAGATGGCGCCGAAGATGACGAGCACCGGCGCGATGCCCATCACCATGTGGAAATGGGCGACGACGAACAGCGTCGCCGACAGCGGCACGTCGACGATGACATTGCCGAGATAGAGGCCGGTAATGCCGCCGTTGACGAAAGTGACGAGGAACCCCAGCGCGAACAGCATCGGCGTCGTGAAGTGAATGTCGGCGTGCCAGAGGGTCAGCACCCAATTATACACCTTCAGCGCCGTCGGCACCGCGATCGCGAGCGTCGTCACCGCGAAGAAGAACCCGAACCACGGGTCCATGCCGCTGATATACATATGGTGGCCCCAGACCACCATGCTGAGCACGCCGATGGCGATGATGGCCCAGACCATCATTCTGTAGCCGAAGATGTTCTTGCGCGCATGCACGCTGATCAGATCGGAAACGATGCCGAAGGCCGGCAGCGCGACGATATAGACCTCTGGATGGCCGAAGAACCAGAACAGGTGCTGGAACAGGATCGGGCTGCCGCCGACATAGTCCTTGCGTTCGCCGAGTTCGACGAGCGACGGCATGAAGAAGCTCGTGCCGAGCGTGCGGTCGAGGAGCAGCATGACGCAGGCGACGAAAAGGCCGGGAAAGGCGAGAAGCGCCATGACGGCGGCGGAGAAGATCCCCCACACCGTCAGCGGCATGCGCATCAGCGTCATGCCTCGGGTGCGCGCCTGCAGCACCGTCACCACGTAATTCAGTCCGCCCATCGTGAAGCCGACGATGAAGAGGATCAACGAGACGAGCATCAGAATGATGCCGTATTCGTGGCCCGGCGTGCCCGTCAGAATCGATTGCGGCGGATAAAGCGTCCAGCCGGCGCCGGTCGGCCCGCCCGGGAAAAAATAGCTCGAGACGAGAACGAGGGTCGCGATCAGATAGACCCAGTAGCTGAGCATGTTGACGTAAGGGAACACCATGTCCCTCGCGCCGACCATCAGCGGAATGAGATAGTTGCCGAAGCCGCCGAGAAAGATGGCGGTGAGCATATACACGACCATGATCATGCCATGCATGGTCACGGACTGGTAATAGACGTTGGCGTCAATGAAAGGGATCGCCCCTGGAAAGGCGAGCTGCAGGCGAATCACCCATGACAGCACCAGGGCCAAAATGCCGACGGTGATGGCCGTGCCGGCGTATTGAATGGCGATGACCTTGGCGTCCTGGCTGAACACATATTTCGTGATCCAGCTGTGCGCGTGATAGAGGTCGACGTCCGGCACCTCCGCCGGCGGCGGCGCGACGTTCTGGGGTACGCTGGCGTCGGTCATGGAACGATCCTCCCTTCGCCCCTATCGCGCTTCCGGCGATTGATGGAGCCCCGTCGCGGCGGCGCTCGATCAGCGGCGATGAATGTCAAAGCGGCGCAACTCGCATCGGTGAGCGTCATTGAGCAGAGGCCCGCTTGTCTCGGCTCGCGTCGCTCTTGCGCGACTGCTCGAACGTCTGCTGCGCCGTGCGCCAGGTCTCGAAGTCGGCCTCCGACTCTATGACCATCTTGCCGCGCATCTGCGGATGCCCTGTGCCGCAATAGGCGGCGCAGAGTATCTCATATTCGCCGATCTTGGTCGGCGTGAACCAAAAATATGTGACAACGCCCGGCACGAGGTCCATCTTCGCCCTGATCTCGGGGACATAGAAGTCATGTAGGACGTCGATCGAGCGCAGCAGGACCTTGACCGGCTTGCCGATCGGCAGATGCAATTCGCTGCTTGCGATCAGCAGATCATCCTGCCCCTTCGGATCGGCCGGGCTCAAACCCATGGAATTGGTGGTGTCGATGTAGCGCACATCGCTCGAGCCGAGCTGGTTGTCGGCGCCCGGCAGGCGGAAGCTCCAGCTCCACTGGACTCCCACCGCTTCAATCACCATCGCGTCCTTAGGCACGGTGATGAACTGACCCCAGACGAGCAGGCCGGGCGCGAGGAGAATGATGACGGCGATCGTCGTGACGATTCCAAGCCAGGCTTCGAGCTTTTGATTCTCCGGCTCATAGGCGGCGCGCCGGCCCGGCACATGGCGAAAGCGATAGAGGCAATACGCCATGAACAGGATGACCGCGACGAATCCGGCTCCCGTGACAAGGAAGGTCAGCCCCATCGTGTCGTCGATGAAGCCCCAGTTCGACGCGATCGGCGTCGCCCGCCAGGGACTCAACACGTGAAACAGGATCGAACCCGCGACGACCAGGACCATAGCGATGGCGATAGACATGCGTGCTTTGACCTCGCCGGTGGTTGTCGATGGATTTGGCCGACGGCCTATATAGACCGGCTCATCGCCGCGCGTCAAAGTGACGCTGTCGTTATGCGCGACTCGTCGGGGGTTCAGCGAATCTCTGGGAAAAGCTGAGGGCGGAAGGGCGACGCCGCGCCGCGCGTTATTCGCGCCCGGGGCCAATGGCTACAAAAAAACCCGCGCGGGAGCGTCCCGCGCGGGTTTTCTTCGGGCTCGTTACAAACTTATTTCTTCGTAGCGGCCGGCGCGGGCTTCGGCGCGGGCGACGTGGCGGCGCCCTTCTGAGCCTCGAGCTTCTTGCGCTCTTCCTCGGCCTTCTTCTGAAGTTCTTCCTGCAGCTTCTTTTGCTGCTCTTCGAGAACCTTCGGGTCGACGGCGGGGCCGTCGAAGGCTTTGCCGAAATTGGCGAGCGGCAGATAGAAGGTGACCTCGCCGTTCGCCTGATTCTTAACGACTACGGTCATTTTTTCGGCCTTCTTCATGCCGTCAACGACCGCCTTCTTGACCTTCGCCTCGGCGAAACAGCCATTCGGGAAGCAGATTTCGAACGCGCCGCTTTCCGGCGCTCCCTTATCGATCGAAAAGCGGAAGCCGGGTTTCAGCATCAGCCCCGGCGGCAGCAGCAGACGGATGATCTTCTGATCGTCGCCCTTGGGATCGTAGATTGCGAGCGCGAGCAGCGGCTGGGGCGCCTCGCCCTCCTTCGCCGACACGCCGAAGTCGCGCGTCGTGTAGCACATTTCCTTCTTAGTCTGCGGATCGGCGCCGCAGACCTTGGTCCAGTCCGGCTGGACAGCGACGAGTTCGGCGGCAATCGGCCCCTGAGGCTGCTGTTGCTGCTGCTGCGCTGCGCCGGCCGCCGGCGCCTGCTGAGCCAGTGCGCCGCCGCCGACGAACAGCAACGCTCCCGCAAGGGCGATCGCGCAAGAACGCGAGATATGGGTCGACATCGGAAGTTCCTTTCGATTGTCCTGCTGGCCGGCGCTCTCCGGCTCCGGATAGTTTCGAGATCGCGTCATAACGGGAGCCGCCTTCGCGCCACAGCGCCATGGAACTTGACCAGCCCGTGTTCCAGCGCGATCGCGAGACGCCGACGAGGCGACGGCACCGCTCTTACATGGTCGCGGCAGTAAATTCCAGCCGGACGGAGCGGCCAATTCTTGGCGGAGGCGCTTTTTGCCCACAACTATCGCAAAAAAATGGCCGAAAACTTAAGCGCGACTCGCTTCTTGCGACAGGACGTTGGATTATGGTCCGCCGATGAAGATTCACCCGATTCCTGCAAGACGCCCCGCCAGCGGCGGCGGCGAACAGCGAATGCGGGGGCGCCGCGCGCTCAGCTTCGCCCTGTCGCTCCTTATCGCCGCGCCCGCTTCGGGCGCCGCGCCGCCCCCGCGGGCGGCCGAAGCGCCCTGCCCGACGCATGGGATCGCCATGCACGGCGCGCCCGCTTTGCCAAATGATTTCCATCACTTCCCTTACGCCGAGCCGGGCGCGACGAAGGGCGGCAAACTTCGCGTCGGCCTCGCCGGCACCTTCGACAGCCTCAATCCGTTCAATCTCAAGTCGGGATCCGCGGCGCAGGGGCTTGTCGGCAATGTTTTTCAAAGCCTGATGGCCCGCTCGCAAGACGAGCCCTTCACGCTCTACGGCCTGATCGCGCAGTCGATCGACGTCGATCAGGCGCGTTCGCAGGTGACCTTCCATCTCGACCCGCGCGCGCGCTTTTCCGACGGCAAGCCGATCACCGCGCAAGACGTGCTGTTCTCGTTCGATCTCTTAAAGACGAAGGGACGGCCGCAGCAGCGCATCGCCTATGGGCTGGTCAAATCGATCGACGCGCCCGACGCGCATACCGTCCATTACGACCTCTCTGGCGTCGGCGACCGGGAGCTGCCGCTCATTCTGGCGATCATGCCGGTGCTGCCCAAACACGCGACCGACGTCGAGCGCTTTTCCGAAGCGACGCTCGCCAAGCCCGTCGGCTCCGGCCCCTATGTGATCGCGGACGCGCAAGTCGGCGCGCGCCTGCTGCTGCGTCGCAATGAGGACTATTGGGGCGCCGACCTGCCGAGCCAGCGCGGATTCTACAATTTCGACGAGGTCGACATTCAATATTTCCGTGACGGCAATTCGCTCTTTGAAGCCTTCAAGGCGGGCCTTCTCGACTATCGCGACGAAACCAGCACGACCCGCTGGGCGAGCGGCTACGACTTCCCGGCGCTCACGGAAGGCCGCGTGGTGAAGGAGACGCTGAAAAACGAAAACCCCAAAGGCATGGAGGGGTTCGTCTTCAATACGCGTCGTCCCCTGTTCAAGGACATCCGCCTGCGCGAAGCGCTCGGCATGATGTTCGACTTTGAATGGATCAACACGAATCTCTACGCCGGCCTCTACACCCGCACAAAAAGCTTCTTCGACGAATCCGAATTGTCTTCCTCTGGCCGCCCGGCGTCCCCCGGGGAGCGCGCCTTGCTGGCGC
Source organism: Methylocystis sp. L43 (assembly GCF_015709525.1). Taxonomy (GTDB): domain Bacteria; phylum Pseudomonadota; class Alphaproteobacteria; order Rhizobiales; family Beijerinckiaceae; genus Methylocystis. The sequence goes on along the minus strand of NZ_JADNRA010000035.1, from coordinate 292,766 downwards.
CGTTTCCGGACGCCGTGCGCGAAGACATTCTGGAAGGCCGCTGGCGACCGCCGGTGAATGACGGGTCTGGCCGCGACCGCGAGATGGCCAAGCGCGCGCTCGATCTGCTCGAGAGCGCCGGCTACCGCATCGAAAACGGCGTTTTGCGCAAGGACGGCGAGCCTGTGGCCTTTGAGATCATGGTCAAGGACCGCAATCAGGAGCGGCTTGCGCTCAACTACGCCGCCTCGCTGCAGCGCATCGGCGTCGACGCCCGCGTGCGCCTCGTCGACGAGGTGCAATATCAGCGCCGACGGCAGAAGTTCGACTTCGACATGATGCTCGGCCAATGGATCGCCTCGGCGTCTCCGGGCAATGAGCAGCGCATGCGCTGGGGGTCTGCGAGCGCGAACCAGGAAGCCTCTTTCAACCTCGCCGGCGCCGCTTCACCCGCCATCGACGCGCTCATCGCCGCCCTGCTGGCCGCGACCAGCCACGACGATTTCATCACCGCCGTGCGCGCGTACGACCGCGTGCTGCTGTCCGGCTTCTACGTCGTGCCGCTGTATCATGCGTCCGACCAATGGCTCGCGCATTCGACCGACATCGCGCGCCCGGCGCGATTGCCGCGCTATGCATCGCCGATGTTCAGCCCGACGCTCGAAAGCTGGTGGAGACAGCGCTGAGCATCGAGGAAGACATGCGCCGGCGCACGTTTTCGGCGCGTCTGACGCGCTAGACGTCGATGGGCGTCCAGGGCTCGCCTTCGCGGGAAGGTCTCTACCCCTGCGGCATGAAAAGGAGCGCCCGTGTCTCTGTCGCTCGATAACATTCTCTCAACGCGCCTGTCGCGGAGGGTTCATTCCATGGGTTTCGCACTTTTTGTCGTCGGCGCCGCCGCAATCGGCCTCTTGATCATCGACCGATCCTTTAACCTCGGCCTGCCGATCGGCCTCTTCCAAAATCCGCTGTTCTGGTTCGCCTATGTCGCGCTGCTGGCGCTGTCGACGATGGTGCGCTTCGTGCGCCAGCAGACCGTGCTCGTCATCGAGCGGCTGGGCCGCTACAACCGATCGCTGACCGCGGGCGTCAATTTCGTCTGGCCGATCGTCGAGCGCGTGGCCTACACCTTCGATCTGCGCGAACAGGTGATCGACGTGCCGGAGCAGGACGCGATCACCAAGGACAACGCCACCGTCACCATCGACGGCGTTCTCTATTACAAGATCGTCAACGCCAAGGACGCCGCCTATGGCGCGCAGGACATCCGCCGCGCCATCGTCAATCTGGCGCAGACCTCGATGCGCTCGGCCATCGGCTCGATGGAGCTCGACAAGACCTTCGAGAACCGAAGCGAGATCAATGAGCGGGTGGTGCGCGCCGTCTCCGACGCCGCCCAGCTCTGGGGCGCGCATGTGACGCGCTATGAGATTAAGGACATCGCCATGCCCGAATCGCTGCGCCAGTCGATGGAGCGGCAGATGAAGGCCGAGCGCGACAAGCGGGCGACGGTGCTCGAATCGGAGGGCGTGAAGCAGTCCGAGATCAACCGCGCCGACGGCGAGAAACAGGCGGCGATCTTGCGCGCCGAAGGCCAGGCGAAGGCGATCGAACTCGTGCGCACGCAAATCACCCAGGTCGGCGGCGATCAGGCGGTGCAGCTCGAAGTCGCCAAAAGCGCCATCGAGCAATATGGCCGCCTCGCCAAGGCCGGCAATTCGCTGGTGCTGATGGGCGACGGCGCCGACCCGGCCGGCTGGATCGCCAAGGCGATGGCGGTGCTCAAGGCCGTCAACGCCAGCCCTGCGTCGAACGAGGCGCAGCAGCGCCGCGCGCAGCCTTGGCGGGAAGCGGAATAAGATGGAGCCCGCCTTCCTCTACGATCCCGCCAATGCGAGCCTGATCGCCGGCCTGATCCTGCTCGGGCTCGACATCGTCGTGATCGGCCTCTCGCCGGTGATGTTCGTGGCGGTGGGCGCGCTCCTGACCAGCGCGGTTCTCTATGCGACCGGCTGGCGGCCGTCGCTGGTCGAAACGGCGGCGATCGTCGCCGGCGTGAGCCTCTTGATCGCCATCGTCGGCAGGAAGCCGCTGCAGCGGTTTCAAAACGCCGACATCGAAGAAGATAAGAGCAGCGATCTGATCGGGCGCGAACTGACGACGACGCATGAGGTGACGAAGAGGCATGGCGTCGTCTTCTGGTCCGGCGTCGAATGGCAGGCGCGGCTTGCCGAACACGCAGCCGTCGAGAGCATTGCGCCCGGCGCCAGGGCGCGAATCGTGGCGGTGGAGAATCTGGCGCTGGTGCTGGCGCCGCTCTCTTGAAGTTTGCGCGCGAAGCGCGTTGTTCGCGTTGACGCAAATTCGATTGCCTCAGATGACTAAGATTAGCAAATTTTGCTATTTCGCCGTATCTGTTATCTGGCGTACCCAAGAGGCATTCCATGAATATGAACGTGTCCTTGACCGACGAGCTGGCGGATTTCGTCAAGGCAAAGGTCGCAGGCGGGCGCTACAGCTCGTCGAGCGAGGTTGTCCGCGAAGCGCTGCGAATGATGGAGAAGTCCGAGCGGCAGGAGGCTGAAAAACTGCGGCTCTTGCAGGAAGCCTGGCGACAGGGCGTCAACAGCGGCGACGTTGGCGAGCTGGACTTTTCCGAATTGAAGAAAGAAGCGCGCGCGCGCCGAGCCGCCGCAAAAGACTGACCGCGTGGCCAAACTTCATTATACGCGCCGCGCGCGCGAAGACCTTTTGGATATCTGGCTTTACATTGCCGCACGGAATAGCGATGCGCTTGCCGACGCAATCTATGACCGCATCGAGGAAAGCTGCGCGCATCTCGCACGGCATCCGCACATCGGACAGGCGCGCCCCGAGATTGCGCCGGACGCGCGGGTGTGGGTGATCGAGCGTTGGCTGGCGCTTTACCGTCTCACCGAATACGGCGCACAGATCGTGCGCATCATCGACGGTGCGCGCGATCTTGCCGCAATCGAATGGACGCCGGGAATAAAAGCGGCGCCGTATCTGGAAAGCAGGAGCCAGATCAGCTCGTTCGCGGACGCATGGCGGGCGCCCTCGCTAAAACTCCACCTTCGGCGGGGTTTCGACGGCCTTCTGCTGCGCTTCGTCCAACTCGAAATAGTCGAGCGGCTCGAAGCCGAAGCGCTGCGCAATCAGGAAACCGGGAAAGCCCTCGCGCGTGGCGTTGTATTCGGCGACGGTATTATTCAGGAAGCGCCGCGCCGCTGAAATCTTGTTTTCGATGTCAGACAGCTCGCTCTGCAATTGCTGGAAGTTCTGGTTCGCCTTCAGATCCGGATAGGCTTCCGACAGCGCGATCAGCCGCGAGAGCGCGCCGGTCAGCGCGCCCTCGGCCGCCCCTATCTGCGCCGGGCCTTGCGCGGTCACCGCGGCGTTACGCGCCTTGACCACGTCATCCAGCGTGCTTTTCTCATGGGTGGCGTAGCCCTTCACCGTCTCGACCAGATTGGGCACGAGGTCGTGGCGCTGCTTGAGCTGCACATTGACGTCGGAAAAGGCCTGCTTGCCGCGCTGGCGCAACGACACGAGGCCGTTGTAAACGCTGACCAGCCAGAAGGCGACGGCGGCGACGAGGCCTAGAAAAATCAGCAAAGACATGGCGCGCGCTCTCCAGGCGCCGCGCCGCTCCGCGCGGCGGCGAACATTTTTTGCCCTTGCATGTTAGCCGCCTTTGGCGCTTAGGCAAAGACGCGCCGCTCCCTTTCGATTTGACGGACGCGCCGGTCGCGCCTATCTCATGGAAACGCAAAGAGCCACGGCGAAAACACAATGGCCATTCTGCCGATCATCACCCTTCCGGATCCGCTGCTGCGAAAGATTTCCGAGCCTGTCGACTGTGTCGACGCGGAGGTGCGGCGTCTGCTCGACGACATGCTGGAGACCATGTACGAGGCGCCCGGCGTCGGCCTCGCGGCGATCCAGGTCGCCGTGGCCAAGCGCATCGTCGTCGTCGACACGGGCAAGACCGAGGAGACGCGCTCGCCGCTCTTCCTCATCAACCCGGAAATCATCTGGGCCTCTGAGGAATTAAGCATCTATCAGGAGGGCTGCCTGTCCGTGCCCGACTATTTCGAGGACGTGAAACGGCCGGCCCGGGTGCGCCTGCGCCATCTCGACCGGGACGGCGCGGTTCAGGAATTCGACGCCGAAGGGCTGCTCGCGACCGTGGTGCAGCACGAGTTGGACCATCTTGAAGGCGGTCTCTTCATCGACCATCTGTCGCGCTTAAAGCGCGAGCGCGTCGTCAAGAAGTTCAACAAGGCGGCGCGGCATGACGAGATCGCCGCCCAGCATCGCGCCGCCACGGAGCGTCAGTCGGAACAAGCCGGAGCCTGACGATTGCGCGACAGAATGCGCGTCGTCTTCATGGGCACGCCGGACTTCGCAGCCCGCCTGCTCAAGGAAATCATTTCTCGCGGTCATGAGATCGCGGCGGTCTACACGCAGCCGCCACGACCGGCCGGACGCGGCATGGCGGAGAAAAAGTCCGCCGTCCACCTCTTGGCGGAGAGCTTCGGCGTTCCTGTTTGCACGCCCAAAAGTCTGAAAAGCGCCGACGCGCAGGCGGATTTCGCCGCGCTTGACTCTGACGTCGCCGTCGTCGCCGCCTACGGTCTGCTGCTGCCTCAGCCAATTCTCGACGCGCCGCGATTCGGCTGCCTCAACCTGCATGGCTCGCTGCTGCCGCGTTGGCGCGGCGCCGCGCCGATACAGCGCGCGATCATGGCGGGCGACGCCGAGAGCGGCGTCATGGTGATGAAGGTGGAGGCGGGTCTCGACACCGGCCCCGTCGCCTTGACGGCGAAAACGCCGATCGGCGCCGAGATGACGGCGGGCGAGCTGCACGACCGGCTCGCGGAACTCGGCGCGCCGCTGATGGCCGACGCCCTCGATCTGCTCGCGAAAGGCGAACTGCGCTTCACGCCGCAGGCCGAAGACGGCGCCTGCTATGCGCAAAAGATCGAGAAGGCGGAAGCCCGGATCGATTGGCGCCGATCGGCGCAAGACCTTCATGATCTCGTGCGCGGCCTCTCGCCCTTTCCAGGCGCTTTTTTCGAAGCCGATCTCGGCCATGGCATGGAGCGTGTGAAGGTTTTGCGCACACGCGTGGAGGAGGGGAAGGGAGCGCCGGGCGCCGCGCTCGACGACGCCGGGCTCATCGCCTGCGGCGCGGGCGCGCTGCGTCTGCTGCGCGTGCAACGCGCCGGCAAGGGCGAGATGGAATTGGAAGAATTCGCGCGCGGCCGCAAGCTGACGCGCGGCGTGGCGTTGGTATGATGTTGATGCGCGACGTGCGCCTATCACCCTCCCCTCGAGGGGGAGGGGCGGCCCGCTATGCGGGCCGGGGTGGGGTGAACTCCACGTTCATTCGGCTATCACCCCCACCCGGGCGCCTTTGGCGCCCGACCTCCCCCCTCGAGGGGGAGGTGAGGTCGCGCCATGCGCGAGCGCATTGAATGCCCCGCTTCGCGCTGACGATCGAATATGACGGTGCGCCTTACGTCGGCTGGCAGCGGCAGGCGAATGGCGTTTCGGTGCAGCAACGCCTCGAGGAGGCGGTGGCCGCACTCAATGGCGGCGCGCGCGCCGTCGTTCACGGCGCGGGCCGCACCGACGCCGGCGTGCATGCGCTGGCGCAGATGGCGCATGTCGATCTTGCGCGCGACTGGCGCGTCGATCGGCTGCGCGACGCGATCAATGCGCATCTGAAGCCGGACCCGATCGCGGTGCTCGCCGCGCGCGCGGTCGGCGAGGAGTTCGAGGCGCGCTTTTCCGCCATTCGCCGCCATTATCTCTATGTCATCGACAATCGCCGCGCGCCGTTGGCGCTGAACCTCGGCCGCGCCTGGCACGTCAAGCGGCCACTCGATGCGAAAGCCATGCATGAAGCGGCGCAATCTCTCGTGGGCCGTCACGACTTTACGACTTTTCGCGCCTCGGAATGCCAGGCGAATTCGCCGATGCGCACGCTGGAGCGTCTCGACGTGCGCCGTGATGGCGCGCGCATCGAGATCGTCGCTTCGGCGCGCTCCTTCCTGCACAATCAGGTGCGCTCCATGGCCGGCTCGCTGGAGCATGTCGGCAGCGGCAAGTGGCGCGCTGAGGATGTTGCGCTGGCGCTTTTGGCGAAAGACCGTGCGCGCTGCGGACAGGTCGCGCCGCCGCACGGTCTTTACCTTGTTGCCGTCGATTATTAGCGATTTGCGCGAGGACGCCCGCTACTGCTTGTCGCCCGAGCCTCCCTGGTCGTCCGGCGTCGGTTTGCTCGCGTCCTGCTTCGGCGCCGGCGGCTTCGCCGGCTTCTTCGCTGCATGTTTCACGGCGCCGGGCGCGTTCGCGGATCTGTCTTCCTTGGCAAGCGCGCCGTGAATGGGAAGGAAGCTCGCCGATAGCACGGCAGCCAATATGCCGTTCACGCAGGGTCGCTGGTTCATCACTGGTTGGTCCCCTCGAAGTGAGAGCCCCCCGCCGAATCAACCGGCCCGCCCCGCAGGCATGAGGCCGGTCAACAGTGATGAACTTTGGTCGCAGCCACGCCTACGCTGCGGTGATTTCATGACCGAATTCGCGCAGTTAGCAGCAGTTTGACGAACTGGTTAATGAAGTCTTAAAAAAATTCCAGCGTTCATTCGCCGTCGGCTGCTTCCGTTTCCTCCGGTTTGACCGCCTCTCCCACAGAGACCTCGTTCTTGACCGGCAAAGAGGCGGGAAGTCTGACGGCTGGCCGCTGTGCGGTCGGAGTTTTCTCCTGCGCGAGCGCGCCGTGAAGGGGGATAACGCTGGCGGACAGCACCGCCGCGAGAATGCCGTTAACGCAGGGGCGACGATTGGTCATATGTCCTCGCTGTCAGGGCGCCGACTCAGCTGCCGCGCGGCCATAGAGCGTCAAAATAGTGGCGAGAAAGCGTCGAGCTTAGGTGGGCGGGCCTGGGCGCAGGTCAAGAGCCGCTGAACCAATTGTAGCCCTTATCCTCCCAGTAGCCGCCTGGGTAGTCATTCGTCACGAAGATCTCGCCGATGAATTTCGGGTTCTTGAATCCAAGTTTCGTCGGAAGGCGCAGGCGCAGCGGATAGCCGTATTTGGCGTCGGTGAAATCGAGCGCAAGCAGCGTTTGCGGATGCAGCGCGCTCGGCATGTCGATGCTTGAGTAATATTTGTCGGCGCATTTGAACCCCACGTAACGCGCCGTGAGGTCGGCGCCGATCCGCTCAAGAAAATGGCGGAAGGCGACGCCGCGCCATTGGCCAATCGCGCTCCAGCCCTCGACGCAGACGAGTCGCGTAATCTGGCTGGATTGCGGCAGCGCGCGCAAGTCGCCGAGGCTCCAGGGCCGTTTGTCGGCGATGAGGCCCGAGAGCTGCAGTCGATAGTTCTCGCCGTCGATGAGCGGAATATCCTTCTCTTCGTAATAGGCGTTGAAGGGGAAAGGCGTCGTGACGTCCGCCTCAGAATAGGTCGGCGCGAGCTTCGCGGGATCAAAAAGCGCCGCCTGGACGCGGTCATTAAAGCGCGACATGGCGAAAAGCAGCCGATCGACGGCGTCGTCGTCCTTCAATGTGCAGCCCGAAAGGAGCGAGAGCGCGCCAAGCGACAGGCCCTGCTTGAGAAAGAGACGGCGTTCAAGCCGCGCGATCTGCGGCCGAAAGGCGGAAAGACGTTCGCTGCGGGGCGGCTTCATCGCGGCGTCTCCGCCCGTCCGGTGAACATCGGCGCCAAAATGCCTTTGACGCTCACGGCGAGTCCGATGTGAACGACTAGGAAAGCGACGATCGTCGCCATCGCGAAGAAATGCACGCGACGCGCCGTCTCATAGCCGCCCATCAACGCCGTCAGCGTTTGAAGCTGCACAGGCTTCCAGATGGCGAGGCCCGAAAGAATGGCGACGATTACGGCGAGGATGACGCCAACGTAAAATACGCGCTGAGCGGCGTTGTAGCGGCCGGGCGCATGATCCAGGAGACCTCGCATCGCGAACAATACGTCGTCGAACGCGCCGCGGAGCGAGATCGGCATGAAGCTTCTTCGGAAGTGGCCCGAAACCAGGCCGTAAGCGAGATAAGCCAATCCGTTGAGCGCCAGGAGCCACATTGCGGCAAAATGCCAAGCGAGCGCGCCCGCGAGCCAACCACCCAAAGTGAAATCCTTAGGAAACTCGAAGCCAAAGAGCGGCGAGGCGTTGTAGATGCGCCAGCCGCTCAGCACCATGACGAAGATCGCGAAAGCGTTCACCCAATGCGTCACCCGAACGAAGAGCGGGTGAATCGTCCTCGGCTTATCGACGCCGCCAACCATGACGGTTTCTCCTCTTTGCGCCAACATATGGCTTGAAGCGTCGAAAACGAAGGCCTCGCAGGCGCGTTGACAGGCCGGTCGCCTTCGCCCATGAGGGCGAAGCTTTGATCAAAGGGAATATGGCGGCTCATGCGCGTCTTTGTGACCGGCACGGCAGGTTTCATCGGCTTCCACTTGGCGAAGCGCCTGTTAGAGGCCGGGCATCTGGTGGACGGCTACGACGGCATGACGCCCTATTACGATCCTCGGCTCAAGGAGGCGCGCCGCGCCATTCTGCTGCGCAGCAACGGCTATCGCGACACGATCGCGATGCTGGAGGACATGGAGGCGCTGACTCGCGCCGCCGAACAGGCCGCGCCGGACGTCATCATCCATCTCGCGGCGCAGGCGGGCGTGCGCTACTCGCTGCAAAATCCGCGCGCCTATGTCGACGCCAATCTCGTCGGCGCCTTCAACATGATGGAGATCGCGCGACTGCTGAAGCCGCGGCATTTTCTCTGGGCCTCGACAAGCTCGGTCTATGGCGCGAGCCCCACCGTGCCCTTCCATGAGAGCGATCGAACCGATTTCCCTTTGACCCTTTACGCCGCGACGAAGAAAGCCGGCGAAGCCATGGCGCATTCCTATGCGCATCTGTGGTCGATCCCGACGACGATGTTTCGCTTCTTCACCGTCTACGGCCCGTGGGGCCGACCGGACATGGCGCCGTTGAAGTTCGTCGACGCCATCGAGAACGACCGTGTCATCGACATCTATAATCATGGCGACATGTCGCGCGACTTCACCTATGTCGCAGACCTCGTCGAAGGCGTCGTGCGGTTGATCGACTGCGTTCCCCAGCGCGATTCAGGCGACGATAGCGTGTCGCCTGTGGCGCCGTATCGCGTCGTGAACATCGGGCGTGGCGCGCCGGTGCAGCTTCTCGACTTTATCGAGACGATCGAACGAGCGCTCGGCAAAAAGGCGAAACGCAATTATCTCGACATGCAGCCCGGAGACGTGCCGCGCACCTTCGCCAGCGCCGATCTCTTAGAGCGATTGACCGGCTATCGCCCGCATACGTCGCTTGAGGAAGGCGTCGCGGCGCTCGTCGAATGGTATCGCGACTATCGTCGCACTCACGGAGAACTGGCGTATTGAGAGGCGGCCGCTCGACGCCCTGCGTCGCGGCCTTCCTGTCGTAGCCGTCGGCGCCGCAGCGCGTCTGTTACTTCTTGTTGGCTGAGAGAAAGCTGTGCGCGGAGTCTTCGTCGAAGACCGGCGTGATGTGGTTGACGTTGAGGTCCGTCCAGGATTGGAAGAGCTTGCCGAGGTCGGCGATGTCGTTGGCTTCGACGATGCTCCAGCCCTCGAGCAGCGTGACGGAAAGCCAGTTTCCGACGACTTTCATACCCTTCGGGGCGGCGTCGCCGAATTTCTGAAAGCGCTTGAGAACCTCGTCGCGACGTTCGGGCGTCATCTCATAATAGATCGCGAACAACATCGGCGTTTCTCCCTGCGGATTGGAAAGCGAAGACGACTCAGAGCGCATTTTTAAGATTTGCGACTGGCCGCGCTCGAGGCTGCCTCAATTCGAAATTCCATACAAGGGCTCGGTCATTGCCGCGAGTCATTGCCTGTGCGGGCGCTTTCGCCCGCCGGCCGCATCGTCCCTGGGGGTGACGTCAGGAAAATTGCCCAAGTCCCTTCAGGCCACCGTCCTTCTCGGGCCGCTGCGGCGCCTGTCATATTGGCGCGTCTTCACCGATGGAAGAGAGCGCACCATGTCGCAGTTTAGCTTCAATGACGGCAATATTCCATGGAAGCGCCTTGAGGGAATCGATCATCTGCTGTTTTCGGTCCTCGATGTCGATGATCGAAACGTCCTCCATGTGCTGTTCAAGTTTTCAGCCAATCAGCGGATCGTGCTTCACCGACACTGCGCGCTCAACAAGACCTTCGTCATTCAGGGAGAACATCGGCTCTATCACGCGAACGGCGAACTCAAAGACGTCCGGCCGACGGGCAGTTACACCGTGAGCCCTCCCGCGGACGACCCTCATCGAGAAGGCGGCGGCGATCAGGACGTCGTCGTGTTGTTCACCATCTATGATCGTGAAGGCCCGCTCTATGAGATTCTCGACGACGATTCGAATATTGTCGCAACGCTCTCGACGGATGATTTCGTAAATTTTTACGATCGCAAAAAATAGGCGCGTCCAGCGGCGCTACGAGAGCCACGCCGGCACATGATCCTGCGCTATGAGCGCCGCGACGCTTGGACGGGGACGGATCACCGCGAAGCGGTCGCCGTCAACCAGGACTTCCGGGACGAGAGGCCTCGTGTTGTAGGCGCCTGACTGCACGGCGCCATAGGCGCCGGCGGTCAGCACGCAGAGCAATTCGCCGGCGCGCGGCTCCATGATCTCGCGTCCATGCGCAAGATAGTCGCCCGTCTCGCAGACAGGTCCGACGACGTCGGCGACGATCTTTTGCCGATCGGCGCTCTCGCGCACGGGGATAATGTCGTGCCACGCGTCGTAGAGCGTCGGACGGATGAGATCGTTCATGCCAGCGTCCACGATCACGAAGGTCTTGGCGTCGCCATGCTTCACGTAGATGACGCGCGTGACGAGTATGCCGGCGTTGCCGACGATGAGCCGTCCCGGCTCCAGCACCAGTCTGCAGCCCAGCCCGCCGAAATGCCGGCGCACGATCTCGGCGTATTTCTCGGGATGGTAGGACTGCGGGTCGTCGCCCTCGCGATAGGGAATTCCCAGCCCGCCGCCGAGATCGACATGCGAAATATTGTGCCCATCGGCGCGCAGGTCGCGCACGAGCTCGGCGAGCAGCGAAAAGGCTTCGTCGAAGGGCGCGAGGTCGGTGAGCTGGGAGCCGATATGCATATCGGCGCCGGCGAGCTCGATTCCCTTGAGCTTGGCGGCGAAGGCGTAGACCTCCCGCGCCCGCGATAGCGGCACGCCGAATTTGTTTTCGGCGAGGCCGGTGGAAATCTTCTTATGGGTGCGGGCGTCGACGTCCGGATTGACGCGCAGCGACACGCGCGCCGCGCGCCCGAGAGCGACCGCCGCTTGCGACAGAGCTTCGAGTTCGGGCTCGGACTCGACGTTGAAACAGAAAATTCCGGCGCCAAGCGCCGCCGCGATCTCCTCACGCGTTTTGCCGACGCCGGAAAAGGTGATTTTTTCAGGCGCGACGCCGGCGGCGAGCGCGCGCGCCAGCTCTCCGCCGGAGACCACGTCCATCCCCGCGCCCTCGCGCGCCAGGAGACGCAGCACGGCCTGATTGGAGTTGGCCTTCACGGCGTAGCAGACAAGCGCGTCGAGGCCGGCGAAGGCCTGCGAAAAAACCCGGTAGTGGCGCCGGATCGTCGCCGCCGAATAGCAATAGAAGGGCGTGCCCACCTCGTCGGCGAGCTTCGCCACGGCGACCTCCTCGGCGTGGAGCGCGCCGTTTCGATAGTCGAAAAGATGCATCGGCTTACAGCAGCGGGTCGAGCGGGAAGGGATATTGCGCCGGCGGGCGATTGCCGATGGTGCCCGGAATCGGCGGCGGCGGGACAGAGGTTTCAGCAGCGCCGGCCGCCGGCCGGGGCGCCCCCCGCGCCGCTCTCGCTTCCGCTTCCGCCCGCAGGATCGCTCCGCGCGCCTGCGTTTCTGGCGGCAGTTCCACGGGACCGCGCCGGCCGCAAGCGCCGAGGCTCGCGGCGACGAGCGCCAGCGCAAGAACCGCCAAGGGGCGGCGGGTGAGGAGCGGCAATGAAGGCGTCACGGCGATTCGTCCCAGGGGAGAGCCGGCGCACTATAGCGATGAAGCAAAAAAAGGCGAGGGCGCGGGCGTGGCGAAGATCGGCTTCTTTGCGGGCTTCGGGACAGTCCGGCGGCCGCCGCCCCAGTGAGGCGCGCCGCTCGGGTTACGTCAGGACCTCGCCAGTCGCCAAGCTTTGCTGTTCCAAGGGAACAAACAGAGCGGTTGGACGCCTGCCGCCAGTGGCCCCCAACTCGGCTGCGGTGGACGCGGCGCTCCAGAGAGCCAAATTAACCGAGAAAGCCCAAAAGCCGGGCCATTCATTGGCGCGCCTTTACGATTTGGCGTCTGCGTGTTTAGGTCGAGCATGGCCAGTTTTCAGCGACTATTCGTGGCTCTTGCCGCGGCTGTTTTCGTGACGGTGGCCCCCGCAGGCGCCGCGGTGCGCGTCCGCATCGACCTTGCCGCGCAAAGGCTCGAGGCGGTCACGCCGGAGGGCGAGACGGTCAGGTGGAGCATCTCCAGCGGCCGCCGAGGATATGAAACGCCGGCCGGGACTTACAGCGTCATGCGCATGGAGGCCGATCATCATTCCGACGAATATGATCAGGCGCCGATGCCCTACGCGATCTTCTTTTCGCCGCGCGGCCTCGCCATTCACGGGAGCTATGAGCGCGGTTTGGGCCGTCCGCTCTCCCACGGCTGCGTGCGGCTCGCGGTTCCCAACGCGCGGCAGCTCTTCGGTTGGGTTGAAAAGCACGGGGCGACGATCGAAATCACCGGCGGCGCCCGCCGCGCGGCCGGCCGCCAGGAGGCGGAGCGCCAGGAGGGCGGGCGCCAAGCGGCCGAGCGCCCACGCATGACGCGGCGACCGCGCCCTGCTTACGAAGAGCCATACTTCGGCTCCGGCATGGAGAGCTTCTCCCCTTACTAGGCGTGCCGGGTCCGCAGCGCCCGCCGTTGCATCTGAGCAACACTCTCGGATTGAATCGTAATGGAAGCTGCGGCGCGTTTGCGGGGCTTCTTATTAACGGGTAATGCTCGGATTTCTGGCGCTTGTTGTTGACGAGCAGAGTAGAGACATTGACGACATCCAAAACCCCCCTTCTCGACCGCATCGCCTCCCCCGAAGATCTGCGTAAGCTCCGTCCCAACGAGCTCAAGCAGGTCGCGGAGGATTTGCGGCGCGAGACGATCGACGCTGTCTCCGTGACCGGCGGCCATCTTGGCGCGGGCCTTGGCGTCGTCGAACTGACGGTCGCTCTGCATTATGTCTTCGACACGCCGCGGGACAAGGTGATCTGGGACGTCGGCCACCAGACCTATCCCCACAAGATCCTCACCGGCAGGCGCGACCGCATCCGCACGCTGCGCATGGGCGGCGGGCTGTCGGGTTTCACCAAGCGCGCCGAAAGCGAATATGACGCCTTCGGCGCCGGCCATTCCTCGACGTCGATCTCAGCGGGGCTCGGCATGGCCGTGGCGCGGGACCTCGCCGATGGCGACAATCACGTCGTCGCGGTGATCGGCGACAGCTCGATGTCGGCCGGCATGGCCTATGAGGCGTTGAACAACGCCGGGGCGCTGCACTCTCGCCTGATCGTCATTCTGAACGACAATGACATGTCGATCGCCCCGCCCACGGGCGCCATGTCCGCCTATCTCGCCCGCCTGGTTTCGGGCGGCGCCTACCGCTCGATCCGCGAGGCCGCCAAACAGCTCGCCAGCCATTTGCCGCGCTTCATCTACGACAAGGCCCGCAAAGCCGAGGAGTTCTCGCGCAGCTTCATTACCGGCGGCACGATGTTCGAGGAGCTCGGCTTCTATTATGTCGGGCCGATCGACGGCCACAACCTCGACCATCTGCTGCCCGTGCTCAAGAACGTCCGCGACAAGGACGACGGACCCGTCCTCGTTCACGTCGTCACGCAGAAGGGCAAGGGATTTGGGCCGGCGGAGGAATCGGCCGACAAATGCCACGCCGTCAACAAATTCGACGTCGCGACGGGCATCCAGATCAAGCCCAAGGCCAATGCGCCGACCTACACGAATATTTTCGCCAAGGCGCTGATCGCCGAAGCCGAACATGACGACAAGATCGTCGCCATCACCGCGGCGATGCCGTCCGGCACCGGCCTCGACATTTTCGGCAAGGCTTTCCCGCATCGCACCTTCGACGTGGCCATCGCCGAGCAGCACGCCGTCACCTTCGCGGCCGGCCTCGCCTGCGAGGGTTACAAGCCCTTCTGCGCGCTCTACTCGACCTTCCTGCAGCGCGGCTACGATCAGGTCGTTCACGATGTGGCGATCCAGAATCTGCCGGTGCGCTTCGCCATCGACCGCGCCGGGCTCGTCGGCGCGGACGGTCCGACCCACGCCGGCGCCTTCGATCTCGCCTATCTCGGCTGTCTGCCGGGATTCGTCATCATGGCGCCTTCCGACGAGGGCGAGTTGATGCATATGGTGGCGACGGCGGCCGCCTATGACGAGGGCCCGAGCGCGTTCCGCTATCCGCGCGGCGAGGGCCTGGGCGTCGACCTGCCGGAACGCGGCGACGTTCTCGAGATCGGCAAGGGCCGCATCCTGCGGGAAGGCTCCAAGGTCGCGATCCTCTCGCTCGGCACCCGGCTCGCGGATTCTCTGACGGCGGCGGCGGAGCTTGAAAGCTACGGCGTCTCGACCACCGTCGCCGACGCCCGCTTCGCCAAGCCTATCGATCGTGACCTGCTGCGTCGGCTCGCCGCCAATCACGAGGCGCTTATCGTCGTCGAAGAAGGATCTATCGGCGGTTTTGGCTCGCAGGTCTTTCAGGCGCTCTCCGAAGATGGGATGCTGGACGGCGTGCGCGGCGCGTTCAAATTCCGCAGCATGACCCTGCCCGACGCCTATATCGACCATGACAAGCATGAGTTGATGATCGCCAAGGCGATGCTCGACAGCAAGGCGATCGTCGGCAAGGCGCTGGAGCTCCTGGGCGACGAAAAGGCCGCGGCGCGAGTGATGATCGCCTAAGGCGCGTTCTCAAATCACCCCGATTGTCACTGTAGCGCGCCAACGCGGCGCGTCCGCCAGCGCTGAACTCGTCTCAGGTCGCTCGCCGGTCAGATCTCCCAAATAATGGTTATACCTTTAGAGGCAGTCCGCGAGTCCGCGGAGCCTCCCGCATGACTTACGAGCGCCCGTGCCTTGGGAATTCAGGGGTCGCGCCGTCGCCAAAAATTTATGCACGGTGTTTCAAGCGCTTACCGCGCAGCAAAGGCGCAGCAATTTGTGCCGTGAGGAAGTTTTTGTGCAGCAATTGCTGCGCAATATCCTGGATCATTGTTGGCTTTTTGAGATCGAACCGAGGGGCCGCAGAGCTCTTGCGACCATGCAAACCCATCAAATTGCGAAAACTGTTGCTTGTTGCGCATCGATTCGCTTTAGAATTCAATGCTGCATCATATAGCACCTGGCCGGCGCTCACTGCGACACTTGTCAGGAAGACAAGTGTGGGTAGCGAGATATCAATAGCTTATGACTAAGCATAAAACCGAAAAAATCGGCTGATTTGACAGGGTGCCGGAAAGACGAACACTACAAATGGCCCCCGGAAAAAATGCTTCACACAGCTTCTCTCAATGGAGGCTTGTGTGTTGGATTCCCAGACGATCAACGCAATCGCGGCCGCGTTTGCAGCGGCAACGCCGCTCCTGATTGAGCTACGGCGTCATTGGCTTCCTCGCTGGAGAAGATCTAGAAATCGAACGCGGCCTCGATCGCGAACCTCCGCCATAAAAAAGAAGTTGTCGGAGTAATGTTGTTTATCGCCTCCGCCGCCGATGCGCCCGCGACGCCCGGCGCCTATGCGCTGGCCTTGCGTCTCGACGCGCCGCTCGCTGTTTGGGCTGGAAAGTGGGAAGGCCTGCTTGCCGCCGGCGACTATCTCTATTGCGGCTCGGCGCGAGGCCCGGGCGGACTGCGGGCGCGACTGGCGCGGCACATGCGGCCGCAAAAGCGCGCCCACTGGCATGTCGACCAGCTTACCGCCGTAGCAAGTCTGCTCGGCGCCTTTGTCGAGGAACAGGGCGACGAATGCGCCCTAAACGCCGCGCTCGACGATCTGCCAATCCCGGTCGCCGGCTTCGGCAGTTCGGATTGCCGCCGCTGCGCCACGCATTTGCGATTCTGGCCGGAAGGCGCGGCCCTTCCTTCCCGGTGGGAAAATGCTAGGAAGGCGGCACGTTTTACCTAAGAGCGAGTCGCAGAGAGCGGCCGAACTCTCGCTAGAGGCGCGGGCGACCGATCCCGCGGCCAATCAGGCTTATGTCAAAAGACGAAATCAAAACCAAAGTTGAGGCGCGCGCGCCGCGCGGGCTCGCCGACCGCGAGGCGGGCGAACTCGCCGCCACGGGCCGGATGCTTAACGTCATCCGCGAGGTCTATGAGCTCTACGGCTTCGAAGCGCTCGAGACGCCGGCGATCGAATACACCGACGCGCTCGGCAAGTTCCTGCCCGATCAGGATCGGCCCAATGAGGGCGTCTTTTCCTTTCAGGACGACGACGAGCAATGGCTGTCGCTGCGCTATGACCTGACCGCGCCGCTGGCGCGCTTCGTCGCGCAGAATTTCGATCGCCTGCCAAAGCCCTATCGGTCCTATCGCGTCGGCCACGTCTACCGGAACGAGAAGCCGGGGCCAGGGCGGTTTCGTCAGTTCATGCAGTTCGACGCCGATACGGTCGGCTCCGCCTCGCCGGCCGCCGACGCCGAGATCTGCATGATGGCCGCGGACGCCATGGAGCGCTTAGGGATCGCGCGCGGCGACTACGTCATCAAGATCAACAGCCGCAAGGTGCTCGATGGCGTGATGCAGTCGATCGGCCTTTCCGGCGAGGAGAACGCGGGCCGCCGCCTCGTCGTGCTGCGCGCCATCGACAAGCTTGATCGGCTGGGCCCCGATGGCGTCCGGCAGTTGCTTGGCGAGGGCCGCAAGGACGAAAGCGGGGATTTCACCAAGGGCGCGGGGCTCCCACTGCCGGCGATCGACACGATTCTGTCCTTCAGCCTCGGGGGGCAATATCGGGATGGCGCGCCGGCCTTCGATCTCTTCGGCCTGCTCGGCAAGAGCGAAGTCGGCGCTCAGGGCGCCGAGGAGCTTCTGGAAATCGAGGATCTCGCGCGCGATGCGGGCTTTGGGCCGGATCGCATCCGCATCGACCCTTCCGTGGTGCGCGGCCTTGAATATTACACCGGCCCCGTTTTCGAGGCGGACCTCACCTTCGAGACCCGCGACGAGAAGGGAAATCCCGTGCGCTTCGGCTCGGTCGGCGGCGGGGGCCGTTACGACGGGCTGGTCGGGCGTTTCAGATCGGAAAATGCGCCGGCGACAGGCTTCTCGATCGGGGTCTCGAGGCTCTTCGCGGCCTTGAAGCTGATCGGCAGCCCGATCGTCTCGGCGCGTCCGCATGTCGGACCGGTGGTGGTGCTGGTGCTCGATCGCGACAGGCTCGCCGACTATCAGCGGATGGCGGCGCAGCTGCGGGGCGCCGGGATCGCCGCGGAAATCTATCTCGGCGCGGCCGGCATGAAGGCGCAGATGAAATACGCCGACCGGCGCAACAGCCCGCTTGCGATTATCCAGGGCTCCGACGAAAAAGCGCGCGGCGAGGTCACGATCAAGGATCTCGTCGCCGGCGCGAAGGCCGCCGCCAATATCGCCACCAACGAGCAATGGAAGGCGCTTCGCCCCGCCCAATACGCCGTGCCGGAAGCCGAACTGGTCGAAGAGGTCCAAAAGGCGCTCAAGGAACAAATTTAACCTGCGGCGAAGCAGATCATTGCCAGGCGCGCCGGCGCGTATAGTTTTGCGAAGGGATAGAGGAGCAAACGCAGATGAATGGCGACACGCCCAAATCAATCGTGCATCCCACCGATCTTTCCTTCGCGAGCCAGGACGCCTTCGCGCATGCGCTGCGCATCGCCGTGGCCTGCAAGAGCATGTTTCATATTCTGCACATCGAAGCGCCCGAGACCGACGAGGACGATTGGAGCCGCTTTCCGCAGGTGCGCGAGATGTTGGCGCGCTGGAAGATGATCTCGCCCACCGCGACGCGAGAGGACGTCGCCGAGCAGCTCGGCGTTAAATTCGTCAAAGCGTCGGTCGAATCGGAATCGCCCGTCGTCGGCGTCACCGCCTATGTCGAGCGGCACCTGTGCGATCTTCTTGTGATGATGACCCGGCCGCGCAGCGCTCTGGAGCGGCTGCTCGCCAGCTCAGTCGCGGAGGAAACGGCGCGCGAGACGCATGTGCCGGCGCTGTTCCTGCGCGAGGACCAGAAAGGCTTCGTCGACCGGGAGACTGGCGCCGTGTCGCTCAATACGGTGCTGATGCCGGTCGAGGCGACGGTCTCGCCGCTCGACGCCTTCCGCCACGTCGCCGCGCTCGCGCATTGTCTCAACCCGGCCGCCGACGTCATGTTGCTGCACGTCGGCGAAGATCTGCCGCTTTTTGAAGGGCTGCTGCCGCACATCGAGTTGCGCCGCGGGCCGGTCGTCGAAACCATTCTCTCCTACGCGAAGGAGATCAAGGCCGACATGATCGCCATGCCGACGCGTGGCCGAAAGGGCCTGCTGGAGGCGCTGCGGGGCTCGACGACGCAGCGCGTGCTGCACGAGGCGCCCTGTCCGCTGCTCGCGTCGCCGGTCAAATAATCGCCGGCGCATCGCCGCTCCCCTCCCGAGAGGCCGAAGGCCTGATCGGGATGCCCGTCGCGATCGGAACTCCGGGAGTCTATTCAGGAATCTCGCTCGTCGCGAGCGACTGACCGGTCCTAGAGCGAACGCTGGAAATGCAGCACGCCGCCCTGCGCGCCCTTCAGGAAGAGGTCGTCGCCCTTGGTGTCCCAATAGGGGCCCGAGAGCAGGACTGCCCAATAGTCGCGCTCGAAGGCGGCGAGCGGGCCTTCACATTTGCGTTCGTTGACCGCCGGCATGGTGCGCGGTCCGAGCCGGTTGGGGCCGATGATGAAGATGCCCGACCAGTTCTTGCAGCCCGAAAAGCCGTTGGCGCGGCCCGTTGAGTCGATCGAGATCCACATCTCCACCGGCGGCGCTTTGCCGTTGATCTCCTTGAGCACGAAATTCTGATTGTGCGGGAACGGCTGATACCGCGGAAGGCCGCCCGTCTCTTTGTTTTCGTCTTCCGGCTGCTTCTGCTCCGCGCCCTGAGGCGGCTTGGCGCTCTTCGCGCTCTTGGCGTCGGTAGGCCCGGAGGCGAGCGCGACGGCGCAGAGCGAGGCGGCTAAGGCGAGCAAAATCCTGTTCATCGCGTCAATCATCCTCCCCATAAAGCGACCTGCGCCAGGCGGCCGAGGCCGCAGCGCAGCGCCTTATAACATGCTCGGCAGGACGCGGTCAGGCGGCCGATGGCCGTCCATGAAGGTTTTGATGTTGATGATCACTTTCTCGCCCATATCGATGCGGCCTTCGATCGTCGCCGAGCCCATATGCGGGAGCAGCGTGACTTTCCCGGCCTTGGCGAGCTTCAATAATTTGGGCGAGACGGCGGGCTCATGCTCGAAGACGTCGAGGCCGGCGCCGGCCATCTCATCCGCTTCAAGCATCCGCACCAGCGCGTTCTCATCGACGATTTCGCCGCGCGCGGTGTTGATCAGAATGGCGTGGGGACGCAGATGCGCCAGTCTGCGGGCGGAGAGAAGGTGATAGGTCGCCGGCGTGTGCGGGCAGTGGATCGACACGACGTCGACCCGCGCCAGCATCTGATCAAGCGACTCCCAATAAGTCGCCTCCAATTGCTCTTCGAGATCGGCCGAGACTCGCCGACGGTTATGGTAATGAATTGAAAGCCCAAAGCTTTTCGCACGCCGCGCCAAGGCTTGGCCGATCCGGCCCATGCCGACGATGCCGAGTCTCTTGCCGGTGATCCGATGACCGAGCATCCAGGTCGGCGACCAGCCCGCCCAAGCGCCGTCGGGAATGGCGCTCGCGCCTTCGACGAGACGACGCGACACCGAAAGAATCAGCGCCATCGTCATGTCGGCTGTGTCTTCGGTCAAAACGCCGGGCGTGTTGGTGACGGTGATGGAGCGATCGAGCGCCGAGGCGACGTCGATATTGTCGACGCCATTGCCGAAATTGGCGATCAGCTTCATTTGCTCGCCGGCCTGGGCGATCAGATGGGAATCGATGCGGTCGGTGATGGTCGGCACCAGCACGTCGGCCGTGCGCATGGCCTCGACGAGTTCGTCATGAGTGAGCGGCTTGTCGCTTTCATTGAGGCGGGTGTCGAACAACTCGCACATGCGGGTTTCGATGACCTCGGGCAGCCGGCGCGACACGACAACGAGCGGCTTCTTTTTCGGCATATCCCTGGTCGTGCCTCCGCGTTTATGTTGTGTTGCAGCAGCGCTTCTGCGATTGCGCTATGATCTTGGCCGCGTCGCCGCGGCGGATGAAAAGACGCCGGCGAGTTTCGCCGGCTTCAACCGGGTCTTAACGACGGTCAGCGACAAAACCAATACGCCTCCTCGGCGGACGCATTCGACTTCCTAGCAGATGACGGGCCAAAGACAAGCGAGCGATCAGTCCATCATGTCGCGAATAAATGCAGAATCTGAGCCAGTTTCGGCTGCTTTCTCAAACGCTCAGGAACTTTTCCAAAAGCGTCGCCGCGCGTTTTTCGCCGCCCTCCTATGCGCGGTATTTTGCGCAGCGCACGCCAGCGCTCAGGAGTCGCAGAAGGGCCCGGTGAGCGGCCTGCCCTTGCCCCGCTACGTCAGCCTCAAATCGGATCGGGTCAATGTTCGCGAGGGACCGAGCAAGGAACATCCGGCTGTCTGGATCTACGAACGCGCGGCGCTCCCCGTCGAGATCACCGCCGAATTCGAAACCTGGCGCAAGATCCGCGATTCCGAAGGCGCCGAAGGCTGGGTGTTGCACTCGCTGCTCTCTGGACGGCGCACCGCCTTGGTCGCGCCGTGGAAAAAGGAGCCACAGCTGCTCGTCGCCGCCGATCATTCGACGCCGACGGCCAAGCTCGGTCCGGGCGTCATCGGCAATTTGCGCGGCTGCGACGGCAAATGGTGCCGCATCGCCGGCAAGGGCTTTGACGGCTACATGGAGCAGGAAAATCTCTGGGGCGTCTATCCGGGCGAGAAATTCGAATAATCACGCGGATGGCCCCGCCGGCAGGCGGCTTTTAAGCGTTTCCAGCGCTGCCGAAATGGCGGCCCGACTGAAGGGCTTGGCGACGACCGGCGCGTCGGCATGCGCCTCGAGCACGCCCTGTTCGCCATACCCCGTCACGAAAGCGAAGGGCTTTTGCCGGCGCTCCAGGACGCCGGGGAGAACATGAGCCTTCTGTCCATTCAGGTTGATGTCGAGAAAGGCGATGTCGAAATCTTCGCTCGTCGCCTTGTGCAGTGCGTCCTGGATATTGCCGGCGGTCGCGACGACCTGGGCGCCGAGCTCCTCGAGAAACATCTCAAGCGCCATGGCGATGACGGCTTCGTCTTCCACGATAAGAATGCGGGGTCCGCTCATTTGAGCATTTCCAGGGTGAGGGGAATGTCCATTGCGCAGCGCAACCCTTCAGGCCGAAATTCGACCGCGACCTGAGCGCCCGCGTCGGACGCCAGCGTCCGCTCGATCAGCCGCATGCCAAATCCTTTGCTGGACGGCGGCGAAATCGGCGGTCCGCCCTGTTCGCGCCAGATGAGATGGAGCATCGGCGTTCGCCGCGCGGAGTCGACGCTCCAGTCGATCGCGACTCGTCCGCCGGGCGCCGACAGCGATCCGTGTCTGACGGCGTTCGTGCATAGCTCATGGAGCGTCATCGCCAGCGCCGACGCGATGCGCGGGCAGACGTCGACGGGTGGTCCCGAAACGTCAAAGTTCTCAGCGCCCGCTGGGGCGATGGCGGTGCGCACGAGTTCGTCGACCTGCGCCTTCGTCCAGTTCTCACGGGTCAGCACGTCATGCACGGCGGCGAGCGCCAGCAGACGGTTCTCGAAGATCTCGGCCGAATTCGGCTTCAGGTCGCGCAAAGAATGCATGGCGATCGAGTGAACCGTGGCCAGCGTGTTCTTGACGCGGTGATTGAGTTCGTGGATCAGAAGCTGCAAGCGTTCGCGATCGCGTTCCTGTTCGGTGACGTCGGTGTTGGTGCCATACCACCCGACGATGACGCCGTTTTCGCGTAACGGTTCGATGCGCGTCAGGAAAGGTCGATAGAGCCCGTCGGCGCCCTTGAGCGGAAAGATCATCTGGAAAAACTCGCCACGCTCAATTGCATGCGTCCAGCGTTCCAGCATTTTGGGCAGCACGTCCGGATGATGCACGGATTGCCAACCCCATCCCGCCATGTCCTCAGGAGTCGTGCCGGTATATTCGTACCACCGGTCATTGTACCAAAACACCCATCCATCCGGCCGCGCCATCCAAGCAAGATTCGGGATGGAATTGGCAAGCGCCTTGAACTGCGCGTAGGTGATCTCGGATTCCTTTTCGGTCGCTCGCTGCGACATTGCTCCTCGCCCCACCCTGGTTTTCGAAGAGATCTCTACGGCTCTGCGAGCGACGTCGAGCTGCTTCGAAATTTGTCGTCTTCAGATTATAGGGCGGGCTTAGGCGCGGCGAAGACGCACCACGACATCTACGCGTGCGACCCGCAAACCGTCGGGCGGCTGGGGAAGATCGGAGACCGAGACATTCGCGCCGGCGATGTCGTACAGCTCTCCGTCGTCTTCGAGGAGGAAATGATGGTGGTCGGCGGTGTTGGTGTCAAAATACACCCGGGCGCCGTCGACGGCGATCTCCCGCAGCAAGCCCGCCTGGGTGAACTGGTGAAGCGCGTTGTACACGGTCGCAAGCGAAACGGAGAGATTGGCGGCGAGAGCTTCCTCATAGAGCCGCTCCGCCGTCACATGACGATCGCCGCTTTGACCAAACAGCAGCTCGCCGAGCGCCAGCCGCTGGCGGGTGGGCCGCAGCCCGGCGTCGCCCAGCAACTCTGCGACCGGCTTGCGGGGCGCAGAGTCTGGCGGAACGGTCGAAATTGGCTCGGCGTCCATTGCAGCGGCTCGCGGTTTTCTACTCTCGCGGTTTTCTCCATGGCATCATAGGGGGAATGGCGGGAAATTCAACGCCGCTCGGGCGTTGCGACCCCGCTTGCGACGGCGCTTCCGGCCCGGGCGAGGCTATGTTACGGATCGCTTCGCTCAGGAGCGGCTAAGACCGGAGCCGCCGCCTGCGCAGAAAAATAAGGGCGCCTTTTGAGGGCGCTTGGGGAGGATGGGCCTTCAAAGGCTCCAACGCGAGGAACACAGGACGATGGGCGAAAGGCGCTCCTCATTCGGCTACGAGGATTTACTGGCGTGCGGCGAGGAGAAGCTGTTCGGCCCGGGTAATGCGCAGCTGCCGCTGCCGCCGATGCTGATGTTCGACCGGATCACCGAGATCTTCGAAGACGGCGGCGAGCACGGCAAAGGCTACATGCGCGCCGAACTCGACATTAAGCCGAGCCTCTGGTTTTTCGACTGCCATTTCAAGGGCAATCCGGTGATGCCCGGCTGCCTTGGCCTCGATGCGCTGTGGCAGATGGTCGGCTTCTATCTCGCCTGGCTCGACAATCCGGGACGCGGCATGGCGCTCGGCGTCGGCGAGGTGAAATTCAGCGGGCAAGTTCGCCCGACCGTGAAAAAGGTGACCTACGGCATCGACTTTAAGCGCGTCTTCAAGGGCAAGCTTGTGCTCGGCATCGCCGATGGCTGGGTCGCCGCCGACGGAGAGCGAATCTATGAGGCGAAAGATTTGAAGGTCGGGCTCGCCAAGGCCGAGGCGCCGGCCGCCGCCTGAAGCGCTCAGCAAGGCGCGGGAAAGCGCCGCCAAGGAGTTGGACCAAGGAGTTGGACAATGAGACGAGTCGTCGTCACCGGCATGGGAATTGTGTCGTCGATCGGCAACACCACCCAGGAAGTGATCGCTTCGCTGCGCGAGGCGAAGTCGGGCATCTCGCGCGCGGATAAATACGCCGAACTCGGCTTCCGCTCGCAGGTCTACGGAATGCCGACGCTCGACCCATCGACGCTCGTCGATCGCCGCGCCATGCGCTTCCATGCGACCGGCACGGCGTGGAACCATGTCGCCATGGATCAGGCGATCGCCGACGCCGGCCTGACCGAAGCGGAAATCTCCAACGAGCGCACGGGAATCATCATGGGGTCCGGCGGACCCTCGACCCACACGCTTGTCGAATCTGCCGATATCACACGCACCAAGGGACCCAAGCGCGTCGGTCCCTTCGCCGTGCCCAAAAGCATGTCTTCGACAGCTTCGGCGACGCTTGCGGTCTGGTTCAAGATCAAGGGCGTCAACTATTCGATCTCATCCGCCTGCGCCACGTCCAATCACTGCATCGGCAACGCCTACGAACTGATTCAATACGGCAAGCAGGACATGATCTTCGCGGGCGGCTGCGAGGAGTTGGAGTGGGAGCTCTCGGTCCTTTTCGACGCCATGGGCGCGATGTCCTCCTCCTACAATGATCGTCCGGCGACGGCTTCGCGCGCCTATGACAAGAATCGCGACGGATTCGTCATCGCCGGCGGCGCCGGCGTGCTGGTGCTCGAAGAACTCGAACACGCCAAGGCGCGCGGCGCGAAGATCTACGCCGAAGTCGCCGGCTATGGCGCGACCTCGGACGGCCATGACATGGTGGCGCCCTCGGGCGAGGGCGCGGTGCGCTGCATGCAGCAGGCGCTCGCGACGGTGAAATGCCCGATCGACTATATCAACCCCCACGCCACGGCGACCCCGGTCGGCGACGCCAAGGAAATCGAGGCGCTGCGCGAAGTGTTCGGCGTCGGCGACAAGTGCCCGCCGATCGCCGCGACGAAATCGCTGACCGGCCATTCGCTCGGCGCGACGGGCGTGCAGGAGGCGATCTATTCCCTGTTGATGATGCAGAACGGCTTCATCTGCGAAAGCGCCCATATCGAGGAACTCGATCCGGATTTCGCTGATATGCCGATCCTGCGCGAGCGGCGCGACAATGTGAAGCTCGGCGCGGTGCTGTCCAACTCCTTCGGTTTTGGCGGCACCAATGCGACATTGGTGTTCAAGCATCCAGACGCATAGGTCCGCAGCGGCGAGCGTCTTGACCGGGCTTGTCCCGGCCATCCACGTCGAGACAATCCCGCCGGAGTTTAGGAGAAGGCGATTCTTCCAATGGATGGATTGCGAACGAGCGGCGCTCGTGGATAGAGGTATCGCCGCTGCGGCCGGTCCATAACGTCCGTTCTTCTTTGCTGTTTGCGTCTCCGCAGGGCTTAGGCCCGATCTTTCGATCTCTCCTACGATGACAATCGCCATATGACAGTTTCAACCGGTCTCATGCAGGGTAAGCGCGGCCTCATCATGGGCGTCGCCAATGATCATTCGATCGCCTACGGCATCGCGCGCGTTCTTGCGCGCCACGGCGCGACGCTCGCATTCACCTATCAGGGCGAGGCGCTCGGCAAGCGCGTCAAGCCGCTCGCGCAGGAGCTCGGGTCGAACCTTGTGCTGCCGTGCGACGCCGAGGATATATCGACGGTGGATCAGGTGTTCGCCCGTCTCGAATACGACTGGGGCGATATGGATTTTCTCGTCCACTCCATCGCCTATTCCGACAAAAGCGAATTGAAGGGACTCTACGCCGACACCTCGCGCGAGAATTTCATTCGCACGCTTGTCATATCCTGTTTTTCCTTCACCGAAGCCGCGCGCCGCGCCGCCACGCTGATGAAGAACGGCGGATCGCTGCTGACGGTGAGCTTCGGCGGCGGCACCCATGTCATGCCGAATTATAACGTCATGGGCGTGGCGAAGGCGGCGCTCGATTCATCGGTGCGCTATCTTGCCGCCGACTTCGGCGATCGCGGCATTCGCGTCAATGCGCTGTCGCCCGGCCCGGTGCGCACGATGGCGGGCGCCGGCATCACAGGCGCGCGGGCGATGGGCGCCTTTCAAAAAAAGCATTGTCCATTGCGCCGGATGATCACGCTTGATGAAATCGGCGGCTCGGCGCTTTATTTGCTGTCGGAGCTGTCGGGCGGCGTGACGGGCGAAGTTCATCTTGTCGACGCCGGCTATAATATCATGTTGCAGCCGCGTCCCGAGGATCTCAACGGCGAGGAGTAAGGCGATGAGGATAGCGCTGTCTGTGGGCTTGGCCTTCATTGCGGCGCCGGCGATGGCCGCGAGCGCGGATTCGACGACCGGCGCGCAAATCGCCAAAGCCGAATGCGCCTCATGCCACGCGGTTGGCGCCGACGCAGAGGCCAAGAGCGCGGATCCCAAGGCCCCGCGCTTTATCGACGTCGCCAACATGCCTTCGACGACGGAACTGTCGCTGAAAGTTTTCCTGCGCTCTTCGCACAAGAACATGCCCAACATCATTCTTGCCCGCGAAGAGATCGACTCGCTGGCGAGCTATATTTTGGGGCTTGGCGGCAAATAGCCGCCAAGCCGGTCGCATGGTATTCGCGCAGTAAATTATGCGGCCAATTTCTGTTTGGACATTCTGCGGCATTCCTCGGCGCAGCGACGGCATTCGTCGGCGCATTCCTTCATGTCCGGAATAGGATCGCACTCCTTGGCGCAGGTTTCGCAAGCCTCGGCGCAAAGCGCGCACATCTGATTGGCCAGCGGCGAATTCATCAGCATCATTTGCGTGCTGTTGCGGCACATATCGGCGCAGGCGATCATCGCCCGGAAATGTTTGGGCTTCACATGCTCGCCGCCTTCCTCGAGGCAATGGGTCATCGCCATGCCGAAGCACATCTGATAGCAGTTCAAGCAGGCGTCAATGCAGGCCTGCATTTCCTTCGGGATCATGCGCATGATGGATCGTTCCTCTTACAGGCTTTCCGCCTCCCGCCGCCCCGCAGGCAGCTAGTTCACCGGCCCGGCAGGTCAAGATTTGCGCTTAGAGCGCTTCCCGATCACATGGAATCATGTGATCGATAAGGAATCGCTCAAAATCAAAACATTGGAGCAGGTTCTCATCGAAAAAGTCTGTCACTTTTTCGGAACCTGCGCCTAAGGCGCAGGACGGTCGGTCACGCTTCAGCCTCTGAGAAACAGGCGCAGGCTTGACGTCCAATCGCCGAGCGCCAACCTTTTGAGAGGCGCGCGCGACGCAGATCGTGCTAGTCATCGTCGTGCCAGTCATCGCCATGCCAGTCATCGCCATGCCAGTCATCGCCATGACATGATCGAGGGATTGAACCGGATGACGCTTGCGAGAAAACAAAGGCAAGCTTCGAGCGAGATGACGAGTACGAGGGTTGTTCATTGAAGGCTCCGAGATCCGGGCGCTGGATGCGAGGGCGGCTTGACCCCGCGCGATAACGATGTGTTCGAAGCCACAACGCCGGGACTGCCCGTCGTGAGGCCACAAGCAAGCGGCAGATTTTTTGAGTCGCTGCGTGAACGGCTGCCGAGAGGCGCGCTCGGCGCGCTGGGCGTGGCGGCCAGTCTCGCCGTCTTTGCGCTGGCCGCTTATATTCTGGGCCGAACGCTCTCAAGCCTCAGCTACGCCGATCTGCTGAACGCTTTTCGCGCGACCAGCGGCGCGCAGATTCTCGCGTCCTTGGCCCTCTCTACGCTCTCCTATCTTTTTCTGACGGGTTATGACGTCGTCGCGCTCTATCATATGAGAACGCGTGCGCCCTACAGGGTCGCTGCGCTCGCGTCCTTCGCAAGCTACGCCATTTCCTTCAACCTCGGATTTCCTATCATCACCAGTGCGGCCGTGCGCTACTGGATCTACTCGCGCGTCGCATTGAACGCGCTGCAGGTCGCCAACATCACCGTCTTCGCCGGCGTCACGTTCTGGCTCGGGATGACGCTGGTGATGGGCATAGGCTTCATCTATGGCGCGGACGCGCTTGCGGGGCTCGATGGCTTGCCGGCCTTCCTTCACATCATTCCCGGCGTGCTCATACTTGCCGGCGTGCTCTTTTATTTCGCCTGGGTGACGGTTGATCGCCGCAGCATTCGGCTTCGCGGCCATGCTCTCGAGCTGCCGGGTTTCATCCCGACTTTGGCGCAGTTCGCGCTTGGGGTCGCCGACCTGTGCTGCGCCGCAGGCGCGCTCTATGTGCTGCTTCCCGAGGGCGTCCCGCTGGACTTTGTGCCCTTCGTCGCGGTCTATGTCGTCGCCTGCATCCTGGGCGTGATCAGCCATGCGCCCGGCGGCATCGGCGTCTTCGAGGCGACGATGCTGCACGCCATCCCGGCGTCGTCGCATGAAAGCATTCTGGCGTCGCTGCTTCTGTTTCGCATGATCTATTACTTTCTTCCATTCGTCGTCGCGCTTGCGCTTCTTGGCGCCGACGAGGGCGCGCGCCGCTGGACGACATTGCGGGATGCGATTGCGCGCATTTTGGAGGAGCGCTCGAATTGAACGGCGCCGGACCAGTCGCCATGAGTCTGTCGACCCAGCGGCGCAAATGGCGCGATCAGGCGATCGATCTCCTCGCGCCAGTCATCAACGCGCTCCCGGAGCCGATCTTCGTCATCGACTCCGAAACCCATGTCGCCGCCGTCAATGCCGCGGCGCAGGCGCTCTCCCCGGCCATTCGGCCTGGCGAACCGCTCTCCCGCAGCCTTCGCTCGCCCGACATGCTCGACGCCGTGGCGCGCGTGCTCGCCGGCGGCGAGGCGGAGAAGACCGTCTGGGTCGAACGCCTGCCGGTGGAATGCTGGTTTGAAGCGCATGTCGCGCCGATGCAAATCGAAGGCTTCGAGCCGGCCGCCGTCGTCAGCCTGCGCGATCTGACCGAATCCCGGCGCGTCGAGCGCATGCGCGTCGACTTCGTCGCCAACGCCAGTCACGAGCTGCGCACGCCGCTCGCTTCGCTGCTGGGTTTTGTCGAAACCTTGCAAGGTCCGGCGCGCGAGGACGCCGTGACCCGCAACAAATTCCTCGGCATCATGCGCGAACAGGCACAGCGGATGGCGCGCCTCGTCGACGATCTGCTGTCGCTCTCGCGCATCGAGCAGCACATGCATCTGCGGCCCGCGACGCCCGTCGATCTCACGCTGCTCGTCGCGCATATCGTCGACACGCTGTCGCAGATGGCCGAAGACAGGGGCGTCGCCATCAATCTCGATCTGCAGCCGAACGTCGTCGCGCCGGGAGATCGGGACGAGCTTGCCCGGGTGATTGAGAATCTCGTCGAGAACGCCCTGAAATACGGGTGTGGCGACGATGGCGGCTGCAAGCCCATCGACATCTCGCTGGCCCGCAAGGGGGCGCTCGTCGTTCTCTCGGTGCGCGATTATGGTCCCGGCGTCGCGCCGGAGCATATTCCGCGTCTGACGGAACGTTTCTACCGGGTCGACGCCGGCAAGAGCCGCGCGAAAGGCGGCACTGGATTGGGCCTCGCCATCGTCAAACATATCGTGCTGCGCCACCGCGGCCGGCTCGGGATCGAGTCTGCGCTGGGCGAGGGAACGCTGTTTCGCGTCATTCTGCCGGCGAGCGATTCAGCGTAAATATGATAAGTATATAAATTACAAGCATATTTACTGTCATCATACTGTAATCTTTTCGTCACAAAAAGCTGTTGTCGGGCCAGTAGTTTCTCCCGCGCGATGACGCGGGGCGCATCGCAAGTCCGTTCTCGAGCAAAAGAGACCTTCAAATGATCTCGACGATTTTCAGGCGCGGCGCTGGCGCGGCGCTGGCGCTCGCCGTCATGTGCGGCGGGGCTGCCGCCATAGACATTTCCGGCGCCGGCGCAACCTTCCCCTATCCGATCTACGCCAAATGGGCCGAGGCGTATCGGAAGGATACCGGCAATGGGCTTAACTATCAGTCCATCGGGTCGGGCGGCGGCATCAAGCAGGTTAAGGCGCGCACCGTCACGTTTGGCGCGTCGGACCAGCCGCTCAAGGCCGAGGAGCTTCAGGCGGCGGGTCTTGTTCAGTGGCCGCAAGTGATTGGCGGCATCGTGCCGGTGATCAATCTCGCAGGCGTCGCCGGCGGCGACCTCACGCTCGATGGCGCGACCGTCGCGAAAATTTTCCTCGGCGAAATCGCCAAATGGGACGATGCGGCGATCAAGAAACTCAATCCGAAGGCGAAGCTGCCGTCGCAGCCGATCGTCGTCGTTCATCGCTCCGACGGATCTGGAACGACTTTCAATTTCACGAACTATCTCTCGAAGGTTTCGCCCGACTGGAAGTCGAAGGTCGGCGAGAACACGTCGGTCGAATGGCCGGTCGGCATCGGCGCCAAGGGCAATGAGGGCGTCGCCAACAACGTCGCCAACACCAAAGGCGCAATCGGCTATGTCGAATATGCCTACGCCAAGCAGAACAAGCTGACCTATACCAAGATGGTCAATAAGGACGGCAAGGTCGTCCCGCCCAGCATGGAGACGTTCCAGGCGGCGGCCGCCGGCGCCGACTGGTCGCATGCCGAAGGTTTCTACGAAATTCTGACGAATGAGCCGGGCGCCAAGGCGTGGCCGATAACGGCGGCGACCTTCATCTTGCTGCCCAAGGAGCCTAAGTCCGAAGCCGATGCGGCTGAGGCGCTCAAATTCTTCTCCTGGGCTTTCGCCAATGGCGGCAAGATGGCGGAGGAACTCGACTATATTCCCATGCCGAAGCCGGTGGTCGAGCTCATCAAGAAGAGCTGGGCGAATGTAAAGAGCGCGGACGGCAAACCCCTGTCGCATTAGCCGGACGGCGCTGATCGCGAATAGATCCCGACGGCCGTTCATACTGTCGTCGGGAAGATCATGACGCCGAGGAGCGGCGCCGGGAGCGGGTGAAATGCTGTCGATCGAGCCGAGTCGGCGTGAATTGAATGGAGCGGGCGACGTGTCGGATATAGCTTTGGAGCAACAAGCCTCGCAGTCTGTGATCGTAGAGCGCACGCGCGTGCTGGCGCGCATCGCGCTGATCGATCGCGTGTTTTATCAGGTGACGCGCGCGGCGGCTGTCGTCGTGCTTATCATCCTGGGCGGCGTCATCGTCTCGCTGGTCCACGGCTCCTGGCCAGCGATGCAGGCATTTGGGTTTGGCTTCCTCACGTCGCAGGCCTGGAACCCGGTCACCGAGAACTTCGGCGCAGCGGCGGCGATATATGGCACGCTCGTCACATCGATCATCGCCATGGTGATCGCGGTGCCGGTCGGCCTCGGCGTCGCCACCTTCCTTACCGAGCTTTGTCCGCATGCGTTACGCCGGCCGATCGGCGTCGCGATCGAGCTTCTCGCCGGCATCCCGTCGATCATCTACGGAATCTGGGGCCTCTTCGTGCTGGCGCCGTTTCTGCAGTCGCATGTGCAGCCGGCGCTTATATCGGCCTTTGGCGACATTCCGTTTTTCTCGACGCTCTTCGCCGGTCCGCCTTACGGCATCGGCATGCTGACCGCGGGCTTCATTCTCGCGATCATGGTGCTGCCCTTCATCGCCTCGATCTCGCGCGACGTCTTCGAGACCGTGCCGCCGGTGCTGAAAGAAGCGGCCTGGGGCATCGGCGCCACGACATGGGAAGTGATGCGCTATGTCGTCGTCCCTTACACGCGCGTCGGCGTGATCGGCGGCATGATGCTGGGCCTGGGCCGCGCGCTCGGCGAGACAATGGCCGTCACTTTCGTCATCGGCAACGCGCACAAGATTTCCGGATCGCTGCTCGCGCCCGGCACGACGATCTCTGCGACCATCGCAAATGAGTTCACCGAAGCGGTCGGCGATCTTTACACTTCGGCGCTGATCGAACTTGGCCTCATCCTCTTCGTCATCACCTTCTTCGTTCTCGCTCTGGCGCGTTACATGCTGATGCGCATCGAGCAGAAGTCGGCGTAAGAAAGAACGAGCTCATGTCGCTTTATGCTTCACGCCGCGGCGCCAACTCAGCCGCCACCACGCTGTGCTGGGTGGCCGCTGTGTTCGGCCTTTCCTGGCTGGCCTTGATCCTCGGCTCTCTCGTTTATGAGGGCGTGCGCGGCCTGTCGCCAGCGGTCTTCACCGAGATGACGCCGCCGCCCGGCAGCAAGGGCGGCCTTCTCAACGCCATCGCCGGATCGCTTGTCATGACGATCATCGGCGTCGCCATCGGCACGCCGCTGGGCATGCTGGCCGGCACTTATATGGCCGAATATGGACGCTATTCGAAGCTCACGATGATCGTGCGCTTCATCAACGATATCCTGCTCAGCGCCCCGTCGATCGTCATCGGCCTCTTCGTCTACACCGTCTTGGTGCATCCGATGGGCCACTTCTCGGGGATTTCCGGCGCCGTGGCGCTGGCGTTGTTGGTCGTCCCTGTCGTCGTGCGAACCACCGAGGACATGCTGCTGCTTGTGCCCGGTTCGATGCGCGAGGCGGCTTCGGCGCTCGGCGCGCCCCGTGCGCATGTCGTTGCCAAGGTCGCCTATCGCGCCGCCAAGGCCGGACTGATCACCGGCGTGTTGCTCGCTGTGGCGCGCGTCTCTGGAGAGACGGCGCCACTGCTCTTCACCGCGCTCAACAATCAGTTCTGGAGCAGCGACCTCACCGCGCCGATGGCGAGCCTGCCGGTCGTCATCTTCCAGTTCGCCCTGTCGCCCTACAAGGATTGGCAGCAGCTCGCCTGGACCGGCGCGCTGCTTATCACTGTCGCTGTTCTCGCTCTCTCGATCGCGGCTCGCGCGCTCAGCGCCGGGCGGAGGAACTCGAAATGAACGCCGCTGCTCAAATTGCTCAAGTAAAGGCGCCGCTGACCAAGGTTTCAATGCGGAATCTTGACTTCTTTTACGGCGAGTCGCGTTCGCTCAAAGACGTCACCATGCCCTTATACGCCAATAAGGTGACATCCTTCATCGGCCCCTCGGGCTGCGGCAAGTCCACGCTGCTGCGCGTCTTGAACCGCATGTATGATCTCTATCCCGGCCAGCGCGCCGAAGGAGAGGTGCTGCTCGACGGCGAGAATATTCTCGATCCGGCGGTCGACATTAACGCCTTGCGCTCGCGCATCGGCATGGTGTTCCAAAAGCCGACGCCCTTTCCAATGTCGATCTATGAGAACATCGCGTTCGGCATTCGGCTATACGAGAAACTGCCGCGCGCCGACATGGACGCGCGCGTCGAAGGCGCGCTGCGCGGCGCCGCTCTGTGGGACGAGGTGAAGGACAAGCTGCAGACGAGCGGACTTGGCCTTTCCGGCGGCCAGCAGCAACGCCTCTGCATCGCGCGCAGCGTCGCGGTGCAGCCGGAGATCATTCTGTTTGACGAACCGTGTTCGGCGCTCGATCCGATTTCGACGGCGAAGGTCGAGGAGCTGATCGACGAACTGGCGAGCCGCTACACCATAGCGATCGTCACCCACAACATGCAGCAGGCGGTGCGCGTCTCTGATTACACGGCGTTCATGTATCTCGGCGAACTCGTCGAATTCGGCGAGACGGACGACGTGTTCAACAAGCCCCAAGCGAAGCGCACGCTCGACTACATCACCGGCCGTTTTGGCTAAACCAGCGATTCAAGGACGGCGCTCATGAGCGATCATATTGTTAAATCCTACGACCGGGACCTTGAAGCCCTGGGACGTCGCATCGCTGAAATGGGCGGCGTCGCGGAGAAAATGCTGGCGGAGGCGATGGACGCTTTGTCGGCCTTCGACGTCGACCTCGCCCACCGCGTCGTCTCCAGCGATCCGCGGCTCGACGCGTTGCAGCGCGAAATCGAGGAGAACGCCATTCTCACCATCGCGCGCCGGCAGCCGCTTGCGGTCGATCTGCGTGAATGCATCGCCGCGATCCGCATTTCCGGCGACATCGAGCGGGTCGGCGATCTGGCCAAGAACATCGCCAAGCGAACGCTCAAGATCGTGTCGGAGGCGCGCGTGCCGCGTGCGATCGTCGGTCTGAAGTCGATGCATGAAATCGCCGCGATGCAGCTTAAGGACGCGCTGGACGCCTACGCCTTGCGCGACACCGAGCGGGCGCGCGCGGTCTGGCAGAACGATTCCGATCTCGACGCGCTGGAGGATTCGGTGTTCCGCGATCTCCTCACCTTCATGATGGAGGATCCGCGCAACATATCCTTCTGCACGCATCTCCTGTTCTGCTCAAAGAATCTGGAGCGGATCGGCGATCACACGACCAACATCTCGGAGACGGTCGTTTATCTGGTCACCGGCGAAGCGATGCCCACGGAGCGGCCAAAAACGCGCGCCCCCGACTTCGGCGTAAAGGATGAGGCGGCGCAATGAGCGACGTGTCGTCCGCCGTCCTGCAGCGGAGCGGGAAAAGCGATCGGGCGCCGCGAATCCTCGTCGTCGAGGACGAGACGTCGCTCGCGACGCTGCTCGTGTATAACCTTGAAGCCGAAGGCTATCAGGTCGAGCATGTCGACAATGGCGATGAAGCCGAGCTGCGGCTCGCCGAGTCGCCGCCCGATCTTGTCATTCTCGACTGGATGCTGCCGGGCGTTTCTGGACTTGAAATCTGCCGACGCCTGCGCGCCCGCGACAGCGCCCGAGACATGCCGGTGATCATGCTGACCGCGCGCGGCGAGGAAGGCGAGCGCGTGCGCGGCCTTTCGGTCGGCGCCGATGATTATGTCGTCAAGCCGTTTTCGACTCCGGAACTGATGGCGCGGGTGCGCGCGCTGCTGCGCCGGGCGCGGCCCGAGCGCGTCGCCTCACGGCTTACGCTCGGCGATATTGACCTCGACCGCGACACCCGTCGCGTGCGGCGATCCGGCCGCGAAATCCACCTCGGTCCGACCGAATTCCGGCTGCTCGAATATTTTATGGAGAAGCCCGGACGCGTGTTCACGCGGGCGCAGCTGCTCGACAGCGTCTGGGGCATGTCGGCGGAGATCGACGAGCGCACGGTCGACGTCCATGTCGGACGGCTTCGCAAGGCCCTGATCCGCGGCCGTGAGAAGGATCCGATCCGCACGGTGCGCGGCGCGGGCTATTCTTTCGACGAAACATTCGGACACGAGTGACGTGTCCGACGCGGTTCACGCGTAACGCTGCGCTCTGAACTGATCGCGCGCGCGGCGGCGATCCTGCGCAGGCTGATAGGCGACGCGCGCGTGATAGCCGCAGTAGGGGCCGCCGCCGATCGTCGACTTGCCGCCGCAGAAGCGGAAATCCGCCGACGTCGGGTCGCCCATCGGCCAGCGACACATGGATTCGCGGAGCTCCATGAGCGTGACGCGCTCCGAGATCGGGATCACCACCTCTTCTTCAGGCGCACGCCGGGGCGCCGCCAGCGCATGCGGCGCGAAAGCGAGCGCCAGATTGCCATGCGAGGAGACGCCGTTCATGCGCGGGTGCGTCGGGCGAGGAGCCTTGGCGACGCGCGGCCGCTGCGCGCTCGCCGTCTTGGCGCGTTCGGCGAGTCCCAGACGATGGATCTTTCCGATCACAGCGTTGCGGGTGATGCCCGGTCCAAGTTCAGCCGCCACTTGGCTGGCGCTGAGACCATCGCTCCAAAGCTTGCGGAGCAGTTCGACGCGTTCGTCGGTCCATGACATTAGGCTTCTCCATTCTTTCGGGTCGAGCGCGGATCGGATTTTCTTCCGACCGCTGCGCAGGCCTGAAGCCCTGCGGCGATGTGATGCGCATCAACACTCGAGAGAACACGCCCAAACGAATTACGCGGGCGCTGACTAGAAACTTTCTGTTTACTTTGAATCATGCGCGAGTCGCGCTGGCAAGCGCGCGCTGGCGTTCTCAACAGGCTTTCGGCGAGACTGTTGCCCGCAGAACTCACCCTTGCGCGGCCGCGCCCGGCGGCTTTGATCGCCAATATCGAACCGCGCCATGGATTTGACCGCGTCGGGCGGCGCGCATAAAATCCGTTCTGAACTGCCGCCCTAATAGGGCGGCGCTTTGTTTTTTTAAGCCTCCTCTGGCCGGAGCCAGCGACGGGAGCATGGAGCAGGGCTTTTGACGTCAGCGCTTTATCCGACCTATCCGCGCGCCGATCTTGCATTCAAGCATGGCGAAGGCGCGTGGCTGATTGCGGAAAACGGCGACCGCTATCTCGATTTTAGCGCGGGCGTCGCCGTACTGTCGCTCGGCCACAATCATCCGCACCTCGTCGAGACCTTAAAGCGCGCGGCGGAAGAACCGTGGCATGTCTCCAATCTCTTTCGCATCCCGCAGGCAGAGCGGCTCGCGGAGCGGCTCTGCGACGCCACATTCGCCGATCTGGTCTTTTTCACCAATTCCGGCGCGGAAGCGGTGGAGTGCGCGATCAAGACGGCGCGCAAATTCCACGCGGTCAACGGACAGCCGGAACGCTATCGACTGATCACGTTCGAAGGCGCCTTCCATGGCCGCACGCTCGCGACGATCGCCGCGGGCGGCAATGCAAAATATCTTGATGGGTTCGGGCCGCCCGTCGAGGGCTTCGATCAGGTTCCCTTTGGCGATTTTGGCGCCGTCGAGGCGGCGATCACGCAGGAAACCGCGGGCGTCCTGCTCGAACCGATTCAGGGAGAAGGCGGTCTAAGAGTCTTTTCGCCGTCGTTTCTGGCGCGGCTACGGGAGCTTTGCGACGCGCGCGGGCTGCTGCTGGTGTTCGATGAAGTGCAATGCGGCGTCGGCCGCACCGGAAAATTCCTCGCCTGCGAACATGCCGACGTCGCGCCCGATATTGCGGCGCTCGCCAAGGGGCTGGGCGGCGGATTTCCGCTCGGCGCGTGCCTCGCGACGCGCGAGGCCGCCAAAGGCATGACGCTCGGCGCACACGGCTCCACCTTTGGCGGCAATCCGCTGGCGACGGCGGTGGGCGGCGCCGTTCTCGACGTCGTGCTCGCGGAGGGCTTCATGGCGCAAGTCGCGCGGCTTGGCGGGCTGTTGCGCCAGCGGCTGGCGGAGCTCGAGGACCGCTATCCGTCGCTCATCGAAGAGATCCGCGGCGAAGGGCTGATGTTCGGCCTCAAGACGCGAATTCCGAATGGCGACTTCGCCGCCGCCGCTCGCGCCGAAGGCCTGTTGACGGTGCTCGCCGGCGACAATGTCGTGCGCCTTTTGCCGCCGCTCATCATTGACGAGAGCGACGTCGCGGCGGCGGTGGCGCGCCTTTTCGCCGCATGCGCCCGGCTCGCCGCGCCCATTGAAAAGCTCGGAGCTGCGTGATGACCGCCCATTCGTTGACGCGGCCGCGCAGCTTTCTCGATCTTTCCGATCACTCCGGCGAAGAGCTGCGCCGCATTCTTAATCTCGCCAAGTCGCTCAAGGCGCGCCGCGTCAAAGGCGTCGAGGCGACCGAACGACCGCTCGTCGGCAAATATCTCGGCATGGTGTTCGACAAGCCGTCGACCCGCACGCGCGTGTCCTTCGACATCGCGATGCGCGAACTCGGCGGCCAGACGATCATGTTGACCGGCGCCGAAATGCAGCTTGGCCGCGGCGAAACCATCGCCGATACGGCGCGCGTGCTCGCGCGCTTTCTCGACGCGATCATGGTGCGCATTCTGTCGCATCCCGATCTCATGGAGCTGGCGCGTTTTGGCAATCTGCCGGTCATCAATGGGCTCACCAAACAGTCGCATCCCTGCCAGGTGATGGCGGACGTGCTGACCTTCGAGGAGCATCTCGGTCCGATTGAAGGGCGCACGGTGGCCTGGAGCGGCGACGCCAATAATGTGCTTGCAAGCTGGGTGCATGCCGCCGGCCGCCTGGGCTTCACGATCAATGTGGCGACGCCGGCGGACTTTGCGCCCTCGGAAGATCTGGTCAGCTGGGCGAAAGCCAATGGCGCGAAGATGAATCTGACGCGCGACGCCTATGAGGCGGTGGACGGCGCCGACGCCGTCATCACTGACTGCTGGGTGTCGATGGGCGACGCGGACGAGGACCAGCGCCGCGCCGCGCTCGCGCCCTATCAGGTCGACTCGAAACTGATGCGCGCGGCCGCCAAGCATGCCGTCTTCATGCATTGTCTGCCGGCGCATCGCGGCGAGGAAGTCACCGCGGAAGTGATCGACGGACCGCAGTCGGTGGTCTTCGACGAAGCCGAGAACCGCCTTCACGCGCAGAAAGGCGTGCTGTGCTGGTGTCTCGCGCCGGGGCAGTTCTGATGCCGCAAGGCGGGGGCTCGGCGCCGAGCCGGCCAGTCGCGCTCCATTCCGAGGATGACCGGGTCCTGCCCTTCGCGGTCGAAGCGCTCGACCTGCGCGGCCGCGTCGTGCGTCTCGGCCCCACGGTCGATTCCATCCTGAGCCATTACGCCTATCCGCCGCAGGTCGCGCGCCTGCTCGGCGAAGCGGTGGCGCTCGCCGCGCTGCTCGGCTCGATTCTCGAATCGCATGGACGCTTTCAGCTGCAGACGCGCAGCGACGGGCCCGTCGATATGCTCGTCGTCGACTATGATGCGCCGGGGAAGCTGCGCGGCTTCGCCCGTTTCGACGCCGAGCGCGTCGCCCAAATACGCGACGCTTCGCCGGCGGCGCTGTTCGGACGCGGTCATCTGGCGCTCACCATTGAACGCGAGGAAGACGCGGCGCGCTACCAGGGCGTCGTGCCGCTCGAGGGCGAGAGCCTCGCCGAAGCCGCGCATATCTATTTCCGGCAATCGGAGCAGATCCCGTCCTTCGTCAGACTCGCCGTCGCCGAAATCGTCACGCCGCAGGGCGCCAGTTGGCGCGCCGGCGGACTGCTGCTGCAATATTTGCCGCCCGGCGGCGCGCGCGCCCGCGATCTTCCGCCCGGCGACGCGCCGGACGGGGCGGAGGAGCCTTCCGAGGACGACAGCGACCATTGGACCGAAGGCCAGGCGCTCGCCGCGACTCTCGAAGACCACGAACTGGTCGATCCGGCGCTTTCGAGCGAGCGCCTGCTCTATCGCCTTTTCCATGAGCGCGGCGTCAAGGTTTTCACTGAACGCGCCCTCGAGGAATTCTGCCGCTGTTCGAGCGAGCGCATCGACAAGCTCTTGAGGAGCTTCTCGCCGCAAGAGCGCAGCGATATGATCGGCGACGACGGCCGCATCGGCGTCACTTGCGAATTCTGCGGCACGCTGCGCAGCTTCGACCCTGCCGATTTCGACTGATCCGCCGCCAAGCGCGAAGCCAACAGAATGTCCGCTGAGTTCATCTTTCCGCCGCCGCCCTTTCCAAGCGTCGCTATCGCGCAAGACGCGCGCCGATTTCCCGTGCGGCGGATCTTCTGCATCGCGCTGAACTACGCCGCCCACGCCCGCGAAATGGGAAAGGACCCCGCCAAGGGCGGGGACGCGGAGCCGCCGGTGTTCTTCTCCAAGCCCGCCGACGCGGTGGTCGAGAGCGGCGCGACCATTCCCTATCCGACGCTGACGCATAATCTTCACCACGAGATCGAGCTGGTCGCGGCGCTGAGCGCGGGGGGCGCCGATATTCCGGCGGCGCGGGCGCTCGACTGCGTCTTCGGCTATGCCGCCGGCGTCGACCTGACCCGGCGCGACCTGCAAGCGGCGGCGCGCAGCGCCGGCTGGCCGTGGGACATGTCAAAAGGCTTCGACCATTCAGCGCCCATCGGCGCGATCAGCCCCGTCGCCGCCATCGGCCATCCGACGCGGGGGCGCATCGCGCTCTCCGTCAATGGCGTGCTGCGACAGGCGGGCGACCTTAGCGATCTTATCTGGAGCGTTCCGGAAATCATCGCGGCGCTGTCGCGAAATGTCGCGCTTGCGCCCGGCGATCTCATCTTCACCGGCACGCCCTCGGGCGTTGGACCGCTCCTTCCCGGCGACATCGTCGACGGCGAGGTCGAACATGTCGGCTCTGTGGCCGTAAGCATCGGAAAATAAGCGAGGTTGCGCCGGGCAGTGAAACCCGGCTATTTGCAGAAGGGTGAAACGCCTTCGCGCGATCTTTCGCAACCGTGGTTGCGCCTCCACCGAGCCGCCGGCGCGCGAGGCTCTAGACATGCCGGTAAATCTCGACCCCGAAAACTGGGACGAATTTCGCGCCGAGAGCCATCGCGCGCTCGATATGATGCTCGACAATCTGCGCGATCTGCGCGAGCGCCCGGTCTGGATCGAGCCAAGCGAAGAGGCCCGGGCCCGCTTCAAACGCGACCTTCCGCAAGAAGGCCGCGAGTTCTCCGCCGTGCTCGAGGATTTCGACCGCTATATCAAGCCATTCGCGACCGGCAACACCCATCCGATGTTCATGGGCTGGGCCCAGGGCGCGGGCACGCCGGCTGGCATGATCGCCGAAATGCTCGCCGCCGGCATGAACTCGAACTGCGGCGGTCGCAATCACATCGCCATCGATGTCGAGCGCCAGATCGCCGCCTGGATGGCGCAGGCTTTCGGCTTTCCGTCCGACGCGAGCGGCGTTTTCGTCACCGGAACCTCGATCGCCAACTTCCTGTGCCTGCTCGTCGCGCGCGACCAGGCCTATGGCGATAAGGACGTGCGGCTTAACGGGCTCTGCGCGCTTCCGGGCCAGCTCATCGCCTATGCGTCGCGCGAAGCGCATAATTGCGTGCGCCAGGCGATGGAGCTTGCCGGGCTTGGGGCGCGGCATCTGCGCCTCATTCCTTCGGACGAGCGGCGCGCAATGAAAGTGCGCGATCTTCGCCGCGCCATCGCCGCCGACCGCGCGGCGGGCTTCAGGCCGTTTCTGATCGTCGGCACCGCGGGCACGGTCGACACCGGCGCGATCGATCCGCTCGACCGGCTCGCCGACGTCGCGCACACCGAGGATTTGTGGTTCCATGTCGATGGGGCGTTCGGCGCGCTGGCGGCGCTCTCGCCGGCGCTCAAGCCGTTGGTCAAGGGGCTGGAGCGCGCCGACAGCGTCGCCTTCGACTTCCATAAATGGCTGCACGTCCCCTATGACGCCGGCTTCTTCCTGGTGCGCGACAAGGCGGCCCATAAGCGCGCCTTCGCGGCCAACGCCGCCTATTTGACCCGCGCGCCGCGCGGCCTCGCGGCGGGCGACACCTGGCCTTGCGATCTCGGCCCCGACCTGTCGCGCAGCTTTCGTGCGCTCAAGACCTGGTTCACCATCGAAACCTTCGGCGCCAAGCGTTTGGGCCAATGTATCGAGCAGACCTGCCGCATGGCGAAGCGGCTCGAGGCGTGGATCGCGCAATCGGACGCTTTCGCGCTGCGCGCGCCGGTGACGCTCAACATCGTCTGCTTCGGCGTCAAGGACGATGCGGACGGTTCGCTGGCGCGCGAAATCGTCATGGAGCTGCATGAGCGCGGCGAGGCGGCGCCGTCGCTGACGATCCTCGACGGGGTCCCGGCGATCCGCGCCGCGATCATCAACCACCGGACCGAAGCGCGCGATATCGACGCCTTCACCGAGTTTCTCGACGCCGCGCTTCGGCGCGCCCGCAAGGAGCCGCATGATTTCGCCGCGCTGATCGAACCGCACGGGCCGGGGAAGACCCGGCTCTCGGAGGATTGACCCACAAGCGTCGTAAGGCTGTTATCAATCGACCTGTTCTTTCTTTGCGCCTTCCCATGAGCGCCGCCATGAGCATAGACCTCCTCGCACAAGCGCCGCGCGCCGACATTCCCGGATGTCTTTGGTTCGTGCGGTTCAACCACGCGGGCGAGGCCGAGCCCGGAACGGCCGAAGACTTCGAAAGTATCGGCGCGCCGCGCGAGGGATTCGTGTGGCTGCACATGGATCTCGCCGACGTGCGCACACGCCCGCTGCTGGCGCGCATCGCGGCGCTTTCCGAAGATGCGCGCGATTCGCTGTGCGATCCCGTCGACCACCAGCATCTCGAATATTCGGAAGGGATGGTCAGCGGCGCGCTGCTCGACTATGAGCGCGATCTCGGCGGGCCTACCTCGCGCACCGACTTTGTGCGCTTCGCCGCTGGCGCAAGCTTTTTCATCAGCGCGCGACGGCTGCCGATGGACAGCGTCGAGGCGGCGCACATCGCCATCAATCGCGGCGCGCGTCTCACCTCGCCGATCGATCTGTTCGAAATGCTGACGGATGCGCTGATCGACGGGCTGGCGCGCAAAGCCGCCGAACTCGGCGCGGCCTTCGATCGCGTCGAGGACCGCATCATCGATCAGCGCGGCCGCCAGGCGCGGCCGGCGCTCAGCGCCGCGCGGCGCGACGCCGTGCGTCTGGCGCGCCAGATCAGCGGCCTGTCGTCGACGGTGGCGCGCCTCGAAACGATCGAGGAGGAGGCCGACGAACAGCGGGACAATGATCTGCGCGACGCCGCGGCAAGGCTCATTCAACACGCCGGCGCGCTGACTCAGGACGTCACGAGCCTTCAGGAGCGCGCCCGTCTCCTGCAGGACGAGCTCAACGCCATCCTCAGCCTGGAGACCAACGATCGGCTCTATGCTTTGACGGTGACGACGATGCTGCTGCTGCCGGCGACCTTCGTCACCGGCTATTTTGGCATGAACACCAAGAATCTGCTGTTCGCGGAGGACGAGAACGGCACGTTTTACGCGACGATTCTCTGCGTGCTCGCCTCAGCGACGGCGCTTTTCCTTATGCGCCGCTGGGGACTTGCCGGCGCGCCGGAGAGCGAGGACCAGCGCCCGGCCGCGCCGGAGCGTCGGGACGACCGGCCGGCGGACAGGAGTTTTTGACGCTCGTTTCGAGAGTTGCGGGGGTTTACAGGCGTGCGCGCGCCCCCTAGTTTCCGCGCCGACAGGGGCGAGACCGCCCGCCGAGTGCAACCTGGGAAAACCATGCGCGCCGAACCGCTTGCGCTGAAAGCCGACATCGAGCAGTCCATCGGACTGCTGAGGAGGCATCTTTGACGTCGACGCCTCGCAACGGCGCCTCGCCGAACTGAACGTCCGGGCGGAAGATCCGGAACTCTGGAACGATCCCGAAGCCGCGCAAAAATTGATGCGCGAGCGCACCCAGCTCGAAGAGCAGATGGGAGCGCTCTCAAGCCTCGAGCGTGAGCTCGAAGACGCGCTGACGCTTGTCGAGCTTGGCGAGTCCGAGGGCGACGCGGAGACCGAAAAAGAGGGCGTC
This sequence comes from Methylocystis sp. L43, assembly GCF_015709525.1. Taxonomy (GTDB): domain Bacteria; phylum Pseudomonadota; class Alphaproteobacteria; order Rhizobiales; family Beijerinckiaceae; genus Methylocystis. The sequence goes on along the minus strand of NZ_JADNRA010000035.1, from coordinate 249,737 downwards.
GAGGCGCTGAAAACCATCCTCAAGATGGTGCGCGCCCGCCAGACCGAGGCGCTGTTTTCCGGCGAGGCCGACGCCAATGACACCTTCATCGAGGTTCATTCCGGCGCCGGGGGCACCGAGAGCCAGGACTGGGCGCGCATGCTGTTTCGCATGTACGCCCGCTGGGGCGAGCGGCACAAATTCAAGGTCGAGGTGATCGAGGAGACGCCGGGCGAAGAGGCGGGCATCAAGTCGGGCACGCTGCTCGTCAAGGGCCATAACGCCCATGGCTGGGCGAAGACCGAGTCCGGCGTGCATCGCCTGGTGCGGATTTCGCCGTTCGACTCCAACGCCCGCCGCCATACCAGCTTCGCCTCGGTGTGGGTCTATCCGGTGGTCGACGACCGGATCGAGGTGAACGTCAATGAATCCGATTGTCGTATAGATACATATAGATCGTCAGGCGCCGGCGGCCAGCACGTCAATACGACCGACTCGGCGATCCGCATCACCCATATTCCGACCGGCATCGTCGTCGCCTGTCAGGCAGAGCGCTCGCAGCACAAGAACCGCGCCACCGCCTGGAACATGCTGCGCGCAAGGCTCTATGAACGCGAACTCGAGATGCGCGAGGCCGAAGCCAATAAGGTGGCGGCCTCAAAGACCGAGATCGGGTGGGGCCATCAGATCCGCAGCTATGTGCTGCAGCCCTATCAGCTGGTGAAGGATCTGCGCTCCGGCTTCACGTCGGGGACGCCTTCCGACGTTCTCGACGGCGAGCTCGACGACTTCATGCAAGCCTCTCTCGCCCAGCGAATATACGGCGGTCCAGAGAGCGTCGAGGACGTCGAGTAGCTGATAGCTGCGCTCACGCCCATTTCTCGACCGTAAGGCCGGGGATATCATCGAAATCCTCAGTGTTCGCCGCGATCAGCGTGAGGCGGAGATCAAGCGCCTGCGCGGCGATCATTCGATCCAGCGTGCGGCGGCGCTTCGGGTCTACTTTGCGGAGCAGCGCCTCATAGGCGTCGGCGGCGCCGCGGTCGAAGGGCAGCACGTCCAGATTTTCGGCGAGCAGCGCGATATTTTCCGCGAGCCGCCCGTTATGTTCGGCGGCGGCTGCGGCGGCGCGCGTTTCGGCGAGACTGATCGCCGAGACCGCCACGTCGCCGATCTCGAGCGCAGAGAGCCGATCGAGCACGCCGGGAAGGCCGAGCGCAGCGGCGATGACGATATTGGTGTCGAGGAGGTAGCGCGCCATGCGCTAGCGGGCGTCGAACAGCCGCTTGGGCGGCTTGAACTCGGGGCGCCCGATCGGTGCCGGCGGCGGCGCGGCCTTGAGCCGCGCGACGAGTTCGGCCATATCGAGCCGCGCCGGCGTCACCACGAGACTTCCGCCTTGCCGCCGCACGACGACTTCGGCGCCTTCATCAAAGGCGATTCCGCGCGGCAGCCTCACCGCGAGGCTGTTGCCCGATTTGAAAATGCGCGTGGAGCTCATGTCATCAGTCTGCCAAGGCGGCCGCATTCTGTCAATCTTTGTATATACTTTTAGGACCGGCCTCGAAAGCCGGACAGTCCCGTCTCACCGTTGAGAAGGGGCGAGGCCGAAAGCCAGCCATTTGACCCGCCCGCCAGGGCCCAATCGCGCGCCTGGAGGCGCAGCGCGTGGCGATCGATTTCGAGCACACGCAAACGCATACATCCTCTTTGCGCATGGCCGAGGAAATTTAGTTGCATGCGTGCAGACAGCTCGCGCTTGATCCCTCGGGCGAGCGCGTGCTATCTGCGACACGCCACGCATGAGCCGCGGAGAGGTGGCTGAGTGGTTGAAAGCACCGCACTCGAAATGCGGCATACGGGCAACCGTATCGGGGGTTCAAATCCCTCCCTCTCCGCCATTCACACCGATAATAGTTGAAAATTCAGACTAACCGGCGCAGCTGAAGATAGCCGGCATAATCGACGTCCCGATTGGTTTTCGAATTGCGGCGGTTGTCAGTCTAGCTTCAGGCCTGTGCTCGGCCCCAACGAGATGTCCCTCCACACCACGCCCAGGCGTGGTGTCAATCAATAGCGCGCAGCCGACTCACATGGATATCTGTCTTGGCGGCGCCTTGTACATATACCCCTATCAGCCGCACACGTCGCTCAACTGGCTATTGTTGATCCGACGGGCAATCCATGCGGAGCCCTTTTTTCTGTTCCTTTCAATCAAGGCGGACGCGCGGCGGAGATCGGACTTCGAGAGCGAAATATTGCACGCTCTTGCGATTTGACGGTTGATTTCTGCTTTACGCGCAGCTGGAGTCCGCCGCGAAAGAACTGCGTCTACGGCGGAAATAGTCGCCGGCTTTCCGATCGCAGGCGACGACATCGCGGCGAACGCGCAGCATGTGAAGACGACAATCTTTCTCATTCGATATTCCTCGTTACAGGCGCTTTTTTGCAAGTTGCTCCCGGAACAGACTGAAAGACCGCTCTCGTAGCTGACGCCCGTGATCGAGATTCGCTGCAGCCGTGAAACAGGCGTTGATCCAGACGCGCTTGGGGGGGAGTCCAATATGTTGGATGTTCGCCTTGGATAGCAAGCGAAGAAGAGTGCCGAGACTTAGAACTAACCTCCACTCGACCTGACAGCTAAGAAACTGTAGCTTCGCTCGACTGCTCTTGCCGGGCATCTGAAATGACTCGAATCGATGGCGGCGAGTTTGAAGCACTAAGGGCGCTGCTGCTGGCGCTGGACGATGTCCAGCGCTCGCCGCCAGAGCCGATCTTCGTCGCCGTCGGCGAACTCGCGCAGATCCTGCACAGGTCGCGGCCAGAGATCATCGCCGCGCTCGATTCGCTCGCCGACTTGAATTTCATCGAAGGTCCCGGCGTCTATCGTGAGCGCGACTGGTTGTTTCGCCGCCTGACGCGACGCGGCGCGGCCCTGGCCGATTTGATCCGCGACCCCGACGACTGGCGCAGAGCGCTCGACGCCTATGCGCCCTTCTTTGCGCGTTGACCCCATTGCGCGCGAAGGCGGCGCCACCAGGCTGCGGCTTCGCGGCGCCGCGCCTTGAAGAGCTGCGCAAGCTCTATGCGCCGCAGATTGAAGCGGTCGTTCGGCGCAAGCGCCATGTAGCGCTCGGCGATTTCGGTGATGACGATATCGGGCTTCACGCGCTTGACGAGCCGCCAATCGACATTGGCTGACCAGACAAAGACAAGTTCGCGCGCCGTTTCGGCGAGCTGCGCCGTCAGACGGTCAGGCCCGACGCCGGCGAAAGAATCGCCAAACAGCAAAATCCGCACGTTATTGGGCGCCGCCTCGTTCCTGTAGATCGCATGCGCGCCGACATGGATGTCGCCGCCGTGAACAGGATCTTCGAGGATGCGCACGACGGCATTGGCGTAAACGCGTTGCGCGCCGGCGATCCAATTGATTTCACGAATCTGCTCCCAGCGCGGAGGATCGAATTTGCCGCCGAGATCCATGATTTTATGAATCGTGTTGCAGGGCCGGTTCACAAGGTCCGCATTCGGCGTCAGCTGCAGCGCGTCGCATAAGAGTTGATAGGCGAGCAGGCTGCCGTCCGGCGTCCAATGCGTGTCGCTGCGCCAGTAGAGTTCAATCTCGTCGCGCCGCTCGCGCATGGGCCAAACGAGATCGACCCATCCGGCTGCGCGCGCGCCGCCTTCGAAGAGCTGTTGCAGGCGGATCGCTGGCGCGAGATCGACATCGACGAGCGGCGTCGCTTGTTTGTGCCCGTAGATCGTCAGCTTTTCCGGCGCGACGAGATGGGCGTAGGCGACGCCGAGCGCCTGGCAACGTTGCTTCCGCTCTCTGATGGCGTCTCGCCACCGGCGCAGGTTGACGTCCGGCAGATGGCCGCCGTCGCGCTCATAGAGCGTCGTGACGAAATTCGTTCCGCCCGTGAGGAACAGCCAGCCGTCGTGACCTTCATGAACGATGAGTTCGGTCACGGTGCGGCCGTCGTGGTGGGGCTCGCCGTGGAGTCCGGCGCGGGCTTGCGCGCGTAAAGGATGGTCGCGGCGGCGAGTTCGAACAGCTTCTCGCGGGACAATTCCCGCGCCCACGGCTTTTCGAGCAGCGGTCCGGGATAGGCGATCAGATCTTCAACGCGCGTGCGCAAGAATTGTTTGCGCGCGCGGGGCGAAAGACCTTGCGACCAGGAGCGCAGCTGCCAGGCGATCGCCCAGATCGGGTGCGTCGGATTGGTGACCTCCTGCCGTTCAATGGTCAAATGCCCCTCGAAAAGCGTACGCAGTCCTTCATGCGTCATATTGAAATAGTGATGCGGATAGCCATGCAGAGGCTGCAGAAACGGCACGCAGCACTTCAGCCATCCGCCCGGCTTGAGCACGCGCGCGATTTCGGCGGCGCAGCGAAACGGATCCTTCACATGCTCCAAAACCGCGATCGAGATGACGCCGTCGAAGGCGTCATTCTTAAAGGGCAGTCGATGCGCAAGGCCGACCACATCGGTCGTTGCATAATCCATCATTTCGAAGTTGACGACATTGCTATAATACACCGGACGGTAGCCCGCGCCGACGTCGAGGATCAAGCCGTCGGCGTGGCGCTCGATCAGTTCGACTGTTTCATCGTCATAGCCGTTTTCGCTGATCGGCATATCCTCGGTGGCGTCTTGCCCCTGACGCGAGGGTTCATCCGAAAACACGAATTTGCCCGAACCCGATAGCGGCGTTTCGGGCTCGAGCAGTAGCGGTCGCACCGCGCTGAGCTTTCGTGCGCGAATGGCAGGGATGTCGCTCATGCGCTGCTGGCGTCTTGCCTGGGCGCGACCAAGCTGATCGAAATGCGCGCGGCCCGAGACAAACTGACCAAGCTCGACCGACTTTCGCACGTCCGGGTTCGCCGCCAGATAGCGCTCCTCGTCGAAATTCTCCGGCGTCGCGGGCTCGTCATCAGCGACCTTCTGCCGGCGGCCCTCAATATGGCCGAATTTTTTGAAATGCCTCCAGCCCGAGCCGATTTTGCCGAGGCGAACGGCCTCGGCGACGTCGGGGTTGACGGCGAGATAGGCCTTTTCGTCGAAGGTTTGCGGCGTCGGCGTCTCTTGCAGCGCCGCCGACTGAAAGGGATTATTCATGCTGACGGCGAAATGCTATTCAATAGCCACCCCCCTCGGATGGTTAGCACAAACGGCAGTACAGGAAAACACGCGATCTGCTTTTCAATCGACAAAGCTCCGTGGCGAAGTAGGGGCGATGATTTGATCAAAAAAGTTTCGGATATCGACATGCAATCTGGTCAGGGTGAGATCGCCAACGCGGGCGAAGCGCCAATCGCGGTCGAGGCGTTCTATCGCTACGGCTACAAAGGTCGTTCGATGCTTGCTATTCGCGCCCCCTTTGCGATGGGCGCGGACGGCGCGGAAATCATCGGGCGCGCCATCGCAGCAGGCGCGCGCCGATATGTCGTCGTCTCGATAGCGCGCCAGATCTCCGGGCCGATTCATCCAGGCGAACCTCTTGGCGTCGAGCTGCGCGCCAGCGACGCAAGTGAAACGTCTTCGGGCTGAAGAATGAGCAAGATTCTGGGACTTGGCCACAGTCACATCGTGGCGATCGCCAAAGGATGTTACGAGCTGCAGCACGAAGCATTTCGATTTGGCGGCGCGCCGCTCGCTTCGCGATTCCTCTATCTCTACGATCCCGAGATCACGCCGATCTTGGCCCAGGAGGGCGACGCTTCGCGCCTCAATCTTCGTCTTCGCCAAATCCTCGATGAGGAGCGGCCGGCTGGCGTCGTGTTGTCGGTCGGCGGCAACGAGCATATCGCTCTTTCGGTGACGCAGCCCAAAGAGCGCTTCGACTTTATCCTCGGCGCGGAGCCCGAACTCGATCTTGAACCTGGCGCCGTCGTGCTGCCCGAAGCCGCCATTCGCGAAACGTTGCGGGAAAAAATGGCGCCGACCCTTGCGACCATCGAAGCGATCCGAGACGAGACGACGGCGCCGATGGTTTGCCTCGAGCCGCCGCCGCCTCTTCCCAATTCGCGCATCATCGAATGTCCGCAGGAGTTTTTTCGTAAAGCATTCGATCCGCGAAAACTGTCGGGCGAAATCTTTCGCTATAAGATGTGGCGTACGCAGTCTGTGCTCTATCGCGAAGTCTGCGCGCGAGCAGATATTCTCTTTGCAGCCGTTCCGGCGGAGTTCATTGCGCCGTCGGGCGTGTTGGCGGAGGTTGTTTGGGGCGCCGACGCCTCTCACGCGAATGCGCTCTTTGGTCGACGGATGATCCAAAGGGCCGCAGAGCTGATCGAGTCGCGGCTGAGTGATGGACGCCAATGACGACGCATCCCTATTCGAAACGTCCCGACTACGCCCTGTGGCGCCGCGCGGTCGCCGATGTCGCCCCCGGCGAACTCGATCCCGTCGTGGAGGCGCCTTTCCGGCTCGGCCTTCGCGAAAAAATCGCGACTGCCGGGAGCTGCTTCGCGCAGCACATCGGCCGTTATTTGAAGTCGAGCGGCTGCAATTATCTCATTACCGAGTCGCCGCATTGTTTCATCGGTCAGCAGGCTGCCGACGCCCTTAATTACGGACTCTATACGGCGCGCTACGGCAATATCTACACGAGCCGGCAGCTGCTGCAGCTCTTCGATCGGGCCTATGGGCGGTTCACGCCAAAGGAGAACTACTGGCCGGAAGGCGCCGCGCATGTGATCGATCCGTTTCGGCCGCAAATCCAGCCGGGCGGATTCAACTCGATCCGCGAACTCGACTATGATCGGGAACGTCATTTCGAAGCGGTGCGCAAGGCGTTCGAGACTCTCGACGTCTTCGTGTTCACATTGGGGCTGACGGAGCTCTGGCGTTCGCGCGAAGATGGCGCAGCCTTTCCGCTCTGCCCAGGCGTCGCCGGCGGCGATTACTCTCCCGCGCGCCACGAATTCGTTAACCTTGGCGTCGACGACGTCGTCGCCGACATGGCCGCCTTCATCGCGCGTCTGCGCGCGGTCAATCCCGGCGCAAGAGTCATTTTGACCGTCTCGCCCGTGCCGCTCGTCGCCACCGCCGAGCAGCGTCATGTCCTGATGTCGACGATGTATTCGAAATCGGCGCTGCGCGTCGCGTGCGATATGCTTTCGCGCACGCTCGGTCAGGTCGCCTATTTTCCTTCTTATGAAATTGTCGCTGGCGGCTACGCGCCGACCGATTATTTCGCACCAGACAGGCGCAGCGTCACGCCGGAAGGCGTGGCGCATGTCATGCGCGTGTTTGAACGGCACTTCATCAAGCGTAACCCTGCCGGCGAAGCCTTGCGCGGCGCGCTGCGCGCGTTCGCCCCGGCGCGCACGGCCTCGGCCGAAGATCCTATCGCCGCCGCGATGCGCCTCATGTGCGACGAAGAGGCTCTCGCGCTGGAGCGAATCGAAGCATCGCCGAGCGACGCCGAGCAGGCCGAAGTTGAGGCGGCGCCGCAAAACGAGTCAGGAAAAGAATTTGCCCCGCAGGAACCGCTCGCCGATGAGCCCGAGCGTGAGGCTAATGCCGCCGACCCACAAAATCATGGACTTGTTGATTAGCTCGGCATCGTAGCTCGCATAGTAAGCGGAGCGCAGCCATTCCACGAGATGTAGCAGAGGATTATACACCATGTATTCCCGAATGCTTTCGGGCATCGCCGTCCGCGGCATATAGACCCCTGAAAACAGATAGAGGACGAGCATAGTGAGAATGAAGAACACCAAAAAGTAATTCCCCACGAGCGCGCACATGACGACGTTGAAAAAACCAAGCCCGATCCCCAGAAATACCGCGGCGCCAATTGCTTTCGAGGCCTCGGCGGTATCTGTGGGCAATATATCAATATCGAACAGGGTGACGACTGCCATAAACAGCGCGAGTACGATCACGGCGTTGAGCGTCTCAAGGATGCTGCGACTGAAGATGAGATGGAGCGGGGTTATGAGGGGGATATTCAGTAATTGTCGGTTCTGCGGAATCGCCATCGCGAGCAAGCGCGCCGGATAAAGGCACAGAATATATGGGACGATGCCAGTGCCAACAAATGTCGTTGGGCTATCGCCAACCGGCGCAATCCCAATTCTGAGTATGTAGGCGACCGTAACCGCGCCGATGTGCGTCAGGGGCCACGCGATCGCGATCAAATAACCGATATGGCTGTGCCCGTAGCGCGAGCGCATATCTTGAATTAGAACCGCGCCAATGATCCGGCGAAATTCCGCGATCTTCTTGACGACATTCATCCAGCGATCCCGAACGAGCGAGTCGAGAACTAGCTTCATTATTTTTGCTCTCACGTGCGCAGCGAAGGACAAAAGACAGAGGAGCTAGGCGGAATAAAGACGCCGACCTGAGCGACGCCTTGCGACGCGCTATACGCTCAGCATTCCATTTGCCTCGAGATAAGCGATAATCTGGTCAGCAATAGCTTCGGCGGAGCGCTCCGCCGAACTGAGCTTCAGTTCGGGAGATTCCGGAGTTTCATACGGCTGATCGACGCCGGTAAAATTTTTGATCTCGCCGGCGAGCGCGCGCTTATACAAGCCCTTGGGATCCCGCTCCTTGCACACATCGAGCGGCGCGTCGATGAAGATCTCGATGAATTCCTGTTCTCCGACGAGCGAGCGCACCATGCGCCGTTCAGCGCGGAAGGGGGAGATGAAGGCGCAAAGCACGATCAGGCCCGCGTCGACCATCAGTTTCGCGACTTCTCCCACCCGACGGATGTTTTCGACCCGGTCCGCTTCGGTAAAGCCGAGGTCCTTGTTGAGGCCGTGCCGCACATTGTCGCCGTCGAGCATCAGCGTATGGGCGTGACGTTCGACAAGCTTTGATTCGACGAGATTGGCGATCGTCGATTTTCCCGCGCCGGAAAGCCCGGTAAACCATAGGACAGCAGGCGTCTGATGTTTGAGACGCGCGCGCGTCGCCTTTGAGACGGATTGCTCCTGTAGATGAATGTTCGTCGCGCGGCGCAGAGGAAAGGCGATGATCCCTGCGGCGGCCGTCGCATTGCTGAAGCGGTCGATCAGGATGAACGCGCCTGTCGTGCGGTTTTCATCGTAGGAGTCGAACGCCACGGGCGCGGCGGCGGCGATGTTGCAAAAGCCGATCTCATTGAGGCTCAGCGTCTTGGCGGCGCTCTTTGCGCCAGTGTCGACATCGAGCTTGTGCTTGATCTCTGTTACGCTCGCGGCAAGAGACCGGCCGTTGATCTTCATCAGGTAGGAACGACCAGGCAGAAGGCTGTCGTCGCTCATCCAAATAAGATGCGCGGCGAATTGGTCGGCGACGTTCGGGCGGTTCGTCGGATGGCAGAGAACGTCGCCGCGAGACGCGTCGATTTCGTCGGCGAAGGTCACCATGACCGAGTCCGGCGCAGCGGCGCTGAACAGGTCTCCGCCCATGGCGACAATGCGCGCGATCTTGGTTTTCCGTCCGGAGGCCGCCGCCACGATTTCATCGCCGACCTGAATTCGGCCGGAAGCGATTGCGCCGGCGAAGCCGCGGAAGGCGTCGCTTCGGCGATTGACCCATTGCACCGGCAGCCGCAGCGGCGCATCGCCGCCATCCGTCTCGACGTCGGCGTTTTCGAGATAGGTCAAGAGACTGGGGCCGTCACGCCACGGCATATTCGCCGAGCCGGCGACGACATTTTCCCCATAGCGGGCGGAGATGGGAATTGCTTCGACGGAGCGAAAGGCGAGCGAGGCGGCGACGCTTTCAAATTCGCCAACGATTCTTTCGAACACGGCTTGATTGTAATCAACAAGATCCATTTTATTGACGGCGAGCACGATGTGCCGGACGCCAAGGAGAGAGGCGATCGTCGCATGTCGCCGCGTCTGCGTCAGCAGACCCTTCCGGGCGTCGACGAGCAGTATGGCTAACTCGGCGTTCGAGGCTCCCGTCGCCATGTTGCGCGTATATTGCTCATGACCAGGCGCGTCGGCCAAGATGAACGATCGCGCCGGGGTGGAGAAATAGCGGTAAGCGACATCGATCGTGATGCCTTGCTCGCGTTCGGCCTCAAGTCCGTCGACAAGCAAGGCGAAATCGATCTCCTCGCCCAAAGTGCCGTGCCGCAGCGAGTCGCTGCGCAGAGCGGCAAGTTGATCGTCGAAGATCAGCTGACGTTCATAGAGCAGACGCCCGACGAGCGTCGACTTGCCGTCGTCGACCGATCCGCAGGTCAACACCCGCAATGTGGGCCGCGGCCGGCTGGGCTGGGCTTTTGCGAGGATTTCCGCATCGGCGATAAAGGGGGCGGTCATCAGAAATAGCCCTCGCGCTTCTTTCGCTCCATGGACGCAGACTCATCGAAATCGATCAGCCTGCCCTGACGTTCAGAGGTCGAGGCCTGTCGCATTTCCGCGATGATCGCCTCCAGCGTATCCGCCTCGGATTCGATCGCTCCCGTCAGCGGGTAGCAACCCAGCGTTCGAAAGCGCACGCGCCGCGATTCGACCACTTCATCTGGCGCCAGTGGAAACCTTTCATCGTCGACCATGATGTAAGCGCCGTTGCGTCGAACGACTGGCCGTTCCTTTGCGAGATAAAGAGGCACGACCGGGATGTTTTCCGCAGCGATGTAGTCCCAGACGTCGGTCTCGGTCCAATTCGACAGCGGAAAGATCCGCATGGTCTCGCCGGCTCCCAAACGAGTGTTGAAAATCCGCCAAAGTTCGGGGCGCTGAGTCTTGGGGTCCCAACCGTGGGAAGCAGTTCGATGCGAGAAGATGCGCTCCTTCGCACGACTTTTCTCCTCGTCGCGACGCGCGCCGCCGAAAGCCGCGTCGAATCCGCCTTCGTTCAGCGCCTGTCTGAGCGCCTCGGTTTTCATTGCTTGCGTGTATGCGGATGAGGAGCATGTGAAAGGCGAGACGCCGCGCTTTCGCCCGTCTTCATTCGTATGAACGATCAATTCCATTTCGAGGTGCGCCGCGGTTTGGTCGCGGAACGTAATCATTTCGCGAAATTTCCACGTGGTGTCGACATGCAACAACGGGAATGGCGGCTTGGCCGGATAGAAGGCTTTGAGCGCGAGATGCAACATCACGCTCGAATCCTTGCCGATCGAATAGAGCATCACCGGACGCCGGAACTCGGCCACCGCTTCTCGTAAAATGAAAACCGCCTCGGCTTCGAGCCGGCGAAGATGGGGCGTGAGGGACATTCTTCCTCAAAAATAAAGAAATGATCTCATAGTGTTAGTCGTCAAAGGAGTCAAAAATATGGTATATCTAGGATAAGGCTCGCTTGAGCCGCCGGCGACGCGCAGCGCATCGCCGCGCCCCTACCACGTTGATGCGACAGTCCCGGCCTATCGTCGTGAATCGATCATGCGCAAACCTTCGCCTGGATGCTGCTTGATCTTCTCGACAAATGGCGCGTGGATCGCTCGAGAAGCTTTCTGATCGGCGATAAGGAGAGCGACATCGCAGCGGCCGACACAGTCAGCATGCCCGGCTACCTCTATAGGGCGTCGACCTCAGCGAATTTCTACGAGAGATCCCTCTCTTTCCGACGGCCGCCTGAGCGCGCCCGCCGCGCATCTTTGGCGGATCAGTTGGTCAGCGCCGGACGTTCGCGATAGAGCGTCGGAAAAAGACGCTTGAGATCGTCGATCTTCGGCAGGTCATTGTAGACGATGTAAGGCTGCGCAGGATGGCGGACGAGATAATCTTGATGATAGGGCTCCGCCGGGTAGAACGCCCTGAGCGGTTCGAGCGTCGTGACGATCGGCGCCGAGAAGGCCTTCGATTCAGACAGCTGCGCAATATAATTGCGCGCAGCCTTTTCCTGGTCGGCGTTCGCCACGAAAATCGTCGAACGATATTGCGCGCCTGCGTCAGGACCCTGGCGGTTAAGCTGCGTCGGATCATGCGCGACGGAAAAATAGACGCGCAGCAGTTCTCCAAGACTCACGATCTTCGGATCGTAAGTGACTTCGACTGACTCCGCGTGGCCGGAGTCGCCCCGCGAAACTTTTTCGTAGCGCGCCGTCTCCTTGGCGCCGCCGGCGTAGCCGGATACGGCGCGCGAGACGCCCTTGACGCGCTGAAACACGCCTTGCATGCCCCAAAAGCAGCCGCCGGCGACGACAAGCTTCTGTTCCTGGCTGCTCGTGGCCGGCGGATCGTAAGTGGGCGCAGGCAGAACAATTGCGCGCTCAGCGGCTTCCCCGCGCAAGGAAGCGAAAATGATCAGCGCGGCGACGAGAACAGCGGCGGTGAATCTCATGGCGATCTCTCCTACGCTTGTCCGCGCCCGATGAAACGCAGCGCGACGCCGTTCATGCAGTAGCGCAGCCCCGTCGGCTTGGGTCCGTCGGTGAAGACATGGCCGAGATGCGCATCGCAACGCTTGCAGGAAACGGCGACGCGCCTCATGCCGAACGACATGTCGGCGCTTTCCATAACATTGGCCTTGGAAATCGGCGCAAAGAAGCTCGGCCAGCCAGTGCCCGACTCATACTTTGTTTTTGAGTCGAACAGCGCCGTATCGCAGCAGACGCAGCGATAGAGGCCGTCGGCGTGATTGTCCCAGTTGGGTCCAGTGAACGCGCGCTCCGTGCCGTCCTTGCGCGTGACCTCGAAGGCGAGCGGCGTTAGTTGCGCGCGCCATTGCGCATCGGTCTTGACGATTTTTTCGACGCGCGAAAGACCGAGGCTCCTGCCGTTCGGGTCGAATGTTTCGATCTCGACCATTTCGGCGGCGGCATGCGCCTTCCGAGTGAAGGCCAGAAAGACGGCGCTTGAGAGAAGGCTGCGACGGTTCAAGATCGGCTCCTGCGGTCTCGCTCTCCTATTCGCCCGCGAGCCGGAAAACGTTACGGCGCCGCAAAGAAATTTCTCTTTTACCGGCGTCCGAAGAGCTTTTCGATGTCGGCGAGCTTAAGCTCAATATAGGTAGGCCGGCCGTGATTGCATTGAGCGGCCCCGGGCGTCGTTTCCATCTCGCGCAGCAGCGCATTCATCTCGGGCGCCGAAAGCCGCCTGCCCGCCCTGACCGAATGATGGCAGGCGCAGGTCGCGAGCACGTGATCGAGCCGGCGCGAAAGTCCGCGCGCGTCGCCTTCCTCCGCCAAGATGTCGGCGATGTCCTCCACGAGACGCTTGCAGTCCACCTCGCCGAGCAGCGCCGGGGTCTCGCGCACCAGCATGGCGCCGGGGCCGAACCGCTCAAGCGCCAGACCGAATGCCGCAAGTTCGTCCAGCGCCGGCGCAAGCGCGTTCATGCGCGACTCATCGAGGTCGACAACGGCGGGGATCAGCAGCATCTGTCGCGCGACGCCGGCCTGCTCGCGCTGGCGTTTGAGCTTCTCGTAGACGATGCGTTCATGCGCTGCGTGCTGGTCGACGATGACGAGACCGTCCTGCGTCTGGGCGATGATGTAGGTTTCGTGCAGCTGCGCCCGCGCGGCGCCGAGCGGCGACTCGTGCTCCTGCGCCGGCGTATCATGCGCGCGCGAATCGGCCATCGGCGCGCCGGCTTCGAAAGCGGCCTGCGGCTGATCTTCGAAGCCGGCGGGCGCGTAAGGCGAGCGCGGCAGGCTCCAGTTCGCCGGCGCCGGCGCGCGATATTGGACGCCATCGCCACGCGTCAAAGCGTCGATCGCCGCGCGCGCGTTTGTATCGGCGCTGCGATGGCTCTTCGCGGCAAGCGCCTGCTTCAACGCGCCGACGACGAGGCCGCGCACGAGCCCCGGATCGGCGAAGCGCACTTCCGCCTTGGCCGGATGCACATTGACGTCGACGCTGCGTGGGTCGCAGTCGATGAAGAGCGCGGCGACGGGATGGCGGTCGGAACTCAAGAAATCGAGATAGGCGGCGCGAATGGCGCCGGCGAAGAGCTTGTCGCGCACCGGCCTCCCATTGACGTAGACATATTGCATCTGGGCGTTGCCGCGACTGTAGGTCGGCAGGCCGGCAAGGCCCGAAAGGCGCACGCCTTCGCGCTCGGCGTCGAGTTCAAAGGCGTTGGCGGCGAACTCTTCGCCAAGAATCTGGAAAATGCGCCGCGCCTGATCGTCGCCGCAGGCGGCATAATCGAAGAGCGCGCCGCTGTCGGCGGAAAGCGAGAACCGCGCCTGCGGATGGGCCATGGCGAGTCGCTTGACGACATCGACGATCGCCGCGGTCTCGGTGCGCTCGGTCTTCAAGAATTTAAGACGCGCAGGCGTCGCGGCGAACAGCGCGCGCGCTTCGATCTTGGTCCCGCGCGGCCAATTCGAGGCGGAGAGTCCGCGCTTCTCGCCGGCGTCGACCCGGATCGAAAAGCCGTGCGGGGCGCCCATCGCCCGCGTGTCGATCGTCAGGTCCGCGACCGCGGCGATCGAGGGCAGCGCCTCGCCGCGAAAGCCGAGCGTGGCGATATTGGTCAGATCGCCATCGGGGATCTTGGACGTCGCATGGCGCTCGACGGCGAGCGCCAGGTCGCGCTCGTCCATGCCGCTTCCGTCGTCGATGACGCGGATGAGTCCCTTGCCGCCGTGTTCGACCGCGACGTCGATGCGCGTCGCGCCGGCGTCGAGCGCATTCTCGACGAGCTCCTTGACGGCGGACGCCGGCCGCTCGACCACTTCGCCGGCGGCGATGCGATCGACGAGGATGGGATCGAGACGGCGAATAGACATGGGTGAATCGGCTCAGTAGGCCAGGGTTCTGTGGATTATAGCGGCTTTGGCGGAACAATCGCTATGAGGGACGCTGCGAGGTGCGAGGCGCCTCTGGGAGCGAAGCCGAAAGCCGAAGCCGCCGCGCTGGCGCCGGATTGGGTTCACCGCAGCCCGTCTGCGCGGAATTGTTTTAGCTTAACCCGAAGCTTCTTTTCGACCCTGCCGACGATATCAGCCGCATCGACGACCAGTGCTCCAAATGCTTCATTTTATTTCTGTCTAATGGAATATCTGTTGTATCAGACGTTAGCTTGATTTTATTAATCAGATCACGAATTTTTTCCTTATATTATTGGCAAGCTTGACGCTTGACCCTCTAACGGGGGGAGAAGGTAGCAATGTTCAAAGCCTACGGCCTTTACTCCCACATTCGCGCCAACGAACTGCGCTCGGCCTTTCTGCTCGCGGGCTTCGTCGTTCTGCTTCTTGCGCTGATGTTCTCCTTCGCGCTGCTGATCGAGGCGATGAGCGCGAGGCCCGGCGCGCCTTTCGATTACATCCTGGCGCTCGCCGTCGATGATCTGAAACGCGGCTGGCCGATCGGCGTCGTCGCGGCGGGCGTCTGGTTCGTCATCGCCTATCTCTTCCATCAGAAGATGATCGACTTCGCCACCGGGGCCGCGAACCTGTCGCGCGCCGAATCGCCGCGCGTCTACAATCTGCTCGAAAATCTCTGCATCTCCCGCGGCGTCCCGATTCCCGCCCTGCAGCTCATCGAGAGCGACGCGCTCAATGCCTACGCATCCGGGCTCAAAGAGGGACAGTACAAGATCGCGGTGACCCGCGGTCTGACGCGGTATTTGACCGACGCCGAGCTCGAGGCGGTCCTCGCGCATGAATTGACCCATATTCGCAACCGTGACGTTCAGCTTCTCGTTGTCGCCGTGATTTTCGCCGGCATTTTCGCCTTCGTCGCCGATCTGACGATCCGCCGCTGGGATTTTCCTTTCGGCTTCTCGCCGCATCGCCCCGAAAGCGACAATGGCCGAAGAGGCAATGGCGGCGCGGCGCTCGCCATTCTCATCGCCCTGTTCATCATCGCGCTGAGCTGGGGCGCCTCCGTGCTGATCCGCTTCGCGCTGTCACGCTCGCGCGAATTCCTCGCCGACGCCGGCAGCGTCGAACTGACGAAGAACCCAGACGCGATGATCTCGGCGCTGCGCAAGATCGAAGCGCATGCGGCGATTCCGAACATGCCCTCGCGCATGCAGTATTTCTTCATCGAATCGCCAGCGCTGCATCCGGAGTTCGGCTGGCTTGCGACCCATCCGAGCGTCGACGCGCGCGTTGCGGCCCTCGTCGAATTCGGCGGCGGCCGGGACGTGTCGGTCGCCGCGTTAGGAGAAGAACGCGAGGCGATCGATGCGCCGCGCGAGGACGAGGCCGCCTTCCTGCCCAAGGACGGACGCCATCCGCTCTGGCCGCGTGGTCCGTGGGGCAGCGCCAGGCGCTGATCAGCGCGCGCCTCGACGATCGAAGCTTCATGAGCGCCGTCTCTTCGGCGACGCCGATCTTCGATCGTCAGCCATGAGACTGTGCTTCGTAATTACAATAAATACAAAGTAAGACTATATATAATTACACACATTCCAATATATATTTATTTTATGATCAATAGATTTCCGCTATACACGGGTCATCAGCAGCGTGTGCTTACTTAGAGCGGCTCTTTGGGCTTTTCTTGGCTTAACCGCTGACTTCATCGTCCAATTCGCGGAAGAGGCGCGGGCATGAGCATCACGGTCATCTTCGGTTCCGACGGCGGCGCGACGAAGGGGGTTGCTTCAAAAATTTCAAGGAAATGCCAGGGGCGGTCTGTGGATATCAAGGACGCTACGACCGACGACTTCGAAAATTGTCATTTGCTGATCCTGGGTTCTCCGACCTATGGCGACGGCACCTTACAAACGGACTGGGAAGAGAACATCGACAAGCTGCGCAGCGCCGACCTGAAGGGCAAAAAAGTCGCCTTGTTCGGCACTGGCGACCAGCAGACCTATCCACTCTCCTTCGTGGACGCGATGGGCATCCTCTATGATGAGGTCTCGGCGCTCGGGGCGCAGGTGATCGGCTTCACCGAGACGTCCGGCTATGACTATGTCGGCTCCACCGCCGATCGGGATGGCAAGTTCGTGGGCCTCGCCCTCGACCAGGACACCCAGTCCGGCATGACTGAAAAAAGAGTGACCGCATGGCTGAGCCAGTTACTTTGATGGACGAGAGCGTTCAGCCCCTGTCGACGCGCTGTCGCTGTGCCGATGCTGCGCCGGTGCTGCGGCTCTTTCATCACAACATCTATGAATACGGAAGGGGCGTTCGCGGCCTGTTTCTGATGACCCTCAGCCGTCGGGAACTGGAAGTGACGCTCGGCAAGTTGGAAAGGCAAGGCATCCATCACTTCGTCCAGGAGCTCAATCAGTTCAAGGTGAACCTCTTCTTTGGCCGGCCCGCCTACGTCGCCGTGGCGCGTTCCATCGTCACGCGTCCGCTCAACGCGCTCACGGCGGAGGAAGACTTCATGCTTGGCACGCTGCTCGGCTACGATCGCGAGCAGCAGTGCCGCCGCTTTCTCACGCGTTCGGGTCGGGGCATGCCGGAGGATCTGCCTCTGGCCGCCGAATGAGGGGATTGCGCCGGCGCCACGTTTGATCAGCCGGCCGCATTGGAGGGCGCCTGAGCGACCCGCGCCTTCAAAAATTCGATCGCTTTCGCCCGCGAGTCGCGCGCTTCGGGGAGAAAGCTCATCAGCTGCCAGGCGTGCGGCACGCAAGGCCAGATCTCGAGCTGCGCGTCGACTCCCGCCTGCCGCGCGCGCGCGACGAGCCGCGTCGAATCGTCTCTCAGCACTTCGTCCGCGCCGACATGAACGAGCAGCGGCGGCAGCCCGGAAAGATCGGCGTAGATCGGCGAAGCAAGTGGATTTCTGCCGCTTTGGCGTCCCAGCACGGCGCGGGCGCCGAGCAGAATGTCCTTGCGCGTGAACAGGGGGTCACGTTCTTCATTCTCGCGCATCGAGGCGCCGGTCGCGGCGAGATCGACCCAGGGCGAGGACAGCGCCGCGGCGACGGGCGGCCGTAAGCCCTCATCGCGGATGCGCAGCAAGAGCGAGACCGCAAGCCCGCCGCCAGCCGAATCGCCGACGATGACGAAGGGGCCCGGCCGCGCCTCGGTGAAGGTCCGATAGGCGCGCAAGACATCTTCGAGCGCGGCGGGAAAGACATGCTCCGGCGCGAGCCGATAGGCTGGCGCGAAGACGTCGAAGTCCGCGCGCGCGAATAGGCGCGAAGCGTAGCGAAAAAGCCGCGGCGACCCGATGAGAAAAGCGCCGCCGTGAAGATAGAACAGCGTTGCAATCGCGCTGCCTGAAGCAGGAGTCCAATCGCCAGGAATCTGTGCCGCGAAAGGCGCGCGCCGTTCGGGAGACAGAGTTTCGACGAGCCGCTGGAGGCCGCGCAAAGGCGCCGTCGACGCCAAGATGCGCGGCTTAACGAAACGGCGAAGGAAGGCGACGGTCCGCCGCGTCGCCGCGCTCGCGCCGCCGGCGCTCATTTTACGGCGGTCGGCTTCGCCGGCGCGGACGTGCTCGAGAGATAATCGAGCGAGGGATCGTTCAACCCGGCTTCGCGCGACTTGTCGCGCCACTCGCGCGCCTCGGCGAGATTGGCCTCGACCCCGAGGCCTTCGGCGAGGATATGCGCGAGACGGTTTTGCGCCACGGCGTTGCCTTTCGCCGCCGCTTTGCGAAACCATTGCACGGCGGCGGCGCGGTCGCGCGGCACGCCGACGCCATTGAACTGGAGAACGGCGAACTCGACCATCGCCGGCGCGAAGTCCAGCTCGGCGCCGCGCCTGAACCATTCCGCGGCTTCCCGCTCGTCCTTCGGAACGCCTCTGCCGGTCTTGTAGAGCACGCCAAGCGCGTAGAGCGAATCCGCGTCCCCCTTCGCCGCGGCGCGGCGGAAATAGTCAAACGCTCTGCCGAAGTCGGACGGCGCGCCCTCATTTTCGAGGGCGAGTTCCCCGATCAGATGGAGGGCGGCGGGATGATCCTGCGCCGCGGCCTTTTCCAGATAGGCGCGGGCGACGGCGCGGTTCTTTGGCGCGCCGGCGCCATTTAGCGCCGCAGCGCCATAGAGATACGCCGCTTCTTTATCGCCGGCGTCGGCGCCCCGCTTGAACCATCCCATTGCGGTGGACAGGTCGCGACCCACGCCCGCGCCTTCGAGGTAAAGCTGGCCGACGAGAGTGAGCGCGGCCGCATCCTTCGGATTGGCGGCGATGCGCTTCTTGGCCTCCTTCATCGCGACCAGATAATCTCCGCGCTGATAGGCGCCGAAGGCCAAGTCTGGCGCGGGCGGCGCATCATTGGCGGCGCGGGCGGCGGGCGCGAGAAAGAGCATGCAACTTGCGATAAACGCCGTCATTGCGAGCGAAGCGAAGCAATCAAGCAGGCATCGTTCGGCTCCTGGATTGCTTCGGCGCGGTGCGCCTCGCAATGACGCGGTCCTCCCTGAGGGACGAGGACGGCTTTGAGTCATGCGCCTGCTCCCTTAAGCCTCGCCTGCGCCTCCGCCACCGCCGCCGCCGGACCGCGCGCGTCGCTCCAGACGGCGTCGTCGAGCCGCACAAAATCGGCGCCCGCCTGAACCAGCGGCGCGACGTCGTCGAGCGATTCCGCGCGAGCGACGCAGGGCGTGTTGAAAAGCTCCGCCCACCAGCCGACGCGCTCAACGAGCGCGTCGCGGTCAAGATCCGAAAACATCACATAGTCGGCGCTCAACTCGCCCGCGCGCATGGCGTCGTCGCGCGTCTCGATATCTCCGGCGCCGACGATATAGCGGGGCGACAGTTTCTTGATGGCGTCGGCAAGATCCTCGCTGCAGCCCGAGACATGGACGCCGTCGGCGCCGGCGCGCAGCGCGACATTGGGCGCCGCCTGGACAAGGACCGCGACGCCTTTATCCTGCGCGCCGGGCGCCAGAGCGCGCACGATCGCTTCCTGGCCGCGTTCGTCGGCATCGGCGAAACGAATGAGCAGGCTCGCGACGTCGCCTGCCGCGAGCGCCTCATTGAGCGCAGGCGCGAAAGCCGCCGCGTCGGCAAGCGGCGGGGTCGCGAGGTAGAGTCGTGCGGTAATATCGTTCATTTGTCCTTCAACCTGTCGAGCCAGACTTGCGCGGCGGCGCGCACATTGTCGGGCGCCGTGCCGCCGAAGCTCTTGCGGCTCTGCACCGACTTCTCGACGCCGAGCACGTCGCAAACATCGGCGTTGATCCGCGGTTCGACGCTCTGCATCTCCTCGAGCGTCAAATCCTCAAGACCCACGCCGCGCGCTTCGGCGAGCGCGACGATGCGGCCGGTGACATGGTGCGCTTCACGAAACGGCAATGACAGCGCCCGCACCAGCCAATCGGCAAGATCGGTCGCGGTCGCATAGCCCGCGCCGGCCGCGGTCTTCATCCGCGCCCGGTCGATGCGCATGTCGCGCACCATGCCGGCGATGGCGGCGATGCAGAGCGATAAGGTATCGAGCGCGTCGAAGGCGCCTTCCTTATCCTCCTGCATGTCCTTCGAATAGGCGAGCGGCAGGCCCTTCATGACGACGAGCAGCGCGACCAGCGCGCCGATGACGCGGCCCGATTTGCCGCGCGCGAGTTCGGCGGCGTCGGGATTGCGCTTTTGCGGCATGATAGACGAGCCGGTGGTGAATTTATCGGACAGCGCGATGAAGCCGAATTGCGGCGTCGTCCAAAGCACGATCTCTTCGGCGAAGCGCGACAGATGCGTGGCGCAGATCGCCGCCGCGCTCAGCGTCTCCAGAACGAAGTCGCGATCGGAGACGCTATCGAGCGAATTCGCCGTCGGCCGATCGAAGCCGAGCGCGCCCGCCGTCATCGCGCGGTCGATCGGAAAGCTCGTCCCCGCCAGCGCCGCTGCGCCGAGCGGACATTCGTTCAGGCGCGCGCGGGCGTCGCGAAGGCGACCGCGATCACGGGCGATCATTTCGACATAGGCGAGCAGATGGTGGCCGAGCGTCACCGGCTGCGCCGATTGCAGATGCGTGAAGCCGGGCATGACGCTTGCCGCCTCTTCCCGCGCGCGGGTCGCAAGCGCCAGCTGCAGATCGGCGAGTTCGGCGTCGAGCGCGTCGATCTGATCGCGGATGTAAAGGCGAAAATCGGTCGCCACCTGGTCGTTGCGCGAGCGTGCGGTATGCAGGCGCCCCGCCGTCGGGCCGATCAGCTCGGCAAGGCGCGACTCGACGTTCATGTGAATGTCTTCGAGCGCGCGCGAAAAATCGAAGCGCTCGTTCTCGATTTCCGCTTTGACTCGCTCCAATCCATCGGCGATCTTCGCCGCGTCGTCGCGCGACACGATCCCCGTTTCGCCGAGCATGGCGACATGGGCGAGCGAGCCGCGGACGTCCTGCAGGCCGAGGCGCTTGTCGAATTCGATCGAGACATTGATCGCCTCCAGAACCGCGTCGGTTGCGCTTTTGAAGCGCCCGCCCCATATCTTGCTCGTCATTTTTAACCTCGGAGCCCACGCCTCATGGCCAAACCGCCGCCGCCCCCGCGATCTTTCCTACTTGTCGTGAAGGCGGCCTCGATAACAATCGCGGCAAGCGTGGCGTTTCTATACGTGATCGGCAGCATGGGCGGCAAGAAACCGCCTGAACGCGCGGTGGATGAAGGCGTCGGCCCCGGCGGCGAGGCTCAGCAGAGCGCGGCCGCCCCGGCTGAGGGCGACGCCGCATGCGCCGCCTCGGCAAAAATCGCCGCCAATGTGAAGGATCTCGCGAAAGGCGAAGTCGCGGCGATGATCGTCGCGCCGAAGCCGGAGCCGATGCCGGACTACGCCTTTGACGGACCCGACGGCGCCCCGGTTTCGCTCGCCTCTTTCAAGGGCAAGACGACGCTCCTCAATATTTGGGCGACCTGGTGCGTGCCCTGCCGCGCCGAGATGCCGGCGCTCGACAGGCTGCAAGAGGCCTTCGCCGGGCAGAATTTCCAGGTCGTCGCCGTCAATGTTGATACGACCCGTCTTGAAAGAGCGAAGGCGTTTCTCGCTGAGACCGGCGTCAAGTCGCTGACCTATTATGGTGATCCAAAGGCCAACATCTTCTACGAGATGAAGCAGTCGGGCAAAGCGCTGGGCCTCCCCACCACGGCGTTGATCGGCCCTGACGGCTGCCAGATCGGGCTGATGAACGGTCCCGCCGCCTGGGACAGCGCGGACGCCAAGGCGCTGATCTCCCGCGCGCTCGAGACGCCTTCGAACTGATCGCGCAGTCGGGTGGCTCGGGCTACGACCGCTTGGTTTGGCGATCGGGCGCCGTGGGCCTGTTTTTTTAAAAAAAGGAGATCGGCGAATGCATGTTTCGATTGAACAGGCGGACAAAGCGATTGCCGCGGCGCGCCGCAAGGCCATCGAGCTCGGCACTCAGATGTGCATCGCCGTCGTCGACTCGGGGGGCGTTCTAAAGGCGTTCGAGCGGATGGACGACGCCTGGGTCGGCAGCATCGACATTGCGATGAAAAAGGCGAAGACCGCCGTCTTCTTCGGCATGCCGACCGGACAGATCGGCAAGCTGTCGCAACCGGGCGGACCGCTCTATGGCATCGAGCACTCGAATGACGGGCTCATCACTTTTCCCGGGGGACTTCCCATCGTCGACGCTGACGGCGTGATGATCGGCGCCATCGGCGTCAGCGGTTCGGCCGTGGAGAATGATCATGCGGTCGCGCAGGCGGGCGTCGAGACGCTCGGCGTTTGCGACCTCCCCGAGCATCCCTGGCGGACCTGAGCCGGGCGCCTAGAGCAGATTCCGAAAAAGTTGACAGACTTTTTCGATGAGAACCTGCTCCAATACTTTGATTGAGCGATTCCTTATCGATCACATGATTCCATGTGATCGGGAAGCGCTCCTAGCGAGGCTTTTTCTTCGGCTTTTTCCGCTTCGCGCCGGGGGCCGTCGTTGCGCTCGGCGTCGCCCTCTGCTCAACCGGCGTCGCAACTGGCGCTGGCGGCGGCGCCGATGGGGCGGCCTCCTGGGGTGAAGACGGCGCAGCGGATTCAGGCGGCGGCGCGGCGGCCTCGGGTTCGGGCGGCGGCGCGCTCGGCGCGCCGCTCTCTTCGACGGGCTGCGCATCGGGAGCTGCCGGAGGCTGCGACCGCGAGGCGGCGAACCACCACGTCGCGGCGGCGAGCGTTAAAATCGCGAGCGCCACCAGGAAGGCGATCCCTCCGCCTCCTCCCCCACCCGCGCCGGAGCGTCGTGGCGGCGGCGGATCGGATGCGGGTCGCGGCGGCGGCGTCTGCACGCTCCTCTTTGTGAGGACCGGCGCGCGTCGAGCAGGTGAACCAGACGACTCAGGAGACACGGCGCGATACTGGCTCCACACCCATGCTGAAGGCGGGGTCTCGCCGCCGCCTCCATTCGAAGAATCCGACATTAGCCCGTCCTCCAGAGACGAATCGTCTGCGCTGGCGACTTGCGCATGTTGCCTCGCCTCGGCGAAGCTCACAAGTGCGCTGCAAGCAAGTTGCGCCGCGCACGCGACACAAAGCCGGGAAGCGCGCTATCTAGTCTGGGCCTTAACCTAAATCAGAGCGAGATCGTGCATGACCATTAAAGCTGGAGACCGACTCCCCGACGTGAAGCTGACCGTCATGGGCAAGAATGGACCGGAGCCGGTCGCCACGAAGGACTATTTTGCGGGACGCAGGGTGGCGCTCTTCAGCGTTCCCGGCGCCTATACGCCGACCTGCCACAAGAAGCATCTGCCGGGCTTCATCGCCAAGGCGGATGAAATCAAATCCAAGGGCGTGGACGCCGTGGCGGTCACGGCGGTCAATGACATTTTCGCGCTCGACGCCTGGGTGAAGGAGTCGGGCGGCGGCGACAAGATCGACGCGCTCGCCGACGGTTCGGCGACTTTCGCCAAAGCGCTCGGCGTCGAACTAGATCTGACCGACGCGGGGCTTGGCGTGCGCGGCAAGCGCTATTCGGCGCTCGTCGACGACGGCGTCGTCAAATGGATCAATGTCGAGGAGAATTCGAGCGAAGCGACGGTCTCGACGGCCGAAGCCACGCTCGCCCATCTCTAGGCGTTCCCTCTTAAGAAACGCGGACCAAGCGGTCGCCGTTCTAGCGCTGTGAAGATTG
Source organism: Methylocystis sp. L43 (assembly GCF_015709525.1). Lineage (GTDB taxonomy): Bacteria > Pseudomonadota > Alphaproteobacteria > Rhizobiales > Beijerinckiaceae > Methylocystis. The sequence goes on along the minus strand of NZ_JADNRA010000035.1, from coordinate 225,901 downwards.
CGTCAGCGCCGCGACGCCCGGCAGCGTCTTTCCTTCGAGCCATTCGAGAAAGGCGCCGCCGGCCGTCGACACATACGAAAATTCCTGCGCGACATGCGCCTGGTTGAGCGCCGCCACGGTGTCGCCGCCGCCGGCGATCGACAGCAGCTTGCCCTCGACGGTAAGCCGCGCCGCCGTCTGCGCGACGGCGTTGGTGCCTTCGTCGAAGGGCGGAAGTTCGAACGCTCCGAACGGGCCGTTCCACACCAGCGTCTTGCACTTGGCGAGCAGCGATTCGACATGGGCGATCGATTTCGGCCCGACGTCGAGGATCATGTCGTTTTCGCCGACATGATCGACCGAGACGATATGCGACGGCGCATGCGCCTCGAATTTTTGCGCGACCGTGGCGTCGATCGGCAGCACGACGTCGCAGCCGGCCTTCTCTGCTTTGACGAGGATTTCCCGCGCGGCCCCGGCGAGATCATGTTCGCACAGCGATTTGCCGACGCTCTTGCCTTGCGCCGCGAGGAAGGTGTTGGCCATGCCCCCGCCGATGACGAGATATTCGACCTTCGCGACGAGATTGCCCAGGAGTTCGAGCTTCGTCGACACTTTCGCGCCGCCGACGATCGCCATGACCGGCCGCTGCGGATTGGCGAGCGCGGATTGCAGCGCTTCGAGCTCCGCCTGCATGGCGCGGCCGGCGTAGGCCGGCAGTCTGTGGGCTATTCCTTCGGTCGAGGCGTGCGCGCGATGCGCCGCCGAAAAGGCGTCGCTGACGAAGATGTCGCCGCTCTTGGCGAGCGCGTCGATAAAGTCGGCGGCGTTCTTTTCTTCGCCCTTGTGAAAGCGGGTGTTCTCAAGCAGGGCGACGTCGCCGTCCTTGAGCCCATCGACGATCTTGGCCACAGCGTCGCCGACGCAATCGTCGGCGAAGGCGATCTTGCGTTTGAGAAAATGTTCGAGCGTCGGGACGACCTGGCGCAGCGACTCCTCGTCGACGCGCTGGCCCTTCGGCCGGCCGAAATGCGAAAGTAGAACGACTCTGCCGCCTTTTTCCACGATCTCGTTGATCGTCGGCAGCGCACGCTCGATGCGCGTCGCGTCGGTGACGCGCCCGTCCTCCATCGGCACATTGAGATCGACGCGCAGCAACACGCGCTTTCCTTTGACATCGACGTCGTCGAGAGTGTGGAAAGCGGTCATGTCGGGCGTCCAATCGCGGCTTGAAAAGGCAAGCGCGGACCCGAAGGTCCGCGCCGGCGTGGTGGAACAATGCTTAAAGAAGCTTGCCGATCGCGCTCGCCACATCGGTCATGCGGCCGGAGAAGCCCCATTCATTGTCGTACCAGGACAGGATCGACACGAGATTGCCGTCCAGGACCTTGGTCTGGTCGAGATGGAAGCAGGACGAGAGCGGATTGTGGTTGAAGTCGATCGACACGAGCTTTTCGTCCGTGTAGCCGAGCACGCCCTTGAGCGGACCATCGGCGGCGGCCTTGATCGCGGCGTGCACCTCATCCTTCGTCGTCGGTCGCTTGGCGACAAATTTCAGATCGACCGCCGAGACGTTGGGCGTCGGCACGCGAATGGCGTAGCCGTCGAGCTTGCCGTTCAGCTCCGGCAATACGAGTCCGACGGCCTTCGCCGCGCCCGTCGAGGTCGGGATCATCGATAGCGCCGCCGCGCGAGCGCGGTAGAGATCCTTATGCATCGTGTCGAGCGTCGGCTGATCGCCCGTATAGGAGTGGATCGTCGTCATGATCCCCTTCTCGATGCCGATCGCCTCGTGCAGCACTTTGGCGACCGGCGCGAGACAGTTCGTCGTGCAGGAGGCGTTGGAGATCACGAGATGATCCTTGGTGATCTTGTCGTGATTGACGCCATAGACGACCGTAATGTCGGCGCCTTCGGCGGGCGCTGAAACCAGCACGCGCTTCGCGCCCGCGTCGAGCAGCAATTTGGCCTTGTCGCGCGCGGTGAAAAGCCCGGTGCATTCCAGCGCGATGTCGATCTTGAGGTCCTTGTAGGGAAGCTCGGCCGGATTTTTGATGGCGGTCACCTGGATGGGGCCGCGGCCGACGTCGATCGTGTTTCCGGCGACTTTCACCTCATGCGGGAAGCGGCCGTGCACTGAATCATATCGCAACAGATGCGCATTGGTCTCGACCGGGCCGAGATCATTGATGGCGACGACTTCGAGGTCCGTGCGTCCGGTCTCGATGATATAGCGCAGGATATTGCGGCCGATGCGCCCGAATCCGTTGATCGCCACTCTCACGGTCATTTGGAAAATCTCCTTGCGCCGCCGGAACTCCGCGGCCCTCGCCATCGAGCCTGTTGGCTCTGGAGGCGAGCGTGTGATAGCACCTCGCGCCCCCCTGTCAACGCGCCGAGGTCGCGCCATTTGGCGCGGTTTCGATTTGCGCGATTCATGCTAGGAACAGGCTGGCAAGCGAATCGTTCGGCGCGTTCGCCGCGCCGCAAAGCCATGCACATTCTGCGACCGGCGATGAACCAATCAGATAAGCGCGACGAAGAAAACGCCAAGAGGCTCGAGGCCGCCGTCGCAGAGCTGCAGGCGGCGCTCGCTCAGCTGGAGCGCACGGTCGCCGCAAAGCTCGAAGACGAGCTGTCCAGCGCCGAACTCGAAGAAGAACTCGCCGTCATGCAAGACGATCGGTCGCGCCTCGCCCTCGATCTCGACGCCGCGCTGGCGCGGCAGAACGCCCTGGAGAAGAGCCGCGACGAGGTGCTGCGAAGGCTTGAAGCCGCAAGCGAAGGCGTCGCCGCGGCGCTCGGCGGGGCGGGCGTGGCCTCGACCCAGGAGGATTGACATGGCCGCCGTCGTCGTCGCCATCGCCGGCCGCACCTATCGCATGTCCTGCGAGGAGGGCGAGGAGCAGCGGATCGAAGAGCTCGCGCGTTACGTGGAAAGCAAGATCCAGTCGATGCGCGAGAGCTTCGGCGAGATCGGCGAGCAGCGCATCATCGTGATGGCCGCGCTCGCAATCGCCGACGAGGCGACGGACGCACGCGCCAAAGCGCAGGCGACGGAAGCCGAGTTCGCTGCGCTGCGCGCCGAGCTCGACGCCGCGCGGAAGGCGAGCGACGCGGCGTCGGCGCTCGCCGCCAAGGCGCTTGGCGACGCGACGCGTCGGATCGTGAAGCTCAATGGCGAACTGTCGCCGCCGGCCGCGTCGCCGGACGATGGTCTCTAGGTCCTGGATGCGGCGGTGAAAACCGCCAGTTGAGCCTCGAAAGCACGCCTGTATGCGGGCCGCGCTTCGCCGCGGGCGACATAGGCGGAGAGGTTCGGATATTGGTCCAGTAGACCCGACGCTTTCAACCTGAGCAGCACCGACGCCATCATCAGGTCGCCCGCGCTGAACGGACCATCGAGCCATTCGGCGTCGCCAAGGCGACCCGAAAGTTCGCTCAGCCGTTTACGGACGCGTTCCTCGACGACAGGCAGACGCTGCTCGTACCAGGCTTCGTCGCGCTCCAGAAGCCTGGCGAATGCAAGATCAATGACTGGCGGCTCCATCGTGCTGAGCGCTGCAAACATCCATGTGATCGCGCGCGCCCGCGCATTCACATCGTCTGGCAGCAGGCCAGCATGGCGCTCCGCGATATGGAACACGATCGCCCCCGACTCGAAGAGCGCGAGATCGCCTTCTTCATAGGTCGGAATCTGTCCGAAAGGATGAAGCGCGAGATGCGCCGGCTCCTTCATCGCTTTGAATGAAAGTAGCCGAACGTCGTAGGGTTGGCCCACTTCTTCGAGCGCCCAGCGAACGCGCATGTCACGCGCCAGTCCCTTGCCGCTATCGGGCGACCGTTCAAAGGCGGTAATGGTGGGGGTCATTGTAAAGCTCGCCGGACAGCCGCCAGTCTCCTCAACTCATCGGCGGCACACTCGGTCAGTGAGCCTGACCCCCATCGCCCGCTTGAGATTACTTGTTCACGCCCCAATCTTCGAAACTCGGGTCCCGCTTGGCTTTTTCGAGATTGTCCGCCTGTTCCGATAATTGATAATTTTGGTTTTGCGCCGCCATGGCCTCGGCGCCATCCTTCATAATCGCGATCTTCATCTGCTCTGTGGCGAGGCGATTGAGCTCATTGATCCACTGATTGAGAGCCAGCAGCAAGTTGCGTTTGCGCTCTCGTTGAATGTCATGCGACGAATCACTGTTCTCGGACAGCGCGAGTTCTTGCTGAGTTTCGGCGATCATCTCATCGAGCTTCTTGATCTTCTCCTCCGCCGCGGCGACCTTGTCCGGAGCGTCGGCCTTGGCTTTTTCGAGCGCCGCTTCGGCTTCAGCGCGCGCCTTCTTGAGATTGTCGAGGCCGTTCCGCAGCCATTTCGACTGGATCTTCAGGAGCGAGTCGCGCGGAACCCCGCTGAGGCTCAGCGAATTCGGAATGGGAAAATATTCGCCGAGCTGCGCCGCGTCAGCCGGCGCCGCTGAAATCGCGCAGGCGAGCAGGCCACAGAGAACGGCGCCGGCCAACGTCCTGCGGACGCTGGCCGTTTTGCTGATGAAGTTCATGAGTTTCTCCCGGTATGCTGCGCTTTTTTAGCGCGCTTTTCTTTGCGCAAACTGAGCCATCATATGACGTCTGGCAAGCCCCGGCGCGGCGCGGCGACCTAAACGAGTCGAGCGAAGCGCTTGACTGCCTCAGCGCTTCGCGCCAGCCTGCGTCCGCCGGGGGAGCCCGCCCGGCGGCGCTCCAACGAGGCCGCCACAGGGCTGAGAGGCCGCAAGACGCGCGAGAACGCGGGGGCGGCGACCCTTCGAACCTGATCCAGTTGAGACTGGCGGAGGGATGGTGTCAGCGAGATTTCCCAAAAGGCCCCGCTCATGCTCGCGCGCGTGATCGGCGCCGGCGTCGCCGGACTCTGCGCCGCCTATGCGCTCGCGCGGAAGGGCGTGGAGGTGGAGATCGTCGAGCGCGAGTCTGCGCCGGGCCTTGGCTGCTCGCGTTTCGCCGGCGGCATGATCGCGCCCTGGTGCGAACTGGAAAGCGCCGAGCCCCTGGTCGCCACGCTCGGCGAAGAGGCGCTCGATTTCTGGTCGCGCGAGCTTGGAATCGCGACAATCGCCGGCAGCCTTGTCGTGGCGCCCGCGCGGGAGCGGGCGGAACTCGCCGACTTCGCCCGGCGCACGCGCAATTTCGAATCACTGGACGCGAAGGCCATCGCGGCGCTCGAGCCAGATCTCGCCGGGCGTTTCGACGCCGCGTTGTTTTTTCGGCAAGAAGCGCATCTCGATCCCCGCGCGGCGCTCGTTGCGCTGACCGGGCGCCTCGCGCAACTGCCGAATGTGACGCTGCATGTTCAGCAGGACGCCGCCGCACTGGCGACGATCCCCGATTGGGTCATCGACTGCCGCGGCTTTGCGGCGCGCGACGCGCTTCCCGGCCTGCGCGGCGTCAAGGGCGAAATGCTGATTCTGCGCAGCGACGAGATTTCCCTGACGCGTCCGGTGCGCATGCTGCATCCGCGCCGGCCGGTTTATGTCGTTCCGCGCGGCGAGGGGCTGTTCATGGTCGGCGCGACGATGATCGAGAATGAGGAGCGCGCGCGGGTCACCGCGCGGTCGGTCGTCGAACTCGTCAACTCCGCCTTTGCGGTCCACCCGGCCTTCGCCGAGGCCGAAATTGTCGAAACCGGCTCGGACCTCCGTCCTGCCTTCGCCGATAATCTGCCCCGTCTTTTGAAGCGGGGTCACACACTCTATATCAATGGGCTCTACCGCCACGGGTTCCTGCTTGCGCCGGCGCTGGCGCGCCGCGCGGCTGAGGTCGTCGTAAACGACGGGTATTTCCCAGAGGTGATGGATGCTGATTCAAATCAACGGGCGGCCGCAGGATGTGAGCGCGACGACGTTGCAAATGCTGCTGGACGAACTGGGGTACGATGAAAAGACCGTCGGCACCGCTTTGAACCAGGAATTCGTGCGCGCCAGGGACCGCGCCGAGACGCGGCTTTGCGAAGGCGACGCCGTCGAAATCGTGACGCCGAGACAGGGCGGGTGAGCGAGTTTGACGCATGAATGACCCGGTGACGCTTTACGACGTCGCGCTGTCCTCTCGGCTGCTGCTCGGCACCGCCCGCTATCCTTCGCCGGCCATCCTGGCGGAATCCATTCGCGCGTCGGGATGCGAGATCGTCACCGTCTCGCTGCGACGCGAAGCCGGCGGCGCGCGCGCGGGCGAGGCCTTCTGGAGCCTCATCCGCGACGTCGGCGTGCGCGTGCTCCCAAACACCGCCGGCTGTCGCACCGCCAAGGAGGCGATCGCAACCGCGCAAATGGCGCGGGAAGTCTTCGCGACCGACTGGATCAAACTGGAAGTGATCGGGGAAGAGGACACGCTACAGCCCGACGTCTTCGGGCTCGTCGAGGCGGCGCGCGCGCTCGCGAATGACGGCTTCAAGGTCTTTCCCTACACGACCGACGATCTCGTGGTGGCGGATAAGCTGCTCGACGCCGGCTGCCGCGTGCTGATGCCCTGGGCGGCGCCGATCGGCTCCGGACGCGGGGTCAACGACGCTTTCGCCTTGCGGGCGCTGCGCGCGCATTTTCCCGATATCCCGCTCATCGTCGACGCGGGGCTCGGCGCGCCCTCCCACGCCGCGCTCGTTATGGAGATGGGCTATGACGCCGTGCTGCTCAACACCGCCGTTTCCCGCGCCGGCGACCCCGTCTTGATGGCGCGGGCCTTCGCCCTCGCGATCGAAGCCGGCCGCGCCGGCTTTCGTGCGCAGCCGATGACCCCGCGCGATATGGCGGAGCCTTCGACGCCGATCATCGGCCGTCCCTTCGACAGACTGGCGTAGCGGGTGGCGGCGCTGAGGCTCGATCCCTTCTATCTCATCGTTGACGACGCTGATTGGCTTTCCCGACTGCTGCCTCAGGGCGTTAAGCTCGTGCAGCTGCGGGTGAAGGATCGCCCCGAGAATGACGTGCGGGCGCAGATCGCGACCGCGCGGGAGATGTGCGCGCGACAGGGCGCGCAGCTCGTCGTCAACGACTATTGGCGCCTCGCGATCGATGCAGGCTGCGACTTCGTCCATCTCGGCCAGGGCGATCTCGACGCGGCGGACATCCCGGCGCTGCGCCGCGCCGGCGTCAGGATCGGCGTTTCGACCCATGACCAAACCGAACTCGACCGGGCGCTGTCGCTCGAGGCGGACTATGTCGCGCTGGGGCCGATCTATCCCACGCTGCTGAAACAAATGGCCTTCGCGCCGCAGGGCCTCGCCCGGCTGGGCGCCTGGAAGGCGCAGATCGGCGAGACGCCGCTTGTCGCCATCGGCGGACTGACCCCCGAACGCGCCATCGCCGCGCTTGCCGCGGGCGCGGACAGCGCCTGCGTCGTCACCGACATTTTGCGCAACGCCGATCCGGAGGCGCGCGCGCGGGAATGGCTCTCTGCGACGCAGCCGTGGCGTGAGCGCGAGGGCTTCTTCGCGCCCGACTACGCCGATGCGCGCGTGTGCCCCTCCCCCAATCACGGCGCGCGTCTGCGGCCGATCTCGTCGCTGGTGCTTCACTACACCGGGATGCCGACGGCGGAATCGGCGCTCGCCATGCTCTGCAATGCGCGCTCCGAGGTCTCGGCGCATTATGTCGTGAACGAAGACGGAAGCATATTGCAGCTCGTGCCGGAGTCGCGGCGCGCCTGGCATGCCGGGGTAAGCTTCTGGGCAGGCGAGACCGACATGAACTCCTCTTCGATCGGAATCGAAATCGTTCATCCCGGCCACGACGACCCGAGACCCTATCCGACGGCTCAAATCGAGGCGACGGCGGCGCTCGCCAAGGACATTTGCCGGCGCCACGCGATACCTCCTGAGCGCGTGCTGGCGCATTCCGACATCGCGCCTGGGCGCAAGCGGGACCCCGGTGAGTTCTTTCCCTGGGAGGCGCTCGCACGCCATGGCGTCGGGCGGGTTGTCGAGCAAAACCCGGGTCTCGGCGCGACGACAGTCTCGCTCGGCGATGCGGGCGCCAAGGTCGCGTCGCTCCAGCGCGACCTTGCAGCTTACGGCTATGGCGTCGAGCAAACAGGCGTGTATGACGCGCAGACCGTTCTGGCGGTCGAAGCGTTCCAGCGTCACTTCCGCCCTGCGAACGTCGACGGCCGGGCCGACGGCGAAACGCGCGTGGCGCTCGCAAACCTCCTCGCGACATTGGGAGAACGCGTATGAGGGCCGTGGTCGTGACCGGCGCCTCGACCGGGATCGGCGCGGCCTGCGTCGTTTTATTGGTTGAGAACGGGTTTCTCGTCTTCGCCTCGGTCCGTAAGGACTCCGACGCCGCCGCGCTCACGGCTCGGCACGGCGAGTCCGTCATTCCGCTCCTCTTCGACGTGACCGACTCCGAATCCATCGCCGCCGCCGCGCGCGAGGTCGAGGCCCGCCTCGAAGGCGAAACGCTCGCGGGCCTCGTCAACAACGCCGGCGTCGCCGTTCCCGGCCCGCTGCTGCATCTGCCGATCGACGACTTTCGGCGCCAGATCGAGGTCAATCTGATCGGCCAGCTTCGAATCATCCAGGCGTTTGCGCCCCTGCTCGGCGCTGGCGCGCAGCGGCGCGGGGCGCCCGGCCGCATCGTCAATATGAGTTCGGTCGCCGGACGTTTCGCCGCGCCGTTTCTCGGCGCCTACGCCACCTCGAAATTCGGATTAGAGGGCATGTCGGACGCGCTGCGGCGCGAGCTGATGGTCCATGGCGTCGATGTCGTCCTGGTCGAGCCGGGGATGATCGCGACGCCGATCTGGGACAAGGCCGAAGAGACCGATCTCGCTCTGTTCGAGGGCACGGCCTATGCCGCGCCAGGCCGGAGGATGCTGAAGTGGCTTGTCGAGGCAGGCCGCCGCGCCCCGGGGCCCGAGGTCGTCGCGCGCGCCGTGCTGCGAGCGCTGACGGCGCCGCGCCCGCCCCTCCGCATTCCGGTGGTAAGAAATCGCTTTACTGATTACACGCTGCGCAGCCTATTGCCGGCGCGGTTCGTCGACCGGCTGACGGCGCGCCGGCTCGGCCTGCTGCCGAAATAGGCAACCGCCCGGGGACGGATCCTTCCGATCGTCCGCAACGATGTTGAGCTGAAAGAGGAGAGGCTATGTCCAACGCCAATGACTGTGGCGCGCCGCAAAAACATGGCGCGGTCTGCTGGAACGAGCTCAATGTCCGCGACGTCGAGCGCGCGAAGACGTTTTACAGCCAAACTCTCGGCTGGAGCTTCGAGGGCATCCCGATGGAGGGCTTCACATACTGGATCATCAGTTCGCAGGGCGCGCGGGTCGGCGGCATGTTCGAGATGAAAGGCCCGGAACTGGCGGGCGTTCCAGAACATTGGCTGACCTATATCGGCGTCGATGACGTGGACGCTCGCCTGGAGAAGGCCAAGGCCGCCGGCGCCATCATCTGCAAGGACGCCTTGGAGATCCCCGGTGTCGGCCGCATGGCGGTGCTGCAACAGCCAGGCGGAGCCTTCGTCGCCTGGATGACGCCGGCCCCCCAACCAAACGACTAATGGACACGGCGCCCGACGCTTGACCTTGCGGCCGTTACGGGCGACCTATCGGCGTCCGCAACGATGCCGAAACGACCGCCATGAACGAAGCCGCATCAGAGACCCGTCTGCCCGACCCGGTCGCCGCCGAACCGACGCCCCGCCGGCGCACATGCGCGGTGGCTATTGGCGCGGGCCCCGGCGCGGTGATCGTCGGCGGCGGCGCGCCGGTCGTCGTTCAGTCCATGACCAACACCGACACGGCGGATGTCGAGTCGACCGTAACGCAGGTTCTGGCGCTGGCGCAGCAGGGCTCGGAGCTGGTGCGCATCACCGTCGATCGCGACGAGGCGGCGGCGGCCGTGCCGCATATTTTCGAGAAGCTCGCGCAGAAGGGATGCCACGTCCCGCTCGTCGGCGATTTCCATTACATCGGCCACAAGCTGCTCGCCGATCATCCCGCCTGCGGCGAGGCGCTCGCCAAATACCGCATCAATCCGGGCAATGTCGGCTTCAAGGAAAAGAAGGACAAGCAGTTCGCCTCGATCGTCGAACTTGCCGCCAAGCACGGCAAGGCGGTGCGGATCGGCGCCAATTGGGGCTCGCTCGACCAGGAGCTGCTGACCTATCTGATGGACGTCAACGCCGCTTCCGACAGGCCCCTCGACGCGCGCGCCGTGACCCGCGAGGCGCTGGTCCGCTCGGCGCTGATGTCGGCGCGACGCGCCGAGGAAATCGGCCTGCCGAAAAACCGCATCGTCATCTCGGCCAAAGTCTCGGCGGTGCAGGACCTCATCGCCGTCTATCGCATGCTGGCGGCGCGCAGCGACTATGCGCTGCATCTCGGCCTCACCGAGGCCGGCATGGGCTCGAAAGGCGTCGTCGCGTCATCGGCCGCGCTCGGCGTGCTGCTGCAGGACGGCATCGGCGATACGATCCGCGTGTCGCTGACGCCCGAACCCGGCGGCGATCGCGCGCTCGAAGTGCGCGTCGCCCAGGAAATTCTGCAGACCATGGGCTTTCGCACCTTCGTGCCGCTCGTCGCGGCCTGCCCGGGGTGCGGGCGCACCACCTCGACCGTGTTTCAGGAACTCGCGCGCGACATCCAGGCGCATATCCGCGAGCGGATGGCGGCCTGGCGCGCGCAATATCCAGGCGTCGAGACGCTCAATGTCGCGGTGATGGGCTGCATCGTGAACGGTCCCGGCGAGTCGAAACACGCCGACATCGGCATTTCTCTGCCCGGCACGGGGGAGACTCCGTCCGCGCCCGTCTTCATCGACGGCAAGAAGGCGATGACGCTGCGCGGCGAGGGCATCGCCGAGGAATTCACCCGCATCGTCGACGATTACATCGTGCGCCGCTTTGGCGGCGGCGCGAAGGGCGAAGCGGCGGAGTAGGCTACGCCCCCACCCCAACCCTCCCCCGCTTCGCGGGAGAGGGAGCAGAGTCCGCCCTCATTAAAACGACGCGAATGCTGATCGTTTGCGTCCCCTCTCCCGTCCGAAGTCGGCTGTTGCCGACTTCGGCGTCGATGCGCAAACCGGGAACACCCGGTTTGCCAAGCGGGGTAGGGACAGGGAGGGGGCTACTTTTCTCCGGAACTAGCAATTCTGCAGCGCCGCCGCGGCCCTTCGCAGATCGCGCCAGGCGGCGGGCTTCAGCGGCGCGCTTTTGAGCATCGCTTCGAGACTGGAAAATACGAACGCGCGCGCGACATGCGCGCCGCAACGCGCTTCAAACGCCTTGCCGCGCAGCTTTCCCACCGGCTCGTTCGTCGTGAGCATGATCCGCGCCGGCGCTTCGCCAAAAATCAGCAAAACGTCCGGCCGCGCCAATTCGACCCGGCGGCGCGCGAATGGCGCGAAGATCGCCGCTTCATGCGGGGACAGCGCGCGATCGCCGGGCGGGCGCCAGGGCGAGACATAGGCGAGAGCAGCGCTGGAGCGATCAAAGCCGATCGCCGCCAGCATATTGTCGAGGAGTTTCGCCGAAAGTCCGCCGAACGCCTCGCCGCTTGTTTCTTCCGTCACGCCCGGCGCGGCGTCGCACGCCATGAGGCGCGCGCCGGGAGCGCCGGCGCCGAACAGAAAATGCTGCGCCATGTCGCGAAACGGCGCATGCGGAAAATCGGCGAGACGCGCGGCGAGTTCATCAAGATCGCGCGCGCTGGAGGCCTCCTGCTCCGCCGCGCGAATGGCTTCATCCGGCGCGGCGATCGGCGCCGCGGCGCGCCGCGGGCTTTCGGCGGCCTGTGGCTGTAACGGGATCGGCGGCGCTCCTGTGTCCAACGCCTGGGGAAGCTGCGCAACTGCCGCACGCGCGCTGTCCGCGTAGCGGTCGTGCGGCGCCTCGTCGAGCGCGAGATCGACGCCGCTTTGAACGTACCAGTCGAGCAAAGCCCTGACCGCGTTGGCATTTTCCGGAAGGTCGGCGCGCATGACATTGAGACTAAACGAAGCTGGCGCGAGATCAACCGAAGCGGTGTGGAGCCGCACATTTTGCGGCGGCGATTTGCGCAATCTATATTGCGCCAAATCAAAGCTTTCTCTTGATGAGACCGATCGGCCGATGCTCGAGACCGTCGCCATTGCCGAAGACGAACAGGACTTACGTGAGCTGCTCGCCGAATTCCTGTCGACGAACGGCTATCGCGTTCTCGCGGCGCCGAACGCCGCAGAATTCCGCGCCATGGTGGAATTCGAGGCGATCGATCTCGCCATTCTTGACATCAACATGCCGGGCGAAGACGGGCTGTCGCTTGCAAGATGGCTGAATGCGCGCGGCTCGACGGGCATCATCTTCGCAACAGCGGTCAATTCCGCGATCGACCGCATCGTTGGGCTCGAATCGGGCGCCGACGACTATGTCACTAAGCCGTATCACATGCGCGAAATGCTGGCGCGTATCCGTGGCCTGCTGCGGCGCAGAAAGATGGCGCGCGCCGCCCTCGCCGGCAAAAGGCTGGCGGCCATCGCGTCGATCGACGTCGTCGGCTACACGCGCTTGATTCATCACGACGAGCATAACGGCTTGGCGCTCATCGACCGGTTCTTTCGCGACGTCGTCACGCAATCGCTTCCTCGCCGCTCCGGAAGTTTATTCAAGATGCTCGGCGACGGCGCGCTGATCGATTTCGCCAGCGTGCACAACGCGATCGAATGGGCCGTAGAATGCCAGACGGAAACGCGCGCTTATGCGACGGCGCATGGGCACGCGCAAACGCTGCAGTTGCGCATTGGCGTGGCGGTTGGCGACGTGATCGTTCGAAACGGAGACCGCTTCGGCGAAGTCGTGGCGCTCGCCGCACGAATACAGGAAGCCGCGCCGGCCGGTTCGGTGATGATTTCGGATGTGGCGCACGCGATGACGCGCGGGAATATACGCAAGGACTTCGTGGCGCGACGGCACGCGCTCAAAAACATCGCCGAGCCGGCGCAGTTGTGGCTGCACGAGATCTCCAGCGCGGCGCTCACGGAGCGCGCATCCAATTGAGAGAGCGCCTCAAATGAACATCCAGCAAGGGGCGACGCAAGCGCCGGGGACCGGCGGCGCGCTGCTGCGGGCGTTGTTCGACGCTATGCCGGGCCGCGCCGCCTTTCTCGACGTGGAGCTACGCTATCGCTACGTCAATCGCGAGTTTCTCCTGGCGCTCGGAGCGACAGAGGATTGCGTCATCGGGAAGTTCGTCGACGACGTTTTGGGGGCCGAGGCGGCCAGTCTTTACAAAGCAGCGATGCAAAATCTTTCGGCGAACGCGCCGCAACGCCTGCGCCGTTTCGTTGACGACGCGGACGGCGCCCCCCGTTGGATCGAAGAGGAGCTCAGGCCGTTCACGCCGGGCGGGGTCATGCAGGGCGTCGTCTGCGTCGCGCGTCCGCTGGCCGACGCCGAGCAGCAGTGCGAAAGCGATCGGCTGGAACTGCTGGAATCGCACAGGACGCGGGAGGCGATTCATGCGGCGGTGGTCGACTCCGCTCTGGACTGTATCGTCGTCATCGACGCGCAGGGCCGCGTCGTCGAGTTCAATCCTGCGGCTTCGGCGACATTCGGCTATTCGCGCGAGCACGCGATCGGCAAGACCGTCGCCGAACTGATCGTCCCTGTGGAAATGCGCGATCATCACAACAGCGGGCTTGAGCGCTTCCGGGCGGGCGGGCCCTCCTCCGTTATCGGGCGGCGCGTCGAATTGGAGGCGATGCGCGCCGACGGTTCGCGCATTCCCGTCGAATTGGCGATCACAGCGGTTGGTTCGGGCCCAAACGCTCTCTTCACGGCGCATCTTCGCGACCTACGTCCGGCGCGAGAAGCGCAAGCGCAAATCGAAGGCCAAAGAGAAGCGCTCTACCAAAACGAAAAACTCGCAGCCCTTGGATCGCTCCTCGCCGGGGTGGCGCATGAACTCAACAATCCGCTCTCCATCGTCATCGGACAGGCGCTCATGCTGCGCGAGGCGGCTCAGTCGCATGCGAATTTCGACACGCATTTTGAGGAATTTGCGGAACGCGGCGCGAAAATCGAGACAGCCGCCAACCGCTGCGCGCGAATCGTCAAGGTTTTCCTGGCCATGGCCCGTCAGCGCGAGGCGGAACGCGGAAGGGTCGAGATTCCCGATCTCGTCGAGCGCGTGCTCGAACTGCTTTCGTATGGACTGCGGACAGCCGGCATCGAGGTGACCAAAGACGTGCCTGCGGACCTGCCGCCGCTCTTGGCTGACAGCGACCAGTTGCATCAGGTGCTGCTCAATCTTGTGGTGAACGCCAAGCAGGCGCTCGAAGCGCAGCCGGCGCCACGGCGGATTTCGATCGTCGCACGCGCCGATCAAGCGGCCAAGACGCTCGATCTCCACATTTCCGACAATGGGCCGGGCGTTCCCGACGCTATCCGCAGCCGCATTTTCGATCCTTTCTTCACGACGAAGCCGCAGGGGGTGGGAACCGGAATCGGACTTGCCGTTTCGCGCGGTCTCATCGAGTCGCACGCAGGTTCGCTCACTCTGGAGCCGCCGCAGCCGGGCGCGGGCGCTGTTTTCGCGATCAGGCTGCCGATCGAGGCCATGAGCATCGAAAGCGCCGCCGTTGACGGAAATGCGGCGACGGCGACGCAGCGGATCAAGCAGAGGCGTGCGCTGATCGTGGACGATGAAGTCGAAATCGCAGGCTTGCTCGGCGAAATTTTGCGACGGCTCGGCTTCGACTGCGAGATCGCGACGAGCGGCGACCATGCGAAAGAAGCGATCGGCGCGCGGCCAGCGGACCTCATTCTCTGCGACATCCGCATGCCCAACGGCGACGGCCCGGCTTTCTACGACTGGCTCAGCGTCGAACATCCGCAGATGACCAACCGTATCGCCTTCGTCACCGGCGACGTTTTGGGTCCCGGCGCAGATCGCTTCATCGCGCGTTCGGGCTGTCCGATCGTAGAGAAACCCTTTACGCCGGAGGACATCCGCCTCGTCGCTGATTTGTTGTGCGACGACGCGGCGGCGTGAATCGGGCTCGGGACGAAATTCAACAGCACCGAAACGCGCGCTCGCCGCCGGCGCCGAAACGCGCATTCTCGCGCGCCCGGAAAAATTCGTCGCGCGTCATGATCGGCGCGTCTTCGTGCCTCGCGCGGACATGCAC
The DNA here is from genome assembly GCF_015709525.1 of Methylocystis sp. L43. Classification (GTDB taxonomy): domain Bacteria; phylum Pseudomonadota; class Alphaproteobacteria; order Rhizobiales; family Beijerinckiaceae; genus Methylocystis. Next base: position 210,768 of record NZ_JADNRA010000035.1, on the reverse strand, counting down.
GACATAGGCGTCGTAATCGCCCTGGCCGACCATGAGCTTCGCGCCGTCGCGCAGCTTGCGCGCGAGACGATTGAGATCAAGCCCGGGCAGGCTGCAGATCGTGCAATTCATCTTCGGTCTCCCGCGTTGTGACATGTTGCGCGGCGCGCGCGGCGCGAATGGCTCGGATCGCGAAGCCGAGCATCGCCAGAACCAGCGTGACGTAAATCGCGCAAAGCGTGGCGTCGACATAGTCGTTGAAGATGACGCGCTGCATCTCTGCGAGAGTCTTCGCCGGCGCCAGCAGCTGATCCTTATCGGCGGCCGCTGCGAATTTTCTCGCATGCGCCAGAAAGCCGATGCGCGGATCCTCATGGAAGATTTTCTCGAAGGCCGCCGTCAGCGTGCAGATATAGAGCCACGCCGCCGGCGCGATGGCGACGAAGGCGTAGCGCTCGCGCTTCATCCGATAGAGCACGACGACGCATAGCGTCAGCGCGATCGCCGCGAGCATCTGATTGGCGATGCCGAACAGCGGCCACAGCGTGTTGATTCCGCCGAGCGGATCGATCACCCCCTGATAGAGGAAATAGCCCCAGCCGCTCACGGCGATGGCGGTGGCGGCGAGGTTCGGCGCCCAGGCCCGCGTGTTGCCGAAGGCCGGAAAGAAGGCGCCGAAGAGATCCTGGATCATGAAGCGCGCGACGCGCGTGCCGGCGTCGATCGTGGTGAGGATGAAGAGCGCTTCGAAAAGAATCGCGAAATGATACCAGAAGGCTTTCGCAGCCGAGCCGCCGATGGCGGAAGAGAGGATATGCGCCATGCCGACGGCGAGCGTCGGCGCGCCGCCGGTGCGCGACAATATGGTCTTCTCGCCGACCTCGGCGGCGACGCCCGAAAGCGTCTCCGGCGTGACCGCGAAGCCCCATGAGGAGATCGCCGCCGCGGCGGAATCGGGCGTCGCGCCGATCAGCGCGGGGGCGCTGTTCATGGCGAAATAGACGCCGGCTCCAGCACGCTCGCGGCGATCAGCGCCATGACCGCGACAAAGGACTCCATCAGCATGGCGCCGTAGCCAATGAAGCGGGTCTGCGTCTCGTCGGCGATCATCTTCGGCGTCGTGCCGGAGGACACAAGCGCATGAAAGCCCGACACCGCGCCGCAGGCGATGGTGATGAACAGGAACGGGAAGACGCTGCCGGCGAAGACCGGCCCGGTGCCGTCGATGAAGCGGCTGACCGCCGGCATCTGCAGGTCCGGCCAGACGATGAAAATGCCGATCGCGAGCGACAGGATCGTGCCGACCTTCAGGAAGGTCGACAGATAGTCGCGCGGCGCGAGCAACAGCCAGACCGGCAAAACTGACGCGACGAAGCCATAGCCGATGAGCATGAAGGCAAGGGTCTCGGCCTTGAAGGAGAAGAGCGGCGCAAGCAGAGCGCTCTCCGACACGGTGCGGCCGAAGGCGATGCTCAAGAGCAGCAGAACGAAGCCGATCGCCGACATTTCGCCGATCCGTCCCGGGCGCAGATAGCGGCCGTAGACGCCCATGAAAATGGCGATCGGCAGCGTCGCGAAAACGGTGAAGGCGCCCCAGGGACTGTCCGCAAGCGCCTTGACGACGACGAGCGCCAGCACCGCCAGCAGAATGATCATGATCGTGAGAATGCCGATCATGGCGATGACGCCGGGCACGCGCCCCATCTCGGTCTTGATGAGATCGCCGAGCGAACGCCCGTCGCGGCGCGTGGAGATGAACAGGACGAGAAAATCCTGCACGGCGCCGGCGAAGATGACGCCGGTTAAGAGCCACAATGTTCCCGGCAGATAGCCCATTTGCGCCGCGAGCACCGGCCCCACCAGCGGTCCTGCGCCGGCGATGGCCGCGAAATGGTGGCCAAACAGCACCCATTTGTCGGTCGGCACATAATCGAGCCCGTCATTGCGGCGAAGCGCGGGCGTGCGGCGCCGCGCATCGAGCCCCAGCACACGCTCGGCGATGAAGCGCGAATAGAATCGATAGCCAATGGCGTAGGTTCCGATCGCCGCCGTGACGAGCCACATGGCGTTGACGTTCTCGCCGCGCGAGACCGCGAGCGTGTAAAGCGAGAACAGCACGAGGGCGAACACGAGCGCCCAGGGAAACAGCGCGATGGCGTTGCGAGGAGAGCGAGCGAGAATTGTCGACACGATTGCGAGATCTTCGGCTATCTGCCCTCTCCCCGCTGGCGGGGAGAGGGCAGGGTGAGGGGCGAGGCGTATTGCCCCGATGATGAGCAAGCATTGTTAGCAGAGATATTGCGATGCGTGGAATACGTCTGCACGAAACCTTTTTCGGCCGTAAGTTACGGAAGTCCCAGACATCCGCGGAACAACGCCTTTGGGCGAAGCTGAGAAGCCGACGTCTCGGCGGATATAAGTTTGTCCGACAACAGCCGATCGGACCTTATTTCGTGGACTTTCTGTGTCGAGAGCACGCGATGATCCTTGAGGTCGACGGCGCCACACATTCGACTGCGGAAGAGCTGGCGCACGACATGCGGCGAACCTGTTTTCTAAGCGACGCCGGATTTCAAGTTGTACGCGTATCGAACGACGACGTTTTCGCCAATATCGAAGGTGTCTGCGAAACTATTCTCGCGAAAATCCGGGACGACATCGCTGCGAAAAAGCCCTAGCCCCTCACCCCTGCCCTCTCCCCGCGCGCGGGGAGAGGGAGTTAACGGTCAAGGGATCGCGGCGGCCGGCAAAATATTTGTCCAGAGCCTTGCCGAAATGCGGCTCTTGCGGCGCCGCCGCCGCAAACAACGTCACCGACGAATGAAACTTCAAATTATCGGGAGAGCCGAATATCTCATGCGCGCTGCGTCCCTCGATTTTGTTGACGAGTCTAACGCATTCTTTGAGCCGCGCGCCCAATAGAGGATGCGCGACATAGGCCGCCGCCTCGGCGAGAGAATGAATGGCGTAGCGCTGCGCCATGGCGCTCGCGCCGAGGCCTTCGATCTGCGGAAAAACGAACCACATCCAATGACTGCGCTTGCGGCCGGCGGCGAGTTCCGCTCGAACTTTTTCGTAAACAGGCTTCTGCGCCGCGACGAAGCGGGCGAGATCGTAAGGATCGTCCGAGGCGCCGGTCATGACCAAATCCGTTGATCAACTCGGCTGGTCATTCCCGACGCGCGCAACGCGCGCGATCGGGATCCAGAGCAAGACCAACATTCTTGAATTGGCTCTGGATTCCCGGTCGAACCTCCGGTCCGCCGGGAATGACAGGCCAATCGATTCGATATTACTCCGCCGCTTCCGCGGCGACGGGCGCGTAGTTCAAGATCGGCGCGAGCCAGCGTTCGACCTCGCGCGCCTCCATGCCCTTGCGACGGGCGTAATCTTCGACCTGATCGCGCTCGATCTTGGCGACGCCGAAATAATGTGCGCTCGGATGCGCCAGATAAAGCCCGCTGACCGAAGCGGCCGGGGTCATGGCGTAACTTTCGGTCAGCTTCACGCCGGTGCGCCTTTCGACGTTGAGCAGCTCGAAGATCGTCGCTTTTTCGGTGTGATCGGGCTGCGCCGGATAGCCGGGCGCCGGACGAATGCCGGCGTAGGGCTCGGTCGTCAGCGCTTCGGGCGCGAAATTCTCTTCACGCGCATAGCCCCAAAATTCTTTGCGAACGCGCTCATGCATGCGCTCGGCGAAAGCTTCCGCGATGCGGTCGGCAAGCGCCTTGACCATGATCGAGCCATAGTCGTCATTGGCGCGGGCGTACCGCGCGGCGATCTTTTCTTCTTCCGCGCCGGCGGTCACGACGAAGGCGCCGACATAATCCGCCGTGCCGCTGTCCTCGGGCGCGACGAAGTCGGCGAGCGCGAGATTGGCCTTGCCGTCGCGCTTGGCCAATTGCTGGCGCAGCGTATGCAGCGTTGCGATCCGCTCATTGCGCGATTCGCCGTTGTAGAGCGCGATGTCGTCGCCGATGGAATTCGCCGGCCAAAAGCCGATAACGGCTTTCGGCGTAAACCAGCGCTCCTCGACAATCCGCTTCAGCATGGCGCGGGCGTCGTCGTACAGCGTGCGCGCCGCCTCGCCGCGCTCAGGATCGTCGAGCAGCGACGGATAGCGCCCCTTGAATTCCCAGGTCTGGAAGAACGGCGTCCAGTCGATGTAGGGGACGAGTTCGCCGACGTCGTAGGTGGCGAAGGCGCGCGCGCCGCTGAAGGAGGGCTTCGGCGGCTCATAGGCGGCCCAGTCGATTTTATAAGCGTTGGCGCGCGCCTGCGTGAGCGGCACCCGCAGCTTGTCAGCCTGCGCGCGGGCATGCGCCTCGGCGAGGCGCTCATATTCGGCGCGGGTCTGCGCCACATAATCGGGGCGCGTCTTGTCGGAGACGAGCGCCTGCGCGACGCCAACGGCGCGGCTCGCGTCGGTGACATAGACCGCCTGGCCGCGTCGATAATTGGGACTGATCTTCACCGCCGTATGCACGCGGCTCGTCGTCGCGCCGCCGATGAGGAGCGGCGTGTCGAGACCTTCGCGCTCGAGCTCAGAGGCGACGAAGCACATTTCGTCGAGCGACGGCGTGATGAGGCCGGAAAGACCAATGAGATCGACCTTTTCCTTCTTGGCGACTTCGAGAATTTTTGCGCAGGGCGTCATGACGCCAAGGTCGATCACCTCGAAATTGTTGCAGCCGAGCACAACGCCGACAATATTCTTGCCGATGTCGTGAACGTCGCCCTTCACCGTCGCCAGCAGGATTTTGCCGGCAGTGGAGCGTTCGCTCTTGTCGGCCTCCATGAAGGGCATGAGATAGGCCACCGCCTGTTTCATCACGCGCGCCGATTTGACGACCTGCGGCAGGAACATTTTGCCCGAGCCGAAGAGATCGCCGACGACATTCATGCCGGTCATCAGCGGGCCTTCGATCACGTCAAGCGGGCGCGTGGAGCGCTGACGCGCCTCTTCCACATCCGCTTCGACGTAATCGGTGACGCCATTGACCAGCGCATATTCGAGACGCTTCTCGACGGTGTTGTCGCGCCAGGCGGCGTCCTTTTCCTGGGTTTTGCCGGCCGCGCCCTTGAATTTTTCAGCAAGTTCGACGAGGCGCTCGGTGGAATCCTTGCGGCGGTTCAAGACCACGTCTTCGCAAAGCTCGCGCAGCTCGGGATCAATCTCGCCATAGACCGCGAGCTGGCCGGCGTTGACGATGCCCATATCCATCCCCGCCTGAATGGCGTGATAGAGGAACACCGAATGCATCGCCTCGCGCACGGGCTCATTGCCGCGGAACGAGAAGGACAGGTTCGACACGCCGCCTGACACATGCACATGCGGCAGATCGCGCTTGATGACGCGCGTGGCTTCGATGAAATCGACGCCGTAATTCTCATGCTCCTCGATGCCGGTCGCGACCGCGAAAATATTGGGATCGAAGATGATGTCCTGGGGCGGAAAACCGACGATCTCGGTCAAGATTTTATAGGCCCGCGTGCAAATCTCGGTCTTGCGCGCGAATGTGTCGGCCTGGCCCTTTTCGTCAAAGGCCATGACGACGACGGCGGCGCCATAGCGGCGCACCTTTTGCGCGTCGGCGATGAATTTCTCTTCGCCTTCCTTCATCGAGATCGAATTGACGACCCCCTTACCCTGCAGACACTTCAAGCCGGCTTCAATCACCGCGAATTTGGAGGAATCAACCATCACCGGCACGCGGGCGATGTCGGGCTCGGCGGCGACGAGGTTGAGGAATTCCACCATGGCGCGTTCGGAATCGAGCAGGCCTTCATCCATATTGACGTCGATGACCTGCGCGCCGTTCGCCACCTGATCCCGCGCGACGTCGAGCGCCGCGGCATAGTCGCCATTGGTGATGAGCTTGCGGAACTTCGCCGACCCCGTGACATTGGTGCGCTCGCCGACATTGACGAAGGGAATGTCCTTGGTCAGCGTGAAGGGCTCCAATCCGGAAAGACGCAGCATCGGCTCGATCGTCGGGATCGCGCGTGGGGCGACGCCTTTCACGGCGCCGGCGATCGCGGCGATATGGTCCGGCGTCGTGCCGCAGCAGCCGCCGAGCACATTGACGAGACCGGCGGTCGCGAATTCGCCGACGAGTTCGGCCATATATTCTGGGCTTTCGTCATAGAGCCCGAATTCATTGGGGAGGCCGGCGTTGGGGAAGGCGCAGACGCGCGTATCGGCGATGCGGCCGATCTCGGCGATATGCTGACGCATTTCGCGGGCGCCGAGCGCGCAGTTGAAGCCGATCGAAAACGGATTGGCGTGGGCGAGTGAATTCCAGAAGGCGACCGCCGTCTGACCTGACAGCGTCCTGCCCGAGAGGTCGGTGATGGTGCCGGAGATCATGATCGGAAAACGGGTTCCGACCTCATCGAACGCGTCCTCGAGCGCATAGAGCGCCGCCTTGGCGTTGAGCGTATCGAAGACGGTTTCGACGAGCAGAATGTCGGCGCCGCCTCCAAGGAGGCCGAGCGCCGCTTCCTTATAGGCGGCGCGCAGCTCGTCGAAGGTGACGGCGCGAAAGCCCGGGTTCGACACGTCGGGCGAGATCGACGCGGTGCGATTGGTCGGGCCAAGCGAACCGGCGACGAAACGGCGCACGCCGGTCTTCGTCGCGACTTCGTCGGCCGCAGCGCGCGCCAGCCGGGCGCCCGCGCAATTGAGTTCGAAAGCGAGATGCTCAAGCCCGTAGTCGGCCTGAGCGATGGTCGTCGACGAAAACGTGTTGGTCTCGATGATGTCGGCGCCGGCCTCGAGATAGGCGACATGGATCGCCTTGATCGCGTCGGGCTGCGTCAGCGTCAGCAGATCATTGTTGCCGCGCAGATCCTTGGCGTGATCTGTGAAGCGCGCGCCGCGGAAATCGGCTTCCTCAAACTTATGGCGCTGGATCATCGTGCCCATCGCGCCATCGAGAATGAGGATCCGGCGCGACGCCGCCTCGTCCAGAGCCTTCAAAATATTCGGGCCGTGAGATGTCTCGAAGGTCATGCAAGAGCCTTTTCGCGAAGAGGACGAACGCCGAGCAGGTGGCAAATGGCGAAGACGAGGTCGGCGCGATTATTTGTATAGAAGTGGAATTCATTGACGCCGGCGCGCGCCAGGCTCATCACCTGCTCCACGGCGGTCGTCGCGGCGATGAGCGCGCGCGTCTCCGGGTCTTCGTCCAGTCCGTCGAAGCGCTCGGCGAGCCAGCGCGGCACGCTCGCTCCGGCCTTTTGCGCAAAACCCGCGACCTGTTTGAAATTTCGGATCGGCATGATGCCCGGCACGATTGGAATCGTGATCCCCCGCCCGCGCGCCTTATCGAGAAATTTGAAGTAGACGTCATTGTCGAAGAAGAACTGCGTAATGGCGCGCGTCGCGCCGGCGTCGACCTTCGCCTGAAGCGCGTCGAGATCCTGTTCGATCGAGGCGCTTTCCGGATGGCCTTCGGGATAAGTCGAGACCGAAATCTCAAAATCGCCAATCCGACGAATGCCGCTCACGAGATCGGTCGAATGGGCGTAGCCCTTCGGATGCGCCTCAAATTTCGAGCCGACGCCGGTCGGCGGATCGCCGCGCAGCGCCACGATATGGCGAACGCCCGCGTCCCAATAATCGCGCAGGATTGCGTCGATGTCTTCGCGCGCGGCGGAAACGCAGGTGAGATGCGCGGCCGGCTTCATATCGGTCTCGCGCACGATGCGCGCGACGATCGAATGGGTGCGCTCGCGGGTGGTGCCGCCGGCGCCATAGGTGACGGAGACGAAATGCGGTTTGAGCGCCGCCAGCCGATTGATGGTTTGCCAGAGTTGCGTCTCCATCTCCGGCGTTTTGGGCGGGAAGAATTCATAGGAGATCGCAAATTGGTTGGGCGAGGCCGTGGGATGAAGAGCGTTAAACATCAGGCTGTCTCATAAGATGCAGTGGGAATGGGATCGGCGATGACGCGCGGATCGCGCGCCAGCCACAAGGACACGGTGAGCTTAGCCCCCTCGTTCGCGTCGGGCGCCAATTCGCGGCGCTGAACGACGTCAAGCCCCGCCTGCGCCAGCAGCCCGGTGATTTCGGCGTCGGAAAAGCCAAGACGGCGGTGTGCGTGCTTGTCGCGCAGCGCCTCTTCCTGATGCGGCGCAAAGTCGACGACGAGCAGACGGCCGCCGGGGGCGAGCACCCGCGCCGCCTCGCGCAAGGCGCGGCCCGGATCGTCGAGAAAATGCAGAACCTGATGCATGATCGCGAGGTCGATAGAATTGCGCTCGATCGGCAGCGCATAGATGTCGCCCTGTCGCAGCTGCACATTGTCGAAGCCGGTCTCTTCGAGACGGCCGCGCGCGACGCCGAGCATGGCGGAAGAAAGATCGACGCCGACGGCGCGTTCCGCCTGGGGCGCGAACAGCTCCAGCATCCGGCCGGCGCCGGCCCCAAGATCGAGCAGGTTGCGCACCGGTCTGTCGCCGACGACCTGGCGCATCGCCTCTTCGACGCGCTCCTCGGAAACGTGCAGCGCGCGAATGCGATCCCACTCCTCGGCATGCGCGGCGAAATAGCGGGCGGCGTTCTCGGCGCGCGCGTGACGCACCTGGGCGAGTCTCGCGCGATCGCCGGCGAGAAGGGCGTCGTCAGCCTCGAGCCAGCCGACGATGGCGCGCGCGAGGGCGCCGGCCGGCCCCGCCGGCGACAGCCGGAAGAACGCCCAGGCTCCTTCGCGGCGGCGTTCGATGAGGCCCGCCTCGACAAGGAGCTTCAGATGGCGCGAGACGCGCGGCTGAGACTGGCCCAGGATCGCCACGACCTCGCTGACTGTCAGTTCCGACTGGGCGAGCAACGCCAGAAGACGCAGGCGCGTCTCCTCTCCGGCGGCGTTCAGCGCCGCCAGCGTCGGGTCGAGGGCCAATTTGGCGACGGACTTCATGAGCGCTCCGTTAGACATAAAGATATCTATATACGTCAAATTGACTGGGTGCAACCATGGTCGCCGTTTTTTGACGGCGGAATGCTCTTGACCGAATCCCGAACCGGGTTCATCTTTTCGTTACATCGCACCTGTCGATCCGACAGCATGGTCGGCAGGTTCGCTCGGGCGGGACCTCGATGCGAATGCGATCCAGGATAGGCTCAGACACCCCCTGTTGATGAGCCGAACCGAGCAACAATGTTGCGAGAGGAGCATGACGCCACCGGGTCAGACCATTTGACCGGCGTTTGGTTCCGGTCACTGGGCGGTCAGGAGCAGCTGCCTGATCCGTCCATCCTCCAAGACAATCGACGACTTTCCGGGCGGCCGAAGGCAAAGGCCAAGCATCGGGCGCCCGTTCACAGACTGGACAATCCAGACTAGCTTCCGAGAGAAGCAAATGGCCCCGTGAGCTCTACGCCACGGGGCCTGTTTTGTTTTAGCCGTCATGAACTGCTGCGGGCGTAGCCGCCAACTCGGCAAAGGGGCCCAAGCGCCCGCCGCCTTCATCGCGAAAGAAAGCGCTCGCAGCCTCGAGGACCATGCTCGACGACTTGTGCGGCGGCGCATGAACGCGCGCAAAGACGCCGCCTAAGGTGAGGAAGTAGAGCGTCGAACAAAAGCAGACATTCTGGAAATGCGTAATGACGTATGAGGCACAGGGAAGCGGAGCCAGCGCCAAGAGGTGGACGATTGTTCTCTGGGGACTGATGCTTCTTGGCCCCGTTGCAGTTTTCCTGTCGCTTTTATTCGTCGGCGTCTGGCTCTTGGGCCTGAGCCTAGGTTCGTGGGACGCCTCGGAGAATCCGCCGTCCGATTACACTCTCTTCCTTCCCGTCTTCGCCGTCTTAGTTGCCGAAGTCATGGGTGGGATCATCGCCTATGTTAAGCGCTGCGAGCTTGCAGGAACGCCCTTCGAGTCGCACGCAAACTCGGTCCTTCAAACATTCTGGATTATGTTTGCCGGCGGCGTGGTCTCGATCTGCCTGGCGCTCTCGCTGCTGATCGTCCCCAACATCGAGGCGGCAGGCTTTGGGGTCGGCGCTTTGTTCATCGCGCTTTTTACCCTGCCGCTGCTTTTTATCTGGAAGACTATCCGCGCGGTCAGAGGATTACGTCTCGCCGTCGCTGGCGAACCGATCGCCGACATTCCGACGTGCTGGCCCTAAATCGCGTAGCCCTTGGGGGAGCCGGGGCGAACGCCAGCTCCACGACCCGCGCTTCTGGGCGCCGGCTTTACGCCGGCGCCTTCTCTTCTTCCTTGCTGACGACCTCCAGAAATGTCTCCGCCGCCTCACGCCGCTCGAAGACATGCGGCTGCAGACCGCGTTTGGAGAGCGCCTCTTTCATTTTGAGCCGCGCGAAGGCGCTCGTCGCATAGCGGGTCGTCGTCAGATAATAGCGCTGGCTCATATAGTCGATCATTTCGGCGTAGTCGTCGTAGAGCGCCTCGTTGATCTTCCAGCCGTCGTGATTGACGACCGAGTTGACGCGCTTGCCGACCTTGTCCGACGCCTCGATCAGCGTCTTGCGCAGATCGTCGATGTCCTTCTTGGTTCGCGCGTGCCAGCCTTCGAGATTGACGAAAAGGATGTTGCGGTCCGCGTCGTAAGTGACGCGATCGGACATGTTGAGATTGATCAGGTCGGCGAGCAGCCCCATCGGCTCATCGATGAAGATGCGCTTATCCATCACTTCAGCGTGTTCGATGATGGGCTTGAAGTCCATATGCGCCAGGATGTCCTTGTCGATATCGATCCCCGGCGCGACCTCGATCAGCTCAAGCCCCTTGTCGACGAGTTTGAACACGCAGCGCTCGGTCACGTAATAGACCGGCTGCTTGCGCTTTTGCGCGAATTTGCCGGAGAAGGTGATCTGCTCGACGGCGTTGAGGAACTTCTTGTTCCTGCCTTCCTGCAGAATGTTCACCTTGCCGTCGGCGATTTCGACGCGCAGTCCGCCATTGGTGAAGGTGCCGGCGTAGACGACGAGGCGCGCGTTCTGGCTGATGTTGATGAAGCCGCCGCAGCCGTTGAGGCGGCCGCCGAACTTCGACGTGTTGACGTTGCCCTGCAGGTCGCACTCGGCCATGCCGAGACAGGTCATGTCGAGACCGCCGCCGTCATAAAAATCGAACTGCTGATTCTGCTGGATGATCGCGTCGGCGTTGGTCGCGGCGCCAAAGCTCGAACCTGAAGCGAGCACCCCGCCGATCGCGCCGGCTTCCGTCGTCAGCGTGATGTAGGGCGTCATCTTTTCTTCGTTGGCGACGGCGGCGATGCCTTCCGGCGCGCCGACGCCCAGATTGACGACGCCGTTCGGCGGCAACTCGAAACTGGCGCGGCGCGCGATGACCTTGCGTTCGTCGAGCGGCATCTTGGCGAACTTCTCGACCGGCACGCGGACTTCGCCGGAAAGCGCCGGATTGTGGATCACGCCATAGTTCATGCGGTGCATTTCCGGCGGATCGGCGACGACCACGGCCGAAACGAGAATGCCCGGGATATGCACGTCTTTCGGCTTGATCGAGCCCTGTTCGACGATGCGCTCGACCTGCGCGATGACGAGCCCGCCATTGTTATGGGCGGCCATGGCCTGCGCGAGATTGTCGAGAACGAGCGCCTCGCGCTCCATCGAGATATTGCCTGACGGGTCAGCCGAAGTGCCGCGGATGAAGGCGACGTCGATCTTGGTGGCGATGTAGAAGAGCCACTCCTCGCCCATGATGTTATGGTATTTGACCATGTCCTCCTTGGTGCGGTCATTCACCTTGCCGCCGCCAAAGCGCGGGTCGACATAGGTGTAGAGTCCGACTTTGGAGAAGAGGCCCGGCTGGCCGGAGGCGCAGGCGCGGTAAAGCTGCGAGATGACGCCCTGCGGGAGATTGTAGCCGCAGATCTTATTCTCCTGCGCCGCCTGGGCGACCTTCGGCATGCGGCCGAAATTGGCGGCGATGACCCGGCGCAGCAATCCTTCGTGATGAAAGCGCCCTGTGCCCAGGCCCTTGGAGTCGCCGGCGCCCGCGGTCATGATCAGCGTGAGGTCGCGCGGATGCTGGCTCTCGACGAAGCGCTTTTCCAGAGCGGCGTGCAAGGCCTCGGGAATGCAGCTCTGGACGAAGCCGGTGGTGGTTACGACGTCATTGTCGCGAATGAGCGCAATCGCCTCGTCGGCGGTAATGACTTTGTTGTTCGCCATGTCCTCAGGGTTCCCTCGCTCCCCACTCTTTATTGATTGCGGACTGTTGACGTCGCCGCTCTGGTGGGCGTTTTGCACAAAATGAGCGCTCAACCGTAGAGACCGGGCCGCTCTTGCGCAATAGCGGCGATGCGACGCAGTTCGGCCGCAACCCCGCCAACGCGCGGGAGATTGGCCCTTAGAGCGCTTCCCGATCACATGAAATCATTTGATCGATAAGGAACCGCTCAAGATCAAAGTATTGGAGCAGGTTCTTATCGAAAAAGTCTGTCAACTTTTTCGGAACCTGTTCTAGTCGCCGCGGTAGACGCAGCCCTCGAAACAGCTGTCGCGAAAGACGCCAACTTCGGCAAGACCCGGCAGCGTCGGCGCGAGGTCACGCCAGATGTAGGCGCAGAGATTTTCGAGCGTCGGCTTCCCGAGGCCTTCGAGGTCGTTGAGAAACGAGTGATCGAGGCGTTCGCGCAGCTCCGCGAGCCTAAGGCCAAGCTTGCCGAGGTCCATCACCCATTGCTCTTCGAGGGTGGGCGAGCCGCGCAGGGTCACGCGCACGCGGAAGGAGTGGCCATGCAGATTGCGGTATTTGCCGCCCTCTGGCGCCTCCGGATCATAGAGCGCGTGCGCCGCCTCAAAGTAAAACTCCCGAAAGACCTCGAAACTCGACACCGTCACTTCACCCCGATCGCCTTGTGGGTTTGCAAAGACAGACGCCAGCGCGGATGCGCCAGGCAGTAGCTGACCGCGGCCTCCGTATTGCGCGAAACATCCGGCCCGTCCATGGGCTGCAGCAGAAAATGCCTGAAGTCGAGCCGCTCATAGGCGGTCGGATCGACCCCCTGCTGGGGGAAGACCAGCTTCAATTCCGCGCCGCTCGTCTGGGTCAGCGGCGCGCCGCCCTTGGGCGACACGCAGATCCAGTCGATCCCGAAGATGACGGGCAGCGTGCCGTTCGTCTCGATGGCGATCTCGAAGCCTTGCCCGTGCAGCGCCGCGACCAAGGCCTCATCGATCTGCAGCATCGGCTCGCCGCCGGTCAGCACCGTGAAGCGTCGCTCGCGGCCCTCGCCCCACAGCGTCGCCAAATGGCCGGCAAGCGCGGCGGCGTCGGCGAACTTTCCTCCGCCCTCGCCCTCGAAGCCGACGAAGTCCGTGTCGCAGAACTGGCACTGCGCGGCGGCGCGATCCTCCTCGCGCCCGCTCCACAGATTGCAGCCGGCGAAGCGGCAAAAAACCGCAGCGCGGCCCGCGTTAACGCCTTCGCCTTGCAGGGTTTTGAAGGCTTCCTTGACGATGTAGGCCATTGTTCGCTCTAGCGCGGACGCCGCGCGGCGTAAAGCGAGGCCGCCCCTTACCCGTTCTTGGGAAGCTCCTTGTCCTTACCGTCAGGTTCGGGCGCGGGCTGCGGGCGCGGGTCGAGGCTGCGGATATAGGAGACGATATCCTCGATCTCCTTGCGCGACAGATGCATGTCGGGCATCGGCGGATGCGGATCCATCAGGAAATGGCCAAGCTTCTTCCTGTCGGTTCGGCGCTGGGCGATATCGAAGAAGGACGGCGCGTCGGCGGAGGCGCTGGTCTGATCCGACGTCACCACATGGCAGGACGCGCACCATCGCTTCGCGACGATCGCGCCGCGCTGGGCGTCGCCCGCGGCAAGCGCCGAAGTTGCGAAAGCGGCGCTCCCGCCGACGAGGGCCATAGCGAGCGTAAGGCGTCGAAGCTGCATGTGGTTTTCCTTAAGCGGGAGCCGTCGATTCGCTTTGCATGAAAGCACAAGCGCGGCTCGCTGTGTATCGGCGCCTCGCCTGCAAGCTTGCGTCAGGACGACGCGTGTCCGCGAGGCGCTGCTGCATTTTTGCAACAGACATGTGTTCTGATTGCAACAGTACGGCGGATTAGCATCTTGCCCACGATTGTCGCTGCGGCAGCCCCTTTTCAGACACAAAAGCTGAGCTAAGGTGATCGGGTCACAAGCTCATTCGAGATGCGGAGACAGGCGCCGAAAGATTTCGCTTTCGGCCGCAGGTTCCTTCTTTCCCTCTCGCTGATCAGCGGTGACGGCTGGCGTATGGGCCTCAAAAGACGTCGGGCGTCTTCAGGGTTGAAGGAAGTCGGAACATTATGGTCGGAAGCGTTCATACGGGCGTGATTTCAGCCTTCAGGCGCAAGAGGCGCACGGCGTTGCCGATCTGCCTTTTCGCGACGAGCCTAGGCATGCTGGTGACGGCTTTTGTCGCGCCGGCGCCGGCGCTTGACGCGCCTCGCACCGCCGCCAGGGCCGAGGCGCAACCTCTGCCGATGTTCAAGGATCCGCGCGAGGCGCTGCGCGCCGGAGTCGAAAGCTACCATGCCGGCGACGCCGAGACCTCCGTCACGGCGCTACGCTATGCCGCGGAAGGCGGCGAGCCGCTGGCGAAATGGAAGCTCGGCCGGATGTACGCCGAAGGCGATGGCGTCGTTCGCGACGACGCCAAGGCTTATGAATATTTCGCGCAAATCGTCGATCACTACGCCGACGACGAGCCGGATCCGCGCGAGCGGTCGATGGCGGCGAGCGCCTTCGTCGCCGTGGGCGTCTATCTGCGTGACGGCGTCCCAAGCGCAAAGATCAAGCCCGATCTCGATCGCGCATTCGATCTGTTCCGTTACGCCGCGACCTATTTCCGCAACGCCGACGCGCAATACAATCTGGCGCGAATGTATCTGGAAGGGGCCGGCGTGAAGAAGAACGTCCGCCAGGGCGTGAATTGGCTGGAGCTTGCGGCGCGCAAGGGCCACCCGCAGGCGCAGGCGATGCTCGGCCGGATGATGTTCACTGGCGAGGCGAGCGGCGAGCCGGAACGCGCGCGCGGACTCATGTATCTGACGCTGGCGCGCGACGCTGCGGGCGGCGCGACCCGCGACCAATGGATCGCGGATTTGCACGCCGAAGCGCTGAATTCCGCCAGCGACGCCGACCGTAGCGCGGCCGTCACCATGCTCGAAGGCTATCTGCGCGAACGCAACTGACGTTCAGATTTCAACCGGCTTGGGCCGCAGCGCCCTTGAACTTCACCGGAATGCTCAAGAAGCGCGCGCCATCTCCGCGCGGCGGCGGAAACTTGCCGGCGCGAATGTT
Source organism: Methylocystis sp. L43 (assembly GCF_015709525.1). Lineage (GTDB taxonomy): Bacteria > Pseudomonadota > Alphaproteobacteria > Rhizobiales > Beijerinckiaceae > Methylocystis. Next base: position 195,510 of record NZ_JADNRA010000035.1, on the reverse strand, counting down.
CACCTGAATTGAGGGGAGCAGCAGCCGCGGCGCGGCAAGCTCCTGATCGCGCTTCTGTCGCCGGGCCACGAAGTCTTCCTCGCTGACGCCGTCCTTGATCTGCACGTTCTTGGCGCGCTGCTCAGCGACGGTCGTCTCCCAAGCGTAGACGTCGCGTCCCGGCGCCTTGTAATCATGACACATGAAGAGCCGCGTCTGCGGGGGCAGCGAAAGAATGCGGCGGATCGATTGGTAAAGCGCATGCGCGTCGCCGCCGGGGAAATCCGCGCGCGCCGTCCCATAGTCGGGCATGAACAGCGTGTCGCCGACAAACACCGCATCGCCGATCTTATAGGCGACATCGGCTGGCGTGTGGCCGGGCGTGTAGATCGTTTCGCCTTCGAGCTCGCCGATCTTGAATCGCTCGCCGTCCTTGAAGAGATGGTCGAAGCAGCCGCCGTCAGCGGTTACGTCCTCAGCCCCGAACACCGGCTTGAAAATCTTCTGGACCTTGTCGATGTGTTCGCCGATGCCGATCTTCGCGCCCGTCGCCGTTTTGACGATTTGGGCGGCGGAGAGATGGTCGGCGTGCGCATGAGTTTCGAGCACCCAATCGATTCTTAATCCTTCCCGCGCCGCCTCGGCGAGGATGGCGTCGATTGAATGCGAATCGGCGACGCCGCTCGCCGGATCATAATCGAGCACGGGATCGACGATCGCCGCGCGCTTCGTGGCGGGGTCGCTGACGATATAGGTGATCGTGTTGGTGGGTTCGTCAAAGAAGGCCCTCACGGACGGCGCCTGCGGCATCGATCTCTCCTTCATTGTAGCGCTCAAGCATTTCTCTTCGTTGGCGCTTTCGCCTTTCCTGCTTGCGCCGTCAGATATATGCGCTATAGCTAAATAAGCAAGTGCTAATATTATAGAGCCCAAGAGGAGCGACATGTTGCCGGATCTCCCTCTCGATGTGGCGCTGGGTCTGATTTCCGGCGGACTCGTCGGCTTTACGCTGGCGCTCGTCGGCGGGGGCGGCTCGGTGCTGGCCGTGCCGCTTCTCGTCTATCTTGTCGGCGTGCCCAATCCCCATATCGCGATCGGCTCAAGCGCCGCGGCCGTCGCCGTCAACGCCCTGATGAGTCTCGCCAATCATGCGCGTGCACGGACCATCAAATGGCGCTGCGCCTCTGTCTTCGCAGTTTTCGGGGTTGCTGGCGCATTCGGCGGATCGACGCTCGGCAAGATTGTCGACGGCGAGAAGCTGCTCGCGCTGTTCGCGCTGCTGATGGTCGTCGTATCCTATCTGATGCTGCGGCGCCGGGGCACGCTGGGCTATCCAGCGGTCAGGCTCAACCGCGAGAATTTCCCCCGGCTCGTCGGCGCTGGCGCCACGGCCGGCGCGCTTTCGGGTTTCTTCGGAATCGGCGGCGGCTTCCTGATCGTGCCGGGGCTGATGTTTGCGTCCGACATGCCGATCTTGAACGCCATTGGTTCGTCGCTCGTCGCGGTCGCCGCCTTCGCGGTGACGACTGCAGCGAACTACGCCTCTTCAGGCCTCGTCGACTGGGAGCTTGCCGGGACGCTCGTGCTCGGCGGCGCGTTTGGCGGACTGATCGGCGCCGCGGCGGCGCGACATCTGTCAAAGATGCGCGGGGCGCTGAGCGCCGTCTTCGCGACGGTCATCTTCGCGGTGGCGCTTTATGTCCTCTGGCGCAGCGGCGGCGCGCTCGGTCTACTCGATCACGCAGCGAAATCGGCGTAGATCGCGACGTGATCGGAAGGTTTGTCGCCGGCCCGCATCGATTTGACGATCTCCACCCCCGCCAGCCGATCAGAAGCTTGCGGGGAGAGCAGAAGATGGTCGATGCGAAGCCCCTTGTTCTTCTGCCAAGCGCCGGCCTGATAATCCCAGAACGTGTAGAGCCCGCCTTCGTCCGACGTCGCTCGCAAAGCGTCGGCATAGCCGAGATTGATCAGGCGCTGATAGGCGGCGCGGGTCTGCGGCAGGAATAATGCGTCGCCGAGCCACGCGGACGCCTCATAGACATCGCGCGGCTCCGGGATGACATTGTAGTCGCCGGCAAGCACCGTCGGCTCTTCGAGGCGAAGCAGCGCCTCCGCGTGGCGCGTCAGCGTCTCCATGAAGGCGAGCTTGTAGAGATATTTCTGCGTATCCGGTGGATTGCCGTTTGGCGCATAGATCGAGGCGACGCGCATGACGCCGCCGGCGCCGTCGGCGATGACCGCTTCAATGTAGCGCGACTGCGCCTCGCCATCGAAGCCCGGCAGACCAAGAGTCACATCCTGAAGCGGCGATTTTGAGAGGATCGCGACGCCGTTGAATCCCTTCTGTCCGTGGACAGCGACGTTATATCCGGCGTCCTCGATTTCGAGTCGCGGAAAAACGTGATCCTCGCACTTCGTTTCCTGCAGGCAGAGCGCGTCCGGCGCGGCTTCGCGCAAAAAGGCGAGAAGCGGCGCAAGACGCTGCCTGACGGAATTGACGTTCCAAGTCGCGATGCGCACCGTCGGCTCCCAACGCCCCACGCCCTAATCGAGGCGATAGGCAGCGTGGCAGGCGTTGCAGGCTTGCACGACTTGCGACAGTTCGGCAAGCGCCGGACGCATGTCGCCGCCAGACCCGATCTTGGCCGCCTCCTGCGCGAATTTGCTCGCCTGCTCATGCATCGTCAGACCAAGCGCGCGCATTTCGTCGGGCATGTGATGCGCCATCATCGCGGGCATATCGCCGAGTTCGCCGCTCTTGGCGTTCGGCTTGCACGCCGCCGCGCCGGACGACGCCATGCCGAGGCGCGTGTCGGCGATTTTCGCCGCGCCCGCGCCGTCGCCCTTGCCCAGGGCCGCCAGGATCTCGGCGACCGCCTCCGCATGTCCGCGCATATTGGCGAGCATATGCGCGCGCATCGGCCCCGGAAGGTCGACCTCCTGGCGCGTGTCGCTCATCTTCGGCGACATTTTCATATGCTCCATGTTCATCTGCTTCATATGCGCGCTGTGATCGTCTGTGTCGTCGCCCGCGATGGCGGCGGCGGCGAACAACGAGAGCCCGCATGCCGCGGCGAAGAAAAGTCTTCCCATTTTGGCCTCCCCCTTTATGTGACAACGGCGAGCGTAGCGCGCCAGGCGCCGCCGCGCGCGGGACGAATCGTCACGGCTGCGCGTCGGCGGGCAGATTGATGATTTGGCCCTGCCGTAACTTTTTGTGATTGAGCGCCAGATTGGCGGCGGCGATGTCGCGCCAGCGTTTTTCGTCGCCATAGATTCGCTTGGCGATCGCGCGCACCGTGTCGCCGCGTCGCACCGTGTAGGTCTTCTGCGCGGCGGCCGACGCTGGAGGGCTTTGCGTCGCTTGAGGCGCGCCCTGAACCGCCGAGGCGACAGGGGCGGATGGCTGAGATGGCGCAGCAGGCTTTGCGTCGACGACGACGAACTCCCCGCGCAACATGCCCATCCAGCAGCTCCAGGGAATGAGGCCCGTCTTTTCCGGCGTGAATTCGATCGTCTGCCGTCCCGGCTTGACGTCGAATTCGAGCTTCAGGGATGGAACCAGGATACGATTATTGCAGGTCGTCACTTGCGTCGCATTGATCACCCATTTGACCGGAACGCCGCGCAGCAGCGTGAAGCGGGTGGGCGTAAAGCCGAGGCCATTGGCCTCCATCTCGATGGTTTGAGTCTTCGGCGCGGCAGGATCCTGCTGTGGCTGAGCGAATTCAACCGGCGCCGGGCTTCGCCAGCCCGTCATCAGCGACGCGAGATCGGCGCCTGAGCCGGTGAGGATCAATCCGCGATTGATCATCACCGCGCCGAGCGCGACGACGATCACGCCCGACGCGGTCAGCAGGCGATGCGTCACCGCCCCCGAGAGCACTGTCGTCAGCGCGCCGAAGGCGAGCATCACCGGCAAGGTTCCAAGGCCGAAGACGAAGAGCGTCTTCGCGCCTTCCACGGGGCTGCCGGTCCCGGCCGCCATCACATACATCGCCTGCAACGGTCCGCAGGCGATCATCAGACCGTTGAGAAGGCCGATCACGAATGGCCGATGGCGCGCGCCGCCCGCCTCGCGGTTCACCCAGTTCTGCAGCGGGCCGGGCAGTCCGAGCCGGAAGCGGCGCAGCGGCGCGAAGAGCCCCAGCATATTGAGGCCGAAGATGAGGAGGAACGCGCCCGCCGCGACACCGGCGACGCCGCGCAGCATGGGCGTAAAGGCGATGAAGGCGCCGAGCCAGCCGAAGGCGGCGCCGATCGTGGTGTAGGAAAGCGTCTTTCCCGCGCCATAGGAGAGATGCGAGACGAAGGACGAGCGTCCCGCGCGCGCATCGGCCGCCGCATAACTCACGACAAAAGCGCCGCACATGCCCACGCAGTGGAAGCCTGTCAGGAGCCCCAACAGAAACAGGAGGCCGAGACTCATATGCTGGGCGATGTCGGGCTCGCCCTCGGCGCTGATCCAGCGCGTATCGAACAGAATCAATCCGGCGAGTCCGGCAAGCGCGGCGACGATGATCGCCAGTCTGATGAAAGGCGAACGCCGGCGCTGCGCCTCTTCCGTTAGAACGACGCGATAGCCGTTCTGCTCGACGCTGTTGCGAATGGCGCTGAAATTGGTCGCATCAGCGTCATAGTCGACGACGACCGTCTCGGTCGGATAGCTTGCAGAGACGCTGCGCACGCCCGCGAGCTTTCTAACCGCAGCCTCGATGACATGTTCGCAGCCGTGGCAATGCATGCCGCGGGCATGAAAGGTGATCGCCGTTTCATTCATCTGAGGTTTAACGCCTCGCCGCGCAGCGTCGGACTGCGGCTACCGTCGCGAGCGCCGGCGCCATTGCCGTCATTCGTCTTCGCGCCGTGGCCTGTGCGAGACGGACAGAGTTACTTTTCGAATTACTTGCCGAGTTACTTGCCGAGCGTATCCATGCCCAGAAGCTTGTAAGCGGGGCAGAAGTTCACGAAGGCCGTCGTCAGCGGAATGAGCCCGAGGAGTCCCCATAGCGACTGCGGACCGATGAAGACGAGGCTGAGCAAGAGGAGTCCGGCGACGATGCGGATGATCCGATCGGTCCTTCCGATATTGGCTACCATGACAGTCTTCCCTCTCTGCGGCGATCGTAGTGTCACGCTATCGCGGCGCGCGAAATCGCACAGCGACTAAGTCTCGCTCAGCGCGCGCGGCGGCTATTTCTGCCTGTCGTCGTCGTCGAGCTCGAGCCACATGGCGTTGAGAATGGCGAAGGCGCAGGCGAGCCCAAGCCCCAATATCCAGGAAAAATACCACATCTCACGCTTTCTCCCGCTCAATAATAATAGTCATCGCCGCGACGGATCGCCGCCTCGGTCACTGCGCCGCGCAGCACGTAGTAGACCCAACTGGTGTAGGCAAGGACGATCGGCAGAAAGACGATCACCGCGATGAGCATGAGCGAGAGCGTCGCTTTGCTCGACGACGCGTCCCAGACCGTCAGGCTTTGGCTCGGGTGGGTCGAGGACGGCAGCAGGAACGGGAACATGCTGAAGCCCGCCATGGTTGCGACGCCCGCGACCGAAAGGCTGCTGGCGAGAAACGCGATCCTGGCCGCCGAGAATGCGAAGGCCAACGCCGCAACGAGCGCGCCTGCGTAGGCCAACGCCGGAGCCGCGATCATCCAGGGATAGGCGCGATAATTGTCGAGCCAGGCGCCGGCTTCCCGCGTCACCGTCTTCGCCAGCGGATTGGAAGGCCCGGCGTGATCGATGACGCCGACGATGCGAAATCCTTCGACGCCGAGCATGGTCCACAGTCCCGCGGCGGAAATGAGCAGAACAAGCAGGATCGCCGCGAGCGCGCCATATCGGCGGGCGCGGACCGAAACCTCTCCGTCGCTTTTCACGCCCAGCCAGGCCGCGCCTTGCATCGTGAGCATCGCGACGCTCACGAGACCGCAGAGCAAGGCGAAGGGATTAAGCAGGCCGAGGAGGCCGCCCTCATAGGTCGCGCGCAGCGCCTGATCGAAATGGAAGGGAACGCCCTGTAGAAGATTGCCGAAGGCGACGCCGAAAATCAGCGCCGGGACAAATCCCGAAACGAAGAAGACCCAGTCCCAGGTCTCGCGCCAGCCGCTCTCCGATCTTTTGTCGCGGAAGGTGATCGCCACCGGCCGCAGAATGAGACCGATCAGCACCAGCAACATCGCAAGATAGAAGCCGGAGAAGGACACCGCATAAAGCGGCGGCCAAGCCGCGAAGGCGGCGCCGCCCCCGAGAATGAACCAGACCTGATTGCCCTCCCAGACAGGACCGATCGTGTTCAGGCTCACGCGCCGCTGCCCATCGTTCCGCGCGACGAAGGGATGCAGCATGGCGACGCCAATGTCGAAGCCGTCGAGGACGGCGAAGCCCACAAGCAAGACGCCGAGAATCGCCCACCAGATGAAGCGAAGCGTCATATAGTCGAACATCGCTTTCGCCTTTCCTATCGGGTCTGCGCCGGAGCCGGCGCGGGAAGCACGGGCGCGCCGGAGCGTTGAGGCTTGGCCTCCTCCCGCGGTCCAATTCGGACATATTTGACGATGAGCCCAACATCGATGATGGCCAGCGCGCTGTAGAACAGCACGAAGGCCGCGAGGCTCGCCGCGACATTCGACGCGGGGATGTTGGAGACGCCGAGGAACGTCGGCATCGTGCCGTCGATGATCCACGGCTGCCGGCCATATTCGGCGACGATCCAGCCGAGTTCGGCGGCGACCCAGGGCAGCGGCAGGCTATACATGACCATGCGCAGGAACCAGGGCTTCCCGCAGCGGCGCTTGCTCGACAGATAGAAGGCGGCGGCGAAGAGCGCGATGAAATAGAACCCCAGCGCCACCATGATTCGGAACGACCAGAACAGCACCGGCACGTCGGGGATCGTCGACAGCGCCGCTTCATGAATCTGGGCGTCGGTCGCATTCTCGATGTCCGGGCGAATGCGCTTGACGAGCAGCGAATGGCCGACGTCGCGCATCGACGCATCGAGTTCAGGCGGAACGACGGCGTTGGGATGGCCGCCTTCTTTCGCGAGCCACTGATATCCCGCCATGCCGTTGCGGATGCGCGTCTCCGCACGCGCGACCAGCGCCTTCACGCCTTCTACCGGCTTATCGAGCGAGCGCGTCGCGATCAGGCCCAGGAGATAGGGTATGCGAATTTCGTCTTTCGTCGTTTCGCTCTTGAGATCGGGAAAGCCGAAGACCGTAAAGGACGCTGGCGGCGGCTCCGTCTCCCACATCGCTTCGATCGCGGCGATCTTCATCTTCTGGTTCTCGCCCGCCGTATAGCCGCTCTCATCGCCGAGCACGACGACCGAAAGCGCGGAAGCGAGGCCGAAGCTCGCCGCCACCGTCAGCGAGCGGCGAGCGATATCCACATGACGACGATTCAAAATGAAATAGGCGCCGATCGACATGACAAACATCGCGCCCGTCACATAGCCGGCGCTCACGGTATGTACGAATTTCGATTGCGCCACGGGATTGAACAACACCTCGGAGAAGGACGTGAGCTCCATGCGCATCGTCTGCGGATTGAACGCGGCGCCGACCGGATTCTGCATCCAGGCGTTGGCGACAAGAATCCACAGCGCCGAGAAATTGGCGCCGAGCGCGACAAGCCAGGTGACGACGAGATGCTGGACCTTGCTTAGACGCTTCCAGCCGAAGAAAAACAGGCCGACGAAGGTCGCCTCAAGGAAGAAGGCCATCAGGCCTTCGATGGCGAGCGGCGCGCCAAAAATGTCGCCGACATAATGCGAGTAATAGGCCCAGTTGGTGCCAAACTGAAATTCCATCGTGACGCCGGTGGCGACGCCCATGGCGAAGTTGATGCCAAACAGCGTGCCCCAGAATTGCGTCGCTTCGCGCCAGACGGTTCGCCCCGTCATCACATAGACGCTTTCCATGATCGCGAGCAGCAGCGCGAGGCCGAGCGTCAGCGGCACAAAAAGGAAGTGATACATCGCCGTCAGCGCAAATTGCAGGCGCGAGAGCGTGACGACGTCGAATTCGAACATTTTAAGCTCCTGATCGATGTCAGCGCGGCGCGGTGGCGGACAGCGCTTCCGCCATCTGCGCCGGCGTCACCTTGATGCGATGCGCGGGACCGAAGAACGCGATGTAAAGCGCAATGAGCGCCAGCAGCTTGAAACCAAGCGCGATGGCGATCTCGCGTCCCAATGGTCTTGTGCGCATCGACTCATCCCTAGCGTTGCATGCCCTAGCGTTGCATGGCTGCGGCGCCGCCTTATGACAGGGCGCGGCGTAGCCGTTCGATGCCGAGCAGTTTCATGATGTACCGCTCATAGACAGGCTCGCTCTGTCCCTTGCGGACCTTGCGCAGGAAGTATTTTTCATAGGCGATCTTCGCAAGATGCACCCACCGCCCCTCGCTCGACCAATTGACGTTGCGCGGCGGAATCTGCGGCTTGGCGACGAAGGCGACGCCCTTGTCGCCGAAATCCGCCAAGCAAACCGCATTCCACGTGCCTTCTTCTTTCGCTTCGCGCCCAGCGATCAGCGCGGCGATATTATGCGCCGTCGCCGTCACCATTGACTCGATCATGTAGCCGGTCTTCGGCGTGCCCGTCGGCACCGGCGTCGCTTCGACAGGCGGGATCGCAACGCAGACGCCGACGCCGAAGACATTTCGGTATTTCGGATTGCGCTGGTTCTTGTCGATGATGACGAAGCCGCGCGGATTGACCAGTCCTTCGACGCCCATCAGCGCGTCGACGCCTTTGAAGGCCGGCATCACCATGGCGAATTTGAACGGCACTTCGTGCTCTTTCTTGACCTGCCCCTGATCGTCAAGCTCGGCGCATTTGAGAAGTCCCGGTTCAACGGCGGTCGTCTTGGCGTTGACGATCCATTTGATGTCGCGATCGCGGAACGCCGATTCGAGCATTCCCTTCGTATCGCCGACGCCCCCCAAACCCAGATGGCCGACATAAGGCTCGGACGTGATGTAAGTCATCGGCACCTTGTCGCGGATGCCGCGCCGACGCAGATCGGTGGAAAGGATCATGGCGTATTCATACGCCGGACCAAAACAGGAGACGCCGGGCGCGGCGCCGACGATGATCGGACCAGGATCCTTGCAGAAGTCCTCATAGGCCTTCGACGCCGTCTCGGCATGCTGCAACGTGCAGACCGAATGCGTATGTCCGCCATGTGGTCCAAGCCCCGGCACTTCTTCGAAGGCGAGCTTGGGACCGGTCGCAATAACGAGATAGTCGTAGGCGATGCTCTCGCCATTCTGCAGTTCGAGACGGTTTTCGTCAGGCAGAACGCGCTTCGCGCCCACGGGAATGAAATTGATCTTCTTCTTTTTGAAGACCGGCGCGAGCGGCACCTTGAGTTCGTCCGGCTTGCGCCATTGCACGGCGAGCCACGGGTTGGACGGCGTGAACTGAAAATTCTCGAGTTCCGAAACGACCGTAACCTGATGTTGCTTTGCAAGTCCCTCGCGGACTTCCAGCGCCGCGGCGACGCCGCCGATCCCCGCGCCCATGACGACGATATGAGCCATTTAAGTCCCCCCCTTGCGCTTTGCGCATCACGTTTCGCGCTGACGGTTGCGCTCATTGGCGATGACATGCACGCTTGGCGCGCGCATGTCCGCGACTTAGTCACGCTGCGCGTCGCAGAGCGATCGCAATGCCGCCAGATTGACGATCTCGGCGCCGCCGCGCGACAATTTCACCCAGCCTGAGCGCTCAAACGCTTTCAGCGTACGACCAACGACTTCACGCGCGGTGCCGAGATCTGCGGCGAGCGCCTGCTGCGTCGCCGCGATTTTGTCGCCGGCGCCGCGCAGCGCGAGAAGACGCTCCGCCAAGCGAACATTGATGCGTGTGCAGACAATTTCCTCGATGCGCGACATCAGCGAGGCGAGTCGCTTTCCGTAGCCGTCGAACACCAGCGCGCGAAAACCTTCCGACGCGTTCATCAGCGCGTTGAACCGATCGGCGGGCACGACATAGGCGGTGACGTCGGTTTCGGCGACGCCCTCGGCCGCATAGGCGTCATCCGAGAGCAGCGAGGCAGTGGTGAGAACGCAGGTTTCGTTCGCGCCGACCCGGTAAAGCACGATTTCCCGACCCGATTCAGTCACCCGCTGCACCCGCACCGAGCCCGAAACGATCAGCGGAAAATGCGCGCAATAGTCGCCGGGCCGGAACAGCACGGCGCCTCGCGGAATTTGCTTGCGCATGGCGGAGTCCCGCAGAAGCGTCTTCGTCGCCGCGTCGAGGCTGCGCAAGGAGGGCGTTTCGTCGATCCAATCAGACGGCATCGTCTGCCCTTCGTCGCTCACGATCCAAAGTCTTCACTCAGGCGCGCTGCGAACGATTAGCGCGCCCATGCTGAACGTCGATGACGTCTAGAAGGCGGCGCCCGATTTGGCGCCGTACCGCTTCAGCGCCATCGCCAATGGGCAGAGGCCCGTGAAGGCCGCCTGCAACAGGTTGACGCCGACGAAAGCTGTGAGCAAGAGCCACCACGGGCTGAACAACTGCGCCAAAAGCAGGCTCAGGAGGATCATGGTCCCGGCGAAAGCCATGATGATGCGATCAATGCTCATCGCGTGAGTTCCTTCGATTTGGCGCGCGCGCGCGGTTTGGCCGGCTTGCCGCACTGCTCGGCGCAGAACATTTCATAGAGCAGTCCGATGATCCGCGAGACGTTTCCATCGGACAAGGAATAGTAAATCGTCTGCGATTCGCGGCGGGTCTTGACGAGCTTGTCCTCGCGCAGCCGCGCAAGGTGCTGCGACAGTGACGATTGGCTCAGTCCAATCGCCTCCTGCAGCTTTGTCACCGACAGCTCGCCCCCGTGCAGCTGGCAGAGCACCATCAGCCGATGGCGGTTGGCCAGCGCCTTGAGAAAACTCTCGGCTTCCGCAGCTTTCGGCGCGAGCGCAAGCAGATTTACATTCATAGTCTCTAAATTATGTTTATTGAATATAATTGTCAAGCGCGCCAGAGGCGCCTCCGAAGAGCGCTTATGTCGCATTCAAGCCGACAAGAACCCAGTATATTACGTAAATCTAATTTATTCGAATCGTCCGAGAACGGACAAGTTGCGAAGGGAGAGTGAAATGGCTGGATGTCTCGCGCCGACGCGCCGCTCCTTGATGTTGCTGTTGGGCGCGGCTGCGGCTGGACTGAGCACAACGAGCGCGCAAGCGAAGTCGAGCAAATCGGCGGCCGCCTACCGCGGCGCGCCGAACGGCCGGCAAAGTTGCGCCAACTGCTCCTGGTTCAACGCCCCATCGGGCTGCGGCGTCGTGAGCGGACCCGTCAGCGCACGTGGCTGGTGCAATCTTTGGGGCTGACGCGACCGCGGGAATTCGGCGGCCGCGCGCCGCCTCTCCTTCCCCGAACTTAAATTCGCTATTGCTAATTTACACTTTGCGCATATAACTGGCCTGCATGAGACCAATGTGCCGCTTCCATTTTGCGCCGACGGCGCTCCTCGCAGCGTTGACTTATTCCTTGGGCGCTTCCTTGGGCGCGAACGCCGGAGAGATCACGATCCGGGTCGCCCCGGTGGATGACCTCAAGGCGGTTGTCGCTTCGGTGGAGCCGGCGCACCAATTGACGGCGCGGGCCCGCATCGGCGGCACCGTGAGCGCGCTCAAGATCAAAGAGGGCGATGACGTCGCCGGCGGCGCCGAAATCGCTTCGGTCGTCGATCAGAAACTTTTTCTGCAGATTCAGGCGCTCGATCAGCGGATCCGCTCTCAGCAGGCGCAGCGCGAGAAGGCGCAGGGCGATTTCGACCGCGCGCAGGAACTGTTTCGACGCGGAGTCTATACCAAGGCGCTGTTCGATCACGCGAAAACCGCGCTCGACGTCGCCGACCGCAACCTCTCGGCCTTGCGGTCCGACCGTGGCGTCATCGAGCAGCAGGCGGCGGAAGGCTCGGTGCGCGCGCCGGGGCCTGGCCGTATCCTCACCATTCCGGTTTCCGTCGGCCGGGTTGTCCTGCCGGGCGAAACCATCGCGACGATCGCCGAAGACAAATATATCCTGCGCCTGCAATTGCCCGAACGCCACGCGCGCTTTATGCGCGCCGGCGACAAGGTCGAGATCGGCGCGCGCGGCCTGCATGCGGAGGCGGGCGGCGAACGTAAACAAGGGCGTGTGCGCATCGTCTATCCCGAGATTCAGGGCGGCCGCGTCATCGCCGACGTCGACGTCGTAGGACTCGGCGACTATTTCGTCGGCGAACGGGCGCGGGTTTACGTCACGACGGGCAAGCGTGACACGATCATCATCCCGCGCAGCGCGGTCTATCGACGCGCCGGCGTGGATTTTGTCCGACTCGCCTCCGGCGAAGAGGTCGTCATTCAGCTTGGCGAAGCGCACGGCGACGGCGTCGAGATTCTATCCGGCCTCCATGACGGCGACGTGGTGTCGACGCCATGAGCGCAGAGTTTCGCCCCGGCATTTCCGGAACGCTGACCCGCACTTTCATCAATTCGCCGTTGACGCCGCTGCTGCTGATCGCCTCGATTCTCGTCGGGCTGATCGCGCTGCGCTCGCTGCCGCGCGAGGAGGAGCCGCAGATCTCCGTGCCGATGGTCGACATCATGGTGTCGGCCAACGGCTATAAGGCTGAAGACGCGATCGAACTCATCACCCGCCCGCTTGAGGACATCATCAAGGGCGTCAACGGCGTCGAGCATGTCTATTCGCAGACGCGCGACGACAATGTGGTCGTCACAGCGCGCTTTTATGTCGGCACGCCGCAGGACAACGCCGTGCTGCGCATTCACGACAAGATACGCGCCAATATCGGTGAATTGCCGAAGGGCATTCCCGAGCCGCTGATCATCGGCCGCGGCATCGATGACGTGGCGATCGTCGTGCTGACGCTGTCGGCGAAGCCGGAGCGCGCCGATCGATGGACCGACAACGGCCTCTATCAGGTCGCCGAGGAGCTGCAGCACGACCTCACCAAGGTCAATGACGTCGGCTTAAGTTACATCGTCGGCGGCAGCCCCAATCAGATCCGCGTCGAACCTGATCCGGAGCGCCTGTCGCAATCTGGGGTGACGCTCAATCAGCTCATTGACAAGCTGACCAACGCCAACCGCTCCTTTCTCGTCGGCGCGTTTCGCGAGGCCAATCGCGCCGTGCCGGTCGTCGCCGGCCAAACTCTGCAGGGCGTTCCCGATGTCGGTCTGCTGCTGCTCACCACGAGAGACGGACGGCCGGTCTATGTAAAAGACGTCGCCGATGTGCGCGTCGGCGCCGCCGAGCCCGACCGGCTCAGCTGGACAATGACCCGCAACGCCGCCGGCGGCCTTGATAAGCGCCCCGCTGTCAGCATCGCGATCGCGAAGCGCAAGGGCGCCAACGCCGTCATCGTCGCCGACGAGGTCATGCATCGGCTGGAGGCCGTCAAGGGCCGCATCGTTCCCGACGATATTGAGATCGCGGTGACGCGCGACTATGGCGAGACGGCCACCGAAAAGGCCAATGAGCTGCTTTTCCATCTCGCGCTCGCGACCGTCTCGATCGTCGCGCTCATCGTGGTGATGGTCGGCTGGCGCGAGGGCGTCGTCGTCTTCGTCATCATCCCGACGACGATTCTGCTCACGCTCTTCGCCTCATGGCTGATGGGCTACACGATCAATCGCGTCAGTCTTTTCGCGCTCATTTTCTCCATCGGCATTCTGGTCGACGACGCCATCGTCGTCGTTGAAAACATCGTGCGCCACTGGCATATGCGCGGCTCCCGCAGCCTGATCGATACGGCGGTGGAAGCCGTGGCGGAAGTCGGCAATCCAACCATCGTCGCGACGCTCACCATCGTCGCCGCGCTGCTGCCGATGATGTTCGTCTCGGGTCTGATGGGGCCCTATATGAGCCCCATTCCCGCGAACGCTTCGCTCGCGATGATCTTTTCCTTTTTTGTCGCCATGACGATCACGCCCTGGCTTCTGCTCAAGGTCGCCGGCAAGCGTTTCGCGCAGGAGCGCGGCGACGGCGTCGATCATGCGCATGAACGCGGCCCCATGGGCAATTTCTATGTGCGCGTCGCGACGCCCCTGCTGAAGGGCCGAAAGCGTTCGCAATGGTTTCTGATCGGCGTCGGTCTTGCGACGCTTCTCTCCATGGCGCTCTTGGCAACGAAGACCGTGCGCGTGAAGCTGCTGCCGTTCGACAACAAGTCGGAGATTGCGGTCGTCGTCGATCTGCCGCGCGGCGCTTCGCTCGAAGAAACGGATCGGGTGCTGACGGCGGCGGCCGAGCGCCTGAAAGATATCCCGGAGCTGACCTCCGTTCAGTCCTATGCGGGCGCCGCCGCGCCGTTCAACTTCAACGGTCTGGTGCGGCACTATTATATGCGCAAGGCGCCGGAGATGGGCGATCTGGCGATCAATCTGCAGCCGAAGTCGGAGCGCAGCCGCGCGAGCCATGCGATCGCGCTCGACATTCGCAAGAGGCTCGAAGGCCTGCCCGCGCCGGAGCATACCGCGATCAAGGTCGTCGAAGTGCCGCCGGGCCCTCCCGTGCTGTCGACGCTGCTCGCCGAAGTCTATGGTCCGGACGCGCAATCGCGGCGCGATCTTGCGGCGAAAGTGCGCAAGGCTTTTGACGCGGTCGATTTCGTCGTCGATACGGACGACAGCTTCGGCCAGCGCGCCGAGCGCCTACGCTTCGAGATCGATCAGGAAGCGCTCGAATATCATGGCGTCGAAGAGCGCGCCGTCTACGACACGATCGGGGCTCTGGTCGGCGGCGTGAAGATCGGCTTTTCGCAAAAAGGCGGCGGCGCCAAGCCCATCGACATTTCCGTGGCGTTGCCGCGCGGGGCCATGACGCCGAGCGAACGCATCCTGTCGACGCCGCTCCCTGCCGGCGGCACGGCGCGTCAGGGCGCCAATGTCGAACTCGGCGACGTCGTCAAGGCGACCCGCGAACTCGGCTCCTATCCGATTTTCCGGCACAACGGCCGCTTCGCCGAAATGGTCAGCGCCGAGGTCGCCGGACGTTTCGAAGCGCCGATCTATGGGATGCTCGCGGTCGAAGACGCGATCGACAAGATCGATTGGGGCGCCTCAGGTCCGCCGACGATCAAATATCACGGCCAGCCGCTCGATGATTCCAAGCCCACGCTGCTCTGGGACGGCGAATGGGAGGTGACCTACGTGACCTTCCGCGACATGGGCGCAGCCTTCATGGTGGCGCTGCTCGGCATCTATCTTCTGGTCGTCGCGCAGTTCGGCTCGTTCAAGCTGCCGCTGGTCATCCTGGCGCCGGTGCCATTGACGCTCGTCGGCATCGTCATCGGCCATATCCTGTTCAACGCCGCCTTCACCGCCACCTCGATGATCGGCTTCATCGCGCTCGCCGGAATCGTCGTGCGCAATTCGATCCTGCTCGTCGACTTCATCCGGCATTTGCGCGCCCGCGGCATGAGCTTGCGCGCGGCGCTGATCGAGGCGGGCGCCGTCCGCTTCAAGCCGATCTTTCTGACCGCCGCCGCGGCGATCATCGGCGCGGCCTTTATCCTTACCGATCCGATCTTTCAGGGTCTCGCCATTTCGCTGGTCTTTGGCCTCGCCTCATCGACGGCGCTGACCTTGCTTGTCATCCCCGCGATCTATGTCGTCCTGCGCGACGACGAAGTCCCAAGGAGTGCGTCATGATCGAAGACTGGGCGGCGCTCGCCAAGAAGCTCTCCGCCGACATAAGAGAATTGCGCGTCGGCTCGCCTGAGGTGATGAAGGCCTTTTCGGCGATGGCGATATCGGCGGGCGCGCAGGGCGCGCTCGACCCCAAGACAAAGGAACTGATCGCGCTTGCGGTCAGCGTCGCGGTGCGCTGCGACGATTGCATCGCTTTCCACGCCAAAGCCGCGTCACAGCGCGGCGCGACGCGCGAGGAGGTGATGGAGACGCTCGCCATGAGCATCTACATGGGCGCCGGACCGTCGGTGATGTATGCGAGCCACGCGCTCGCCGCCTTCGCCCAGTTCGACGCCGAAAAGCAGGCCTGAGAAGAAAGGAACGAACAATGGCTCTGGGCTCTCTCTTGTCGAAACTCGCGGGCGGCGGCGCGGTGCCGACGATCGAGCATGATGATTTCTGCCGCGTCGTCGCGGACAAATCCTGCGCCATCGTCGATGTGCGCGAGCCGCATGAATATGGCGCCGGGCATGTGCCGGGGGCCAAAAACATGCCGCTCTCGAGCTTCGATCCGACAAAGCTTCCGAAGGGCGACGTTGTCCTCATTTGCCAGGCGGGCGGGCGTTCGGCCAAGGCGCTGGCTCAGGCGCAGGGCGCTGGACGAAAGGATCTTCGCCACTATGCGCCGGGCACCGGCGGCTGGCGCGCCAGCGGCGGCGCGGTGGAATAGTCAACCCGGCGGGTTGACCTGCGCGATCTGTCATCCCCGACGCGCATAGCGCGATCGGGGATCCAGATATCACGTCGTCGCGATCGCTTCGCCAAGCGAAGCGTCGGGACTCAGCCTGACGCGGGTTACGCCGCCTTGCCGAGCTTGGTCGCTTCCGTGACCTCGTTGATCTTGCCGGTCTTCACATCATAGATGTAGCCGTAGATCGGGATGTTTTTCGGCACCAGCGGATGCGAACGGATGCGCGCGACATCCTGCGCGACGCTTTCCTCCTGATTCTCGATCGTGTGCCACTTGATGAAGTGGCCGGCCGCGCAGCCGCCGCCATGTTGCGGGTTCGACCAGTTCTCGCCGTCGAAACTCGCCGTCGCGAGATTGTCATCCAGCAAGTCGCTCATGATCTCGTCGCAGAAGAGCTCCATGCCGCAGTTGGTGTGGTGAATGACGAACCACTCCTTGGTGCCGAGCAGCTTATGGGAAATGACGAGCGAGCGAATCGCGTCATCGGATGCGCGGCCGCCGGCGTTGCGAATCACATGCGCGTCGCCTTCCGACAGTCCGGCGTATTTCGCGGGATCGAGACGCGCGTCCATGCAGGTCAGGATCGCGAAGCCGCGGGCCGGCGGCAGCGCAAGTTCGCTCTTGCTTCCAAAATTGGCGGCGTAAGCATTGTTCGCGGTCACGACCTCGTTGACGATCTGGCTTGCCATGTCTCTCTCCCGTGTTGCCGTGTTGCTTTCGAAATCTTTTTTGACCTTCCTCAACATTGAAGCGCTTCAGCTTCCTTTTCAAGCAGACAAGGCGGGCGATCTTCGTGACATAGTCGCTTGACCATCAGCGATATATATTTCGGGAGCGTCGGCGCTGATACTGTATAACGTTCGCGCAGCTGCGCAGGTCCAAGGGAGATGATTGTAACGCATGTCCGATTCCGCAGAGTTTTTTCCTGGTTTCGCTTCGCATTGGATCGATGCGCCGGCTGGAAAGATATTCGCCCGCGTCTACGGCGAGGGCCAGCCCGTGGTTCTGTTGCATGGGTTCGGCGAGACGCATGTCGCCTGGCGCAAAATTGCGCCGGCGCTCGCCAAACGCTTTACGGTCGTCGCCATGGATCTTCGCGGCTATGGCTGGTCGGGGGTTCCGGCGAGCGAGAAGGGCGAGAACTATAGCAAGCGGGAAATGGCCGCCGACGTCGTCGCGGTCATGGAGTCGCTCGGCCATGTGCGTTTCGCGCTCATCGGTCACGACAGGGGCGCGCGCGTCGGCCAGCGCCTCGCGCTCGATCAGCCCGGTCGGCTCGATAAGATTGCGCTCATTAATATCGCGCCGATCAACGATGAGTTCGGCGACGCGGATCTGCAGCGGGTCGGACGCGCGCGTTTCCTCGCGGCAGACGCGCCCAAGCCCGAAGAGCTGATCGGCCTCGATCCGATCGGCTTTCTCGACGATGCGCTGATGAATGCAACCAAGGCGAAGTCGCTGGAGCCGTTCGGCGCGGAGGCGCTCGCGGCCTATCGCCAGGCCTCCAATGATCCGGCGCGCATTCACGCTTTCTGCGAGGATTTCCGCGCCGGCGCGACCATCGATCGCGAGCACCTTGCAGAGGACAAAGCGGAGGGCAAGAAGCTCGTCATGCCCACGCTCATTGTCGCCGGAGATGCGACCTTCCCGGCGAACGGCCCCTCGCTCGCGGCCGCGTGGGGCGAATGGGGCGATGATGTCGCCGAGGCCCGCGTCGACTCCGGGCTTTATCCGATGGAGGAGGCGCCGGCGGAGACGCTTGCCGCGCTGGAGAATTTCCTGTGAGCCTCTATCGCGGCAAGACCGTCGCGCTCGCCCTTGGCGGCGGGGGCGCGCGCGGGCTTGCGCATATCTGCGTGCTCGAAGCGCTGGATGAGCTTGGCGTGCGGCCGGTGGCCATCGCCGGCGCCTCGATCGGCGCCATCGTCGGCGCCGCTTACGCCGCAGGCTTCTCGGGCGCGGCGCTGCGCGCCCACACTCAGGCCATTCTCAAGAACCGCATCGGACTCGCGCGCCGGCTGCTTCACGCGCGGGCGCGGGGGCGAAAGCGGCTTCTTTCCCGCGTCGCGCATCCGCTGCTATTCGACGGCGAGCGCTTTCTTCACGCCTTCTGGCCCGAAGGCATGCCGGAACGCTTCGAAGATTTAAGCATTCCGCTGCAGGTCGTCGCGACTGATTTTCGCCGCCGCATCGAGGCGGTCTTCGCCACGGGACCATTGCGTCCCGCCGTCGCCGGGTCGATGGCTATTCCGGGCATCGTGCGCGCCGCCACGAGCGATCACGGCTATTTCGTCGATGGCGGATTGGTCAATCCCCTTCCTTATGACCATCTCTGGGGCCTTGCCGACATTGTCATCGCCGTCGACGTCTCCGGCAATTTCGGCGTCGAGACCGGCAAGGGGCCGCCGTCCGCCTTCGAGACGATGATCGTCGCGAGCCAGATCATGATGAACGCGATCAGTTCGCGCATGATCGCCGAGCGGCCGCCCGACGTGCTCATCCGACCGGAAGTGCATCAATATCTCGCGCTGGACCTCTTCAAGGCGTCGCGCATTTTCGCGGCCGGCGACGCCTGCCGTGACACGCTGCGCCAGGGACTGGCGCAGGCGGCGCTGCGGTTAGAAGCTCACCGCCGCGCCTGAAAGAATTCGCGAAGGAGCAGCGCCGCCTCGCTTTCGCGTATGCCGCCATAGACTTCCGGCCGGTGGTGGCAGGTCGGCTGCGCAAAAAACCGCGGCCCGTGCTCCACGGCGCCCCCCTTCGGATCGCTTGCCGCATAATAGAGTCGCCGAATGCGCGCGAAGGAAATCGCCGCGGCGCACATGGCGCAGGGCTCGAGCGTCACATAGAGATCGCAGTCGACGAGGCGCTCCGAGCCGATCGCGACGCATGCCTGGCGAATCACAAGCATTTCGGCGTGCGCCGTCGGATCGCGATCGCGCAGCGTGCGATTTCCGGCGGCGGCGATGATTTCGCCATTGCGCATAAGCGCCGCGCCGACCGGGACTTCGCCTGCCGCCGCCGCAGCCCGCGCCTGCTCGAAGGCGGCGCCGAAAGGGTCCTTGCCATTCATTTGCATCTCTTAAGCGAACGCCGCTTCAAAGCGCGCTTGGCGCCTGCTATCAGAACCCATGACCGAAAAGAACCGAAATACCCGCGCCGGCTCCCCCGGCGGCGATCGGCCCTTGCGCCGGCCCGCCAAGAAGACGCCGACCGCACATGCCGCGCGCGAAGACACGAGGCCAGCAAAGCCACGCTTCGACAAACCTCGCCTTGAGAAACCTCGCGTGGACAAGCCCGCCGGGCGCGACGCCGAAAGCGCGCGCGGCAAGCGCCCCGGTAAGCCGTCCGCCAAGCCCCCCGCAAAGTCCCCCGCCAAGCAGCGCGTCGCCGCGCCTGCGCCCGCGCCCCGCGAAGGCGCCTTTGAAGGCGATCGCATCGCCAAGGTTATGGCCCGCGCCGGAGTCTGTTCGCGCCGCGACGCAGAGCGCTGGATCGCCGAAGGCCGCGTCGCCGTCAACGGCCGCGTACAAACGAGTCCCGCCTTCAATGTGAGCGACAGCGACAAGATCACGGTCGACGGGGCGCCGATGCAGGCGCGCGAGCGCACGCGGCTCTTTCTGTTCCACAAGCCCGCCGGCTATGTCACCACCGCGCGCGACGAAGAAGGCCGCGCCACGGTGTTCTCTTATCTTGAGGAACATCATGCGGACTTGCCGCGGCTCGTCAGCGTCGGCCGGCTCGACATCAATACCGAAGGGTTGCTGCTGCTCACCAACGACGGCGGCCTCGCGCGCACGCTCGAACTGCCCGCGACAGGTTGGACGCGGCGCTATCGCGTGCGGGCGCATGGCGCGATCGATCAGGCGCAGCTCGATTCATTGGGCGACGGCGTGACGATCGACGGCATCCACTATGCGCCGATCGAGGCGCGGCTCGAACGCGAACAAGGCGCCAACGTCTGGATCGCTATGAATCTCACGGAAGGCAAGAACCGCGAGATCAAGCGCGTCATGGCGCATCTCGGGCTCGACGTGACGCGGCTCATTCGCGTGTCATACGGGCCGTTCCAGCTCGGCGATCTCGCCGAAGGGGCTGTCGAAGAAGTGCGATTGAAAACGCTGCGCGAGCAATTGGGCAAGTCGCTCGCCGAACTTGCGGGCGTCGATTTCGCCGCGCCGCTGCGCGAGAAGGAGCCGGCGGAGCAGCAGGAGATTCGTGCGCGCGCCGAGAAGCGTCCGCGCAAACATGTCTCCACACTGCGCAAAGAGCAGGACGAGCGACGCGACGCCGGACCCCGGGCGCGCGTGACGCGCGGCGCGGTCGCCGATCGCAAGGGCCGCGCCGTCGCCGTCGAACGGGTGACTCCGACGCGGCGACGCGACGAGGCGGCGGCGCCTTCGCGCAACGCCCGGCGCTTCGATGCGATGCGCGCCGATGGCGCGCGGCAACAGCCAACGGCGCGATCCGAACGCCCATCGCGCGACAGCAAGCCGCACGGCGAGCGTTTCTCTCGCGAGGACGGTCGCCGCCGCGACGAGCGGGCCGCGCCCGAACAGCGCCGCGCGCCGCGCTTCGACGATCAGCGCGGGGCGCGTCCGCCGACGCGGGCGCCGCGCGAGCGGAGCGCCGAGGGGCGCGACGAGCGCCCGCGCAACACGCAGAGATTCGAGAGGCGGCCGGACGACCGCGCGAGCGGTCAGAGAAATTATCGCACAGCCAATCGCGATGACACGCGTTTAGACAAGCGTCCGCCGCGTCGCGACGGCGACGAGGCCCGACGCGATACGCGCGGCGCCAGCGCGACTCGCCAGGAGCGGCCACGGACATTCGACAAGCGCCCGGCGCGCAGCGGCGAGCGCGACTTTTCGGCTGGCGACCGCGCCCCTCGCGAGCGCAAATTCGATCAGCCCCGCTCGGGCGGAGACGCGCGGCCTTCGCGCAGCGGCGGACCGTCTCGGGGTCCGCACAAAGGTCCACGCAGCGGGCCGGGCAAAGGCCCCGCGGGCGGCCGAGGCGCGCCGCGCAAAGGACCACCCAAAGGACCCTTCAAGGGACCGCGCAAGGGGCCGCCGAAGGGACCACGTAAGCCGCGCGGCGCATAGACCATGCGCATCGTCGGCGGCGCCCTGCGCGGTCGGGCGCTTTCGGGACCACGTTCGCAGGCCATTCGACCAACGTCCGAACGGCTGCGCGAATCGGTTTTTGACATTCTCGCGCATCGCTTCGGCGATCCGGTTGCGGGCGCAAACGTCGTCGATCTCTTCGCCGGCGCCGGCGCGCTCGGACTCGAGGCCTTGTCGCGCGGCGCGGCGCGGGCGCTTTTCGTCGATGACGGCGCGGAGGCGCGCGCGCTGCTGCGCGCCAATATTGAAGCGCTGGGACTTGGCGGCGTCACGCGGATCTTTCGCCGGGACGCCACCAAGCTCGGCGCCGCGCCGGCGGGCGAAAGATTTTCGCTCGCCTTCCTCGATCCGCCTTATGGCAAGGATCTCGCGACACCCGCGCTCATCGCGCTTGTCGATGGCGGCTGGCTTGCGCCGGACGCCATCGTCGTCGTCGAAGAAAGCGCCAAGGCGCAAATCAACCTGCCGCCGAATTTGCTGCGCGAAGACGAACGCCGCTATGGCGACACGCAATTCGTCTTCGCGCGCAATCTTGCGTGACCTGCGGCGGACGCCCGCCGCAGCGCGCCTACTCAAAGGCGACTTGGACTTTCGTCACCGCGCGATCGAAAAGGCCGGTCGGCAGATAGCACAGCGGATTGGTGGCGAGCGGCGCTTCCCTGCAGTGTTCGTGATCGCTTGTCCAAGCATAGCCTGACTGCGCCATGCACCCCACAATATATTTGCGGATCAGGTGATCTGGGTCCAAGCGTCGATTTTCAGGATATGCGGACTCGCCGTCCAATTCGCAGGCCGACGTTTTAATCTGCTGCGCTTTGAAGAAGGACGAACTGGAGCCGATCAATCCGGCCTCAGCGCCAACGACCATGATCATTCCTCCGACAAAAGCCATGACAGCCGTCACCTTGCTGACCCTAAACTGGCCGTCGATCAATGAGAGCACGCTGCCTGTCGCCAAAGCGACGCCGACGAAAATCAACACGAGAATCATGACCCGTTCTCCGATGTCAGAGTAGTTT
Organism: Methylocystis sp. L43; assembly: GCF_015709525.1. Lineage (GTDB taxonomy): Bacteria > Pseudomonadota > Alphaproteobacteria > Rhizobiales > Beijerinckiaceae > Methylocystis. The sequence continues at coordinate 172,963 of NZ_JADNRA010000035.1, read as the reverse complement.
GGCGCCGCCGTCGAATGAGAGACGGACATGCGTAGCGAAGGCCGCAGGCGGCACCGGCGTATAGCCCCGATCCTTGCGACTTCATTCGACGCGTCTTGACGTCGACGGAAGGACGCAACGGGGCTCGATGGATTTGAGTGTGTGCTTCGAACGCGTCGCGGTCTGCGACTTAGTCACGAGTCTTTAAGCTTCGCTTCAAATCACAAAAGACGGCTTCAAAGTTTCTTCTTCAATTCGTAGAGCGCGGCGAGCGCTTCGCGCGGCGTCATCTGGTCCGGATCAATCTCTTGAAGCGCGTCGCGCAACGAATCCTTCGGCGCCGACGCCTCAGCGAGGCGTGCAAAGAGCGGCAGATCGTCGATCAAGGTCTCGACCGGCGCGCGACGGTCAGCTGCTTCCAACTCTGCGAGAATCGCGTGCGCACGCGCGACGACGCTCGCCGGCAGTCCCGCGAGCTGCGCGACATGCACGCCATAAGAGCGGTCGGCCGCGCCTTTGATCACCTCATGCAGAAACACTACGTCGCCGGCGTGATCGGTCACCTTCATCGTCAGATTGACGAGCCGCGGCAGCCGCTTTGAAAGCTGCGTCAATTCGTGGAAATGGGTGGCGAAGATCGCGCGCGAGCGATTCACTTCATGCAGATGTTCGATCGTCGCCCAGGCGATCGAAAGTCCGTCGAAGGTCGCCGTGCCACGACCGATTTCATCGAGGATGACGAGAGAACGGGGGCTCGCGCCGTTCAAGATCGCCGCGGTTTCGACCATCTCGACCATGAAAGTCGAGCGCCCGCGGGCGAGATCGTCAGAGGCGCCGACGCGCGAGAACAGCCTGTCGATGACGCCGATGCGGGCGGACTGCGCGGGAACGTAGGAGCCCGTCTGCGCGAGGAGCGCAATGAGCGCGTTCTGACGCAGATAGGTCGACTTGCCGGCCATGTTCGGACCGGTGACGACGGCGATTCGGCCGCCCTCGGTTCCGCAAAGATCACAATCGTTGGCGGCGAAAGCCTTGCCTTGCGACTGCAGCGACGCTTCGACGACGGGATGGCGCCCGCCGACAATCTCGAAATCGAGCGAGGCGTCGATCAGCGGGCGCGTCCAGCCGCGCTTCTCTGCGACTTCGGCGAGCGCGCCGTAGAGATCGAGCCGCGCGAACGCCTCGGCGAGGCGCCGCAAATCTTCAGCGCGCGCGCAGACGCCCGCGACCAGCGCGTCGAAGATCGCCAGTTCCCGCGCCAGCGCGCGATCGGCCGCCGAAGCGATCTTCGCTTCGAGTTCGACGAGTTCGCGCGTCGAGAAACGCATCGCGTCGGCCATGGTCTGCCGATGCGTGAAGGTCGCGTCGAACGGCGGCCGCAGCAGCCTCTCGCCATTCGCCAGCGAAACCTCGAGAAAAAACCCTAGAAAATTATTGTGCTTGATCTTCAGCTTTGTATCGGTGAGTTCGGCATATCGCCCCTGCAGCTCGGCGATCACCTTGCGGCTTGCGTCGCGTAGGCGTCTCGCGTCATCGAGTTCGGCGTCGCGGCCCTCGCGAATGAAATCGCCATTGCGCCTGTCGAGCGGCAGGCTGTCTTTCAAAGCTGCGGCGATGTCGTCAGCGAGCGCGATGTCCGCTTCAGAAAATATCTGAGCTTCCGCAGCGATCTCCGACGGGGGATCAAGGGGCGCAAAAAGCGTCGCGATGTCTTGCGCAGCGTCGAGCGCGACGCCGACGCTTGCGAGATCGCGCGGGCCGCCGCGCTCCAGCGAAAGGCGCGACAAGGCGCGAGAGAGATCCGGCGCGCGCGCGAGCTTCGCGCGGAACGCGCCGCGCAGATCCGGCTTTTCGAGAAAGAAGGCGACAGCGTCGAGGCGCGCTGCGATCAGTCGCGCGTCGGTCAAGGGCGCCGCGATCCGCTCGGCCAAGAGTCTCGCGCCGCCGGGCGTGACGGTGAGGTCGACGACCCAAAGCAGCGAGCCCTCGCGCGCGCCGGACAGCGTGCGCGTCAGTTCGAGATTGGCGCGCGTCGCCGCGTCGATTTCAAGCGCCGTCCGCGCGCGCAGGCTCGTTGGGCGCGACAGCGCCGGGCGCTGTCCCTTTTGCGTGCGCTCGACATAGAGGATCGCCGTCGCGGCGGCGGCGAGCTCACAATCGCTGAAGGCGCCAAAGCCCTCGAGCGTCGCCACGGCGTAGAACGCCATGAGGCGTCTTGCCGCGTCAGCGCCGTCGCCGATGTCGCGGCCGATCGGCGCGATGGGCGCGCCGGCGCCCTCGAAGAGCGTCGCAAGCGATGGGTCTCTGCACAGCGCGTCGACGGCGATGATTTCGCGCGGCTCCAGGCGCGCGATCTCGGCGCCAAGCGCATTCTCTTCGCGTTCACAGACCGTAAAGTCGCCCGTCGAAATGTCGACGCTCGCCAGGCCGTATCGCCAGCGGCCGTCCTCCCCGCGCAAGCGGGCGATGGCTAAAAAGGCGTTGTGCCTCGTGGGATCAAGCAGCGCGTCTTCGGTGATCGTGCCGGGCGTGACCAGCCGCACGACGTCGCGCCGCACCACCGATTTCGCGCCACGCTTCTTGGCTTCCGCCGGGTCTTCGGTCTGCTCGCAGACGGCGACGCGATGTCCAAGCGCGATGAGTTTTTGCAGATAATCATTGGCGCGCTCGACCGGCACGCCGCACATCGGAATGTCTTCGCCAAGATGCTTGCCGCGCTTCGTCAGCATGATGCCGAGCGCCCGCGACGCCGTCTGCGCGTCTTCAAAAAACAGCTCGTAGAAATCGCCCATGCGATAGAAGAGCAGGCAATCGGCGTTCGCCGCCTTGATCTCAATATACTGCGCGATCATGGGCGTCGCGCGCGTCTGCGCCTGGTCATTGAGATTTTGAGCAGGAACGGGCGCTGTGTGTTTCATGCCAGCCAGTGTAACGGCGTCGCGGCGCAAGCGCCACGCGCGGCATGCGCTTGCATGTGGACGACGCGTCCGCCCGGGCCTAGATTCGACTCTAGCTTGCCTGATTGGGATTGGGGACTTCGATGATTGTCGCCATCTATCGTCCTATCGCGATTGCCGCAGCTGGCGCTTGGCTGTGTTCGGCCGCTTTCGCCGCGGATCGCGTCGCGCCGGAATCGCCAATTGCTTGGCAAGTCGACAAGCATCCCTTTGGGTCGAAAAGGTCGAATGAAGCGTTCAGCGGCTTTGCCTGCGGAACGAGCGGCATGTGCGTGCTCGCCGTCGATGAAGGCCGCCAGGGCGCCTTCATGCGCATCAATGGCGAGCGGCTCGTCTCTGTCGGGAAACTCTTCGAATTCGATGGCGTGGAGAAGGAGCTCGACGCCGAAGCTGCGGCCGTCGACGGCGGCTATTTTTACGTGGCCGGATCACACGCCGCAAAGCGCGAAACATGCTGCGACAATTCTGACAGCCGACGAGTCTACCGGCTCACGGCCGACGAGAACGGCCATATCGGAACGATGGCGCACAGCGAGCGCCTGTGGGACGCGATGCGCGGCCTTCCCGAACTTGCATCCTATGCCGTTCCCGGCGACTGCCGCTGCGACAGGGCTCCGGGTCGCAACCGCATCGACATCGAGGGCATGGCGACGGCGAATGGGCGGCTGTTCTTCGCCTTGCGCGCGCCGAACGTCGACGGGAGCGCCTACATCGTCAGCGTCGACGCAAGGGCTCTTTTCGAGGGAGGCGATCTTCGACCCTCTCTCGCAACGGTTCGGCTGGGCGCCAACAAGGGCTTTCGAGATCTCGCAATCGCGGACGGCGAGGCGCTCGCTCTTGTTGGACCCAGCGACGCTGAATCGCCAGCGGACTATTCGATCGTCGAGTTGCGCGGACTGACGACCGGCGTAGCTGTGCAACCAAGAGAACTTGCAGCACTCGATCTTCAAAACGCGCCGCTAGGGAAGAAAGGCAGCCTCATCAAGCCGGAGGCCATCGCCGTGCTTGAGCTGAACCCCAGACGCTATCGCTTGCTCGTGCTCTCGGACGGAGGCGACGACGGCGCGCCGCTGGTCTTCAACATTCCCCGCAAGCCATAAGAAAAGCCCCGGAAGAGCGTTCTTCCGGGGCTTTATCGCAGCTCGTGTTAGCGCCAGAACGCCAGAAGGATGATGATCGGTATCGGAATCCCGAGCATCCATAGCAAGACAGACCGGAACATGTCACACCTCCAGTTAGAAGCGAGAGAACGCCGCGACGCCGACGTTTTCATCGCGATGGCGCCCGCCGAGCGTCGCGCCGTACCACGCCGCCACCGCGCCGAGCAGCATTGTCGCTGCGGAAAGGAAGGCGAGCAGGATGCCGGTCTTGCGCGCGGTCTCGGCCGTCTCCTTCGCCTTCGCCTGATCTTCGCGCAGGCGTTCGGCGCTCAGATCAACGCGCCGTTCGGCTTCCTGCGGGGCGAGGCCGGAGCGCGAAGCGAGAACATTGACGAGATAGGCGTGATCTTCTCCGGAGATTTCGCCTGTCGCCAAGCCGCGCTCGACGATGCGCTTCACGATCGCGCGCGGATATTCGGCCGGCATCGTCACGCCCCGTGCGTTCACGTCGCCATCGCCGCGCAACAGAAAATCGACTCGCTCTTCGACCGGAGTCACCGCGGGCGTAAGCGTCGACGTCTCGCTTCTCGCGCCCTCTGAAGACGCCGCTGCGGCAACGCCCGTCTTTGCGAGCTGGAAGATAGAAGCGCCTGCGATGAGCGCAAACACCACGATCGCGACTGCCCAGAGCACGAGGCCATGGACCCCGTCGCGAACTTCCACCTCGTCTTGCGAAACGTCTCCGGCGCGCCGGCGCAGCCGTCCCGTGACGTAACCGCCGACCGCAAAGCTCGAAACGGTGATCCAGAGCACCCAGAGCGTCAACGCGATCAGATGCACAACCAAGGACGCGCCGCCATAGGGCGACGTCATCGACAGGCCGATCGCTGAACCGAAGGCCCCCATGATGAAGGAAATTGCGCCGGCGATCGTTGCGCCGGCGATGATGGCGGCCCAATCGGTATTGGTCGACCGGCCGGACATGTCTTGTGCGGCCGCCACCGCGGCGGCTTCGCCGCGCGACGGCCCGACGCCGAGTCCCGTTTGCACGAAGTCAGTCATTCTGCATCTCCTCAGCGCAGGCCAAGAAATGATAAAATCGCCAGAACCACGACGATCAGTCCGACGAGATAAATGATGCCACTCATTGAAACCTCCGCTTCCGCTGTGCTGCCCGGAATCACGACCTAAGCCGCAGCGTGGACAGCCGCGCATGCCCTAAAACTCTGGCGCGGCGTCATTGTTCCGTGACGCTTGGTTCCGTGACGCTGGGCGCGGCCGCCTTGGGCAAAGCGCTTGTGGACGCAGCCACGCTCCGGGTATGGTCGCCGTGTTGCGTCGCAACAAGCAAAGGGGCGAAGATGGCCGACGACATGGCGGAAAATCGGGCGGAAGGAGAGCAGCGCGCGGCGATATCGGACAAGGAGGCGCTGCTGTTTCATTCGCGCGGCCGGCCCGGCAAGCTCGCCGTCATCGCCTCGAAGCCGATGGCGACTCAGCGCGACCTGTCGCTCGCCTATTCGCCGGGCGTCGCCGCGCCGGTGCTCGCCATCGCCAAGGATCCTTCAGCGGCGTTCGATTATACGACCCGCGGCAACATGGTCGCCGTCATCACCAACGGCACTGCGATCCTCGGGCTTGGCGATCTCGGCGCGCTTGCGGCGAAGCCGGTGATGGAAGGCAAGGCCGCGCTGTTCAAGCGGTTCGCCGACATCGATTCCATCGATCTCGAGATCGATGCGAAGGAGGTCGACGCATTCGTCAACGCCGTCCGATATCTCGGCCCCTCATTCGGCGGCATCAATCTCGAAGACATCAAGGCGCCGGAGTGTTTCGTCATCGAGGAGCGGCTACGCGATCTCATGGACATTCCGGTCTTTCATGACGATCAGCACGGAACGGCGATCATCTCCGCCGCCGGTATGCTCAACGCGCTGCTGCTGACGGGCCGTGACATCCGTGAAGCGAAACTCGTCTGCAACGGCGCCGGCGCCGCCGGCATCGCCTGTCTCGATCTCGCCAAAGCGATGGGTTTCGATCCGCGCAACGTCATCCTGTGCGACACCAAGGGCGTCGTCTATCGCGGCCGCCAGGAGGGGATGAACCAGTGGAAGAGCGCGCACGCCGTCGACACCACGGCGCGAACGCTCGCCGAGGCGCTGGAAGGCGCCGACATCTTCTACGGCCTTTCGGTCAAGGGCGCCCTGACGCCAGCCATGCTTCGCAGCATGGCGGACAACCCGATCGTCTTCGCCATGGCCAATCCCGACCCGGAGATCACGCCCGAAGAAGCGCGCGCCACGCGCGCCGACGTGATCATCGCCACGGGCCGTTCCGACTATCCCAACCAGATCAATAACGTCCTGGGTTTTCCGTATATTTTCCGGGGCGCGCTCGACGTGCGCGCCAAGACGATCAACATGGAGATGAAGATCGCTGCGACGAAGGCGCTCGCCGATCTCGCGCGCGAGGACGTGCCGGACGAGGTCGCCAACGCCTACCGCGGCGCCCGGCCGCGTTTCGGCCGTGACTATATTATCCCGGCGCCTTTCGACCCGCGCCTGATCTCCATCATTCCGCCCGCCGTGGCGCTGGCGGCGATGGACACCGGCGTCGCGCGACGCCCCATCGTCGACATGAAGGCCTATCGCGCCGAGCTTTCAGCGCGGCGCGATCCGATCGCCGGGCTGATGCAGACCATTCACGAACGCGTGCGGCGCGATCCCAAGCGCGTCGTCTTCGCCGAGGGCGAAGAGGAGCAGGTCATCCGGGCCGCCCTCTCCTTCGTTCATCAGGGTTTCGGACGCGCCGTGCTCGTCGGCCGGGAGGATCGCGTCAAGGAAGCGGCGGCGAACGCCGGCCTTGAGCTTCCGGCGGAGATCGAAATCCACAACGCCAAACTTTCGCACCGCAACGCGGTCTATGCGCAGTTCCTGTTCGAGCGCCTGCAGCGCAAGGGCCTTCTGATGCGTGACTGCCAGCGACTGATCAATCAGGATCGCAATCATTTCGCTGCGGCGATGGTGGCGCAGGGCGACGCCGACGCCATGGTGACGGGCGTCACGCGCAATTTCTCCCACGCGCTTGAAGACGTGCGCCGCGTCGTCGACCACAAGCCGGGCCACCGCGTCATCGGCGCGTCGATCATTCTCGCCAATGGCCGCGTCGTCGTCGTCGCCGACACCGCGATCACCGAAATGCCCGACGCCCACGAGCTTGCGGAAATCGCCATTGAGGCGGCCGGCGTGGCGCGCCGCATCGGACTCGTGCCGCGGGTCGCCATGCTGGCCTTTTCGACATTCGGCTATCCGCCGGGCGAGCGCACGGCGCGCGTGCATCAGGCGGTCAATGTTCTCGACCACCGGCGCGTCGATTTCGAATATGAGGGCGAGATGGGCGCGGACATTGCGCTCAACAAGGATTTGATGAGCGCCTATCCGTTTTCGCGGCTCACTGAGACAGCGAATGTTCTTGTCATGCCAGCGTTTCATTCGGCGGCTATTTCGACAAAAATGTTACAGGAACTGGGCGGCGCGACCGTTCTCGGTCCGCTGATCGTCGGACTCGACAAACCGATTCAAATCGTCCAACTCGGCGCGACGGACACGGAGATCGTCAATATGGCGGCGCTCGCCGCCTTCGGCGTCGGCGGATGACCCACCCCCTTGATGGGTAGAGTCGCGCGGTAGGCGCGGGCGGGCTGAACCGCGCGTCCCGCACTCTGCTCGCCTCCACCCGCGCGGCTTCCCCGCGCAACCTCCCTTGGGAGGCATCGCACATGAAGCGAGAGACTGACGCTGATGAACATTACGATGATTGGTTCGGGCTATGTGGGTCTGGTCTCGGGCGCCTGTTTCGCCGACTTCGGCCACAACGTCATTTGCGTCGACGCCGACGCGAACAAGATCGAGCGCCTGAAGGCGGGCGAGATACCGATCTTTGAACCCGGCTTAGACGAACTCGTCGCCAATAACGTTGAACAGAACCGCCTCTCCTTCACCACCGAACTCGAATCCTCGGTGAGGGGCGCGGACGCGGTGTTCATCGCGGTCGGCACGCCGTCGCGGCGCGGCGACGGCCATGCGGATCTGTCCTTCGTCTACGCCGTCGCACAGACCATCGCCAAAGCGCTCGAAGGATTCACGGTCGTCGTCAATAAATCGACCGTCCCCGTCGGCACCGGCGATGAAGTCGAGCGGATTATCCGTGAAGTCAATCCGGACGCCGACTTCACCGTCGTTTCCAATCCTGAATTCTTGCGCGAAGGCGCGGCGATCGAGGATTTCAAACGCCCCGACCGCGTCGTCATCGGCATCGAAGATCCGCGCGCGCGCGACGTGATGGAGGAAATCTATCGTCCGCTGTCGCTGAACGCGCCGCCGCTGGTCTTCGTTGGGCGCCGCACGTCGGAGCTCACCAAATACGCGGCCAACGCCTTTCTCGCGACGAAGATCACCTTCATCAACGAAATCGCCGATCTGTGCGAAAAGGTTGGCGCTGATGTGCAGGAGGTCGCGCGCGGCATCGGACTCGACAAGCGCATCGGCGCGAAATTCCTGCACGCCGGCCCCGGCTATGGCGGCTCCTGCTTTCCGAAAGACACGCTGGCGCTGATCAAGACGGGGCAGGACGAAGGCGCGGCGCTGCGCATCGTCGAAACGGTCGTCGCCGTCAATGACGCGCGCAAGAGGGCGATGGCGCGCAAGGTCATCCATGCGCTCGGCGGCTCGGTGCGCGGCAAGAAGATCGCGCTCTTAGGATTGGCCTTCAAGCCTAACACCGACGACATGCGCGATGCGCCCTCGCTCGCCATCGTCGCTTCGCTTGCCGGCGACGGGGCGCAGGTGCACGCCTATGACCCCGAGAGCATGGCGCAGGCGCGTCCGCTGATGCCGGAAGTCACCTTCCACGACAACGCCTATTCGGCGCTGGAAGGCGCCGACGCGCTCGCCATCGTCACCGAATGGGACGCGTTCCGCGCGCTGGATCTCGATCGGGTCAGAAGCCTCTTGAAGCAGCCGATCATCGTCGATCTGCGCAACGTCTATCGCCCCGGCGACGTGCGCAAGCGCGGCTTCACTTATGTGAGCGTCGGACGGACGTGAGAGGGCTTACGCGGAGGATTGTGGCGTGACGGACGACGAAAGAGCCATTCGCGCGTTGGTCGAAGCCTGGATGGCCTGCAGCAAAGCGGGCGATCTTGCAGCGCTGCTCGATCTGATGACGGATGACGTGATTTTTTTGACGCCGGGGGGAAAGCCATTCGGCAAGGAGGCTTTCGTAGCCGCTTCGAAAAACATGAAGAACGTCGCAATCGAGGGGCGCAGCGAAATCCAGGAACTCTGCATTTTTGGCGACTGGGCGTATCTGCGCAATTACATCGACATGACGGCGACGCCTCTAGACGGAGGCGCGCCTTTGCACCGGACCGGATATGCCATGTCGATTCTACGCAAGGAAGCCGACGGGCGATGGCGGCTGGCCCGAGACGCAAATCTTCTGGCTGCGGAAAAATCCTGAACCGAAAAGATTTGCGGCCGTCATTTCGCGCGCCTACTGCGCCGCGAGTTTAATCTCGGGATAGGTGCATTTCTCGTCGCTCTTCGCCGCGACATGCAGATGCGACGGCGGCTCGACGAAGGGAATGCCGAGCGTATGCCAGACGTCGACGAGCGACTCGACGAGATTGGCGATATGCGCCGGCGTGTGGCAGGGCGTTGGCGTGACGCGCAGCCGCTCGCTTCCCTTCGCCACCGTTGGATAGTTGATCGGCTGAATGTAGATCGAGTGGCGATCGAGCAGCAGGTCGCTCGCAGACTTGCAAAGCTCGGCGTCGCGCACCATCACCGGCACGATATGCGAGCCATTTTCCATCACGGGCAGGCCGGCGGCGGCAAGCGCGTGCTTGGTGATATGCGAGGCGCGCTGATGCGCCGCGCGCAGATCCGGCCGGCGCTTGAGCAGCCGCACCGCGGCGCAGGCGGCGGCAGCGACGGCCGGCGGCAGCGCCGTCGTGAAGATGAAGGAAGCCGCATAGGACCGGATCGCGTCGATGATGACGGCGTCGCCAGCGATATAGCCGCCCATCGTGCCGAAGCCCTTGGCGAGCGTGCCCTCGATCACATGGACGCGCCCCATCACGCCTTCGCGTTCGCAGATGCCGCCGCCGCGCGCGCCATACATGCCGACCGCATGCACCTCGTCGACATAGGTCATCGCGCCATAGCGCTCAGCCAGCGCGACGATGTCGGCGACCGGCGCGATATTGCCGTTCATCGAATAGAGGCTTTCGAAGACGACGAGCTTGGGCCGATCGCCCGCTTCGATCAGCAGCTCTTCGAGATGCGCAAGATCATTGTGCCGGAAGATCTTCTTCTCGGCGCGCGAGCGCTTCACGCCTTCGATCATTGAATTGTGGTTCGAGGCGTCGGAGAGAATGACGCAATTGGGCAGCAGGTCGGCGATCGTCGAGATTGCCGCGAGATTGGAAATCCAGCCGGACGTGAAGACGAGCGCGGCTTCCTTGCCGTGCAGATCGGCGAGTTCGCGTTCAAGCTCGACAATGGCGTGGCTGGTGCCGGAAATATTGCGGGTGCCGCCGGAGCCGGCGCCGACTCTGCTCGCCGTGTCGACCATGGCGGCGATCACGTCCGGATGCTGGCCCATGCCGAGATAGTCGTTGGAGCACCAGATGGTCACTGGCTCGACCGAGCCGTCCTCGCGATGCCAATTCGCTAGCGGGAAAGCTTCGACGTCGCGCTCCAGATGCGCAAAGACGCGGTAGCGGCGCTCGTCCTTCAGACGGGAGACGGCGGCCTCGAAGTAACGCCGATAGACCATGCTCGAACCCTTTGATTTTTCCCTTGTCCCGGAGTGCGACGACAAGCTCCCGTCCTGCCTGCCGTCCAGTTTGGACGTTTTCTTACATAGCCGATCCGCGCATTAAAGGCGAGTGGCCGAATGACGCGCCCGCGCCTCTTTTCTTGCGCAGCGCGGCGCCACCGCCAATAAAAACAATGGCGCCACGAGGCAGCGGCGCCGCCCGGCGGCGCCCCGACCGCGCCTTGCCCGGCTCCACCTTCAGCGAGGCTTTTTCCAACGCGGCGTTTATGGGATGACCGGCTGGCCTTGCGTGAGGTAACGAAGAGACGGGGGTGCGCGTGACGGCGATGAAGCTCTATACGAAAAAAGGCGACAGAGGCCAGACAAGCCTCTTCTCGGGGCGGCGGGCGGCGAAGTTCGATCCGCGCGTGGCGGCGGTCGGCGATCTCGACGAATTGTCGGCGAGCCTCGGACTCGCGCGCGTCGTCTTCCCCGAAGCGAACGATCTTTTGAGCGGCGCGCAAAAGGCGCTCTACACGATCAGCGCCATCGTCAGCGCCGAAGCGCGGAAGATCGATCTTGCCTTCGACGACGCCGAGACCGCGGCGCTCGAAGCCGAAATCGATCGCGCCACCGACGCGCTGCCGCCGCTGCGCGATTTCATCTATCCGGGAGAGGCGGAAGCGAGCGCGCGTCTCCATATGGCGCGCGCTGTCGCGCGGCGGGCCGAGCGCAGCGTCGCCGCGCTCGATGAACCGCCGGCGCCCGAAAGCGCGCTGGCCTATCTCAATCGCCTGAGCGATCTATTGTTCGCCCTGGCGCGGCTCGCAGACCTGCACAGCGGACACGGGGACCGGATGCTCGGCGGGTGAGCTTTCGTGAGCCGTGAACGCGCCAAGAGCGGAGATTTCTTGCGGTCTGAGATGCACTCAATTTTATGAATGAGGTAGGCGAAAGTGTCGTCATCCGGCTCGCCTCCCGCCGTTGCGTTCCGCGCCCTCATAGGCGGGAACAAGCAAGCGGGGCTGGCGTTACAGGGTGGGCGTTGGGGTGTTGTCGGATCGGACCTGGCTGAGCCTGGCCGAAGGAGTTCCGCCAATGAATAACCCACGCGAGATAGTTACTGCGGCGCTCGCCGCCACGATCGCAATCGCGCTGCTGTCCATTTCAACTTCAGCTTCGGCATGGGCCCGCTGTGGCGGGGATTGGGGGCCCGACGACATGGCGCTAGGCGCGGCGGCGAGCTACCCGTGTAGCGAGGGCTATTACGGCTCTGCCTATCCGTACGGCCATTACGGCTCTGGAAACTACGGCTATTACGGTGCAGCCAATGCCGCGCCTGTCGCGACTGAGGGCTATTATTGTGCGACCCCCGTGAAGACCTGCTTGCTCAAAGAGCCCGGATGGCTCGGGACTGGTTGTTCCTGCGCAGTGTCGTGCGGCCGTGCGCGAGGGATAGTCGAATAGAGCGTCGCAAAGAAGCTGCGGCCGAGATAAGAAATCGGCCGCAGTGTTTCGTCACAATATGAGGCGCGACGCGTGCGATCGTCCCCCGTCGTGTAACTGAACGACGCGGCGCAGCTAAAAAGTCAGCTCGGCGGGCGAGGTGAAGAGCGGGCCGGCGGTGCGCGGCCCGGCCACGCCCGATCATCCATGGATGATCGGAAACGCCTGAGGCTGGAGAATGATCAAGAGGCCGTAGACGAGGATGGCGATGCCCATGGCCTGCGCCACGGCGGGGCCCCATGGCAGGGTCTTCTCGGCGAAAACGATCGCCGTCACGCTCGCAAGCGCGGCGACGTTCATCATGCCGAGAGGAAACATGATCGCGCAAAGCAGCCAGCAGCAGCCAAGGCACCAGGCGCCGTGGTGGGCGCCCATCTGCAGGGCGCCGAGCGTCCCCTCGCGCCAGGAGGTCATGATGAAGCTGATCGGCGTGCGGCATTTGGTCAGGCAGAGCTCTTTCAACGGCGTGAGCTGGTAGAGTCCGGCGGCGATAAGGATCAACCCGCCGATCCGGCCCTGCGCCGGCGCCGAAAGATCCAGACGCGCGGCGCCCGCCTCCGCGGCGAGCGCGCCAAGATAAGCGAGGAGGCCAGACGCCATCCAGACGAGCAGATAGCCGGCGAGGAAGGCCCATGTTCCGACGAAGGCCTGTCCCCGTTTGCGGCGCGCGGCCTGTACCTTGTGGAAGGTGAGCGCCATCGGCGCCACCGTCGGAAACATCATCGCAATCGTCATCGCCAGCCAGACGGCGATGAACAGCGGCGCGCCGAGTCCCATGGACGGCGAGGCCATGCTGCTATGGGCGTCATGACCTGCGCCTTGCCAGATCAGAAGCGTCCACGCCGCGACCGACAAGGCGATGAGCAGGGCCAGGATCGCGTTACGCTGAAGTGCGATCAGGTCTAAGCGTCTGTTCCATGCGAGGGGCGCCATCCGTCAATTCGACCATTCGATCGGCGCGTAATGCCCGTTCTGGCCCGAATTATTCCAGTCCATGCCGTGGTCATTGAAATGGTTGCCCGTGCGGCCGACGCCGAAAGCGATTTTCTCCGGCGCGAGCGGATGCCCGGTCATGCCCCAGATTTCGCCGCTCGGATGCATGCTCGCCAGCGGATCGACGGCGACGGCGAGAACGCCCGGAATTTCGACCGCGCGTGATTTGCCCTCGATCGTGTAATGGATCGAGGTCTTCTTGACGCCGAGATGCGTTCCGACCAAAGGCGCGAAAGCCGCCATCGGTCCGCCTTCGTCGCCGCCGAAAATCGCGCCCAGAGCGGCGGTCTGTTCGTCGGTTGCGCGCTCGTCGATATAGACGGCGAGCGTCCAGTCGCCCTCCGCCATCGGTCCCGGCGCATGCGCCGCAAGCGCCACATTCAGCCCATCCAGCGCCACGTCGCCGTAATGGCCTTTGTCGATGTGGAACGCCAAAATGTTGTCGCAACACCCTTGCGTCGGCATCGCCATCATGGCCTTGGTCGAGACCAGGCAGGGACAGACGATGTCGCAATTGCAGTTCTCGAGATAGTCGCCGACAAAGCGCCACTTTGTTCGCGTCGCCATTTTCTGCTTTCTCCGCGGCCGTGAATGTGCGGACCTAGAATGGCTCCTTGAAGGGCCGAAGGTCCATTTCGTGAGTCCAGGCGCTGCGCTTTTGACAGTGCAGCGCCCAATAGGCGTCGGCGATGTCGTCAACGGCAAGGACGCCGTCCGCGCCCTTGGAGTGCGTGTAGTCGGCGAAATTCGTCGCCGCATATTCGCCCGCGATCACGCCGTCGACGACGATATGGGCGACATGAACGCCCTTTGAGCCAAACTCGCGCGCAAGCCCTTGGGCGACGGCGCGCAAGGCGGCTTTGGCGGCGGCGAAGGCCAGGAAGGGCGGACGCGCCCGCAAGGACGCCGTCGCGCCGGTGAACAGGATCGTGCCCTGCCCGCGGTGGGAGAAGCGCCGGGCCGCCTCCCGCCCGACGACGAAGCCGCCGAGGGCGTTTTGGCGCCAAAGGCGCTCGAAGAGTTCGGGCGTCGTGTCCTGAGCAGAAGCCGCGATATTATTCCCGACATTGTAGGCGACCAGCGCGAGGTCGCCGTCGCGGTCTGCTTCGTCGAAGAGGGCGGCGACATCGGCTTCGCTGGTGGCGTCTGCGACCTTGATCGCGACCGCGCCGCCCGCGGCGCCAATCTGCTCGGCGACGATTCGCAGCCGCTCCGGCGTGCGGCCCGCGACCATGACGCGGAGCCCTTCGCGCGCGAAACGCCGCGCCAGCGCCGCGCCGAGGCCCGACTCGGCGCCGACCCCAATCACGAGCGCCACCCCCCTATTCGCCATCGCCGCTTCTGTCATAGCGCGTCAATTCTCTTCGGCCGCGCTCGCCTCATGCGCGCCCAAAGAGAAGAATGAAGTTGTTCGCGGGCATGTCCATGATTTTTTTAAGCGCGATATTGTGTGCGTTGGCGGCGCGTTCGAGATCGCGCACGTCCTTAAGGCCCCATTCGGCGATATTGGGCGCAAGGATTTCCTTATCGAAAGCGGCGTTTGACTCGGTCGTATAACTGCCATCAACCTTGAACGGCCCGTAGATCGCGACAAAGCCATCCTTCGTCAACACCCGGTCGGCGACTTGAGCGATGCCGTCACAGATCGAGACCGGCGCGACCTGGAAGAGGTTCACCACGAAAATGCCGTCGTAGAGCCGATCGCTGGCGCTGGGCCAGGTCTGTGGCTCAGTCAGATCGATTTTGATGGGATCGAAGATATTTTTGCTGCCTGCTTCATCGCGCTTCTTCTTGATCGAATCGAACACTTCGACGTCATAGTCAGAAGGCTGAAACGACAGATTCGGGAAATGCGGCGCGAAATAGTTGATGTGGTTGCCGGCGCCGCTCGCAAGTTCCAGCACATTGCCGCTGTTCGGAAAGATCACTCTGAACATGCTGAGAATCGGATCACGATTTCGATTCCCCGCCCACGCGACATAGGGGCTGAGCGGATGCGGATCAATCGGCGGACGGTCTGCAGGCACATTGATGGACATGGCGGTCCTCCTCGGCTTTCCTCGACGCTTGCGCCGCTTCGCCCGTCGGCGCGGAAGCGTCGAACGCTTCGCGGCCTTCATTTTTGGATCTTGTTCCGGCCCAAGCCGCCGGAAGCTTTATCGATTGTCGCCGACGCGGTAAAATTCGAAAATCTTATGAACTCATTCGGGGAACTAAACCCCTAGACGTGCTGCGTCGACGAGTTCGAAACAGCAGACTCAATTCGCAAGAGGCAGCGACAGGATGGTCAACCTCAAGTCTTTCGACCTCAATCTGTTGCTGGCGTTGAAGGCGCTTCTCGAAGAGAAGAACGTGTCGCGCGCCGCAGAAAAGCTATGTCTGAGCCAGCCCGCCATGAGCCATATTTTGCGCAGGCTGCGTGACCAGCTCGATGATCCGATATTGGTGAAGTCCGCATCGGGCTTGGTCCCTACGGCGCGCGCGCTTGCGTTGCTGGAGCCGACGGCGGCCGTGCTTCGGGAGATCGAAAGGATCGTCGAACCGCCGCCAGAATTTGATCCCGCGACCAGTCGCCGGCGTTTCGTGATCTCCACAAGCGACTACGTCGGCTTCGCCCTGTTGCCGACGCTTGCCGAGTCGATGATCCGCATCGCCCCGCATATCGAGGTGCATATTCGGCAGCCGATAACAGGGCCGCCCCACATCGTGCTCGAGAAAGACAATATCGATCTGGCGATCGGCTTCGACGCAATCTTCGGCAGCACGCCGCATGTCTGCTCGCAGGCGTTGATGGGCGAGAGCATCGTTTGCCTCACAAGAAAATCGAACGCGCAAGTCCCGGGCGATGACATCAGTCTGGCGCAATTTCTGGAAGGCAAGCATGTGCTGATCAGCTGGCGGGAAGCAGGGACGGGCCTGATCGACGACAGTCTCGCGAAGCTGGGACTACGTAGAAACGTATTTCTTGTTCTGCCGAACTTCTTGACGACGCCCTGGATTCTCGAGAAGACCGACCTCATGCTCTGTCTGCCACAAAGGATGGCCGAGCAGTTCGTACAGCTGGCTCCGCTCAAAATCCTGCCGATCCCGATCGACCTGCCGCGCTACGAGTTGATGATGCTCTGGCATCCACGCCATGAGAAAGATCACGCGCACATGTGGCTGCGGGAGCGCGTGCGAATGTCCTGCCGCCGCGACAGCGGCGACGATGCGAACGTCGGCGCTGGCGCCAAGGCGCATATTCACTAAGTGCGAATTTTTGCGAGTCACCGCAGTCTAAGCCGCCTGAAGACGCGCTGAATCGACACGCCGCAAGAACACGGCCCGACGAAAATCCGCGTCGGGCCGCGGCCTCCGCTTCGTCGACGGCTCCCTCGCACCCTAGATCGGGCGCGAGGCGAATGCCTTCGTCACATCGCGGTTGGCTACCGCGGCGCCTGCGGCCTTTAGGATCGACAGGCGCTGCGACGACGTCAGCGGAACCATGAAAGCGGCGCGCGAGCAGTCCGGCGCTGACGAGAGCGCAAACAAAAGGAATGCGTGGAACAGCGGTTGCAGCCCGTTGTTTAAGCCGGTGCTTGTTTTATGGGAGAAGCGCAATGGCGATGACGACAGCGCGGCCTGATCGTGGGCGATCCGCCTCGACGCCGACAGAGATTCCGCAGACAGGTTGGAAGGACATTCTGTGGCGCGTCTACAATGGCGTCGGCGAAGACCGCATTCTCGCCATTGCCGGCGGCGTGACGTTCTACGCACTGCTTGCAATTTTCCCGGCGCTGGCGGCGCTGGTTTCCGCCTTTTCCTGGCTCGCAGACCCCGCGATGATCGACGCGCAAATCGGCGCGCTCGCCGGTCTGATGCCTGAGGACGTCATTTCATTCGTTCGGGATCAGCTCACCAGCATCGCCGGGAGCGCCGACGCCGGCTTGGGGCTCGCATCAATCGCAGGCTTCCTCGTTTCAATTTGGAGCGCGAACGCCGGCATGAAGGCGCTGTTCGACGCACTGAACGTCATTTACGGGGAGCGCGAGAAGCGCGGGTTCGTCCGGCTGAATCTTGTATCGCTCGGTTTCACATTATTGGGCGTTATTCTTTTGAGTTTCGCGCTCGCGGCGATGTTGGTCTTGGGGCCCGCTGTGCAAGGCGCAAGCGGAGCGCCGGCCTACCTTCAGGATCTGCTTCGCATCGCCAGATGGCCGCTGCTGCTGATTGTCGTCTCTCTCGCGATCTCCGTCCTTTATCGTTACGGTCCGAGCCGAGATGAAGCCAAATGGCGCTGGGTGAGTTGGGGTGGCGTATTCGCTGCGGTCGGCTGGCTCGTGACGTCGATTCTGTTCTCCTGGTACGCGAAAAACATCGGACATTTCAATGAAACCTATGGCGCTCTCGGCGCCGTGATGAGCTTCATGGTCTGGCTGTGGGTTTCGTCGATCGTTTTGCTCATCGGCGCAAAGGTGAATGCGGAGATGGAGCACCAAACGAAGGAAGACACGACCGTAGGGGAACATCGCCCGCTCGGCGAGCGCGGCGCTGTGATGGCCGACACGGTCGGCGAAGCGGCGGACCGATGAGTTGAGCGAACTGGGCGTCCCGCTTGTTGCGCGGTGCGAAGGCCGAAGGCGTCGCGATCATGGGGGCAGGTCACAACGTCATGACCTGCCCATCGTCGACGGCTCCTTTGCGTTCAGATCGGATGCGGGGCGAGCGCCTTCGTCACATCGCGCTTCGCTGCCGCGGCGCCTGCGGCCTTCAACATCAGCAGCGCAACAAAGGCGCTGAGATTGATGAGAAAGATCCGCGTCACGACCGGCGCGGTGAAATGGTCGACGCCGGGGCCCGTCGCCGCCGTAACCGCCAAAACCAGACTCTCATAGACGACGAAAGCCGCAAGGAAAGCGGCGAGCCCGCCAGCGAAACCAGAAAAGCGGCGCGCGAGCAGGCCGGCGCTTTCACACGACAGCAGAGCGATGACGCCGAGCGCGCCGCCCCAAAACAGCGTCATGGCGTCCGTCGGATAATGCAGGAAAAGAAAACCCACGGCCTGATTGGCGAACCAGACTGCGCCCGTCAGCAGCAGGGCCTCGTGACGCGCGCTGGTGAGCGCCGCGACGGCGGCGAAGCCCGCGAGCGGCAAGGCGCACGCCCAACCGAAGCTGAAAATGACGCTCGCGGCGATGAAGGTCGCGGCCCAGAAGATGCGGCGGTTTGTCGTCGGCAGAGTGGAAAGCGTCAGCGACATGAGGTTTCTCCTTTCAAGTGAACACGGGGAAGTCGAATTCAAAAGCGCGGCGCGTCAGTCTCCTCGCAACCGGCCTGCTGAACGATCGATGGGATCAGGCTCGTGCAGGCCAAACCAGCGCGCGCGCAATTTGTCCCACAGCGCCAAGCGCGACCAATCCGGTTCTTTGAGGACTTTGTCCGTCTCCGCGTCGAGGAACGGATTGGGCAGCAGCACGGTGATCTGCTGTTCGCCGGCGCCATTGAACAGCTGCAGTCCCCACGACATCGGCACGCAGCTCGTGTTTCGCCGCCGATAGAGTTCGGCGCGCGACGTGCGTCTGAGCTTAGCAAGTTCGGGAGACGTCGGCCGCGCGCGCGATCCCTTGTTCTCGCCGATGCAGACATGGAAGTGCGTGACGCCGAAAGCGACGGTGAGATAGCCGTCGAGCAGCCTTATGCGCGTTGGCGCACGATCGGCGTGGATCTCCCACGCCGCGCCCTGAATGATCGGTCCGAAGACGATCTCGCGCCAGTGATGTTCGAAAAGGTCGCGAAACAGTTCTTCAAGACTCGCCGTATCCAGCGGCAGCGAGAAGACGTCGAGCGATGCGCCGTCGGGCTCGACGATGCGTCTTGGCGTTACGCTTGGTTTTAGGTCTGAATTCGTTTCCATGTCGATCTCCCTCATCACCAGGCGTATTTCACGCCGCCATAGAAGGCGCGCGCCGTCGTCGAATAATTGTAGACTTCCTCGTAGAGCGCATCGCCCACATTCTCGATGCGCGCATGCAGCGTCAGCTGGTCGGTCAGCCTGTAATTGGCGAAGAGATCGAGCCGCACATAGGGCGCGAGCATCACGCGTCTGTTGAAGATAAAGTCCACGTCATGCGCGGCGCCGACGATATTGGCGCGCGCCTCAAGTTCGAGACCCGGCAATCCCGTATAAATGACCGACCACATGCCCTTGTGACGCGGACGGCGCAACAGCGTGCGTCCGGCGTAAATGCTGCCCTCGTCATCATCGAGATTTCGCGCGGCGAGAAACGTGTAACTTCCGCGTAACAGCAGAGCGCCTGGCGCGAGAGCAGCTTCGCCGGAAAATTCGACGCCGCGCGTATCCGCGCGCCCGACATTGAAATAGCAGCCGAAGATCTGCGTCGACGTGCAACTCTCGGCCTTTCCGAATTGAACAAGATTTTCGTAGCGATTGTGAAAGACCGAGACGGAGGCCGTGGCGCGGCCGCCAAAAAAGCTCTGATCGACGCCGGCGTCGAAGCCGATGACGCGTTCGGGCGCGAGCGTTGGATCGCCGTACTGGCTGAATCGCTGATAGAGCGAAGCGGTTTTCGCGCCGGTCGTCGCAGAGCCGCGCAGCCGCATGCCGATCTCATCGATGCGGAAATTCGCCATCGTCCGCCAGGTGAGAAAAGTTTGGTTGTTGCTCACCGCATCGGCGCGCCCGCCATAAGAAATGTCGAGCCGGTCGAACAAAGTGAACTGATGCTGCGCGTAGCCGGACCATGTCGTCTGGACAGCGTGCGTCGGCGCGTAATCATCGACGATCCAGGCTTCGCGCGAATTCTGCGCCGTCTCGGTTTCGACACGCGCGCCGATGGTCGCAAGACCCAGCGGCCCAAGCGCGACATCGCTCTGATATTCGACGCCCCTGCGCCCGCCGAGATAACCGAAACGGCAGTTCTGCGATGTGAAGGTCCGCATGTCGAAACAGGCTTCCGTCATCCAGGCGTCGCGGTTGCCGCGATTGGCGTAGAGCGTCAGCCGGTTGCGCAGACTCTTGTCGAACATCTCGGCGCCGAGCCGCACATAGCCCTGCATGAATGTCGCATGCTGATGATTGAAACGATCGAAGACGCTCCAAGGATTGAAGGCGTAGGGATTGTCGTAGCGAATGGCGCTGTCGTAGCCGGCGAGGCCCGCCTCGATTCGCGCATCTTCGGTGAATTCATAGCCGATGCGCCCGGTGACGCCGACATTGTTCGTCGGATCGTTGGCGGGAAGCGGCGGCAGCGGCGTCGTCTGATCGCCGATGAAGATCGGACGCTGCTGACGATAGCCGTAGCGCGGAAAGCCGTCGGCGTGCAGGCCCGAGATCGACAGCGCGTAAGCGCCGCGCCCGTCGCTTCCTGAGATCGACGCGCGCGACGACGACGTTCCATAAGCGCCGGCCTCCGACATGAGCCAGCCTTGCGGCGCGCCCTTGCCGCGGCGCGTGATGATATTGATCACGCCGCCCATCGCATCGGAGCCGTAAAGCGCCGATTGCGGACCGCGCAGCACTTCGATGCGCTCGATGTCGGTCGGAATGAGCTGGCCGAAATCGACCGAACCGTCCGTGCTCGTCGGATCGCCAATGCGGATTCCGTCGATCAGCACCAATGTCTGGCCGGGCGTCGAGCCGCGCAAGGCGACGGAGGTTTGTGTTCCAGGCCCGCCGTTCGAAAAGACGTCGAGTCCCGGCACGCCGCGCAGAACGTCATTGAAGCCGAGCGATCCGCGCTTCTGGATATCACGCGCATGAATGACGCTGACTGAGGCGCCGCTGCTCGACGCCGGCTGCTCGACGCGCGTCGGCGTGACGACGGTTTGGTCCTCAAGCGCCTCGCCCGGGGAGCCTGGCTGCGCCGGACTCAACGGGCCGACCTCAATGACCGGCAGGGATTGCTGAGCGAAAGCGACGGAAGTGGAGAGGGAAAAAGACAGCACAAACGCGCCGCGCAAGGCGGTCGTAAAAATGTGGGAAGGCATAGCTGGACTCGCAGCGAACGTGGGCCGTCACTGCGAAAGGTCTCCGCCACACGCCGCTAAAGACGCAGGGCATCGGCCGCATCGGTGCACCCCGCCCGACGCTTTCGCGCGTGACCACGAAGCGACGGCAGGTCTCCTGGCTCGCGGGTTGTCGCCTCGGACCGCCTTCCCAGAGCCTTATGGCTCCAGTGGCTTAGTGGTCGTCGGCTCGCCGCTTACAGTTGCGGGGGCAGCCGCGGAATTGCGCACGAAGCAGCGCGCTCACCGCATTCCCATTTTGATCCCGTTAGGAACCGTCTGTCGCAAAATAGAGTGCCGATCGCATCGCGAGTCAAGAGCGTGGCCGTAGAAGATTGCTTCTCTCACTGCGATTACGCCGCCGCCAGCGCGTGCAGCACGCGCGCCCAGGAGCGCGTTCCCTTGTGGAACGACGCGTAGGAATATTTCTCATTCGGCGAATGAATGCGGTCGTCGTCATGCGCGAAGCCGATCATCAGCGAATCCATATTGAGGTCGCGCTTGAAGGCGCCGACGATCGGGATCGAGCCGCCGCAGCCGGCGAGCACCGCTTCCTTCTCCCATTCTTCCGCCAGCGCGCGGCGGGCGCGATTGAGCGCCTCCGAGCCGAAGGGAAGTTGCAGAGCGTTCGACGCGCCATGTGAAATGAATTCGGCTTTCGCGTCCGTTGGCAGACGCTCGCGCACGAAGCTACGGAAGCTTTCCAGGATCGTTTTGGCGTCCTGCTTGCCGACGAGGCGAAAGGAAAATTTCGCCGACGCCTGCGCCGGCAGCACCGTCTTCGATCCCGCGCCGGTGTAGCCGCCGATGATTCCGTTGACGTCACAGGTCGGGCGCGCCCAGATCTGCTCGATGATTCCGCGGCCCGTTTCGCCGCCAACGCGCGTGAGGCCGACTTCCGAGAGCCATTTGGCCTCATCGAAGTCGATGGCGCGCCATTGCTCGGCGATGTCTTGCGGAATCTCCGGCACGCTGGCGTAGAAGCCGGGCAGCGTCACCTTGCCCTCGATGTCATGCAGATCGGCGATGATTTTCGCCAGCACATGAATCGGATTCAGCACCGGCCCGCCGAACATGCCGGAATGAAGATCATGGCTCGGCCCTTTGATGATCACCTCTTCGAGCGCCAGCCCGCGCAGCATCACTGTGATCGCCGGCGTCGACGCGTTCCACATGCTGGTGTCGCAAACGAGCGCGAGATCTGGCGCCGAGAGTTCGTCCTTATGCGCGGCGAGAAAGCCCGGAAGCGAAGGCGACCCCGTCTCCTCTTCGCCCTCAAACAGAAAGGTGACGTTGCAGGGCAGGCCGCCATTCGCTTCGAATGCGCGGCAGGCTTCGAGAAAGGTCATCAGCTGGCCTTTGTCGTCCGAGGCGCCGCGGGCGACGATGTCCTTGCCGTCCTTGCCCTCGGTCAGCCGCGGCGCGAACGGTTCGGTTTCCCACAGTTCCAAGGGATCTGGCGGCTGCACGTCATAATGGCCGTAGAACAGCACATGCGGCGCATCCTTGCGTTTCGCCTTGGCGTGGCCAACGACGATCGGATGGCCGGGCGTCTCGCGCACCTGCGCTTCGTAACCGAGGCCGTTGAGCTGATCCTTGAGCCAGTTCGCCGCCCGCAGACATTGCGCGCTATAGGCCGGATCGGTCGAAACGGAGGGAATGCGCAAGAGATCGAACAGGCGTTCTCTCGAGGCGTCGAGATTGGCGTCTATGGTCGTGAGCACGGCGTCGAGCGCGGCCATGAATTGAGCTCCTCGGTGAGAAGCCGAAACTAATGCGGATGCATGGCGAGGGGAAGGCGCGGCGCACTTGAGACGCCGGGTTTCCTCGTCCTTCGAGACGACCGCTTCGCGGTCTCCTCAGGATAAGGAAACCCTGTTTGCTCCCCTTGACCTCATCCTGAGGAGCCGCCCGCAAGTCGCGGTTTACCCGACTTGCGCATTAGACGTCGATCTCGGGCAAGCCCGAGATCGAGGCGGCGTCTCGAAGGACGAGGTCAAGAGGAGGATGCTCAATCGCTCGGCGCGAGCATCTTTTCCGGCCGCACGATCTCGTCGAATTCGACTTCCGTCACCTTGCCGGACGCGAGCGCCTCTTCCTTCAGGCTCGTGCCGTTTTTGTGCGCAGCGCGCGCGATCTTGGAGGCCGCGTCATAGCCGATCTTCGGCGCGAGCGCGGTGACGAGCATCAGCGAGCGATCCAGGAAGCGCTTGATATTGGCCTCGTCCGCTTCAATGCCGTCGACGCAGCGCGCGACGAAACTGTTGATGCCGTCGGCGAGCAGAATGGTCGATTCGAGCAGCGCGAAGCCGACGACCGGCTTCAGCACATTGAGTTCGAGATGGCCTTGCGAGGCGGCGAAGGTGATCGTCGCGTTGTTGCCGAAAACCCGCGTGCACACCATTGTCAGCGACTCGACCTGGGTCGGATTGACTTTGCCCGGCATGATCGACGAGCCGGGCTCGTTCTCGGGAAGCCTCAGTTCCCCGAGGCCGGCGCGTGGCCCGGAGCCGAGCAGGCGAATGTCGCTCGCGATCTTGTAGAGGCCTGACGCCAGCGCATTGAGCGCGCCATGGGCGAAGACGATCGCATCGTGAGTCGCGAGCGCCTCGAATTTGTTGGGCGCCGAGACGAAAGGCAGTCCGGTCTGCTCGGCGATGTCGGCGGCGACCTCTTCGCCAAAGCCTTTGAAGGTGTTGACGCCGGTGCCGACCGCCGTGCCGCCCTGGGCGAGCTGCAGAAGATCGGCGAGGGTCGTTCTGATGCGCCTTTCCGCGTATTCGGCCTGCGCCGCATAGCCTGAAAACTCCTGGCCGAGCGTCACCGGCGTCGCATCCTGCAGATGGGTGCGGCCGATCTTGATGATATTGGCGAATTTCACCGCCTTGGCGTTGAGCGAAATATGCAGCCGCTCGACAGCGGGAATCAGCCGACCGGAGATCGTCGTGGCGCCGGCGATGTGAATGGCGGTCGGGAAACTGTCGTTCGACGACTGCCCGAGATTGACGTGATCGTTGGGATGCACGGGCGATTTCGCGCCGCGCGGCGCGCCGAGCGTTTCATTGGCGCGATTGGCGATGACCTCATTGACGTTCATGTTGGTCTGGGTGCCGGAGCCGGTCTGCCAGACGACGAGCGGAAAATGCTCGTCGAGCTTGCCGTCGATCACTTCGCGCGCGGCGGCGACGATCGCGTCGGCGATTTTGGGCTCGAGCAGGCCCTTCCTGGCGTTGACCTTGGCGGCCGCGAGCTTGATGCGCGCCAGCGCATGCACGATCTCGATCGGCATGCGGTCGCCGCCGATCGGAAAATTCTCCCGCGAGCGTTCCGTCTGCGCGCCCCAATAGGCCCAGGACGGCACGGCGATGTCGCCGAAGGAGTCGCGTTCAATTCTGTGATCGTCGGTCATCGGCTGGCTCGCATGGGAAGGGGCGTTTCGCGCGCCTCCCTATGCGGCATTTCCGAGCAGCGTTCAATCGCGCGTGGCTGCGGAGAACTCCTCGGCCAAGGACCATTCGCGCGGCTCGGCGCTCGGCGGCGCCGACATCAGGTCGGAGAGCCGATTGCGGGCGCGGTTCACCCGGCTCTTCATCGTGCCCGGCGCGCAGCCGCAGATTTGAGCAGCTTCCTCATATGACATGCCGGACGCGCCGACGAGGATCAGCGCTTCGCGCTGATCGAGCGGCAATTTTTGCATCGCGTCGCGGAAGTCGAGAAAATCCATATGCGCGTGCTGCGAGTCCGGCGCGACCAATCTTCCGGCGATCAGACCGTCGGGATCGGGAGCCTCGCGTCGGCGCTTGCGAAATTCGCTGTAGTAGATGTTGCGCAGAATCGTGAACAGCCAGGCGGTGAGATTGGTGCCTTCCGAAAACGTCGCGAGGCTGCCCCAAGCCTTGACCAATGTTTCCTGAACCAGGTCGTCGGCGCGGTCGGAGTTTCCGCAAATCGACACCGCGAAGGCGCGCAAGCTCGGGATGGCTGAGATCAGATCAGCCTTCAATCCCTGTCCTGCTGAATGCGCTTCTTCGCTTGCCTTCACTCACTCTTCCTCGGCGCGCTTGATGTCGCCGGGGAGGATAGCACATTCGTTTCGAGTTGGTTCAAAAGTTTCAAAAACCGATCGGGGACCGGTTGAGCCACCACGTCGTCGTAAAGATTGCGAAGCTCCTTTCCGATCGAGTCCTGAAATTCCACCGGCCGCTGTCGCTGGACCGGTTGTGCGCCGCAGCGCGGCTCCCCTACCCCTCGGCGATGGTCGCCGAATTCGTCACGTGTCATCACCCACCCTGCAAACGTCTCCACCCTTCGAGGGCTCGGTCTCGAAGAATACCGCCCGTCGCTTGCGAAAGCATCGTCGTCTGCTTTCGCGCGCGCAACTATATTCTCCGGATTTTTATTCCCCATGGAGCCCTCTATTTTAATATGCATGATTTCTGGAGCCGCCGCGTTATACTGCGCCGCAAGGACGATAGGCAAAACGCACCGCTGAAGGATTGGTTCCCTAAAATGCCGAGCAGTTTTGACGTATTGTCCAAGTGTTGAATCCGCTTAGCCCGCACTCCTCTCCTCTGTGAGGCGATGCTGCTGGAGTTGTAAGACATGTCGGCGTCAAAGGAAATTTCAGCGCATATTCCCTATTTGAGACGTTTCGCCCGTGCATTGGTCGGCGATCGGGAGGGCGGCGACGCCTATGTGCTGGCCACCCTCGAAACCGTTGTCGCGGAACCAAGCCGGATCACAGACTCCGATGACCTCCGCATCTCCGTTTACCGTCTGTTCCTTGACGTCTGGGCGGCGGCGCCGATTAACGCCCACACCGATCGCTCCGGCGCGCTGGCGGAAAGCGGCCGACGCAATCTCGACGCCATTTCGCTGAAGCCGCGAATAGCATTTTTGCTGCAGGCGCTCGAAGGTTTCGATCTCGACCAGATTGGCCAGACGCTCAATGTTTCGGACGTCGAGGCCAGCGCGCTGATCGAGGCGGCGAATGGCGAGATCGCCGATCAGATCGCGACCGACGTGCTGATCATCGAGGACGAGCCCCTGATCGCCCACGACCTGAGGAGCATTGTCGAGGAGCTGGGACATCGCGTGGTCGGCATGCCGCGCACGCATGCCGAGGCGCTGACGGCCATACAAGAAAGCAACCCGGGATTGATCCTCGCCGACATCCAGCTGGCGGACGGCAGTTCGGGGCTCGACGCCGTAAACGAGATCCTCGTCTCGCTGTCCATCCCGGTGATCTTCGTGACCGCCTATCCCGAGCGGTTCTTGACCGGCGAGCCGCCCGAACCGGCCTTTCTGATCGCCAAACCTTTCAACGTCGAAAGCCTCAAGGCCGTCATTAGCCAGGCGCTGTTTTTTGAACGACGCGCCGGACGCCGCGAACAATCCGCGCCGCGGGTCGGCATGTGAGCCACTGATCTTATTGCAAACATTAGTTTTTTAAGCGTTCGCCGTCCCCGCGGAAGATCCTTCGGGACTGCAAAGATAAATCGCCGCCTCCCAGAAACATTGCCCGACCCGGCGAGTTATAGCCGAAGGCGCTGGGAAACTATGAGAGGCGGCCCATGGAGGAGAACAAAAAATCCAGTCGCGGTTTTGCGTCGATGGATCCCGAAAAGCAGCGGGCCATTGCGCGCAAGGGCGGACAAAGCGTTCCTGATGAGAAACGAAGTTTCTCGCAGAACCCCGACCTCGCGGCCCGGGCAGGGCGCAAGGGCGGTCAAAGCGTGAATCCGGCCAAGCGGAGCTTCTCGCGCGATCATGCGCTCGCTTCGGAAGCCGGCCGCAAAGGCGGACACGCCTCGCACGGAGGCGGCGCCCAAAAACGCAGCGCGCCGCTCTAAGGAGCGGCGCAATTTTTACGCCGCAAACGGCTTCGAACGCTGCGCGATGAGCGAATAAAGCGCGTCGTCGTCGCGCGTGCCGCGTAGCGTCGCGACGAGGCCTTGATCTCTCAGCATCCGGGCGGCGCAGGCAAGCGCCTTGAGATGGTCAGCGCCCGAACTCTCGGGCGTGAGTATCATGAAAACGAGATCGACCGGCGCGCCGTCAAGAGAGCCGAAGTCGACAGGGCGATCAAGACGGCCGAAAACCCCGTAAATCCCCTTCAATTTGGCAAGCTTTCCGTGTGGAATGGCGATGCCTTCGCCAATCCCGGTCGAGCCCAGCCGCTCGCGGTGAAGAAGCGCATCGAAGATCTCGCGCGCCGGGAGCCCGCAGATCTTCGCGGCCTTCTCGCTGAGTTCCTGGAGAAGGTGTTTCTTCGTCGTCGCCTTCAGCGAGGCGCAAACCGAATCGGGCGATACCAAGTCCGTTGGCCGCATGCGACGATCATCCTGCTTCTCATGGGAGGTCTAGGGCCGCCGAAGGCCCCGACCATCCTTGAAATTTCAACGTCTCGCTATTTTCGCCAAAACCCGAAGGGACGTGGGAAAATGGCAAGATACGTGCCGAGGAGGCCGTTATTATGGCCATCCACGACGTTTGTGCGTCAGCGCGCGTCGCCGTCCGAATCGGGAGTGTCGATCCAGCCGATATTTTCGTCGCCGCGCCGATAGACGACATTCACGCGGCCAGTGTTGGCGTGCCGGAACACCACGACGGGCGCGCCAGTGAGATCGAGGTCGAGCACCGCCGCCGAAACCGACAGCCGACGCAATTGCGTGGTGGATTCGGCGATGATCGCGGGGCTGAACTCCGCCGACGCCTCATTTTCCTGATCGGGCGCTTCAATCACGTGATAGGCGACAACCTCGGCCTGAGCGCCATCGGCCCCGCCGTGGCCATGCTCATGATGGCTCTTGAGCCTGCTTTTGTAGCGGCGCAGGCGCTTTTCGATGCGTTCCGCCGCCTGATCGAAGGAAGCGTAGGGCTCCTGCGCGCGGCCGTCGGCCTGCAACACGATGCCTGAGGCGAGATGCAGGCTGCAGTCGGCCCGAAAGCCCGAGCCCTCCGGCGAGATGGTGACGTGGCCGCTGACTTGGCCGTCGAAATATTTCGCGGCCGCCGTCTCCAGCCTCTGCGTCACATGAGCCCGAAGCGCTTCGCCGATGTTGATGTTCTTGCCGGAAACCCTAAGAGACATTTTGCAATCCGAACTTTCGTTGCGAGCGAAGTTTCGGCCGCGGAACGAGCCAGCCGCGCGCCTGCCGCGCCGCCGTCAGACCAACCGCCCAATGCGCCCCATCCGCCCTGGAATTCCGCCTGAGAGGTCGGCGAATCGCCCGCCATCTAGCCAAAGAGCGGAAATTCCGCGCAGCGTTAGAAGCCTCGGCGCGCGAAGTCAATGGAGTCTCCACTCACGGCGAAGCTTCAAGCCAAGGACGACATAGGACAATTAATTGGTCGTCATGCGCGCCTGCGCAAGCTTGGCGCGGCGGCGATCGACCGAGGAGGGAATGCGCAAACTGTCGCGGTATTTCGCAACCGTGCGCCGGGCGATTTCGATGTCGCTCGCCTTCAGCCGTTCGACGATCGCGTCATCCGACAGGATGCCGTCGGGCGTTTCCCGATCGATCATCTGCTTGATGCGAAAGCGCACCGCCTCGGCCGAATGCGCGGCGGCGCCGCTCGTCGTGGCGATCGACGCGGAGAAGAAATATTTAAGCTCGAAGACGCCGCGCGGCGTCATCATGTATTTGTTCGACGTCACCCGCGAGACCGTCGACTCATGCATGCCGATCGCATCGGCGACCGTGCGCAGGTTCAGCGGACGCAGATGTTCGACGCCATGCGTGAGGAAGGCGTCCTGCAATCGCACGATTTCAGAGGCGACGCGTAGAATGGTGCGGGCCCTCTGCTCGAGACTCTTGGTCAACCAGTTGGCGTTCTGCAGGCAGCTCGAAATGAAGCTTTTGTCGGCGGGGCCGGTGGCGACCGCGCTGACTTGCGCCGCATAGCTGTGGTTGACCAACACGCGCGGCAGCGCGTCGGCGTTGAGCTCGACATGCCAGGCGCCGTCCGCAGCGGCGCGAACAATGACGTCGGCGACGAGCGGCTGAATCGGGGCGCCGCCGAACGCCCGGCCGGGCTTGGGCTCCAGCCGGCGCAACTCCGCCGCCATGTCGGCGATGTCTTCGTCGTCGACGCCGCAGACCTTGGCGAGCTGCGCGAAATCGCGGCGCGCGACCAGCGCAAGATTGGCGACGAACGCCTGCATCGCCGGATCATAGCGGTCGCGCTCCTTGAGCTGGATTGCGAGGCACTCCGCAAGATCGCGCGCGCCGACGCCGGAAGGGTCGAAGCTCTGGATGGTCGCCAGAACGTGCTCGGCCTCGGCCATGTTCGCCTCGAGACGCGCGGCGATCTCGCCCAGGCTCTCTCGCAGATAGCCGCTCTCATCGATCGCGTCGATGATCGCCTGGCCGATGAGTCTGTGACGCGGATCCGGGCAGGCGAGCGCCAGCTGTTCGGCGAGATGCTCGTGGAGGCTCAGCCGGTCGGCGACATAGGCTTCGAGATTGGGCGCTTCGCCGTCAGCCGGCCCACCGCCGGCGGCCCCGGTCCAGGAGGTCGCCGAAAGCCCGGCGCCGTCCGCGGCTTCATCCCGCGCCCGCTCCCCGATCGTGGGACCCTCGGGCTCAAAAGCGTTGCTCATGTCGGCGCCGAGATCGGCGGAGAGCGTCGCGGAATCGACGGCGAGATCCTGCTGCGCCCAGTCGCCCTCCTGCGGCCCTTCAAAGGCCTCGCCGGCGCTTGGCTCGGCGCCCTGGGAAGGATCGGCCGCGTCGACGCCGCCATCGCCTTCCTGGGCTTCGAGAAGCGGATTGCGCTCGAGCTCGTCATGCAAAAAGGCGGCAAGCTCCAAATTGGAAAACTGCAGCAGCTTGATCGCCTGGAGCAGCTGCGGCGTCATCACCAGGGCTTGGCCCTGACGCATCATCAATTTGGTGGAAATCGCCATCTTCGCTCGGCCCACTCGGAACGCATCGGCCGCCGCTTTGCGGCCCGGTTCTTGCTTATATCACTTCGCCCAAGCGCGCACAGGGCCAAAAAAGCAGCGCGCGGCGGGGCAAATCGCCTAACCCTTAATCACCAATTCATCGAACGCGAAACTGCCCCGATTCTCAAGGCGAAGCGAGCTTTGTCGCACCAATGTTGGTTGGGGCGCCTAGCGCGCACCCTGGCGCCGCTCGCGGCGCCTGTGGCGCTACATGCGGAAATCTTCGCCAAGATAAATGCGCCGAACGTCTGGATTGGCGACGATTTCGTCAGGCGTTCCTTCGGTCAGCACATGGCCGTTGTAGATAATGTAAGCGCGGTCGGTGAGGCCCAGCGTCTCGCGAACGCTGTGGTCGGTGATGAGCACGCCAATGCCGCGCGCTTTCAAATGCCGCACAAGGTCCTGAATGCCCCCGACCGCAATCGGATCGATGCCGGCGAAAGGCTCGTCGAGCAGCATGAAGGAGGGGTGGCCGGCGAGCGCGCGGGCGATCTCGCAGCGACGCCGTTCGCCGCCGGAGAGCGCGACGGCGGGCGTGTGGCGCATGCGCGTGAGGCGGAACTCTTCCAGCAGCGCCTCCAGCTCCTCCTCGCGCTTTTTAATGTCTGGCTGGGTGATCTCGAGCACGGCGCGGATATTGTCCTCCACCGAGAGGCCCCGGAACACCGACGCCTCCTGCGGCAGATAGCCGATCCCGAGCCGTGCGCGCCGATACATCGGCAGCGGCGTCACATCATAGCCGTCGAGCGAAATCACGCCCTTGTCGGGCTTCACCAGCCCTGTGATCATATAGAAGACAGTGGTTTTGCCGGCGCCGTTGGGGCCCAGCAGCCCGACCGCCTCGCCTCGCGCCACATGCAGGCTCACGTCTTCGACGACGCGGCGCGCTTTATAGGACTTCGCCAGATTATGAATGGAAAGCAGGCCCTGGCCGTCGAATCCGGCGGGTTCCCGATAGACGGAGCCCGGCTCGAAGGACGGCGACGGCTCAGCCTGTTCGTTTGTCGGCGCGGGTCCCCAGAAGTTTGCGTCGCGCGCCGCCTCGTCGGAATCGGCGCCTAAGTTTTGGGCGTCACGCCATTGGCCTTCCGCGATGTCGTCGGGCTTTCGCGAGCGCCTCACGCCGTTAGCGAGCCGCGCCAGCGACTGGCCGGCGGTGCGAAATCGCATGGAAAGGGCGGAAAGATAACTCAAGCGCGCCTTGTCCGTCGCTCTGGGCGTCCAGCGGTTGGAAGCGACGCTCGCCGCCCCGTCAGGGGCGCCAAACGCCGCTTCGGAAACATTTGCCCGGCGCCGCGCTGCGGCGCCGACGTTGCTGTCAGGCCCAAGGGCGCTTCGCCGCGGCCTGCTTTTCGTAGTCGTCGATCTTTTCGGCCTTTTGGAGGGTCAGACCGATGTCGTCGAGCCCGTTCAGCAGGCAGTGCTTGCGAAAGGGGTCGATGTCGAATGTGATCACGCCGCCGTCCGGTCCGCGAATCTCCTGCGCCGCGAGGTCGACGGTGAGGGTGGCGTTTGCGCCGCGCTTGGCGTCGTCCATCAGCTTTTCGAGCTCGGCCTCGCTCACCGCGATCGGCAAAATCCCGTTCTTGAAGCAATTGTTATAGAAAATATCGGCGAAACTCGTCGAAATGATGCAGCGGAGCCCGAAGTCGAGCAGCGCCCAGGGCGCATGTTCGCGCGACGAGCCGCAGCCGAAATTGTCGCCGGCGACGAGGATGCGCGCATTGCGGTAGGCCGGCTGGTTCAGGACGAAATCGGGATTCTCGGAACCGTCGTCGCGATAGCGCATCTCCGAAAAGAGGCCCTTGCCGAGGCCCGTGCGCTGAATGGTTTTGAGATATTGCTTGGGGATGATCATGTCCGTATCGACGTTCATGATCGGCAACGGCGCCGCGACGCCCGTCAGCGTGGTGAATTTGTCCATGTTTCTTTCGGTGTGGCGCGAGGAAGTCTCCCGCCCTTTACCAAATCGCCGCAGCGAGGGCAAAGCGCGAAGGGACGCGGGGATCGCCAAAATCAAAATGTTAACTTTATCGGAGCGTGCTCTGGACCTCGCCCTCCACTTCCGCCTTGCCGCCGCGCAGAAGCAGAAAGCCCGCCAGCAACATCGCGGCGCCCCAGATGATGAAGCCCGCGTCATAGATCGGCCACTGGGCGCGATCGACTCGTTCATTCACATGATGGATGCCGAGGACGAGATGGTTGATGACGCCATCGTAAAGGTTGAACCCGCCCCAGCCGATCAGCAGCGCGCCCGTCAGGCGCCGGCCGGACCACATGTAACCTGCGCGGCGCGAGGCGCGCCACAGAAGGAACAGTCCGACGCCGACGCAGACATAAGCGAAACTGTGCAACATCCCGTCCCAATAGGTGTTGAATTCCATCCCCTCGACAGTCCCGGCGGGGCTCCAGTTGCTGACCAGATGATGCCACTGCAAGAGTTGGTGCAGAACGATCCCGTCAAAGAAAATGCCAAGCCCCACGCCAAGAATGATGGCGGCGGCGGTCGGAAAAGCAGCCGGGGCGGGGGCGGGACGAATGCTGGCTGACTGCGTCATGGCGATTCCTGCTCCACCCCGTAGACCTTTGCAACGCCCGGGGCGACGACGTGTTCCGCCCTCGCATTTTTACAAAGTCTTCTGCTAAAGGTGTTGGGCGAAGCTGAAGTCCGAGCGATCTCGCCATGACGCTGCCCACGACGCTGAACGGTCTGCTTATCGAAGTCATCGGCTATCTCGCCGCGGCGGCGAGCGTGTTCGTTTATGTGTCGAACACCATGATCCCGCTGCGGATCGCGGCGATCCTCGCCAATGCGCTGTTCGCCGCCTACTTCTTTCTCAAGGGTCTCTACCCGCTCTTCGCGCTCAACGCCTTTCTGGTCCCGGTCAACATCGTGCGGCTCCGACAGATCCGGCGGCTCGTTCAGGACATTCGCGCCGCCGCCTCCGAGGATTTCGATTTCGAATGGCTGCGTCCCTATATGCGGCCCATAAAGCTTTCCGAAGGCTTCGTCCTGCATCGCATCGGCGATCTGTCCGAGGAAGCCTATCTCTTGGTGCACGGCGAGATCCATCTGCGCGAGCCCGACGTCACGCTGAAGCCCGGAACGCTCTTTGGCGAGATGGGCATGTTCACCAATGAAAATCGCCGCACCGCCACCGCGGTCGCCGCGACCGACGTCGAGCTTCTCTGCGTGCGCTATGACGATCTCTTGCAGCTTGCGGCGCAGACTCCGCAATTTGGCTTTTACCTGATGCGGCTCATGGTTCGGCGCATGCAGCACAATGTGGAGCTCGCCCGCGCCCGCAAGGGATGAGCGCTCCCCATTCCGTGCTTAAGCGTCCCCTTTCCGCGTCATGCCCGCGCTTGTCGCGGGCTTCCACGCCGAGACACTGCGCCATGTTCTCCCAATCTGCGTCGCCATAAAGACGTGGATGGCCGGGACAAGCCCGGCCATGACGGGCGGGCGTTTACGAAATGCGTCGATGGAGAAACGAATGTCGCAAAAAACCTACCCCGTCCCCGACGACTGGAAAAAGAACGCGCGCATCGACGAAGCGACCTATCGCCGGCTCTATGAACGCTCCCTCAAAGATCCGGACGGCTTCTGGGCCGAGCAGGCGCAGCGCATCGACTGGATCACGCCCTTTTCAAAAGTGAAGCGCACGAGCTTCGACACGCATAATGTTTCGATACGCTGGTTCGAGGACGGCACGACCAATGTCGCGATGAATTGCATCGACCGGCATCTGCCGGAGCGCGCCAACAAAGTCGCGATCATCTGGGAAGGCGACGATCCTTCGGCGTGTCGCCACATCACTTACGCCGAACTGCATGAGGAAGTCTGCCGCTTCGCCAATGTGCTCAAGAAACACGGCGTCAAGAAAGGCGACCGCGTCACCATCTATCTGCCGATGATCCCCGAAGCCGCTTTCGCCATGCTGGCCTGCGCGCGCATCGGCGCCGTTCATTCGGTGGTCTTTGGCGGCTTCTCGCCGGATTCGCTCGCTGGACGCATCGCGGACGCGGAATCACAGGTCATCGTCACGGCGGACGAAGGCCTGCGCGGCGGCAAGAAAATTCCGCTGAAAGCCAATGTCGACGCCGCGCTCGACAAGGTGTCCGCCAAGACGGTCATCGTCGTGACGCGCACCGGCGCCGAGATCGACATGCAGCCCGGCCGCGACTTCCGCTATGAGGAAGAAGCCGCGCGCGTGCACGCCGATTGTCCCTATGCGGAGATGGACGCCGAAGATCCGCTGTTCATCCTTTACACGTCCGGCTCCACCGGCAAGCCGAAGGGCGCGCTGCATACGACCGGCGGCTATCTCGTCTACACCTCGCTCACCCATGAACTCGTCTTCGATTATCGCGAAGGCGACGTCTATTGGTGCACGGCGGATGTGGGCTGGGTGACCGGCCACAGCTATATCGTCTACGGCCCGCTTGCGAACGGCGCGACGACGCTGATGTTCGAAGGCGTGCCGAATTATCCGAGCGTGTCGCGTTTCTGGGAGATCATCGACAAGCATAAGGTCGATATTTTCTACACGGCGCCGACCGCCATTCGCGCGCTGATGGCGGCGGGCGAGGCGCCCGTGAAAAAGACCAGCCGCAAATCGCTGCGCTTGCTTGGCTCGGTTGGCGAACCGATCAATCCGGAAGCGTGGGAATGGTATCACCGCGTCGTCGGCGATGGCCGCTGCCCCATCGTCGACACCTGGTGGCAGACGGAAACCGGCGGCGTGCTGATCTCGCCGCTGCCGGGCGCGATTGATTTGAAGCCCGGCTCGGCGACGCGCCCGTTTTTCGGCGTCGCGCCGGAGATCGTCGATCAGGCCGGCAATGTTCTCGAAGGCCAATGCGAAGGGCTGCTCGTCATCGCCGATTCATGGCCCGGGCAGATGCGCACCGTCTATGGCGATCACGAACGTTTCGCTCAGACTTATTTCTCGGCCTTTCCCGGCAAATATTTCACCGGCGACGGCGCCAAGCGCGATGCCGACGGCGATTACTGGATCACCGGCCGCGTCGACGACGTCATCAATGTCTCGGGCCATCGCCTCGGCACGGCGGAAGTCGAGAGCGCGCTCGTCGCACATGAGAAGGTCTCGGAAGCCGCCGTCGTCGGCTATCCGCACGACATCAAGGGACAGGGCATCTACGCCTTTGTGACGCTCAATCAGGGCGTCGCGGCGAGCGAACATCTGCGCAAGGAGCTGGTGCATTGGGTGCGCCATGAGATCGGGCCGATCGCGACGCCCGACATCGTGCAATTCGCGCCGGGACTGCCGAAGACGCGTTCGGGCAAGATCATGCGGCGCATTTTGCGCAAAATCGCAGAGGGCGAGTTCGGCGCGCTGGGAGATACATCGACGCTTGCGGACCCGGGGGTGGTGGAGGAGCTGGTGAGGGCGAGGCCAAAACCTCCTATTCACTGACTCGTAGGTCACCAACTGACGGATTGAGCAATGGGCGTTTTCTTACACGGCTTAAAACTGCAATTTTATCGAGGTATCGGTGATCAGACACAGACGCTATATCCGTTCAAGCGTTTCAATTTTTTTATCGGGTCAAATAATTCTGGGAAATCGACTATTCTAAATTTTATCTCGAAACATTTGTCCCGCTACCCAGGAAAGGAAGATGCAAGACCGGTCGAGCTCGATCCGCTTGAAGTTCACGTGGGTACGAACCAAGGTACGCTGAGTGCGTGCATTGCGCTTCCGCTAGGGCAAATCCTTGAAACGGTAGGAACGGGCGTACCCGACCGAATCGGCAACCGCCCTCGCGATATTGATCTGAAAGATGTTATTACTAAGCTGATCACTCACCTCGGTGAAGGTAACGCGCTTTGGCTCAAAGCTCCGATTCCTCCTCCTAGAGGAGCACTTTCCGCGCGCTCGTTTGAGTTTGAAAAACCGTTTGATGCTCAGATCGGACGGTCTGTCTTGTCGCCTGAGCAGTGGCAATCTCTCTGGTCTTTTCTAAGGGCAGCCAGCAGCGGCGCGTATGAACAGCATTGGTTCCCCGAAACAATGCAAGCGGTTAAATCGCGAATTTCAATACGCTTGCCCCAAGCGGGTCTAATTCCGGCGGTTCGGCAAATAGGTCCGAAGGATCAAGAGTATTCCGATCTTAGCGGACAGGGTCTGATAGATCGCTTAGCCACCCTTCAGAACCCTGATTACGATAGACCACAAGACAAGGCTGTATTTGATAAAATCAACAAAATGTTGGTGGATGTGAGCGGAGAGAAGTCCGCGCAGATCAATATCCCTCATAACCGCGAACATATCCTCGTTGAAATGAATGGAAAGAAATTGCCTCTTTCCGCGCTTGGAACGGGAATTCACGAGCTAATTGTCATCGCTGCTGCCTGCATCTCACATGAAAATATGATAATCTGTATTGAAGAACCCGAGCTTCACCTTCATCCAATCTTGCAAAGAAAGCTCATTTCCTATTTGCAGAAATACACTTCAAATCAATATTTTATTGCAACTCACTCCGCCTGCTTTATCGATACTCCTGGGTCTGCCGTGTTCCATGTTAACAACGATGGAGCCAAGACGCAGATTACAGAAACAATTCTCAAGCGGGAACGCTTTGGAATATGCGTGGATCTTGGGTATAAGGCTTCAGACCTGCTTCAGGCAAACGCAGTAGTTTGGGTTGAAGGACCATCAGACAGAATATATCTGAAATACTGGATAGCGTCGCTCGACGAAGAACTTGTCGAGAGCATCCATTACTCAATTATGTTTTACGGCGGTAGACTGCTCAGTCATTTGTCGGGTGAAGACATGGAATTTGACGAAGAGGTTGACCAATTTGTAAATCTAGTGGCCTTAAACAGGAATAGCGCCATTGTGATCGATAGCGACAGGCGCTCTGCATCTGACCCATTAAATCAAACTAAATCTCGAATTATCGAAGAGTTTTCGAGAACGAGGGGACCTGCCTGGGTGACAGCTGGGCGGGAAATCGAAAATTACGTTCCATACCAGACGCTGCAGAATGCGGTGAAGCAAGTTCATTCTAGAGTTTACGGTACGCACCATAAGCATGGTCCATTCGAACATGCGTTGTACTTCAAGCGGGTAGAAGGCGAAGGTCAGTCGAGTAATGGGATTGTCAAGGAGGTCGATAAAGTGCGCGTCGCGCAGCGCGTATGCGAAACTGCCGCAGACCTGTCATGTCTCGATCTTCGAGACCGAGTCGTTGAATTGATCAGCTTTATCCGAAAGGCGAATGGGCTAGAAGTTAGCGTGAACGGCTAAGTTGGTCAGGGCACTTCGACTCTGCGGATATAGGCCGAAAGCTCCCCGGCTTGTGGAACTGGCGAAAAAACGCCCCTCATTGGCGCCCTGGCGCCTGTTCCGTCGCCCTGCCGCGCCTCATCTTACCTCTTCACAACAGAGGATCCAGGAGATGCGGCGCTTTCTTGCCATCCTCGTCGGACTGATCGCGGCTGCCCCCGCACGCGCGGATTCCGATGTGGAGCATGCACGATATTCGGTGGTCGCCTCGACAGGGGCCATCGAAATTCGCGACTACGCGCCGCAGATCGTCGCAGAGACGACGGTCGCCGGCGAGCGCGGCGCAGCCATTAGCGAAGGCTTCCGCCGCCTCGCCGGTTATATTTTCGGCGACAATTCCCCGCAGCGAAAAATCGCCATGACCGCCCCTGTCGGACAGGAGTGGAAGGGCGGCGACTGGAAAGTGCGCTTCACCATGCCCGCCGAATACAGCATGGCGAGCCTGCCCAAGCCCAACAGCGCGGACGTCAAACTCGCCGCCGCGCCGGGCAAGCGCATGGCGGCGATTCGCTTCTCCGGCCTCGCCGGCGACGACGCCCTCGCCGAAAACAAGGCGAAGCTCTTGGATTATCTGAAGCGCCAGAGGATCTCGCCCAAGGGCGAGCCGCAATACGCCTTCTACGATCCGCCCTGGACGCTGCCCTGGAACCGGCGCAACGAAGTCCTGGTCGAGATCGCCCGCGAGTGAGCGCGACAAGATGGCGGGCTGCAGGGCTCGGTTGATTGATTGGCGAAAATTGGCGCTGCCTTGGCAAGCTCGCGGCTATCTCGAGCGGCGCTTTCGGCCTCTCATCCTCGAGAGCCTCGTTTCGGAGGATGGAGGCGCGGCGGGCGTTGTCCGCCACTCGCGATTTGGCGCGGCGCCCCCCGGTCCGCGCCGATCGTGATGCGTCAAAGACGACGGTTTCGGCGACGCTCCTCCCGCGACGCCGGATCCGCGACAACGCGCCGCGAACCATCGCCGAAACGACGGCCACCGACGAGCGCGGCGTCAATCCAAGCTTGGCGTCGCCTCGTCGGCCAATCGTCGTCCGATGTCCGGACGCGCCGAGAAGCGCCGTCTATTTCTTGACAAACAGCGCCAACGCCTCCGTCGCCAGCACGCCGCCGGTGATCTCTATGGTTTCAAACGGCGCGGCCTGCGCCACGGCTTTGCTCGTGATCATGATCTGGCCGATTCGCTTCTCAAGCTGCTCGATCGACGCGGCGAAGACGACACGCCCGAGTCCGCACCAGACGATCGCGCCCATGCACATCGGGCAGGGCTCGCCCGACGTGTAAAGCGTCGCGCCCTTGAGATCCTTGGCCGGATTGTCGGCGACGAAGCGGCGAATCGCCACCATCTCGCCATGCGCGGTTGGATCATTGTTCGTCACGCCGAGATTGCGTCCGGTCGAGACGACCTTGCCGTCGCGCACGATGACGGCGCCAAAGGGAAAGTCGCCCTTGGCGGCTTCAGCGATCGCCAAGCGCATAAATCCCTCATCCTCCGGCAGGACGGGCGCGCGCTTGGCATGGCCATGCGCCGGCGCGGCGCCAAAGGCTAGCCCGAAACCTGCGCCGATCGTCGCCAGCGCGGCGCGCCGATTGAAGCGGCCGCCGTCGCAGCCGCATGTCGTTTCGCTCATCTCCCGCTCCGGCGCGCTTTTCCGCTTCACGCGCCAACTTGACACAGCGAACCCCCCTGCGCCACACGCGGCGACCCAAACAAAAATAAAGCAGGGACGGTTACGCATGCAGAAGGCTTTCATTTTTCCGGGTCAGGGATCTCAGGCGGTCGGCATGGGCCAGGCGCTGTTCGACGCCTTCGAGTCCGCGCGCGCGGTTTTCGCCGAGGTTGACGATGCGCTGTCCCAGCCGCTCTCGAAACTCATGTTCGAAGGCCCTGAATCGGAGCTGACGCTCACCGCCAACGCCCAGCCGGCGCTGATGGCGGTTTCGCTCGCGACGATTCGCGCCCTCGAAGCCGAATGCGGCCTTGATCTTCCGCGCGACGCGGCCTTCGTCGCCGGACATTCGCTCGGCGAATATTCCGCTCTCGCGGCGGCGGGCGCGCTGACGATTTTTGATACGGCGCGGCTGCTGCGCATTCGCGGCGACGCCATGCAGAAGGCGGTCCCTGTCGGAGAAGGCGCCATGGCGGCGCTGCTCGGCGCCGATCTCGATCAGGCGCGCGCCGTCGCAGAGGAGGCGACGACCGCGGCGAAGGCCGTCTGCCAGGTCGCCAATGACAATGGCGGCGGCCAGGTGGTGATTTCCGGCGCGAAGAGCGCCGTCGACAAGGCGATCGACATCGCCAAGGAGAAGGGAATCAAGCGCGCGGTTCTGCTGCCGGTCTCCGCGCCCTTCCATTGCGCGCTGATGCAGCCTGCCGCCAACGCCATGCGCGAGGCGCTCGCCGGAGCGGCGATCAGCGCCCCGCGGGTTCCGGTCGTCGCCAATGTGACGGCGGAGCCGACGCAGGACCCGGAGGCGATTCGCCGACTGCTCGTCGAGCAGGTCACCGGCGCGGTGCGCTGGCGCGAATGCGTGGCCTATATGGCGAGTCACGGCGCGACGAAGTTCGTCGAATGCGGCTCGGGCAAAGTTCTTGCCGGCCTGTTGAAGAGGATCACGCCGCAAGCAACGGGCATTTCAGTGGGCGCGCCCGCCGATTTCGACGCCTATCGCGCCTTCGCGTAAGCAGCGGGAACAGAAACAGAAGAGAGCCAAAAGAAAAGGCCCGGTCGCGAGGACCGGGCCCATTCCCTCGACCGTCAGGTCGATCCGTCGGTTAGTACTTGGCCAACACCGGCGCCGGGGAGCCGAAGTTGAAGTGGTAGTTGATGCCCGCGCGGATCGTGTGGAAGCGCGTGCGGTTGTTCACATTGTTCAGGCCCCAACCCGGGTTGAACGCAAACAGCCAGTTGTTGTTGCTGTTGCTGCCGCTGATCTGCGTGTACAGATACTCGACCTTGGCGGACCAGTTCGGGAAGAACATCCACTCGGCGCCGCCGCCAGCGGTCCAGCCCGTCTGCACGGCGCTGTTCTGGTTAAACCAGCTGTTGCGCTGCACTTCGCCATAGGCGAAGCCGCCCGTGCCGTAGACCAACAGTTGCGGGCTCAACAGGGTGATGCCGACGCGGCCGCGAACGGTGCCGAACCAGTTCAGGCGCGCCGAACCAGCGCCGCCGCCGCCGAAGCCGCCGCCGAACAACCACCAGTTGTTGTTGTTGTTGCCGCCGGAACCAAGGCTGGTGCCCTGGAAGTCGGTCTCGACGCCGACGACGAACATCGGCGTAACCTGGAAGTTATAGCCGAGCTGACCGCCGCCGATGACACCGCCGGTGTTGTTGTTGCCGTTGTTCCAGCCCGCGTTCCAACCCTGATTGGAGGAATTGCTGGCGTAGAAGCCACCGCCGAGGTTAAGACCGGCGTAGAACCCGGTCCAGGTCATGATCGGCGGCGGGGGGATGTACGGCGGCGGCGCCTTGTGGGAGGGTAGATCGGCGGCGTTCGCGGCGCCGGCGAAAAGCGCCGTCGCCAGAGCCAGAGCCGAGATCGCTGTCTTCATCTCTCTATCCTTCATTTTCGAGCCAACTGAAATTAATAGGTGCGCGTCAGTCCCGTGACTCTCTCGGACGTTTCGTGGACGCTGACCCCCAAGCACGGCGGACTGTGCGCAAATTTCTCGCGGGAAACAACAAACAGAAGGTAAAATCAGGCCCAAAAGACCCAAAAGATTTCGACTGTTGCAGTTACGCCACAATGTAATTTGACGCAGATTCCGATGCGTCGTCGAGCAATTCAGTCTCGAATCCGTCGCTTGCGAAACGAAGCCGAACTGACGCTCGCTTTCTCCCGATTTCCGATCGGGCGTCGGTGGCGTCCGCCGTTGTGGAGGCGGTCGTTTGAAGTTGAACCGCGGCTGAAAAAAGGCCACTCCCCCGAACTGAGCTATAAGGCTCACGCCATGGCGCGAGGGAGGAGAGGGCAAGACATGTTTGATCTCAACGGCAAGACTGCGCTGGTGACGGGCGCGAGCGGCGGAATCGGCGCGGCGATCGCGCGCGCGCTTCACGCCGCCGGCGCCATCGTGGCGCTTTCCGGCACGAGAAAAGAGGCGCTCGAGGCGCTTGCCGGCGAATTGAACGGCCGCACGCACATTCTGCCCTGCGATCTTTCGCAAAAGGACGAGATCGAGAAGCTCGTGCCGGCGGCGGAGGCGGCGATGGGCGGTCTGGACATTCTCGTCAATAACGCCGGCATCACCCGCGACATGTTGTTCATGCGCCTCAAGGACGAGGACTGGGACGCCGTCATCAACGTCAATTTGACGTCGGCCTTCCGTCTGTCGCGCGCGGCGCTGCGCGGCATGATGAAAAAGCGCTTCGGCCGAATCATCCAGATCACGTCGGTCGTCGGCGTGACCGGCAATCCCGGGCAAGGAAATTACGCCGCCGCCAAGGCGGGCATGATCGGCATGTCGAAGTCGCTGGCCGCCGAGGTCGCCTCGCGCGGCGTGACCGTCAATTGCGTCGCGCCCGGATTCATCGAAAGCCCGATGACCGAGGCTCTGACCGGCGCGCAGAAGGAGGCGATCCTACGCATGGTGCCCGCCGGAAGGCTCGGGACCGGCTCCGACGTCGCCGCCGCCTGCGTCTATCTGGCCAGCGCCGAGGCGGCCTATGTCACCGGGCAGACCCTGCACGTCAACGGCGGCATGGCCATGATCTAGGAGAGCCGAATCGCCAGGAAAACGCGTCTGCGGCGACCTTTCGCCGCGTCCGCGGGAACGCGGGGGCGCCTCTCGCCATGCCCAGGGAAGTATGCTACCAGACCTCGCCGCTGAGGGGCGGCGTCGCCGCGATTTAAACCCGGTGGAGCAAGCCGCAACGCGTCTCGCACACATCAGGGCGATCGGCGCGCGATTGCACGTTACAAGGGATGAAGGGCGATCATGGAGCGCGCCAGCAGGCCTGCTCTAAATCGCCACACGGCGCGTGAGGCGCCAAACGCAGACAGGGATCAAAGAAGATGAGCGATGTCGCCGAGCGCGTGAAAAAGATTGTTGTCGAGCATCTCGGCGTCGAAGCCGACAAGGTCGTCGACAAGGCCAATTTCATCGACGATCTGGGAGCCGATTCGCTCGATACCGTCGAACTCGTCATGGCTTTCGAGGAAGAATTCGGCGTCGAGATTCCCGACGACGCCGCCGAGACGATTCTCACTGTGGGCGATGCAGTGAAGTTCCTCGAAAAGGCAAAAGCCGCCTGACGAACTGAAGATCCAAGCGCGCGGCGAATCCTCTCGCGAGGCTTCGCCGACGCCGCCATTCCGACAACAAGAAAAAGTTCGAGAGTAGAGCCATGCGCAGGGTGGTCGTCACCGGTCTTGGCGTCGTATCTCCTTTGGGCTGCGGCGTGGACACCAATTGGCGCCGTCTCGCCGCCGGAGAATGCGGCTTCAAACGTATCGACACATTCGAGGCCTCCGACCTCGCGTGCCAGATTGCGGCGGTCGTGCCGCGCGGCGACGGCACGGACGGCACGTTCAATCCTGACGACTGGTTCGATCCCAAAGAGCAGCGCAAGGTCGATGATTTCATCATCTATGGCGCGAGCGCCGCGACCCAGGCGCTTAAGGATTCCGGTTGGGTGGCCGACACCCCAGAGAAGCAGGAATCCACTGGCGTTCTGATCGGCTCCGGCATCGGCGGCCTCGGCGGCATTTACGAAACCTCCGTCACCTTGAGGGAGAAGGGACCGCGCCGCGTGTCGCCTTTCTTCGTCTCGGGCCGAATCATCAATCTCGTGGCCGGCTATGTTTCCATCATGCATGGCCTGAAGGGCCCGAATCATGCGGTGGTGACGGCCTGCGCCACCGGCACGCACGCCATCGGCGA
Organism: Methylocystis sp. L43; assembly: GCF_015709525.1. Taxonomy (GTDB): domain Bacteria; phylum Pseudomonadota; class Alphaproteobacteria; order Rhizobiales; family Beijerinckiaceae; genus Methylocystis. The sequence continues at coordinate 129,446 of NZ_JADNRA010000035.1, read as the reverse complement.
CGCAGGGCGCATCATCGCAATGGGCGACGCCGACGTGATGGTCGCCGGCGGCGCCGAATCGCCCGTCAATCGCATTGGCGTCGCTGGCTTCGCCGCGTGCCGCGCGCTGTCGACCGGATTCAACAATCGTCCCGAAGCCGCCTCCCGGCCTTATGACAAGGATCGCGACGGCTTCGTGCTGGGCGAAGGCGCAGGCTGCGTCGTGCTCGAGGAATATGAGCACGCCAAGGCGCGGGGCGCGAAAATCTACGCCGAACTTATCGGCTACGGCATGTCGGGCGACGCCTATCACATCACCGCTCCATCGCCCGATGGCGACGGCGCCTATCGCTGCATGAAGGCGGCGCTGAAGCGCGCCGGCGTTTCCGTCTCCGACGTCGATTACGTGAACGCGCACGGCACGTCGACGCCGCTCGGCGACGAGATTGAACTCAAAGCCGTCGAACGCCTTCTCGGCAATGTCGAACCGAAGCTCGCCATGTCGTCGACGAAATCCGCGATCGGCCATCTGCTCGGCGCCGCCGGCGCCGTCGAAGCGATCTATTCGATCCTGGCGATGCAGGCGAATGTCGCGCCGCCGACGCGCAACCTCGACAATCCCTCGGTCGAAACGACGATCGACCTCGTGCCGCACAAAGCCCGCGAGAAGGAAATCAATATCGCTTTGTCGAACTCCTTCGGCTTTGGCGGCACGAACGCCTCGCTGCTGTTTCGCCGCGCCTCCTGAGCATGGGCGCTCAGTCGGCGCATTCGAACGTCTATCGCGCGATGCGCGCGCCGGAGCCTGCAAACCGAAGCGGCGCATTCCTGAATTCGCCACAATAAGGCATAGTGTAAGTCCTCGGCGATAATCGGCGTGAGATCTTCGACCTTTGATGGGCGTAGTGCGATGAGCGAAGCGGACAACAAAGGCGCGCCCGAAAAGCCAACAGACGCCGCCGCAGCGGCGCCGGCCGAGCCGACCCCTGCCGAAAGCGCCGCGCGGCGGAGCGAAGACCTCACAGTTCAAGAATCCTTGAACGCGCCCGCAATGGCGTCTGACGCGCCGCCGACGGAAGTTTCACCGCAGGGCGCGCCGCCGGTTAAAGAGCCGCCCGCGGTCGCGTCCTCGCCGCTGCCGCCGATCGCGGCGAAGGTCGAAGCGCCGCCGCCCGAGACTACGAAAATTCCCGCCCCACCAGCGGCTGACGTCGTCACGCCGGTTCCGCCGGCGCCCGTCCAACCCATCGTTCCGGCGCCAACGCCACAGCCCCCCGTCGCGGCGAAGGTCGAAGCGCCGCCGCCCGAGACTCCGAAAATTCCCGCCCCGCCCGCGGCGGACGTCGTCACGCCGGTTCCGGCAGCGTCCCTCCAAGCCGCCGTGGCTCCGCCGCCAGCGCCGCATCCGCCCGTCGCGGCGAAGGTCGAAACGTCGCCGCCCGAGCCGCCGAAAGCGCCCGCCCCGCCAGCGGCTGAGATCGTCACGCCGGTTCCGGCGGCGCCTATCCAACCCATCGTTCCGCCGCCAGCGCCACAGCCGCCCGTTGCTGCGAAGGCGGAAGCGCCCCTCTACCAGCCTCCCGCTCCAGCCCCGAGCGCGCCGCCGCCGCCATTGGCGCAAGCGGCCGCGCCGACTGCCTACGTCGCGCCTGCCGGCGAAACCGCAAAACCGTCTCCCGCGCCGCCTGCCGGTCCCGCATCGCCAGCTCCCCCGTCCTGGACCCCGCCGCCGCGCCCCACGATCAGGGCTGAAGCGCCATCACTCGGATCTGCCGGACCGCCCGCGGCGGCAAAGCCGGGCGCCGCTGCGGCGGGCGCCGGCATATTCCGGCGGCGCGTGGAGCGCGGCGCCAAACAGGATTCGCAGCCGCAAGTCGCGCCCACGCCCACGCCGAAAAAGCGTAAGCGCCGCGAGGGAACGCTTTCCGTGGCGAGCGGCTTCCTGAGTTTCGTGCTCGTCGCGCTTGTCGCCGGCGTCTTCGGCGTCATCGCCGTTATGCACAAGCTCAAGGAACCGGGGCCGCTCGCGGCCGACAAGGTCGTCTATATTCCGCCGCGCAGCGACTTGCTTGAGCTCATCTCCCAACTCGAGCGCGAAGGCGTCATCGCCAATTCGACGCTCATGCAGCTCGGGATCGTTCTCGAAGGCAAGCTCGGAAAGCTGAAGCCCGGCGAATACGCCTTCAAGAAAAACATCAGCCTTCGCAACGTGATCGATCAGATCGCCTCCGGCCGCCATATCATGCACAGCGTAACCATTCCGGAAGGTCTGACGTCGGAACAAATTGTGCAAAAGCTGAAAGAGGCCGAACTGCTGGTAGGCGATGTCGTCGACCTGCCGAAGGAAGGCGCTCTGCTGCCGGAGACCTACAAATTCCCGCGCGGCTACCCTCGGGCGCGCCTCCTCGCAAAGATGCAGGAGGATCAGCGCAAGACGCTCGACGCGATCTGGGCGAAGCGCTCGCCGGACCTGCCCTTGCGCACGCCCTACGAACTGGTGACGCTGGCGTCGATCGTCGAAAAGGAGACCGGCAAGGACGAAGAGCGGCCGCGCGTCGCCGCCGTATTCGTCAATCGGCTGCGCAAAGGCATGCGCCTTCAGTCCGATCCCACGATCATCTACGGCCTCGTCGGCGGAAAAGCGACGCTCGGCCGACCGATCATGCGCAGCGAAATCGAGAAGTGGACGCCTTACAACACCTACGCCATCGACGGTCTTCCGCCGGGACCGATCGCCAATCCCGGCCGCGCAGCGCTTGAAGCCGCCGCGCATCCGGCGCCGACGCGCGATCTATATTTTGTCGCCGACGGCACGGGCGGTCATGTCTTCTCCGAATCGCTCGACCAACATTCGCGCAACGTCCAGAACTGGCGGCGATTGGAGAAGGAAAAGACCGACGGCGCGGTTGATCGCGCCACGCCCGGCGTTCCCGCGCCGGCCGCGCCCAAGCCCGATAAGCGCACGCAGGCGCCCATCGGACGTCTCGTCACGCTCGCTGACAGTCACGAAGACTTTCCGCCGAACCGCGCCATGGCGCCCGACGACGGTCCGACTCACCGGCTCGGCAAATTTGCTTTCGCCGAAGCCGATTTTTTCCTCGGCGGCCACGGCGACCGCACGCAAGTCCAGGCGGCTGAATATGCCGCCCTGCGGCCGGCGCGACCCTTCTTTACCGAGGAATCCGTGCAGCTGCGCGCTAAGGCGCTGTTCGACCCGATGCTTTTCGTCGGCCGCCCGGCGCCCCGCGCGGAGGAGGAGCGGCTCAATCCGGATATGACGACGGTCGCGAGCGATAGTCCGGACGCTCAGCCTGACGATGGCGAGATCGCCGCCTATCCGGTCTCGCCGGCGCAGCGCGCTGAACAGAGGGCTCGCGCGGCGCGTCTTGGACTTTCGGCAGGCTCCGACGATCTTCCCGGCGAAGCGCTTGGGGAACGACTCGCCGCTCAGGGCGCCGCGCCGCCGGCGGGCGCGACGGCTTTGGCCGCGACGGACGGTCGGCCCCTTCGTCCGCGCGCCTTCGACGCCTCAGAAGGCACGCCGCTCGACCCGCTGCGCGACAAGAGCTGGGATCTCACCTCGGCGAAGACGGTTCCTATGACGAGCGATTTGCGGTAACGCCGACCCGGCGATAGTCAGGCGCGGCGCACGTCGGCCTCACGCCGATTCGCCGTCTCGGAGACGCCGCCGCCCATGAGCATTCACAGCATGACGGGATTCGCCCGCGTTCAGGGCGCCGTCGCCGCCTTTCGCTATGCGTGGGAGCTCAAGAGCGTCAACGCCAAGGGGCTCGATCTGCGTCTGCGCGCCCCGCCCGATTTCGACTCCGTGGAGATCAAGGCGCGGGAAAAAATCGCCGCGCGGCTCGCGCGCGGGGCGGTTTTCGCCAATCTTGTCGCAAAGCGCGAAGACGAGAGCCAGGTCGCCCGCCTCAACCGCGTCGCTCTCGACGCCCTTCTCACCGCGCTCTCCGAACGCCCGCCGCCCGCTAATATCGGCCCCGCGACGCTCGATGGTCTGCTCGCGGTGCGCGGCGTGGTCGAGATCGTCGAGCCGGAGCTGTCCGACGCCGATCGCGCCGAGCTTGACGCGCAGATTCTCGGATCGCTGGATGAAGCGCTGAACGCGCTGATCGCCTCGCGCGCCGCGGAGGGCGACGCTCTGGCGGCGGTCCTTCGTCAGCGGCTCGATCGCATATCGATCCTAGCCGCGCAGGCCGACGCGGCGCCGGCGCGCCAGCCGGAAGCGATTCGCGCGCGGCTGAAGCAGCAGCTCGCGCGCCTCCTGGAGAACGCCGATTCCCTCGATCCGGCGCGACTGCATCAGGAGGCGGCGCTGCTTGCGGTTCGAGCCGACATTCGCGAGGAGCTCGACCGATTGAAGGCGCATGTCGACAGCGCGTCCAAACTGCTCGTCGCGGGTGGGCCGATCGGCCGTCGTCTGGATTTTCTGGCGCAGGAGCTTGGCCGTGAGACCAACACGCTGTGCGCCAAATCGAACGACGCCGGACTCTCGGCGATCGGGCTTGAACTGAAGATCGAGGTCGAGCAGCTGCGCGAGCAGGTTCAAAACATCGAGTGAGTCGCGAGTGGACAGCGCGGCCGCTACTCGCTAACTCGCTACTCACTATTCGTTACTCGCTCTCGAAAAGTCATGCTTCCAACTCCATCCAGCCGCCGCGGCATTGTCCTCATCCTTTCCTCGCCCTCCGGCGCGGGCAAGACGACGCTGACGCGGATGCTGCTGCAGGACCGCGATCTCGATCTGACGCTGTCAATTTCGGTGACGACGCGCACAAGGCGTTCGAGCGAAGTCGACGGCATCCATTACAGCTTCATCCCCGAGCGTCGATTCGCCGCCATGCGCGACGCCGGCGAACTTTTGGAATGGGCCGAGGTTCACGGCAATTTTTACGGCACGCCGCGCGGGCCGGTCGAAGACATTCTTGCGCAAGGCCGCGACTGCCTGTTCGATATTGATTATCAGGGTACGCGCCAGGTGCGCGAGAAGATGGGCGCTGACGCCGTCACCGTCTTCATCCTGCCGCCGTCGATGGATGAACTGCGCGCCCGACTTGAACGGCGCGCTGAGGATTCGCGCGAGGCGATGGCGCGGCGGCTGGAGAACGCGCGGAAGGAAATCGCGCGTTGGAAAGATTACGACTATGTGATCGTCAACGACGATCTGCAGCGCGCCTTCGACGATCTGATCGCGATCCTGCGCGCCGAACGGCAGAGACGGCCGAGGCGCGACAAGGAAATCGAGCAATTCGTCGCCAAGCTCTTGAGCGAATGAGGCGCGGTCACTCGCCGAGCGTCCGTTTCATGTTATGCTATGGCCATGATCAGCGCTCTCAAGCACCTGCTGCCCGCGATCGAGAACTGGCCCGCCGAGGACCAAGAGGCTCTGGCCGAGGCCGCGCGCGAGATTGAGGCGGCGCGGGCCGGCCATTACGCGATGACGCCTGAAGAAGAGGCGGCGGTTCTGGAAGGACTGGCCGAGGTCGAGCGCGGGGACTTCGCCCCGGCCGAAGAAATGGCGGCGTTGTGGAAGAAATTCATGGCTTAAAAAACCGCTATGCGCCGGCCGCACAACGTGACCTCGCTTCAATATTCGCCTATCTCGCCGAACGTTCTCCGCAAGCGAAGCGACTCATCGCCGCAAGACTAAGTAACGCGATCCTCCTCATCGCCGACAACCCCGCCATTGACGTGCGAACGCAACGGCCAGGAATATTCGTCAAATTCGTTCCAAAATCCGCCTATAAGATTTTCTCCCGCATTCAAGAAGAAACGATCGAAGTAATTCATATCCGTCATTCCAGCCGGCGGCCCTGGCTTTTCTGAAATTTCATTCGCGGAAAAACGTGCCCATCGCTTCATCGCGCCATGCACCACGATTCCCCCCAAGCGTTACTGAGCCGAAAGCGCGTTGGCCAGAGCGACGAAACCGGCGACGTCGATTTCTTCCGCCCGCTTGGTTTCGTCTATTTTGGCCGCCTCGAGCAGCGCCGAGGCGTCGACGCCAAGCGACTTCAAACTTTGCCGCAACATTTTGCGGCGCTGTCCGAAGGCGGCTTGCGTGACGCGCGACAATGCGCGCGGATCGCAGTGAAGCGGCTTCGGATTTGGCGTCAGCTCAATGACGGAAGAGGTCACTTTCGGCGGCGGCGTGAAAGCGGCGGGCGACACATCGAAAAGAATGCGCGCCTTCGCGCGCCAGCCACACAGCACAGCGAGCCGACCATAATCGGCGCGCTCTTTCGGCGTCGCGACGATGCGCAGCGCGACCTCTCTTTGAAACATCAGCACATACCGGTCGAAGACCGAGGGCCAGGGTTCCGCTGCGATCCACCTCGTCAGCAGCGCCGTGGCGACGTTATACGGAAGGTTGGCGCAGATGCGCGCAGAAACTCGGTTGTCATTCCCGACAGGCCGAAGGCCTGATCGGGAGTCCAGAGCAATGGCGTTGTTATCCGCGTCCGGAATGACAGGCGCGTGTGTCCGCACGAGCGCGGCGACGTCCATCTCCAGCGCATCGCCTTCGATGATCGTCAGCCGGCCTGGATAATGCGCCGCGATCTCTTCAAGCGCTGGCAGACAGCGAGGATCGCGTTCGACGGCGATCAGTCGCGCGCCTTGCTCGAGCAGCGCGCGCGTCAGCCCGCCGGGACCCGGGCCGATTTCGACAATGATCGTGTCATCGAAAGGTCCGGCGGCGCGGGCGATGCGCGCGGTGAGATTGAGATCGAACAGAAAATTCTGTCCAAGCGATTTTCTTGCGTCGAGCCCGTAACGGGCGACGACGTCTCGCAAAGGCGGCAGCGTGTCGACCACTTAACTGATTCGTCCTGCAAGTTTGATCGCCTCGATCAGGCTTGTCGGATCGGCGATTCCTTTGCCGGCGATGTCAAAGGCCGTTCCGTGATCGGGCGACGTGCGCACGAAAGGAAGGCCGAGCGTGACATTGACGCCGCGCTCAAAGGCGAGCGTCTTGATCGGAATGAGCGCCTGATCATGCGTCGGACACAGCGCCACGTCATATTTCGCGCGAGCGGATTCGTGGAACATCGTGTCGGCGGGAAAGGGTCCAGACGCATTGACGCCGCGCGCGCGCAATTGCGCGATCGCCGGCGCGATGACGTCAATCTCCTCGCGGCCGAGCGCGCCCTCTTCGCCTGCATGAGGATTAAGGCCGGCGAAGGCGAGGCGCGGCTTACTGATGTGAAAACGCGCGCGCAGATCATGGGCCACAATCTCTCCAGTCTCGACGATCAGTTCGCGCGTCAAGCTTTTCGACGCGTCGGCCAGCGGAATGTGGATCGTGATCGGAACGACGGCGAGCTCCTCCGACCACAGCATCATCACTGCGCGATAGTCGCCGCCATAATAGCGATGCGCGAGCTCCGCCAAAAACTCGGTGTGCCCGGGATGTTTGAATCCGGCTTCATAGAGAACCGATTTCGCGATCGGATTGGTGACGACGGCGCGCGCTTCGCCCTTTGCGACGCACGCCACCGCCTTCTCGATCGAGCTAATTGTTGATTGAGCGTCTTGAGAATCGGGTCTGCCTGGCGCGCCGGCGACAACATGACGCCCCGTATCGACGACAGGCAACGCGCGGGAGAAGACATCGCGGGCCTGCGCCGCCGTTGTGCTTTCAATCTGGATTTCGAGCGCGAGAGTGGCCGCGACTCGGGCGATAAAAGCGGGATGGCTGAGCAAAAAAAATGGTGGCAGATCGCGTGATTCGCGCAAGACATAGGCCATGAGCGCGAGCTCCGGCCCGATGCCTGAAGGGTCGCCTTGAGTGAGGGCGATGGGCGCTGCGGCGTTCATCTCGCCGCGAAACGCAGCGAAGCGCGAAGGTCAAACCGGGGCCAAGAAGACATTGCGCGAAATTGGCGCAACGCACTCAGGAAATCAAATCCGTTCCAGAGCAAATCGCGTCATGGCGGCGGCCAGGACGCGCTCATCTGGACTTATTCAGTCGTACATCATGCCATGTACGCCATAGTAACGCTGATCCGGCCACGCATAGCTTTTGCGGCGCGGGGTGGCCGCGGACCACTGCGCGGGGCTTTGATCCGCGATCATCGGTTCGTCGGGATAGCCAAAGTGACGAGCGTCAGCGGAGCCATAATTGTCTTGGGCAAACGCCGAGGAGATTGATGCGGGCGCAACGAAAGCCGCCAGCGCGACAACCGTAAGCATGCGTTTCATGGGAGCGCTCCTTCAGTCGAAGCTCATCCGCCTGAGGCCCCGAAAAGCCGGGCGCCCGGATACTCGACCCTTACTGTAATATCACTGTCATGAAACCGTGGTAGGGGCGCCGCCCGAAATTCTCATAGGTCCACGCACACGCAAAAAATCCGGCGCGCGCCTGCCAACAGCGCGCCGGATTATTCCGAAGACGTATTCGACCGAGATGTGTGCGACGCGCGCTAGGCCTTGCTGGCCTGAGCGCGCGGCACGCCTTCTTTGTCGAGCAAAGCGACGAGTTCGCCGCTCTGGAACATTTCCTTGGCGATGTCGCAGCCGCCGATGAATTCATTCTTCACGTAGAGCTGCGGGATCGTCGGCCAATTGGAATAGGCTTTGATGCCGTCACGTATCGCGCCGTCGGCAAGCACGTTGATCGCCTTGTAAGGCACGCCGAGGTGATTGAGGATCTGCACCACCTGCATGGAGAAACCGCACTGCGGGGCCTGCGGCGTGCCCTTCATGAAGAGCACGACGTCGGAGGATTCAATTTCGCTTTTGATGCGGGCGTTGGCGTCTTCGGACATTGTCATTTGCCTTTCTTGCGGCGTTCAAGGCGCCGGTTGAGGAGAGAGATTAGGGCGCGCGCGTCGTCAGCTGCAGCGCATGCAATTCGCCGCCGAGCCGGTCGCCGAACGCGGCGTTGACCATCTGGTGCTGCTTGACGCGGGTGAGGCCGCGGAAGCTTTCGGAGACGACCGTCGCCGCCCAATGATCGTCATCGTTGACGAGCGCGGTCAGCTCCACCTGCGCGTCGGGTATGGCGGACTTGATGAGACGCTCGATTTCAGCGGAGGGCATGGGCATTTTATGACACCTGTGTCGAGAAAGCGCACGAAAGCGCGTTGTCATCTCCGGCCATGAAGGCCGGCAGCGGGGCTTCATGCGCCTTGCGCAGCTCGGTCAGCAATATCGGCGCCTCGCCGGGCAGGATCAAGGCGTCGCCGCCGACGCGGCCGATCGCCAGAATGGGCACGCCCGCCGCTGCGCCCTCTTGGACCACCTCGGCGTCCTCGCCCTGGGGAATGGTGACGAGATAGCGGGCCTGGTCTTCTCCAAACAGCGTCGCGTGTCCAGGACCCGACGGGAGCGCCGCGATTTCGGCGCCCATGTCGCCCGAGAGCGCCATTTCCGCCAGCGCGATGGCGAGACCGCCGTCCGAGAGGTCATGCGCCGCGCTGGCGCGCCCGGAAAGAATCAGTCCCCGAACGAAGTCGCCGTTGCGGCGCTCGGCGGCGAGGTCGACCGGCGGCGGCGCGCCGTCCGTGCGCCCGCATAGATCGTGCGCATAGGCTGACTGGCCGAGCCAGCCCTTCGTCTCGCCGATGAGCAGGATCGCGTCCCCGTCTCTCACGAAGCCGGTTTGCGCCGCCTTGGCGACGTCGGCGATGAGTCCGACGCCGCCGATCGCCGGAGTGGGCAGAATGCCGGCGCCTTGCGTCTCATTGTAGAGCGAGACATTCCCGGAAACGATGGGGAAATCCAGCGCCCGGGCGGCTTCGCCGATCCCCTCCAGACACCCAACGAACTGGCCCATATATTCGGGCCGCTCCGGATTGCCGAAATTCAGATTGTCGGTGAGCGCCAGCGGCGTCGCGCCGCGCACGGTGATGTTGCGCCAGCTTTCGGCGACCGCCTGCTTGCCGCCCTCGTAAGGATCGGCGGCGCAATAGCGCGCGGTGACGTCGGTGGTCAGGGCCAGGCCTTTTGGTCCCTCCTCCACCCTGACCACGGCGGCGTCGCCGCCGGGCGGCCGCACGCTATTGCCGAGAATGAGGTGGTCGTACTGCTCCCAGACCCAGCGCTTCGAGCAGAGATTTGGCGTCGCCAGCAGTTTCAGCAGCGCTTCGCGGTTCGTCAGGGGCGATTTGAGCGACGCCGAATCGAGCGCCGGCTGTTTCGGCGTCTGCGTCCAGGGACGGTCGTAGAGCGGTGCCTCGTCGCCCAATTCCTTGATCGGGAGATCGGCCTTCACCTCGCCCCTGTGCTTGACGACAAAGCGCAGCGTGTCGGTCGTCCTGCCGACGATGGCGAAATCGAGCCCCCATTTTTTGAAAATCGCCTCGGCTTGTTCTTCGAGTTCGGGCTTGAGAACCATGAGCATGCGCTCCTGGCTCTCCGAGAGCATCATTTCATAGGCGGTCATGCCCTCTTCTCGGCAGGGAACGGCGTCGAGGTCGAGTTCGATGCCGAGATTGCCCTTGGCGCCCATCTCCACCGCCGAAGATGTGAGCCCGGCGGCGCCCATATCCTGGATGGCGATGACCGCGCCCGACGCCATGAGCTCCAGGCAAGCTTCCAGCAGCAGCTTTTCCGAAAAAGGATCGCCGACCTGCACGGTGGGGCGCTTTTCCTCGGCGTCCTCTTCAAAGGACGCCGAAGCCATGGTGGCGCCGTGAATGCCGTCGCGTCCGGTCTTCGAGCCAAGATAAACGATCGGATTTCCGACGCCGGCGGCGGCCGAGTAGAAGATCGAGTCTGCGCGAGCAAGCCCGACCGCCATGGCGTTGACGAGAATATTGCCGTCGTAGGAGGCGTCGAATTCCGTCGAACCGCCAACCGTCGGCACGCCGAAACTGTTGCCATAGCCGCCGACGCCGGCGACGACGCCGGCGACGAGCCGCCGCGTCTTTGGATGCGACGGGCGGCCGAAGCGCAGGAGGTTCAAGCAGGCGATCGGCCGCGCGCCCATCGTGAACACGTCGCGGAGGATGCCGCCGACGCCCGTCGCCGCGCCTTGATAGGGTTCGATAAAGGAGGGGTGGTTGTGGCTCTCCATCTTGAAGACGCAGGCGTCGCCATCTCCGATGTCGATCACGCCGGCGTTCTCGCCCGGACCGCGAATCACCCAAGGGGCTTTGGTCGGCAGCTTGCGCAGATGCACGCGCGACGACTTGTAGGAACAGTGCTCGTTCCACATCGCCGAGAATATGCCGAGTTCGGTGAAGCTCGGCGTGCGGCCGATGAGAGTCAGGATGCGCGCATATTCGTCGGGCTTGAGGCCATGAGCGGCGGCGAGTTCCGGCGTAACGGCGGGTTCGGTCGCGCTCACTTAACCTCGCATTGACGTGAAAATCCCGGCCGCTCTTCGAGCGTCTTCGCCGCGCTGCGGCGGCGCAAGGATTACTGTGCGCCGTCTGGCGCGGCAAGCCGCGCACACGCCTAAAATCGCATCTAAGACGCTGTGCACGGCAGCGCCTGCAGCAAAGCTATGCTCGCTATCCCACATGAATCTCAGGGGATTGTTGCCCGATAGCCACAGCGGCCAAGAATGAGCATGCCACAGCCTAATTTTGCATCAGAGTTAGTTGCATTACCAAAAATTTATAGCAACGTGAACGGGACTTCGGCGCCTTCGTCGTCGACCGTCTACCGCAGAATTTAATCCGGGGGTTCCGATGAAGAATTTTGTTCGCGGCGCGCTAGCCGCACTTGTGGTCGGGAGCGTGGGCGCCGCCGCCCAGGCCGCCGACCTGCCCAGCTATAAGGCGCCGCCGCCGCCGCCGCCGCCGACGTTCACCTGGACGGGTCTCTACGGGGGCGTCAACATCGGTTACGCCTTCGGCGACAACACTCGGGAAACCGGCGGCCTGGGCTACCTCACCGGCATTCCGGTGATCGGGGCGGCTCCGCTAGCGCCGCTTGGCTCCACCTGGAGCGTCGGGCAAGATCTGCACGGGATCGCCGGCGGCGCGCAGCTCGGCTACAATTATCAGTTCAACCCCTGGCTCGTCTTCGGCGCCGAGGCCGACATCCAGGCCACCGATGCGGTCTCCCACAGCAGGTCGACCCTCGGGCGGTTCGACGCCGCCGGAGGCCACCTGCAGAGCATGAATTCGACGAAGAACGTCGACTGGTTCGGCACTGTGCGCGGCCGGATCGGCTTCACCCCGATTTCGATACCGAATCTGATGATCTATGGCACGGGTGGTTTCGCCTATGGCCAAGTCGTCAACAATGTGGGCTTCGCCGATAATTTTATCAATCTGGGAATAAGCGGCATCGGCAACGGCTATTACGACAACACCAAAACCGGCTGGACCGCGGGCGGCGGCGTCGAATGGTCGCCCTCCATGTTCCCCTCATGGTCGCTCAAGGCCGAGTATCTCTACGTCGATCTCGGCTCAACGACCGCGAATTCCGTGCCGCTCAACGGCGGCGTCCCGGCTCTGATCGGCCCCACATCTCCTGTGTTCGCAGCGACGCATAGCTCGCCGACGCGCTTTCAAGTCGTTCGCGCGGGCATAAACTGGCACTTCGATCCCCTGGCGGCTATCGCGTCTGCTTCATCCAGCGCGGGCGGCGCTCTACCCTCGATCAAGGGACCGCCGCCGGTCTTGGTGGATAGCTATCAGCCCTTTCAGGTGCGCCTGAAGGTTGCCGGCGTCATTCCGCTCAACGGCCATGGCACGGTCTACGACTCGGGCTCCGGATATCCCGGCTTGGGCTCCATTGGTCGGCTTTCGGGCCTGACCGGCGCTAATGGCGTCATTGCCGGCGCGAGCACCAATACCTCGTCGGCCATTATCCCGATGCTTGACGTGGCCTATTATCTCAACAAGAACTGGGCGATCGAAGCGATTTGCTGCGTCGCGCACCATCATATCCAGGGCACCGGCACAATCTCCAGCGACTTCGCCCGCGCCTGGCTGTTCCCGCCGTCTATCATGGCGCAATACCACGTCACCAATTTCGGCGCTTTCCAGCCCTACATCGGCGTCGGCTTGAACTTCACCACTTTCTGGAACACCCGCGTCAATAACGACACCTGGTCGATTCCTTTCGCCCCTGGCGCGCCGCTTAGCACCCTGGGTCTGGGGGGAGTCCGCAGCACCTTCCAATACGCCACGGTCGCGCCGTCCTGGGGCCCCGTCGGACAGATCGGCTTCGATTATATGCTGAACGAACATTGGGGCGTGAACGTCGACTTCAAATATATCGGGCTGCACCCAATGGTTCACTCCACCGTCGTCTCTTTCCTGCCGCAAGCGCCGGCGCTGGGAGCGGTCTACATCCCGGTCAAGGTGTCTCTGCCGATCAATCCGGTGGTTATCTCGGCGGGCCTCACCTATCGCTTCGGCGGCAGCCTTCTGTCGCCGCTGTTCTAAGGTTAGCAGTCACGTGAAACCGGCCCTTGCGGGTCGGTTTCCGATACAAAAAGCCCCCGGCGCGAGCCGGGGGTTTTTTGTTGCGGGGCATCGCTGAGAGTGCGCCAACGCCGATCGAGGAAAGCCGCGCTGCGCGTGGCGGAGCGCCATTGCCGCAGCAAGACGGCGCCGTCTATTCTGACCACGCCGACCAGCTGACGTCGACGTTGTGACCAAGAGGAAAGCTATTGGGTCAGCAGCCGACAAATCGAGTCGAGTTGCTCCAATGATTCGTAGCGAATCCGAAGCTCGCCGCCCTCACCCTCGGAACGAAGTTCGACACGCATGCCGAGCGCATCGCTCAAGGTCTTTTCTATCGCGCGCGTATCGGCGTCCTTGGCGGGGCGAGCGGCGACGCTCTTCGACGGGCGAACATTCAGGGCGTGGTCCTTGGCCAGTCGCTCGACGTCGCGAACCGTCAATCCCTTTTCGACAATGCGGCGCGCCACCGCGCTGGGGTCCGCCACGGCGAGAAGCGCGCGTGCGTGGCCGGCCGAAATCGCACCCTCGCCCACGAGGCGTTTCGCGTCCTCCGGCAAAGCGAGCAGGCGAATCGTATTGGCGATGTGCGACCGGCTCTTGCCAATGATTTTCGCGATTTCGCCGTGGGAATATCCAAACTCGGCGCCGAGCCGCTCATAGCCCTTCGCCTCCTCGATCGCGTTGAGGTCGGCGCGCTGGACATTCTCGATGATCGCGAGTTCGAGCGCTTCCTTGTCGTTCGCCTCATGGATGACGACCGGCACGTCGGAAAGACCCGCCATTTGCGCCGCGCGCCAGCGCCGCTCTCCAGCGATGATTTCATAGGCGTCGGCGACGCCGACGATGACGCGCACGATAATGGGCTGGATCACGCCCTTCTCGCGGATCGAAGCGGTCAGTTCGGCCAGATCCTCCTCGCGAAAGGAGATACGCGGATTGCGCGGATTCGGGCGCAGGAACTCGATCGGCGCCGTTCGCGGACCGCGCGGCCGCTCTACCGGAGCGGCGTCCGCGGCGGCGTCGCCGAGAAGCGCCGCCAATCCCCGGCCCAGCCGGCGCCGCGAGTCATCCGCCATCTTGAAGGCTCCTTCTTGGTTCTAAGGCTGCTTGGCTCTAAGACTGCTTGGCGCTCGGACTGCTTGATCTTGGGCTGCGTGACTCTTAGGCCGCGCGCAACCGCTTCTCGCGCTGGATCACTTCCGAGGCGAGCTTCAGATAGGCCTGACTGCCCGCGCATTTGAGGTCATAGAGCAGCACCGGCTTGCCATGTGAAGGCGCCTCCGAGACCCTGACGTTGCGCGGGATCATCGTCTGATAGACCTTCTCGCCCATGAAACGACGCACATCCGCGACGACTTGATTGGCGAGGTTGTTGCGGGGGTCATACATCGTCAGAACGACGCCGTGGATCGACAACTTTTGGTTGAGAGTCTGCCGAACCTGTTCGACAGTCGAGAGGAGCTGAGACAGGCCTTCCAGCGCGAAGAATTCGCACTGCAGCGGCACAACGACGGCGTCGCTGCTCGCTAACGCATTGATTGTCAAGAGATTTAGCGATGGCGGGCAGTCGATCAGAATATAGCTGTAACGCCGCTCAGCATCGTGATCGGCCGCCAGCTCGGCGAAGGCGCGCTTCAACCGATAGGCGCGATCCTTGTCATTGGCGATTTCGAGCTCGACGCCAAGAAGGTCGAGCGTCGACGGCGCGATCGACAGCCGCGGCACGGCCGTCGCGATGATCGCGTCGGCGAGGCTCGATTCGCCGAGCAGCACGTCATAGGTGGAAATCGTTCGTTGATGACGGTCGACGCCGAGGCCGGTCGAGGCATTGCCTTGCGGATCGAGGTCGATGACGAGAACTTCCTCGCCGACCGCCGCGAGCGCTGTGCCGAGATTGATGGCGGTGGTCGTCTTGCCCACGCCGCCCTTTTGATTGGCCAGCACAAAAATGCGCGGCGAAGCGGAAGCGGTCACGATGGGGAAACCTTGTGCTTGACGACGACGACTCGCGCGCCCTTACGGGTGCGGCTGTCCGCCGATTCGCAGCTCAAGCTACCGAGCGCCTCAACCGCGGTCAATTCGTCTCGCCACTCTTCCCCCTTTAAAAACACGCCAAGGGCGCCTTTTTCTAACGGCGCTTCGGCAAGTTGCACGAGACGGGAGAGCGGCGCGAGGGCGCGTGCGCTGACGCCGCCAACTTCGGCGGCCAAAACTGGCAGAATGCTTTCGATCCGCTCAGCATGAATGACCACCGGCGCTCCTGTTTCACGTGAAACAGCGCGGAGGAATCCAGCCTTGCGCTGATCGCTCTCGATCAGATGCACCAGCGCGTGCGGCGTTGACTTCAACAAAAGCGCGGTCACCAGCCCCGGAAATCCCGCGCCGGACCCCAGGTCCGCCCAACGCCTGACGTGCGGCGCGGCGGCGTGAACCTGCGCCGAATCGCCAAAATGCCTCAACCAAATGTCGTCGAGCGTCGCCGAGGAAACGAGATTGATCTTCGCCTGCCAGCGACGCAGCAGCGACTCGTAGATCTCAAGCTCGGCTTCAATCGGTTTGAGCTCTGGGAAAAGACTGAGCGCCTCTTCCCGGCAAGATCTGTCTCTCACGCGCGGCGCGCCCGCGCCGCCAACAGCGTCAACGCCGAAGGCGTCATGCCGTCGATGCGCTGCGCCTGACCGATGGTGCGCGGCCGCAGATAGCTCAATTTTCCGCGCAATTCCGCCGAGAGCCCGGCGATCGCCGCATAATCTAACCCATCCGGCAGCGCCAGCCGCTCATCACGTCGATACGCGTCGATATCGGCCTGCTGGCGGTCGAGATAGACGGCGTAGTGCGCCTCGGTCTCGATGCGTTCAGCAGTTTGCGGGTCAATTCCGCTCAACTCGGGCCAGATCGCCGCGAGGCGATTGAGGGTGATGTCCGGAAACGACAGCAGCGCATAGGCGCTGCGGCGCAGCCCGTCCTGATTGACCGGCAGCCCATGCCGGCGCGCGGCCGCCGAGGTCAATTCGCGCGTCTGCAGCATCGTTCGCGCCGCCTGCAGGCTGGCCGCGCGAACTGCGTGATGCGACGCCCGATCAGCGCCGACGCAGCCGATCTCAATCCCGCGCGGCGTCAGGCGCTCGTCGGCATTGTCGGCGCGCAGCGACAGGCGATATTCGGCGCGCGACGTGAACATGCGATAGGGCTCGCCGACCCCCCGGGTGACGAGATCGTCGATCATCACCCCGAGATAGGCTTCGGCCCGATCGAAGATGATCGCAGCCGTTCCGGCGGCGTAGCGCGCCGCATTGATCCCGGCAAGAATCCCCTGCGCCGCAGCCTCTTCATAGCCGGTGGTGCCGTTGAGCTGCCCGGCGAAGAAGAGCCCGCGAAAACGCTTGGTCTCGAGCGTCGCACAGAGTTCGCGCGGATCGACATAGTCATATTCGATCGCATAGCCCGGTCGCAGAACGCGGGTCTTCTCGAGCCCAGGAATGGCGTTGATGAAGGCCTGCTGGGTCGCGAGCGGCAGCGAGGTCGAAATGCCGTTCGGATAGACCGTGTCGTCGTCGAGCCCTTCGGGTTCGAGAAAGATCTGGTGGGCGTCGCGGTCGGCGAAGCGCGTCACCTTGTCCTCGATCGAGGGGCAATAGCGCGGTCCCGGGCCGGAGATGGCCCCCGTCCGCATTGGCGAGCGATGCAGATCGTCGAGAATGATCTGATGTGCGGCAGGCGTCGTGCGGGTGACGCCGCAGGCGATCTGGCGGTTCGCGATCGCCGTCGTCAAATAGGAGAAGGGCTCGGGCGTCGGGTCGCCCCATTGGACTTCGAGAGCCTCCCAGCGGATGGTGCGCCCGTCGAGCCGCGGCGGCGTGCCGGTCTTGAGCCGCGCGACCGCAAAGCCTGCCGCCCGCAACCGTCGGCTCAGTCCGTTGGACGGCGCGTCGCCCATCCGACCCGCCGGCGTGCGCTCATCGCCGATATGGATCACCCCGCCGAGAAACGTGCCGGTGGCGACGACGACGGATGCGGCCCTGATCTCGCCCTCGGCGGTGACGACGCCACGAACAGTTTCGCGCTCCATCAGCAGATCTTCGACGGAGGCTTCGACGATCGTCAGATTTGCGGTTGCGTCGAGCGCCGCCTGCATCGCCGCGCGATAGAGCATGCGGTCGGCCTGGGCGCGGGGACCACGCACCGCCGGGCCCTTGGAGCGGTTGAGCACGCGGAACTGGATGCCGGCGGCGTCGGCGACCCGCCCCATCAGCCCGTCGAGCGCGTCAATCTCTCGCACCAGCTGGCCCTTGCCGAGCCCGCCGATCGCCGGATTGCAGGACATTTCGCCGATTTTTGCGCGATTCTGGGTCACCAGCGCCGTTCGGGCGCCAAGACGCGATGCCGCGGCCGCAGCCTCGCAGCCGGCGTGGCCGCCGCCGATTACAATGACGTCGAATTGCTTCATCCCGTAAATCATTTCTCCTGTTTCACGTGAAACATATCATTTGCCGATACAGAAACGCGAGAAGACCGCATCGAGAATTTCCTCAACATCGACGGCGCCGACAATCCGCCCGAGCGCGGCGCTGGCGCGGCGCAGTTCCTCGGCCTGAAGCTCGAGCGCCTCGCCGCCAGCAAGGACAACTTCAATATTTTCAACGGCTTGTTCCAACGCATGGCGATGCCGTTCTCGCGCGATCAGCGACGCCGCGCCGTCGCCCAGGCGCGCCCGGGCGCGCGCTCCAATCGCTGCCGCCAGAGTCTCGAGCCCCTCGCCACTCAAGGCGCAGACGCCGATCGCGCCTTGAGGCGCCGGCGTCAGATCGGTTTTGGTCGCGACGCGGATTGTCTCGACGTCGTGCGCCGGCGGCGCCTCTGCAGAATCCGAGAGCCAAAGCGCCAGATCGGCGGTTTCGACCCGCGCCAGCGTCCGATCGACGCCAATCCGCTCGATCGCGTCCGCCGCCTCACGCAGACCTGCCGTGTCGATCAGCGTGACCGGCAATCCGCCAATATCGAGATGGGCTTCGATCATATCCCTTGTCGTGCCGGGGATCGGCGAGACGATCGCCAGGTCGCGCCGGGTCAGCGCGTTGATCAGCGTCGATTTGCCGACGTTCGGCCGCCCGAGAATCATAACGACGAACCCATCGCGCATGCGCTCTGAGGCTGGCGCGAGCTGCAGCGCCGCGCGCATGTCTTCGGCAAGCGGCGAAAGCAGCGCGCCGAGCCGCGCCGGCGAAAACACCCCGACGTCCGCCTCGTCGCTGAAGTCGAGTTCGGCTTCAACAAGCGCCAGCGACTCCACCAGCGTCGCCCGCCAGCCCTCGACCTTCCGGCGCAACGCGCCGCCCGCCACCCGCAACGCTTGTCGCCGCTGCGCCTCGGTCTGCGCGTCGACGAGATCCGCCAGCGCTTCCGCTTGAGAGAGATCGAGCTTGCCATTGGCGAAGCTGCGGCGCGCGAATTCACCGGGTTCGGCCGGCCGAAGGCCAGGGAGCCGATGCAAAGCGGCGAGCGCGCCCTCCACGACCGCGCGGCCGCCATGGAGCTGCAGTTCGGCGTAATCCTCGCCCGTTGTCGACGCGGGACCGGGAAAGAACAGCGCAATCCCCCGATCAAGCATTTCCCCAGTTTCTGGATCGCGCAGAACCGCAAAGCTCGCCTGCCGCGGCGCCGGGAGCTTGCCGGCGAGCGCCATGACCGCCTCCCCGGCCCCTGGCCCCGAAATCCGGATGACGGCGATGGCGGCGCGCCCTGCGCCGGTGCCGAGCGCGAAGATCGTGTCATCCGGCGTCACGGCGAGGCTGCCTGGTTTCCGCGCGGCGCAGATCCGGAACTTCCCAGCAACCGCTCGCGATAAATCTTGCGAAACGCCAGGGTCGGCGCATCGGTGCGAACGGACGCCTCTTCGGCCGCCGGCGGAACCACGGGCGGCAGAGAGGATTCAACGATCGCCTGATCCTCGCGGGCGATCCTGCGATTCATCCAGCGGAAGCCGAAATCAAACAGCGGCGCACGCGCGAAACTGCGCACGGTCAGGAGCCAAAGCCGGGTCGTCTGCTCGTCTTCGGGGATGCAGGCGACCATGAGCCGAAAAATCTTCCCCGGCGGGTCGATGAAGAGCTCCATCACATTGGGAAAGCGATAATCCATATTGCCGGCGCGGGGCGCGCCATCGACGCTCGCGCAAATGCGTCCGCCGTAGGGCGTCGCTTCAAAAATCATGTCCAGCCTGCCGGCGCCGACGTGCTTAGAAAGATCGCGCCCGATCGTGCTGCGGTGCACAAAAGGCAGATGCGGACTGTCGAGCATGTTTTCCATGACTCGCGTCCAATGCGCCTTCCAGACCACCGATTGGGCGCACAGCGCGACGCCCTGCGGCGCCATAAGCCTCTGAGATGGCGAAGGTTCCTCGTTGGGATCGAACCCCGTGTAGAGCCACAGCAGACCGCCGGACTCGCGACACGGCAGGGCCACGGCGCTCAAGTTTTCGCGTTTGGCGTCCGGATTCCAGGGGACGTGGCAGTTGCGGCCGGCGCCGTCGAAACGCCAGCCGTGGAAGGGGCATTCGATGACGCCCTTTTCGACTCGCCCGAGCGAGAGCGCGACGCCGCGATGCGGACAGCGATCGATGAGGGCGCAGGCCTTGCCGCCGGCGTCCCGGAAGAAGACGACGCGCTCGCCGGCGACGCGCATCGCCAGCGGCGCGTCGCGCTTTAAGTCGCGCGCCAGGCCGACGATCGTCCACACATTGGCGAAATCCTTGAACATGCGCGCCGCTTATTCCTTTCGCCGCTGGAATTCGCAAGGACTGTCCGGCACAAAGACATATGCGAACGCAAGCAATATGTCGCCGGCTCAACGGCTCGGACGCGAAACGCTTTCAAGCGCTGCGACTTGAGAGCTTTACATTGGAGCCCCGCGCCTTTCGCTTCGCGCCGGAAGATGAAGCTCACATCGCGCCAGACGCGGTCGCCGCACGCCTTCAGCGCGACTTTGTCATCGGCGCGTTCAACGCAGAAGATTCGCGAATGATTGGCGTTGGCGGACTGGCTTGGAGCGACGGCGTGAAGACGCGCCACAAAGCGCTGCTCTACGGCATGTATGTGAAGGCTGCTGAGCGCGGATCCGGCGCCGCCGACGCGATCATGAAAAGACTGATAGACGAGGCGCGCGGCAGCGTCGAGATCGTCACGCTCACCGTCGTCTCGACGAATTTTCGCGCGCTGCGTTTCTACGAGAGATGGGGATTTCGCGCCTATGGCGTCGAAGAGCGCTCAGCGAAAAACGGCGACGGCGATTATCTCGACGAAACGCTGATGGCGCTGCGTTTCAACGAATAAAACAGGCGGCGAGACGAGAGCCGACGAGTCGGCTCAACGCTTATCGCCGTTACGTATTCATCGAATCGAAGAAGCCCAGATTGTTCTTCGTTTCGCGCAGCTTTCCGAGCAGGAATTCGATCGCGTCGACCGTGCCCATCGGATTGAGGATCCGGCGCAGCACATACATCTTCTTGAGGATGTCGGGCGCGACGAGCAGCTCTTCCTTGCGGGTGCCGGAGCGGGTGATGTCCAGCGCCGGGAAAATCCGCTTGTCGGAAACCTTGCGGTCGAGAATGATCTCGCTGTTGCCGGTGCCCTTGAACTCTTCGAAGATGACTTCGTCCATGCGCGAGCCGGTGTCGATCAAGGCCGTCGCGATGATCGTCAGCGAGCCGCCCTCCTCGATATTGCGCGCCGCGCCGAAGAAGCGCTTGGGCCGCTGCAGCGCATTGGCGTCGACGCCGCCGGTCAGCACCTTGCCGGACGACGGCACGACGGTGTTGTAGGCGCGCCCGAGCCGCGTGATCGAATCGAGCAGGATCACCACGTCGCGGCCGTGTTCGACGAGACGCTTCGCCTTCTCGATCACCATTTCCGCGACTTGCACGTGGCGCACCGCCGGCTCGTCGAAGGTCGAGGAGACGACCTCGCCCTTCACCGAGCGCTGCATGTCGGTGACTTCCTCAGGCCGCTCGTCGATGAGCAGCACGATGAGATAGCACTCGGGATGATTGGTCGTGATCGACTGCGCGATATTCTGCAGGAGCACGGTCTTGCCGGTGCGCGGCGGCGCCACGACCAGCGCGCGCTGCCCTTTGCCGATCGGCGCGACGAGATCGATGATGCGCGACGAGAGATCCTTGCGGGTCGGGTCTTCGATCTCGAGCTTGAGGCGCTCGTCCGGATAGAGCGGCGTCAGATTGTCGAAGGGCACCTTGTGGCGCACCTTCTCGGGATCTTCGAAATTGATGCTGTTGACTTTTAACAGCGCGAAATAGCGTTCGCCCTCTTTCGGGCTCCGGATCATGCCCTCGACCGTATCGCCGGTGCGCAGGCCGAACTTCCGGATCTGCGAGGGCGAGACGTATATGTCGTCGGGACCGGCGAGATAATTCGCATCGGGCGACCGCAGGAAGCCGAAGCCGTCCTGCAGCACTTCGACAACGCCGACGCCGACGATTTCGACGTCGCGACTCGCGAATTGTTTCAGAATCGCGAAGAGGAGTTCCTGCTTGCGCAGGAGAGAGGCGTTCTCGACTTCGTGCTCTTCGGCAAAAGCGAGGAGTTCGGCGGCGGACTTGGCCTTCAAGTCCGAAAGTTTAATTTCCCGCATTCAGGAGGAACCTTGGGTATTACTGGCGCGCAGATGGAAACGAGCCGGAGAGAAGAGGTGTGGCGGGGGAGACGGCCTTCGGGGAGCGCCGGCGAAAATCCGGCGATGCCGCTACAAGCAGACACGGGCCTCAGAGGGATAGGGTTCACTTAGACAATTTCCAGACATGAATCAAGAGTTCCGTTAAAGCGGCCCTATCGCGCCAAACCGGTCAGCGCCGCTGGCGCTGCCGGACTGGCGCTGCCGGACTGGCGCTGCCGGACTGGCGCTGCCGAACTTGGGCGCCGCATAATCTTTTCCCCTTTGCTCATCTCTCCCTCTTCGCTCATGGGACTTCAGATGTCCGCCATCACTCTCGCTCGCTATCCGGTTCGATTGGACGGCGAAAGCGCCGACGTCGGCGACGCCGAGGAGCTTGTCGTCCTTCTCGACGTTCTCAACGGCCGCCGCGACCGGGAGGTTCTCACGCAGCTGCGCCCGCATTTGCCGCAAATCATTCGCAAGCCTTCGGACCTGCCGCTGCTGATGCGCGGGCTCGGTCGCGACGACCAGATCTTCCTCGTCGAGGCGATGGGCGATTCCTTGGCCGACGCTCTGCAGACCGCGCGTCACCTGCGCGAGCTGCTGGCGACGATCGCGGAGCCGCAAGTCAGGTTGAGCGTCATCGAGACTCTTGGCGGACCAGGATTACGCAAGCTCATCGTCACCGCGCGAGACCTTTCAGGCGTTCTGGAATGGACCTATGCGCAACGCAGCCGGCGGCTTCTTGAACTTCTCGGCGCCGATTATTTGCGTCGCCTCATCCGCCATGGCGACGATCTAGCGCTCGCGTTAAACGCGCTCGCCGAAGACGCTCAACGCGCGCTGTTCGACAGCATCGGATTCGCGCGCGTCGCGGAGTTGACGCGCAACGCGCGCGATCTGGCGCTGCTGCTGCGCGCGCTCCCGCCAGCCATCAGCGCGACTCTGCTTGATCAATTCGATCGCCGACAGCTCGTCGAGATCATCGGCGATCGCCGGGCCTGGCTTTACCTCTACAATCGAATCAGGCCGGACGAGGCCGTCCAATTGCTCGCCAAGCTCGGAGCGGACAATGCCCTATGAACCATCGCGTATTTCGCGCCGCAAATCGCAAGACGTCGGTTCGCTTGCGCGGCTTCGCGGCAGCAGACGCCGGATGATCGACGCGCATCTTCACGTCGTCGATTTCGTTCAGGAGACGCCAGGCGGACCGGCGCTGATCGATCACATGGATCGCGCCAACGTCGATAAGGCGGTGATTTTCGGACTGCCCGTGCGCAAACTATGGAACGAATACGACCGCGAGCCGCCGGACTATTATCTCGCCAACGACGCGCACTGCTATTATTACGCCCATACGGACGTCATCGTCGCCGAAATGGTGCGCGCGCTCCCCGCAGAGCATCGGAGCCGACTCTATCCTTTGATCTGCGGCTTCAATCCAGTCGATCGTTACGCCATTCGTCACGTCGAGCGGCTATATGAGCAATATCCCGACGTGTGGAGCGGGATTGGCGAAATGCTGTTGCGCCACGACGATCTCACCGCCTTCACCTTCGGCGAAAATGCGCGCGCCAATCATCGCGCGCTCTACCCGATCTACGAATTTGCCAGCCACTACGACCTTCCGGTGCTGTTGCATCAAAACGTCACAGCCGTTTCGAAGGGCGATCATCCCGTCTATCTCTTCGAACTTGAAGAGGCGCTGCGCGAATTTCCGCGCACGCGCTTTATCTTCGCGCATTGCGGCATGTCGCGCCGCGTGAATGCGCCCTTCTATTATCAGATGGTCGAGCGACTGCTCGACCAATATCCTAACGTGTGCGTCGATTATTCATGGGTGATCTACGACGTCGCCATCTGCCCCGATTGCGCGCCTGACGAAAATTGGCTGGCTCTCACCGAACGTCATAGCGAGCGCATTTGTTTGGGCTCCGATCTCGTCGCCAAATTCGAGCGCTTGGGACCTGAACTCCAACGCTACGACGTTTTTCTCGACCAGCTGAGCGACAAGGCCTGCGCGGATCTCTGCTGGCGAACCGCGGAGCGCATCTATGGCGCCAACAAGGGCAAGGTGAATGGCGCACCGCGGCCGATCGCTCCCGACTGGGAGAAGATCATCGCCTAGAGCGCTTCCCGATCACATGGACTCATGTGATCGATAAGGAATCGCTCAAAATCGAAATATTGGAGCAGGTTCTCATCGAAAAAGTCTGTCAACTTTTTCGGAACCTGCTCGCGAGTCAGAACGGCTTGACGATCACCAGAATAACGACGCCAATCATCAGCAGGGTCGGCAGTTCATTGAAGATGCGATAGTAGCGCGGCGAATGAACATTGGCGTCCGCCGCGAAACGGCGCATCAGCGCGCCGTCGTGAATATGCGCGGCGGTGAGCAGCACCACGAGCGTCGCTTTCGCATGAAACCATCCTGACGACAGCGCGCCGCCCTCAATGGCCAGATAGATTCCGGTCATCCAGGCGACGAGCATCGCCGGCGTCATGATGTAGCGATACAGCCGCCGCTCCATGATCTTGAACGTCTCAGAGAGCGCTCCCTCGCCCGCGCTTGCATGGTAGACGAAGAGACGCGGCAAATAGAGAAGCCCCGCCATCCACGAGATGATGGCGATCACATGCAGCGCTTTGATCCAGAGGTACATGTCAGCCGGCCCCCCTAACGCGCGCGACAAGCCGCTCGACGTTTTCGATCGGCGTCTGCTGCAAGATGCCGTGACCCAGATTGAAAATATGCGGACGGCCTTCGAAGGCGGCGAGAATCGAATCGACTTCGCGGTCCAGCGCGTCTCCGCCCGCGACAAGCACGAGAGGGTCGAGATTGCCTTGCAGCGGCACGTTCGATTGGGTTTGCGCAACGGCCCATGCGGGATCGAGCGCCGTATCGATGCCATAGCCATCGGCGCCGATCGTCTGCGTGAGCTTGGGCAGATGCGCATCGGCGCCGCGTATGAAGGCGATTACCGGCGTTTGCGGATGGCGCGCTTTGACGCCTTCCACGATCCGCCGGACCGGCTCCGCCGACCAGCGCTGAAATTCATTCGCCGGCAAGACGCCCGCCCAGCTGTCGAAGATCTGCACGACCTCGACGCCAGCCTCGATCTGACGCGCAAGATAGTCGATCGACGCCTCAACGACGCGATCGATCAGCTGCGCGAACGCGTCGGGATAACGATAGGCGAACAGACGCGCCGGCGCCTGATCGGGCGTGCCCTGCCCGGCGATCATATAGCTCACGACCGTGAACGGCGCGCCGCAAAAACCGATGAACGCCACGTCCGAAGGCAGCGCGGTTTTTACAAGATCGATCGTCTCAAAGACCGGCGAAAGATGCTCGATCTTGAACGCACCGAGCCGCTGCGCCTGCTCCGGGGTTTCAATCGGCTCCAGCCGCGGACCCGAGCCGCTCTCGAAGGAAACCCGTTGGCCCATGGCGTCGGGCACCACAAGAATGTCGGAGAATAAAATCGCTGCGTCGAAGTGGAAGCGCCGGATCGGCTGCAGCGTCACGTCGGCCGCCTTCTGCGGCGAATAGCAAAAATCGAGGAAGCTCTTCGTCGTCGCCCGAACCTCCCGATATTCGGGAAGGTAACGGCCCGCCTGACGCATCAGCCAGAGCGGCGGAACGCTTCGCACCTGTCTGCGCAGAACCGAAAGAAGCGCCTTCTCTTCCGCCATCGCGTTCGCTCCGTCTGTCGTCCTCGACAAGCGGGGTAGCGCGAAACGCCATTAAAACAAAATTCATTTTAATAAGAATTGATTCTTCAGTTGTATCGCGTAGCGGACAAAAGTTAATTTTCATTAACCAGTCGCCCACAGGCGAGCCGCGAAGACCCGGTCGCGGGGGCCGTAGCGGGAAAAATTCAGACAGTGAATGGAATCATGGACGTATCGGTCGTTCTCGGCGCAAGAGATTGTGGATGGCCTGTGAATCCCTCCTGTACCGGCGCCGGCGGGAATCCGTTCGACAGGGCTTCTCCTGTTGAGCGTTTGGGGACTCTGTGCCCGCTAACCGAAGCGGAGCATTTTTTGAGCGCGTTTTATCCCCGCTCTTCGGCTTATGCGGGAGGGCTGTGGACGTGACCGCGAGGCTAAGTTCGACCTTCTGGCGCGAATCGGCGCCGCTGATTCTCGCCTCGAAGAGCGCCGGCCGGCGGCAGGCGCTGCTGCATTCGGGCGTCCCTTTTGAGATAATCCCCGCCGATGTCGACGAACGGGCGATCGAATCGCGGCTCGGCGGCGCCGACGCCGACGCGATCGCCTTAGCGTTGGCGCGCGCCAAGGCGCTCGTCGTTTCCGCTGGCGGCCGGCTCGTGCTCGGCGCCGATCAGGTCGCAAGCTGCGAAGGCAGGATTTTCGGCAAGCCGGCGGATATGCGTGCCGCCGAAGCGCTTCTGCGGTTCCTCTCCGGCCGCCGGCACCGCCTGCATTCGGCAATCGCCCTGGCGCGGGACGGCGCCGTCGTCTTTGCGACGGTCGGCGTCGCCGACCTCACCATGCGCGCGCTGAGCGAAGATTTCATCGCCGCTTATCTGGCGGCGATCGGAGAGAATGCGCTGACTTCAGCCGGCGCCTATCAGATCGAAGGCCTGGGCGCGCAACTCTTCTCCAGGGTCGAAGGCGATTACTGGACCATCATGGGGCTTCCGCTGCTGGAGCTTCTCGAGGCGCTTCGGCGCGAGGGGGCGCTCCTTTCGTGACACAGCCAAAGATGCTGCGTGTGGGGCTGACCGGGTCGATCGGCATGGGCAAGTCGACGACGGCCGACATGTTTCGCGCCGAAGGCATCGCGGTTCTCGATTCCGATCAGTTCGTGCATGACCTCTATAAAGGACCGCCGGCGGCCGAGATCGAGCGCGCGTTTCCCGGCGTGGTCGTGAATGGCGTCGTCGACCGTCCGCGGCTCGCCGCCCGCGTTCTTGACGATCCCGCGGCGCTCAAGCGTCTGGAAGCGATCGTGCATCCGATGGTGTGGGCGGCGCGGGACGCTCTGATCGAAGAACGTAAAAATCAGGGCGACCGCATCGTCGTTTTCGATATCCCGCTGCTGTTTGAAACCGGCGCCGAAAAGGACTTCGAGGTCATTGTCGTCGTCACCGCGCCGGAAGATGTGCAAAAGGCGCGCGTTCTTGCCCGGGACGGCATGACGGCGGAGAAATTCGCGTCCATTCTGTCGAAGCAGACGCCTGATTCAGAAAAGCGCGCCCGCGCCGATTTTGTGGTCCATACCGACCAGGGTCTCGACGCAGCGCGCGAAGAGGTGCGAAACATTGTGAAAGCGCTTAACGCGCGGCTCGGGTGAAAAATGCGGGAGATCGTTCTCGACACTGAAACGACGGGGCTCGATCCGTCGAGCGGGCATCGCGTGGTCGAAATCGGCGCGGTCGAGATTTCCAATCTCATCCCGACGGGCAGACATTTCCACTGCTACATCGATCCAGAGCGCGACATGCCGGACGAGGCCTTCCGGGTGCATGGCCTCTCGCGCGAATTTCTGGCGCAGCACCAGATCTTCAAGGAAATCGCCGCCGAATTTCTCGACTTTATCGAGGATGCGCCGCTGGTTATTCACAACGCCGAATTCGATACGCGCTTTCTCAACGCCGAATTCGCCCTCATGAATTTGCCGCCGCTCGGCGGCGCGCGCATCATCGACACGCTCGCCATGGCGCGCCGCCGCCACCCTGGCGGCCCAAATTCTCTTGACGCCCTGTGTCAGCGCTACGCGATCGATCTGTCGCGGCGCGAGAAGCATGGCGCCCTGCTTGACGCCAATCTCCTCGCCGAGGTCTATGCCGAGCTTTGCGGGGGACGCCAGTCTGCGTTGTCGCTTCAGACCGTTCAGGCTGTGCGCATCGCCGCCTTGAACGATCTGTTGCGCCGTCGCCCCGAGCCGCTCGCGCCGCGGTTAAGCGCGGCCGAAGAGACGGCCCACTCTGTCTTTGTCGCGACGATCAAATCCCCGATCTGGGATCGCTACCTCGCAAGCGACGAAGACGCCGCGCCGAGCGTCGCTGGCTAGAGCGCTTCCCGATCACATGGAATTCACATCGAATCATGTGATCGATATGGAATCGCTCAAAATCGAAAAGCTGGAGCAGGTTCTCGTCGAAAAAGTCTGCCAACTTTTCGGAACCTGCTGGCTAATTGCCCTGAGCGCCGCTCTGGACGCCCGCTTCGGCGGCCTTTTGCTGATAGAGCGCGACGAAGTCGATCGGATCGATATAGAGCGGCGGATAACCGCCCTTGCTCGTCGCGTCGGCCACAAGCTGGCGAACGAAGGGAAACAGCATGCGCGGGCATTCGATCATCACGATCGGATGCACCTGGTCTTCGGGAATGTTCAACAGTCGGAACACGCCGCCATATTCAAGGTCGAGCTTGAAGAGCAGTCCGTCTCCCTCGCCCGCCTTGCAGTCGAGCATCAGACTGACTTCGAAGTCGGTCGGCGCCAGCTGTTTGGCGTTGACGTTGACCTGAATCGAGATGTTTGGCGCCTTCTCCTGCGCGCCGAGCGAACGCGGCGCATTGGGATTCTCGAAGGAGAAATCCTTCAGATATTGAGCAAGCGAATTGAGGGCCGGAGCGCCGCCCGGCGCTCCTTGCGCGCCGTTGCCATTGGTGTCGGTCATGTAGGATCTCCAGCAAAGCCGTTGTCATGAGAATTCGCGCCCGCCTAACACGTCTGTCAGAAGCGAACAAGGCGCGCCCCTGGTTCTACTTCGCCGGCCTACTTCGGCGCGGTTCGCCGCGGGCGACGCGCGTCGCGCCGCCATTCGCGCGGGTCGAGGTCGATCAGCCGCGGGTCAGCGTTCCGGGACCGCGCGCGCAGCCGCCGCGCCAGGCTCTGCCGCACGGACGGCGACTTCAGCGCCAGCCCGACAAAATCCGAGGCGAAGCCAGGCAGAATGAGCAGGATGGAGGCGAGCGCCTGCATCGCTGCGTCAAGAAAGGCCCCGTCGTGCAGGGCGGAGCTTTCGCCTTTCGCCTTGGCGGCCAATCCGGCGCGGACAAAATCGAGGAGGCGCCGCACGTCGGAGAGGCCGAGCAGTGAAGCGCCGATGGCGAGCGCGATCGCCGCGAGAAGCCCGACGGCGTGGACGACCAGCGCAAAACACAGAATCTCCAGCACGATCCAGGTTGCGAGGACGGCGCCGACAAGCTTAGATTTCACCGATCATCCGATCTTTGCGGCCATTGACCGCCCGCGGCGATACGCCCGCCCCTTGATTCGTGACATGTACGAAGCGACATGATAGCCGACGACAAATTCATTCGGGAGTTGCCAATGCCGGCCTCCGGCGATCTCTTCGATCCCAGCCTTATCGTTTTCGCGGCGCTCGCGGTTTTCGTCATCTGGAAGCTGCGCTCGGTGCTCGGAATGCGGGTGGATCGCGACACGCCGCCCCCCGCCCGCTTCGCGCCGCGTGGTCCGGCCCCAGCTGCGGTCACCCCGGCCCCGGGCGTCGCGCCGCCCCCCGAAGCGCCATCGCGCCCCACTGGCGCGGAGCGTTGGGAGGGCGTGGCTGAGAAAGGCGTCGCCTCCGCCTGGAGCGGCCTCGACGCCGTGGCGGCGTCGGACCCCAATTTCGATGGCAAATCCTTCGTGGGCGGGGCGCGCCGCGCCTATGAACTCATCGTCACGGCCTTCGCCAAGGGCGACCGGGAAACCTTGAAGCCGCTGCTGTCGCAGGACGTCTTCGACGGGTTTTCGGCGGAGATTGCCCGGCGTGAGCAGCAGGGCGAAAGCATGGAGACCGCCGTCGTCGCGATCGACTCGGCGACGGTCGACGCCGCCCGGGCCATCGCCGGCCGCAATGAGGTGACGGTGCGTTTCGTCGTTCGACTGATGAGCGTGCGGCGTGACCAGGCCGGCGAAACGATCGACGGCGGGCAGACGCGCAAAGTCGTCGAGCGCTGGACCTTTGCGCGCGATGCAAAGGCGAATGATCCCAATTGGAAGCTCGTCGCGACGCAAACCGAAGACTGAGCATGTCGCGGAATGCGCCGCAGTTTTCCGCCTCCGATCTGCTGCAAAAGATAGAATTTGAAGAGATCGACGGCTTTGCGGCCGACGATCTCGCCGCCGCATTCGACGCCTTCCGACGCTCCGCCGAGATCATCGACGCCAAGGCGCAAGAGCAACGTGGCGCCGTCGCGCCGCCCCCTTCGCTCATCGCCGCGGCGCGCGCGGCGCTCGGCGCCCTCGACCATCCTGGCCGCTTTTTTCAGGATTGGTTTCGCCCGCACGCCATCAAGACGAAGGGCTTCGTGACCGCCTATTACGAGGTGGAGGTCGACGCCAGATTGTCGCCCGAGCCGGGTTTCACGACCCCGGTCCTGTCGCGTCCGCGCGATCTCATCACTCTGAACGACTCGCCGCTCTCGCTGCCCACCGGCGAGACGCTGACCAGCGCGCGCCTGCAGGCCGATGGCGCGCTCGCGCCCTATCCCGATCGCCGCGCGATCGAAGAGGAAAGCGCGGCGCCGAGCGCGCATCCTCTCGCCTATGTTCGCGATCCCGTCGAATTGTTTCTCATCCAGGTGCAGGGTTCGGCGCGGCTGCGACTTCCCGGCGGCGGCGTCATGACGCTGACCTATGCGGGGCGCAACGGCTGGCCCTATACGTCCATTGGCCGGCTGATGATTGAGCGCGGGCTGGTCACGAAAGCCGAGATGTCGCTCGATCTGATGAAGGAGACATTGCGGCGGCTCGGCGCCGGCCCCGGCGAAGCGGGTCGTCGGCTGTTGCAGGAGAACCGTTCCTATGTGTTCTTCGAGATCGATGCGTCTGAGCGGCGCAGGATCGGACCGATCGGCGGGCAGGGCGCGCCGCTGACGCCATTCCGGTCGATCGCCGTCGACCGCTCGATCTGGTGCTACGGCCTGCCCTTCTGGATTGCCGCGCGAATTCCATGGCAAGGAGAGGCGGAAACGCCATTTCGTCGACTGATGATCGCGCAGGACACCGGATCTGCCATAATTGGTCCAGCGCGCGCCGATCTTTTTTTCGGCGCGGGCGAAGCGGCGGGGAGGCGGGCCGGCGACATCCGGCACGCCGCCGAAATGATTGTGCTGCTGCCGAAGGACGTTGGGGACGATCCGTGAGCGAGGAGAATTCCCGCCGATATGCGCGCCGGCTCTCGCAGGCCGAGGCCGAGCTCTGGACAATAGCGACGGCTGACGTTCGACCTGCGCGGGCGCGTCCAAAAAAGCACGTGTCGCCGACGCCGTCGACCGAAGGCCCCGTGCGCTTGGCGCCTTTGGAGCCTTCGGTGGACGGCGACCGCCCAACGGCGCCGAAGCCGGCGCCGCGGCCGATCGACATCGACCCGCGCACCTTCGTGAAGATCAAGCGCGGACGGATTGACGTCGACGCCAAGCTCGACCTTCACGGCCTGCGGCAGGCGGAGGCGCAGCGCTCGCTAACGGCCTTCCTGCGCCGATGTCAGGCGAATGGCGCGCGAATCGCGATCATCGTGACGGGCAAGGGGCTGACGCGGGACGAAGGCGGCGTGCTGCGGCGCGTCGTGCCGATGTGGCTCGAAGCGCCGAATCTGCGCGACGTCGTCGTCGGCTTTGGCGAAGCGGCGCGCCATCACGGCGGCGAAGGCGCGCTCTATGTGCGCATCCGACGGGCGGATCGGATACGCTAGGGCAGGTTCCGAAAAAGTTGACAGACTTTTTCGATGAGAACCTGCTCCAATACTTTGATTTTGAGCGATTCCTTATCGATCACATGATTCCATGTGATCGGGAAGCGCTCTAAGCCTGCTGCCCGGCCGCGCCCGAGACCTCGGCCGCTGGCAGCGCCACGGGTTCGGCGGGACGGGTCAAAAAGGCGGCCGGAATGTTGGGCTTGCCTTCTTCGGTCAGATGTTGCGCGGAGTCCGGCGGCGGCTTCCATTCGAAGGCGTCGAGCCGGCCGGTGACCGGCGACATCGGCAGCCAGTTCTTGGAGACGACGCCGTCGGCGATCCAGACTGGATCGCGCGGGGCGCGCGAGCCGCGGGCGAGCCATTCGCGCACCGGACCTGACGGTCCGTGCTCTCCGTCTTCGATCTCCGCCATCATCAGACAGGTGTGCGCCGTCGGATGACGGCCGGCGGCGATGAGCGGCGCGAGCGCGTCGCGGGCCTTGGCGAAATCGCGCGCCGACAGTGCGACCTCCGCGACGATATGCCGGCTCTCCGGCGCATTGGGGGCGGCGCGGGCGAGCCTCTCCACCCGCGCGAGCTTCGTCGTATTCGACTCGCCCGACAGCGCCTCGAGATAGGCGGCGGCGAGGTCCGGATGCGGTTTCGTCGCCCAGACCGTTTCGATCAGCTTCAGCGACTGCTTCTGGTCGCCATGGCGGGCAAGCACGCGCGCCGCGGCGACGGCGGCCGGCGCGAAGCCCGGCCGGCGCTTCAACGCCTGGCGTGCGAGATGGAGCGCGTCATGGGGATGGTCGCGCTCCTTCTCCATCGCCATGGCGGTTTCGATCACGGCGCGAAGGTTCTGCGCCGTCGGCGCGTCGATCGCCTTGGCGGTGAGGCTCGCCTCGATCGCCTCGCGCGCCTTCTGCCAGTCGCCTTGCGCGGCGAGGTGCTCAAGCATCGCGGCGCCCGCCCAGGGCACTGGCGCGATGTCATGCGCCTCCTTGGCGAAATGATGCGCCGCGTCCGTATCCTCGCGGCGCCGCGCCTCGATGTGCAGCCCGCGGAGCCCGAGCAGCTTTGTCTCCGGCTTCAACGTCATCTTGTGGAAGGTCTCTTCCGCGACCCGCCGATCGCCGGCGAGCTGCGCCGCCTGGGCCTTCAGCACTTGTGTGAGCGGCTCGCTTGGCAGCAGCCGTTCGGCGACGTGCGCGGCCTTGCGGGCGCGGGCGGCGTCGCCTGAGCCGACGGCGATCAATCCCTGCGAAAGCGCATCGAATCCCTTATCGCGGCGCTTCATTCGGGAGCCGCCGCTCCAACGGCTAGGCGCCCGCAGCACCGCCATGGCGATCGCCCAGAGGACGATCGTCGCGGCGATGACCAGCAGCAGACCTGCAACCGCCACCGGTATCGACGCTTCGAACTGGTACCCGGCGAAATCCAGCGTCAGCGAACCGGGCTGTTCGATCAGCAATTCGAGGCCATAGGCGACCGCGGCAAGCGCGATGATGAAGAAAAACAGAAACAGCATGGCGATGGATCCCGCTTATTCCTTCGTTGCGCCAAGCGCGGCGATCGCGCCATGCAGCAGATCGTCGGCCGCCCGTCCTGCGTCGACGCGGGCGCGCAAGGTCGCGCCGAAATCTTTGGCTTCGTTCTGGGCCGCTTCGGGGAGCGCCGCGAAAACGGCGCTCGCCTGAGCGAGGTCGCCATGGGTGAGCGCCGCTTCGATGTGAGCGACTTTTTCTTCCACCGTCTGAGCCTCGGTCGCCGGCGCCTGACCCGAGGGTCGAACGCGCACGAGTTTGCTGGCGCCCTTCATCAGATGCTCTGCAAGATCGCCGGAAGCGCCAGTCTCGAGCGCGCGAATGCGCTTGGCGGCTGGCGCGAAGTCCGTCTTCAATTGCGCGGCGGTCGGCGCGCCCTTTTCGGCCAATGGCGAGAGGGCCGCCAGCGCGGTGGGATCGGCCCCGAGCCGCGTCAGCGCCTTCGTCTCGAGCGCATAGGGCCGGCCGGCCTCCAACTCGCGCTGCAGCGCAAAGGCGACGACCACGATCGCCGCGGGGCCGTCGGGAGTCTTCGCCGCCGTGGCCGCCGTGGTTTCTGGCGCCGCGCGCGTCTCGCCCTTCGAAGACTCGAAGCGCTCGCGCAGCGCCTTGGTCTCATTCCCGAGTTCGTCGATGCGGCCTTCAAGCGCCGTCATCTGCTCGCTGGCGGTTAGCGCCCCGGGCTCGCCCTGTTCAACGGGAGCGACCGGAGCGAGGGGGGCCGGGCTCGCCTTCGCCGCCGCATCGGCGGCGCTCTTCGCGGCGTTGGCGGCCGCCTCGGCCGCTTCGGCGGCGCGCAAAGCGCGTTGCGCCAGGTCTTCGGCCGAATCGACGCGGCCCTGCAACGCCGCGATCGCCGCTTTTTGCGATTCGATGGCCGCCTTCTGTGCTTCCATTGTGGCGTTAGGCGCCGACGTGGGCGGCGCCAGCGGCGTCGGTTCGACCGCCGGTTCGGGGGATTTCATGGGCGCGGTGGCGGACTGCGGCGTGGTAGGCGGGGCCGCGGTGGAGGGCTGGGGCGCTTCCGCGCTGCTCGTGGCTGACTGTCCTTCCGCCGGCGTCTCGGGCGTCGTCGTCTGCGCCGGTTCGGTCTCGCCGATGAGCGAAGCGGCGCGGTCCTTCAACACGCCTAAGGCGCCGCTCGCCTGATCCACATAAGGCTCGGCATAGTCGGCGACGACCTTTAGGCGCTCGTCTCGGTCCTTGAACGCGATCGCCGCATAAAGCGCCGCGCCCGCGACGACCGCGAGCAGCAGCAGCGTCGACGCCAGCAGGCTGAAGAAGGAGCGCCGCTTGCGTCTGACCGGCGGCGGAGGCGGCGGTTCAGACGGCGATTCTGTATAATCGATGGGCGCTTCCGAAGATTCGACGCGCTTCGGTTCTTCGTCGTTCGGCAAGACCATTGGCTAATCCTTGCTGTCCCGCATCCTTATAGTTGATGCGTTGGGCGCCCGCAAAACAGGCGGCCGTCAGCCTGACGCCTCGACAAGCTGCAACGTGCGGCGCGCAATGTCGAGATGCAGACGTTCGACCATCTTCCCGTCGATCTGCACGACGCCCTTGTCGGCGTTTTCCGGCTCGTCGAACACGGCGATGATCCGGCGGGCGAAATCGACCTCATCGGCGCTCGGCGCGAAAATTTCATTCACCGGACCGATCTGACCTGGATGAATGAGCATTTTGCCGTCGAAGCCGAAGTCGCGCCCCTGCGCCGCCTCGCGCCGCAGGCCGTCGAGATCGTTGAAGTCGTTGTAGATCCCGTCGATGATCTCGATGTTGTGGACCCGCGCCGCAAGCACGCCGGCCGAAAGCCAGGACAAAAGCGCCGGCCGTCCGGGCGTGAGCCGCGCACGCGTCGATTTGGCGATGTCGTTGGGGCCAAGCACCAGGACCTCGAGTCGCGAAGCCCGATCGTCTGCGGCGCTGGCGATTTTTTCGATGTCAAAGACGGCGCGCGGCGTCTCGATCATCGCCCAGAGGCGCGTCTTATACGGCGCGCCGGCGGCCACGAGATCGGCGGCCGCCTTCAAAATTTCGTCGCGTGAATTGACCTTGGGAATGACGATTCCGTCTGGGCCGAGCGGCGCGATGGCGGCGATGTCGGGCTTATACCATTCGGAGCCGCGGGCGTTGACGCGCACGACGAGTTGCCGCGCGCCATAGCCGCCGTCGGCCACCGCCGCCGCAACCTGTGCGCGCGCCGTCGCCTTGGCGGATTCCGCGACCCCGTCTTCAAGTTCGAACATCAGGACGTCGGCGGCGAGCGTCTTGCCCTTCTCCAGCGCTCGGGCGTTCGAGCCCGGCATCGCCAGCACGCTGCGCTTTAGTCGGGAAATCATTCGAAACTCCGGTATCGAAAGGATTCGGCCTGCTCTTGACCCCGCCGCGTGATCTACACAATAACCGCGGGGTCCGCCATCCGCGCGGCCAAAGGCGAACTGGACCAAGGCGACTGCGCCAAAGCGGATCTGGTCAAGTGGCGCGAAGGGAACGTTAAATGGCGGATCACGAGCAGTCATACGGCGCGGCCGGTCTGCCGGAAACCCTCATAACGGGCTATGAGTCCTTCATCAGCGGGCGTTTCCTGGCCGATCACGACCGATTCGAAGAATTGGCGGTCAGGGGCCAGACCCCCAAAACGATGATCATCAGCTGCTGCGATTCGCGCGTCGCGCCTGAGACCATCTTCAACGCTGGCCCCGGCGAGCTTTTCGTCTTGCGCAACGTCGCGGCGCTGGTGCCGCCTTACGAGCCTGACGATCATTATCACGGCGCGTCCGCGGCGCTCGAATACGCCGTCATGGCGCTAAAGGTTACGGACCTCGTGGTGCTTGGCCATGGGCAATGCGGCGGCGTGCGCGCCTATGCGGAGATCGCCGCCGATCCCGACGCCCCGCGGCTGAGCCACAGCGACTTCATCGGCGACTGGATCAAAATGCTTGGCCCGGCGGCTGATCGCCTGGGCATTCGGCCTAATCCCAAGGACGCCGCCTATGTCGAGCGCCTGGAGTTCGAGTCGGTGAAGCAGACGCTGCGTAACTTGCGCTCCTTTCCCATGATCCAGGTGCTCGAACATCACCGGCATCTGCGGCTGCACGGCGCGCTGTTTCGAATCATGGACGGGCGATTGTTCTTGCTCGACGAATCGACCGGGCTCTTCAATCCCGTCTGCGATGGAGCCTACGCCGCCGCATTCGCCGAGGCGCGCTTTTGACGGCAGGGCCCGCGCCAGACCGCAGCCGCATTCCCTTCATCGCCGGTCTGCGCGACATCGCGAACGGGTATGACGCGATTCTGTGCGATGGCTGGGGCGTGCTGATCGACGGCCGGCGGCATTTCCCGGAAGCCGCCGAGGCGCTGCGGCGCTTTCGCGCGCAAGGCGGAACCGTCGTGCTGATCACCAACGCCTCGCGTCCCGACGAAGAAGTGCGCCGCCAGCTCCTCGGCCTTGGCGTGCCGCAGGATTGTTTCGACGATCTCCTCTCCGCGGGGGAGCTGGCGCTGCGCGAAATCGTCGCGCGGGACGGACAGGCGGTCTACCACCTGGGTCCCTCGCGCGACGACGGTCTGTTCCGGGCGGCCGCGCGGCGTCTCGGCGCGCCGATCATGCGCGTCGGGCCGGAAGCCGCCGATTACATCGTCTGCACCGGCCTCTTTGACGACCGCAACGAAACCCCCTCGGATTACGACGAAGAGCTCGCGGCGCTGAAAGCGCGCGACCTGACGATGCTGTGCGCCAATCCCGATGTTGTCGTCGCCATCGGCAATGATCTCGTCTACTGCGCCGGCGCCATCGCCGATCGCTATGCGGCGATCGGCGGCCGCGTTCTGACCTTCGGCAAGCCCCACGCCCCGATCTACGCCGCCGCCTTGGAGCGGCTCAAGAATTTGCGCGGGGGCGAACTCGACAAGGCGCGCACGCTGGCGATCGGCGACGGCGCCTTCACCGACCTTGCCGGCGCGGGCCGCGCCGGGCTCGACTGCCTCTTCATCATCCATGGCGTGCATCGCGCCGAGCTGCATCCCGGCGGCGGCGCGCTTGACGAAGCGGCGCTCGAATCGCTCTTCGTGCGCGCCGGCGCTCGTCCCAAGGCTTTGGCTCGCGAGCTTTTCTGGTAAAAGGGGGCTGCACAGGCCTCATCTGCGGTCACGATCCGCGCGCAACTTTCCGGTGGCTTCCATGTCGACGCCGTTCAAAATCTACTATTTCGAAGATCTGAGCGTCGGCATGCGCGAGACGCTGATGAAGGCGGTGATGGACGACGACGTCATCGCCTTCGCGGATCTTTCCGGCGACCGCAATCCGATTCATCTTTCAGATCACTTCGCCTCGAAGACGCGCTTTGGCGAGCGAATCGTGCACGGTCTTTATACGGCGTCGCTCATTTCGACGGTCATCGGCATGTATCTGCCGGGCCCCGGCGCCGTCTATCTGTCGCAGACGCTGAATTTCCGCGCGCCGGTGAAGATCGGCGACGTGATCACCGTCATCGTCGAGGTGGTGGAGCTGATCGAAAAAGGCCGGCGCGCCAAGCTCAAATGCGAATGTCTCGTCGACGGCAAAGTCGTGCTCGACGGCGAGGCCTTCGTTATGGTGCCGAGCCGCGAGCAGGTGATGCGCGTCGCGGCGCCAGCGCCAGCAGAGGCGAAGCCGGCCTCGGCTTAACGCCTCCGGCCGGGCCGTGTCCGCCTCCTTCATCGTCGCGCGCGACCCTCAAGCGCCGCCGCCTGGATTGGAAGGCGCGGTCGCGGCGGTGGGCAATTTCGACGGGCTGCACAGAGGCCATCGCGGCGTCATCGCACGCGCGCAGGCGCTCGCCGCGAAACTCTCGCGTCCTTGCATTCTGCTGACCTTCGAGCCCCATCCGGCGGATTTTTTTGCGGGACAGACGGTGATTTTTCGGCTCACGCCGCCCGATGCAAAGGCGGCGCAGGCCGCTCGGCTGGGGCTCGACGGAATGATCGTGCTCACCTTCGACAAGGACTTCGCGAAAAGCTCCGCCCGCATCTTCACGCAAGAGATCTTGCACAAGCGCCTGCAGCTTTCGGCCGTCGTCGCGGGCTATGATTTTCGTTTCGGCGCCGGCCGCGAAGGCGGACCGGAGTTTTTGCGCGCCGAAGGCGAACGGCTCGGGATGATCGTGGAGATCGTCGATCGCATCACCCAGGACGAAGAAGGCAGCTTAGAAGCCGTCTCCTCGACAGCGACGCGGGAAGCGCTGGAACGCGGCGACGCGGCGCTGGCGCGACGGCTCCTCGGCCACCCTTATTTCATTCGCGGCGTCGTGCGCCACGGCGAGAAGCGCGGGCGCGCGCTCGGCTTTCCCACCGCCAATATCGCGCTCGATCCCGCCAATCGGCTCAAGCACGGGATCTACGCCGTGACGGTCGAATTCGAGGGGAAGATTTATGAGGGCGTCGCCAGTTTCGGACGCCGGCCGACCTTTGACAATGGCGCGCCGCTGCTTGAAGTCTTCCTCTTCGATTTCGATGGCGACCTCTACGGCAAGGAGGTGGAAGTCGCCTTCTACGGCTTCATACGCGGTGAAGCGAAATTCGACAGCGTCGAGGCGCTCGTCGAAAGAATGCGCGTCGACGTCGAAGAGGCGCGAAGACTATTGGCCGAAAGCGGCGCTTTGAGCCGAGCGAATGATCTGTTGCCATAAGTTGCGCGCGATCTAGCTTGGGGACATCATCCTCGACAGGAGGAAAACGTATGGACGAAGAACCCAAGGGACGCGTCGAAATCATCTTGCCGGGCGAGGAGACGGACGCCTCCCGGATCTGGGTCGGGAGAGGCGCCGGCCGGATCAAGGTGGTCAAGCTCTCGCCGTGGCAGAGCCTGATCGTCACCGCCGTGCTGCTGTTGTTGCTCTTCATCGGGTTCACGCTGCTGTCGGGCGCGTTTCTGGTGTTGCTGTTTGTCGCCGTCGTGGCGGGAGGCTTCGCGTATCTCGCCGGAATGCTTGGGCTGAGGCGGCCGCGTTAGGACCTGGCCTCTTTTCCCGTTGGGTCTGCGCTGCTACTGAGGACCAGATGCTTTTCCTGACCGCCATTCGAATTACCGGCCCGGCCTGCGCGAGATCACGCTGCATTTTTTTCGCAGCGCGCTCCTGAGCTAAAGGCTCGCGCAGGGTCCGGGCGCGGCGCGATTGGCGCTCTTTCCACAAATCCTCTAATCAGCGCGCAATAGCGGCGCTTATGGCGCCTGCGTCCCGCCCCAGCCGGTTTTCACGACAATGAACGACGACAGCCCAAAAGGGCCTGACTATTCCAAAAGCCTCTATCTGCCGGTCACGGATTTTCCGATGCGCGCCGGCCTGCCGGAGCGCGAGCCGGAAATCCTCAAGCGCTGGGAGACCATCGGCCTGGAGCAAAAAATGCGCGAATCGGGCGAAGGCCGTCCGAAATTCACGCTCCACGACGGCCCGCCTTACGCCAACGGCAATATCCATATCGGCCACGCGCTCAATAAGATCCTCAAGGATCTCGTGACGCGCAGTCAGCGCATGACTGGCAAGGACTGCGTCTATGTGCCGGGCTGGGATTGCCACGGTCTGCCCATCGAATGGAAGATCGAGGAGGAGAATTACCGCGCCAAAGGCAAGCAGAAGCCCGATTTCACCGATCCAGGCGCCATGATCGCCTTCCGGCGCGAATGCCGCGCCTATGCGGAACATTGGCTCGGCGTTCAGCGCGAGGAGTTCAAGCGCTTAGGGGTCGCCGGCGATTGGGGCCATCCCTATTCGACGATGGCTTTTCCGGCGGAAGCGACGATCGCGCGCGAGATCATGAAATTCGCCGCCAGCGGCCTGCTCTATCGCGGCTCGAAGCCGGTGATGTGGAGCGTCGTCGAAAAGACCGCGCTCGCCGAAGCCGAAGTCGAATATGAGGATTATACGAGCGACCAGGTCTGGGTGGCGTTTCCGATCAAAGGCGCGTCTCATCGCAGCGGATTTCGGGCGATCGGGGAATTAGCACCGCTACGGCCGCTTAGAGAACTCGACAAGGTCTCTTCCGGAAATTTTCCGAGCTACGAAAATGTCCGAGTCGTCATTTGGACCACAACACCGTGGACGCTGCCTGGAAACCGCGCGATTTCGTTTTCGAGCAAGATTTCATACGGATTGTATCGCCTTGATGAAATAACAGAATTC
Organism: Methylocystis sp. L43; assembly: GCF_015709525.1. Lineage (GTDB taxonomy): Bacteria > Pseudomonadota > Alphaproteobacteria > Rhizobiales > Beijerinckiaceae > Methylocystis. Next base: position 89,052 of record NZ_JADNRA010000035.1, on the reverse strand, counting down.
AGCAACGCTCGGGAGGGCGACGCATATATCCTGGCTGATAATCTCGCTGATGACGTATTCGCGAAAGCTAAGGGCAAATCCACTCGCGTTCGCGATGTCAGTACTGATGAGCTTCTAGAACTCGTTTGCGCGCATCCGCTTGCGCATCTTGGCTATGATTTCGACGTGCCGCTCTTTGACGGCGAACATGTCACCGACGACACGGGCACGGGCTTCGTGCATACCGCGCCGGGCCACGGCCGCGAGGACTTCGACATCTGGATGGCGAACGCGCGCGAACTGCAATCGCGCGGCGTCGAGACGCGCATTCCCTATACGGTCGACGAGGACGGTTTCTACACGAAGGACGCGCCGGGCTTTGAAGGCAAGCGCGTCATCACCGACAAGGGCGAGAAGGGCGACGCCAATGAGGCGGTCATCGCCGCCCTCGTTCAGGCCGGCAATCTCGTCGCGCGCGGAAAGCTCAAGCATCAATATCCGCATTCATGGCGCTCGAAGAAGCCGGTAATTTTCCGCAACACGCCGCAATGGTTCATCGCGATGGATAAATCCATCGCGTCTGGGTTCATCGCGATGGATCGGCCGTTTGGCGCGGCGCCCTACCTCCCCCTTGCGGGGAGGTCGGCCGCCGAAGGCGGCCGGGTGGGGGATCAAGACGACACACCCCACCCCGCATCGCTTCGCGATGCGACCCTCCCCGTCGAGGGGAGGGATAGCGCGAGCATTGAAAGTGCGCGCCCTAACGCGTCGACGCTGCGCGAGATCGCGCTTGAGGAAATTGCCCGCACGCAATGGACGCCGTCGGCCGGAGAAAACCGCATTCGCGGCATGATCGCCAATCGTCCCGATTGGGTCGTGTCGCGCCAGCGCGCCTGGGGCGTGCCGATCGCCGTCTTCGTCAAGAAGGGCACGCATGAGCCGCTTGTCGACGCGCGCGTCAACGCCCGCATCATCGAGGCCTTTGAGAAGGAAGGCGCCGACGCCTGGTATGAAGCGAAGGCCGCCGAGCGTTTTCTTTCGCCCGATTACAAGGCGGAGGATTACGAGAAAATCTCCGACGTTCTCGACGTCTGGTTCGATTCAGGCTCGACCCACGCCTTCACGCTCGAAGATCCGCAGCATTTTCCGATGCTCGCGGGCATTCGTCGCAAGCGCGACGGCGGCGAAGACGAGATCATGTATCTTGAAGGCTCCGATCAGCATCGCGGCTGGTTTCATTCCTCGCTTCTCGAAAGCTGCGGCACGCGCGGCCGCGCGCCTTACGACTCCGTGCTGACGCATGGCTTCGTGCTCGACGAGCGGGGCCGCAAAATGTCGAAGTCGCTGGGCAATGTCGTCGCGCCGCAAAAAATTATCGCCGATTCCGGCGCCGACATCATGCGCCTCTGGGTCGCCGCGTCCGATTACGCCGACGATCTGCGCGTTGGCCCCGAAATCCTCAAGACTTTCGTCGAGCTTTATCGCAAGCTGCGCAACACAACGCGATGGATGATCGGCGCGCTGGCGCATTATCAGCCAAATGACGATGCGGCGATGCGCGAGGCGGGAGAGCTTGAACGTCTCATGCTGCATCGTCTGCATCAGCTCGACGAGTCGATCCGCGCGTCCTATGCGGCCTATGACTACAAGCGCGTCGTCGCGCTGCTCACCCATTTCATGACGAGCGAGCTGTCGGCTTTCTATTTCGACGTGCGCAAGGACGCGCTCTATTGCGATCCGCCCTCGAGCGTCAAACGCAAGGCGGCGCTCGCGACCATCGATCGCATCTTCCGCAGCGTCACGACCTGGCTCGCGCCGATTCTCGTCTTCACCGCGGAGGAGGCGTGGCTTTCGCGCTTTCCGAACGCGCAATCCGTGCATCTCGAGCATTTTCCCACCATTCCCGAGGCGTGGCGCGACGACGCGCTTGCCGCCAAATGGGAGAAGATTCGCAAGATCCGCTCGGTCGTCACCGGCGCGCTTGAAATCGAGCGCGCGCAAAAACGCATCGGCTCTTCGCTGGAAGCGGCGCCGACCGTTTATGTAGAAGATGAGTCGTTGCGCGCCGGGCTCGACGGCGTCGACTTCGCCGAAATCTGCATCGCCTCGGATATCCGCGTCTTGCCGGGAGAAGCGCCGATCGAGGCCTTCCGCCTGCCGGAAGCGCCGGGCGTCGGCGTCGTTTCGCAACGCGCGGCCGGCGTCAAATGCGCCCGCTCGTGGAAATATTTCGATCCCGCGACGGCGGATCCTGATTATCCCGACGTGACGCCGCGCGACGCGCAGGCGTTGCGCGAGCTTGTCGCGCTCGGCCGCTGGAGCGGGGCAGGCTCGTAAGTGAACGTCCTTCTGGCATTTCTCGCCAATACGATCGTCAATTTCGTCATCGGCCTCACGGTGGCGAAATTTCTCGGCCCCGAGGAATATGGCCGCTTTGCGCTCGCCTTCTCCATCGCGGTCGTCGTGCAGACGGCGCTCTACGACTGGTTGCGTCTTTCCGCGACGCGCTTTTACTCAAAGCGCACGCGCGACAAAGAGCCGGTGGTGCGCTCGACGCTCGACGCGGCCTTCATCGGCGTCACGCTCTTCCTTGCATTGGCCACAGGCCTTTATGCGCTTGCCGGGCCGCCGCTCGACTTCGAAACCAATCTCATCCTGCTTGCGCTGCTGACGTCGGTGGCCAACGGGCTTTTCGACTATTGCACCGCGCTTGTGCGCGCACGTTTTCATGACCACGCCTATGTGCGCCTCATGCTCGCTAAGAACGCGCTGTCGCTTGTCCTGATTGGCGGCGGCGCCTTTATTTTTCACTCGGCGGCGGTGGCGCTCGCCGGCGGCGTCGCGAGCCTGTTCGGCACGGTCGTTCTCGGGCGTCGCGCGCTGCTCGATCCCGGCGCCGATATTCGCGCCGCCTCGAGTCAGAATGCGCGTGCGCTTGCGGCCTATAGCGCGCCGATCGTCACCGCGCATCTTCTCTACCAGGCGATGCCGCTCGCGGCGCGCTCCATCGTGGCCAGCGTCTTCGGTTTCGCCGAAACCGGGCAGTTCGCGCTGGCGTATGATCTTGGCGTGCGCGCGGTGCAGGCGCTCGGTTCGGCGCTCGACGTGCTCTTGTTTCAGATCGCCGTCGCGGCGCATGAACTCCATGGCGTCGACCGCGCCAAGGAGCAGGTCGCGCGCAACATGGGCATCGTCGTCGCCTTTTTACTGCCGGCGTGCGCCGGCCTGTGGTTCGTCATGCCGTCGATCGAAGCGCTGATCGTGCCGGCGCAATATCGCGGTCCCTTCGGTCATTACCTCGGCCTGCTGCTTCCGGGACTTTTCGCGATGGGCGTCATTCTGTTCGGCGTGAATCCCGTCTTTCAGATTGAGAAGAAGACGGCGCCATTGATGGTCGCGGCGCTTGCGGCGGTCGCCTTCGGCCTTGCGCTGCTGCTTTTTCTGCCCTGGGGCGAGGACGCGTCCAATCTCGCGATCGCGCAAGCCGGCGCCTATATCGCGGCGCTTGTGGCGACGGTCTATTTCGCGCTGCGCACGCAGCCGATCTGGCCGTCGTTCTGGGACATGTTCGCGGCGCTTGTGGCGACGGGCGCGATGTCGCTCGCGCTCACGCCTTTACGCGAGATGAGTCCGGGCATTTCCACGCTGATTGCGCAGATCCTGGCCGGCGCGGTCGTCTACGGACTGCTGACCGTCGCCTTCGACATCGCCGGGCTGGGCGTTCTCGCGACGACGTGGCTCAATCGGCGACTTGCCCGGTCGTGACGCGGCCAGTCGGCGTCGCCCTATGTTAGGCTAGCGGTCGAAAGGAGCGCGCCCATGGTGATGCCGATCTATGACGATGCGCCGTTGCGCTATTTGCGGCGGCCGATCGTGAATTGGACGCTGATCGCGCTCAACGTCATCGTCTTCCTCGTCGTGCAGAGCGAGATTTTCGGCGACCCCCTGACCGTCGTCCGCGGCTTCGCGATCATCCCGCGCGTGCTCTTCGGCGAGGCCCAGCTCGCCGACTGGATCGTCGGGCCGCCGGCTGCGCTGACGCTCGTCACCGCGCTGTTCTTTCACTCGTCTTGGGTGCACCTCGGCTCGAATATGCTGTTCCTCTACGTCTTCGGCGACAATGTCGAAGACGCCATGGGGTCGCTCCACTATCTACTGTTTTATCTTTCCTGCGGCGTCGCCTCCGGCGTGTTCTACATCTACGCCACGCCGCATTCGATCTTGCCGCTCGTCGGCGCGTCGGGCGCGATCTCCGGCGTCTGCGCGGCCTTTCTGCTGCTCCATCCACGCGCCACGGTCGCGGGAATTTTTCCGCCCCTCTCGCTGGCGCTCGCGCCGATTTATCTCGGCGCCTGGCTCTCCGGGGCGCGGCCGAGGTCGATCCTGGGGCTGCGGGCGCCGCTGTTCTCTTTTGTCGCCTCCGGCTGGCTATTCGTCGGCGCCTGGATTGTGATGCAGCTGATCAACGCCTCCATGGGCGAGGGCGGCGCCGTCGCCTGGATGGCGCATGTCGGCGGCATCGCCGCGGGTCTGGTGCTGACGCCGATCTTCAAGCGCCGCCGGCACCGGCTTTTCGACAGGAGCGGCGCGCTCGCCCCCACGCCGCGCGCGCAGGACGCCGGCGACGACGCCCCCTGATCGATCAGTTCGGCGCGATCGCTTTGTTTGACTTGGGCGGTTTGACTTGCGCGCGCGCCCCCGCTACCAGACCGCGCGACGGCTTTAGCCAGAATGGAGCGCGCGCAAGCGGCGTTCCGACACCGTCTCGCCAAAGGGTCAGAAGGACCAAGGGGTCGCGCGATGAAGATTCTCGTGCCCGTCAAACGGGTCGTCGATTACAACGTCAAGATCAGGGTCAAGGCGGACGGTTCGGGCGTCGATCTCGCCAATGTGAAAATGTCGATGAACCCCTTCGACGAGATCGCCGTCGAAGAGGCGCTGCGGCTCAAGGAGGCCGGCAAGGCGACGGAAGTCGTGGTGGTCACGATCGGACCGGCCAAGGCCGACGAGACCTTGCGCACCGGTCTCGCCATGGGCGCCGACCGGGGCATTCTGGTCAAAACCGACGAGACCGTCGAGCCGCTCGCCGTCGCCAAAATCCTGGCCAAGATCGTCGCCGAGGAACAGCCGCAGCTCGTCATCATGGGCAAGCAGGCGATCGACGACGATTGCAATCAGACGGGCCAGATGCTCGCGGCGTTGCTCGGCTGGGGTCAGGGCGCCTTCGCCTCGAAAGTCGAGATGGCGGACGGCTCCGTCGACGTGACGCGCGAGATCGACGGCGGGCTGCAGACCGTCAGCCTGAAGCTGCCGGCCGTCGTCACCACGGATTTGCGCCTCAACGAGCCGCGCTACGCCTCGTTGCCCAACATCATCAAGGCCAAGAAGAAAGAAGTCGCCGTGAAGTCGCCGGCCGATTATGGCGTCGACATTTCGCCGCGCCTTGACGTGTTGAAAACCACTGAGCCTGCGAAACGCAAGGCGGGCGTCAAGGTCGGCTCGGTCGTCGAGCTCGTTGGCAAGCTCAAGGAAGCGGGAGTGCTTTAAAGATGACGATTCTGCTTCTTGCCGAAACCGCCGGCGACGCGATCGCCCCGGCGACCGCCAAGGCGCTCACCGCGGCGAAGGAGATCGGCGGTCCCATTCATGTCCTCATCGTCGGGCCCGGCCTCAAGGGCGCGGCCGAGCAGGCGGCCAAGCTCGCCGGGGTCGAGAAGGTCCTCGTCGCCGAAGACGCGTCGCTCGACCATGTTCTGGCCGAGACTGTCGCCGCGCTGATCGTCTCGCTCGCCGGCGCTTATGACGTCATCATCGCGCCGTCGACCTCGGCGACGAAGAACGTGCTGCCGCGCGTAGCGGCGCTGCTCGACGTGATGCAGGTCTCGGACATCATCAAGGTCGTTTCGGCCGACACATTTGAGCGGCCGATCTACGCCGGCAATGCGATCCAGACCGTGCGCGCGAAGGACGCAAAGAAAGTGATCACCGTGCGCACCACCGCATTCGCGGCGGCCCCCGAAGGCGGCTCGGCGCCCATCGAGGCGATTTCGGCGCCCGCCGATCCCGGCGTTTCCGCCTTCAAGAGCGAAGAGCTGGCGAAGTCGGAGCGCCCCGAACTCACCTCAGCGCGGATCATTCTTTCCGGCGGGCGCGCGCTCGGGTCGGCGGAGAATTTCCAGAAGGTGCTGGATCCGGTCGCGACGCGGCTTAATGCCGCGATCGGGGCGTCTCGCGCCGCCGTCGACGCCGGCTATGCGCCAAACGACTTGCAGGTCGGCCAGACCGGAAAGGCCGTGGCGCCCGATCTCTACATCGCCGCCGGGATTTCGGGGGCGATCCAGCATCTCGCCGGCATGAAGGATTCGAAGGTGATCGTGGCGATCAACAAGGATGAGGAGGCGCCCATTTTCCAGGTCGCCGACTATGGCCTGGTCGCCGACCTCTTCACGGCGCTGCCCGAGCTTGAAGCCGAACTGGTGAAGATCGGCCGCTGACCACAAAAACCGCCGTCGCTTCGGTCCGCATGGTCCGGCGCGTCGGCGCCCAGAGCTTTTTCTTTGTTTTCTTTGCGAAGGAACGCAAGTTATATTGCACTGCGGCACGCACTCAGCGCGGGCGCGCCGCTTGCTATCCGGCGCGAGCTTGGCTGACGGTGGTAAAAAATGGGCTTCGAAATTCGCAAGATCGGCGTCATCGGCGCGGGCCAGATGGGCAAGGGGATCGCCCATGTCTGCGCGCTTGCCGGCTATGACGTCGCCCTGAACGACATTTCGCAGGAACGCATCGACGCCGGCATCGCCGATGTCGCCGCGCAGATGCGACGCGCCGTGGAGCGCGGCCAGATCGACGCCGCGGCGGTCGAACCGGCGCTCGAGCGTATATCCGGCGCGCCAAAAATGGCCGACTTCGCCGACGCCGACCTCTTAATCGAGGCGGCGACCGAGGTCGAAGACCTCAAGCGAAAGATTCTGACCGAGCTCGCGCAGTTCGTGAAGCCCGGCGCGATCATCAGCTCCAATACGTCATCGATTTCGATCACGCGCCTTGCCGCCGTCACCGGTCGGCCGGAGCGCTTCATCGGCATTCATTTCATGAATCCGGTGCCGCGCATGCAGCTTGTCGAACTCATTCGCGGCATTGCGACCGATGACGTCACTTTCGAGGAGACGAAGGCGTTCGTCGTCAAGCTTGGCAAGACGATCAGCGTTTCTGAGGACTTCCCCGCCTTCATCGTCAACCGCATTCTGCTGCCGATGATCAATGAGGCGATCTACACGCTCTACGAAGGCGTGGGCTCGGTCGACGCCATCGACACGGCGATGAAGCTCGGGGCCAACCACCCGATGGGTCCGCTGCAACTCGCCGATTTCATCGGCCTGGACACCTGTCTTTCGGTCATGCAGGTGCTGCATGAGGGCCTGGCGGATTCGAAATACCGCCCCTGCCCTCTGCTCGTGAAATATGTCGAAGCGGGCTGGCTCGGCAAAAAGACGCAGCGCGGCTTCTACGATTATCGCAGCGGCACGCCCGTTCCGACGCGCTAGCGTTCGAACGGCCGCCTTGTGTCAGTGGCCGCCGGGGCCGGCGCCGCGCGCCGCCTCGAACAGGAACCAGGTTCGCTTTTCGGTCTCGTCAAGAAAAGTTTCGAGAAGGCTCGCCGTTGCGATGTCTTCATTGTCGTCGCAGACCTTATGGGCGTTGCGCAGCGACTCGGCCATGCCCTTGTTGTCGTCGAGCAATTCGCACAGCATGTCGTAAGGCGAAACGAATTCCTCGTCATTGTCCTTGATGCGGGACATCTGCGCCACCTGCCCGATCGAGCGCAGGGTCGGCTGACCGAGCTTGCGCACGCGCTCGGCAAGCGGGTCGACGGCGGCGTAGATCTGCGTCGCCTGCTCGTCGAGCAGCAGATGGTAGTCGCGGAAATGCGGGCCGCTCATGTGCCAGTGGAAATTCTTGGTCTTCATATAAAGCGCGAGGGCGTCGGCGACGAGCTTGTTGACCTCCGCGGCGACCTTCATCGTCGACTGTTTTTCGAGATCGGTCGGCGTATCCAGCGCCGAACGTTCGGTGTCGGGCTTCATCGGCGTCTTTGTTTTTTGCATTTGGGTGGGCCTCCTTGCGCCCTGGCTCCAGGCTCAAGCTCGGGGTGCGCTGCTATTAGCTAGATCGCGCGCGCTGGCGGACCAGATGAAAAATAGAGCAGAGCGCGGAGATTTAGCGGTGGCGGGAAGCGTCGCCTGTCTGGGGCGCCAACAGGTCGGGGCGTCGCGCGCGGGTCAGCGCCAGCGCCTGTTCATGGCGCCATTTGGCGATTCTGGCATGGTCGCCGGAGAGCAGCACGTCGGGGATGTCGCGCCCCTCGAACTCGCGTGGCCGCGTGTAATGCGGATATTCGAGGAGCCCGGCCTCAAAACTTTCTTCGACGCCTGAGGCTTCTTCGCCCATCACGCCGGGAATGAGCCGCACGCAGGCGTCGATCAGCGCCAGCGCCGCGATCTCGCCGCCCGAAAGCACGAAATCGCCGATCGACATTTCTTCGAGCGCGCGAGCGTCGATGATGCGCTCGTCGACGCCTTCAAATCGGGCGCAGAGAATGATCGCGCCGGGGCCTTGGGCGAGCGCGCGCGCGCGCGCCTGGGTCAGCGGCGCGCCGCGCGGACTCATCAGCAGGCGCGGGCGCGGATCGTCCTTGGGCGCAGCGGCGTCGATCGCCGCCGCTAGCACGTCGGCGCGCATCACCATGCCCGGGCCGCCGCCGGCGGGCGTGTCGTCGACGGCGCGATGGCGGCCGAGCCCATGCTCGCGGATCTGCCGCGGCTCAAGCGCCCAGACGCCGCGCGACAGCGCGTCGCCGGCGAGCGACAGGCCCAAGGGACCTGGAAACATTTCGGGAAAGAGCGTCAGGACCGTCGCGCGGAACATGGTGCGGTTATGGCATGAAGCGCGGGAAGCGGAGAAGAGCGGCGCAGTCTGCCTGGCGAACGCCTACGGAGCTTCCCCTTCCACCTCCGTCGGCGGAATGATCACGACGCGCCCCGCTTTCACGTCGATGAGGGGCGTTGTGGCCTTGGTGAAGGGCAGAAGCAGCGTCTCGACGCCGACCTTGCTTCGCGGGGCTTCGTCCGCAAAGTCTGATAATTTTTCGGGGCCCTGCGCGGGCGCAATCTCGAGAATATCGCCCGCGCCGAAATTTCTCACCGCGACGACGACGCCGACCATTTGGCCATCCGCCGTTTCGGCGCGAAGGCCGATGAGATCGGCGATATAAAATTCGTCCTCTTCCGGCGCGGGGAGTTTGTCGCGCGCGACGTAGACTTCGACGCGGCTTAAGGCCTCGGCGCCGGCGCGGTCGTCGACGCCCTCGACTTGCGCGACGAGCATGTCCTTGCCCTGCGGGCGCACGGCGCGCAGCCTGAAATGGCGCGTCCCGCTTTTATCGGTGAGGCCGTCATAGGCCGCGATCGCCAAAGGATCGGCGGTGAAGCTCTGCAGTCGGATCTCGCCGCGCACGCCATGCGCCGCGCCGAAGCGGCCGAGGAGGACGAGGCCTTTCGCAGGCCCTTTCATTCGATTTCCTCATCCTGAGGAGCCGCCGCAGGCGGCGTCTCGAAGGACGAGGAAATCGCCGCGCGCGCTGTCCGCCCTCGTGCTTCGAGACGCGCCCGTTGGGCGCTCCTCAGCATGAGGGCGAATGAAACGTGACGCACAGAAGGCTTACGCCGCCGGCGCTTCCGCCGCGCCTGCGGCCTCGGCCGCCGCGGCGGCGCGCTCCTGCGCCTTCTTCTTGGGCTGCGCCTTCTGCGGATTGTTGCGCGCTTCGCGCTTCATCACGCCAAGGCCGTCGAGCAGGCGCGCGACGCGGTCGGTTGGCTGCGCGCCTTTCTCCATCCAGGCCTTCGCCTTTTCCGTGTCGAGCACGAGGCGGTCGGCCGCGTCCTTCTCCTTCAAGGGATCGAAATAACCGATCTTCTCGATGTAGCGGCCGTCGCGCGGCGAGCGCGAGTCGGCGACGACGACACGATAGAAGGGACGCTTCTTGGCGCCGCCGCGGGCGAGACGAATTTTAAGGGACATGTTTTCGTTCCTGTTGCGTTGAGGTGAGTGAAGGGCCGGCGACGACAATCGCCGGTTTGCTATTTCTTCTTCCCGAAGGGGTTCAATCCGCTCAGCAAGCCGCCGCCGAGCCCCGGCAGGCTTGGCTTGGCGAGAAGATCGGGGGGCGGCGCCGCCGGAATGCCGCCGGGCGGCGCTTTCGGCTGCTGGACGCCAAGCTTCGCCTGCAGCTGCTGCAGCTCTTCCTGAGACGGCATCTGCATGCCGGGGCCGAGCCCCATCATTTGCGCCGCCTTGCCCATCATGCCGCCGCCGCGCTTGCCTGCGCCGAAGGACTTCATCAGATCGGCCATCTGCCGATGCTGCTTGAGGAGCTTATTGACGTCCTCGACCTTGACGCCCGAGCCTGCGGCGATGCGCTTCTTGCGTGAGGCTTTCATCAGATCGGGATTGCGCCGCTCCTTGGGCGTCATCGAAAGGATGATGGCGCGCTGGCGCCTGACCATCTTGTCGTCGAAACCGGACGCGGCGATCTGATCCTTCATCTTAGCGACGCCCGGAAGCAGACCCATGATGCCGCCCAATCCGCCGATCTTTTCCACCTGGGCGAGCTGATCGCAAAGGTCCTGCAGATCGAACTTGCCCTTGGCCATCCGCTCGGCGGCCTTGCGGGCCTGTTCGGCGTCGATCGCCTGGGCGGCCTTTTCGACCAGCGCGACAATGTCGCCCATGCCGAGAATGCGGTTGGCGATGCGCGTCGGCGAGAATTCGTCGAGCGCGTCCATCTTTTCGCCGACGCCGATGAGCTTGATCGGCTTGCCGGTGACATAGCGCATAGAGAGCGCCGCGCCGCCGCGGCCATCGCCGTCCATACGCGTCAATACAATGCCCGTCAGCCCGACCCGCGCATCGAAATTCTGGGCGAGATTGACCGCGTCCTGGCCGGTGAGCGCATCGGCGACGAGCAGGATTTCATGCGGCTTGGAGGAGGTCTTTATCTCCGCCATCTCGGCCATCAGCGGCTCGTCGATATGCGTGCGGCCGGCGGTGTCGAGCAGCACCACGTCATAGCCCTGCAGCCGCGCCGCCTCCATCGCGCGCTTGGCGATCTGCACCGGCGTCTGGCCGGGCACGATCGGCAGCGTGTCGACCTCGACTTGCCGGCCGAGCACGGCGAGCTGTTCCTGGGCCGCCGGGCGTTTGACGTCGAGCGAGGCCATCAGCGTGCGCTTGCCGTGGCGCTCCTTCAGCCGTTTGGCGATCTTGGCGGTGGTCGTGGTTTTGCCGGCGCCTTGCAGGCCGACCATCATGATGGCGAGCGGCGGCGCGGCGACGAGATCGATCGGCTCCGCGTCCTGGCCGAGCGTCTCGATCAGCACGTCATTGACGATCTTGACGACCATCTGGCCGGGCGTCACCGATTTGATGACGCCGGCGCCGATCGCGCGGTCGCGGACCTTGTCGGTGAAGGAGCGCACGACGTCGAGCGCGACGTCGGCCTCCAGCAGCGCGCGGCGGATTTCGCGCAGCGCCTCATTGACGTCGGCTTCGGAAAGCGCGCCGCGCCGTGTGAGCTTGTCGAAAATGCCGGAGAGCTTATCGGAAAGGCTCTCGAACATGCTGTTCTCCCGCGAGCGCGAAGGCTCCAAAGCAAAACGCGCCCGGGGGCGCATCGCGCTGCCGGGCGTTGGCCTACCGCCTCTCGGGCGGCTCGGCGTATTAGGGTTCTCTTTCGAGATTGGAGGAATTGATACGCGGGATGGTTTCGTGCGTCAACATCTGGGGGTTATACTCATAACTTCAGAGCAGGAATCCGACGCGAATAGCTAAGCGCGAACTTCACGAATATCGGTCGCGTTGGTCGGCTTGGCGACTTTGGATCGAGTCGAGGGCTGGGGTTTTGCGTATTCCCTCCCCCCTGCGGGGAGGTGGCCCCGCGAAGCGGGGTCGGGTGGGGGTCATTGCATGCTGGCGCGGTGAGACCCCCACCCGGCGGTCTGCGACCGCCGACCTCCCCGCAAGGGGGAGGTATTTCCGCTAACTACCGAGCAGAGTCGTTCGCTCGATTAATTATGGTTGGCGCGGCGAAATGCAGAAAGAGCTGTTGCGCTGCTTCGCGCCGCCATGATGCTCTTCTTATGATTTGAGAGCAGCCCATGACCGTCGACGCTTTTCTCGAATCGCTTTCGGCACCCGAGCCGCCGGCGCTCCCGCCGCCGCTGCGCGCGCTGTGGTTCGACGCCACGGGCGATTGGAACGCGGCGCATAAATGCGTCGACGACAAATCCGACCCCCAGAGCATGTGGGTCCACGCCTACCTCCATCGCAAGGAAGGCGATCTTTCGAACGCCTTCTACTGGTATCGCCGCGCCGGGCGAGAGCCGCAAAGAGGCCCGCTCGAAGACGAATGGCGCGAAATCGCCGAGGCGCTGCTGCCGCAAGCGGCGCCATGATGGGACTGTCCGCGCAAGAATTGCTGCGCAGCATTTTCGGCTTTCCGGACTTTCTGCCGGGGCAGGCGGAGATCGTCGAGGCGGTGCTCGACGGCCGCGACGCCATCGCCATCATGCCGACGGGCTCCGGCAAATCGCTGCTCTATCAGCTGCCGGCCGCGGCGCCGGGGGGCGGGCTCGTTCTCGTCTGCTCGCCGCTGATCGCGCTGATGCGCGACCAGCTTCGAACCCTCGCCGATTCGGGCGTCGGCGCCGTCGCGCTTCACTCCATGCAGGAGGACAATGAGGCCGCCGCCGCGATCGACGCCGTCGCATCGGGCCGGGCAAAGCTGCTTTACGCCGCCCCCGAACGTCTCGCCCAGGACGGAATGCAGAATTTATTGCGCAGCATTCGCATAAAACTCTTCGCGGTCGACGAGGCGCATTGCGTCTCGCATTGGGGCCATGAGTTTCGCCCCGACTATCGCGCGCTCGGCGACATCGCCCGAAAGCTCGGCGCCCCGCCGATGCTCGCCGTCACCGCGACGGCCGGTCCGCGCACCCGCGACGACATCGCCCGCACGCTGTTTTCTCGGCCTCCCGAGATTTTTCAGCGCTCCTTCGCGCGGCCGAATCTTGCGCTCGATTTCGCACAGAAGCGCGCCGGCCTGCGACAGATCGTCGAATTCGCGCGCAAAGGCCGCGGCGCCGGGAAGGAAAGCGGCATCATTTATTGCAACTCGCGCAACAAGACCGACGCGCTGGCGCGCGAACTCTCGCGGCTCGGCTTCGATGCGCTGCCCTATCACGCGGGGCTCGACGCCCACACGCGCTCGGAGAGCCAGGACGCTTTCTTTACCCGCAAGGGCGCGGTGATGGTGGCGACCATCGCCTTCGGCATGGGCGTCGACAAGCCCGACGTGCGCTTCATCGTTCACGCCGATCTGCCGACCTCGGTCGAAGGCTATTATCAGGAGATCGGCCGCGCCGGACGCGATGGCGCGCCGGCCCGCGCGCTGACGCTGTTCTCGCCCGCGGAGCTGGCGCTGCGCTGGCGCATTCCGGAAGCGGCGCAAGACAATGACGCGGCCGCCGGCGATTACGCCAGACGTCAGGCGATGGCCCGGCTTGCAGCCGCGCCGGGCTGCCGCTTTCAGCGTCTCCTCGCAGAATTTGGCGAAGAGAGCGGGCCTTGCGGCCGATGCGATCATTGCCGCGGCGGACCGCTGGCGTGGCCCCGGCGCCTCTCATCATTCGCGCTCGGATGGCGCGTCGCGCTCGCAAGCGGCTTCGCCGCGCGCGCCGACCTTTCGGAAGATGATGCCGATCTGCCTGAGCTCACGCCAGCGCCGATCGACACGCCGCGACAACAGCAGGAGCCGCCGCTGACGGTGGCCGAGGCGCGCCTGCTGCGCGCGCTCGAGGCCGAGCGGCTCGCCATCGCCAAACGGCGCGGTTTGGCGCCGCGAATCGTCGCCTCCGAACAGGCGCTGCGCGCCCTCGCGCGGGAAAGGCCGCAAGGCGCCGACCATCCGCTGCTGCGGGGGCTCGAAGATGCGGCGGCGCTGCTGCGGGTGATCCGCGAAGCCCTATAAGGCCGGCGTGAGGGTTTCGTTCGGCGCCGCAACACTGTAGTTAGGGCTCCCCGTGCTGTTCCCCCGAGGCCATGTCCGCTAACCCGCCGCCAAACCCCGCCGAACTGCGACAGGTCATGTTCGGGCTCGGCCTCGCGATGCTGCTCTCGGCCCTCGACCAGACGATTGTCGTCACGGCCATGCCGACCATCGCGGCGGACCTCGGCGATCCGCAGGATCTGCCCTGGATCGTGACCGCCTATCTCATCGCGGCGACGGTGGTGACGCCGCTCTACGGCAAATTCGCCGATGTCTACGGACGGCGGCGCGTCATTTTGGTCGGGGTGATCACTTTCGTGATCGGATCGGTCGCTTGCGCTTTGGCCCCGAGCATGGCGGCGCTCGCCGGCGCGAGGGTCATTCAGGGACTTGGCGGCGGCGGCCTGATTTCGCTCGCGCAGACGATCGTCGCCGATCTTGTCTCGCCGCGCGAGCGCGGCCGATATCAGTCCTATTTCGCCGCGGTGTTCATCACCTCCAGCATCGCCGGTCCGGCGCTCGGCGGCATTTTTGCGCAATATTGGCATTGGTCGCTGATCTTCTGGATCAATCTGCCGCTGGGGCTCGCGGCGCTCCTGATCGTCAATTCGAGGTTGAAGCGCGTGCCGGAGCGGCGTCATCCGCATCGCGTCGACTATCTGGGCGCGATGTTGCTGATCGCCGGCTCCGGCCTTCTCGTGCTGGCGCTCGGCTGGGGCGGCGTGCGCTATCCGTGGCGGTCGGCGCCGATCGTCGGGCTCCTGACCGCCTCCGCCCTCGCCTGGGGACTTTTCGCCTGGCGCACGGCGCGCGCCGAGGAGCCGCTCATTCCGCTGCGCATTCTCCGGCTACGGATCGTTCGCGACGCCATCCTGTCGAGCTCCTTTGGGCTCGGCGGGTTCGTCGGACTTTCGGTCGTGATGCCGATCTATTACGAAATCTGCGGCGGGATGAATGCGAGCGAATCGGGGCTGACGCTTATTCCCCTGATGGTCGGCACCGTCGCCGGCGCCACACTGTCGGGACGATTGATGGGGCGTTTGACGCATTACAAGACGGCTCCGCTCCTCGGGCTCGGCGCCGGCGCTCTCGCGGCGCTGGGCGCGGCGGCGATGATGGGCTCGGGCCGCTCGCTGCTTTGGCTCAACGCCTTGCTCACCGTCACGACCTTCGGGATCGGCGCGATGCTGCCTGTCGCCACAGTTTCGGTGCAGAATGCGGTCGATTCGCGCGATCTCGGGACGGCGACGGCCTCGATGCAATTCTTTCGGCAGCTCGCGGCCGGGGCGGCCGTCGCACTTTTCGCCGCCCTGGCGATTGGCGGCGGCCGCGCGCAATTGCTTGAGGAGATGAAGACGGACGTCGACGGCGCCGCTTTGTTTTCGAGCTTTCGTCTCGTTTTTCTGGCGCTTGCCGTTTGCGTGGGCCTGTCCCTGCTTTTCCTCGCGCGTATGGAGGAGCGGCCGCTGCGCGGCGAGCGGCGCAGCTGACGGGTCGATTTTGCTCCCGTCTTTTCTATTTGCCCCCATGGCATGGAATTTTCTAGAAAGATTCCGCCTTCCCGCGCCGCAAGGACCCTTCCATGGCCTCTCTCAATAGTTTCAACGCCTGCCAGACGCTCGTCGTCGGAAACCGGTCCTATCAATATTTCTCGCTGAGGGCGGCGGAGGAGAACGGGCTTCGCGACGTCTCCCGCCTGCCCTATTCGCTCAAGGTCGTTCTCGAAAATTTGCTGCGCAACGAGGACGGCCGTTCAGTCACCAGGGAGTCGATCGAAACCTTCGCGAAATGGCTCGAGGAGAAAGGCAAGACGGAACGCGAAATCGCCTTCCGGCCGGCGCGCGTGCTGATGCAGGACTTTACTGGCGTGCCGGCGGTCGTCGATCTTGCGGCGATGCGCGACGCCGTCGTCGCGCTCGGCGGGACGGCGCAGAAGATCAACCCGCTGGTTCCCGTCGATCTTGTCATCGACCATTCGGTGATCGTCGACAGTTTCGGCACGCCGCAGGCCTTCGCCCGCAACGTCGAACTCGAATATGAGCGCAATGGCGAGCGCTACCGATTTTTGAAATGGGGCCAGTCGGCGTTCGACAATTTCCGCGTCGTGCCTCCCGGCACCGGCATCTGCCATCAGGTGAATCTGGAATATCTCGGGCAGACCGTCTGGACGCGCACCGAGCGCATCGACGGCAAGACGGTCGAACTCGCCTATCCCGACACGCTGGTCGGCACCGATTCGCATACGACCATGATCAATGGCCTCGCCGTTCTTGGCTGGGGCGTCGGCGGCATCGAGGCCGAGGCCGCGATGCTCGGCCAACCATTGTCGATGCTCGCGCCGGAAGTGATCGGCTTCAAGCTCACCGGCGCGCCAAAGGAAGGCGTGACGGCGACGGACGTCGTCCTGACCGTCACGCAAATGCTGCGCAAAAAAGGCGTGGTCGGGAAATTCGTCGAGTTCTTCGGCGAAGGGCTTGATCATCTCAGCCTCGCCGATCGCGCCACCATCGCCAATATGGCGCCGGAATATGGCGCGACCTGCGGCTTCTTCCCAATCGATCAGGAGACGCTTTCCTATCTGCGGATGTCGGGGCGCGCCGACGACCGCATCGCGCTGATCGAAGCTTATGCCCAGGCGCAAGGGATGCTGCGCGAGTCCGGCGCGCCCGATCCCGAATTCACCGATACGTTGAGCCTCGATCTTGCGGAGGTGACGCCGTCGCTCGCCGGCCCGAAGCGCCCCGAGAGCCGGGCCACGCTTTCCGAAGTCGGCTCGGCGTTCCTCGGCGCGCTCGCGACCGAATATAAGAAGGAAGACGGACTCGGGCAGCGCTATGGCGTCGAAGGCGAAGGTTTCGATCTCGGCCATGGCGACGTCGTCATCGCCGCCATCACCTCCTGCACCAACACGTCCAACCCCAGCGTGCTCATCGGCGCGGGATTGCTGGCGCGCAACGCGGTCGCGCGCGGACTGAAGGTGAAACCCTGGGTGAAAACCTCGCTCGCCCCGGGCAGCCAGGTCGTCGCGCAATATCTCTCGAAGTCCGGATTGCAGAAATATCTCGACGATCTCGGCTTCAATCTTGTGGGATTTGGCTGCACAACCTGCATCGGCAACTCGGGGCCGCTGCCGCCGGCGATCTCGAAGACCATCAATGAGCATGACCTCGTCGCGGCCTCGGTGCTGTCGGGAAACCGCAATTTCGAAGGGCGGGTCAATCCCGACGTCCAGGCGAATTATCTCGCCTCGCCGCCGCTCGTCGTCGCCTATGCGCTCGCGGGCACGATGGCGATCGATCTGACGAAGGAGCCTCTTGGACATGACAGCGCCGGGGCGCCGGTTTATCTGCGCGACATTTGGCCGCCGAATGCGGAAATAGCGACCTTCGTCCGCGATCAGGTGACGCGCAATCTGTTTCGCGAGACCTACGCCAACGTCTTTTCGGGCGACGCGCACTGGCGCGCCGTCGAGGCGCCCAGCAGCGAGACGTACGCATGGGACGAGCAGTCCACCTATGTGCGCGACCCGCCCTATTTCGTCGGTCTGCAGCGCGAGCCTACGCCTGTGGAGGATATCGTCGGCGCCCGCATCCTCGCGCTCTTTGGAGACAAGATCACCACCGATCACATCTCGCCCGCCGGCTCGATCAAGGCGGCTTCGCCCGCGGGCCAATGGCTGATGGAGCATGGCGTCGCGCCCGCCGATTTCAATCAATACGGCACGCGTCGCGGCAATCATGAAGTGATGATGCGCGGCACATTCGCCAACATCCGCATTAAGAATCACATGATGCGGGATGCGAAAGGCCTCACGCCGGAAGGCGGATTGACCAAGCATTATCCGGGCGGCGAGATCATGCCGATCTATGACGCCGCCATGCGCTACCGAGACGAGGGCGCGCCGCTGGTCGTCATGGCCGGCGCCGAATATGGCAATGGCTCGTCACGCGACTGGGCGGCGAAGGGCGCCATGCTGCTTGGGGTTCGCGCGGTGATCGCCAA
Organism: Methylocystis sp. L43; assembly: GCF_015709525.1. GTDB lineage: Bacteria > Pseudomonadota > Alphaproteobacteria > Rhizobiales > Beijerinckiaceae > Methylocystis. The sequence goes on along the minus strand of NZ_JADNRA010000035.1, from coordinate 70,970 downwards.
AAGTTTCGAGCGCATCCACCGTTCCAATCTCGTCGGCATGGGCGTCGTGCCGCTCACCTTTGCGGAGGGGACAGGTTGGGACACGCTCGGACTCAAGGGCGATGAAACCGTCACCATCCATGGCCTGTGCGAGGGGCTTGCGCCGCGCAAGACTCTGGTCGCCTCGATCTTATTTTCGGATGGGTCCACCAAGACGGCGCCGCTGCTCGCGCGCATCGATACGCTCGACGAGCTGGAATACTTCAAAAACGGCGGCATCCTCGCCTATGTGTTGCGACAACTCGCCCCTTAGATCTGGACAAAAAACCATTGACTCAGTCGAGGTCCTCCGACAGCGTTGCTGTGCTTTGCGTTGGATTCGAGCCGTTGCGGTTGCAATGTCTTCAACGCAGCGCTCTACAAAAACAAAAAAGCTCACGACGCGAAGAAGAGGAAAATCAGCATATGAATAAATACGCCCTTACGGCGGCCGCCGCCCTGTTTCTGGCGACGACCGCGCCGTCGTTCGCCTTCGACGCCGGCGTCGGTTCGCGCGCACCGAGCCAGGCGACGCGCATCAGCTGCGACACGCACGCTGAAGACGATCAGGCCGTTTGCGCCAGCAAATGCGAGGACGCCTATCTCAAGGACCAGCAGGGCTGGACGGCGGACATGAGCAAGATCAAGTCCGCCAAGAAAGCGTGCGACGAAAAGTGCGGCTGCCCGGAGAACTCGAAGGGCCTTTAACAGTCTCATTGGTTCGTACAGCGGTACTAGGGCGCGCGAGCGATCGCGCGCCCTTTTCGCGTTGCGCCGATCAAACGCAGGAACCGTCACGCCGCGTCTTCGTGTTCATCAAGAACATGGAAACAAGACGATTTTCGCGAACCGCGCCATAGACCGGCGAAGCGGCTTGAGACATGGCGCCAGTGGCGCGCAATTGACATGAGAGGCCACATACGACATCGTCCCGCCGCTCATTGCGTTATGTGCGGCCGTTGCTGTTCCAAGGCGGGAGGGGTCGAGCGCAAGCGCAGTCTAAACGCCCTGAATGGGTAAGGGAAGGAAACGACCATATGAGGAATTTCGCCATTGTGACGGCGGCGGCGCTCGTCGTCGGCATGATCAGCCCGGCCTTCGCAGATTGCGACGTCCATAAAGCGGACGAAGACAAGCAGGCCAAATGCGCCGAGAAATGCGACGACGAGTATCTGGCCCGCAAGATGAATTACGGCTCCAATAAAGCTGAGCTTGCCGCCAACAAGAAGGCCTGCGACGCCGCCTGCGGCTGTCCGCAGAACACCAAGGAATAAAAAACCCGAGCCTCGCGAGCGAGGTCGGTAGAGACGGGGCGCGCATTCACTGCGCGCCCGTTTTTTTATCAATCGACCGTATAGACCTTCCCGTCCGGGCCTTTCCAGCCGCTGCCCGCTTCATAAAAGCGATATTCCTCATCGAACAGAACCGTTGAGCCGGGCGCGATATATTGCTTGCCCGGGGGATCGGAACTGCGCGGCGCAGTCACATAATGGTTGCTCGGCGAACAGCCCTCGGGAAACTTTCCAGCCTCGTCAGCTTTGCATTCGAGATTTGCGCCTTCCGGAAACTCGACCCGCGCATTGAAGAAGATTTCGTAGCCCTTTTCTCCGGTGGCGTGCATCTCAAGGCGCTCGGTCATCGTCTGTTTGAACTCGACGATCTTGAACGGCTTGTCGACGCGCTGCTTCAGCAAGTTCTCGAAAATCTGCCGCGCATGCGCTTCAGTCGGATTGCAGCCGAACATGCAAAAAGCATTGGCCGGGATCGCCGGTAGCAACGCCAGCAGCATCGCAACGGCGAATGTTGTGAAAGCGCCTCGCATGATGTCCTCTCCCTCAACCTTTATGATTTCCGCCGCCCAGGGCGCGTCCGTTTTTTAAACTTTAGAGCAGGTTCCGAAAAAGTTGACAGACTTTTTCGACGAGAACCTGCTCCAATGTTTTGATTTTGAGCGATTCCTTATCGATCACATGATTCCATGTGATCGGGAAGCGCTCTCGCATCTTATCGCAGCATTCGCGACGCGTCGTAAATCTTAGCGGTCGGGCGTGGTCGGGTCGCCCCAGAGATCCTTCACCTGCTCGAAGTGAATCGCAGGATCATAGCCGTTTGGCGTAAGGCCAAGCCAGGCCGAAGAAAGCCGCCCGAGCGAAGAGAGCACGGCATAGGAGGCGACGACGCGATCGCGCTGAGCGAAGACGAGCGCGATGCGGGCGTAGAGCAGCTCTTGCTGCGCGATAAGAATTTCGAGCGTCGTCCGCTGACCCGCCTTGGCTTCTTCTCTTATGCCGTAAAGCGCGCGCTCGGCCGCGGCGATCTGCGTTTGCGCTGCTGAAATCTGAGTTTTCGCCGCCTGCAGCGCGCCCCAATAGGCGCGCACGAGCGAGAGAACCTCGGCGCGCGCGACGTCGGCGTCAAACCGGCGCTGGCCGGCGGTCTCCTTCGCCTGCCGCACGCGGGAGGACGTCAGGCCGCCCTCGTAAATCGGCACGCTGAGATGGCCTCCGAGCTTGGCCCCGATGTTGCGATTGCCAATGCCCGCGATGTCGGTCTGCGTAAAAACGTCGCCGACGATTGATAGTTTGGGCATGAAGTCGGCTTCGAGCGCCTTGATGTCGAGATCGGCGACGTCGGCCTCGTGAAGGGCCGCGAGGATGAACGGATGTTCGTGTTGCGCGATGCGTTCCGCTTCTTCGCGCGACTTCGGCAGCAATCGGTCGATCGGCGCGCCCGGCGCGAGCTTCGTCGGCTCGACGCCGACCGTTTTGCGATAGACGCCGATGCTGGCGTCGAGCGTCGCGCGCGCGGCGCCGGCAAGAGATTTTCCGCCCGCGAGCCGCGCCTCGACCTGCGCGACATCCGTCAAGGTGATCTGTCCGTACTGATAGCGCTCCCGCGTCTGGCGCAATTGCTCCTTCAGAACGGCGACATTGCTCTCCTGAAGTTTGAGCGCCGCCGTGTCGCGCAAGACGTTCATATAAGCGGCGACGGCATCAAATAAGACCTGTTGCTCGGTGAGGCGCAAACGTTCGCGTCCGGCGAATACGCCCGATTCCGCCGCGCGCGTTTCGTTTCGCGCCTTGAAGCCGTCGAAAATCGGCTGCTCGATGGTCAAAGTGGCGGAGCGAGGAACGCTGCCGCCGTTTTGGATGCTCTTCGTGCGGGCTGAGAGGGTGGGGTCGTTGAGATCGACGTCTCGTTGTTGCGTGATATAGCGATTGCGCTGGACGCCGAGGTAGCCGTCGCCCGTAATGCGCGGCCTCATGCCGGCCTGCGCCTGCGGCACATTCTCATCAATCGCGCGCAGCTCCGCTCTGCCGGCGTTGAGCTGCGGATTGGCGTTGTAGGCGCGACACATCGCGCCCATCAAGGTTTCGGCGTGGGACGCGCCGCCGCTCAGAATGAAGCAGATCAGGACCGAGGCGACGCCGCGCACGCTCACGGTCAGCCCCCGCTTTGTTGCGCGGAAGCTGACTCTGGCGAGCGACAAAAGAACGCGTAAAGGGCCGGCAGAACGACAAGAGTGAGAAGCGTGGCGCTGATCAGGCCGCCGATGACGACTGTCGCGATCGGCTTTTGCACTTCGGCTCCGGTACTCGTGGCAAGCGCCATCGGCAGAAATCCGAGCGAGGCGACAAGGGCCGTCATCACGACAGGGCGCAGTCGCGTCATGGCGCCTTTGAAGATCGCCTGGCGTTCGGCCATGCCGCCTGCGATCAACTGCGAAATATAGGTGCGCATGACGAGGCCGTTCAGCACAGCGACGCCCGAGAGCGCGATGAAGCCGACAGCGGCCGAGACCGACATGGGCATGCCGCGCAGCCACAGCGCGGCGACGCCGCCGGAAAGCGCCAGCGGCACCGCGGTGAACACCAGCAGCGCGTCACGCGCCGAGCCGAGCGAGGAGTAGAGCAGCAGAAGAATGAGGAAAAAGCAGATCGGCACGACGAACATCAAACGCGTGCGCGCCGCCGCGAGATTCTCGAACTGGCCGCCCCAGGCAATCCAGTAGCCGGGCGGCAGGATAACTTTTGACTCGATTTTCGCCCGCGCCTCATCGACGACGGACGCGATGTCGCGGCCGCGCACATTGGCGGTGACCACGACGCGGCGATGGCCGTTTTCCCGCGAAATCTGGTTCTGGCCGTCCTGGATGGAAAATTTCGCCACCTGCTTCAGCAGCACGACCGGCGCGTTGTCGTTCGCCGCTCCGGGAAGCGCGACGGGAATGGACTCCAAAGCCTGCGCGTCCTCGCGCAAATTGTCTTGCAGCCGGACGACAATAGGGAAGCGGCGATCGCCCTCGAACACCACTCCAGCCCTTTGTCCGCCGATCGCCGCGCCGATCACGTCCTGCACGGCGGCGACGCTGAGGCCAAGCCGCGCAATCGCGCCCTTGTTGACGGCGACATCGAGAATCGGCAATCCGGCCACTTGTTCGACCTTGACGTCGCTCGCGCCCTTGATCGAATTGAGAATGCCGGCGATCTGATTGGCAGCCTTCAACATGACGTTAAAGTCTTCGCCAAACACTTTTACGGCGATGTCGCCGCGCACGCCGGCGAGCAATTCGTTGAAGCGCAATTGAATGGGCTGCGAGAACTCATAGGCGTTGCCCGGCAGTTGCGCGAGCCGCGCCTCCAATTTTTGAATCAGCGCCGCCTTGTCGAGGCCTGGGTTGGGCCATTTGTCGCGCGGCTTCAACATGATGAATGTGTCGGTCAGGTTTGGCGGCATGGGATCGGTCGCGATCTCGGCCGTGCCGGTCTTGGAGAAGACATAGTCGACTTCGGGAAAACTGCGTAGCGCGCTCTCGATCTCGAACTGCATCGCCTGCGCCTGCGTCAGCGACGCGCTGGGAATTCGGTTCGCCTGCATCGCGAGGTTTTTTTCGTCGAGCGTCGGCACGAACTCTTCGCCCAGCGTCAAGTAGAGAAGCGCCGCGAGGACGAAGGCGCCCGCGCCCAGCGCGATCGGCTTCAAAGGCGCAGCCATCGCCCATTTCAAAATGGGTTCATATGCGCGCTTGAGGACGCTCACGACGACGTTTTCGGATTCGCGCACGCGACCTGAAAGCGCAATGGCGATCATCGCCGGAAAGAACGTCAGCGACAGGACGAACTCGGAGGCGAGCGCCATGATGACGGTCATCGCCATCGGATGGAACATTTTGCCTTCGACCCCTGAAAAGGTCAGGATCGGCACATAGACGAGGATGATGATCGCCTGGCCGTAGACGGTCGGCCGTCGCATCTCGACCGCCGAGTCGATCACGGTCGTCAGCCGTTCTTCCAGCGTGAGCGCGCGGCCCAAGGCGCTCTGACGCTGCGAAAGACGGCGCAGGCAGTTCTCGGTGACAATGATGGCCCCGTCGGCGATCAACCCGAAATCGAGCGCGCCGAGACTCATCAGATTGGCGCTGATCTTTCCGACATGCATGCCTATGCCCAGCAGCAGCATCGTCAGCGGTATGACCATCGCCGTCACGAGCGCCGCGCGAAAATTGTCGAGCATGACAAAGAGCACGAGGATGACGAGCGCGGCGCCCTCAACAAGATTCAGGGCGACCGTTTTGATCGTAGCGTTGACGAGCACGGTGCGGTTTAAGATCGTGCGCACTTCGACGCCGGGCGGCAGCAGCCGGCGAATCTCGTTCATCTTCGCATTGACGGCGCCCGACACTTCACGACTGTTGGCGCCGATCAGCATCAGCGCGGTGCCGATCACCACTTCTTCGCCGTTCATGCTGGCGCTGCCCACGCGCAGCTCGCGTCCGACGCCCACCTCCGCGATATCCTCGACGCGCACGGGGGTGCCGCCTCTCGTCGACACGACGACCTTGGCGATGTCGTCCATGGACTCGAGCCGCCCCGGACTACGCACGACGAGGCCCTCGCCATTGCGCTCGACGTAGCCTGCGCCGCGGCTGATGTTATTGCGCTCGATAATGCCGGCGAGATCGGCGAAGGACAGTCCGAGAGCGAAGATTTTCGCGGGGTCGGGCTGAACGTGATATTCCTTGACGTAGCCGCCAAGCGAGTCGACGCCGGCGACGCCGGGCACGGTGCGCAACAAAGGCCGGATGATCCAATCTTGCACCGTCCGCAGATAGGCGTTCATTTCGACCAAGTTGCGAAGTCTCTGCCCCTCCGGCGTCAGATAATCGCCATTGCTCTGCCAGCCCGGCTTTCCTTCCGGCGCCGGTTCATCCCCGCCTCTCGGCGTGTAGGCGACCGACCACATGTAGATCTCTGAAAGCCCGGTGGCGACCGGGCCCATATGCGACTCTACGCCGGGTGGAAAATACTCCTTGGCGAGCGTGAGGCGTTCGCCCACCTGTTGGCGGGCGAAATAAATATCGACGCTGTCGCCGAAGACGGCGGTCACCTGGGCGAAGCCGTTGCGGGAAAGCGAACGGGTATATTCGAGCCCAGGTATTCCCGCGATGGCGTTCTCGATCGGATAGGTGACTTGTTTTTCGATCTCGAAGGCGGAAAGCGCCGGTCCGAAGGCGTTGATCTGAACTTGGTTATTCGTGATGTCCGGCACGGCGTCGATCGGCAATCGCAAGAGCGACCAGACGCCAAGCGGCACGGCGAGCGCTGTCATCAACACCACGAGCCACCGGCTTCGGACCGAGAAGGCGATGAGATTCTTGATCATCGACGGCAACTGGCGGTCGAAGGCGCATTAGAGGCGCCCGGTTGAATCGACGGAAACGAGAACAAAAGGCCGTCCGCGCGCATCATTCCTCCGGGATGCTCTGTTTTCCGAGCTCGGCCTTCAGCAGAAAGACGTTAGAAACGGCGATCTCCTCCCCTTCCTTCAGGCCGTCGACGACCTCGACCGAGTCATCATCGCCACGTCCCAACTCGATTTCGCGCTTGGCAAAGCCCTCAGTCGTGCGAACGAAGACGTTGGGCTTGCCGTCGATGATCATCACCGCCGAGCGCGGAGCCTCGAGCTTCACCCGGGTCTCCTTGAGCGAGATATCCGCTTCCAGCAGGCTGCCCGGCCGCAGTGCGAAATCGGGGTTCGCAAAGCGCGCGAGGACTTGGCCCGAACGCGTCTCGCGCGTGATGAGCGCGTTGACATAAGTGATCTTGCCGTCGAATCCGCGACCTTCCGCGTTTTGCAGCCGAACCTCCTGGCCATCGCGCAACAGGCCGAGATCGGCGGCAGGCACCGCAAGTTCGACCTCTACGACAGAGAGATCTGCGATGACGTAGAGTTCCTTCGCCTGACCTTCCCCCCCGACGGGCTGGCCGACGCTGACCAGACGCTCGATGACGCGCCCGGAGATCGGCGCGTGGATCTCCTTGCGGCGAAGATCGGCGATGGGCTGAGAGGGCAGGGCGGCGATCTCCTGCTCGCTCATGTCCAGCGCGGCGAGCTTCTGCCGCGCAAGATCGAGCTTCACTTTGGCTTCCATGAAGACGGTTTTGGCTTTCAGAAACAGCTGCTCTGCGGTGATCTTCTTTTCGAAAAGCCCTTTTTCGCGTTGAAAAAGCACATTCTGCAGATCGAAATTCGCCGATGCGGCGAGATACTCGCTTTTCGCTTCGGCCACTTCGCGGGAGTCGATAATCGCGATGATTTCGCCGCGCGCGACCTGGTCTCCCAGACGCTTGCGCATCTCTTCGACGACGCCTGCGACCTTGGCGGCGACCCGCGCGATTTTGTCCGGATCGGGTTTGACGGCGGCAGGCGCCGTGATCCGGCGCGTAATGACGCCAGGGCCGACCTTCGCCGTCGCGATCTTGGACGCTTCGATCTGAGCGGCGGAAAGCCGAACTTCGCCGTCGGCGGGCCCGGGCTCAGTCGCCTCGCTTTGGCGGTCAGGCGAGACGCGGCTGCGCATGGCGCCAAAGAGCGACGGCAGCGCGGCGCCAATCGCCAGGCTCGCGAGAACGGCAAGAACCAGGACGGACCGATAACGGGTCATGATCGCGAAGTCAGCTCCGTCACGAGCGGTCTGAAAGGCGTGGCGTTGGCGCGCCGCTCGAGCCATTGGCCGCCGCGGACGCAAGGGGGATATCGCGCGCCCGGCGTTGATTCATCTTTCTTTAAAGGAGTTGGCTGACCCGGTCTATGCGGCGGTTCTCGGCTCTTTCGCACATGCCGCAGTTTTTAAAAAGAAAAGCCCGGCCAAAAGGCCGAGCTTCTATTTGCGTGGAGTTTGCCGCTTTGCCGTTGGCTCAATATTTGGCGAGCACCGGCGCCGACGGCGCGCTGAACCAGTTCAACCGATAGTTGAGGCCGACGCGCGCCACATGGAAGCGTGTCTGAACGCTCGTCGTCGCGCTGTTGAAGAACGGCGCAGATGCGGCGAACGGTCCGATGGCAAACGTCGTGGTGCCCAGACCAAGGGTCGTCAAGGTCGTGCGGCCGAGGTCGACATAGTCATATTCCAGCTTGAACGACCAGTTCGGGAACATCAGCGGCGCATATTCGAAACCGCCGCCGACGGTCCAGCCGGTCTTGACGTTGTCGAAGCTCGCGCTGCCGAAGGCGCCCGAGGTGATGTTGTAGGGGATGGCGAACGGGCCGAAGGGGATGGCGCCGGAGATGCCGCGCGTCGATCCATAGTTGAAGTTGCTGCTGGATTGGCCGTAAGCGAAGCCGCCCGTGGCGTAGAACATCAGGTTGGGCATGAACGGCGTGACGCCGACGCGGCCGCGGACTGTGCCCCACCAATTGACGCGGCTGTTGACGGTACCGGCGCCGGCATAAGCGCTTGAGAGCACGCCCGGGATGGCGATCCCAGGCGTCGTCACGCCCGGGCCCCAACCGTTGGTGGTGTTCTGAATTCCGGCGCCCTGGAAGTCCGTTTCCACGCCGACGACGAACCAGGGATTGAATTGATAGTTGTAGCCGATCTGGCCGCCGCCGATCACGCCGCTGAGGTTGGACTTGCGGTTCCAACCCACGCCGCCGAAAATCGGCGCGCCCAGAGCGGAGTGAATGTTCTCACGCGTCCACTGATTGTCCTGATTGCCGAAGGCGCCGCCGATGTTGACGCCGCCGTAGATGCCCGTCCAGGTGAAGGGCGGCGGCATGAACGGCGGGGGGCCCTTATAATGCGGAAGGTCGGCGGCGAGCGCCGATCCGGCGGTAAGCGCCAGCGCGAGGCCGGCGGCGACAGGCAATTTGGTCATGTGTGACCCCCTCTACAGTAAAATTCAGATCCTGCGGCCCCTATTCCAAACGATCCCGCCGAATAAGATCGCCGCTTCTGCGACAATGCGCCGATAGGTTCAGGCTTACGTTGGAAACATTCCAGGGGTCAATCAAAACGCTGCGGTTTTGGGCGTTCACAGGCGCTTTTGCTAAAGGACGTGACCAATATGCAACAGCGAAAGACTCGATTTCGCGACGTCTTCACGCGCGCATTTTTATGAATCGCCGCGCTCTTTGCGCAGTCGATCCCAATAGTCGATGCGTTTGGCGATCTCGCGCTCGAATCCGCGCTCGACCGGTTTGTAGAACTTCTGCCGCGAGAGCGAATCAGGCCAGTAGTTCTGGCCTGAGAAGGCGTCGGGCGAATCATGGTCATATTCGTAGTTCGCGCCATAGCCCTCTTCGCGCATCATTTTCGTCGGCGCGTTGAGGATGACTTTCGGCGGCATCAGCGAGCCCTTCTCCTCCGCCACGCGCTGCGCGCGCTTGAAGGCGACATAGGCGGCGTTCGATTTGGGCGCGGTCGCCACATAGATCACCGCCTGCGCCAGCGCGAGTTCGCCCTCGGGGCTGCCGAGGAAATCATAGGCGTCCTTGGCGGCGTTGGCGACAACGAGCGCTTGCGGATCGGCCAGGCCGATGTCTTCGACCGCCATGCGCACGATGCGGCGTGCGAGAAACAGCGGATCTTCGCCGGCGGCGAGCATGCGCGCGAGATAGTAGAGCGCGGCGTCGGGGTCCGAACCGCGGACGCATTTATGCAATGCGCTGATGAGATTGTAGTGGCCTTCCTGCGCCTTGTCGTAGATCGGCGCGCGGCGCTGCACGATGTCGACGAGCCCCGTCCGATCGAAGATCTCGCCGGGCTTTGCGGCGCGCCAGATTTCCTCGGCGAGCGTCAACGCCGCGCGGCCATCGCCATCGGCCATGCCGACCAGCGCTTCGCGCGCGTCAGGTTCGAGCGGCAGCGGCTTGCCTTCGGCGTTTTCGGCGCGTTTGAGCAGCTGTTCGATCGCCGCTTCGTCGAGCGCCTTGAAGGTCATCACGCGCGCGCGCGAGAGCAGCGCGGCGTTAAGTTCAAAGGAAGGATTCTCGGTCGTCGCGCCGATGAGCGTGATCGTGCCGTCCTCCATCACCGGCAGGAAGGAATCCTGCTGCGCGCGATTGAAGCGGTGAATCTCGTCGACGAAGAGCAAGGTCCCCTGGCCGGCCGCGCGTCTGACGCGCGCCGTCTCGAATGTCTTCTTCAGATCGGCGACGCCGGAAAAGATCGCCGAAATCTGCACGAAGGCGAGCTTGGTCTCATGCGCGAGAAGCCGCGCGACCGTGGTTTTGCCGGTGCCGGGCGGACCCCAGAAAATGAGCGAGCCCAGCGCGCCGGCGCGGATGAGCCGCGTCAGCGCGCCCTCGGGACCAAGCAGATGATCCTGTCCCGCCACCTCATCGAGACGCGTTGGCCGGAGCCGGTCGGCGAGCGGACGCGGCGCGTCGTCTTCGAGCTTCGCGGCTTGGAACAGATCGGACATGGTTACTGATTAACATAGCGAGACGGCTTGCTTGCGAGAATCTCTGGTAGCCGAATCCGCCAAAAGAGCGCGGCGTCCTGAAAAAAGAGTCTGGCGAAGAGGGAGTCAATAGCGGCCGGGCATCAGAGTCTCGACCGCTGAAGCCAAGCCGTTAACGCGCGGTTAACCCTGCCGCAAGTATTACAAATAGGTGAACGAGTTTGGAAGCTCGATCTCCCTCGTTAAGTATCGCGTGCACAGCGTCGACATCAATCACAAGACTGGACCGTCGCACATGCGCACCATCGCTTTCGTCACCCAGAAGGGCGGCGCCGGCAAGAGCACGCTCGCCAGCAGCGTCGCCGTCGCCGCGCGCCAGGCTGGGGAACGCGTGTTCATCATTGATCTCGACCCGCTGCAGACTCTGGTCAAATGGTCGCGCGCGCGCGGCGCCGCCGACATCGCGGTCGAACATGTGCCCCCGTCGAAACTGAGCAAGGCGCTTGCCGCGCTCGCCGCAAAGGGCGTGACGCTCGCTATTATCGATGCGCCGGGCCAGGAGGGCGACTATCTTTCGGCGGCCGTGCGCGCCGCGGATCTTTGCGTCATTCCGGCGCGCCCCAACGCCTTCGATCTGTGGGCGTCGGAAATCACGCGCATGCGCGTGAAGGAGAAAGGCAAGGATTACGCCTTTCTGCTCAACCAATGTCCGCCGGCGCAACAGAGCGCGCGCGTCGAACTCGGGGCCAAGGCGCTGCAGGCGATGGGCGGGCTCCTCGCGCCGCTCGTTTCGTCGCGCGTCGATTATCAGGAAGCGGCGCGGCTCGGGCGCGGCGTCGGCGAATACAACCCGGACGGCGTCGCGGCCGAGGAGATGCGCGAACTTTGGGGCTCGATCAAGCGCCGACTGAAAAAACAGCCGAGCGCAGCAAAGACGCCAGCCTCGAAGGCAGGAAAGGCGGCCAAGAAGGCCGCCTGATCATCGAAGCGCGCCGGAAGGTGGTGCGCGCGCGTCTACCCGATCTCGACGATTCGCGCGCTGTGGTGGATGACCTCCGCCTTATCGCCGACGGACTTGCCCATCAGCGCCTTGGCGAGCGGCGCGACATAGGGAATGAGCCCCTTGGTCGGATCGGCTTCATCTTCGCCGACGAGCCGGAAACTGCGGCGTTCGCCGTCCTCGAGTTCGACGACGACCCGATGGCCGAACCGCACATGCGAATGATCGGCGATCGCCCGGATAACTTCGGCGCTGGCGCGACGCGCCGACCAATAGCGCAGATCGCGCTGCGCTAGCGCGAGCGCGTGATTGTCTTCGCTCGCCGTCGCGCGTTCGATTTCCTTCTGCAGGCGCGCAAGCTCGGCTTCAATCTGTTCGAGGCCCTCGGGCGTGACCAGATTGCGGTGCGGACTGACGGGCCGGTCAGGCAGATCCTCGCGCGGATTGTCGTCGTCCTGTTCTTTCGTAAAAGCCGAACTCATGCGCTTTTGACCTTTCGTTCGCCGCGCCGATGCGGCGAGCGTCCTTAACAAAAATAATCGGCCCAAGCGGGCCGTCACGGGCATTAGAGCCGAGACGGGCGCGCTTGTCGAGAAATTGGCGCGTCGATGCGACGATTCGCGCGCGCTTACGAAGGCTTAGCTTGGCGGCTCAAAGACCCAGGTTTCTGTGTCGCGGTTTCAAGTGTGAAGGGCGGCAGGGGCGGCGCCGGGTCCTCTTCTTTGCGCTGGCGACCCTGTCAACCCGCGTCTGGGAGCGACAGATGCAGGCCCATGTCGATGACCGCGCGTCCGCGAATTTTTCCTCCAACGATCGAACGAGCCCGATCCAGCGCTTTATCGAAGGGGATGATTTCGCTCATGGCGTCGATTGCGGAGGGATCGAGATCCTGCGCAATTCGGGCCCACGCCGCCCGCCGCAGCGCGATGCGCGGGCGCACGCTTTCGACGCCAAGCAGCGCGACGCCGCGCAGTATGAAAGGCGCGACATTCGCCGGCAGCGCCATGCCGCCGACATTGCCGCAAGCGGCGACGGCGCCGTCAAAGCGCGTCTGCGCAAGAAGATTGACGAGAGTGACGCCGCCGACCGTGTCGACGCCGACGGCGAAGCGCTGCTTTTGCAGCGGCTTTCCCGGAGCGGACAATTCGTCGCGGCTGATGATTTCGGACGCGCCGAGGCGTTGGAGATAGGCGTCTTCGCTCGCGCGTCCGGTGACGGCGGCCACGCGCCAGCCGGCCTTGGCGAGCAACGCGACGGCGAAAGAGCCGACGCCCCCCGTCGCGCCCGTCACCACCGCGAGCCCGTCCTCGGGCCGCGCGCCATGACGCTCCAGCGCAAGCACGCAGAACATGGCGGTCAGTCCCGCGGTGCCGATCGCCATGGCGCGCGCCGGCGTCAGCGTCGGCGGCAGTTTCGTGAGCCAGTCGCCCGATAGCCGCGCCTTTTCCGCAAAGCCTCCATAATGCGCTTCGCCCAGGCCGCAGGCCGTCGCGACCACAATGTCGCCCGCCGCAAATTCCGGATGCGCGGAGCGCGTGACGCGACCGGCGAGATCGACGCCGGGGATCATTGGAAAGCGACGCACCACCGGTCCCTTCCCGGTGACGGCGAGACCGTCCTTGTAGTTGATCGCCGAGAAAGCGATGTCGACGTCGACATCGCCCTCCATCAGGTCGCGCTCACGCATGACGACGTATTCGGCGTGTTGACCGTGATCGTCTTTGTCGATGCGAATGGCTCTGAAACCAGTCATATGGCAGCGCCTCCGCTGTTGGCTGCGCCAAACCAGCGCTTTTTAGCGGAGAAAAAAAAGCAAAAAAAAGGAAAACATGAGACCGTCACCGCCGTAACGCGCGAAATTCTGATGGATCAACTATGCAGAATTGGCCGGCGCCAATAGTGCATAATATTTCTTGATGCAGTCGCACTATTCTGTTAGGCAGTCAACAAGTAACGGCCAGGCGATGATTCTATGCAGCAAAGCATTGAACAAGGGCGGCGGGGGCGGCGCCCGTCTCAACAGGAAGTGGTGAGCAATCCGATGAATCAAGCCAACAACATTGAACTCGCAGCCGACATCGTCTCCGCCTATGTGAGCAACAACTCAGTCCCCGCCGGAGAGTTGCCCGGGCTCATCAGCGAAGTCTATAACGCCTTGTTGCGCGTTGGCGTGGGCTCCGCGGCCGCGCCCGCCGAGCCGCCGAAGCCGGCGATTCCCGTCAAGCGTTCGGTGACCAATGATTACATCATCTGCCTTGAGGACGGGAAGAAGTTCAAATCGCTGAAGCGTCATCTGCGCACGCAATACGGCTTGTCGCCCGAAGACTATCGTGAGAAGTGGGGCCTCCCGGCCGACTACCCGATGGTTGCGCCCAACTACGCCAAGGCGCGGTCTAATCTCGCCAAGCAGATGGGGCTCGGCCAGCAGCGCCGGCGTCGCGGCAAATAAAAGGCGGCCAAAACGGCCGCCCTTTCCCCAACTGACCTGAAAGCCGCGGCGCGCTCTGTCGCGCCAGGCGGGCGCTGCTGACGACGCCCCGAAGTTTCAGGTCTCTTCGTCAGTTTCGATATCGCCGTCGATCAGTCCCGACACATCGTCGTCGGATTCTTCTTCCTCGAGGAAGGTGTCGTCTTCGGCGTCGTCTCCCTCGATCTCCACATCATCTTCGACATCGATCGATTCCGCCACGGTCTCCGTCTCCTCGACTTCTTCGAGCGACACGGTTTCCGGGTTCTCCTTTTCGAGTTCGCTCTCTTCTTCTTCTTGTTGCGCGCGCGCCGCCGCGCGCGTCAGCGCCACAACCTGATAAATCGCGCCGCATTTCGGACAGGCGATCGGGTCCTTGTTAAAGTCATAAAACTTCGTCCCGCAGGACTGACATTGGCGTTTGGCGCCGAGTTCGGGTTTGGCCACGGTCGATGGGTCCTCGAGAAGCAGCGTGGGAACGTCCCGCCTGTATTGAGAGACTGTGTGGGCGCTCCGGTTAGTGGCGTCCCGCCTCGCTGTCAAATGGGAAATGCATTGTCTGCGCGCCCATTGCCAAGCGCCGCGCAGATTGGCATAGAATCGCCGTCACGCGGGTGTAGCTCAATGGTAGAGCAGCAGCCTTCCAAGCTGAATACGAGGGTTCGATTCCCTTCACCCGCTCCAGCCCCTTTCAGTGAGCTTTCCCTGGCTCGAGCGATGACGGCCCGCCGGTTCGTTTGCGTTCGGCCGCGCCTTGACCACTGCGGCCGGATCTCCGGCCCGTTATTCCCCCGTTCGCGCACCGCCGGTTCGCTCCGTTTTTTGGAGTCTCGCCAAACATGCGAATCAACCTTGGCGTTTACCAATAGGCGCAGAGGCGCGCCGCGCAAAGCCGCCGCAACGTCGAGGGGCCACGCGCGCGAACGCCGCGCCGCCTCGTTCAAGCGTCCCAGACAAGGACGCAGCGTTAAGCGTTGTTGGTCGTTTTCTCCTCGCTCCTCGTATCGACGCGGCGATGACGCGATCGAGGGTCGCGCAAATTCGCCGGAACGCAACGCCAACTGAGATCGAACGCTGATTCGTGCCTGCTGCGTTCCCGGTTAATCCCAAAGCTTAACGGTAAGACGCCAAACCGGCTAATCTTGGCCGTTGACAGACCCGCCGAAAAGAGTCCGCCGGCGGCTTTTTCGCTATGCGTGCGCGCGACGCCATCGATGGGCCGTTCTCGCAAGTTCTGGCGTTTCGATTTGCCCGCGCATCCATATATTGTTGGAACAGAGCATGACTCGGCGAGAGTCAGCGATTCGGGCGCGATTCGTTCGCAGGCTGTTCAGAAGGTAAAGTCGCGCCCTGCTCTAAGTTTCGATATGAAACGAGGGCGCGCTGCGGCGCGCGTCAGGCAGCAAAGAACAAATGACAGTCGCGCCGTCTTACCCGACGAGCCGCGCCGCCCCCCGCGCAAAGCCGTTCGACAGGGGCGTGGCGGCGGTGCTCGGCCCCACCAACACCGGCAAGACGCATCACGCCATCGAGCGGATGCTGTCCTTTCCCTCCGGCGTCATCGGGCTGCCTCTGCGCCTGCTCGCCCGCGAGGTCTATAATCGCGTCGTCGAGCGCGTCGGCGCGGAAAACGTCGCGCTCATCACCGGCGAGGAAAAGATTAAGCCCCGGGCGCCGGCCTACTGGGTCGCGACGGTGGAAGCCATGCCGCGCGACGTCCAGGCGGATTTCGTCGCGATCGACGAGATCCAGCTCGCCGCCGATCTCGACCGCGGCCATATTTTCACCGACAGGCTACTCCACTGGCGCGGACGCCAGGAAACGCTGCTGATCGGCGCGGCGACGATGGCGCCGCTTGTTACGGAGCTCTTTCCCGGCGCGCCGATCTTCACGCGTCCGAGACTTTCAAAACTTTCCTTCGCCGGCGACAAGAAAATCTCGAGGCTGCCGCCGCGCACCGCCATCGTCGCCTTTTCGGCCGAAGAGGTTTACGCGATCGCGGAACTCATCAAGCGCCAGCGCGGCGGGGCCGCCGTGGTGCTCGGCGTGCTGTCGCCGCGCACGCGCAACGCGCAGATCGAGCTCTATCAAAGCGGCGACGTCGACTACATTGTCGCGACGGACGCCATCGGCATGGGCCTCAACCTCGACGTCGACCATGTGGCCTTCGCGTCCGATCGCAAATTCGACGGATTGCGCCATAGGAGACTGACGCCGGCCGAATTTGGACAGATCGCCGGCAGAGCGGGTCGCCATATGAGCGACGGCTTTTTTGGCGCGACCGGCCGTTGCCCGCCCTTCGACGACGACTTGATCGAGGCGTTGCAAGACCATTGCTTCGATCCAGTGAAGACGCTGCAGTGGCGCAACAGCGCCCTCGATTTTTCTTCGATCGACGCGCTGATGCATTCTCTCGATCAGGTCCCGGCGCATCCGGATCTGGTGCGCGCGCGGGTCGCAGACGATCAAAGGGCGCTTGAAGCCGCGAGCCGCGACGACATCGCGCGCCGCAACGCCAAGACGACGGCCGATGTCGCGCGGCTTTGGGAAGCCTGTCAGATCCCCGACTATCGCAAGACTTCGCCCGCCGCTCACGCCGAGCTCGCGCTGGCGATATTCGCGTTCGTCGCCCGGCGCGGCAAGATCCCCGAGGACTGGATGGCGCGGCAGATCGAAGCGGTGGACCGCATCGACGGCGACATCGCGACGCTGTCGAACCGCCTCGCGCAAGTGCGTACCGCAAGTTTTATCGCCAACCGTTCCGGCTGGCTCGACGACTCTCAGCATTGGCAGAGCGTCGCGCGTCGGGTAGAGGACAGCATATCCGACGCGTTGCACGACAGACTGACGCAGC
This sequence comes from Methylocystis sp. L43, assembly GCF_015709525.1. Lineage (GTDB taxonomy): Bacteria > Pseudomonadota > Alphaproteobacteria > Rhizobiales > Beijerinckiaceae > Methylocystis. The sequence continues at coordinate 53,946 of NZ_JADNRA010000035.1, read as the reverse complement.
GTTTCGTCGACCGCCGCACCAGCGTGCTGGCGCGCCGCTTAAGAGAGAACGCGATGCTTGAAGCCGAAATCAACGCCGCCGGCGACGTTCTGGTCGAAGGCCAGCACGTCGGAAGCCTCCAGGGATTTCGCTTCACGCCGGACCCCGGCGCGGCAGGCGAAGCGGCCAAGACGTTGAACGCCGCGGCGCAGAAGGCGCTTGCTGGAGAGTTCGAGGCGCGCGCGACCCGCGTCTTCGACGCGGTCGACGACGCCTTCGCGCTCGGCAATGACGGCCTGATTCGCTGGCTCGGCGAGCCTGTGGGGAAAATCGCCTCCGGCGCCGGCGTGCTGGCGCCCACGACGCGCGTGCTTGCCGACGAGCAGCTGACAGGACCGGCTCTGGAGAAGGTCAAGCAACGCCTCGACCTTTGGCTCGCGCAACATGTCAAGAAGCTGCTCGGGCCGCTCGAGCAGCTGGAGAAGGGCGAAGGCTTGGAAGGGGTGACGCGCGGCGTCGCCTTTCAGCTCGCGGAAGAATTGGGCGTGCTGGACCGCGCGCGCGTCGCCAAGGACGTGAAGGCTTTCTCCCAGGAGGACCGCGCCGCGCTGCGCAAGCTCGGCGTGCGGTTCGGCGCCTATCACATCTATCTGCCCGCGCTCCTCAAGCCGGCGCCGCGCGCGCTTTCGGCGCTGCTCTGGGCGCTGCATCACGGCGGTCTCGAGAACGTGAGGGGTCTTGAGGAAGTGCCGCATCTGGCGGCCTCCGGACGCACCTCCTTCGCCGCCGACGCATCGATCCCGAAAGGTTTTTATCGCGCCGCCGGCTTTCGGGTCTGCGGCGAGCGCGTCGTTCGCGTCGATATTCTCGAACGTCTCGCCGATCTCATTCGGCCGGCGATCGCCTACCGTCCGGGGCTCACCGCGGGCGAGCCGCCGCCCGGCGCGGCCGACGCCGACGGCTTCGTCGTCACCGTCGCGATGACCTCGCTGACGGGCTGTTCCGGCGAGGCTTTTTCCTCGATCCTGAAGTCGCTCGGCTATGCTTCGACGCAGCGCCCGGGGCCGGCGATTACCGTTGCGATCGTGCCCGCGGCTGCGATGGAGCCTGTGACGCCAAAAGCTGCGGCCAAGCCTGCGGAAGCCGCGGGCGAGGATATTCAGGCCGAAAGCGCCGCCGCCGAGGCGCCTGTCGCCGCGGAAGCGGAGCCGGCTCTCGCGTCGCAACCGGCCGCCTCGGCGGAAGCGCCGGTCGAGACGCCTGCCGCCGATGAAGCGCCGACGACGGAGGCGGCGGCGTCCGTCGCCGTGGAAGAAAGCGCCGAGGCGCGCGAAGAAGAGGCGACAGCGACTGACGCGCGAGAAGAGCCCGCCTCGGCGGCTGCGCCGGCCAAAGCCGCGCCGACCGAGCCGGAATCCATCGAAATCTGGCGTCCGCAGCGCCACGTGCATTCCGCTCCGCGCCCCCGCGAGGCCGGCGCGCATCGGCAGGCGCCCGGTCAGGGCGCTGAGGACAAGCAGCAGCGGCCGCCGCGCCGCGACCAGCGGCCCGGCAACGCTCCAGGCAAGGAGGGGCGTCCGGCCGGAAAGCCGCGCTTCGAGGGCCGCCCGCCGCGCGATGACGCCCGCGCCCGGCGCCCTGCAGGCTTCGCCGCGCCGGAGCGGCGCGAGCGCCAGCCCGATCCGGATTCGCCCTTCGCCAAGCTTGCGGCGCTCAAGGCCGAACTTGAGAAGAAGGGCAAATAGCGGCGCTTGCGCTTATGCCCATAGCTTTGCCATCGTATTGCCAATAGTCGGGCTGACAACTATTGCTGCCCCGGGGCGGGCGCGGCCGAGTGCTAGAGGGGCTTATGACGAAGATATTGCCCGTTATTATGTGCGGGGGATCGGGGACGCGGGTGTGGCCCGAGTCACGCGAGACGCTTCCCAAGCAGTTTATTCCGCTCGTTGGCGAGCGCTCCACCTTTCAGACGACCTTGGCGATGCTCGCTGACCCGGCGTTCGAAAGGCCGATCGTCGTCTCCAACTTCGACTACCGCTTCCTCATCGCCGACCAGCTGCGCGAGATCGGCGCGCAGGCGGACGTCGTGCTGGAGCCGTCGCGCCGCGACTCGGGTCCGGCGGTCGCCGTCGCGGCGGGCCTCGCCGCGCGCCGCGCGCCCGACACCATCGTCGTCGTGCTCGCCGCAGACCATGTCGTGCGTGACACCGATGGCCTCATTGATCTGTGCAAGCGGGCGAGCGCCGCGGCGGCCCAGGGCTATATCGTCACGCTTGGCGTCAAGCCCGACGGCCCGGCGACGGGATACGGCTATCTGCGCCCCGGCGCGCCGCTCGAGTCCTGTTGCGAGGTCTACAAGCTCGACGCCTTTGTCGAAAAGCCGGACCGCGCGACGGCGCAGGACTATGTCGACGCCGGCTATTTCTGGAACAGCGGCAACTTCATCTTTCGCGCCGACGTCATGCAGTCGGAGATCGCGCAGTTCGAGCCGGGCATTTTCGCCGCCGCCGAAGCCGCGATCGAAACCGCCCGCCAGGATCTCGGCTTCATGATCCTGAACGCCGAAGCCTTCGCGCATGCCCCGAAGAAATCCATCGACTACGCCGTGATGGAGAAGACCGACAAAGCGGCGCTGATTCCCGCCGACATCGGCTGGTCCGACGTCGGCACTTGGCGCGCCGTCTGGGAATTGTCGGACCGCGACGAACTCGGCAATTCCATCCGCGGCCAAGGCGTCGTCATGAACGCCCGCAACGTCCATGTGCGCTCCGAGGACACGCTGACGACGGTCGTCGGCGTTGATGACATCATCGTCGTGACCACGCAGGATGCGGTGCTGGTGCTCAGCCATGAGCATGGCGATCAGGTTAAGCAGCTCGTGGATCAGTTGCGCAGCGAGAACCGGCGCGAGGCCGGCGAACATAAGCGCATCTTCCGGCCCTGGGGCTATTACCAGGGGATCGACGAGGGCCAGCGCTATCAGGTGAAGCGCATCGTGGTGAAGCCCGGCCAACGGCTGTCGCTGCAGAAGCATTTCCACCGCGCCGAACATTGGATCGTCGTGCGCGGCACGGCGGAGGTCGGCCGCGACGAGGAAATCCATCTCGTCCATGAGAATGAGTCGATCTATCTGCCGATCGGCAGCAAGCACCGCCTGACCAATCCGGGCAAGATCGATCTGGAGCTGATCGAAGTGCAGACGGGCTCCTATCTTGGCGAAGACGATATCGTCCGCTTCGAGGACGCGTATAATCGCGGGTAGTGGGCGCCCGACTTCCCTAGTCATGGCCGGCCTTGCGCCGGCCATCCACGTTCAAGAACGCGCGCCAACTTTGCAAAATAACCGTAGCGGCCGGCGTGGATGGCCGCGACAAGCGCGGCCATGACGCAATCAGCCATCGTTAAAATCTGCGGTCTGTCGTCGCCCGAGACGCTTCTCGCGGCGATCGAATCCGGCGCGGACATGGCGGGCTTCGTCTTCTTCGAGAAAAGTCCGCGCCATATCGACCTCGAGACCGCCCGCACGCTTGGTCTTCTCGCGCAGGATCGCATCAGCAAAGTCGCGCTCACCGTCGACGCTGACGACGAAGCGCTTCAAGACATCATCGACGCGCTCGCGCCCGACTATCTCCAGCTTCACGGAAGCGAGACGCCGGCGCGGGTCGCCGAGGTGAAGGCGCGCTTCGGCCTGCCGGTCATCAAGGCGGCGGGCGTCGCGACGTCCGGCGACGTCGAGGCGGCGCGCGCCTATGAAGACGTCGCCGACGTCATTCTGTTCGACGCCAAGCCCGCGCCGAACGCGGCGGTTCCCGGCGGCGCCGGCGTCGCTTTCGACTGGTCTCTGCTGCGCGGCGTCGCTGCGAAGCACTGGATGCTCTCGGGAGGACTCACGCCCGAAAATGTGGCGGAAGCGATGCGCCGAACCGGGGCTCGCGCGGTGGACGTCTCTTCCGGCGTCGAGCGCGAACGCGGCGTCAAGGACGCAGCGAAGATTGCAGCCTTCCTGGCCGCCGCTCGGCTTTCATAGCGGCGTTTGACAGTTTAAGACTGCGCCGACGGATCGGCCCCCTCCCTGTCCCTCCCCCGCTACGCGGGAGAGGGGACGCCAACGAGCCGCATTGCGGGAAACTCGATGAAGCGCCGAATCTGACTCCTTCTCCCGTAGCGGGGGAGGGCTGGGGAGGGGGTAGCGACGCAGAGCGAGGACGCCCCCGTGAACAAGCCGATTCCCAATTCCTTCCGCGCCGGCCCGGATGAAAACGGCCGCTTCGGCATTTTCGGCGGGCGTTTCGTCGCCGAAACGCTCATGCCGCTCGTGCTCGACCTCGAAGCGGCGTACGAGAAGGCGAAGATCGATCCCACCTTTCACGAGGAGCTCACGAGCCTCCACAAACATTATGTCGGGCGCCCCTCGCCGCTCTATTTCGCCGAGCGCATCACCGATTATGTGCGCGAACGCGCGGGCGAGGGCAAAGGCGCCAAGGTCTATTTCAAGCGCGACGAGCTCAACCACACCGGCGCGCATAAGATCAACAATGTGCTCGGGCAGATCCTGCTCGCGCGGCGCATGGGCAAGAAACGCATCATCGCCGAGACGGGCGCCGGCCAGCATGGCGTCGCGACCGCCACCGCCTGCGCGCGCTTTGGCCTCGACTGCGTGGTCTATATGGGCGCCGTCGACGTCGAGCGGCAGAAGCCCAACGTCTTCCGCATGAAGATGCTCGGCGCCGAAGTCATCCCCGTGCAGTCGGGCGCCCGCACCTTGAAGGACGCGATGAATGAGGCGCTGCGCGACTGGGTGACGAATGTCGCCGACACCTTCTACTGCATCGGCACGGCGGCGGGGCCGCATCCCTATCCGGCGATGGTGCGCGATTTTCAGTCGATCATCGGCAATGAAACACGCGTTCAGATGCAGGAGATGGAAGGGCGCTTACCGGATTCGCTCGTCGCCTGCATCGGCGGCGGCTCCAACGCCATCGGCCTGTTCCATCCGTTTCTCGACGACGCCGGCGTCGAGATTTACGGCGTCGAGGCGGCGGGCCATGGCGTCCATGTGCCGAACGGCCATGCGGCGTCGCTCACCGGCGGGCGTCCGGGCGTGCTGCACGGCAACCGCACTTATTTGCTCATGGACGACGACGGCCAGATTCTCGAAGGCCATTCGATTTCGGCGGGGCTGGATTACCCCGGCATCGGCCCGGAACATTCCTGGCTGCATGAGATCGGCCGCGTGAAATATCTGAACGCCACCGATCAGGAGGCGCTGAGCGCTTTTCAGCTCTGCTCAAAACTCGAGGGGATCATTCCGGCGCTGGAGCCGTCGCACGCGCTGGCGAAAGTATTCGAACTCGCGGCGCAGAAGCCGCGCGATCATCTGATGGTGATGAATATGTGCGGCCGCGGCGACAAGGATATTTTCACCGTCGCCGAGCATCTCGGCGGGATGTGAAAAAAGCATCCTCATCCTGATGAGGCGGCAAAGCCGCCGTCTCGAAGGACGAGGATGCGCCGCCATTTTCCTCGCCCTTCGAGACGCGCCTTGCAGGCGCTCCTCAGCATGAGGGCAATGCAAGGCTCATCTGCCGTTCGCCACACACCTCTGCGCGATCTCGTTGAGCCTTCGTCCACGCTCGACCTCATCGGTCACGCCGGCGAGCGCCTTGCTGCTGATCGCCTCCCGCGCCGTGCACGCGCAGGCGTCGTGGCAGATTTTTCCCTCGCCGCCCTCATTCATGCAGCGCGCTTCGCATGAGGCGACGAATTCCGTCGCGTCGACGGCGGGCGGAATGAGATAGGCGAGTCCCATAAAGAGCGCGAAGAGCGCCGGCTGATGTGCGAGATAAATGAGAAGGCTGTGCCGGCCGAGGAAGGGAAGCGGTCCCCTCTCCCCACTCGTGGGGAGAGGGTTAGGGTGAGGGGCCTGGGGGTTTGGCGGCGTGGCAAAATCCCGCGAATTTTTCTGCGTCATTCTTTCGCGTGAAATGCCCTCGCCGCTCACGCCAAGCCTCTCCCCGTAAAGGGGGAGAGCGAGTTTTCCCCCCGCCACGCCGAGGAGCAGCGCGCCGGCCCAGGGAAACAGCGGGCGCCAGTCCTGGGTCATCGGTTCGCTGGTCGAAAGCCCGATCCATTGCAGCCAATCGGCGTTGAAGGCGGCCGACGCGAAGAACTCACCGCCGAGAAGGAAAAAGGCGCCGCAAGCGAATGCGGCTGGCCACGGCGCGAAAAGAAAGGGAACGGCGATCAGACTGGCGGCCGCGATGCAATGCAGAATGCCGAAGAACACATAGGAGGTGGGAAAAAGGGCATAGGTGCCGGCCGTCACCAGCGCCGCCGCCGCGGCGATGAGCGCGAAGCGGCGCCAGAAGGCCGGCCAGCGCATATGCTCCCGATTCGCCAGGACCAGCGCGACGCCGGCGATGAAGAGAAAAGCGAAGGCGATCGAATGGCCGAAGAGCCTGACGGGCGTCGACCAAGGGAGATTAGCCGGCGCATAGCCGAAATGCGCGAGATCCCAGATGACGTGAAAAACGACCATCGCCAGGACGGCGATTCCGCGCGCCGCGTCGAGCGCCCACCAGCGGGCCTGACTCATCGGCGCGCGGCCGCCGGCGGCGCGCCCTGGAATTTGCTGAACACCATGTCGGGCGCCGAAAGATTATGGCGTGACGGCAGATGACGGCCGACCCACACTTCCGTCGCACTGGCGCCAGGAAAGCGAATGACGGGCGCTTCCTCCCAACTCTTCCCGCGCTTACTGCGCCAGGCGACGATGGCGGCGTCGCTCATCGTCTCCATGGCGTACATCGACCGCAGCGCCGCGAAGGGCAATCCGTTCGGCATCGCCTGACTGAAGGAGACGTCGAGCGTTATCCGGTCCTGATCGACGCTTTTGATCGAGAGGCGGCCTTCGCCGCCGCGCCTGAATTTGAGGATCAGGCTACGCGATTGTGGCTCGAAGACGATTTCCTCGAGATCGACGATCGGCCGCTCCTGCGTCTCGACCGGCCCGATGAGAAAGGACGAGCCGTAAGCCGTCCAGCGCATGTCGTCGAAGGGCAGCGGCCGCGCCCGCCAATAGCCGTCGGGCGGATAGAGCACCATGATTTCTTCGGCGCGTTCACGATGCCACATCCAGAGCTGGATCAGATGGAAGCCGTGCTCGACGGAATCGCCGACGCGGATCGGCACGTCGTTGGGGCGCCAAAACGAGGGAAAGGTGTAGCCCGTCAGCCAGAATTCCGGCGTCTCCCAGAAGGTCTTGCGGCGCGCCTGCGAAAACGCCTTGGGGTCCACGGTGAAATCGCAGCTCGACCAGTCGGGCGCCCAGCGATCCGAGGCGATCGTGTTGATGTAGGAGGGGTGCACGGCCTGGATCTGCAGACTGCGCACGCGCGGCGAGATGAAGTCGAGTTCGACATTGTCCTTCTCGGCGCAGAGCTCGGGCGCCGAATTATTCTCGACGCGAACCTGCAACTCTTCGGCCGCGTCCGGAGCCTGTGCCGAGGCTGAGCCGGCGAAGGCCAAGCCGCCGGCTCCCAAGCCGCCGGCTCCCAAAAGAAAGCGGCGGCGATCGAATGTCGTCAACTGGAAGCTTCCTTGCTGCTTTTGAGCTCCTTATCGCGCGCAAAGAAAGCGCGCGGCAAGCGTCGCGATCCATTAATGGGGCGCAAAAGGCGAAAACAAGGAGCGGGCCCGCCCCCGGGAGGACAGGCCCTTGCTTAGAGCAGGCGCCGAAAGTTGACGATGAGAACCTGCTACAATTTGATTTTGAGCGATTTCTTACCGATCACATGCTCCATGCGACCGGGAAGCGCTTCAAGCGTTCAGAAAAGGCCGCCGCCAAACAGAGCGGCGAAAGGATCGGCGACTGCGTAGCCCGAGCCATAATAGGAACGGCCGCGCGAGGACGCATAGTGGACGCTGCTCCCCCGCCGCGCGCTGGCATAGTATTGGCCGTGAGGCGGCGAGCCGGTGATCGAAATGCGGCCGCCTTCATTCCGCACCATTTGATACAGCATCGCCGCGTGGCCGGGCGACAGGCGCACGCAGCCGTGCGACGCGGGCCGGCCGAGCATCCCGGTCTCATAAGAGCCGTGAATCGCATAGCCGCCGCGGAAAAAGATCGAGTGGGGCATGGGCGACATGTGATACTTTCGCGAATAATGCATGGGCTGCATGCCGGTGGGCGCAAACGAGCCGCGCGGCGTAGAATAGCCCGCGCGGGCCGTCGACACCGGCCACGAATAGCTGCCCGACGAAGACTGGACATGCATGGTCTGCGTCGAAAGATTGATATGGATGTGGGCGGCGGCGTTCGCCGCGCTCGCACCCACGAATGGACAAAGAATGAAAGGAAGGATGACGGGAATACGCATGACGGACTCCTAACCGAACGCGCAAGCGGCCTCGCCGGCGTTTCTGCTGTGGCTTGGCGCTCCATCAAACTAAATGAAGCGGTAAGCTTTCGCGGCAAGGATGAATCGCAAACCTTTGCGCCGGCGACGCGCGCTTCGCGACTGGGGGCGAAACGCCCATGACGACAAATTCGATATTGCGCGCGCTGCGCGTGGCGCTGTTCGCCTTAGCAGGCTTGGGGTCCCTGGCGTCCTTGGCGGCGCTGGCGACGACAGATGGCGCTCTGGCGCAGGATAGGGGCACGCTCGATCCAAAGCCGCTGCCGCCGCTCGCCAATCCGTCCAGTCCGGTGACGCCGGCGCGAGAGCTGTTCGGCCGCGCGCAGGCGGCGGCGCCGCTCCATCCCGATCCGATCGGCTTCTATTCGCGCGGCTGTCTCGCGGGCGGCGAGCCGCTGCCGATCAACGGCCCCCACTGGCAGGTCATGCGCCTGTCGCGCAACCGCAATTGGGGTCATCCCAATCTCATCGCCTTTTTGAAGCATTTTTCGTCGAAGGCGGCGCGCGAATCGGGCTGGCCAGGCCTGCTCATCGGCGATCTGTCGCAACCGCGCGGCGGGCCGATGCTGAACGGCCACGCGTCGCATCAGATCGGCCTCGACGCCGACATCTGGCTCACGCCGATGCCCAATCGCGAGTTGACGCGCGAAGAGCGCGAAGAGGTGATGTCGACCGACGTCGTGCGCGACGATCGGCTCGACGTTCGGACCGACATATGGAGCGAAGGCCATATCGCCGTGATCCGCGCGGCGGCGATGGAGCCGGCCGTGCAGCGCATCTTCGTCAACGCCGCGATCAAACGCGCGTTATGCCGCTCGGCGCAGGGCGAAAGCTGGATGCACAAGGTGCGGCCGATGTGGGGCCACAACTACCATTTCCACATCCGGCTTCACTGCCCGAACGGCTCCAACTGCCGCGACCAGGACCCGACCCCCGCCGGCGACGGCTGCGACGCGTCGCTCGCCTGGTGGTTCAAGGATGAGGTGCTGCGCCCGAGAACGCCGGGCGGCAAGAGCTGGCCCCCGATGACCATGGCGGGATTGCCGTCAGCCTGCCGCGAGGTCTTGCGCGCGCGATAGGGCTCAGAGCAGGTTCCGAAAAAGTTGACCGACTTTTCTATGAGAACCTGCTCCAATGTTTTGATTTTGAGCGATTCCTTATCGATCACATGATTCCCATGTGATCGGGAAGCGCTCTAGTCGCAAGAGCCGAGCGGGCAGGCGATGCCGGTTCCGCCGAGTCCGCAGTAGCCGGCGGGGTTTTTAGCGAGATACTGCTGGTGATATTCTTCGGCGTAATAAAACGGCGGAGCTTCGCGGATTTCCGTCGTGATCGCGCCGAGATTCGCTTGCGTCAATACGCGTTGATACATGGCGAGCGAGTCCTTCGCGGCGGCGAGCTGTTCCGGCGTCGAGACATAGATGGCCGAGCGATATTGCGTGCCGGCGTCATTGCCCTGGCGCATGCCCTGCGTCGGGTCATGGCCCTCCCAGAAGAGGCGCAACAGCGCTTCGAAGCTCATCGCCGGCGGCTGGTAGACGACGCGCACCACCTCCGCATGGCCGGTGCGGCCGCTGCAGACGTCCTCATAGGTGGGATTTTTCGTCACGCCGCCGGCGTAGCCGACCGCCGTCACATAGACGCCGTCGCCGGCCTGCCAGAATTTGCGCTCGGCGCCCCAAAAGCAGCCCATGCCGAAGAGAACCTGTTCGGACCCCAGCGGAAATGGCGGATCGAGCGGCCGCCCGTTAACGAAATGGCGCGCGCCATGCGCCACCGGCGTTTCGCGGTCGGGTATGGGCCCGAGCAGTTTGGAAAGTCCGAGTTCGTCGAAGATCGTCATGGCGCCCGATATAGTGTGGCGGCTCGAGGGAAACTAGCGCCGTGCGTAATAGAGAGGCGCCGACCGCCGGTGGCTGAGCAGGATCAGCAGGGCCCCGACGCCGCCAAACGCGACGCTGACCGGCGCCAGCATCAGCGTGGTCAGAACCGGGTCCCACAGAAAGGCGGAGACGTTCTCGACGTTCGACTGCAGCGACTGGTAGAGGCCGGGAAACACCGCGGACGTTCCCCTGCTGATGCTCGTCACCATGACGCGGCCGGCGGCGATCGAGCGCGTGCCGTCGACGATGAGGGCGATGAAGCCGCCGGCGAGCAGGAGAAGGCCGATCAGTCTTGTGAGGAGTCGCAGCATGGTCTCTTCGTTAGAACGTAAATGTTGCGAGGGGTCGAAAAAGCGTGGGGAGAATAGGCGCCGCGGCCGCGTCTGTCCATGCTTGGCGTTGCGTTCCGGTCGCGCGTGAATATAGTGCGCGCTTCGCGGAGGGGTGGCCGAGTGGTTGAAGGCGCACGCCTGGAAAGTGTGTATGCGGGAAACCGTATCGCGGGTTCGAATCCCGCCCCCTCCGCCAGGTCAGAACAGAAGTGGGCGCGCGGCCGATAGCCAATTTTGCGCCTGCTGCGCCGGCGAGGGTTCGCAGCAACTTTCCGTTTGATCCCATGATGCGGACTTCCCACTCTGCGACTTTGACCCACTGAGCGAGGCGCGAAGCAGGTCCCGGCGATAGCCATCGCCGGGAAGACGGATGCATTCGCGGGCTTCTCCACAAAGCCGGATGAGTTCGGGACATGCTCGCGGCGACGCTCGCGCGCGATCCTGCCGCCGGTTGGTAACGGAGGCTAGGATTTCGGAAAGACGCTCTGGGTCAGGCAGACGATCCTTCAAATGACGGGCGGCGAGGTCGTCCCGCTTTTCCATCGGAATCGCCCGCTGAGCGACGACCGATAAGATCACGCACGATGGACAGAGCCTCGTCGACATTGGCTGTGACTCGGCAGCCGTTTACGTCGCAGAGACCCGTGTGCCTTGATTCCTCGGGGCTATCGCCTGCCGGCCGCGCGGATTTTCCGGCATGGCCACGGGTCTATGGCGCAACCGGCGGCGCACCGACCGGCGCAGCCTTCTCGCGCAGATTGCGCAGTGGCCGCCGCTCGCGATTGACGCGGTCGTAAAGCGCTTCGTAGTCAGCCCATTCAGTGTCGAAAGCGCGGTCCATGATCCGCGTTCCGAGACCATAATTGCCCGTATATCGAGAATGATGCAGCGCGTGATAGGTCGCCGTCGTCAGAATCTTTCCAGACCACTTGTTATAGTCGCGTGACTTTATTTCAAAATTCGCATGGCTGAAGGAATTGATGACGAGATAACCGATAAGCCAAGCGGCTATGCCATAAATGTTCAAGCTAACGAAATGATCAATGACCGCCAGGGGCCCGAGCAATCCGAGGTCAAATATGATCTTTTCAGTAAAGGAGAAGGAGATTGCGGTGAACGGGCTGTTGATCCGGCTGCGGTGATGTTCGGCGTGAATCCAATGCAACGCGGTCAGATGGAAAGCGCGATGAGAAACATAATGCCAGACCTCCGCCCACAGCGTTGTCGCAAGCGCGGTCGCGATGAACGACGATAGGCTGCGGTTGACGAAAAACCCGAGCAGAAGAAAGGCGCCCAGGATCACCGCATGTATGGGCGCATGCAGCGAATTCTTCAGCTCGCGCCAAATCTGCTCCTCGCTGATCGACAGGTCATAGATCTTGCGCCCGCACAATTTCCACTCGCTCATCGCCGCAAAGCGCCAAATCAGCGCCATCACATGCCCGAGCGCTGCAATCGCCAGCAGCATCATCCATTCCGTCGTTGTGAGCATGGCCGCCTTCCCTCCATATCGGTCGTTCAAGTGCGACGTCCCGTCGCTCACTTCAGGCGCGCGCCATGTTTGACAACGTCGATCGCCATCGGCAGCGACGGACCATTTTCGACATGAAGGAACATGGGGCCTGCGACGGAAAAGCCGATCGCCTTATAGAAGGGCAAGAGGGACGGAACGCAGTCTATGAAACATTCCTTCACGCCGAGTCGAAGACCGAGGCGGACCATTGCGGACATCAGCTTCAATGCTGCGGGACCCGTGCGCGTTGATTTCCGCACGACGAATTTTGTGCAAACTGCGACGCAGTCAGGAAAATGCGGCGACGACTCCATTCCATAAAGCTGCGCCAGGGCGCCAAGCGGCCCCTCGCGCGGAAGATTGCCGCGTAGCGTGCCTATGGCCTTCCCCGCCTCGATCGCAATCAACGTGCGGCCAAATTTGTCCAGTTCGTCGGCGATGACCTTCTTTTCATGGTCGGCAAACGGGGATCTTCTTGCCAATTCCTCGCAGTAGACTTCATATCGCAACCGCTGTGCGCGCGTGAGCATCTCCTCGTTGCGGCACAGCAGAACCTCGACGCTTTGCTCGCCAGCGAATTCTGTCGGCAGATAGAGAACGAGATTCTGACTGGTTCGATCTTCAGCGATTTCCGCGAGGCGACGCAAAATCGAGGCAAATGCGGCCGGGTGCCGCGTTTCCAGGCGCAAAAAAGTGGCATCGTCGATACGTAACGCGCGCGTTGGCCTAAGTGCTGTGACAGTCGCCGTTGCCGGACGCCCGTGCAAAAAGCCGATTTCGCCCACGGGCTGGCCAAAACCTGTCAACACGACCTGGCCTTTGCGACCGGCGGGGATGAAATCCACCTCGACGGCGCCCTCGACCAGCAGATACATGTCCTGGTAATGCTGGCCGGCCGTCCGCAGGCTCTCGCCGGCCGGAAAGTCCACCTGCCCGCACTCCGCCTGCAGAGCCTGAAAGTCGACGCTGTCAGGCGTCATTTCCCGATGAACGCTCATGTCAGATCCCGCACCGGCGCCTAACCCAAGAATTCTCAGTGTGCTTCAGCGGAGGTAGGTTCCACTTAGAAAGTTGTCGATTGGTTCGGCAGCTGTCGATCTGCATGAGTCTTGCTGGATTTGGATGACGGCGTTAATCACGTCCGGCCAGCGTCGCCACCACGTCATGCGCCTTCCTATCGCTCCCGCACTCCAGCAGGAAATATCATAGGGCTATAGCGCAGACGTAGTTCCCATCTTCATCTTCATTGTTCTCGGCCCGCCAGTTCAGAACGCTACGCTGGCGCTCGCTTCGCGATTTCGGCGCCGGGATGCGGCCATCGTCGGCTGCGTCAAGGGAGCGCCGGCGCGCATCACGCGACGGCCTTCAACGGCTTCGCCCGTTCGATACGCTCGCGCTCGCGAGGTGAGTTCATCGCTTCCCACAAATCGCTGCGTCGCTGCACGTTCAGCCAGAAGTCGGGACTATTGCCGAACACGCGGGCGAGAATGAGCGCCGTCGCCGCCGTCACATTCCTGCGGTCATTGCACAGTTCGTTGACATGCTTGCGCTGGACGCCCATCGCCTCCGCCAGCGCGGCCTGGGTCAGCCCCATCGGCTCCATGAACTCTTCGACCAGAATCTCCGCCACCGTCACCGGCTTGCGCGTCGTCATCAACATGGCTCGCCTCACTGGTGACTGTGATTGTCCAGATAGACGCCGGATGCTTCGCCCTTAGCGCCATCCCGCTGAAAGATAAGTCGCCACTGCTTGTTCACCCGGATCGAATGAAAGGCGGAAAGATCGCCGCGCAGTTTCTCGAAGTGATTGCTCGGCGGGACACGCAAATCCTGATCCGTCGTCGCATCGTCGATCATCTGGAGTTTGCGGAACAGGCGGTTTTCGAGATCGGGCGGGATTTTCTTTGAACGACGTCGTCGACAAAGAAGGCGCGCAGCCAATCGTCCCGAAAGCTTTCGATCATGCCGCAACTTTATAGGGGTATATGTACCACTCTGTGGGTCACATTGCAATGCGGACCGCCACCCAAGGCTCGGGTGTTGCAATCCCACATTGACCGGCGGCAACGCCCCCCGATCCGCCGGCGTTTCCTGCTGCGCCCAGACCAGCTACAAAGCGAAGCATGAATAGGGTCTTGTCGCTCGCGCGCGCAGCGCAATCCTCAAGCCGATCTCACAAATCTCGCTCGAAGGGAACGACGTGATTCAGCGGTTCCTCTGGCTTGCGATGGGCTATTGGAGAGGCCAGACGCAACGCCCGGCGTGGGTTCTCTCGGTTGGATTTCTTATCTGCCTGGTTGTGAACACTTACATGGCTCTGGCCGTGAATCGCTGGAGCAAGAGTTTCTTCGACGCGCTTGAAACGCATAAAGTCGATGAGGTGACCGGGGGAATTCTTCAACTCGCCATTCTGGCCGTCGGCGTCGGTCTTGCCTCGATCGCCACAACGCAGTTTCGTATGCGACTTCAGGTCAACTGGCGATTGTGGCTCACCGCCTCGCTCATCGAAAAATGGCTCGTCAATGAGTCTCGCCAAGCCTGCGCCATATCCCCCGCGATCGATAATCCGGAAGCCCGCATCGCCGACGACGGTCGGCTGGCGATCGAGCTTTTTGTCGATCTCGCCGGCGGCGTCATCAATATTTTCTTGGTGTCAGCCGCCTTCATCCTCGTTCTCTGGCAAGTCGGGGGCTCCTATGAGTTTCTCGGCGTGGTCATACCCGGCTATCTGGTGCTCGCGGTCTTCGTCTATTCAGTGGTGACTTCGTTTTGCATGTGGGTGCTCGGGCGACCGCTGGTGGCAAGCGTCGAAGCAAAGGCCGCGGCGGAGGGGAACTTCCGCTATGCGCTCACCCGCGCCCGTCATGAGTTCGAATCGAGAGCGGTGGTGGAAGCCGACGAGGACATCGATCGCGATATCGGCGATTACCTGCGCCATCCCGTCGTCAAGGGGGTTCCGATCATTCCCGATCGGCTGCCCGAGATCGACGCCCAGAGCGGAAATCCCTTCGACAGATTTCTCTTTCTGCTCGCAACAACCTGGGGGCGCGTGATCCAGGGGCAGACGAAAATCGTTTTTTTAACGCATGCGAACAATCTACTGGCTCCCGCCGTCCCCCTGTTGCTTGGCGCGCCGAAATATCTTGCCGGCGATTTGACGCTCGGAGATCTGATGCAGGCCGCCGCAGCCTTTTTGCAGGTGCAGCTTTCCCTCAATTGGCTCGCCGACAACGCCCTGAGCATCGCGAACTGGTCGGCTTCGGCGCGGCGCGTCGCGGCTCTTGATTTAGCGATTGACACGACACGAGAGGAATAGCGCGCGCGCTTGCGACGCAGCGCTGACCAAGAGGGAACATGAGCCGACTTCGCATGCACCGTGAAAGCCATCTCGTCCAGCGCATCGGCTGGCTGCGGGCGGCGGTGCTCGGCGCCAATGACGGCATCGTGTCGACGGCGAGCCTGATCGTCGGCGTCGCCGCGGCGCAAGCGACGCGCAGTGAGGTGCTGATCGCCGGCGCGGCGGGGTTGGTGGCCGGCGCGATGTCGATGGCCGCGGGCGAATATGTCTCGGTCAGCTCCCAATCCGATACCGAAAAGGCCGATCTCGCGCGTGAACGCAAGGAATTGAGCGAGCAAATCGAGCTCGAAAGGGAGGAGCTTGCGCATATTTACGTCGAGCGCGGCGTCGACCTTGAGCTAGCCCGACAGGTCGCTTTGCAGCTGATGGAGAAGGACGCGCTGACCGCGCATGCGCGCGACGAATTGGGCATCTCGGAGATCGCCAGCGCGCGGCCGGTGCAGGCGGCGCTAACGTCGGCCGTGACCTTTGCCGCTGGCGCCGCGCTGCCACTCCTCATCGTCGGGATCGCGCCGCGCGCCGCGATCATCTCCATCGTCTCGGTCGCGTCTTTGGGGTGCCTGGCGCTGCTTGGCGCCGTCGGCGCGAAAGCCGGCGGCGCCGGCGTCCTGCGCGCCGCGGTTCGCGTGACCTTCTGGGGCGCATTGGCGCTGGCGCTGACGGCGGGCGTCGGCAAGATTTTCGGCATGGCCGTTTAAATGAACCGGCGCTTGAAGAAACGGTTCTATATGGCGAACGCAAGAATCAGATCGCGAATGGAGCAGCAGATGATTCGCCTGGGGTTTGTCGCGGTCCTGTGCGTCGCTTTCAATTTGGTCGGCGCGGCCGTCGCGAAGGAGCCTGCGCCCGCCGAAGTCGTGACGGAAATCGCCAGGGCGACAAAAACCGCCACCGGGCAGCCGATCACGCTTCCGCAGGGGCCCTTGGAGGTCGTGGCTTCGATGTACACTCTGGCGCCCGGCGTCAGATTGCCGGAACATAAGCATCGGTATCAGCGCTATGCCTATATTCTTGAAGGCGAACTGATGGTCCAGCAGGGCGATTCCGCGCCGCGCGTCTATCACGCTGGCGAATTCGTGATTGAGAGCGTCGACCGCTGGCATTTCGGCGCGACGGTCGGCGCCGTTCCGGTCAAATTGCTGGTGATCGATCAGTTGCCGCCGGGCGCTGAAGTCACGATCAACCGACCGCCAGCGCCGTAGCACGGCAGAACTCGAACGCCCGTCCGTTAGACAACCGACAGGTGTTTTTCATGTCGTCCTAGAGTCGCGCCTCCAGGATCATATTGAACGGCGTCGCCGCCGCCTTGCGGAAATGGGAGAAGCCGCCTTCGCGCACGACCTCGCCGATGCGCTTCGCGCCGGCTTGCGCGCCGAGCGCGAGCCCGACGTCCTGATTGAGCGACGTCGGCACGCAGATGTGGGTCGAGCCGGCGTAATAGACCCGCCCAACACGGTTCAGATTTTCCGCAAGGCTGTCGCCGGCCGCGGGCTCGATCAGCATCAGCGTTCCGTCCTCCGCCAAGACGTCGCGAATATGTGCGACGGCGCCGACGGGATCGCCCATATCGTGCAGCGAATCGAACATCGTCACGAGGTCGTAGCGCGCGCCGGCGAAATCCTGCGCCCGCGCCACTTCGAAGCGCACGTTCTTGCGACCGTCGGCCATCTCCCTTGCATGCGCGATCGAACCCTCATGGTAGTCGATCCCGACAAATTCCGAGTTCGGAAAGGCGTCGGCCATGAGCAAGGTCGAGACGCCATGGCCGCAGCCGACGTCGGCGACTTTCGCGCCACGCTCGAGCTTGGCGGCGACGCCGTCAAGCGCCGGCAGCCATTCGGCGACGAGGTGCGTCCGGTAGCCCGGCCGGAAGAAGCGCTCCACGCCGCAGAACAGACAATTGCAATGGTCGCCCCAATGCATGCCCTTGCCGCTCTTGAAGGCTTCGGCGAGTTTGGGTTCGTCGTGAAAAATCGCCGACATCAGGCTGAAGCCTCCCACCATGAAGGCGGGGCTGTCCTCGGCCGCAAACACCGCGGTCTGCTCGGGAGACATCGAGAACGTGCCCGCTTCGGCGTCATAATCGACGAAGCCGGAAGCCGCTTGCGCGGAGAGCCATTCGCGCACATAGCGCTCATGCGTGCCGGTCTTGTCGGCGAGTTCGGCGGAGGTGGCGGCGCCTTGCGAAAGCGCGCGAAACAGGCCGAGCTTGTCCCCGATGATCACCAGAGCCGCGTTGGAAGCGGCGCCCAGTTCATTGACGACAGTTCCGAGCAGCGAGTCGAGCTTGTTCATGTCCAGATTCATCGCTCACCTCTCTTGGTGGATGGCCGGCGGGATGCGCCTTTGGCTAATCGCGCGCCGGCGTCGCGCGATGTCGCTCGACTCGATCGCCGCAACCGAGACTACCGCCTAGCGCAATTTGATCGTCAGATCCGTGCCGTCGTTTCCGGTCTCGCTGCTGACCGGCTGGTCCGAGATGATGAGCGACGCCCCAGTCCACAGCCGCTCTGCGATCCGCTCGCGAACGTCTTTTGGGATGTCGACGCGCTCCAGAGCCTCGGACGGGGTCGCGCTCGCAGGGCGCCAATCCCAGGATATGTCGGCTTTTGCATCGGCCGACGCCAGATTCTTCCTGCGCTCCGTCTGCGCTTCCGGCATCGACAGGACCGACCATTTGAGCGAGCTTCCGTCGTCCTTGGCCGCCGTCGCAATATAAAGATGCGAGCCGAGCGGCGCGTTTGGATCGCGGATCTCGATTGGCGCATCAAAAAGCGGCGACAGGCCCTGGCGAACATAGATCCGCCGATCCTTCTTGCTGACCAGCACCGAGATGGGCGCCAGGCGCCGCTCGGCCTCTCTTTGAGCGGTTGCAGCGGCGGCGGCGGTCGTTTTCGCCTCATCCAAACGCCGCTCGGCGTCCGCCAGATCCGAGTCCCCGGCGACGACGGCCGCTCTCGCCTGTTCGAGTTTGGCCGTGGCTTCGACCAACGCGGAGGCGGCGTCCGTTTGAGTCAGCAGCGCCGCATCCTGAGCGAGCAGAGCTTCGCCATAGGTTCTCGTCAGGCGGTCAGCTTTGGCTTTGGCCTGCTCATCGCCCGCCGTCGCGCTGCGTTCCGCCGCCATGGCCGGCTCTTGCTGGCTGGCGGCCGCCACGGCCGCCGCGCCGTGCAATGCAGCGGCCGCGTCTGCTTTAACGCGGGCCGCAGCCTGCGCGGCTTCTGCGGCGCGGAGCGCCGCCGCGGCGCGCGCGGCTTCCTTCTGCTTGAGGATGACTTCAGCGGATATAGCCTTGATGGCTTTGCTGGCGGCGGCCGCTTCGGCCATAGCCTTGGCCTTGAGTCGCTGGGCATATTGACGCGGATTCACCGTCAGTCGATCGGTGACGGCGGCTTGGCTCGAGGGAGCCGAGGACGCGGGTCTGTCAGCCGAGGCTTCGCTTTTCGGCTGGTCCGCATTGTGCTCGACCTTGATCGCAGGCGTTTCAGCCGAGTCGAGCGCCGGCCGGTGCGAGTCTGCAGCGGGCGCGGCTGCGTCGACCGAAGCGATCTTGTCGCCGGTTTCCACTTCGGACTGCTCCGCTTGTTGCAGCGAAGGCGCGGCTGGCGCGTCGGCTTCGACGGGGGAGGGCTGCTGCAGATCAGCGGCCGTCGCGGCTTTGGCGGTTCCAGTTACGTCGGCACCGGGGTCGATTTTAGGCGTCTCCGCCCGGTTCTGCGGATTGGCCGCCGGCGGGTCGCCTGCGGTAAGGGGCTGCTTTAGCGGGTCCGTTCCCCCAGCTTTTTCGCTGGTTTCGGCCTTGGGCTGCTCTGCATTTTCGCGCCGCGCACCCCCTGGCGGATCGGACTCGACGAGGGACGGCTCCCGATCCGCGGCGCTTGCCGACGGCGCGTCTGTTTGGGCCGCCTCGGCTTTAGGCTGCTCCGCCTGAGGCTGGGCGGGGCGATCTGCGGCGACGTTGGGAGGCTGTTGAGAGTCGCCCCCTGGCGCGCCTTTTTCGGATGCGCGCATCATAGGCGCTGGCAGCAGCGGGTGTTCGAATTCGGCAGGAAACACGTCGTGCGGCGAGATCACGACCCGCTCGCCGATTCTGGTCATGCCCCAGAGCTTCGCCGCGAATGCAGCGGGAAGCCTGATGCAGCCATGCGAGGCGGGATGCCCCGGAACGACTCCAAGATGCATGGCGATGCCGGACCAGGTGATCCGCTGCATGAAGGGCATCGGCGCGCTGGAATAGATGTTGGACCGGTGGAACCGTTCGCGGCCGATGATGGTGAAAATGCCTTTGGGCGTCGGATGTCCGACGATGCCTGTCGAGATCGCCGAACGGGCGACCAGGCCGCTGTGGTTGTAGATCGACACCTGCTGGTCGGCGATGGAGGCGACGACGAAGAGCGGCCGGTCGAGCTGTGCGACCTCGGGCTTGGCGCCCTGCAGAGACGCCGCGCCGTTTTTGGCGGTCGCCGGACGGGAGATTTTCTTTCGCGCGGCCGGGCGTTGCGGGCGAGAGATGCGCTCTGGCTCCGGAACCGCATTGATGAGAGGCTCGCGGTCGCCCCAGAAATAATAGCCCTGCGCCATGACAGGCGTCCGCGCCAAGCCGAGCGTCGCGGCGGCGGTCACTGCCACCTTCGAAAAAAGTCGGGCGCGAGAGCGCGTTCGCAAGCGCATTTGCCGCTCCAAACTGCGGTTGAGCACCTTCGGTACTAAGGCGAATTTCTTATTTAATCGATAATGAATGGCTAATACGTGGCCAAACAGCAACCAAGATCAAGATCCAGTGCTTGAGCTTTGCTTCGTGCGCAGCGAAGAGAAGCTTGTTTTGACTTAGCCTTGGAGCGCCGCCGGGAGGAATTTCGCGATCGCCGCGAAGGCTGCGTCGGTCTCCTTCAATATGCCGGGGAAGAAATAGAAGCCGTGCGGCATGGCCTCGCCAATGAAATGCGTGACCTTCACGCCTTCCGCCGTCAATTTCTCGGCAAAGGCGCGATTGTCGTCGACAAGCGGATCGGCGGTTCCGCTGACGAGCAGAGTTCGCGGGTAGCCGGTCAAATCGCCGAGCGCCGGGCTTGCGCAGGGGTCCCGCCACTGCTGCGATTTCGAAAGATAGGCGCCGCGCGCAAATCCCATGAAGGACGCGTCGATCACGACGCCGGTCGGGGCAAGCCGCTCGTAGGACGCAAATTTTTCGAAGTGAAAATCCGTGACCGGACATAATAGTATGGTCGCGACAATCGATGCGCCGTCGCCTCTCGCTCTTAGTGGCAAGGCCGCCGCGAGATTGCCTCCGGCGGAATCTCCGCAAACAACTATGCGCGATGCGTCGCCGCCAACGTCCGCGCCTCTGTCACGCATCCAGCGCAAAACCGCCATGCAATCGTCGAGGCCGGCTGGGAAGGGCCATTCGGGCGCCCAGCGATAATTGACGCTGACCACGATGACGTCGTTTTCGGCGGCGATGCGGCTGGTGACATAGGCGGTGTCCTCGGATCGTCCGACGACAAAGCCGCCGCCATGCACATACAGCATCAGCGGTTTCGGGCCGTCGCCGGGCGGCGCGTAACATTCGCAGCGGATTGGTCCCGCGTCCGAAGGAACGGCGAGGGTGAAAACCGAGACCTGCGGATAGAGCTGCGCGGCGCTTGGCGGCAGTTCCGCCGGGTCGATCGTCAGCCCTTCGCCTCTGTAGCAGGCGCGCACGGGCGCCATCATCATGTCTCGCATCGCGACGGGCGCGCGCAGTTTCGACAGCAATCGATAGAAGGGCGCGGCTGGATCATCTTCAAAGATGCGGACGACTCCCGGTCCGTCCGCGCGCGCGTCGACAAAGTCGGACGGCGCGGCGCCGCGATTCTCGATGTCGCCCATCAACCTTCTCCAAAACTTCGCGCTTTCGGGATTATCCGGCGCGTCGATGATACATCGTTGAAGGCGCGGCCAACGCCGACCGTCGGCCTAAGCGCGATTTTTCAAGAACCGATGCGAAATCTGACGAAGCGCGCGGCAAATTGACAGGACGCAGCCGCGAGAACAATATCATCGCCTACCGTCTGCGGGGGCGAGTTCCATGACTGACAATGACGACGGCGCCGACCGTCGGCTTTCGCGCCGAGGTCTCTTGCTCGGCGCTTTCACGCTGCCTCTTGTCATTTTGGACCCGGAGCCGGCGTCCGCGCAGCTGGGTCTTATTGGCGCGATGCTCGGAGGGTTTCGCTTCCGATTTCACCGCCGCCATTCTGGCGGCTACCATCATTATCAGGCGCGCCGCCATTACGCGCGTCATCGCGGACGCGTACGTGTCGCGAACCGTCGCCGTCATGGCGGCGGCGGTGGCGGAGGGGACAGCGGCGGCGGCGGGGGTGGGGGTGGCGGCGGCGGACAATTCAGCAAAGGCGGACTTTAACGCCGGCCGCGTCGCCGCTTGAGTCTTTGCAAGGCTTCGGCGGCGTCGGGGACGTCCTGCAGACTCGCCTTGTAATAGAGTTCTTCGGCCTTGCCGCGACTGACGTCCAGTCCCGCCAGGCCCTTCTCATAGGCTTCGCCGAGCCAATATTGCGCTCTGCCGTTGTTTTGCGCTTCCGCCTGCTCAAACCAACGCACCGCTTCGGTCGGGTCTTGCCTGCCGTCGGGCGTCATGCCGTCCTTGTACATGACGCCGAGCGACGCCTGCGCGTCGGCATAGCCCTGCATCGCTGATTTTTTGAACCAGTTGAAGGCCTCCGAGAAATTCTGCCGGCCCGGCGCCTTCGCGTAGAGAGTGGCGAGATGATACTGCGCCTCCTTGTCGCCGGACTCCGCCAGTTTTTGCGCAAGCGGGAAGGCGACATCCCATCGTCCGCGATCCTTCATCGCCGCGCGCAGCTCGGAAATCGAAGCGCTCGAGTTTGAAGAGGATGGCTGGCGCCAATTGCAGCCCAACGGATCGTTTCGCGTCGCAAACTGCGAATTGCAGTCGCCGCCCCGAGTGATCGGCGCATCGTTGACTCTGCTGATGGGACGGCGGTCGCCGTCGCCTGGATCGATTCGGGTCTGGCGTTCGTCCCGTACTGGCGACGACGGCTCGATCAGCGCGAGAAAAGCCAATGTGGCGAGCGCCGCAGCCGCGATGCCGAGGGAAGCGCCTTGCGCCGCGGGATGCAGCCGCTTGAAGCGGCGCACGAGCGTCGCGCTGCGACTTTTGGCGAGGGCGATAAGCTTCGTCGACATGTGCTCGGGCGTCGGCACGTCGCGCTCGGCCGTCGAATCCTGGACGAGATGTCCCGCGCTTCGAATAATGCTCGAGGCGTCAATGCGCAGCGCCGTGGCGCCGAGCGCGTCGCTGAAGGCGCGCATAGTCGGGAAGCGTTGCTCCGGACGTTTCGACAGCGCCGTCATGATCGCCGATTCAATTTCCGGCGTGACGCCCGATATGCGCGGCACGAGCGGCGGCGCCTCGGCGTGGATCTGCGCCTGAGTGAGATCATATTCGGTCGCGCCGGAAAAGGGCGGCGCGCCGGCAAGCATCTCGTAAAGCACGACGGCCAACGAATAGAGATCGCTTCTCTCATCGCCTTCGCCGCCGCGGCACTGCTCCGGCGACATGTAAAGCGGCGTGCCGACCGCCGTGCCGGCGCGCGTGAGACGCACGCTGCCGCGCACCCGCGCGATGCCGAAATCCATGATTTTGATTCGGCCGTCGTCGGCGACCATGAGGTTCGACGGCTTAATGTCGCGGTGAATGACGCCCATCTGATGCGCATAGGCGAGTCCGTCCGCCGCCTGCGCGATGACGGCGAGACTTTCCTTGACGCCGAGCGGCTTGCCGCGCTCCCTTAAGATCTCGTCGAGCGGCCGGCCGTTTATGAGCTCCATGACCATGTAGAGGTCGCTGCCCTGCAGCACCGGCGAATAGAGCGTCGTGATGTTGGGGTGATTGAGTTTGGCGAGACTCGTCGCTTCGGCGCGGAATCGTCCGACGAAATCAGGATCCTGCGTGAGCTCCGCGCGCAGGGATTTGATCGCGACTTCGCGCTCGAGGAAAGTGTCGAGCGCGGCGTGCACCTTGCCCATCGCGCCGACGCCGAGCAGTTTGACGATGCGATAGTGTCCGATCATCTGCGGGTCGGTCATGGCTCAACCCTCTGCGATGGCGTCGATCTTCGCCGTCAGGGCGCCCATCGGCGGGTCGGCGATGTTAATCCGCTTCGTCGCCGCTTGATCGGCCGTCCGACCGGCGCCGTCGGTTTCCGCCACGAAGACGCCCACCGAAATATTGTCATGTCCGCCGCCGCG
Source organism: Methylocystis sp. L43 (assembly GCF_015709525.1). Lineage (GTDB taxonomy): Bacteria > Pseudomonadota > Alphaproteobacteria > Rhizobiales > Beijerinckiaceae > Methylocystis. The sequence goes on along the minus strand of NZ_JADNRA010000035.1, from coordinate 30,193 downwards.
GCGCGCGGCGTCGATCAATAGCCGGCATGCCTCCGGCGGCGGGTTTTTTGAGACCACTTCGGCGATCCTTGCGTCGGAGACGAGATTGGTCAAACCGTCGGAGCACAAGACCACGATGTCGCCCTGTCGCAACGGCAGGCCTTCCGTCCAGATTGTCGGCTCGACGTCGAGACGCGTGCCGAGCGCCTGCAGAATGACATTGCTTCCGGCGCCTTTGCCTGCGTCCTCCGGCGACATCACGCCGTCGCGCACCAATTGCGCGTGCAGCGTCTGATCGTCGGAAAGTTGGACAAGCCGGCCGTCGCGCATCAGATAGGCGCGGCTGTCGCCGACATGCGCGAGCCACAGAAGACCGTCCCTGACGCCGAACGCCGTGCAGGTTGTTCCCATGCCGGCGCAGTCAGGATGTTTGGCGGCGTAGTCGAAGATCGCTCGATTGGCGGCGTCAAAAGCGGTCCGCAGCGCCTCGGACGGGATCTTGTCGAGCGAATAATAGACGCGCCGCACGACTTCGAGCGCGAGCGCGCTCGCAACTTCCCCGGCGGCGTGGCCGCCCATGCCGTCGGCGACAAGCGCGAGCGCGCCGTGGTCAAGCGCCTGCGAGGGACCGGCGCTTGCGATGAAGGCGACGGAGTCTTCGTTGAGCTGCCTGACGCATCCGACATCCGTGCGGATGGCGCCTGCGATGCGCAACGGATCTTCTGGCTGGTTCGCCGTCATGGGAGGACGGACCCTTCGCTATTCGCGCTGCGCCTGGGTGAGTTCGGCGCCATATTTGATCGGAACCGCCATGGTCGCTTTGGTGTCGCCGACATTGCGGCTGTAGGTGAACAGACCAATGACCTTGCCGGAGGAGTTGAACACCGGCCCGCCGCTGTTGCCCGATCCGGTGGCGACGACGCTGAGCTGGTAAACATCGCCCATGTCGCTGGCGAAGGTGCCGCCCTCCGTCGACTTCACGCCGCTCGCGGTCTTCGACACAATGCCTTCGGTGACGGTCGCCTCGGTGATCTTTTCGAGCTGGCTGCGAATGCGGCCGCGCTCTTCCGTTTGCCGCAGCACGAAATTTTCGACCGAGACGGCGGGATAGCCGAGCACGGTGATGTTCTCGCCGATCTCGACGGCGGCGTTGGGCGCCATATCCACTTTGGTCAACGTCTGGGGCGAATCGATCTTGACCAGCGCCGCGTCGGCGTCCGCCGACGTCCTCACGAGACTGGCGTTCACGCCCAAGCGGCTGCCGTGAAACTTGACCTCGAGAACTTCGTTGCGGCCGACGAAAGACGCCTTGTTGTTGGAATTTGGATCAGGAGTGTTGCCCGCGAGCGCCGTCGTCGGATCGTCGGTCTTGAAAATGTAGCCGCCGGATTCTGGAATCCAATGGAAAACGTCGGAATAGGTCGAATCATAGAGATCGATGAGCTTCGGCTCCTTGATTTTGGCTTTGCGCTTCTTTCCCGATGAGACGACGACGTAATCGTAGAGGATGCCCTCCCTGCCGCCTTCGGCGCCATAGGCGACCTGCCAGCCGGCGGCGACATGCTTGTTGGTGAGAATATAGCCCTGCTCGCTGATGACGAAGCCGCTGCCGGTGCCGCCGCCGCCGACCATGAGATTGGTGATGTGATCGTCTTCAAGGGTCAACCAGCGCACGACGCCGAGATTGTTCGGCAGCTGCACATAGGCGGGATAGCGCCGGCCTTTGTAGTCGATCGTCTTGTGCTGGATGGGCCTTCCGGTCTGCTTATCGTACAGCCGCCACATCATGCCGACTTGGACAGTCGCTTTCGCGTACTTGTCATAGATCTCGCGCGGCTTCATGCCGATCTTGAGGTTGACGTCGCCGGGGATGCGCGACAGCCTTTCATCCGTCTCGGTTTGAGCGAGCTTGTCTTCCGCGTCTTTTCGCTCGAGTTCGCGATGCTGAACCCAGTAGAGCGCCGCGCCGCCGAGTACAAAGAAGGCGACCACCGCGGCGATCGCGCCTGTCATGTTTCGATTGGCCTTGCCGCGTTCTTCTCCGATGAGCCGCTGCACAGTTTCGTGGCCGATTCCGACCTTCTTCGGCGCTCCGCCGTCGGCGTTCGCTCCTGCCGCCGTGCTGGCGCCGGTCGCGGCGGCGTTCACAGCCGTCGAGGCGGCGGCTTCGGCGGTCTTGATGACGCGGGTCGCCGCCGTGTCCCCGACGCCGATCACCTTAGTTCTGGCGGCGAAACTTGCGGGCCGCGGCTGCACGTCGAAGGCGAATTTCGGCCCCTTGGCGCCAAGTTCGATCGTGTCTTCGGGAAGAAGTTCGACCTCGCCGTTCACCCGCTCGCCATTGAGAAAGGTGCCATTGCTGCTGCCGGCGTCCGAGAGCTTGAAGGAGATATTGTCGCCTTCGCCCATGATGCGGATGAGCGCATGTTTGCGGCTGACGACGCTGTCGCCGACAGGATCGAAAGCGATCTTCGACGTGGGATCGCGGCCGATGGTGAATTCGCGTGCGTCGCCGACGGGCAGCTGTTCGATCTGATTGGCTTTGGAGCCCGACAGATGTCGTATGATGATACGCTCGATTGGAGTCGTCATTTCAGCCCCCTGCGCCAAAAAAGGCGCGCTCGTCTTCGCCGTTTGAAAATGCGTGAATTGCCCCAATTTCGAGGATAGACCCGACTTTCCTCGGGTGGCAAGGCCGATTGGCCATGGCGGCGGCAGGCGCGCGCGCGCGTTTCTTTTGCGGCGGCGATCAAGCGGCTCAGACGCTGGGCGAGCGCTGTGCTATTTCTTCAAAGATATCTAGATGGTAGTCGCGCGCGGGTCGACCCGCACGGACACTGTCCTTTTGCGCAATCGCGTTCTTTGACCGATTGAATATATTTGCGGCAACGGAGGCGCGCGGCCCTCTCGTCAACAGCTTCACCGCCGTGCCGGCGTTATGCGTCACCAAACATCACGGGTTGGCTGCGCGTCGAATTTCAAGGACGGCCGATTGGCGCCGCGAGCAGGATCGTCAAATCCGCTCGCGGCCGCCGTATGCGTCAGGCGTCGCCGCGCCGCCTATATCGCCTGCATGGCCTCGGGCTTGCCGCGTGCGCGCTTCGCCATCAGCCGGTTGAGCGCCGAGACATAGGCGCGCGCCGAAGCGACGAGAGTGTCGGGATCGGCGCCGCGGCCGGTCACCGACTTGCCGTTTTCGGAGAGGCGCACGGAGACCTCCGCCTGCGCGTCGGTGCCCTCAGTCACGGCGTGGACCTGGAACAGTTCCAGTGTTGCGTCATGCGGCGCGAGCGCCTTGATGGCGTTGAAGATGGCGTCGACAGGACCGTTGCCGGTCGCCTGATGCGTCAGCTTCTGTCCGTCGACGTCGAGCGTGAGCGCCGCCGATTGCGGGCCATGTGTGCCGGCCATCACCATCAAGGCCTCGACCTTGATGTGATCATGAGCGTTGACGATCTCGTCGTCGACGAGCGCCACCAGATCTTCGTCGTAAACGAATTTCTTGCGGTCGGCCAAATCCTTGAAGCGGTTGAAGGCGTCCAGCAGCGCGTTCTCGCCGAGGTCATAGCCGAGCTCCTTCAGCTTTTCGCGGAAGGCGTGGCGGCCCGAATGCTTGCCCATCACGAGCGAGGTCTTGGAGACCCCGACGCTCTCCGGCGTCATGATCTCATAGGTGTGCGCATTTTTGAGCATGCCGTCCTGATGGATGCCGCTTTCATGCGCGAAAGCGTTCCGCCCGACGATCGCCTTGTTGTATTGCACCGGAAAGGACGTGACCGCCGAGACCAGCTTCGAGGCGCGGGTTAAGAGCCTGGCGTCGATGTCGGTGAAGAAGGGCAGCGCGTCGGCGCGCGTCTTCATCGACATCACGACTTCTTCGAGCGCCGCATTGCCGGCGCGCTCGCCGATGCCGTTGATGGTGCATTCCACCTGCCGCGCGCCGCCGCGCACCCCCGCGAGCGAATTGGCGACGGCCAGTCCCAAATCGTCGTGACAATGGACCGAGAAGATCGCCTTGTCGGAATTGGGCACCCGCTCGCGCACCGTGCGGAACAGCTGCTCATATTCCGTGGGCGTGATGTAGCCGACAGTGTCGGGAATGTTGATGGTGGTTGCGCCAGCCTTGATCGCAGCCTCCACGCAGCGGCAGAGAAAATCGAGCTCCGTGCGGGTGCCGTCCTCCGCCGACCATTCGACGTCGGCGACATGATTGCGCGCGCGCGTCACCGAGGCGGAGACCATCTCCAAAACGCGCTCCGGCTCCAGCTGGAGCTTGTATTTCATATGCACCGGCGAGGTGGAGATGAAGGTGTGGATGCGCGGGCGCTTCGCCTCCCGCAGCGCTTCGGCGCAGCGGTCGATGTCCTTCTCGGAAGCGCGCGCCAGTCCGGCGACGGAGGCGTTCTTGACGCGCCGCGCCACTTCGCTGACGCTCTCGAAATCGCCGGGACTGGCGATCGGGAAGCCGGCCTCGATAATATCGACGCCCAATTGGTCGAGGAGATCGGCGACCTCGAGCTTCTCTTCCAAGGTCATCGAGGCGCCGGGCGATTGCTCGCCGTCGCGCAGAGTGGTGTCGAAAATCAGGACGCGCGCGTCATTATCTGCGACGGCGCCGGGCTGTGACGTGTTGCTCATCGGTTTTGAAATCCTGCTGTGCCGCGCCCGCTGAGGGGCTCTTGTCGTCTGACTGCATGACATGTCCCCTGAAGGCCTGGGCGCGAGCCCGTCGGGCGCTCAGGGGCGACTAAGAAGCAGCAGGCCGAAAAGCGGCAGGGAACGCGGCCGCGCGAATCCGTGTGCGCGCGCGGGCGTCACAGGGTCATTCGCAAAGGCGGTTGCGTGGGGCAACGATCTCGTCCCGTTCCGGCGGCGTTAGCCGCAATCGCCGGAAGAATAGCGCAAGAAGGCCCCGCGCCGCAAGCGCCGCGTCGCCGCGCGCCATCTCGCGCGACTCGCGAGCGTCATAAAGTGAAACAGGCAATGACGCCAAACGCCTAAGCGTCCGGGCGAGGAGAATTTTTGCGGCTGAAACGCTTATGGCTCTTGCCGAAACGAACCGATGGGACCTAACATCAAAGGCATGGTCAAAACCGCATTCTCCATCCGTCATGCACGTCCCGGAGACGCAGAGCAGATCACGCGCGTTCACGACGCCTCGTGGCGCTACGCCTATCGCGGCGTCATACCCGGCGCCGAGCTTGAGCGGATGATCGCTCGCCGCGGTCCCAACTGGTGGCATTCGGCCATCGTGCGCGGCACCGGTCTTCTCGTTCTCGACTTCGATGATGCTATCGTCGGCTACTCGACCTATGGGCGAAACCGCGTGCCGTCGATGCCCTATTCCGGCGAGATCTTTGAGATCTATTTGGCGCCTGAGCAGCAGGGGCTTGGCTTGGGTCGCCGGCTGTTCAACGCCACCCGGCGCGAACTCGCCGAGCACGGCTATCTCTCCACCATCGTCTGGGCGCTCGCCGACAATGAGAAGGCGCTCGCCTTTTATCGCAGCCTCGGCGGACAGACCGTCCGCCGCGCGGAGGAGCGGTTCGGCGCGGACATGCTGACGCGCGTCGCTTTCGGCTTCGTTTCCGCCCCGGTGCGGTAAATCATATTTGGCGACATAAACGCGAAGCAATGTGAGGATACAGACCGCGCAGCGCCGCGATCCTCGCTAGGTTTGTTGCGCGACCTTCCTCAACACAACCCACTACTGCGCCGGCCGTTCAGGCTGCGCCATCTATCGCAATCGGAGCACTTGAATGCGTCTCGACGCCATTCCCATCGGCGCGAACCCGCCGCACGAAGTCAATGTAATCGTCGAGGTGCCGCTTGGCGGCGAGCCGATCAAATATGAGCTCGACAAGGCTTCCGGCACGCTCTTCGTCGATCGCTTCCTCTATACGGCGATGCGCTACCCCGGCAATTACGGCTTCATTCCGCATACGCTTTCCGATGACGGCGATCCCTGCGACGTGCTCGTCGCCAACACCCGTCCCGTGGCGCCGGGCGCGGTTATCGCGGTCAGGCCGATCGGCGTGCTGCGCATGACGGATGAGGCTGGCGGCGATGAAAAGATCGTCGCGGTGCCGTCGGCGCGGCTCACGCAACGCTATGTCGACGTCGAGAATTACACCGACCTTCAGGAAATGACCTGGCGCCGGATCGAGCACTTCTTCGTGCATTATAAGGATCTCGAGCCCGGCAAATGGGCGAAGGTCGCTGGCTGGGGCGACGCCGCCGAGGCGCGCGCGCTGATCAGCGAGGCGATCGAACGGGCGCGAGCGGCGAAATAAGCTTAACGAAGCGGCGGCGTGCGCGACACCACGCCCTTCTTGAAGCACGCCGGTCTGTCCTTCCAGGCGACGATGCCATTATCCGTCGCGGCGAAGCTTTGCGCCGAATCGATCAGCTCGTCGACATGGACGCCGCCGTCGAGATCGCCGATCACATAAGTCCATTTGCCGCCGCCGGCGAAGGCGACCGTCGCCGGGCGCTTGCACACCGCGAGGCATTCCACCGGCTCGACGGCGATATCGAGATTGCGCTCGTTCAGCCGCGTGCGCAGCGCCTCCAGCAAAAGCGCGCCGGGACGCATGTCGGCGTCGCCGCCGTGGCGGCAGGAGACGCAAACAAAAACCGTGACGCCCGGCGCAGCCATTTAGAACTCCTGTCTATGGACGCGCCTTCTCGGCCAAAGTCGCGCCAAAGACAAGGGCGTGCGGCGGCGCAGCTTTTAGGGATTGAAGGCGCAGCGCGCGCCGCCGCCACCCTTTTCCGCCACCTCGTCGGCGTCAACGATGCAGTCGAGCCCGGTGATCGACGCGTGGGTTGTGCCCGCCGCGCCTTCCAACACAACGCCGTTCTCGATCAAGGTCGCATAGAGTTCATGCGCCTTCCGGCCCTGCAATTCGATCTTCTTTGCGCCGAAGGTCAGTTCGCAGGCGCGGGAGGTGATGTCCACGTTGCCGGCGCGGCAGTCGATCGCGTCGGCCTTGACCGCAATGCGCAGATCCTTGGCGTGCGGCGCGTCCGCCTTCCCGCTGAAGAACGCCGCAAGAAGCTTTTTATTGGGCGCGCTCGTCTGGGGCGCCAATTCGCCGACGATCGCCGCGAGCGCGAGCGCATTCGAGCCGTTGCTCGCCCCCGCTTGAGCGGCCGCGGGCGCGATGATGGACAAGAAAAGCAGCCCAATTGATTTATTGGCGATCATGGCGATTCCCCGACAAATGCATCTGCGCAATTGACCAAGAGCCGACGCCGAATTTGCGACGCAGGCGCGTTCAGTCGACGGCGACGAACATATCCGCCATTTCCGCGACCGTGAATGCGCGTCTGAAAATTAGAGGCGCAGGCGGACCGTCTACGCTCGATTATGTGGCGGCTCTTGTTGAACTGCGAATTTTTTGCCCGCACATGGGGCTCAGCAGCCCTTACGGCGCTCCCACATTTGAAGCTGATTGACGCGGCTTTTCTCCCAACCGCTCAGCCGCCCGTAAGGTGGAAAACAGCCGGCTCCGAAGGCGGCCCGCCCTCGGTCTGTATTGAAGCAATGGCCGTTACGCGCGTAAATCCGGTTGCGCGCGTACCAGAGTTCCTCGCAAGACATGTAAGCCGGATCCTGCGCCGCCGCCGGGGTCGGCGCGACGACCCCCATCGATCCCGCGCCTATCACGCCGATAAGGCTAAGCGCCGCGAAAATCTTCTGTATTCTCATCGGAAGTCCCCTCCTCGAATTGATGTTACGTACGATCCGCGCAGTTCTTTTCAATCACCGTGTTGTTTTTTCTCTTCGCCGCCTAGCGGCGTGTCGAAAAATTCGGGCCGGTATTCGAAATGCATCGTGTCAAAATGCCCCCATTTGCCGCCCCAGATGAACCCATGGCGTTCGAAAATCTCCACGATTTCGTAAGGAATCCGATTGCGGTAACCGCCTTTGCGCCAGAGCCAATAATCAGAGAAGGCGGTGTTGAGATCAATCGCCGCACCATAGGCGTGCATGCTGCGTTTGCCCGTGTCCTTCACAACGCGGCAATTGAAGGCGCCGGCGCTCGGATAAGCATGACGCTTAATGTCCTGTGGCAGACGATCGATTTCCGTGGCGATCGCGCGCAGCTTTTCGGCGACGCCATTGATCTTGGTGACTCTCACCTTGCCAGTGAACCAGGGAATATCGGTCAAATGCTTCTGCGTTTCGCCCTTGTCGCAATCCCCATACATTTTGTCGAAGAAGGCGGCGTTGCGGAAGCGTCCCGGATCGTCCTGCGGTCCGGGAGGCTGCGTCAGCGCGCCCTTAGGATAGGGAAGGCTCAACTGATCTAGGAGAGAGGCGTTTTTCAGTTTCTCGTCGAAGCTCTTGTCGGTCCTGCCGTCAGAGAGATTTTGTCTTGTTCCGTCGCGGAATATGATCCCGGCGTCGTCGCGACCGGCGATTTGATCTGGATAGGCGTGCGTCAACGCGTCGGGCGAAATTGCCTGCCCGCGAGCGGCGACGGAAAAGAAAAGCATCTCGACGCCCGCGAGGAGCAAGCCGATCTTTAGGGCGCGGCTCACGAAAAAAGTGGAATCCGAGTTTGCGCGTCGAGCGCGCTCTAAGCTTTTGGAAGCGATCACGCTATTTGCATTTTGGCGATTCCGCCAAAATGCAGCGTCATCTAGAATCGGCGCTGTCTTTTCATTCTTGCTGCCGTGAGAAGCCATTGCGCGCCGCCAATATTTCGCCAACGCCATAATTTCCGACGCTTTCTTCGCGCCCGACGGCGAGAGGCCAAAGCATCTCCGCTATGTGTACGCTTCTACCGCCTCCGGCAAAGCCGGGGAACTCCCTTACGGCTTATAGCGCGCCTCGCGCGAAAAAGCCGGACTTCACTTTAATTCGCGAGCCGATCTCTAAGCGGCGTCGCACTGCGTCTCGATCTTGCGTCGTCCCAAAGACAGGCGTGGCCGACCCAGCCGGTCGCACTGGTCGGCGAGTTGCGAGACGCTTTCGACATGCACGTTGCGCGTCTCCGTGCGGACGCCATGGGCGCGGAGTTTGGCGAAGGCGCGCGATAGTGTCTCCTGCTTAACGCCGAGCCGCGCGGCGATCAGGCGCTTGTCATAGGGCAGGCGGAAGCGGCACCGGTCTTCGCCCGGCGGGCAGAGGCCGAGTAGGAAACTGGCCAGGCGCTGATCGGCGTTCTGGCTCTTGAGCGACTCGATCTCGCCGAGGAGACGCGCGATGCTCTCCTTGGAGTTTTGCATCACCGCGGCGCAGAGCGACGGCGACTCCTTGACGAGCCGAGCGAACAGCGCCGCCGGCAGCTTGAGCACGTGGGTCGCGCCGACCGCCTTGGCGGAGAGCGTGTGACTCTCATCGGCGTCGGTCGGGGCCTCGCCGATGATTTCGCCGTCCGAGCAAATGCCGATGAGCGTTTGGCGTCCCGAGGATGAAATGCGCAGCAGCTTCACATAGCCGCTCAAGACGAATGCGAGGTCCGTGACCACAGCGCCTTGATGGAAAAGCACATCGCCGTCCTGGAGGGCCTCGATACTGGCGTCCGCCGACAGACGCGACAATGTCGCTTCGTCGACCCCCGCGAAGAGCGGCGCGCTGCGCAGTTCCCCAGGTCCTGCCGGCTGCGGCGCACAGGGACCGGCGCGTCTCTTTTGCGAGGCGCTGTCATAGCTTCGCACGGCGGGGCCGGTGTCGACTGTCAAGCTCGCGCCTCCTCCGAAGCGCACGGAATTACGCGCGTCATCCAAGGGATGACGACGCATGAAGCGGAGGCGCCGCCGCTCCCTCCCGCGCATAATTCTCTTAATGCCGCCAAGGGGAAGGCTAACGCGAACCGTCAACCCGCGAAAGGCGACGCACGCGGGACAAACCGTCGCACGCGTCAGCGTCGTTGGTCGCCACGCTCCAGCAGAAACACAGCCTGTTCGCCGAAGAGATTCCAAACCCACCAAGGCGCGCTGAAGCGGATCGGCGCGCCGGCGCGATCAAAGGCGACGCCGCGCTCGATGTGCGCGCCGAGTTCGTCGACGATCTCGACGAAGTCACGGATGGTGCAAAGATGAATGTTCGGCGTGTCATGCCAGTGATAGTCGAGTCTGCCGGTGACAGGCATGCGGCCGCCAAAGACGAGCTGCGCGCGCACGCGCCAATAGCCGAAGTTGGGAAATGAGATGATGGCGCGCCGACCGATGCGCAGCATATTGGCGAGCGCCGCGCGCGGACGACGGGTCGCCTGCAGCGTCTGGGAAAGAATCACATAGTCGAATCCGTCGTCCGGATAATCGGAGAGGTCGGTGTCGGCGTCGCCTTGAATGACGGAGAGTCCTTTCGCCACGCATTCGTTGACGCCGCGCTGCGAGAGTTCGACGCCGCGGCCGTCGACGCCCTTCTTCTGCGCCAGGAGCTGCAGCAAGGCGCCGTCGCCGCAGCCGACGTCGAGAACGCGCGCGCCGGGCGCGACCATCTCGGCGATGACGGCGAGATCGAGACGCGATTGCTCGAGCGGCTGCGCGGGCCGCTGAGGCGCGTCGGCCGCAGGCGTGTAGTTCATTTCGAGGTTCCGTCAGGCGCGAGCCCACGTGCGTTTGCGGCGGAATCGAGAAAGCCGCGCGTCGTCGCGATGAACATCGGCTCGTGCAGCAGGAACGCGTCATGCCCCTTGTCGGATTCGATTTCGACGAAGGACACCGAGGCGCCCCCGGCGTTGAGCGCGTGAACGATGGCGCGCGAGTCCGATGTGGGATAGAGCCAGTCCGACGTGAAGGAGACGACGCAAAAGCGCGTCTTCGTGTCCTTGAAGGCCATGGCCAGCGAACCGCCATAGTCGGCGGCAAGATCAAAATAGTCGCAGGCGCGGGTGACAAAGAGATAGGAATTGGCGTCGAAGCGCTCGACGAAGGCGAGGCCCTGGTAGCGCAGGTAGTTCTCGACCTGAAAATCCGCGTCGAAGGAGAAGGTCGGCGCGCTGCGGTCCTGCAGCTTGCGGCCGAACTTACGCTGCAGCGCCGCTTCCGAGAGATAGGTGATATGCGCCGACATGCGCGCCACCGCGAGTCCCTTCTCGGGCCGCACGCCCTGCTCCTGATAGCGCCCCGAGCGCCAGTCCGGATCGGCCATCACCGCCTGTCGGCCGACTTCGTGAAAGGCGATGTTCTGCGCCGAATGCTTGGCGGCGGTGGCGATCGGCATGGCCGAAAAGACCCGCTCCGGATAGCTCGCCGCCCATTGCAGCACCTGCATGCCGCCCATCGAGCCGCCGGCGACGCAAAACAGCGTCTCGATGCCAAGATGATCGATGAGCATCGCCTGCGCGCGCACCATGTCGCGGATGGTGACGACCGGGAAGTCGACGCCATAGGGCTTGCCGGTCGTTGGATTGATCGACGCCGGGCCGGTCGTGCCCATGCAGCCGCCGACGACATTCGAGCAGATCAGGAAATAGCGATCGGTGTCGAAGGGCTTGCCGGGGCCGACCATCGCCTCCCACCAGCCGGGCTTGCCGGTGACGGGATTTACGCCCGCGGCATATTGGTCGCCGGTGAGCGCATGGCACAGCAGAATGGCGTTGCTGCGCGCGGCGTTGAGCGTTCCACGGGTCTCGTAAGCGATGGCGAGCGGCGCGATCCGGCCGCCGCCGTCGGTCAACAGCGGTCGGTCGGGCTGAAAGACGACGGTTTTCGGCGCGAAGCCCTCGCTGCAGGCCGGCCGCGCTTCTGACAATACGGACAAGCGATCATCCTAGCGTTCGATATGCCGAACAATTCGTTCGGCAACATCGATGGGGCCGGCGGAGGTGTCAAGCGCCGCGCGGCGGCGCACAATGTTTCGAATCCAGATTAACGAGACGTCATCTAGCCGCGTCATGGCCGCGCTTCATGTCCGCGCGTGTCGCGGTCCTCCACGCGATGACCGATCCAATGTGACAACATGAGCCTAACATGCCGTCTCCGCGCGATGCGTTTTCGCAATGTCCCGGCGTGGCTGGCCGGGACAAGCCCGGCCATGACGGCTGAAGTGAGCTGAAATCAACCCGAGTTCGAAGCCTGCGGGAGCGCCGGACGGCGCGCGGCCTTCGCTCGTGCGGGCGCGGATTGGATCGCCCTCGAATTGGCGACGCCGCCCAAGAAAGTTAGCAACAAGCGCCCTTGCGTGGTAGCCGCCCCCCTTAATCAAACAGCGTCGGCGGCGGCTCGCCCGGCGGCGGGGCGCTCATCGTCTCCACGGCGGCGGCGAGCTGCGCGAGATCTTCGGGGCGGGACAGCCGATGATCGCCGTCGGCGATAAAGGTCAGCGTGACGGGATCGGCGTTCAGATGTTCGACGATCGTCAGCGCATGCCGCCAGGGCACGGCGTCATCGCGCATGCCCTGCAGAATATGCACGCGCGCATAAGCGCGCATGAGGCCGCCGAGCAGCAGATGATGGCGTCCCTCTTCGATCAGCCGCCGCGTGACCGGCCCGTGATCCGGCTCCTTGGCGGGCAGGACGCCCTTTTCCATGAGTTCGCGGCGGGTCGCTTCGTCGAAGCCTTCCCACATCAGCGCCTCGGTGAAGTCCACCGCCGGCGCGAGGAGGATGAGTCCGGCGAGCCTTGCGCTCTCGCCTTTTTCCGCCAGCCGCCGCGCCAGAAGCAGCGCGATCCAGCCCCCCATCGAACTGCCAATGACGATCTGCGGCCCTTGCGTCGAGCGCTCGAAAACGGCGAGACTCTGCTCCAGCCAGTCGCCGATGCAGCCCTCCTCGAAACGTCCCGCCGAGCGGCCGTGGCCCGAATAGTCGAAGCGCAGAAAAGCGCGCCCGCGCGCTTTTGCCCATGCGTCGAGGGCGCTCGCCTTGGTTCCGTCCATATCGGAGGCGAAGCCTCCAAGCCAGACGAGGCCCGGCGCGTTTCCAGCCTCGGCCGTCGCGGCGCGCCATCGCCGGGCGATGCGCCAGACGCCGCCCGCAGGATTGGGAATGTCGAGGAAGTCGAGCGTGTCCGACAAGCAGGTTCACTCAGGTTCACTTGGGATCGAAGAGGCGACGCGATTGAAAATAGGCGGTTCGCTCATAGTTGGTAAAGGATCTCGCAACAGAATGCCGCAGCCGGACGATTCTGTCCGGGGCGCGCGTTAGCCCAGCGATGTCGCAACAAACCGCCACGATCGCCGCGCCCGGCCAGCGACTCGCCGGACGAACGATCCTGCAGATTGTGCCCGATCTCCAGTCGGGCGGGGCGGAGCGCGCGACGGTGGACGTGGCCGAGGCGCTCAGCCGGGTCGGCGCCCGCTGTCTTGTGGCGTCACGCGGCGGCCGCATGGTCAGCGAGTTGCAGTCGAAAGGCGGCGTCTGGGCGCCGTTTCCGGCGGCGACGAAAAATCCCTTCGCGATGGCGCTGAATTCGGTCCGGCTTGCGCGAATCATCCGCGACGAAGGCGTCGACATCGTGCATGCGCGCTCGCGCGCGCCCGCCTGGGTCGCCTATTATGCGACGCGTCAGACCGGCGCGAAGCTCGTCACCACCTATCACAGCGCCTATAGCGGCGCGTCGGCGATCAAGCAGCGCTACAACGCCATCATGTCGGCGGGCGACGCGGTGATCGCCATTTCCGAATTCGCCGCCCAGCGCATCCGGGAATTGCATCCGGAAAGCGCGGAGCGGATTGTGGTCATCCCGCGCGGCGCGGATCTGCGCGCCTTCTCGCCCGCCGCCGTCGACCGGCGCCGCGTCGAACGCCTGCGCGGGGCGTGGGGCGTCGCGGCGCATGATCGCGTCGTGCTGCTGCCGTCGCGGCTTTCCGCGCGCAAAGGCCATTCGGTTTTGGTCGAGGCGACCAAGCGGCTGATCAAGGAAGGAATCTGCGATCTGCGCGTCATTTTCGTCGGCGACGCCCACAGCGATTCCACGCGCCGCGCCCTCGAAACGCAGATCGAGCACGCCGGCCTGAGCGACGTCGTTCGCAACGCCGGCTACTGCGAGGACATGCCCGCCGCCTATATGGCCGCGGCCGTCATTGTCGCGCCGGCGACGGAGCCGGAGGCGTTCGGGCGGATCGCCGTCGAAGCGCAGGCGATGGGGGCGCCGGTGATCATCTCCGATATCGGCGCCGCGCCGGAGATCGTCCTGGCGCCGCCGCAGACCCCGCGCCACCTTGCGACAGGTTGGCGGACGCCGCCCGGCGATCCGGTCGCCTTGGCCGACGCCATCGCAGAGGCGCTGAGCCTGCAGGCCTCGGCGCATGACGACCTGGCGCTGCGGGCGCGCCAAAACGTGCAGGAGCGTTTTTCGGTCGAGGAGATGCAGCGCGCCACGCTGCAGGTCTATGAGCGTCTGCTCGGGCTCTAGCCGAAGTCACCGTTCGCGCTGACGGGAAACTCACAACGCCAAAAACGGCGATCCCTGAGTTGCGACCGCCAATCACCCCTCAGGGAACAGCAACGGTTCATAGTTCATGGCTCCATGCAGCACATGGACCACATCAACGGTTTCAATTCCGACCCGATAGAAAATGAGATAATTGCCGTGGACGCGACGGCGGATCCCGGCGTGTTCATAGCGCGCCACGAGCGGAAATCGTTGCGACATGTCGCCCAGTCGCTCGCACGCCTCCTGGAGCTCCCGCGCGAATGTCACGGCCCTCTCGGGGCTTTCTTGCGCAATATGATCGCCGATCGATTCAAGATCGGCTTCGGCCTCCTGGGTGATGACAACAATCATCGGCGCCGGGCTTGCGCCTTGGCTTTGAACTTAGCCTCCAAGCGATCGAACACCGCCTTCGCGGGCTTGGCGCGTCCGGCGTCCGCGTCGGCGATGCCCCTCGCAATCGAGGCGTCCAGGGCGGCAAGACGGGCCTCGCGCTCCTGAATGAGGCGAACCCCCTCGCGCAAGACCTCGCTCTTTGAGTTGTAGCGGCCCGACGCCACCAGCTTGGCGACGAAGGCCTCGAGCTGGCTCCCCAAATCTGCGCTGATGGCCATCACGAGTCTCCTTATAGTTAACATGTCACGGACCAATAACTATTATCAAGGGTTCCGACGCTGCGGGCGCGAGACAGCCGCCGAATCGGATAGTGTTCGGCCGTCAATCGGACTGATCTCGCGAGCAGCTATGGTCGCGCCAGTCGGGCTTCCCCCCAAGCTCGCCGGCGGCGCGACTCTTGCTGTCTTCATCGCCAATCGCCGCGTGACCCATTTATTCTTCGCGAAGGACCAGCGCGCGAGCAACGAGGCGGCATGACGAGCTCCATCCATCTTGAATCCTATCGCGAAGCGCTGGTCTTTCTCGCCACGGCGGGGGTCGTCGTCCCGCTGTTTCATCGCATCAAGGTTTCGCCGGTGCTGGGCTTTCTCTTCGCCGGCGTCGTGCTTGGGCCGTTC
The DNA here is from genome assembly GCF_015709525.1 of Methylocystis sp. L43. Taxonomy (GTDB): domain Bacteria; phylum Pseudomonadota; class Alphaproteobacteria; order Rhizobiales; family Beijerinckiaceae; genus Methylocystis. The sequence continues at coordinate 14,866 of NZ_JADNRA010000035.1, read as the reverse complement.
GGTCTCGGCCGACTGGCGGGCGACCATGAATGGGCGCGCAATTTCACCATCACCAATGTCGAGGGCGTCTCCAATCTCGCTGAATTCGGGCTGGTCTTCCTGCTGTTCATGATCGGCCTGGAGCTGTCCTGGGAGCGTCTTGCCCGCATGCGACGGCTCGTCTTTGGACTCGGGCTCGCTCAGCTGGTGGTGTGTGCAAGCGTTCTCGCGGCTGTGGGCTTCTATTATTTCCGCGTCGAACTCGGCCCCTCGATGTTGATGGGCATCGCCCTCGCCATGTCGTCGACCGCCGTCGTCCTGCCGGTGCTCGCCGAGGCGCGGCGCTTAAACAAGACGTCCGGCCGCGTCGCGTTCTCGGTGCTGTTGTTTCAGGACCTTGCCGTTGCGCCGGCTCTTTTCCTGGTTTCCGCGCTCGCCGAAGCCAAGAACGGCGGCTTCACGGGCGAACAGGCGGCGTGGGCGTTTGGGCGCGCCTTCCTCGCCATGGGCGCGCTGATCTTCATCGGACGGCTGCTGCTGCGTCCGCTGTTTCGGATGGTCGCGGCTGTGCAGCTGACCGAATTGTTCATGGCCGCCTGCCTTCTCGTCGTCATCGGCGAGGCGGCGCTTTCAGCGGCCGCCGGATTCTCCATGGGCCTTGGCGCCTTTATCGCCGGGCTGCTGCTGGCGGAGACGGAGTTCAGGCGCGAGGTCGAGGTGACGATCGAGCCGTTCAAGGGCCTGTTGCTCGGGCTCTTCTTCGTTTCCGTCGGCGCCGGTCTCGACATGGGCGCCGTCGCCGCGGATCCCGTTCCGATCTTCATATACGCCGCCGGGCTGATCGCGGTTAAGGGCGCGATCATCTTCGTTCTCGCGCGGCTCTTTGGCGTCGAATGGCGCCCTTCAGCCGAGGCGTCGCTGCTGCTGGCGCCGGGCGGCGAATTCGCCTTCGCGCTGCTGACCTCGGCGATGGCCGTCGGCGTGCTTCCGGGTCACTATGGCGCCGACGCGATGATCGTCGTCACGATCAGCATTTTCGCCATTCCCCTTCTTGGCCGGATCGGGGCCGCTCTCGTCCCGCCGACGACAGAAGCGGAAGACGAACAGCTTTATGCGGATCTCGCGCCGACGGCTGAAATCGCCGGGGACCGCGTCGTGATCGTCGGCTATGGCAGAATCGGCAGCCTTGTCGGCGAAATGCTGAAGCGCCATGACATCCCGTTCGTCGCCGTCGAAAACGTCGTGTCGCTGGTGACCGCGGGGCGCGAGGACGGCGTCGAAATCTACTGGGGCAACGCCACACGGCGCGAGTTCCTGATGCGTTGCGGCGTGGCGCAGGCCCGCGCGCTCGTCGTGACGATCGAAAATGTTCACGCCGCCGGAGAGATCGTCCGTCTCGCGCATGAACTGCGCGGCGATCTCACCATCGTCGCGCGGGCGCGCGACGCCGACCACGCCACCGAACTCTACAAGCTTGGCGCAACCGACGCGATTCCCGAAACGGTGGAAGCCAGCCTGCAGCTCGCCGAAACCGTGCTCGTCGATATCGGCGTGCCGATGGGCTTCGTCATCGCCTCGATCCATGAGAAACGCGACGAGTTTCGCAAGCTGTTGCAGCCGTCCGACGACAAGACGCGCGCGCGGCATGCCGAGCGCAATCGAAAGATCAGGCGCGAGCATACGCGCCGGCGCATATCGGGACGCGCGGCGGAAGAAAGCGGGGAGGAGGCGTAGCGCCCCTATAACCTCCACAGCCCCAATGCGATCGTCGCGAGGGTCAGCGGCGCGCCGACCTTGAAATAGGTCCAGAAGCCGATCGTGACGCCAAGCGCGCGCGCCCGCTCGACGACGATGAGATTGGCGATCGAGCCGACAAGCGTGAAATTGCCGGCGAGCGTCGACGCCATCGCCACGATCAGCCAGGCGCGCCTCGGATCGCTCAGTCCGACGATGAACGGCTTCAGCGCGAGGACCGCCGGCACATTGCTGACGATATTGGACAGCACGGCGGAGACGAGCGCGAGCGTCGACGCGTCATCGAGATGGAGCCGCCCGACGTCCGCGATCTCTCCTGGCGTCAGCACCACCTTGTCGAAGGCGCCGACGACGATGAAGAGTCCGGCGAACATCAGCAGCAGCGGCCAGTCGATTTCGCGGTAGATTTTCTTTGAGCCGATGCGTCGCGTGAGCAGCAGCAGCCCGCCGGCGACGATCGCCGCTTTGGCGGGCGGAACGCCGGCGAAAAAGAACCCGATCATCGCCGCGGTGATCAGCAGCGCTTTCGAGGCGAGCGCCGCATGAAAAGCGCGCGGCGCCGCGACGATCGGCGTAAGTCTCTTGCGCGAGAAGAATTCGCGCGGGAAGGCGAGCGCCACCAAAAGGATCGTCAGCGCGACGCCGGCGAGGGCGATCGGCCAGAGCGCCTCAGCGAAGTCGCCGTAGGAAATGCCCGAGGCGGTCGCGATGATCATGTTCTGGGGATTGCCGGTGATCGTCGCGACGCTGCCGACATTGGAGGCGAGCGGGATCGCCAGCACATAGGGCGTCGGATCGCGCTTGAGCCGATGCGCCAAATCCACGACCAGCGGCGGCATGACGAGACAGATCGCGTCATTGACGAGAAAGGCGGAAAACAGCCCCGTCGCCGCCGCGACCGCGATGAGCAGAAAGATCGGACGCCGGGCGACATCCGCCAGCCAGTCGGCGGCCCGGCGGAAGAAGCCTGAAAGGCGCAGATTGGCGACGACGATCATCATGCCGAGCAGCAGGGTGATGGCGTCGAAATCGATGGCGCGATAGGCCTCGTCGAGGCTCAAGGCGCCAACGCCGATCATCAGACTCGCGCCGAGCAGCGCGCCGCCGGCGCGGTCGAGCCGATAATAGGGCAGCTTGCCGATCGCGAGCACGAGATAGGTCGCCGCGAAAATCGCGGCGACGGCCGCCGTCTGCGGCGTTGGCGTCGGCAGGCGGCTTACGAGCGACAGAAATTCGCCGAGCCCGAGGATCGCCACAGCGGCCAAGGCCGCGCTCCCCGCGACAATGATAGCGACGAGAATCCCAAGCCAGAGTGTGAGGAAAGGGTGGCGCGTGCGATTTGGCGCGGGCTCGGGCGAGGAAGGCATGCAACCCGGCAAGTTAGAGCGCGCGGCGTGGAAGACGACGCATAGAGGAGGGTTATGGCGCCTGGCCTTGCGCGCGCCAAGCCGGCAGCGCTGATTTCCTATTGTGCGGCATAGTTAATAGATATATTCCTACCAACTAGGAAATTCTTCCGAGCGGCGGCCAGCCATGTCCGACATTCTCACCCATGCTCAGATCTGGGCGGCGATCGACGCGCTCGGCGAGCGATATGGCATGACGCCGTCGGGTCTCGCGCGCAAGGCCGGCCTCGACCCCACGACCTTCAATCGCTCCAAGCGTGAAACGGCGAGCGGGCGCCAGCGCTGGCCGTCGACCGAATCAATCGCCAAAGTGTTGCAGGCGACCGGCGCCGGGCTCGACGAATTCATGTCGCTGGTGATGGCGAACAGCGCCGCCGGCCGCTGGCGCCATACGCGGCCGCTGATCGGCCTAGCGCAGGCGGGGGTCGGCGGCTTCTTCGACGATGCGGGTTTCGCCACCGGCGCCGGCTGGGACGAAATCGACGTCTTGGCCGAGGCCGACGAACATTCCTACGCGCTGGAGATCTCAGGCGACTCCATGGCGCCGTTGTATCGCGACGGCGATGTGGTGATCGTCTCGCCGGCGGCGCCGGTGCGGCGCGGCGACCGGGTGGTGGTGAAGACCACCGCGGGCGAGATCATGGCCAAGGAGCTGAAGCGCGAGACGGCGCGAACGATCGAATTGCGTTCGGTCAATCCGGCCTACCCCGACCGCACGATTCCGCGCGACGAGGTCAGCTGGATGGCCCGCATTCTCTGGGCGAGCCAATGATACGAATTTCGGCCGATCTGCTTGGCTGTCATTCCCGACGCGCGCAACGCGCGCGATCGGAAATCCAGTGCAAAACCACCATTTCCGCATCGGCCCTGGATTCCCGGTCAGGCCTTCGGCCTGCCGGGAATGACAAGGGTCCAAGCGAAAGGTTCAGCCGGAATCCATGACGTGTGACGCTTAGCCGCCGACCGACGCATCTAGCCTCGCGCCCATGCAGCTGTGGTATAAGCTTCAACCTCTTGCGCCGCTTCCATCCGGGTGAAATCCGCCATGCGTCTTTCTTCGATCGTCTCTCTTGTCGCGCTCCTTTTCGCCGGCCCGGCTTACGCCGACGCCGGCCTGCGGGACCGGGCGAAAGAATTATTCGAGCCGATTCCGTCAGCGCCGCCCGCGATTCCTGGAGAGACGGCGACGCCGGAAAAACTCGCGCTCGGCAAGATGCTCTATTTCGAGCCGCGACTTTCCGGAAGCGGCGATGTCAGCTGCGCCGACTGTCACAATCTGAGCATGGGCGGCGTCGACGGCGGCAAGCTTTCGGGCGGGCATAATGCGCAGCTCGCCGGCCGCGAAGTGCTGACGGTGTTGAACGCCATTTTCAACAAGTCCCAGTATTGGGACGGGCGCGCCGCCAATCTTTCCGACCAGGTGGTCAATTCGGTGATGGCCAATCCCAAGGCGATGTTGAAGACGCGCGGCGGGCCGATGCCGATCAATACGGCGGAGCACGCGATCGCAAAACAGCGCGCCGTCGAGCAATTCAAGAGGATTCCGGGCTATGTGGCGGCCTTCAAACAGGCCTTTCCCGAACAGAGCGATCCCGTCGCCTATGACAATATCGGCCGGGCCATCGCGTTGTTCGAAGCGACGCTGATCACGCCGGACGCGCCGTTCGACCGTTGGCTCAAAGGCGACGATCAAGCCCTGTCCGAGGCGCAGAAGGATGGTCTGAAGCTCTTCGTCGAGAAGGGCTGCGTCACCTGCCACAACGGCGTGAATGTCGGCGGCGGCATGTATGCGCGTTTCGGCGTCGTCAAACAGCCGAGCGCGGAATTTCTGCCGCCGGACGATTTGGGCCGCTTCGCGATCACCAAGGCGATCGCCGACAAATACGCCTTCAAGGTTCCCTCGCTGCGCAATGTCGAACTGACGACGCCCTATTTCCACACCGGCGCGACCTTCGATCTGAAGAAGGCCGTGGCGGTGATGGGCGAAAGCCAGCTCGGCGTCGCGCTTAGCGCCGACGAGACCGACAAGATCGTCGCCTTCCTCAATTCGCTGACCGGGCGCCAGCCTGAGGTGGTCCTGCCGATTCTGCCGCCGCGCACTGGCCCGCCGGTCGCCCAAGCGCAGTGACGATCAGGCTGCGGCGGTCCACCGCAGCACCGGCTTTCTCGCCGCGAGCGCTTCATCGACTCGCCGGCACGGCGCCAATCGCGGCGCGGGGCCAAAGCGCGCGACCTCGCCGGCTTTGGCGCTGCGCGCGAGATCGCGCAGCGTCGCGATGAAGAGATCGAGCGAGGCTTTCGATTCCGATTCCGTCGGCTCGATGAGCATCGCGCCATGGACGACCAGCGGGAAATAGATCGTCATCGGATGATAGCCTTCGTCGATCATCGCCTTGGCGAAATCGAGCGTCGTCACGCCGGTGCCGCGCAGCCAGGCGTCGTCGAACAGAACTTCATGCATGCAGATGCGATCGCCGAACGGCTGAGTCATCACATCGCGCAGCGACGCGCGGACATAGTTCGCCGAGAGCACGGCGTCTTTCGAGGCCTGGGCGAGTCCGTCGGCGCCATGCGCAAGCATATAGGCGAGCGCCCGCACGAACATGCCCATCTGGCCGTGGAAGGCGGTCAGCCGGCCGAAGCTCTGTGTGCCCTCAGCCGCTTCGACAAGCTCCAGCGCGTCGCCGCTGCGGCGAATGAAGGGGACCGGCGCGAAAGGCGCAAGACGTTCCGATAACACGACCGGGCCTGCGCCAGGTCCGCCGCCGCCATGCGGCGTCGAGAAGGTCTTGTGCAGATTGATGTGCATGGCGTCGATGCCGAAGTCGCCGGGACGCGCGACGCCGGCGATGGCGTTGAAATTCGCGCCGTCGCAATAGAAGTAGCCGCCGGCCTCGTGCATCGCGTCGGCGATGGCGACGATCTCGCGTTCGAACAGCCCGCAAGTGTTGGGGTTGGTCAGCATGATCGCGGCGACGTCGGGAGCGAGCGCCTCTTTGACAGCCTCGGCGCGCACGGTTCCATCCGCCGCCGCCGGAACGACGCGCACCGAAAAGCCGAGCAGCGCCGCCGTCGCGGGATTGGTGCCATGCGCCGATTGCGGAATGAGCACGACATTGCGCGTCGCGGCTTCGCCTCTGGCCGCGATCGCAGACTTGATCGCCATCATGCCGCAGAGTTCGCCATGCGCGCCGGCCTTCGGCGACATCGCCACCGCCCGCATGTTGGTGAGCGTCATCAGCCAGTCGGCGAGAGTCTGCATCAACTCCAGCGCGCCTTGCGCGGTCGATTGCGGCTGCAGCGGATGCAGATCCGCGAAGCCTTCATAGCGCGCGATCTTCTCATTGCTGCGCGGATTATGCTTCATCGTGCAGGAGCCGAGCGGATAGAGCCCCGCGTCGATCGAATAGTTCTTGCGCGACAGACGCACATAATGGCGCATCGTCTCCGGTTCGGTCAGTCCCGGAAGACCGATGGGCGCATTGCGCTCCAGCGCGCCGAGCCGCGTCGCGACGGGCGCAGGATCGTCGACATCGACGCCGGTCGCGTCAATGCGGCCGATCTCGAAGATCAGCGGCTCTTCCTGATCGAGCCCGCGATTGCCGGTGAAGGTCGCAGGCGTTTTGTCGTCATCGAGCGGTTCGACGACTGCGGGTCTGTCGAGCATCAGAGCGACTCCTTAAGCGCCGCGACGAACGCGTCGCGATCTTCTTGCGTATTCACTTCGGTGGTGGCGACGAGGAGAAGATCGTCAAGCGCGGCGTGCGGCAGAAGCCGCGCGACGGGAACGCCGGCGAGAACGCTGCGCGCCGCCATTCTCTCAACAAGCGCGGCGGCGTCGCCTCCGATGCGAAGCGTAAACTCGTTGAAGAAGGTTTCGTTGAGCACTTCGACCTTTGGAACGTCATTGAGCATCTGCGCCAGCAAGACCGCATTGGCGTGATTGACGCGCGCCAGCCGCGTCAATCCGGCTTCGCCAAGCAAGGTCAGATGAATGGTGAAGGCGAGCGCGCAGAGGCCCGAGTTGGTGCAGATGTTCGAGGTCGCCTTGTCGCGGCGGATATGCTGCTCGCGCGTCGACAGCGTCAGCACATAGGAGCGCCTGCCGTCGGCGTCGACGCTTTCGCCGGCGAGGCGGCCGGGCATCTGCCGCAGGAATTCATGCCGCGTGGCGAAGAGACCGACGTAAGGTCCGCCGAAATTCAGCGAATTGCCGATCGACTGGCCCTCGCCGACGACGATATCGGCGCCCATCGCGCCAGGCGATTTGAGGAGACCCAGCGACACGGCTTCGGTGAAGACGGCGACAAGAAGCGCGCCGTTCGCGTGGCAAGCTTGCGCAATCTTCGTCAGATCGCGCAGATTGCCGAAGAAATCGGGCGTCTGCACGACGACGCAAGAAAGCGTGTCGTCGATGCGCGCGATGAGATCTTCGGCGGCGCCGATGTCGGGCGCCATCGTCTCGACTTCGTCTTCGGCAAGCCGCGAGATGGTGCGGACCACTTCGGCGTAATGCGGATGTAGCCCGCCGGACAGTAGCGCCTTGCGTCGCTTCGTCACGCGATGCGCCATGAGCACGGCTTCGGCGGTCGCCGTCGAGCCGTCGTACATCGAGGCGTTGGCGACCTCCATGCCTGTGAGCAGAGCGACCTGGGTTTGGAATTCAAAGAGATATTGCAGCGTGCCCTGCGAGATCTCCGGCTGATAGGGCGTGTAGCTCGTCAAGAATTCCGAACGTTGAATGAGATGATCGACGCTAGCAGGAATGTGATGCTTGTAAGCGCCGGCGCCGACGAAAAAAGACGCGCGCGACGCAGGCATATTGCGGGCGGCAAGCCGTGCGAAGAAACGCTCGACTTCCTGCTCCGACTTGCCTTTTGGGAGATCGAGCGGCGTCTTTAGCAGCGTCGCGCGCGGCGCATCGGCATAGAGCGCTTCGATCGACGACACGCCGATCGTCGCGAGCATCGCGTTTCTGTCGGCCTCTGACAGCGGATGATAGCGCATCGTTCTTTTCCTTGCGCTTAAATCGTCTTCAGGAAGCTCGAATAGGCGGCGTCGTCCATCAGCGATGCGCATTCGCCAGGATCGCTGACTCTCACCTTGATGAGCCAACCGCGTCCAAGCGGATCGTCGTTGACGAGCGCCGGCGCTTCGCCAAGCTCCGGATTGACTTCGACGACTTCGCCGCTCACCGGCGAATAGACTTCGCTCGCCGCCTTTACGCTCTCGATGACCGCGATCTCTTTGCCCTTCGCGACCTTCTTGCCGACTTCGGGCAGTTCGATGAAGACGATGTCGCCGAGCTGCGACTGCGCATAATCCGATATGCCCAGCGTCGCGAGATCGCCGTCGAGCGCGACATATTCATGATCCTTGGAGTAGCGAAGCTCGGTCATCTCGCATCCTTTCCAGCCGGCGTTTTGAAATAGCGGTGCGGGACGAAGGGCAAAGCCGCCACCGTGACGTCGACGCGTTTGTCGCGCAGCGGCGCCGAAAGCGTCGCGCCGAGCTTTGCGTCATTGCTGGCGACATAGCCCATCGCGATCGGGCGTTGCAGCGTCGGCGAAAAGCCGCCCGACGTGACATGGCCGACAGCTTCGCCGTCGCGCGCCGAGAGCTCCGCGCCTTCGCGCAGCGGCGCCTTTGATTGCGGCTCGAGCCCGACGCGCCTGCGGGCAGGGCCCTGCTCAAGCGCGAGCCGAATGCGCTCAAAGCCGGGGAATCCGCCTTCCACGCGTCGGCGTTTGCCGATCGACCAGCCGAGTCCCGCCTCAACCGGATCGGTGGTTTCATCGAGGTCGTGGCCATAGAGCGGCAGGCCCGCCTCCAGCCGCAAGGCGTCGCGCGCGCCGAGGCCCGCCGGCGCAACGTCCTCATACGACAGCAGGAGACGCGCGAGGTCTTCGGCATGCTCGGCGCGCAGCGACAGTTCAAATCCGTCTTCGCCCGTATAGCCGCTGCGCGACACGAAGAGCGGCGCGCCGCCGAAGTCGAAGGCGCGCCAGCCCATGAAAGGAAGGTCCTCGGCGCCGGGGAGGAGTGCGCCGAGGACCGAGGCCGCGCGCGGGCCCTGAAGGGCGAGCAACGCGCGGTCCAATGGATTAAAATCAAACTGCGGCAACGCGGCGCGGATAAGCGCGAAATCGGCTTGCTTGCGCGAGGCGTTGACCACAAGCAGCAGCCGCTCTTCGACGCCTGGCAGACGCGTGACGAGAAGATCGTCGAGTATGCCGCCGTTCTCGTTGAGCAGCTGCGTGTAACGCGTGCGCTCCGGCGAAAGCGACGCCAAATCCGCTGGCGTTAGGCTTTCAAGCGCCCGTGCGGCGCGCGCGCCGGCGAGGATCGCCTGACCCATATGCGAAACATCGAACAGACTTGCCAGGCGTCGCGTATGGAGCGTTTCCGCTACGATGCCCTGCTCATATTGCAGCGGCATCTCGTAGCCGGCGAAAGGCGCCATGCGCGCCCCAAGCCGTCGATGCACGGCGTCGAGCGGAAGTCTGGCCAGCGCGGGAGGCGCGGCGGTCGCGACGTCGAGTTCGGTCACCATCAACTCCGCCAGGACATGGTTGGCGCAGCAAAGCCTAACTTCGCTACGCGCCCCCTCTGTCCGGTGACCTGAGAGATTTCCCTGCGCTAAAGCGACAGGTTACGCCCTTCGGTGGGCGAAACGCCTGCGCGCTTCGCCGCTTTCCAGAGTTTCTACTTCGTCGCGGTCCTTTGGGCCTGAGCGTTTCCGGGGCGGTTTCGCCTTCGGCGCCGGCGCGAGCGCCGGTCTCTCCCGCGATGAAGTTCGACCTGCAATCAAAATGTGGTCGATTCGCGCGATCGTCAATCCCGGCGGCTGCGGGTTTTTTCCGCAATGCGGCAGCGCCGGTCCGATCGGGAGCGCCGCTGCTCAGTGGCGCTTAGGCGCCCGCATGCGGTAGACGCCATCGTCGTCGCGCTCGAAGGTCTCGTCGACCTGTGGATGGCGCACCGGCTTGTTGCTGTTGTCGGGCAGCAGATTCTGCTCCGACACATAGGCGACATATTCGGTTTCGGCGTTCTCGGCGAAGAGGTGGTAGAAAGGCTGATCCTTGTTCGGACGCAGCTCTTCCGGAATTGAAAGCCACCACTCTTCAGTGTTGGCGAACACCGGATCAACGTCATAGATCACGCCGCGGAACGGATAGCGGCGATGCTTGACCACCTGTCCAATAGAAAATTTCGCGGAGTTTTCTCGCGGCATTCCAAGGCGCCTTTAACACGCTGTTTACTTGCCTTTTAGTAACGCAGCCGGGGCGCAGCCGTCAATCGGACGCGGCGCCACAGCCAAATTCACTCAAAATCCGTAGATCCTGGCGAGGTCGGCGTCTTTGGCGGCGACCTGCTTGGCGAGGTCGACGACGACCTTGCACTGCTTCCAAGTGGCGTCGTCCTGCATTCGGCCGTCGATCATCACCGCGCCGGTGCCGTCCGGCATGGCGTCAAGCACCCGCTTGGCGAAGGCGACTTCTTGCGGATCGGGCGAAAAAACCTTCTTGGCGATGGCGATTTGCGACGGATGCAGCGACCAGGCGCCGGCGCAGCCGAGCAGGAAGGCGTTGCGGAACTGGGCCTCACAGGCCGGGGCGTCAGAGAAATCGCCGAAGGGTCCGTAGAAGGCCTTGATGCCTGCGGAAGCGCAGGCGTCGACCATCTTGGCGATGGTGTAATGCCAAAGGTCCTGCTGAAAAGAGGCGCGCAGGTCTTGGCCCGGCACGGCGTCGGCGATCACCTTATAGTCCGGATGGCCGCCGCCGACGCGCGTGGTCTTCATGGCGCGAGACGCGGCGAGATCGGCCGGCCCGAGCGAAATGCCATGCATGCGCGGCGACGCCGCAGCGATGGCGTCGACATTCTTGACGCCTTCCGCCGTCTCCAGAATGGCGTGAATAAGGATCGGCTTCGTCACGCTATGCCGCGCTTCGAGCTGCGCCAGGAGCTGGTCGAGATAGGCGATGTCCCAGGGTCCCTCGACCTTGGGCAGCATGACGACGTCGAGCTTGCTCCCGACCGCGCCGACGATCTCGATCATGTCGTCGAGCGCCCAGGGGCTGTTCAGCGCATTCATGCGCGTCCACAGGCCGGTCGAGCCGAAGTCGGTCGCCTTGGCCATTTCGATGAAGCCGGCGCGGGCGGCTTCCTTGGCGTCGGCCGGAATCGCGTCTTCAAGATTGCCGAGGACGACGTCGACCTGTTTGACGAGTTCGGGAACCTTGGCGCGTAATTTTTCAAGATGCGGCGGCACGAAATGGATCATCCGCTCAACCTTGACGGGCGGTTCGCGCAGCGGCGCCGGGGCGCCGATGGCGAGCGGACGGTAGAATTGATTGGGAAGTTTCATCTCGACGCAGCTCCAAAAAACTGCGTCGAGTTAAGCCAGATGTGTCGGCTTGGCAATGCTGAGCAGTTGTCACAACCGTAAGCGGTTCAGCCGGCTACGGCGTCCCAGAGCAGCTTCAGGTTCAGGGCGATGATGACGACGGCGATGATCGCCGCAAGCGCGGTGGTGCGTCTGGGCGCGACGAGGTCGCCCATGACGCTGCGCTGCGCCGTGAAGGCCACGAGCGGCACGACCGCGAAGGGCAGCGTCACGCTCAGCGCCACCTGGCTCAGGACGAGCAGCTGCGCCGTGGCCGACTCGCCCGCATAGAGCGTCACGCCGATCGCTGGCGCGATCGCGATGCAGCGGGTGATGAGGCGGCGTGTCGCCGGCTTCATCCGCAGCCGCACGAATCCTTCCATGACGATCTGGCCGGTGAGGGTGGCGGTCACGGTCGAGTTGAGCCCGCAGGCGATGAGCGCCACGGCGAAGAGCGTCGCCGCGACGGGCTGCCCGAGCAGCGGCGCGATCAGCCGGTAGGCCTCGCCAAGCTCGGCGACTTCGGTGTGGCCGGTCGCGTGGAAGACCGCGGCGGCGAGAACGAGGATGGCGCCGTTGACGAACAGGGCGAGAAACAGCGCCAGCGTGCTGTCGATCACCGCGAAGCGAATCGCCTCGCGCTTTTTATCGAGCGGCTCGGCCACGGCGCGGGTTTGCACGACGAAAGAGTGCAGGAAGAGATTATGCGGCATCACCGTCGCGCCGAGGATGCCCAGGCCAATGTAGAGCATCTCTGGATCGGTGAAAAAGCGCCGCGTCGGCACGAGCCCTTGCGCGATCTGCGCAAAATCGGGGCGCGCCATGATGAGTTGCGCGAGGAAGGAAAAGGCGATCAGCGCAAGCATCGCGACGACGAAAAGCTCGATCTTGCGAAAGCCGGCCCGCTCCAAAGCAAGGACCAGAAAGGTGTCGAGCACCGTGATGAAGATGCCGACCGCGAGCGGCAGGCCGAACAGCAATTGCAGCCCGATGGCGGTGCCGATCACTTCCGCGAGATCCGTGGCGAAAATGCCGATTTCCGCCAAGATCCAGAGCCCGACCGCGGCCGGGAAGGGATAATGCCGCCGGCAGGCCTGCGCGAGATCCAGCTCCGCGCCGACGCCGAGCCGCGCCGCAAGGGATTGCAGGACGATCGCCATCAGGCTCGACAGCACGGCGACAAAAAGCAGCGCCGTGCCAAACTTCGAGCCGCCGGCGAGCGCCGTCGCCCAGTTGCCGGGGTCCATATAGCCGGTGGCGACGAGATAGCCGGGACCGAGAAATACGAAGAGCCGCCTAAAAAATGCGCCGCCTTCGGGCACATGCACGGATCGGCGCATATCGCCGCGCTGCGGAACGGGCGCGTTGGCGGTCGTCGCTGGCGTCACATTTGTCTCCACGAGGCGCCGGCGGCGGCCGGACACAGGATTTACTTGGCAAGGGCCGCTTCTCGGCAAGGCCGGGAAGGGCCGCTTCTTAGCAAGAAGTTTTCGCCTTAAGGCTTCCCTTTGTCACCAATGTAAATCGTGACGGGAGAATTTCATCTGCGCGCGAAGCGCAGCCGCAGCCGCGCCTTGTCGCGCGCCGTCCGAGCAGGCATGCTCGCAAGCTGAGCCGTCGCGATTCAGAATCAGCCGATGCGCTTGTCAGGCGACGAGAGATTGCGACACACAGTCAGAACAGCGGGGGCTGGTAATGTTCTCATTGACGATCCCGATAAGCTCGGAAGGCGGACACACGAGCTTCCATAATAATGTGCCCGATCCCGCGACCTCGGGCGCCGAGCTGCCGACGTTCAAGTTCGAGCTTGAAAAATCTCAAGGACGCGTCGACGGCGCCAGCTATGGCAAGGAAGCGACCGTCGCTCAGCTGCCGATCTCCAAGGATATCGCCGGCGTTTCAATGCGCATGGAGCAGGGCGTCATGCGCGAGCTTCACTGGCACGCGACCGCCGCCGAATGGGGCTTCGTCACCGAGGGACGCGTGCGCACCACGGTCATCGATCCGGCGGGCTGCTCGGAGACCAATGACTTTGAGGCGGGCGATCTTTGGTATTTTCCGCGCGGCCATGGCCATGTCATCGAGACGCTGGGAAAAGACCTGTGTCATTTCATCCTCGTCTTCGACAATGGCTATTTCTCCGAATTCGGCACATTCAGCATCAGCGACTGGATCGGCCATGCGCCCAAGGAGCTGCTCGCCAAGAATTTCGGCGTCCCGGCGTCGACCTTCGACAGTTTCCCCAAGCAGGAAGTCTATTTCGCACGGGGCAATATTCCGCCGGAGACCCCCGCGCGACCGTTGCAGGGATGGAAGCCGCCGCCGCTCACCCACAAATACAGCCTTCTGTCGCAGAAGCCCTTCGAGACGTTTCCGGGTGGAATCGAGTGGCGCGTCGACGGATCGCAATTCCCGATTTCCACGACGATGACCGGCGTGGTTCTGGAAATGGAGCCCGGCGCGCTTCGCGAACTGCATTGGCATCCCAATGCTTCCGAATGGCAATATGTGCTGAGCGGACAGCTTTGCGTCACGCTGTTTGGGTCAAAGGGCCGCTGGCGCCAGGAGACGTTCTCGAAAGGCGACGTCGGCTATATCCCACAGGGCATGGGTCATTCGCTCGAAAATGTCGGGACCGATACGGTGCGCGTGCTCATCGTCTTCAACAACGCCCATTATCAGACGATCGATCTGTCGCAATGGATCGCCGGCAATCCGACCGACATTCTCGCGACGAATTTCGGGCAGGATCCGTCGGTCTTCGAGAAATTCCCGCGCAGGGACGTCTTCATGACGAAGTGAGTAATTACGAAATCCGGTTGATCCATTTGCGGGGCCTGTCATTCCCGGCAGGCCGAAGGCCTGACCGGGAATCCAGAGCCGACTCAGGAGTGCTGGATTTGCTCTGGATTCCTGTGTGTCTGTTTTGTGAGAGACTGAGAATGCGGACGGGAGATCGTTGGATTCCTGGTGTTGCCACCGTATCGGGCCTGATCCCCGTCCGCTTTTCGAAGTTCACCTGAACAGTTGCACGAGGCTGCGCCAACAGACCTCGCATCACAGGGACAGGCACGATGAGCATAACCCCTGTTTGCGTCGGAATCGACGTTTCCAAAGCCTATCTCGATATTTTTGATCCGTTGGCAGGCTATTTTCGGATCGAAAACACGATCAGCGCGGTCTCCGCCTTTGTCTCGACGCAGCTCGTCCAGGGGCGTTTCGTGGTGTTCGAGGCGACCGGCTGTTACGATCGCGTATTGCGTCTGGGTCTTGAAGCCGCCGGCGTGGCTCATGCGCGCGTCAATCCCGAACAGGCGCGCGATTTTGCGCGCGCTTT
>NZ_JADNRA010000034.1 GCF_015709525.1 Methylocystis sp. L43 | reverse complement strand
CGCGTCGCTTGCGCGAAGCGCGCGATGACCGCGGCGTCGATCGGATCGGTCTTGGCGCGCCGACCAAGCGCCTGCGCAAAGTGACGCACCTGCGCCGGATTGACGACGACGATGGGCAGAGAGGCGGCGGCAAGCGCCGCAGCGACCACGGTCTCGAAGCCGCCGGTGGCTTCGAGCGCGATCAGCGCGGGCGACAGCCCTTTTAGCCGTTCGACGAGCTGCGCAACGCCTTCGCCATTACGCGCCACCATAAAGGCCGCGCCTTGCGGAAGCGCATGCACATCAAGCCGGTCTTTGGAAACATCGATCCCGACATACACAGCGTCCATCATGTCCCGTCCTTGCCTAAGCGGGCTTCGCTTCGCGCGGCCCAAGCGACTGTTCGGGTTCGATGGAACGGCAGACGGGCGGCCAAGCTGAGGAACGGGCTCGATCGCCCGAGGATGAGCCGGCGTCCCGTCCGCCACCGCAGCGGCAATGTTAGCCGATCCGGCACGGTTTAAGTTACAAGGATGAGGACCGCAGGGGCTCTCACTCTCAAAACAGGTCAGTTTTGCGAAACCAAAGGCTCCTCGTCCTGAGGAGCCCTCGAACAGGGCGTCTCGAAGGACGAGGGGCCCTGCGTTGATGAGCCACGATCCCCATGTTCTCGAACACCCAACTGGCGAGCGCGTTGCAAAAAAAGCGCGCGCGCAGCCCCACGCCATGGGCGCCGCCGCCAATCTCTCAAGCTCTTGATTAATACGTCCACGCTTGCTTTATCGCGGCGCAATAACTTTCTCGGGAGCTGCGCCTCATGTCGACTTGGCCAAACTACGGCAAAATCACCGGTCCGATCGTGCTGATCGGCTTCGGCTCCATCGGCCGAGGCATTTTGCCGCTGATCGAGCGCCATTTCGATTTCGACAAATCGCGCTTCACCGTCATCGACCCTGTCGATACGCACCGCCGTCTGCTCGACGAGCGCGGCATCGCTTTTCTCAAAACCATGCTGACGCCGGAGAACTACCGCGAGGTCTTGACCCCGCTGCTGACCAAGGGCGAAGGCCAGGGCTTTATCGTCAATCTCTCGGTCGACGTTTCCTCGCTCGCGATCATCAAGCTCGCGCGCGAATTGAACGCGCTGTGCGTCGACACGGTGGTCGAGCCATGGCCGGGCTTTTACTTCGACAAGACCATGTCCAATGAAGCGCGCACCAATTATGCGCTGCGCGAGACGGTGCTCGAAGAGCGCCGCAAAAATCCCGGCGGATCGACGGCGGTTTCCTGCGTGGGCGCCAATCCCGGCATGGTCTCATGGTTCGTGAAGCAGGCGCTCGTCGATATCGCGCGCGACACGGGCGCCTTCGACAAGGAGCCGGCGACGCGCGCCGAATGGGGGGCGCTCGCCCAAAAGCTCGGGGTCAAGGGCGTTCACATCGCCGAACGCGACACCCAGCGCGCGCGCAATCCGAAGCCGCGCGACGTCTTCGTCAACACCTGGTCGGTTGAAGGTTTTGTCTCCGAGGGTCTGCAGCCCGCCGAACTCGGCTGGGGCACGCATGAAAAATCTTTGCCCGACATCGGCCGCACGCATCCGACCGGCTGCGGCGCGGCGATCTATCTGCTCTCGCCCGGCGCCAATACGCGCGTGCGCTCATGGTGCCCGACGCCGGGGCCGCAATATGGCTTCCTCGTCACCCACAATGAGTCGATTTCGATCGCGGACTATCTCACCCTGCGCGACGAGAAGGGCCAGGCGATCTATCGTCCGACCTGTCACTACGCCTATCATCCCGCCGACGACGCCGTGCTTTCTCTGCACGAGATGTTCGGCGCCGCCGGCAAGATGCAGGAGAGCTGGACGATCCTCGACGAACACGAGATCGTCGACGGAATCGACGAGCTCGGCGTGCTGCTCTACGGCCACGCCAAGAACGCCTATTGGTACGGGTCGCAGCTCTCGATCGAGGAGACCCGCGATCTCGCGCCCTATCAGAACGCCACCGGACTGCAGGTGAGTTCGGCGGCGCTCGCCGGCATGGTCTGGGCGCTGGAGAATCCGCAGGCGGGAATCGTCGAGGCCGACGAGGTCGACTACAGGCGCTGCCTCGACGTGCAGCTGCCGTATCTCGGCCCGGTGAAGGGCTATTACACGGATTGGACGCCGCTCGAGGGGCGTCCCGGGCTGTTCCCGGAAGATATCGACGAAAGCGATCCGTGGCAGTTCAGGAATGTTCTCGTGCGCTGAGGGCGCCTCAAGCGCAGCATTAGGAGGCGCGCCGTCGAGAGTCGGCGCGCTTTTTCGTTCAGAAAGCCGCTTGCCTCACTTTAATGTTCTCTATATGTTCTGACTAGCGTTGGTTCTGAGCGGTCGGCCAAGCGATGCTCGGGGCGAAGCTGGGCAGAGGTTGCGGAGATGGGGCGTGCGGCTCAGGCATCGGTAGAAATAAAAGGCGCGCCGCAGCCGCTCGACGCTGCGGCCCTCATCGACGACGAGCGCCGGCGCGGACGCGGCGCGTTGTCGAAGCGCAGCGGCCGCTTCGAAAAGGAGACCCGCGAGGAGGCCGACGACGGCTGGGGGTCGCTGGAGAGCTTGCCGGCGCTAAAGACCAATTTCCACGTCGAGAAGCCGCGTACGATCATCACCAGGAATGATTCGCCGGACATTTCCTTTGATCGCTCGATCAATCCCTATCGCGGCTGCGAGCATGGCTGCGTCTATTGCTTCGCGCGGCCGACGCACGCCTATATGGGCTTCTCGCCCGGCCTCGACTTCGAGACCGAGATCTTCGTCAAGGACGGCGCGGCGCAGCTTCTCGAACGCGAATTGTCGGCGCCGCGCTATGTCCCCAAGACGATCGCCATCGGCACCAACACCGATCCCTATCAGCCCGCCGAGAAGAGCCATCGAATCATGCGTTCGATCCTCGAAGTGCTGGCGCGCGCCAATCATCCTGTCGGCATCGTGACGAAGTCCGCGCTCGTTCTGCGCGACCTCGATCTGCTTGCGCCAATGGCGGCCAAGGGCCTCGCGAAGGTCGCGATCTCGGTGACGACGCTCGACCGCAAGTTGGCGCGCGTCATGGAGCCGCGCGCCGCAACGCCGGAACTGCGGCTCGAAACCATCGAAAAGCTCAGCGCCGCCGGCGTGCCGACGGCGGTGATGACGGCGCCGATCATTCCCGCCATCAATGACGACGAAATCGAGCGAATCTTAACGCGGGCGCACGCCGCCGGCGCTCGGGAAGCGGGCTATGTGATGCTGCGCCTGCCGCTCGAATTGCGCGATCTCTTCACGGAATGGCTGGCGACGCATTTTCCTGAAAGGGCCCGCCGCGCCCTCGCGCTGGTGCGCTCGACGCGAGACGGCAAGCTTTACGATGCGTCCTTCGGGACCCGGATGAAAGGCGAGGGCCCCTATGCCTGGATGATCGGCCGGCGTTTTGAGCTCGCGGCCGCTCGGCTCGGCTTTGTGCAGAAAACAAGATTGCGAACGGATCTGTTCGAGCCGCCCCGACGCGCGCCGCAGCAGCTCAACCTCTTCTGAGTCCATCTTAGGCTGGTCTCCGGCGAGCCTATCGCGCTCTCGCGGGCCGAGAATTCTTTGGACGCCGCCACAGACGCGGTCTTTCCGGTTGCCAGCCGCACGCCCTCGGCGCTTTATTCGCTGTGCGGTCCTGCGCTGACGCCACAGTCGCGCAGAACCCTTAGCGATCCGCGCGGGGGAGCGTTTGTGACGGCCAAGGGGCCCCATTTTCGGCTGGAAGCCCAGCTGCGCCGCAAAGGCGTCTGGCCGATCGCCGGCGTCGACGAGGTTGGACGCGGGCCGCTCGCGGGTCCGGTGGCGGCGGCGGCGGTGATTCTCGATCCCGCACGACGGCCGCGGGGCCTCGATGATTCGAAAGCGTTGAACCAGGCGCAGCGCGAAGAAGCGTTCGAGCGCATCATGGCCAGCGCGCTCGCGGTGAGCGTCGCCTTCGTCGCCCCCGCCGAAATTGATCGCATCAATATCCGCCAGGCGACGCTCGCGGCGATGGCGCGGGCCGTCGCCGGCCTTTCCCAAACGCCGGCCTATCTTCTCATCGACGGCAACGACCGGCCGCCAGTCGAGTGCCCCTGCCAATTGATCATCAAGGGCGACGCGACCGCGCTGTCGATCGCCGCAGCCTCGATCGTCGCCAAGGTCGCGCGCGACGCCATGATGCGCCGCCTCGCCGTCCATTATCCGCACTATGGGTTTGAGACCAATGTCGGCTACGCCGTGCAGCGTCACCTTGACGCGCTGGCGCTGCACGGCGCGAGCCCGGCGCACCGCGTCAGCTTCGCGCCCGTGCGCGAGGCCTGAGACCTCGTCAACTATTCGCTAACCTTTTTACTTCTTTAAGACTTCCGTTCGAAAAAGAGACGTCGGCGTTTTGCCAATATAAACGCCCCCTTTACCTCCCTCGTTCACTATCTCGCATGTTGGTTGCGTTGATGGTGTTCAGTTCATGCGTAGCGCGCGCGTCGGGGCGGCTCGCCTCAAAGCCCGAAATCAGGTCACGCGTATCGGGCGCACAAATGAAGGGCCGCTCCGCGCGACGGCGCGCAACGAAATCCTGTGCGGCGACTGCGTCGCATCGATGGAGCGACTGGCGCAGCAGAGCGTCGATCTCGTCTTCGCCGATCCGCCCTATAATCTGCAGCTCGCCAATCGTCTGCATCGCCCGGATCAAAGTCTCGTCGACGCGGTCGACAATGACTGGGACAAATTCGCGAATTTCGCCGCCTATGACGCCTTCACGCGCGACTGGCTCGCGCAGGCGCGCCGGGTGATGAAGCCCTCGGCGACGATTTTCGTGATCGGGTCCTACCACAATATTTTTCGCGTCGGCGCGATCATGCAGGATCTGGGCTTCTGGATCCTGAACGACATCGTCTGGCGCAAGAACAATCCGATGCCGAACTTTCGCGGCCGTCGCTTCACCAACGCCCATGAGACGATGATCTGGGCGGCGCGCGACCAAAGCGCCAAAAACTACACCTTCAATTACGAGGCGCTGAAGGCGGCGAACGAGGATTGCCAGGTTCGCTCCGACTGGCTGCTGCCGATTTGCGGCGGGACCGAGCGTCTCAAGGATGACGCAGGCCGCAAGACCCATCCAACGCAAAAGCCGGAAGCGCTGCTCGCGCGCGTCATTCTCGCCGCGTCAAAACCCGGCGATCTGGTGCTCGATCCCTTCTTTGGCACGGGAACGACGGGCGCCGTCGCCAAGCGCCTCGGGCGCGACTGGCTCGGCATCGAGCGCGACGGCGACTATCGCGCCGCGGCGCGCGCGCGTATTGCCGCCATTGAACCCTTGCCGGATGAGGCGCTCGCGACGGCCCCGTCGAAGCGCACGGAGCCGCGCATCGCCTTCGCGAGTCTCGTCGAAGCGGGGCTCATCGCGCCGGGCGCGACGCTCGTCGACGCCAAGCGGCGCCATCGCGCGGTGGTGCGGGCCGACGGCGCGCTGTCGCTCTCCGGCTTCGTCGGCTCGATCCACAAGACCGGGGCGCTGGCGCAGGGCCTGCCGGCCTGCAACGGCTGGACCTTCTGGCATTACGAAGAAAAGGGCGCCCTCGCGCCGATCGACGATCTACGCGCTGAGGCGCGCGAGCGTCTCAAAGTGGCGGCGGAATAGCTAATTTCCGTCATTGCGAGGAGCGGAGCGACGAAGCAATCCAGAGCCGTGGGCGCGACTCTGGATTGCTTCGCTTCGCTCGCAATGACGGCCCTATGCCAAGAAGCCTGCGTAGAAGCCGACGAGCAGCACGATTCCGATGAAGGCGCGATAGAAGACAAAGGGCCAGGCGGAGAAGCGTTCGAGAATCCGCAACAAGCCCCAGATTGCGACAAAGGCGGAGATCGAAGCGACGAAAAGCCCGAGCGTCAGCACCGCCCAGCCGTGGAAATCGAGCTGCGCCTTATGCAGCTCCCACAGCTCCTTGAGGCCCGCGAGGGCGATCGCCGGCAGGCCAAGCAGGAAGGAAAAGCGCGCGGCCTCTTCGCGTTTCAAGTCGAGGAATAGCGCGGCCGTCAGCGTCGAGCCCGAGCGCGAGACGCCCGGAATGAGCGCGCCGACCTGCGCGAAGCCGACGATCATCGCGTCCTTTAGGCTGACATGTTCGAGCGTGCGCTTGTGATTGCAATAGAGCTCGGCGATGGCGAGCAGCGCCGCCATCACGATCGAGGAAATCCCGATCACCGGCAGCGAGCGCAGCGGCGAGCCGCAGGTGTTGAGCGTATGCGACAGCGCGAGGCCGGCGATGCCGATCGGCACGGTCGCGAGCGCGATCCAGACGACGAAGCGAAACGTCCAATCGTTGAAATCGCGCCGCACCAGCGCCCGCACCGACCCCTCGGCGAGCGCGCGGATATCGCTCCAGAAATAGCTGACGACGGCGGCGAGCGCCGCGAGCTGCATCGCCGCGGAGAAGGCGGAGCCGGGGTCCTTCCAGCCGAGCAGCGCCGGCACGATGCGCATATGCGCGGTCGAGGAGATCGGCAGAAGCTCGGTGATGCCCTGCACCACGCCAAGAACGGCGACTTTCCAATAGCCGAGATCGACAAAACCGGTGTCGAGCCCATTCGTGCAAGCGGTCGCCATAGAGGCCCTCGTCTCGTTTGTCGGCCCCGCGACGAATCACGAAGGCGCCAAGCGACTCCGACTTCTGGCAAACAAGCCGGCCGCGATCAAGGCGAGGCGCAGGCAATCGCGCGACGCCTGTGCGTTTGCGCATCCTTACCCTCTACGAGGAGGGTGGCTCAGCGAAGCGGGGGCGGGTGGGGTAGCATTCCACTCGATCTGGTACGCCAAGCCCCCACCCGGCGGGCTGCGCCCGCCGACCTCCCCGCAAGGGGGAGGTATTCGCGCGTCTTCACAAGAGAGGTATTTCGCGCGCCTTCACAAGATCAATGAAACAGCGCGGCGGTCTTGAGGAGCGTCGTCCAGACGCCCCAGGCAAGGGGGACGCCGACGGCGGCCCAGGCGAGAACAAGCAGCAACGATCCGCCCTTTGAGCCGGGCAGCGCGTGCGCGGCGACCGGCGGACCGGCGTCCGTCGCCGTCGGCTCCAGCGCCTCTTCGACAAAATCCTCGAAATCGGCGTGGGTTTCGTCCTCTTCCTTGAGGACCTCTGCGACCGTGACGTGCTTTTGCGCCGCGATCTCTTCATCGCTCATGTAATATTTCTCGGCGCAGGGCCGCACGAGCAGATTGCAGACGAGACCGCAGAGCAGCAGGCCTGCGAGCACATACATCGTCTGATTATAGGCCGCCTCGCGCGGCGCGCCGACGCTCAGCTGATATTCGCGAATGTAAT
This sequence comes from Methylocystis sp. L43, assembly GCF_015709525.1. Classification (GTDB taxonomy): domain Bacteria; phylum Pseudomonadota; class Alphaproteobacteria; order Rhizobiales; family Beijerinckiaceae; genus Methylocystis. Next base: position 299,081 of record NZ_JADNRA010000034.1, on the reverse strand, counting down.
TGACGAGCACGGGTCCGAGCACGCCCGCCGTCGACCAGGCGGTCAGCAGCCGGCCATGGATGGCGCCGACATGATGCGTGCCGAAGATGTCGGCGAGATAAGCGGGAATGGTCGAAAAGCCGCCGCCGTACATGGTGATGATGACCGCAAAGAGCAGGACGAAGAGCCCGACCATGCCGCCCTTCGCCGCGAAGGGTTCCGCCGAATAAAGCGCGATGCCGACGACAAAAAAAATCGCGTAAGTGAGCTTGCGGCCGAATTTGTCGGAGGCCGAGGCCCAGCCGATGCGCCCGCCGATGTTGCACAGGCTCAAGAGGCCGGTGAAGCCCGCCGCGATCGCGGCGATCTGCCTTTTCTGATCGGGGGCGAGCTGATCAAAACCGATGTCCAGACCGATCAGCCTGCCGCCGAAGACTTCCTGCAGCATCGGCGAGGCCATGCCGAGAACGCCGATGCCCGCAGATACGTTGAGACAGAGCACGGCCCAGAGCAGCCAGAATTGCGGCGTCTTCCATGCGACGTCGAGATGGACGTGGCGATGCGTCACCATGGCGTTCTTGGCCGCCGTTGGCGGCGTGAAGCCTTCCGGCGCCCAGCCTTCAGGCGGCACCCGGTAGCCGAGCGCGCCGGCGACCATGAAGGCGAAATAGATCGCCGCGAGCGTCACGAAGGTCTGCCAGACGCCTGGCGAACTCGGCGTGGCGTAGAAGCCCATCAGCCGGTCGGCGAGCGGCGCGCCGATCATCGCGCCGCCGCCAAAGCCCATGATCGCGAGACCGGTCGCGAGGCCCCGCCGGTCGGGGAACCATTTGATGAGCGTCGAGACGGGCGAGATATATCCAAGCCCCAAACCGATGCCGCCGATCACGCCGGAGCCGATCCACAGCAAAGAGATCTGATGGAGATAGACCCCGAGCGCCGAGATGAGCAGGCCGCCGCACCAGCAGCAGGCCGCCGCGAGTCCGGCTTTGCGGGGCCCGGCCGTTTCGAGCCAATGGCCGAAGACCGCCGCCGACGAGCCCAGAAACACGAAGAACAGCGTGAACGTCCAACCGAGCCAGCTGATCTTCCAGTCGCAATCGGTGGCGATAAGCGTCGCGAAAAGACCGAGCGTCTCGGGGCATTCCTTCGGCTGCGCGCCGCCAATGATCCGCGACAGCGGCAGCCAGAAGACCGAAAAGCCATAGGCCATGCCGATGCACAGATGAATGGCGAGCGCCGCCGGCGGCACGAGCCAGCGATTGAATGTCGGCGCAGCGACGGTTCGATCCCGGCTGAAGAATTCGGGTCGGGCGATGGCGTCAGCGGTCATTAAACTTCCGGGCTTGTTTTGCAGGTGGGTTATTGCGCATGCGCGGCGCGCGGCACAAGCCCGCACAGGCCCGATGGCCCGCCCCGAGTGAGACGGTGGACGCCGTCATCGGATTCAATGCGCGCTCGTCGGGGGCGAGTCGGCCGGCTCTGCGAGCGGCTTCCGGTCGCCCCCGATCGTTCAAACAGAGCCGCCTCGAAGCGCCGGCGTCGTTGTTCAATTCCGTTCAATGGACGTTCGCGCCGCGTCGCGTAGAGCGCGGCGGGATTCATCCCGCACATAGGACATATGCCCGCCGGGCAGAACGACGAACTGCACGCGCGAACCATCGCCAAATGCGGGAAGCTGATCCAGCAAGAGTTTGGTGGCGAAATAGGGCGTAACGAGGTCGGTGATCCCATGCACGATGAGAACCTTGAGTCGCGGATCGAGCGCCAACGCTTCTCGGAGATCTGAGACGGCTTCCGCGTTGAGGCGCCCGCCGCGGCCGTAATCCCATTGGTGCGCGACTTGCGAATTGAGAATTTCGTAGCGTGCGTCGTTTATTGGCCACTCCAGCTTTTCTGTCACGATCCGGCTCATGGCGGCGCCCAGCGGCGCGCGCAGCGCGTCAAGCACCGGGTCGGCCCAGTCGCTGTCTTGCGAAAAGGGCGCGGGGTCGAAGCCGGCGACGTCGCCATCATAAGCGCTCAGAATACGTTGGTCGTCGCGCATCCGCTGGCGGCTGAACGTCTTGACGTCCACACGGCCGCCGAGCTGGGACGTCGTCTTGCCATCGAGACCTGTGAATTGCGCTACTCTGGCGCTCAGCCGCGACAGGGCTTCGGCGTCCCGCACCCCTTTGAGCAGATCGGTCAGATAAGCGCCTCTGGCATATTCCTCGACGTCGGCAAGCGCGGCTCTGTCCTTGGCGCCGCGCGCGACTGCTGCAAACGAGGGCAAGTAAGCGGCGTAGGACAGAAGATTGCGCCCGTCCAACCAGGTGAAGTCGAGGACCGGCGAGACGAGAACGAGACCTGTCACCCCGACGTTTTCGCGCTCTCGCAGCGCGTGCACCAGTTTGACGGCGCGAAAACTCCCATAGCTCTCGCCGACAAGATATTTGGGCGAGGCAAGGCGTCGGTGTGTCGTCAGCCATTTGCGAATGACCACGGCAAGCGCGTCGGCATCGCCTTGGACCGAGAAGAATCGCTTCCGGAGATCCTCGCCGTCGCCAAGGATTTTGCTGTAGCCCGCGCCCGGCGGGTCAACGAACACCAGATCGGCGAACGTCAGCCAGCTCTCGGCGTTCTCGACGATTGTGGGCGGCGCCGATGGCGAGAGCGGGCTGGCCATCTGAAGCCGCCATGGCGACAGCGCGCCCAGAGCCAGCCAGGCGGAACCCGCGCCGGGTCCGCCATTGAAGACGAAAGCAATCGGCCGCATGAGCGATTCCGCGCCCGCGCGTTCATAGGAAACATAGGCGACATCGGCCTGCGGCGCGTCATTCTGGGCGTCACGCAGATGCACGGCGCCCGCTCGCGCCGTGAACGCCACTCTCTCGCCGTTGAGCGTGATGGTATGGTTGGTGACGACCTCCGCCGGCAGACCCCGTGACGGGGCTGATCGTTCGTCTGCGCTTTTCTTTCCCGCTGCCGCATCGTCCGCCCGGCATGGGAAGCAGCCGCCCGCGACGAGCGCGACAAGCAAGAAGATCCATCGAACTCGCGGCTTACGCGTCATGCTTCCTCGCTCGGGGCTCGTCCAACGCTAACGGGGCTTCCGCGCCAAAAGCAAGGACCAGACGCCGTATCAACAGGGCCAAGACCGACCGCGACGCTGACGATCCGAGCGGCGCGTCGACGCCTTGCTTGATCACTTCATGCGCCAGCGTCACATGCGAGCCTGAGAGAATGGAGAGGCCGATGCAATGCGCGCCTTCCTTCTTCGCGGCCTCGCCACGACCAATCAGTGAAAGAAGAAATCCTGCGCCAGATACAATTCCCGACCATTCGGGGGAGGCGGGGGACGAATGCTCGCGAACACACGGCGTAGAATTTCAGCGTGGACCTCCGTGCCGCCCGTAATTCGAACTATCCTCATACGCCCGCTTGGCGCGATCTTGAACGCCACGCCAACACGCGCTTCGCCCGCGAATTGAGACTGTGGCATGCGTCGCCGCAGCTCCAGCGCCAGCCAATTGTAATATCCACGCATTGCGCCGAGGTCAGCGTTCATCGAAGCATCCGGCGTGGGCGCAAGATATTGCGCACGCGCGAACGGCGAAACGAACAGCGCAACTAAAACTACCGTGAGCGGAAACTTGTAGATCAGCACCTTCTAAACGGCGGCCTTCTCGATAATGTGGGCAAGGTCGGTCATGATGGCGTTGAGGTCGTAGTTCTTCGGCGTATAGACCGCCGCGACGCCCGCTTCGCGCAGAAGCTTTTCGTCGGCCGGCGGAATAATGCCGCCGACGACGAGCGGCGCCTCGACGCCTTCCTGCTTCATCAGCTTGATCACTTCATGGGCGAGCGTCACATGCGAGCCGGAGAGAATGGAGAGGCCGATGCAATGCGCGCCTTCCTTCTTCGCCGCCTCGACGAGTTCGGCCGGCGTCGAGCGGATGCCAGCGTAGATCACGTCAAAGCCGGCGTCGCGCGCGCGCACCGCGATCTGCTCGGCGCCGTTGGAATGGCCGTCGAGGCCCGGCTTGCCGACCAAAAACTTCGCCCGCTTGCCGAGCTTTTGCGACACGCGTTCGACTTCGCCGCGCACCGCGTCGAGCGCGCCGCCGACCTGACGGGCCGTCGATGAGACGCCGGTCGGCGCGCGGTATTCCCCAAATACGCCGCGTAAAACATTGCCCCATTCGCCGGTGGTGACGCCGGCCTTCGCCGCGGCGATGGACGGCTCGACCATGTTGCGGCCTTCCTTGGCGGCGCGCGCCAGCTCTTCGATGGCGGCCTGGGCGGCCTTCTGGTCGCGGGCTTCGCGCCAGGCCTTCAGCCGCGAAATCTGCTCGGCTTCGACATGTTCCGGCACGACCATGATCTGGTTGTCGCCCGAGGCGAGCGGCGACGGCTCGCCGCCGGTGAATTTGTTGACGCCGACGACGATCTGTTCGCCGGCCTCGATCGACTCGAGACGCGCGGTATTGGCCTCGACGAGCTTGCCCTTCATATAGCCGATCTCGACCGCCGCCGCCGCGCCGCCGAGCTCTTCGATCTTCTTGAGTTCGGCTTTCGCCTCGGCCTTCAGTTCGGCGACCTTGCGGGCGATTTCGGGATTGCCGTCGAAGATGTCGCCATATTCCAGGAGGTCCGTCTCATAGGCCATGATCTGCTGCATGCGCAGCGACCATTGCTGGTCGAAGGGGCGGGGCAGGCCGAGCGCTTCGTTCCAGGCGGGAAGCTGCACGGCGCGGGCGCGGGCGTTCTTGGAGAGCACGACGGCGAGCATCTCGATCAGGATGCGATAGACGTTATTTTCCGGCTGCTGCTCGGTCAGGCCGAGCGAATTGACCTGCACGCCATAGCGGAAGCGGCGAAGCTTCTCGTCCTTCACGCCATAGCGCTCGCGCGTGATCTCTTCCCAAAGCTCGGCGAAGGCGCGCATTTTGCACAGCTCGGTGACGAAGCGCATGCCGGCGTTGACGAAAAAAGAGATGCGGCCGACGACTTGAGCGAAGTCTTCCTCAGGCATTCCCGCGGCTTTCACGCCGTCGAGAATGGCGACGGCGGTCGCGAGCGCGTAAGCCAATTCCTGCGACGGCGTCGCGCCGGCTTCCTGCAGATGGTAGGAGCAGACGTTCATCGGATTGAACTTGGGGCATTCCTTCGTGGTGAAGAGAATGAGGTCCTGCGTGAGGCGCAGCGACTGCGTCGGCGGAAACACGTAGGAGCCGCGCGACAGATATTCCTTGATGATGTCGTTTTGCGTCGTGCCCTGCAGTTTTGCGCGCGGCGCGCCCTGTTCCTCGGCGGCGGCGATATAGAGCGCCATCAGCCACACGGCGGTGGCGTTGATGGTCATCGACGTGTTCATCTCGCCGATTGGAATGCCATCGAAGAGCGCGCGCATGTCGCCAAGATGCGAGACCGGCACGCCGACCTTGCCGACCTCGCCGCGCGAGAGAATATGGTCGCAGTCGTAGCCCGTCTGCGTCGGCAGATCGAAGGCGATGGAGAGACCCGTCTGGCCCTTGGCGAGATTGGAGCGATAGAGCTTGTTGGACTCGCTGGCCGTCGAATGGCCGGCGTAAGTGCGAAACATCCAGGGCTTGTCGCGGCGCGGGGCGGACATGTCGTTCATATAGCCTCTCCTCCGCCGTTGCGCTTAGCATGCGGCCAGCGCCGGAGGAAGACGGGCGCATTGGGCGGTTAGCCGTCGGAAATCCAAACGGCGCCCTTATCGATGTATGTATCAACGGGAGGATTTTACGTGACCGTTGAGTAGATAGCCGCTTGAGCAAGTCGCACTCGTCGAGTCAGCGCTGATTTTTCTTCAGCGCGTCCGGCTTGTGGATCGCGCGGGCGCCTGTCTTGCCGCTTTCGACCAGATATTGTGGATCGTCCGGGCTCGCCTCGGCGACATGGCCTTTCACGCGCGCCCGCGCCGTCACCTTCTTGACGACCTTGCCGGTCGTCACCCCCTGGGAAGTCTTCCAGCTGACAGGGTCGCCGGGCTTGAACTTACGCGGCATGGCGCTGCCTCCGGCCAATACATGCCTATCCCGAGGTCGGGCGGGGCGCGATTTCGTTCAGCGACTGCACGCGCCTGGCCTGCGGACCCTCCCGGCCTTGGCCTTCCAGAAACTCCACCCGCTCGCCGATTTCGAGCGCGTCAAAGCCGGGTTCGGCCACGCTGTTGCGATGAAAATAGATCTCGCGTCCATCCTCGCTTTCGAGGAAGCCGAAGCCGTCGGCGCGAAAGACGCTTTTCACCACGGCCGTCGGCGCCGTCTCGTGATGCTTGATCTTGCCGCGAATCTGGCGCGACTGATCGCGTAATTGCCGCCGCGCCCGCCTGAAGGCGTCGCTGAGCGCGAAATCAGCGTTCATGAAGCGCTCGTCGGCGTCGGGCGTGCGCTCTACTGACACTTCCCGACCGTCGGGGAGCGCGATGTAGATCGTGAAATGATGTTGGCCGCCGGTCCGGTGATGGCCGCTCGGCCCCTTGGCGACGACGCGGCAGGCGGTCATGCGCCCATAAACCTTCTCCAGCTGAGCCAGTTTGGCGACGATTTTCGCGCCCAGCTCCGGGCGCGGCTCCATGTCGATGAAATCGATCTCGGGCGCGGTTTCCATAGGGTCTCTTTCTGCCCCCGGCGCAGATAAATAATGCGCGGGCGCCGAAAGGCTTCCTGCAGCCATAGAGAAACACTTGTCGATCCATAGGAATTTCGCGCTATGAAGCGCGCCGTCGCCCTATTATAAGCTCCGCCGGAACTTTATCGGCGCAAGATTCAAAGTCGGAGGGAACGAAACCTTGAGCGAGAAGAAGGACCTCTATGAGATGGGCGAGATTCCGCCGCTCGGGCATGTGCCGAAGAACATGTACGCCTGGGCGATCCGCAAGGAGCGGCATGGGCCGCCGGAAACCGCCATGCAGCTCGAGGTCTTGCCGACCTGGGAGCTCGACAGCCACGACGTGCTGGTGCTCGTGATGGCGGCCGGCGTCAATTACAACGGCGTCTGGGCGTCGCTGGGCGAGCCGGTGTCGACCCTCGACGCTCACAAGAATCCATATCACGTCGCCGGCTCCGACGCCTCCGGCATCGTCTGGGCGGTGGGCTCCAAGGTGAAGCGCTGGAAGGTCGGCGACGAGGTCATCATCCACTGCAACCAGGATGATGGGGACGACGAGGAGTGCAACGGCGGCGATCCGATGTTCTCCCCCTCGCAGCGCATCTGGGGCTATGAGACGCCGGACGGCTCCTTCGCCCAGTTCTGCCGCGTCCAGGACCGCCAGCTCATGGAGCGCCCGAAGCACCTCACCTGGGAGGAGGCGGCCTGCTACACCTTAACGCTCGCCACCGCCTATCGCATGCTTTTTGGCCACGCGCCGCATCAATTGAAGCCCGGCGACAATGTGCTGGTGTGGGGCGCCTCCGGCGGCCTCGGCGTGTTCGCCGTGCAGCTCTGCGCCGCCTCGGGCGCCAACGCCATCGGCGTCATCTCGGATGAGAGCAAGCGCGACTACGTGCTTTCGCTTGGCGCCAAGGGCGTCATCAACCGCAAGGACTTCAAGAGCTGGGGCCAGTTGCCGAAGGTCAACACGCCCGAGTTCAATGAATGGACCAAGAACGCCCGCGCCTTCGGCAAGGCGATCTGGGACATCACCGGCAAGAAGGACGTCGACATCGTCTTTGAGCATCCGGGCGAACAGACGTTCCCGGTCTCGTGCCTCGTGGTGAAGCGCGGCGGGATGGTGGTGTTCTGCGCTGGCACGACCGGCTTCAACCTCACCTTCGACGCCCGCTATGTGTGGATGCGCCAGAAGCGCATCCAGGGTTCGCATTTCGCGCATCTGAAGCAGGCGTCGGCCGCCAATCGCTTCGTCCTGGACCGGCGCGTCGACCCCTGCATGTCGGAAGTCTTTTCATGGGAGAAGATTCCTCTCGCCCACACCAAGATGTGGAAGAACGAACATGCGCCCGGCAACATGGCGGTGCTCGTGATGTCGCCGGAGCCGGGCCTACGCACGGTCGAGGACGTGACGGACGCCTATAAGAAGAAATAGGCTTTTCGGCCTGGAGAAAATTCGCGGCGCGTCGGGAAACCGGCGCGCCGTTTTCGTCATATTCGGGTGCGGCGAAAAGCATCCGGGGCTGCCTTTGAACCGGCGGGCCGACCATGGCGTATCGGGCTCTCGTACGATCCTTGCGTCAGGCCGGAGATGGCGGCGAGAAGGATCAACCCGAACACCCAGCCCACCCTGCGGATCGCCGAAAAGACGAAGCTCTGCCAACCGGTCAGTCGCTCTCGTTTGGGATCGTCGAAGAAGGCGGTGAACTCCTTATTGATTTCGATCGCGGGGAGGAGCCGAGCCAGGCTCGCGCCAAAGCACCAGAAAAAATTATAGCGGCCCTCGCGCACGCCCTTCACCGGCGTCTTCAGATAGACGGAGCCGAGGAATGAGACGCCAATGACCCAGTAGAGTACGCGGAAGGTAGCTGCCGGGGACGCTCAGCCATGTCGCCAGCGCGCATGATAACGCCGACAGGCTTCGGCGCGGCGCAAAGGCGATAATGGCGCTCCGTGCCTTCGACATGATCGCTTGATCCTCATTGCGCGCAAAATTACCCAACCGCGGAATAAATCCAAAACGAGAGGGCGGCCGACCAGCTTTAGACCGCTTCCTTGGAAGGTCTAGAAGTTAAGTGACGCGTCGCCCGCGCGCTTGACCGCCTTGAAGCAATGATGCAGATTTGAGGCAGAAATCATACTTGACGCCGGCGCGGGGCCACACGCGCCGGCAGCGAGCCGTAAGGCGGATGCGGCCATGCTCGAAGCGTGCAATCTCACCAAGCGTTACGACGGCGCGGACTCTCCGGCGCTCGATCATTTGAATTTTACCGTGCCGGCGGGCGAGGTGTTTTGCCTGCTCGGCCCCAACGGCGCCGGCAAGACGACGACCGTCAATCTCTTCCTGAATTTTATACAGCCGACCGCAGGTCAGGCGCTCGTCTGCGGGATCGACGCCGCGGTTGATCCCTCCGCGGCGCGCGCGCTTCTCGCCTATATCCCCGAACAGGTGATGCTCTACGGCGCGCTGACGGGCCTCGAGAATCTGCAATATTTCACCGAAATTTCCGGGGCCGAGGCGCCGCGCGAGACGCTGCTCTCGCTGCTCGCCGCCGCCGGCCTGCCGCGCGACGCCTTCGATCGTCCCGTGCGCGGCTATTCCAAGGGCATGCGCCAGAAGGTCGGCGTCGCCATCGCGCTCGCAAGGCGCGCGCAGGCGCTGGTGCTTGATGAGCCGACCTCCGGCCTCGATCCGCTCGCGGCCAATGAGTTCGCCGCGCTCATCGAGCGGCTGCGCAAGGAGGGCATGGCGGTACTCATGGTCACGCACGACCTCTTCCTCGCCAAGCAATGCGGCACGAAGATCGGCATCATGGCGCAGGGCCGCCTCGCGTCGGTCTTCGGCGCCGATGACGTCGATCATCTCGGGCTGGAGCGCGCCTATCTCGATCTTTTCGCGAGGGCGGCGTGAGCGATCTCGCTCTCGCGCCTCTCGCCGCTGCGGCGCCGGCGAAGAGCAGCTGGCGCGTCGTGCGCGCCGTCGCCGCCAAGGAATGGCTGGAGCTGTTCCGCGACCGGCGGCTCGTCTGGCTCTGCGCCTTCGTCGTCGCGCTGATGCTCGCCGCGCTCGCCTTTGGCTATGTCGAGAGCGCCCGCATCCTGCGCGAGCGCGACGCGGCGGCGCAGGCCGATCGCGAGCTTTGGGTCGGACAGAGCGCCAAGAATCCGCACGCCGCCGCGCATTTCGGCCAATACGCGTTCAAGCCGTTGAGCCCGCTGGCGCTCGCCGAGCCCGGCGTCGACGCCTATGTCGGCTCGGCGGTGTGGCTCGAGGCGCATAAGCAGAACGAGACCCAGTTCAAACAGGCGCGCGACGGCGGCGTCGGCGCGCGGCTCGGCTCGCTGTCGCTCGCCTTCATCCTGCAGACGGTCGCGCCGCTCATCGTCATCCTGATGGGCTTCGCGAGCTTCTCGGGCGAGCGCGAAAGCGGCACGCTGAAACAGTTGCTCAGCGTCGGCGCGCGGCCGCGCGACATTCTCGCCGGCAAGGCGCTCGCGCTCATCGGCGCCATTTTCGCGCTGCTCGCGCCGGCCTTCGTCGGCGCGGCGCTCGCGCTCGTCTTCTTCGTCGATCGTGAACGCCTGTCGCTCGCCGATCAATTCCTTCGGCTCGCTGCGCTTGGCGCCGCCTATGCCGCCTATCTCGCGGGCTTCGCTTTTCTCGCGCTCGGCGTTTCGGCTTTGGCGAGAAACTCCCGCGCGGCGCTCGTGACGCTGCTCGCCTTCTGGCTCGCCAATTCCTTTCTCGCGCCGCGCCTCGCCACGGACGCGGCGCGCGCCTTCGCGCCGACGCCGACATGGCAGGAATTTCGAGCCGGTATCGCGCAGGACAAGGCGAAGACCTTCGGCCATGACGAAAGTCATCCAGCCTTCGTCGCCTTCCGCGACGAGACGCTGAAGAAATATGGAGTTTCGCGCATCGAGGATCTGCCCGTCAGCTTCCGCGGCCTCTCGCTGCGCAAGGACGACGAGGCCGGCTATGCGATCTTCGACCGCCACTTCGGCGCGCTGCAGTCGGCCTTCGACCGTCAGGACGCGCTGCGCGCCGCGCCCGGCTTCCTTTTTCCGCTGCTCGCGCTGCGGCCGATCTCGATGGCCTTCGCCGGCGTCGACAGCCGCAGCCAGTTCGATTTCGCCACGGCGGCCGAGGCGCACCGGCGCGACATCCAAAATCAGGTCAGCGACAACATCATCCATTTCGCCCACGACAAACAATATGTCGCGGGGCCAGAGCTGTGGCGAAAGATCGCCTCCTTCGCCTATCGCGCGCCCGGGGCGGTCTTCGCCCTCGGCTACAGCGCGCTCCCCATGATCGGCTTATTGGGCTGGCTCGCGCTCGCCTGCGCTTTCGCGCTCTTCGCGGCGCGGCGTCTGCGGCCCGTATGAGCGCGCCCATGTCTTCCGCTTTTCTCTCTTCCGCTTTTCTCGCGGGCGTGCGCTTTGAGGCGCGCATGATGCGCCGCGACGGCGCCATCTGGTTCGCGCTCATCGCCTTGGCGGGCGTCGCGCTGTTCGCCCTCGGCATGGGCGCGTCGCGCGTCGCGGCGCAACAGGCGGCGATCGCGGGCGCCCGCGCCGACGAGACGCAGCGCCTGACAAACCTCCAGAAGACGCTCGCGCAATTGCAGCAGGGCGAGACGCAGGGAAAGCCCGCGCCGGAGCCGCCGCCCTATCGCGATCCGCGCAACGCCGCCTTCATGGGGGGAGGCCCCGCCGCGGCGGTCGCCGCGCTCGCGCCCGCGCCTTTGGCGCTCGTCGCCACAGGGCAGAGCGATCTTCTGCCGCCCGCCGTCCGGGTGACGACGGGCTCCAAAGACAGTTTTCTCTTCGTCGACGAGATCGACAATCCGGCCAATCTGATGTCGGGCGCGACCGATCTCGCCTTCGTCGTCGTCTTCGTCTATCCGCTCGTCGTTCTGGCGATGGCCTTCAATCTGCTCGCCGGCGAGCGCGAGCAGGGAACGCTGGCGATGACGCTCGCCTCGGCGCGCCGTCCTGGCGTGGCGCTCGCCGGCAAGCTGACGGCGCGCGTCGCCGCGCCGATCGCCGTGACGCTGCTGGCGGTGGCGGCGGGCGTCTGGATCTTCGCCGGCTGGGAGCGGCTTGCGACGCCCGGCTTCGCGGCGCTGCTTTTCGTCGTGCTGCTCTACGGTCTCTTCTGGGCGGCGCTTGCCGCCGCGGTCGACGGGCTGGGCCGGAGCTCCGCCTTCAACGCGCTGACGCTGATCGGCGCCTGGGTGGCGATCACGATGATCCTGCCGGCCGCGATCAACAGCCTCGCCGCTTTCGCCCATCCCGCGCCCTCCCGAACCGACATGGTGCTCGCGGCCCGGGCGGCCTCGATCGACGCCGACCGCGCGCGCGACGCCTCGCTCGCGCGCTACGCCCAGGAACATGGCGACGCGGAAAAGCCAGCCGGCGGTCCGCAAGAGATGACGCTGCGGCGTCTGGCGACGCAGGAGGCAGCGTTTCAGCGCGTCGAGGCGATCGTCGCCGAGCATGACGCGCAGCTTGCGCGCCAGCGCGACATGGCGGACCGGCTCGGCTACATTTCTCCCGCCTATCTGACCTATCAGGCGATGGCCGACATCGCCGGCGCCGGGGAGAAGCGCTACCGCGCCTTCCTCGACCGGATCCGCGCCTTCCACGTCGACTGGCGGGAGTTCTTTCTCTCCCGCGCCAAGGCGGGCGCGTCGCTGACGGCGCAGGATTACGCCGCCATGCCGAAATTCACGCAAGCGGATGACGAGTTGATGGGGCCTGCGCCGACCGGACATGCCGGCGCGCTCATCGGCGTCGCGTTGCCGGCCTTGCTGCTCGCCGCGTTCGCAATCCGCGGCTACCGGAGCGCCGCGCCGCGATAATGCGGCGCAGCCCGCGCCGGTTGCGTCTTCGGCCAAATGGCGGCATGTAAGGCGCAAATTCGCCCAGCGCCTACGGGCGCCTTGACTTCCGGAAAGAAAGAATGACCGCAGCCGTCGCGACGAAACTTGAAGCCGCCGATTGGACGACCGATGCGAAAGAGGCGCTGGCCGCCGTCGAGGCGCTTTACAAGGATGCGCTTACGAGCGTGCGCGCCCGCGTCACCAAGGACGGCAAGCTTTCCAGCGAACTGATCGAGGCCGACCAGCACGCCGCCCACGGGCTCGCCTGGCTCGCGACCTATGTGCAGGGGCTGCGCGAACTCATCGACTATGCCGAACGCCTCTCGGCGGAGGGCGCCTATGGCGAGACCGAGGAGCTTTTGAACCAGATCGGCTTCGCCGAATTCCTCGCGCAAGTTTACGGCGGCATTCCGATGAGCCAGGGCGAGATCGTCCGGCTCAGCGATTTCGGCCTGTCGAGCCAGCAGATCGCGGCGCGGCGTCCCGCCTGCGTCGACCGGCTGATCCTTACCGGCAATACGCCGGCGAACCGCGCTCGCCTCGCCGAACTCATCGACCACCATGCCGCGGCCGAGACCATCGGCGCGTCGGGCCTCGACGAGACGCTGGAGGCGATCCGCAGCGAGATGCGCAAATTCGCTTCCGCCAATGTCACGCCCTATGCGCACGACTGGCATTCGAAAAATGACTACATCCCGCTCGACGTCATCTCCGGCCTTGCCGAACTCGGCGTCTTCGGCCTGACGATTCCCGAAGAATATGGCGGCTCCGGCATGGGCAAGATCGCCATGTGCGTCGTCTCCGAGGAGCTGTCGCGCGCCTATATCGGCGTCGGCTCGCTCGGCACGCGTTCGGAAATCGCCGCCGAACTGATCCTGGTCGGCGGGACAGAGGCGCAGAAGGAGAAATATCTCCCAAAGATCGCCGCGGGCGACATCCTGCCGACCGCCGTCTTCACCGAGCCCAACAACGGCTCCGACCTTGCCGGCCTGCGCACCCGCGCGACGCTCGAGGGCGGCGTCTACAAGGTCTTCGGCAACAAGACCTGGATCACCCATCCGGTGCGCGCCGATGTCATGACGCTGCTCGTGCGCACCAATCCGAACGAGAAGGGCTATAAGGGCCTCTCCATGCTGCTCGCGGAAAAGCCGCGCGGCGCCGACAGCGATCCTTTCCCCGCCAAGGGCATGACCGGCGGCGAGATCGAAGTGCTCGGCTATCGCGGCATGAAAGAGTTCGAAATCGGCTTCGACAATTTCGAAGTGCCGGCTGAAAATCTTCTCGGCGGCGAAGAGGGCAAGGGCTTCAAGCAGCTCATGGAGACCTTCGAGTCGGCCCGCATCCAGACGGCGGCGCGCGCGCTCGGCGTCGCTCAATGCGCCCTCGACCTCGGCTTGAAATACGCCAAGGAGCGCATTCAGTTCGGCAAGCCGCTGTTCTCCTTCCCGCGCGTCTTCAACAAGATCGTCTCGATGGCGATCGAGATTCACGTCGCTCGCCAGATCACCTATTTCGCCGCGCGCGAGAAGGATGAGGGCAAGCGCTGCGATCTCGAGGCGGGGATGGCGAAGCTGCTTGGCGCGCGCGTCGCCTGGGCGGCGGCGGACAACGCCCTGCAGATCCATGGCGGCAACGGCTTCGCGCTCGAATATCCGGTCTCGCGCGTGCTCTGCGACGCCCGCATCCTTAATATTTTTGAAGGCGCGGCGGAGATTCAGGCGCAGGTGATCGCGCGGCGGCTGCTGGAGGGATAAGGGCGACGAACGAGAATGGGGAACGGGCGAAATGCCGGTCATCTTTCGACAGGACGGCTTTCGCTTCTTTTTCTATTCAAATGAAGGCAGCCCGCTCGAGCCGATCCATGTGCATGTGCGAAAAGGCGAGGGCGACGCGAAGTTTTGGCTTTCGCCCATCAGCCTCGCCGCCAGCGATGGTTTTGACGCGCGGACCTTGCGCCAATTGGAGAAAATCGTCCAGGATCGCGCAACCTTCATAGAAAGGGCCTGGCATGAGCATTTCGGCTAAGTCCCTACGCTTTGACGACGACAGCATGTGGGTCGAACTGTCGGATGGACGCACGCTCGGCGTTCCGCTCGTTTGGTTCCCGCGTCTTTTGCATGCGACACGGGCGCAGCGCCTCGCTTACGAGATCAGCCGCAAAGGGCTGCACTGGGACGAACTCGACGAGGATATCTCCATCGAAGGATTGCTCGCCGGCCGCGGCGACGAGACGCGACACACGCCGGTGGCGGCGCAGTAGGGCGCGAGTAGCGCCGACGGCGACGGGCGAAGCCGATAAACTAAAAGCGCGACGACTTAACTGTTGAAGCGCAGCTTCTCCGCGTCATGCCCGCGCTTGTCGCGGGCATCCACGCGCGCTCATGAGCTGCCGGCTCAGATACTGAAGCTTCTCGTCACCCCTGCGCCAAAATCGCGATCAGCGCGCCCATGGCGAGCATTGAGATCGCCTGCGCGAAGTAAAAGGCGAAGCGGATCGCGGCGACGACATTCGTCTGCTCGAAGAGCAGATGAACCGCGCTCTGGCAGATCCTCGCGATAAGGATGATGATCGCCAGCGCATCGAGGATCGGGCTCGCGACGCGCGCGGCGAGCATCGCGACGACAATCGCGCCGTAGACGGGCAGGTTCTCAACGCAGTTCATATGGGCGCGCACAGCGCGGCGATACCATTCGCCGCCTTGCGGCTCGTCGGCGCGCCAGTCGGAGATCGCCGTGCGACCGGTCAAGATCCGGCTCCAGCGATAAACGCCGACGGTCGTGAAGAGCAGTAGTAGCGTCCAAAGCGCAAAACCGAGCAGGACCCAGACGGGGATGGGCATTGGAGCCTCCTTGAGCCTTCCGTGAAGAGAATGCGCGCGTTAGGGCGCGGGGAACTCGGCGATCGTCCGAACAGTTTGATTATGACATTCGTGAGCGCTCTGGAATAAACAGGCGGCGGCGCGCATAATGTGGCCATGCGCGAAACAGATCTGTTTACATCCAGAATTGAGCCTGACCCCCTCTACGCGGAGCGGTTCCGTTGGACTGTCTGCGAGGGCTCCCAGATTCATCTGCGGTCCCCGCATTCCTACGCGACCAAGCGCGAGGCTGAGCAGGAAGCGGATAAGGCTCTGCAAAAGCTCGCGTCCACATGGACGGGCAAGCGCTGACCAGCCAAAGCGCCCGCGCGACCTCGACGAAGTGTAAAGCGCGTTCGACATCGCCAAGGGGCGCGCTCGAAGACCCGTAGGCTACTTCGCGCTATCTCGGCGCCCAGCCTTTCTTGCGCGCATCCGGCGCCTTACCTTTCCGCTCATGAGCAAGCGCGTCTATCGCCTCGTTGACGGCTCACGCGGGCCACGGCGGGATTTCCGCATCACCGTCGGGCTGCGCGAGGGCTGGGAGTCGGAGGGCCGCGTCTATGACGTTTCCGAAGCGGTGCGCTGCGCGCACGCCTGGATGCGCCGCCGCGTCGAGGCGGGCCAGCCCGCGCTCTCAGGCATGTTCACCCGCGGCGAGGTGACCTACGCCTGGCCCAAGGAGGATGGCACGGTCGGTTCGGACCGCGAGCCGGTCGCGATCCTCACCGGCGAAGCGGTGCACGCCTATCTCGGCGGCATTCCCGACGCGCAGATCGAGGCGATGCTGAATGAACTCGCCGGCGAACTCGGGGCGGCGCTGGGGCAGGAGCGCCTCTATGTCGCCTTCTGCGACAAAACCTGGATTCTCGACTGCGGCGAGGGATAGACGCGACCCTCCCGCGGGCGGCCGCCCTATTCTAAGAGCGACGCCCTCAACCGGAGGCCCTCATGCTCACGCTCTACTATCACACAGGCGCGTGTTCGCTCGCGCCGCACATTGCGCTCGAATGGATTGGCGAACCCTACGAAACCAAGGCGGTGGAGTTCGGGGACAAGGAATATTTGAAGATCAACCCGGCAGGCGCAGTGCCGGCGCTCGACACCGGCGAAGGCTGGATCCTGACCCAGGCCGCGGCCGTGCTGCGCTATCTCGCCGACCGCTTCCCGCAGGCAGATATCGCCGCCGACGGTTCGCCGCGCGACGAGGCCGAGGCCGACCGCTGGTCCTCCTTCATCACCGGCGATCTCCACCCGGCCTTTTTCCCGCTGTTTTTGCCGGACCGCTATACGCGCTCCCGCGAGAAGGAGGCGTTCGACAATGTGCGCGAAGCCGCTAAGGCGCTTGTGCGCAAGAAATTCGATATTGTCGACGCGCATCTTGCGGATCGCCGCTACATGGTCGGCGACAAGCTGAGCTATCTCGACGCCTATGTCTTCCCGATGGAGCGCTGGGGCGCGTCGCTGCTGGAGGACGGGCTGTCGAAATACCCGAATGTTCAGAAGCACCACGACATGATGGCGGCGGACGAAGGGGTCAAGCGCGTGCTCGCCGCCGAAGGGGCGTGACGGCCTGCAATGATCGCCTCTTGCGAGCTTGACCGCGACGGCGGCGGGTGAAAGCTTCCGCTCAGGCTCGGGAGAGATTCATGTCTCGATTTGATAGGAAAGTTGCGCTCGTCACCGGCGCGGCGAGAGGCCTCGGCCGGGTGACGGCGCTCGCCTTCGCCCGCGAGGGGGCGAGGGTCGCGCTTGCCGATATCGACGAGGCTGGCGGGCGCGAGACTCTCGACATGATACACGCGGCGGGCGCCGAGGGGCTCTTCACGCGCGCCGATATGCGGATCGAGCGGGATGTCGAAGCCATGGTCGCGAAGACCGTCGAGGCATACGGTCGTCTTGACTGCGCGGTGAACAACGCCGGCGTCGTCCGCTTCAAACCCATCGCCGATGAGACGGAGGAGGGCTTCAACTTCCACATCGATGTGAATCTGCGCGGCGTGTTCTTCTGCATGAAGCACGAGATCCGCCAGATGCGCCAAAACGGCGGCGGCGCCATCGTCAACCAGTCGTCGATCACCGGCAGCCTCACCGGCAACCCCGCGGAAGGCGTTTATGCCGCCTCCAAGGGCGGCGTCGACGGTTTGACCAAGACGGTCGCGCTCGAGGTCGCCAAGGACAATATCAGCGTCAACGCCATTTGCGCCTGCGGCATCGACGCCCCTGGCGACGTCTTCCATCAATGGATGGAGAAGGAGCACATCAGCCCTGAGCAGGCGGGGAAGCTTTTTCCGATCGGGCGGATGGGCAAGGCCGAGGAGCTGACGGAGGCCGTGCTGTTCCTGTGCTCCGAGCAGGCGCGGTTCATCGTTGGCCACCTCCTCGTCGTCGATGGCGGATGGATCGCCCGCTGAAGAGTGACTCTCCGCCCTTGATTCTCCGCCGCGCCTCCCGTAACGTCGGCTGTGAACAAAAGGGCGGAACGCGGAATGCGCGCAATTCTCGTATTTGAAGCGCCAAGGATGGAGCTGGGCTAGGCCCGGCCTCCGCCAATGGCGCTTGACCCAAGGCCCCAAGAGGGCCTTTTTTGTTGCCCGAAGACGAAAAACATCCTAGTCGCCCGCCGCGAGAAGCAAGACGGAAAATGATGATGTCGAAGGAAATGTCCGGCGCCGAAATGGTGGTCGAAGCCCTGAAGGACCAGGGCGTGGAGATTCTTTTCGGCTATCCGGGCGGCGCCGTCCTTCCGATCTATGACGTGCTCTTCCAACAGGAGAAGGTGCAGCACATTCTCGTGCGCCACGAGCAGGGAGCCGCCCATGCCGCGGAGGGTTATGCGCGCTCCTCCGGCAAGGTCGGCGTGTTGCTCGTCACCTCGGGACCGGGCGCCACCAATACGGTGACGGGCCTCACCGACGCGCTGATGGATTCGATCCCGCTTGTCTGCATCACCGGTCAGGTGCCGACGCATTTGATCGGCTCCGACGCCTTCCAGGAATGCGACACGGTCGGCATCACCCGCCACTGCACGAAGCACAATTATCTCGTCAAGAACATCGCCGATCTGCCGCGCGTGCTGCATGAAGCCTTTTATGTGGCCTCGTCCGGCCGGCCCGGACCCGTGGTCATCGACATCCCCAAGGACGTGCAGTTCGCGCGCGGCGTCTACGCCCCGCCGCGCAGCGCCGCGCACAAGACCTATCATCCCAAGCTCGACGCCGACATGGAGGCGATGCAGCAGGCCGTGCGCATGATGGCGGCGGCGAAGCGTCCGATCTTTTACACCGGCGGCGGCGTCATCAATTCCGGACCCGCAGCCTCGACCCTGCTGCGCGAACTCGTCGGCCTGACGGGCTTTCCCATCACCTCGACGCTGATGGGGCTCGGCGCCTATCCGGGGTCGGGCGAAAATTGGCTCGGCATGCTGGGCATGCACGGCACTTGGGAAGCCAATCACGCCATGCATGACTGCGATCTGATGATCGCGGTCGGCGCGCGTTTCGACGACCGCATCACCGGGCGTCTCGACGCCTTTTCGCCGGGCTCGAAAAAGATCCACATCGACATCGATCGTTCGTCCATCAACAAGAACGTCAAAGTCGATCTCGCCATCGTCGGCGACTGCGCCCATGTGCTCGAAGCCATGGTGCGCCTGTGGCGCGCCGAGGCGATGAGCGCCGACAAGCAGCCGCTCGATCATTGGTGGGCGAAGATCAACGAGTGGCGGGCGCGCAAGTCACTGGCCTTCCGCAATTCGGAAACGGCGATCAAGCCGCAGCACGCGGTGCAGCGGCTCTATGCGCTGACCAAGGATCGCGACGTCTATGTCACGACAGAAGTCGGGCAGCATCAGATGTGGGCCGCCCAGCATTATCATTTCGAAGAGCCGAACCGCTGGATGACGTCGGGCGGACTCGGCACCATGGGCTACGGTCTCCCGGCGGCGATCGGCGCGCAGCTCGCGCACCCCGGTTCGCTCGTGATCGACATCGCCGGCGAAGCCTCGATTCTGATGTGCATTCAGGAAATGTCGACGGCGATCCAATATCGCCTGCCGGTGAAGATCTTCATCCTCAACAACGAATATATGGGCATGGTGCGCCAGTGGCAGGAGCTTCTGCATGGCGGGCGCTATTCGCATAGCTACTCCGAGGCGCTGCCCGATTTCGTCAAGCTCGCTGAAGCCTTCGGCGCTAAGGGCATCCGCTGCTCTGATCCCGCCTCGCTCGACGCCGCGATCCAGGAGATGCTCGACTATGACGGACCGGTGATCTTCGACTGCGTCGTCGACAAGGTCGAGAATTGCTTCCCGATGATCCCCTCCGGCAAGGCGCATAACGACATGCTGCTCGCCGATCTTTCCGACGACGCCGGGATAGAGATCGGCGCGGTCATCGACGAAAAAGGCAAGATGCTTGTTTAGGCGGTCGGGTTTCGGCGATCGGCAGTCGTAGCGCTGCAATCGATTGCCGACTGCCGATTTGCCGACCGCCCAGGAAAAAAGATGAACGCTCCTGCTTCTCCGCCATCCCCCTATTCCGCGGCCGCGCCGAACTCCAAGGTCGAGTCGCATACGCTTTCGGTGCTCGTTGACAATGAGCCGGGCGTGTTGGCGCGCGTCGTCGGCCTGTTTTCCGGCAGGGGCTACAATATCGAGAGCCTCACGGTCGCCGAAGTCGCCCACGCCGAACATCTCTCGCGCATCACCATATTGACCTCCGGCGCGCCGGAGACGATCGACCAGATCCATCATCAGCTCGAGCGACTCGTCCCCGTGCATCAGGTGACAGACCTCACCATGTCGATGCGTTCGCTCGAACGCGAACTCGCCATGGTCAAAGTCAAAGGTCGCGGCGAGCACCGCACCTTCGCGCTACAGCTCGCCGAGGCCTTTCGCGCCCGCATCGTCGACGCGACGACTGAGAGCTTCATTTTCGAATTGACCGGCAAACCGCACAAGATTGATGAATTTATCGACCTGATGCGTCCGATCGGGCTCGTCGAGGTCTCTCGCACAGGCGTCGCCGCCATCTCGCGCGGGCCCGATCCGATCTAAGGCTCGAGAATTTTGACCTTGCCGGGCGGCCCGCGTAGAAGGAGCCCGCCAGCGAATTCGACGGCGCGCGGGGCGCGCCGTTCCCCCAAGAGCGCACGCACATCAAGGAAGCAGAGCACATGCGCGTTTATTACGATCGGGACGCCGACATCAATTTGATCAAAGGCAAGAAAGTCGCCATCGTCGGCTACGGCAGCCAGGGCTTCGCGCATGCGCTAAATCTCAAGGAGTCCGGCGTCGCGGAGGTCGCGGTCGCGCTGCGCCCCGGCTCCGCCTCGGCCGCGAAGGCGGAGGGCGCCGGCCTCAAGGTCATGACCGTCGCCGAAGCCTCCAAATGGGCCGACGTCATCATGATGCTGACGCCCGACGAACTGCAGGGCGAGATCTACGCCAATGAGATGGCGCCGAACCTGAAGCCGGGAGCGCTGCTGCTCTTCGCCCACGGCCTCAACATCCATTTCAACCTGATTGAGCCGCGCAAGGATATCGACGTCGCCATGATCGCGCCGAAAGGCCCGGGCCATACGGTGCGCGGCGAATATCTCAAGGGCGGCGGCGTGCCCTGCCTGATCGCGGTGCATCAGGACGCCTCCGGCAACGCCAAGCAGATTGCGCTGTCCTATGCGGCGGCGATCGGCGGCGGCCGCGCCGGCATCATCGAGACGACCTTTCGCGAAGAATGCGAAACGGATCTATTTGGCGAGCAGGTCGTGCTCTGCGGCGGACTCGTGGAATTGATCCGCGCCGGATTCGAGACGCTGGTCGAGGCCGGCTATGCGCCGGAAATGGCGTATTTTGAATGTCTTCATGAAGTGAAGCTGATTGTCGACCTCATCTATGAGGGCGGCATCGCCAACATGAACTATTCGGTTTCGAACACGGCCGAGTATGGCGAATATGTCACCGGTCCGCGCATCATCACCAAGGACACCAAGGCCGAGATGAAGCGTGTGCTTGACGATATTCAATCGGGCAAATTCACGCGTGATTGGATGCTGGAGAACAAAGTCGGCCAGACCTCCTTCAAGGCCACGCGCGCGCGAAATAACGCGCATCCAATCGAAGAGGTCGGGCTTCGCTTGCGCGGCATGATGCCCTGGATCGGCAAGAATAAGTTGGTCGACAAGGACCGCAATTAGCGCATAATGATCCCAAAAAGGCGAACGCGCACTCGGGTTTGGGGCGTTGCCGAGGCGCAGTCGGCGCATCACGCATCGACAAATGCATCGCCATAGCGGGGGATGAATGCACGGGCCGGGCGGGCGGTCGAGTCATGTTATCGAGAGCGAAACGCGTCGGCGCGTACATGAGATTGTACGGAGCCGCATGACGTACGACGTCTCGACATTGGTCGAACATTTCGTCGAAGACGTCGAGTTGAACTACAGCTGCTCCCGACTTGGCGTGCTTCCTCCGGGACAATGGCGCGGGAGAGATGCGCTGCGCGCGCATTTGCGCCGCGTCGACATTGATTATGAACCGCTCGACGCGGAAATCCTCGCGGTTCTCGTCGAAGGCGACAATACCGTGGTGCGATGGATCAGCCGGTGGCGCCACCGCGCCACCGGCCATATCCACAGCATGGACATGGCGCATTTTCTGCGCTGGCGGAACGGACTCGTTTCCGAAATGTACGAGTTCCGGGATCAACGTTGCGTCGCGCGCGGCGCCGATTTCCTGCCGCAAAGCCTCGACGACATTCTCAACCCCCGCAGCCCGGGACTGACGCGCGATGAAATGGCGCGCCGACTGATCGCCATGGGCAGTTTCTCCCGCAGCCCCGACATCGCCCTGTTCCGTGAGCTGTGTTCGCCTGACGTCGTGTGCGAATTCGTTGGCGACCGCACGGCGGTTTCGCACGCCGGACGACATCGCGGCATAGAGGCGCTGATCAATATCGTGCGCACGATCGAGGTCGAGTTCGAGCAACTCGGACTCGCGATGCCCGAGGTTATCGTCGACGGCGGCGCCGCCGCTGCGCGTCGGATCGTCGAATGGCGTCATCGCGGCACAGGCCGTTGCGGCCAAGTTCAGCTTGCCGACTTCGTGCGCTTCGAGGACGGCCGCATTGTCGAGATCGTCGAATTTCGTGACAGCATGGCGCTTTTGCAGATGCAGGCGTAACGAAGCGCGTGACGTGTGCGATGCGATTTAGGCAGTCCAGCCGAACTCAGCCCAGATTTGACGGCGTCGTGCGCCGTTGCGGCCAAGGAGCGGCCCGCCCGTGATCATCGAAGTTGTGGATTTCGATCGGCTCGAGTGTCGCTTTGTCGATCATCGCTGGGGCTTCGTTGAGGAGCGCGCCGTCGACATCAAGCGCCACTGGGAGGGGCGTCGCCGCGCCAATCCGGCGCTCTACGACGGCTCGGTGATGCTCGCCTGCCGCGTCGAGCGGGCGATCGGCGAGGACGGCGCGCGCATCTTGCGCATGGCGTTCTTCGAGACGCCTTTCTCGAGCTTTCTTGCTTGGCGAGAATTCGGCTGGCCGGACGAAGCCGTATACAATTGCTTCTCGATGCCGGCGGCGCGCGCGCGCGACGGCGCCTATCTCCTCGGGGAAATGGGGCCAAGCCACTCATTCGCCGGTCATCTCTATTTTCCCTGCGGCACCCCCGACCCTTCCGACGTCGTCTCGGGCGGTCGCGTCGATCTTGCCGGCAGTCTTGTGCGCGAACTCGCAGAAGAGACGGGCCTCGCCGCTTCGGAAGCGCATGCGTCGGCCGGCTGGACGGCGATATTCGATCGCCAGCATGTCGCCTGCGTCAAGAGGCTGGATTTCGATGCGCCGTCGCACGCCCTCCTCGCCAGGGTGAAGGCCTTTATCGCGACCGAAAGCGCGCCCGAACTCGCGGACGCGCATATGGTTTCGAGCTTGACGGCGCTTTCCGACCCGCGCCTGCCCGCCTTCATGGTCGCGTATCTTTCGCGCGCCCTCGCCGGCGCGGATGAAATTCCGCTGGGCGCGGGTTAGATTTGCGCCAATGACTCGACCGCAACACTTCGGCGTCCTCCTTTCAGCTCCGCAAGCGATGAATGATGAGCGTGCTTTGGCCGTGCGCGCCGCCCTGAACGGCAGGGTTATCGTGCTTGTCGGCATGATGGGCTCCGGCAAGAGCGCCATCGGCCAGAGGCTGGCCGCGCGGCTCGGCCTTCCCTTCGTCGACGCGGACGCCGAGATCGTCGCCGCGGCGGCCGGCATGTCCATTCCCGAGATTTTCGCCAAATATGGCGAGCGCTATTTTCGCGACGGCGAGAGGCGCGTCATCATGCGGCTTCTGAACGGCGGCCCGGTCGTGCTCGCGACCGGCGGCGGCGCGTTTCTCGACCCGCGCACGCGCGATCGCATCGCCGAACGGGGGGTATCGGTGTGGCTTGACGCCGATCTGAAGACCTTGCTGAAGCGCGTGCGCCGCAAGAATGATCGTCCTCTGCTGCAAACGGACGATCCCGAGGAGACGCTGCGCCAGTTGCTGGACGCGCGACGCCCCGTGTACGAGCTCGCCGATCTTCGCGTCGAGTCGCGCGAAATGCCGCAGGATGCGATGGTCGATGATACGCTCGCCGTTCTCGCCGCAGGCTTGCCGAGTTTGGAAGACTTGCGACAGCGGGCGCAAAGCAAAGGTTTCGCCAAGGCCATGACGCATCTGTATCCCGCGCGCGCCGAAGGCGACGCCCGTCGCCAGGAAATTGTTCGGGTCGCGCTCGGCGGGCGTTCCTACGACATCATCATCGGGGACGGGCTGCTGCAGCGCGCTGGCGATTACATTGCGGAGATCGCGCCCGGCGCCGCATGCGCCGTCATCACTGACGAGAATGTCGCCAGACTGCACCTTCCGACGGTTGAGCAGAGTCTGAAGGACGCCGGCCTGCGCGTGACGACCATCATCGTTCCGCCTGGCGAGGCGTCAAAATCGCTCTCGGTTTATGGTCGCGTCTGCGACGACGTGCTGGCCGCAAGGATCGAACGGCGCGATCTGATCGTCGCGCTTGGCGGCGGCGTCGTCGGCGACCTCGCCGGATTTGTCGCCGCGAGCGTGCGGCGCGGCTCGCGCTTCGTGCAGATTCCGACGACGTTGCTGTCGCAGGTCGATTCTTCGGTTGGCGGCAAGACGGGGATCAATTCGCGCCATGGCAAGAATTTGATCGGCGCCTTTCATCAGCCCTCGTTGGTTCTGGCCGATGTCGACACGCTGCGGACGTTGCCGCTGCGTGAGTTCCGCGCCGGCTACGCCGAGGTCGTGAAATATGGCCTGATTGGCGACGCCCGGTTCTTCGATTGGCTCGACGCCGACTCGGACGCGGTGTTCCAGAGTCAGGCGGAACAGATTTGCGCCGTCGCGGTGAGCTGCGAGACCAAGGCGACGATCGTCGCGCGCGATGAAACGGAGCAGGGCGAACGGGCGTTGCTCAACCTCGGTCACACATTCGGCCACGCCTTCGAGCGCCTGACCGATTACAACAGCGCGCGCCTGGTTCACGGCGAGGGCGTTGCGATCGGCATGGCTTGCGCCGCGCGCTTCTCCGTGCGCCGCGGTCTATGCCCCGAGGCGGCGGCGGAGCGCGTCGAACGCCATCTGAAGGCCGTCGGCCTGCCGACGAAGATCCACGACATTCCGGATTGGCGCGACGACGCCCAGGCCATTCTCGACGCCATGTATCAGGACAAGAAGGTCGAGCGCGGCGCGCTGACTTTCATTCTCTTGCGCGGCATCGGCCAGGCGTTCATTGCAAAATCCGTCAACGCCGATGAGGTGCTTGGCTTTCTCAAAGACGAGCTAAAGCGGACATAGCGCCATGCATGGGCTCGAACCCGGCGCGCCGCCGGTCGACATATGGACTGCGGTTGGCATCGTCATCGTCTGCGTATTCCTGTCGGCGGTCTTTGCGGGGTCGGAGACGGCGCTCACCGCCGCGTCGCACGCCCGGATGCACTCGCTTGAAAAAGAGGGCGATAAGCGCGCCGCCGCCGTCAATCGGCTGCTGCGCCAGCGAAACCGAATGATCGCCGCGCTGTTGCTTGGCGGCACCCTGGTCAACATCGGCGGCTCCGCTTTCACCACGAGCGTGCTGGTCGTCGTCGCGGGCGACAATGGGGCGGTGTATGCGACCGTCATCATGACCGTGCTGCTGCTTGTGTTCGCCGAGGTTCTGCCGAAAACCCTGGCGATCAACCATCCCGACGAAACGTCGCTGCGCGTCGCGAAGTTTATTGCGCCCTTCGTGCGAGTCGTCGGGCCGCTCCTCGCGGGCGTCGAATATATCGTGCGCACGGTGCTCGCGTTGGCGGGCGTCGAGGTCGGCCATGGCCGAACGGTTCGCTCGCCCTATGATGAATTAAAGAGCGCCGTCGATATTCTGCATGACGAAGGCAATGTCGAGCGCGCCGCGCGCGACATGTTCGGCGGCGTCCTCGATTTGCAGGTGCTGCATGTGTCCGACGTGATGATCCACCGCACCAAAATGCGCACGATCGACGCGGATCTGCCGCCGGACCAGATCGTGCGCGAGGTGCTGTCGTCGCCCTTCACCCGGATGCCGCTCTGGCGCGAGCGACCGGACAATTTCGTCGGCGTGCTTCATTCGAAGGACATGCTGCGGGCGCTGAACGCCGCAGGCGGCGACGCCTCCAAGCTTGACGTCGGCGAGGTGATGTTCGCCCCGTGGTTTGTGCCTGAGGCGACGACGCTCGAGGATCAGCTCGAAGCCTTTCTAAAACGCAAGACGCATTTCGCCTTGGTCGTCGACGAATATGGCGAGGTGATGGGACTCGTCACGCTCGAAGATATCCTCGAAGAAATCGTCGGTGACATTCGTGATGAACATGATCTCGCGGTGCAGGGCGTGCGTCCGCAGCCCGATGGGTCGGTGCTGGTCGACGGCGCCGTGCCGGTGCGCGATCTCAATCGCGTCATGGCGTGGGAGCTGCCCGATGAGGAAGCGACAACGATCGCGGGACTCGTGATCCACGAGGCGGGCGCGATTCCGGAAGCGGGGCAGGTCTTCACCTATCACGGTTTCCGTTTCGAGGTGATGCGAAAGATCAGGAATCGCGTCACCGCCTTGCGGGTGACGCCGCAGCAAGCCGTATAACGATGCGCGCGGGGATCGCTTTTAAATTTCCGCGGATAATTCAGCTTGCAGGCCTTCGGCGCGATACGAGAGCCTGACGTCTCCGCCCATCTGGCGCGCGAGCACATTAGTGATCAGGAAATGCCCGACTCCCGTTTGCTCGGGGTTTTCGACCTTTGGTCCCCCTGTCTCCGTCCAATTCAAGATAAGACGCGGACGATCCTCTTCGCGATCGATACGCCAGCTGATCGCAATCCGTCCGTCGTCGTCGGACAGCGCTCCGTGCTGCTCGGCGTTGGCGAGCAGTTCGTTGATGGCCAGACCCAAGGCGGAGGCGACTGCGGAGCGCAATTCCACGTCTTCGCCCGACAGTGAGATACGGTCGGCGTAGTCGTGGCTGCCGCAAGATAGCGCAATCATGAGCAGGTCTTTGAGCGGCGTTCGTTCCCAAGAGGTCTGCACGAGCAGCGTGGAGATGCGGCTCAGACACTGCACGCGGTGCGAGAAGCCTTGCTGAAAGCTCGAAAAGTCTTGCGCCGTGCGCGCCGTGATATTGGCGATTCCCTGGATCATCGCGAGCGAATTGTTCACCCGGTGATGCAGCTCGCGGTTCATCATCTGATTGTGCATCTCCGCGTTCTTGATCTCGTTGACGTCGGTGACGGCGACGATCGCGCCGATAACGGCGCCCTTGTCGTCGCGGATCGGCGCGCCGACGATGTTGATCCAGACGTAGGCGCCGTCGCCGCGCTCGATCTTGCACTCGAGCTGCGGATGGTTCTCCCCAGCAAGGGCCCGCGCGAGCGGGTATTCCTCATTCGCGACCGGGCGGCCGTCCTGATGAATCGCGTTCCATTTGGAATAGGCCTGGGTGTTTTCCGAGTAGCGCACAGGGCGACGCAGGATCGCTTCGATGACGTGATTGCCCTCGACGATTCGTCCGCTAGGGGCTTCGGCGATGATGATTCCGACCGGCACGGCGTCAAGCAGCGCGCGCAGTTGCAGATTCGTTCCGGCGCGGCTGACGATCGTCGAGCTTTTCATCAGTAGATCGTTCAGCTCGGACAGCCTCTTGCGCTTTTCGCGCAGGCGCTCGTCCATGTCCTGAATGCTATGCGCGATTGCATCGACCTCGGGAACGCCGGTGTCGCTCCAGTGCGAGGCGCCGCGCGCTTCCACGGCCAGACTTAATTCCGCGAGTTCATGTTGCGCCCTTTGCGCTTTCCGGCGTTGTCTCACCAGCCAGAAAATGACCGCAAGGGTCGTCGCCAGCGCGGCTGTGAGCGCGCCAACGATTAGGCGCCAGACCTCGGGGATGTTGGCTGCGCCCTCCGCGGCGCGGGCGGCAGGCGTCATGGCCAGCAAGAGCGCCAGCGCAGCCGGAAGGGCGACGACCGCTTGCGCCCGCGCGTCGGCTTTCGCCGTCGCCGCCACGGGCGGCGACCGCCGGGCTGATTGACCGTTGCGGCCTTCCGTCATTTACGCTGCCAAATCTCGGGACCCTGCCGGGCGTAACCGTCAGATAGCGCGGATTCTTGGTCGCGCATCCCACGCGAAGGCTTCGCCTGTCAAACGGCGCGGGAGGGTCGCCGCGCCGCGAGGTCCGAGACGGTGGGATCGGTGTCGATGTCGCTTGGCGTGAGCAGGCCCAGATGCTCGGCAAGTTTGGCGCGCGCACGATTCAACCGGCTCTTGACCGTGCCAATGGCCACGCCGCAGATCTCCGCCGCTTCATCGTAGGAGAGTTCGGTGATCCCGATCAGCAGCAGAATTTCCTTGTGTTCGGGGGCAAGCTTATCCAGCGCCGCCTGAACGTCCGTAAGGGTGAGCGCCGACTCCTGGCCCCCCTTCACGGGGATCTGCTGGGCCAGGAGATTGTCGCTGTCCTGCACTTCGCGCGAGCGTTTCCGATAGCTGGAAAAATAGGTGTTGCGCAGAATGGTGACGAGCCAGGCGCGCAGATTGGTGTTTGGCTGAAAGGAGTCGGCGTGCGACCAGGCCTTGACCAGAGTGTCCTGAACCAGGTCGTCGGCAAGGCTGTGCGATCCGCAAAGCGAAATGGCGAAGGCGCGCAGATAGGGCATCTGCGCCACCATCTGATCTCCGAAGGTTTCGTCGCTCATTTCTTTTCGCGCTGTTTGGCTTCCAGCTTGGCCAGCAGCACAGTGAATTTGTCTGGAATGGGTTGGTGAATCAGATCGTCGCAATAGGCTCGAAAAACGCGTCCAAGCTGAGCTTGAACCTTCGGGTCCAAAGCGACGCCGTCCAGTTGGGAGCCGTCAGCATCCTGGAAGCCGTCAGCATCAGCCTCCTCCCGACCACCAGTCTTATTGTTCAAGTTCGGTTCCGCGTCGCGGGAGGGGCCATCTTTATCGTGAGGATTTTCGCGTTGGCTCATTCTCGACCCCGAGTTCGCCCCGAGACTGGCCGCCTCTACCCGGGGCGGCCGAGCGACTGCCTCCCTTGATGGAACGCGTAAGAACACTAATTGTTCCGCCATTGCAAGCAAGGAATACTGTGACTTATCAGCGGGCGCTTGAATTGACTTGGGCGCTGGGCGGCATAGGATGAAAGTATGAACCTCTCCCGGGAAATTGCGGTGCATCTGCCTTACCTCCGCCGATTTGCGCGGGCGCTTTGCGGCTCGCAAAAGAGCGGCGACGCTTACGTTGTCGCCACGCTCGAGGCGTTGGTGGTGGATCCGGATGCATTTCCACCGAATATGTCGCCCAAGGTCGGGCTTTACCACCTCTTCATGACGTCGTGGTCGTCGATCCGGCTGAACACCGAAGCAGCGCCCGAGGACGAGATATCCGCAGCACAGCGGAATATCAGCTTGCTGACGCCGCGGTCGCGGCAGGCGTTTTTGCTGCGCACGGTCGAAGGATTTTCGGTCACTGACGCCGCCGCCATATTGGGCGCGACCGAAGAAGAGGTGGAAGCGCTCGTCACCGAGGCCGGCCGGGAAATCGCCGAACGCGTCGCGACGGACGTGCTCATCATCGAGGATGAATCGCTCATTGCCCAGGACATCGAGTTCATCGCGCGCGATCTGGGCCATCGCATCATTGGCGTCGCCCGCACCCATCAGGAGGCCCTGGAGCTTGCGGCGCGCAAGCGGCCGGGGCTCATTCTGGCGGACATTCAACTCGCTGACGGCAGCTCTGGTCTCAACGCCGTCAACGAGATGCTCGAAAGTTTCGACGCGCCAGTGATTTTCATAACGGCGTTTCCCGAACGCCTGCTGACCGGCGAGCGGCCCGAGCCAGCGTTTCTCATCAGCAAGCCCTACAAGGTCGATACGGTCAAGGCGACGATCAGCCAGGCGCTGTTCTTCGAGCGCAAGGCCTCTCGCGCGGCCTAGCCGCTCGCGGCGGATATCCCGGCAGGCCCCGAAGTTACCCGAAAAGCCCTTCAAAGCTGAAGTCTAGCGGTTTCGCCGCGCCATATAAGATACGCGCATCAAGGCTCCGCTGAGCCGCTCAAGAAGAGCTTTCATCGCTTTCTGCGCGCTTGAGCCGAGAGGGCTCTTTGACTGTGAATAGTGAAGCTATAGCAGAAGACGTAGCTGCAGAGGCGCCGAGGGCTGCTCGGGCGCGTTGGCGCGAGTTCTGCGTCCTTGCTCTGCGATTTTGGGCCGGCGAGACCAGCCGACGGGCATGGACTCAGACCGGGTTGGTGGCTCTTTGCATCGCGCTGCAGCTTGGGGCGCAGCTCAGCATCAACGAATGGAACCGCAAGTTTTTCGACGCGCTCGAAAGCAAGAACGTCGAAGCGTTGAGTTGGGCGACGCTGCTGTTGCCCGCCCTCGTCGCGTTCAGCGGCCTCGCCATTAGCGGAACGCTTGTCGCGCGCATGACGTTGCAGATGCGCTGGCGAGAATGGCTCACCGAGAAACTCGCCGGCTGGTGGCTCGAGGACCAACGCTATTACCGTCTCGAGATCGCCGCAGCCGAGCAGACCTCGCCGGAATACCGGATCGCCAAGGACGTGCAACTTGCCGTCGAGCCGCTGGTCGAATTCGCCGTCGGCTTTTTAACGGCGCTGGCGACGGCGTTGGCCTTCGTCGGGGTTCTATGGACCGTTGGCGGCGCCCTGGAGCTTCATCTGTTTGGCGCGCGCCTCGTGTTGCCGGGATATCTCGGCTTCGCCGCGGTGGTTTATGCGACGATCGCCGGCGGCCTCGCCTATTTCGCCGGCCGTCCGCTGGTTCCGGCCGTTGCGCAGAAGAATGAAGCTGAAGCGCAGTTCCTCTCTGAACTCACACGGCTGAAGGAAAACGCGGAAAGCATTGCGCTCATTCGTGGCGACGCCGACGAATTGAGTTCTGTCCTGCAGAACTATCGACGCGTCGTCACCGCCTGGATTCGCCAGATCCATCGCAACGGGGTCATCGCCACCGTGCAGAGCGCCAACGGCGCGCTGGTGCCGCTGATCCCGCTCGTGCTGGTCGCGCCCAAATATCTCACGGGCGCGCTCACGCTCGGCGCGGTCATGCAGCTCACCGCCGCCTTCGTCTCGGTGCAGATCGCCTTCAACTGGTTCATCGACAATTCGGTGCGCGTCGCGGAGTGGATGGCCTCGGCCAACCGGGTCGACGAACTCGCAGAAGCGCTCGAGAGTCTGGATATCGCCGTCATCATGGAGGAGAAGGAGTTTATCGATTTCGGCGTCAGCGACGACGACACGATTCACTTAGAAGATCTCGCGGTCGCGCATCGCAATGGCCGAATCGTGATCGCCGGCGCGAACGTTGTCATTCCCACGGGCGAAAAGCTGCTGGTGGCGGGGCCGAGCGGCACGGGAAAGAGCACGCTTGTTCGCGCCCTCGCCGGATTATGGCCGTGGGGCTCGGGGCGCATCCTCTTGCCGAAAGACGCCCACATCGCCTTTGTGCCGCAGAAGCCGTATATCCCTCTGGGCACGCTTCGTCAGGCCATGCTCTATTCAATTTCCGACAAGGAAATCGCCGACGATATGCTCGAAGGCGCGATGCGGCGATGCGGCCTGGGTTATCTCGTCAAGCATCTCGACGAAGAGCAGCGCTGGGACCAAACGCTTTCCGGCGGCGAGCGGCAGCGAACGGCTTTTGTTCGGCTCTTGCTGCAAAGGCCGCAGATCATCATCATGGATGAGGCGACGTCGGCGCTCGACGAAGAGAGTCAGGTTTCGATGCTGCGCCTGTTCAATGAAGATCTCGCCGACGCGACGGTGATCAGCGTCGGCCATCGCGTTGGCATGGAAGATTTTCACGACAAGAAACTCGTTCTTGAGCGTCGCCCCGCCGGCGCGCATATAACGAGCCGTAAGCTGCAAAAATCCCTGTGGCACTTGTTCGACGACGCCGCGCTTCATTGATTTGTTGGCGCTAGGGCAGGCTCGGAAAAAG
Source organism: Methylocystis sp. L43 (assembly GCF_015709525.1). Lineage (GTDB taxonomy): Bacteria > Pseudomonadota > Alphaproteobacteria > Rhizobiales > Beijerinckiaceae > Methylocystis. Next base: position 267,224 of record NZ_JADNRA010000034.1, on the reverse strand, counting down.
TTGACAGGATTTTTCGATGAGAACCTGCTCCAAAATTTTTATGATGAGCGATTCCTTATCGATTCCATGTGATCGGGAAGCGCGCTAGGCGTTCGCCGCGCATGTATCCTCAACTGTGCCCAACGATCCATATATCGGGTTTCCCAAAGGACCTATCGTTTGCTCTGCGTCGATGAGCAAATGCGACATGCATTTGAGCGGCGCAGATTTCTTTGACCCTTTGGGAGGATTAGATATGCAAGTCGCTTACAACGGAGCAACGCCGTCGGTCGCGCCGATGGGCATGGTTGTCGATCAGATGTTTGCGCCGCAGGGCATTATCGGCGGCGCGCTCGGCAGCGCGCTGGGCGGATTAGGCGGCGGCGCGCTTGGCCGCGCATTCGGCAACCAGAATCTCGGTCGGCAGATCGGCAGCGTCGCTGGCGGCGTGCTCGGCGGACTGCTGCCGTTCGAGGCCGGCCCGCAGGCCTACGCCGGGACCTATTATGTTCCGCAGACGGCTACGCCCGGATTTGCGCCTCAGGGGATCGTCGGCGACGCGCTTGGCGCGATCGGCGCGCCGCTTGGCGGCTTCATCGGCGGCCGTTTCGGCAACGCCGGACTTGGCCAGACGATCGGCGGCACGGTGGGCGGTCTCGCCCAGCGCTTCTTGCCGTTCGACGCCGCGCCGCAGCCCTACGCCGGAACTTATTACGTCCCGCAGACGGCTGCGCCGGGATTTGCGCCTCAGGGGATCGTCGGCGACGCGCTCGGCGCGCCGCTCGGCGGCTTCATTGGCGGCCGTTTCGGCAATGCCGGACTCGGCCAGACGATCGGCGGCACGGTGGGCGGTCTCGCTCAGCGCTTCCTGCCGTTCGAGGCGGAGCCGGTTTTCGTTCCGCAGGGCTTCATCGGCGATGCGCTCGGCGCGGTCGGGGGCCGGGTTGGCAACTGGATCGGCGGACGCTTCGGCAACGCCGGCGCTGGCCAGACGGTTGGCAATGTGGTGGGCGGACTGGCCCAGCGCTTCCTGCCGTTCGAAGCTGGCCCACAGGCTGGAACGTATTATGTCCCCCAGACGGCTGCGCCTGTGTTTGCGCCGCAGGGCATCGTCGGCGACGCGCTTGGCGCGATCGGCGCGCCGCTTGGCGGCTTCATCGGCGGCCGTTTCGGCAACGCCGGACTTGGCCAGACGATCGGCGGCACGGTGGGCGGTCTCGCTCAGCGCTTCCTGCCCTTCGACGCCGCGCCGCAGCCCGTCTACTACGTGCCGCAGATGCAGGCGCCGATGTACGGCTGACGTCTGAGCGACGCAATCGACGCGACGCGTGAAGGATGATCTGCTGCCGCTTCCGGGCCGATTTATCGGCCCGGAAGCCCTCAAGAGATCAGGATCGCGAAATCATGAGCGCAACGAACGGCATCGATCAATTTTTGGTGGCGCCCCGCAACGCGGCGAGCACAGGGGATTTGGCCGCTTTCGAACAGGCGATGCAGTCTGTTCCCGGCGCCGCAATTCTTCAGCGCGCCGGCAAGGCAGGTCAACCCAGGCTGGTCGTCGCTTTGCCTGCGGCGAGCGCAAGTCACTTGCGCGAACAATTTGGCGCGACCCTGATCATCGAACCAAACGCTCCGCTGAAACCATTTTAGCGCCGGCGCGCGTCCTTCATGGCGATGCGCAGGCTGGCCCGATTTTATTAGGAGAGTCGACATGGCTGGTCCCGACAATAGCAATCCTGCGCCGAATGGCCACAACCCAGAGCCGCCCACGCCGTCAGCAAACGGCGCCGAAGTGCGGGTCGAGCCGATGGCGATAGCGCCCACCGAGCGCTTCATGATCGCCTCTCGGCGCGTTCCTGGATTTGCGCCTGCTTCCGCCATGGATCTCGCCAATGCGCTCCCCGACGTAAAGATTGTGCGGCGCATTCAGCCGCGCGGGCTCACCGCCTTTTCCGCTGGCGGCTCCTCTTCGCAGTCGCCGGAAATTCTCGTCGCCGAGATGGACCCTGCGCGCGGCGCAGCGCTGCAGGCGTCGGCGCCGCCCAACGTCATCGTGGAGCGTGACGCCTTTCTTCGCGCGTCGGACGACTTCCGTCCTTTCGACTTCAATGGAGCCATGCCGATTGCGGCGGGCGTCGGAGTCGACGTGCAGCTGCGCGTCGTCGGCGCTGGCGGCAAGCCGCTGCCCAAGGCCACCGTCTATGTCTATGGCCAGGGCTTTCCGGGCCAAGGCGTCACGAATGAGCGCGGGGAAGTCGTCGTGACCGTGTTCGGTGGTCCGATCGAGACCATCCAGGCGATTTACGTCAAACCTGCCGCCGATCATTGGGATCGTATGCTCCGCGCGCCAGCGCTTCAGGCCGGCGCCGTGAACACGGTGCAATTGCGTCCGCTGACCGAACGCTTCAACGGTTTTCCCCAAAACGGCATGGTCGGCTGGGGCCAGCGCCTCATGAAGCTCGACCGGCTCGATCCTTCCTTCACCGGCGCCGGCGTCAAGATCGGCATCATCGATTCAGGTTGCGACAGCGCACACCCGCAACTGCGCCACGTGACGCGCGGCGCCGATCTCACCAATGGCGGCGACAAGACGAGTTGGTCGAACGATCAAATCGGCCATGGAACGCATTGCGCCGGAATCATCACCGCCGCCTCCGATGGGGTCGCCGGCATTCGCGGCTTTGCGCCGAAGGCGGAAGTTCACGCGCTGAAAGTGTTTCCTGGCGGACGGTTCAGCGATCTCATCGACGCGCTCGACGAATGCATCGAACGACAGCTCGACGTCGTCAATATGAGCCTTGGCAGCGGCGATCCTTCCGAACTCGTCGCCCAGAAAATTTCCGAAGCGCGCCAAAGCGGCGTCGCCTGCATCGTCGCCGCCGGAAACTCCAGCGGACCCGTACAGTTTCCCGGCATGCTGCCGACGGTGCTGACGGTCGCCGCGATGGGCAAACTCGACGAGTTTCCTTCTGACAGCTACCATGCTCAGACCGTCGTTCCGCAACTTGTCGCGGGGACGATGTTCTCGCCGAAATTCACCTGCTTTGGGCCGCAGATCACTGTCGCGGCGCCTGGCGTTGCAATTGTCTCCACCGTGCCTGGCGGCGGATATGCGGCCTGGGACGGCACCTCGATGGCGACGCCTCACGTCACCGGCATGGCGGCGCTGCTTCTCGCGCACCATCCGCTCCTCGCTGGGGCGCGGACGGCGCGCAACGAGCAACGCGTCGCGCAGCTCTTCTCATTGTTGGCGTCGTCCGGCGTCCGCTATTTCGGCGACTCCACGCGCGAAGGCGTCGGCGCGCCGGATTTTGAGCGCACGCCCGGTCTCGCCGCAGCTCAGCCTTTGGGCGCGGCTGCGCCGGCGAACGCGGGACTGGCGCCCGCGGGAGCGATGATCGACGGATTTGGTCCGCTGAGCGCGCCAGCGCCTTGGGCCATCGATCCTGCGATGGCGCAAAGGGTCAATCCAGCGATCATCCAGCGCATGATGCAGTTGCGGGCCGCGGGACTTATTTAGTCGCAAGCACGAGCGGTCCCCGATTGATCGGCGAATGGAGCGCTTCTCCGTCATGTGCGGGGGAGCGCTTTCGCATCGAGTGCGCCGCTTCGCCACGGCCGCGCACTTGCAGCTTCTGCAGAACATTGTGCACGTGATTCTTCACCGTGCCGAGTTCGATGCGTAACCGACGGGCGATCTCCTTATTCGTCAGCCCGCGCTCGATCAGCTGGAGTATTTCCTGCTCACGCGCGGTAAGCGCGTCCTTTGCGTCCGCGCCGGACGAGAGCGACTCCTTGCCGATAGGCCGACGCTCCTCGACGGGATGAATCGCGGGCGTCGCTGTCAATCGCTCAAGCAGTTCGACAACGTCTTCAATCGACCCTTCGCGAGGAATGACGCCGACGATCGATGGACAAGCGGCCGCCAATGCTGGGCTAGCCGATGCCGGCGCGCCGATGGCGACGATTTGCAAATCGGGATGCTGTGTGGCGAGACCTTGCGCGACCGCAAGGCCTTCCAACTCGCCGACGTCGAGCAAAGCAATATCGGGCTCCAGATCAGCCGCTACCGCCAGCGCGGCGTCACACTCGACGACGCCGACAACGGACATCCCCTGATGCTGCCCAAGACGCAAGCCAAGCGCCTCGCTGAACAGGCGCATGTCGCTGACGATCAAGATGCGCGCGTTGCGCGGCGGATTTGCCGATGTAGGAACAAACGCGCTCTGCGCTGACAGACCGGGGTCCAGGGCGGAATCGTCTCGGAAGGCCGCAAACCGAGGCATGGAACTACTCCTGAGCGCTATGTCTGAGTGGGCGCCTCATACATTGGCGCGTTTTGAAAGGCGCAACGCTCTTGCGTCATCGCCTGCAGTTTTTCGGTTTCAGCGTCATGGCCGTTGTTAAACCGCATCGACATTGAGCCATCATGACGCCTCCAGAAGGCGTATGGGGCGACAGTCAACATGGGGTTTCATAAGCGCGCTTTCGCGAGCTTTGTCCTCCTGCAAATGAATGGTTTGGAGGGAAAGTCTCGACGGCTGTTTCCGTATGCTTGCTTTCAAGACGCCAAGGCGCAGTTTGCGATGACGATATAGATCAGGCCTCGCTATTTTTTCTTGCGATGGAGAATGACATGCTCCTGTTCGTCGCCGTCGTTGCGGGCGACGATTGCGATCGCTGCTTCGCTGTCGCTCAAGTTCACCGGCTGATGCGGCACGTCAGGCGGAATGAAGATAAAATCGCCGGCGACGTTCACGACGCTCTTTTCAAGATTTTCGCCATAGCGCGTCTCGACGCGGCCTTGCATGAGATAAATTGCGGACTCATGCCCCCTGTGAGTATGAGCCTCCGCCTTGCCGCCGGGAGGAATGACGACTTTTAGCAACGACAATCCCTTTGCGCCGGCGGTCTTTGTAGAAATTCCAGGGAAGATCGGAAGCGCTTGTTTGGAGTGTGACGCTTCGCCGACGCGCACCGTCACGATATCCTTTCCGTCCTTATTGCCTATGATCGACGTCTCGGACGCCGCCGGCGCGACAAGGGCTGCGAAGATTAAGGAAAGAAGCAATGTGTTGCGCATGGCGTTCACTCCGAAGGTTTGCGAGGCAAGACTATAGCGCAGGCGGCGGGCGCATCGACAAGCGGCGGGTTGGGCGATGACTGACGTTTCTCTGATGATCCATGGCGGCGCCGGCGCGATTCGCGATCCGCATCGTTACGAGGCGTCCTTGCGCGCGATCGTTGAATCGGGCGCCAGTCTTCTTGCAGGGGGATCGTCGGCGGTAGACGCAGTCGTTCACTGCGTCGCGCTGCTCGAAGACGATCCGCTTTACAACGCCGGTCGGGGTTCCGTGCTCAACGCCGAAGGCGCCACACTATGCGACGCGTCGATCATGGATGGGCGCACTCTCAAGGCAGGCGCCGTCGCCGCGGTTCGCGGCGTCAGAAATCCGGTGCGCCTTGCATATGAGGTCATGGGGAAGAGCGGCCATGTGCTTCTCGTTGGACACGGCGCCGAGCGCTTCGCGCGAGAGCATCAGTTAACGTTCGAAAGCGAAGACTATTTCCGAACGGAGGAACGCGTCGCGCAACTCGCCAAGGCGAAGCGAAAGCACGAGACCGCGCTCGATCATTCCGATGCAACCAATGCGAAGCTTGGCACGGTTGGCGCCGTCGCGCGCGATCGCAACGGCGATCTTGCGGCGGCGACCTCGACAGGCGGCCTGGTGAATCAGCGTTTCGGCCGCGTCGGCGACTCGCCGCTCATCGGCGCGGGCACTTTCGCCGATAACCTCAGTTGCGCGGTGTCCTGCACTGGCGTCGGCGAGGATTTCATTCGCACGGCGCTGGCGCGCACCGCCGCTTGCTTCGTCGAATTTCGCTCGATGCAGGCTGAAGAAGCCGCTCACGCGGCGATACGCTATCTGGTCGACAGAGTGGACGGCCGCGGCGGCCTCATTCTCGTCGATCGCGAGGGGAGGTGCGGACGGGCGCACGCGACTCCCGGAATGCTGACGGCGACGTTCGCTGCAGGCGGCGTACGGGTCGAGACAACATAGGCGCGGTCGTCTTAGACCACCTCCGTGCGCGGCGCACGCCGTCGACGCACGGCGAGCCGTTGTGCCAGCGGGTATCTCCGATCGAGCGCAAGTTGCGTCAACGGCGCAACGAAACTAGGGGCGTCGATTTCGTCAGCGATCTCGAAGCGGCACATCAGACCCTGCGTTCCGCCCGCATCGAAGATGTCGACGACGACGAGCCGCGGCGCGCTTCGCCCGATTGCGCCGCGTGCGCGCAGAAATGCGAGGAGCGCCGGCCGGGGACGAGCGGAGAGGGGCAGGGCGTCGCGCAGATTGTGGACAAGACTTTCCCGATTGACGCGATCAAAATCCATTTGCCGCTCCATCAATAAGCAAAAAAGCTATGTAATCGCAGGCGCTTACGTAGTCTCCAAAAGAGACGCGGCTTTAAACGATCCGTCAAGCTGAGCGGCGGCCGTTTTCTGTGCATAGAACAGCGTCGCCGGGTCATCGGCGCGCCGTATCGACATCTCGCGTGTTAACAGCGACCTTTCAGCGGTAATTCGCGATGAGATCCTGAGCCAGGAGATCGTTGCCGCGCTCGTTGTAATGCACGTCCGTCCATATGAATAAATCTTTGAGGAAGTTCAGGTGGGCGTTCTTATAGGCAAAGAACACAGGGAAATGGTCAAAGAACTTTTGGCACTTGCCCGCGCACCAGTCGCGCCAGATTTGCGCCTGCCGTGAATTTTCCTGATCGTATAGCAGCTGCTGCGGCCAAGGGTAGACTCCGACGGAGAGCGGAATTCCGCGCGCGCTCAGAAGCGTGTGCAGACGATCCATGTTCTCGATCGCCTTGGCGACGCCGCCTTCGATCCCCATTGCGCCGTAGCACTTCGCTTTTGGGTCATATGTCCAGCTGCCGCGATCTCTATCGGGTCCGTAGATCATGCCGGCCTTGACCAGTTCTGCGCCGCTCAGTCTTCGCACATCCTTGATGGCGCGCCGCATGATGCGGTCTTTTTCGAGATACTCCAGTATGTATGAAGGCCGCGCCCACCAGGATGGCTCAATAACGAGAGTCGCCTCCGGCGAAGGACACTCTTTTTCGAAGTTGGTCCATTCGAGTTTCCCGTCCGGTCCATACCGATAGTAGATCGCCTCATCCTGAACGTCGGATATGTCGACGTAAACGATCACTTCGTCGAACTGCAATCCCGCGTCGAGCAGGGACTTGATTTTCATGAAATAGACTGAAGGAGCGTAGGAGCTTACGCCCGCGTTGAGGACGTCGATGTCGGGAAACGCCGCCGCAAACCGGCCGACGAACGTCTGCTCATAGGGAAGCGCAACGCCTTCGGTGAAGGAGTCCCCGATAAAGAGGACGCGCCGCCGATCGGATTTCAAAGGCGCCGCTCGATTGAGGGCATCCTTGAACCCGAGGTCATTCGTCCGAATGTGGTAGCGATTCCCGCCCCACTGATCTTCGCCGTCGAAATTGGCCGCCAATGAATGGCTGTAGACCGGAACATGCACTCTGATGGCGCTCTTGACGAAGGGCGGGCCAAGCAGTGGATTCTGATCTGCAGATTTGAGGTGCAAGCCGAGTTCGACGAGGACAAACAGCGCGAGAAACACGGCGCCGTTAACGCCCGCAATCTTCGCGCCGTGCTTCAGCCATTGAAGGATATCCGATCTGCTCATGAAAAACGTCAGACGCGGTCAGTCCAGTTCGAACATTTCTTTATAATCGTGCTTGAGCGATGCGTCCTGATCGTCTTTGCGCAAATAACAATCGCCGATCACCAGCGTATCCATCTCCGTGCCCATGAAGCAGCCGAAGGCGTCCTCTGGGGTGCAGACAATGGGTTCGCCGCGCACGTTGAAGCTCGTATTGACGAGCACGGGACAGGCGGTCATTCGCTTGAACGCCGAAAGCAGCGCGTGATAGCGCGGATTTGTCTCTTGATGCACGGTCTGAATCCGCGCGGAATAGTCGACGTGTGTCACAGCCGGGATGGCGCTGCGCGGAACATTGAGCTTGTCGATGCCAAACAGCGCCTGCTGCTCCGCCGTCATGGTGTGACGATGCTTTTCGGCGACATCGGCGACGAGCAGCATGTAAGGGGAGTCGCCTTCGAGCTCGAACCAGTCGGCGACATCCTCACGCAACACCGACGGCGCGAAGGGCCGAAACGACTCGCGATATTTGATTTTGAGATTGAGCGTTTTCTGCATCGTGTCGGAACGCGGATCGCCTAGGATCGACCGTCCGCCAAGCGCGCGCGGCCCAAATTCCATTCGGCCTTGAAACCAACCGACCGCTTTCTCGTCGGCGAGGTCCCGCGCCGCCGCTTCTATAAGTTCGCCTTCCGCCATCGGCACGAATTTGGCGCCAACGGCGTGCAGCCGGCGCTCGATCTCGGCTTGCGGGAACGAAGGACCGAGATAGGAGCCGCGCATGGCGTCGCCGCCGCCGTTGAGGCTTCGAGGATTTTTTTTGTAGCCATAGTAGGCGGCGAGCGCCGCGCCGAGCGCGCCGCCGGCGTCGCCGGCCGCCGGCTGAATCCAGATCTGGTCAAAGCTGCCGTCGCGCAGCAGCTTTCCATTCGCGACGCAATTCAGCGCCACGCCGCCGGCGAGACAAAGATTGCGTGCGCCGGTCTCTTTGGCGAGCGCGCGGGTGAGCCTGAGGACGATCTCCTCGGTGACCGCCTGTATCGAGGCGGCGATGTCCATGTGCCGCTGCGTCAGCAGTTCCTCCGGCTTGCGCGCCGGGCCGCCGAAAAGTTCGTCGAACTTGGCGTTGGTCATCCGCAAGCCGGTGCAATAGTCGAAATACGACTGATCGAGCCGAAAGGTGCCGTCCGGCTTGAGGTCGATCAAATTGTCCAGGATCAAATCGGCGTATTTCGGCGCGCCATAGGGGGCAAGGCCCATCAGCTTGTATTCGCCGGAGTTCACCTTGAACCCGGTGTAATATGTGAACGCCGAATACAGCAGGCCGAGCGAATGCGGGAAGCGCAATTCGCGCTGCATGGTCAGTTGATTGTCGCTGCCGAAAGCGACCGACGTCGTCGCCCACTCGCCGACCCCGTCCATCGTCAGAACGATCGCCTCCTTGAACGGGGAGGGGTAGAAGGCGCTGGCGGCGTGACTGAAGTGGTGCTCGGCGAACAGCAGCCGTTTCGACCAGTCGACATCCGCCGAATAGGCCTTCATCTCTTTCAACAGCAGCGACTTTTGAAAGAGCTTTTCGCGCAGCCAGAGCGGCAGCGACATTTTGAACGACTGAAATCCGCGCGGCGCAAAGGCGATATAGGTTTCCAGCAGCCGCTCGAATTTGACGAACGGCTTATCGTAGAAGGCGACGAAATCTATGTCCTGAGGCGCGGCGCCGACGGCCTCAAGACAATAGTCGATCGCGTGACGCGGAAAGCGCGAGTCGTGCTTTTTGCGCGAGAATCGCTCTTCCTGAGCGGCGGCGATGATTTCGCCATCCTCCACCACGGCGGCTGCGCTGTCGTGGTAGAAGGCGGAGATGCCAAGTATCCGCATCGCGTTTTAAAAGAGCGTGTAGATGAACGGAGCGACCGCGGTCCCTTGCAGAACGATCAGCGCGCCGATCAGCAGCATGATGACCAGAACCGGCGCCATCCAGTATTTTTTACTGGATCTCAGATAATCCCAGAGTTCGAGCAAAAAACTCATTTTCTCCGTCTCCTCAGAATTGCTTGCTCATGTCGCTCGCCCCCTCGGGCGTATTGCGCATGGTCCAGTAGGAAGTCGCGTTCTTGTCGAACGAAAGTTTGAGCGGATCGGCGCGCCGCAGTCGGAAAATCACCGCGATCGGGAGGATCACTCCAAAGAACAGCACGCCCATGATGATGGGATTGGTGATTTTGTGCAGCGCCAAGCCCAGCTGGTGCCACAGCCGGTTCAGCGGCCGCAGTTTGGCGGGCGCGAGGAACGCGGCTGCGGCGAAGCCAAGCGCTGCGGCGAGCCCCCAGAGATGAGGCGCCTCGCCGCGCCACATTGGCAACATGCTGATGACCGTGATCGCCGCGGCGATCACCAGTCCAAACGATCGATCGGAGCCCATTGCGGCCGAACGGTCTCGCGAAAAGTCCTCATGCGACATTCAGACGAGACCCCCCAGGTCGCCTCACGATCTCCGCGGCTCGCGAACAGCAAACCGTCGCGATGCTTCAACAAATTCCGCATCGCCTCACTTGAAGGCGCAAATTAAGGGATATCGCCGGGCGTATCAAGCTGCCGGTCCGCGGCGGCGGGCCTGGGGAGCGTCACTCCCATCGCGTGTTTCTTGTTGCAACGCCGGCGCGGGTGTTCGCGCACTTATTCGTAATTCTCGATGAGTCGGCGCGCCAGGACTTCGTTGCCGCGCTCGTTGAAGTGAAAGTCTCCCCAGAAATACAGCGATTTGAGGAAATCAGCGTTCTGCGCCTTGTATTGAAAAAAGTCGGGGAAGTGATCGAAAAATCTCCTGCACTTGCCCGCGCACCAATCGCGCCAGAGCTGCGCTTGTTGCGAATTTTCGCGATCGTAGAGAAGCTGTTGCGGCCAGGGATAGACGCCAACCGAAAGCGCGATGCCGCGCGACGATAAAAGTTCGTGCAGGCGATCCATCTGCTTTTTGGCTTTGTCAATCGACGCTTTGATTCCCAGAGCGCCATAGCAGCTGGAATCGTCGCTATACGTCCAACTTGGGCGCGCGTAGTCCCGACTATATACACGGCGCGATTTCGCGAAATCCTCGAAGCTCGCCTGTTCCATCGCTCTCGCCAACTGCGCCGAATAACGCATCTGACCAAGGAACTCCCCGACATAGGAGACTTTTTCCCACCATCGCTTCTCCGGGCGCGGCAGCGGCGGACGCGGCACCGGTGAACATTCCTCAGAGCCGGTCTGAAACAAGCCCATCCGCAATACGCCATTCTGATCATACGAATAGAGAATGGCTTCGTCCTGTATGTCGGAGATGTCGATATAGACGATGGCCTCGTCGAAGGTGAGCCCAGAGTCGAGAAAATATTTGAGCTTCTCGTAATAGACGGACGGCGCATAACTCGAGACGCCGGCGTTCAAAACGTCGATCGCGGGAAACGCCTGAGCGAAGAGGCCGACGAAAGACTGTTCGTAAGGTACGCCAAGGCTTTCGGTGAAGGAATCGCCGATAAAGACGACGCGCTTGCGGTCCGCCGTCATCGGCACGCTGCGTACGGCTGCGTCTCTAAACCCCAGTGAATTGGTGAAAATCGGAAATTTATTGGAGCCCCAGGCGTCGAAGCCGTGAAAATTCGGCTTGAGACCATGGGTGTAATGCGGATTGCTTACCCTCAACTCGTTTCTCGCAGGCGCCAGAAACGGATTGCCGCCCCTGTAGACGAGATGAAGAACAATCTCCGCAATGACGACGAGACTGAGGAGCAGGCCAAAGTTGATGAAAAGAATGCGAAACAGCTTGTATGTTGAGTTTTTGCGCGACCACGACATCGACATTGGCCAAAATCAGGCTTCCCCGGGATTGTGAGCGCCACTCTTGTCATAGATCGACTGAAATGAGCAAGCTTCCTTTGCAAAAAATCATTTTGCGGCGTCGAATGCTGACGGCCTCTGCGGTGCGCTAAGAAGCCGCAGTGAAACGCGTCTCGGAGCTGCTCATGACCTCGCGTCCCAGTCGTTCGCTTGCTGAAATCCTGCCGGGCTCTGCGTCGTTGCGGACTCTCTTTGCGGCCCTCGCCGTCGCATGGGGCGGCTCCACAGTCCATGCGCGCGATATGTCGCGCGCCGCCGCCGTGAGCGGCACGTCCGCGGCGCTGGACGGCCTTCGCGACAATGGCGCTGCTCTACGCAGCTTCCTTGTCGAAATGCCGAAAGGCGGCGATTTGCACAATCACCTTGCGGGCGCCGTCTATGCGGAGAGCGCATTGGCTTGGGCGCGCGCGGAGGGTTGGTGTTTCGACGTCGCGAGCAAGGCGGCGCTGCCGCCGCCGTGCGACGCCGCATCCAAGCCGCCTCTCGCCGAGGCGTTGCGCTCCACCCAAGCCTACCGAGACGCGATCAACGCTTGGTCGATGCGCGACGTCGCCAACTCGCGCGTAAGCGGCCATGATCAGTTCTTCAACAGCTTCTTTCGGTTCTCGGACGTGACGGGGAACAATGTCGGCGGCGCCCTCGCCGAGGTCGTCGAGCGCGCCGCCTCGCAGAACGTCTTGTATCTCGAATTGATGATCGGCCCGCTGATGGGCGAGGCGCGCGATCTTGGCGAGCGGATCGGCTGGAAGGACGATCCCGACGCAATGCTTGCGGCGCTCGACGGCAAAGGACTCGGCGACCTCGTCAAGCGCGCGGCGGAGAGCGTCGTCGCCGTCGTCGCCGACAAGGACCGGCGGCTCGCCTGCAGCGACTCCGCCCATCGTCGGCCCGGATGCAACGTCGCGGTACGGTTTCTCGCCCAAGTCTATCGCAATGTCGACCGCGCGAAATTGTTTGCGCAGACGGCGCTTGCGGCGCGTCTCGCCTCGCTCGACGGGCCGGTTGTCGGATTGAACCTCGTCGCGGCGGAGGACGATGAAATCACGCTCGGAAATTATAGCGAACAGATGCGGATCGTCGGCGACGTCGGGCGCCGACACCCGAAGGCGCGAATCAGTCTCCATGCCGGGGAGCTGACAATGGGGCTCGTTCCTCCCAAGGACCTGACCTTCCATATTCGCGAGGCGGTCGAGGTCGCCGGCGCAAGGCGCATCGGGCATGGCGTCGACATCGGCTTCGAGCGCGACGCCAAAAGTCTGATGGCGCGAATGGCGCGCGATGGAATAATGGTGGAGATCAATCTCACATCCAATGCGCAAATTCTCGGCGTCGAAGGCGCGGACCATCCATTCCCGCTCTATCGCAACGCGGGCGTGCCGACGGCGTTATCGACCGACGACGAGGGCGTATCGCGAATCGATCTCACGCACGAATATCAGCGCGCCGCACGCGTCTACCAACTTTCCTACCGCGACTTGAAACAGCTCTCTCGAAATAGCCTGACATACGCTTTTCTTCCCGGCGAGAGCCTGTGGCGCGATCCTGCGGCCGCGCGCCCCATTTCGGTTTGCATCAACGCGCAGTTTGGCGGACCTTCGCCTTCCGCCGAGTGTCGTCGTTTCTTGGCCGGTTCCGAAAAAGCCAGACTTCAATGGGAACTCGAGACGCGCTTCGCGCGCTTCGAGTCGACATGGAGCGGGCGCGAGGCAAAGCCAGCGAACAGCGTAGCGCTCGCTTCCCCGCCCTGGTCGTCGGCCAAACGTGAGCGTTCCTCGCGCGGCGTTCGCTAAAGAATGCTGCGGCCCTGAATGACGCGCAGAACAATCACGATGATGGCGATGACAAGCAGAATGTGGATAAAGCCGCCGAGCGTATATGAGGAGACCAGCCCGAGCAGCCACATGATGACGAGGATGACCGCGATCGTTTCAAGCATTGTTCAGCCTTCCATTTGGCTAGCAAGGGGGGTCACAACTTTTTGCCAAGCGACTTTGCGTCGGTCTCGACCTTTTTCCAGGCGCCCTTGAGCTTGTTCCAGAAGGATTCTTGCGGCGCCTTCTTGCAATCGTCGATGATTATAGGAATGACCTTCTCCGTGCCTTCGATATCGACGTCCGTTGCGAGCGGCTTGCCTTTCTTGCTCTGCGCAGAGGACCAATAGATCACCTTTGGCTGAAATTGGTCGTCGACCGCCAGGAAATCCTCGCACGTCCATTTGGACGTCGGCTTCTTCGCTTCGGCGAGCGCATTCGTCGCAAAAAAGGACAACACAGCGGCTGCGATGAAATAAGTCCGCTTCATCGATTGCTCCTAATTAGGCCCGCGCTTCTGCCGCAGCGCCGCAGAGAGACTATTGTGGAATTGCGCCCGTATCCAGTCGTGCTGTAGCCGGGAACTTCTCCAGACGAGGTTATTCCACCGCTAAAATGACGTCCGCAGCGTCGAAGGTCGCCAGGGCGGCGTCCCCTTCCTTCAGTCCCATGTCTTCAACGAGGTGGCGCGGCGTGACCGCGGTCATCGTCTTTCCGAAACCGACGTCGAGCAGGATTTCGCTGTTGCGTTCGGCGTCAATCCGCTGCGTGACGACGCCGCGGAAGCAATTGCGCTGCAGCGGCGCCGCATCGCCGGCGGGCGCCAGATTGACGAAGGACGCCTTGATCAGCGCCAGCGCCTTGCGCCCTCGAGAAAGGCCCAGTCGCTCGGTTGATTCATTGGTGACGATCGCCAGGATCGTATCCTTTTCCGACACGCGCAACGTCACTTCGACGTCGACCGGCCACTTCTTGACCTGAGTCACTTCGGCGCGAAAAACATTGCGCGCGGAAATTGTCATGCCCGTGGTCCACAGCAGAAAATCCTCGGCGCCCGCGAGACCCTCTTCGGCGATCGTCTCGGAGATGCGCGCAAGTTTCTCTTCGAGGCGGTGGAAGGTGGCGATCAGCCGACGCCCTTCCTCCGTCACCTCGGCGCCGCCGCCGCTGCGACCTCCAGCCTTGGTGATGAAGGCGGGCGTCGGCAAAAGATTGTTGATCGCGTTCACCGCGTCCCATGCGGCCTTGTAGCTGAAGCCGACCGCCTTGGCGGCCTTCGTAATGCTGCCGTGAAGGGCGACGGCCTCGAGAAGCTTCACGCGGTCGCGCCCAACGAGGAGTCGGCCCTCGCTCCGCAGGGCCAGTGAAGCATCGATCTTGCCTTCGGCCATGTCCTGCGTCCCGCCTCATCGCCCGGATACAGGGCAAGACGGCCGGAGGCAACCGCGGCTAAGATGAATGTTCGGTTAGTGGAACGTTACTCGCGTGCGCGACGGTCTCCGTCCCCCCGCGGGCGACTCTGCGATCGCCTTGACCACCGCCTCGGCAATGGCGCGGCCGCGTTCGTCCGTTCCGGTCCAGTTCGAGGCGCGTCCGCGAGGGTCGATTTCCACGAGCTTGACGCCCCGCGCCGCATGGACCCCGTCGCGCGCGATCCCGCGCAGGAAGCCGTCCATCGGCGCCTGGATGGGAAGGCCGTCGAGTCGGCCGAGCAGATAATCCTTGAAAACCCGCACGCCGATGTCGAGCGGCGTCCGCCAGACGCCGTCGCGCGCCGCATAGATAAAACGCTCCTTGCCGACGCCGCCGAGCACGCGAGCGACGCCGTCTGAAGGCAGCGTCGCGCCGTTTTCGAGCAATTCGCCCGTATGCGCCGGATGAGTCTCGATCGCCACGTCGCAGTTCCAGCCCGCCGTGAAGTTTGGACCCAGCCCGATCACCAGACCTGCTATCCCGCGCAGATCCGGCGTGACGCGGTGCTTTTGCATGCGCGCGTCGATGAGAACGTCGGGCGCGCGCAGGGGGATGAGATCCGTCAAGGGCAGAGGCGAAACGGCGACGTGTCCCGGCCGGGACAAGACGTCGACCACATCCAGCGTCGTTTGCGTCAGATCGGCGACTACGCCGTCGACTTCGGCGCGATCTCCATAAAGCGCGTCGTGAAAGGCCATCCCTCGTCGGATGACCGGCGGGTAAGCATCATGGCTGAGAACCACGCGGCGCCGCTCCCATGTCAATCGCGCCGCGACCGCGGAGGCGATCTCATTCGTGCCGAGGATGATGACGAAATGCTCACTGCAGTCGGAGAGGAATTCTTTTGCTGAAAAGCCTGGCATGGGGCGCCCTCCGGCGCCTTTTCAGCAAATGACGCGCCAAGTCGCAGGCCTTTGCGTTTCAGGGAATTCGGCGCCGGCCAGGCGACGGGAGACTCCGCGTTTCGCGCATTTTGTATTGAAGTCAACAAAAACGAACAAACAGCAAACGACGCTGAAATGATTCCGTTCATCATGTTGAAATATCTAACCATTTTTGATTAATAGCGCTATGTCATCTGAAAACATATCAATATCGATATGTCCATACAGTTTTGCACATGTACTGATCATGCGCTGCTTAAAGTTCTAACATTGACTTTTGTACCGCTCGTTTGTAGTCAAGCACTATGTAAGCTAACTACATAACGGTTATCGATCACATGATCCGCGCTGTCGCCGTCGCTGCATTCGCAAGCTTTTTCAGCCTTCTATGTGCTCCGCCGTCCGGCGCGTCGGCCAATGAGACGATCACCGTCGTCACCAGCTTTCCGGAAGAACTGACGACCCGCTATGAGCGGGAGTTCGAGCGCGGCCATCCGCAAATCCACGTTCAGTTCGTCTGGAAACAGTCCCGCGACGCGCTTGTCGAACTCGCCAAGCCCGGACAAGGGGGCGCGGATGTCTATTGGGCGCCGGCGCCGGCGAATTTCGCGCTGCTTCGCGACCGTGGCGCGTTTCGCAAGATAACGGTCGACCGCGCCGCGCTTCCCGGCCGGCTCGGCCAGCAGCCATTGTCCGATCCCGCCGGCCTCTACGAAGCCTATGACGTCGCCGGCTATGGGGTTGTCGCGAATCCAAGCGCGCTGGCCGCAACTGGCCTTTCCGCGCCGCGACGCTGGCGCGACCTCGCGTCGCCCGAATATGCGCGCCAGCTCGCCATGCCGATCGCCTCAAAGGTCGGCTTTTCGCCTGCGCTCTATGACATCATTCTGCAGAGCGAAGGTTGGGACGCAGGTTGGCGTCTTCTTGGCGAGATGGCCGGCGAGGCGACGCTGCTCGATTCCGGATTCGCGCCGACGGCCTCTGTGCGCGAAGGCAAAGCGGCGCTCGCGCTGACGATTGATTTCATCGCCGAGATCGCTAAAGCCAATGGCGCGTCGGTCGAGATGATCTATCCCGATCGCACGGCGTTTCTGCCCGCCCATGTCGCGATGACCGCCGGCTCCGAGCATGTCGCCGCCGCGCAGGCCTTCATCGACTTCCTGCTGTCGACGGACGGCCAGCGGTTGATGATGGAGCGCGACAGCCGCCGGCATCCGGCGCGACCCGACGCCTATCAGAGCGCGCCGCAGGGCTTTGCGAACCCCTTTGCGCTGCCCGCGTCGACGCTTCTCGACTACGATTCGGAGATCGGCCGCCGCCGGCCCCCGCTGATCACGCTGCTCTTCGATCTCGCGATCGTCGAAGACCATGCCGAGAGCGCCGAACTGTGGCGCAAGATCCACGACGCCGAGAAAAAGTTCGGCTCCGACGCAAAGGCCGTGGCGGCGCTGGGCGAAGCGAAGAGATTCGCCGGCTTCATTCCGGTTTCCGAAAGCGACGCGCGCGCAACCGCCTTTCTTGAGCGCTTCCCACGTCGCGACGCCATCGATCCGCAGCAAATCGCAGAATGGCGCGAGGAGATCGCCGCGGCGCGGCGACAGGCGCGCGAGCTCGTCAAAGGCCTGGAGCCCGCGCCATGAAACGCTTCGGCGTCCTTCTGTGCGCCGCGATGCTCGCGGGCGCCGCACGTTACGAGACGAGCGGCCCTGACACCGAAGCCTTCATCCAGCCGATTGAAGGATTGGACGGCGAACATGCCGCGAGCTTTCGCAAGGGGAGCGGCATTTTCCGCCAGGCCTGGGTCATCGGACCGTCGCAGGACCATCCAGACTTTGTCGGTCTTGGTCCGCTCTATAATCGACTTTCCTGCATCGCCTGCCACGTCAAGAATGGTCGGGGCGCCGCGCCAGACAGCGAAAATGGCGTAGCGCGCACGATGGCGGCGAGGCTGAGCGTCGAGGGAAAGGACGCGCATGGCGGACCGCGCGTTCATCCTGATTACGGCGCTCAGCTCAATCCCGAAGGCGTGCCCGGCGTCGCTGGCGAAGGCCAGGCGGTCGTCGACTACGCCGAATTCGATGTGGCGCTCTCCGATGGCAAGACAGTAAGGCTTCGTCGACCGACGCTCTCCTTTCGCAATCTCGCTTACGGTCCGCTCGGGCCCGAGACGAAGACGTCGCTGCGCAATGCGCCGCCGGTCTTTGGCCTGGGTTTGCTGGAGTCGGTGGCCGACGCCGAAATTCTCGCCGGTGCGGGCAGACCGAATTTCGTCTTCAGCGTTGAGACCGGCCAGAGAACGCTCGGCCGCTTCGGGCTCAAAGCCAATCAGCCAAATCTCAAGCAGCAGATCGCCAACGCCTTCGTCGAAGACATCGGGGTCACCTCATCGCTGTTTCCTGTCGAGAGCTGCGCGCCGACTCGCAGCGAACGCCGTCGCGGCGCTTCGACGCCGGAATTGACCGACGCCCAGCTCGACGCGGTCGTCAATTACATCCGCGCGCTTGCCCCTCCAGCGCGCCGCAATCTCGACGACCCGCGCGTCAAGGACGGCGAAGTTCTGTTCCATGAGATCGGCTGTTCGAACTGCCATCGCGATGCGCTGCATGTTGCGGATTTCTCGCTGCAGCCTGCGCTCACCGGCGTCGAAATTCATCCCTACACCGACCTTCTGCTGCACGACATGGGCGAGGGGCTCGCCGACGGCCGCGAAGACTTCGAAGCCGGTCCAAGGGACTGGCGCACGCCGCCGCTGTGGGGACTGGGCCTCGCCGGCAAAGGCGGAGACGGCGCCGATTTTCTGCACGACGGCAGGGCGCGCACGCTCGTCGAGGCGATCCTCTGGCACGGCGGCGAAGCGCAATCCTCCGCCGACGCCTTCCGCAATCTTCCCGAACGCCAGCGCGACGCGCTGCTCGCTTTCCTCAACTCTCTTTGACGTTCACGGGGGCAATGATGACCAGGCTGCTGACGACGACGGCGATTTCAGGCGGCGTTCTTCTCGCGCTATCAACTCCTATGAACGCGCAGACGCCGCTGCCGCCGATCGAAGTGCGCGCGCCGAAGGCTTTCGAGCTCGGCCAGATTAAAGTCGGGGAACGTCGTCTTGGAGTCCCGACCAGGGTCGCTCAGCCCGGAGCCGGCGCCGGCGGGGCAGGCGCTCCGCCCCTCGCGTGGGTCCCGTCGGCAAAAACCGACAATGGTCCGACGCCCAGTCAGCATACCGACGCCTTCGGCGGCTACACCATCACCAACAGACAGATGGAGACCTTTGCGCGCCCGACGCTCGACAGCGCGGTCAATATCGCGCCGGGCGTCAATAGTCAGATCTCGGGCAATTCCCGCAACGAGCAGAATATCTATGTGCGCGGTTTCGATCGCTGGCAGGTTCCGCTCACCGTCGATGGCGTTCGCGTTTATCTGCCGGTCGACAACAGACTCGATTTCGCGCGCTTTCTGACCGCCGACATCGCCGAAGTGCAAATCGCCAAGGGCTATGTCTCGGTGCTCGACGGCCCCGGCGGCATGGGCGGCCAGATCAATCTGGTGACGCGCAGACCGACTCGAGAGATTGAAGCCGAATGGCGCACGCGCTTCGAATTTGGTCGCGACGGCGCATTCCTGGGACCGATGACCTACGGCTTCGCTGGAACGAAGAAGGATCTCTACTACGCGCAGCTCAGCGGCACTTTCCAGAACTACGATGGCTGGATGCTGCCCGCGAGCTATCGCTCGACTCTCGCTCAGGGACCGGGCATGCGCGGTCAATCCTATACGCAAGACTACAATGTCAATGCGCGCGTGGGCCTCACGCCGAATGCGACCGACGAATATTCCCTAAGCTTCAGCCGCCAAGAGGGCCAAAAGGGCGCGCCGCTTCATACGACCGATCCCATCGCCTCGCAGCGCTTCTGGCGATGGCCGTATTGGCGGGTCCAGAACCTCTATTTCCTGTCGAGAACTCAGCTCAATGAAGCCGCCTATGTGAAGACGCGCGGCTATTGGAGCAAGTTCGACAATTCGCTCGTCTCCTATGACGATACTTCCTTCATCAATCAGTCGCTGCCTCGATCTTTCAACAGCGCATACGCCGATTATGCGCTCGGCGCAGAGGTCGAGGCGGGCGCGCAGATCGGCGACATCGACACGCTGAAAGCGCTGTTCTTCTATCGCCTCGACAATCATTCCGAGTGGCAGGAGAATTTCGGGCAGAATTTTCGTGGCGCGCGCTCAGGCTGTGTGACCAGCGTGCCGTGCTTCACTCAGCCGCTGATCTCCAGCATCGAAGATACCTATTCGGCGGCCGTGGAGAACACATTCCATCCGAGGCAGGACATCGATATCGTTGCGGGCTTCAGCTATGATTGGCGGCATCTGCGCCAGGCGCAAGGCTTCGCCGTTCCGCAGGGCGTCATCGACTATCGGCCTATCGACGTGCAGGCGCCGAACTATCAGGGCGCAGCCATCTGGCGCTATAACGACACGGACCGAATCTACTTCAACGGCTCGAGTCGGACCCGCTATCCGACGCTCTTCGAGCGTTTCAGCACCCGCTTTGGCGGCGCGACGTCCAATCCGGCGCTCATGCCGGAGCGCGCAACCAATTTCGATCTCGGCTGGTCAAGCCTCTTCGCGCCCGGCAGCCGGGTGTCGATCGACGTCTTCTACAGCCTCGTCGACAATCTCATCCAAAGCGTGCCTGCGCCGCAATTCGGCGCCAATGTTACGCAATCTCAGAACGTCGGCGGCGGCAGATTCTGGGGCGCGGAAATCTCGGCGGATTATTTCGTGCGCGAGGATTTCTCGCTCGGCGGCAATGTCACCTTCATTCGACGGCGGGTCTATTCGCCGTCAATCGTCAATTTTCAGCCGACGGGGGTGCCCGACTTTAAGATGTTCCTTTATGCCGGCTACCGCCCCATTCCCCAGCTGACCTTGACGCCGAGCCTCGAAGTCGCTGGCGCGCGCTGGACGTCCATAACAAACGGCAATTGGTATTATCGGACCGGCGCCTTTTGTCTCACGAACTTCAACGCCGATTATACGCCGGGCGACAACATCAAATTTAGCGCCGGCGTGCGAAACGCGTTCGATGACTATTATGTGCTCGCCGACGGCTATCCGTCTCCCGGCCGCACCTTCTATCTCGCGTCGAAAGTGAACTTCTAGACGCGCTCGCCGCTGCGACGCACCGCAATATCGGCTGCGCTGCGCTCGCACGGCGCCGCGCCGCGCGATCGTCTATTTCAGCTTCGCGTCCCATGTCGGCGAATCCGGCGCGCGAAAATCAAAGTCCCAGGCAAATCTCCGGATGAGATTGTAGCCGATCAGGAAAGAAACATCGCGGCCTAGCGCGGCGCGCAAGGCGCCGAAGTCGTAGGAGATCGCGTAGAGGTCGCGCAGGACGCCGCCTTCGCCCAGATCAAGCGACTTGATTTTGTAGACCTTCAAGGAAATGCGTTTTCCGCCGACGCCGCTCGCCCGGGCTTTGGCCTTCACGGCCGTGAACAGCCCCTTGTGCTTGCGTATGAACTGCTGATCGACGGCCGAGACTTCCGCGCCTGAGTCGAAGAGGCCGATCGCAGCCGTCTTGCCGAAGCGCAGGTCGATCCCGACAAGACGTTTATCGGGTCCCAGCCGACGAAATGGCTTGGGGCGACCGCTGCCCGTCGCGTCTCCGAAAAAGACGAGTTCGCGACGATCGATGTCGAGGCTGAATCGTGCGCCTTTGAAAAAATCCAGTCCCAAAAGATCGTCAGCGTCGCTCGCCCGACAGCGCGTGACCTCATATTTCGTCCGCGCGATGTTGTTGCCTTCATCGGCGACGAGTTCGACATTCTGCGCTTCGACCTCATCGCAGCCCATCGTCGCGCCCGACGCCCCCGTGGAGAGGCTTGCGCCGAGCACCGGCAGGTCCTTGTTCCAGGGCGCCTGCCTGAGGCGCGTGCTCGAGGCCCCCGTGTCAAGGCGCATGTTTCCCATGACATTGCCGATGCGGACCGGCAGGTAGATGCGCCCGCCGGAATATTGATCTTCGGTCACTGTCAGCGGAATGACGGAACGGCTCCTCTCGGCGCCGACGGCGGCGAACGAAAACAACAGCGCAGCAAAAAAGAAAAGACCCGCCGATCGAACAAGCTTCATGGGCTGCTTTCCGTTCTCGAACGTTCAGCGCTAAGAAACGCGTCTTGAGCTTCCCGCGCAAGCTCCACGCCTTCGCCTTTGTAACGGGGCGAGTAGTGGAACGTCACCAGCCGCTTCACGCCGGCGCGGCGCGCGATCGTTCCCGCCTGACGCGCCGTTAGATGTCGCCGCTTGGACGCGGCGGCAGAGTCGCGCTCCAAAAATCCTCCTTCGATGAAGAGCGTGTCGGCGCCGTCCGCGAGCTTTACGATTCGTTCGATGTTGCGCTCCGTGTAGGCGCAATCGACGACATAGGCGATCTTGCGGCCCGACGAGATCTTCATGATCTCCTTCTTGAGCATTCCGAAGGGTAGGGCGTTGGGCTCCTCGCCTGTCGCATCGGCCCAGGCGACTTTGATGAGGTCCGCGTCATCAGCGCCGCGAAGCGTCGCCTCTTTAAACGCCCGCAGCCATGGGCCCACGGCGAGACCCAATGCGTCGAGCTTGTTGCGCCAAATGTTGATATGCGCGCGCTCCTCCAGCGCGAAAGCCAGCACCGGAAGGCCATGATCCAGCGTCGTGGCGCGAACCTGCATTCCGGACTCTTTCAGCAGCAACCCCTCGCTCGATCGACTCTTCTCTTCGTCGCGCCGCGCAAACCGCGTTCGTCCGGAAAACGAAGCGGAAGCAGCGCGCCCGGATTCGTCCATTTCAGTCACCCGAAATGTCAGATTGCCCTCGTAGCCGCCGATGAGGTTCCAGGAATAGGCTTTGAGCTTATGCTCCACCGCGTCGATGATCCCCGGCGGTCCGTGAACGCCAAGCGTCATTTCCCGCCCAAGCAGAGCCGCAGCAGCTGATCGAAGCCCGCGAAGTGATCCATATGCAGATGCGTCACGAAGACGTCGCTGATTCGCAGCATCTTACGGGGCGATAGCCGCCCAAGATCGCCAAGATCGAACAGCATCGCCCGCTTTTCGAACACGAGATCGACGTAAAGACCCGGATCGTCAAACGGATCGTTGATCAGCGCGGGGTCGAAATGGCGCGGCACGGCTCTCTTGCTCTCATTGGCGCGCCAAGCAAAAGCTGATGCGCGCTGGCGCCCGACGCCGCCGATGGAATATAGTTGCGCTTCGCGATCCCTCTAGCCGCGAGCCTGAGGGCAGATCTTAAGAGGTCCTCGATGATCACTCGCCGGCTGGGCGCGAACGGCCCCATCGTATCTGCTATCGGCCTTGGCTGCATGGGCATGTCGGCCTTCTATGGCGCGTCGGATCGCGCGGAAGCCGTCGCCACCATTCACGCCGCTCTCGACGCTGGCGTCACCTTGCTCGACACCGGCGATTTCTACGGCATGGGCGACAATGAACTGCTGATTGCGGAGGCCTTGCGCAGCCGCCCGCGCGATGCGGCGATTCTCAGCGTCAAATTCGGCGCCCAGCGCGATCCGGACGGAAACTGGATCGGATTTGATGGGCGGCCGTCCGCCGTGAAGACGTCGCTCGCCTATAGTCTGAAGCGGCTTGGCGTCGATCATCTCGACATCTATCGTCCGGCGCGTCTCGATCCGAGCGTGCCGATCGAGGAGACTGTCGGCGCCATCGCCGACATGGTCAAGGCGGGCCATGTGCGGTTTATCGGACTCTCGGAAGTCGGAGCGGAGACGATCCGCCGCGCGGCCGCCGTACATGCAATCGCCGATCTGCAGATTGAATATTCGCTGGTTTCGCGCGGGATCGAAAAATCGATCCTTCCGACGTGCCGCGCGCTCGGGATCGGCCTCACCGCCTATGGCGTCTTGTCGCGGGGCCTGATCAGCGGCCACTGGCAAGCCGGCGCGCACGCGGGAAGAGGAGATTTTCGCGCGAGCATTCCGCGCTTTCAGGGCGAAAATCTCGAAAAGAATTTGGCGCTCGTCAACGAAATCAAGCGCATCGCCGACGCCAGGGGCGCAACGGTCGCGCAGGTCGCCATCGCCTGGGTTTTGTCGCGCGGCGACGACGTCGTGCCGCTCATTGGCGCGCGGCGGCGCGACAGGCTCGCCGAATCGCTCGGCGCGCTCGCTCTGACGCTCGATCGCGAGGAGCTTTCCGCCCTGGAGAATCTCGCGTCCTGCGTCGCCGGAGCGCGCTACGCCGAGGCGCAGATGGCGCATCTCGACAGCGAAGGGCGTTGAAGGGCTGCTCAGGGGGCGGAGGCCGGATGGCGACCGACGAGGGCGGCCGAAGTCCGCCATTCGAGATTTCGGCGCGGACCCGAACGCCACCATCCGTCAAATCGGCTCGTCACAATTATCGGCTTGCTATTTGCGCCTAATCGGCAAAGATTCCGCTTTCCTCATCTCACCATGGAAGCCTTAGATGCAGCGACAGTTTGACTCTTTCGTTTCAGGCGCCCCCGATGTCCTCGCCGTTCACTGGGGCTGGGTCATCGCCCTGGGAATATTGATCGGGGCGCTGGGAATCCTCGCGATCATCCGAGCCAGGATGGCGACGTTCATCGCGGTCGGCTTTCTTGGCGCGCTGCTCATCGTCAGCGCGGTGTCGGTTCTCATCTTCGCCTTTTCGGCCGCGGGCCTGTGGACAGATTTCTTCGTCCACGTCATCTGGGCGGTTCTTTTGGCGATCGTCGGAATCATGCTGCTGACGCGTCCGGCGATCAGCGCCGAGGCGATCACGCTTCTCATCGCCTTCTATTTCATCGCCGAAGGCATACTCGTCATCGGTTTTGCGCTGACCTCCCAGATCGACGGTCTGTGGATGTATCTCCTGCAGGGCGGCGTCGCGCTGCTGCTGGGCGCGCTGTTGGTGACCGGCTGGCCGTTCACCGGGCTTTGGGCGATCGGAACCTTCCTGGGCATCGATTTGCTGTTCAAAGGATGGGGAATCATCGCTCTCGGCTTTGGCCTTCGGGCGATCTCGGAAGGCGCTCTGCTTTAAGCGTCTGGACGGGCGCGCGAGCGCCCGTCAGCCTCGATCGGCGCGTCGGGTCGCGGCCGTAATCAGGCGGGAGCCGAACACGGCTCCCTGCCGCGCCTTTGTCTTCAAGGCGCGCACTCGCCAACGAGATCAGTAAAACCGATTGTGCGATGGCCGCGGAGCGCGTCCCGGCGGCTCGTCCTTAAGCTCCAGTCGATCGGACCATCGCCGAGTCGGCCTACAAATATTTGCGGCCGCTGAGAGCATGGTACCGCCACCCCGGCTCGAACGGGGGACCCCCAGATCCACAATCTGGTGCTCTAACCAACTGAGCTATGGCGGCATTAAGCGGCGCGAACCTAAAAGCAAGCGTTCGCGATTGCAAGCCTTCGCAAGGGCGCCGTCAAGCGTCGCCAGGCGCGCCGGTTGGGCCGGCGAGCGCGCGTTCGCCGAGCCGGATGAGCGCGTCGCGCAGGCCTTCCTCGGCGACGCCCTCTGCCGCCTGGATGGCGCGCGCGCGCGCCGCTGAATCGGGCTTGGGCGCCCGGGCAAGGCTCGGCCGAAACGCGGTTACGGGGATTATGGCTTCCTGTCGCAGCGCGATCCGCGCGACGCAGCGCCAGCCAAGATGCGCATTGACCCGATCGATGATCGTCGGGGCGAGATGCTGCGCTTCAAGTCCAAAGCCCGGGTCCACCCGCAGCACGAGAGTCGCCGGCTCGCGCGGCGTCTTTTCGCGGCGCTTCCCGGGCGACGGGTCGGCCGGCTTCGCCCGGCGCTGCGGCGGCCACTGCAGCGAGGCGGGCGCGCAAATTCGCGCAATTCGGGCGCCGACGATCTCGCGCCAGCATAAGAGCAGCGAGGCTTCGCCAAAGCCGCGCGCGGCGATGAGCGGGTCGAGTTCGCGCGCAACATAATCCGCGAGCGAGCGCGCTTTAAAGCCTTTGGCGCGCATGGGGAGGCTCATGGGACTTGCGGCGACGCCGCCCTCCTTGCCGGGGCGAGGCTTCGCCCTCTATCAATCGCTCTCATGATAAAGCCTCGCGCGAGATCGACCAAACCGGGCGCGGCGCTGCTCGCCTGGTACGACGCCCATCGGCGCGAACTGCCCTGGCGCGCGCGGGCCGGGGAAGCGCCGGACCCCTATCGGGTCTGGCTTTCCGAAATCATGTTGCAGCAAACGACCGTCGCGACGGTGAAGGAGCGCTATGCGGCGTTTCTGGCGCGCTGGCCGGCGATCGAGGATCTGGCGCGCGCCTCGCTCGACGACGTTCTCGCGCAATGGGCGGGGCTCGGCTACTACGCCCGCGCGCGCAATCTGCACGCCTGCGCCCGCGCGGTCGTGGATTCTGCCGGCGGATTTCCGCGCGAGGAAGCGGCGCTGCGCCTTCTTCCGGGCGTTGGTCCCTATACGGCGGCGGCGATCGCCGCCATCGCTTTCGATCAGCCCTGCGTCGCCGTCGACGGCAATGTCGAACGCGTTATCGCGCGTCTTCACGCGATCGAGACGCCGCCGCGCAAGGTTGCCTCGCTCGTTCGCGAAAAGGCCGCGGCGCTCATGAGCCCCGCGCGCCCCGGCGATTCCGTCCAGGCGCTGATGGAGCTCGGCGCGCTTGTTTGCGCGCCGCGAACGCCTGATTGCCCGGCCTGTCCGCTGTCGTCTTTCTGCGCCGCGCGGCGTCTCGGCGCGCAGAACGACTACCCGGCGCGAGAGGCCAAGGGGCCGAAGCCCAGACGCCGCGGCGCGATCTTTATCCTGCGGCGCGGCGACGAGGCGTTGCTCCTACGCCGGCCGCCGCGCGGGCTTTTTGGCGGCATGAACGCCTTTCCGTCGACGCCTTTGACCCAGGACATTGCCGTCGCGGAATTCTCGGGTTTCGCGCCCTGCGCGGCGCGGTGGCGCGCGCTCGAAGAGCCGGTGACGCATATTTTTACGCATTTCGCGCTGGAGGCGACAGTGTTCGTCGCGCAAACGCGCGCCAAAGCGGCGCCTTCAGATTGCCGCTGGGCGGCGCGCGCCAATCTCGGTAAAGAAGGATTGCCCACCCTCATGCGCAAGGCCGCCGCTCGCGCCGGACTTATCGACGCATGAGACTGCGAGGCTGGAGGGAGCGATGGCGCGACGCGCAGGCGGCTATCAGGTCGAAGTGACAGAGGGCGCGATTCGCGTGCGCCGCGCCGGGAAAACGCTCACCATCCCCGCCGCGCCGCCGGACGGCGAATCTGAAGAAGACGCCGATTTCATCGTGCGCCTCGACGACCTCGAACATTGGGACGCGCCCGACGATGAAACCCCGATCGGCATCGAGGAGCTGCAGAAAATTCTCGACGCGGTCGAAAAGCAGCTCGAAAAGCACGGTTTGAGCGCGGATTTCGAATAGCGCGCCGTTCTCAAACTTGTCAGATCGCCCAGCCGAGCGAACGCTCGACGGCCTTTTCCCAGGATGCGATCAGGCGCGCCCGTTCCTGCGGCGTCATATCAGGCGTAAAACGACGCGATTCTCGCGTCTGCGCGGCGATGTCATCCAGGCTTTTATAAGCGCCGACGGCGAGGCCCGCCGCATAAGCGGCGCCGACCGCCGTCAACTCCAACTGGCTGGGCCGGACGACCGGCGCGTCGATGAGGTCGGCCTGAAACTGCATCAACAAATCGCTCCCCGCCATGCCGCCATCGACCTTCAGCGCGCTGATCTCAACGCCCGCATCGGCGATCATCGCCGCGAGAACTTCGCGGGTCTGAAACGCCGCGGCTTCGAGCGCCGCGCGGGCGATATGGCCCTTATTGGAGAAACGCGTCAGCCCGGCGATGATCCCGCGGGCGTCGCCACGCCATCGCGGCGCAAAAAGACCGGAGAATGCCGGCACGAAATAGACGTCGCCATTGTCCGGCACGCTTCTCGCGAGCGCCTCGATCTCGCGGCTCTCTTTGATGATCCCGAGATTGTCGCGCAGCCACTGCACCAGAGCGCCGGCGATCGCGACCGAACCTTCCAGCGCGTAACAGGGTTTCGCGTCGCCAAGCTGATAGGCGAGCGTCGTCAGCAGGCCTTTGGTCGATATGCGCGGCGTCTCGCCGACGTTCATCAGCAGAAAACAGCCGGTGCCATAGGTGTTCTTGGCGTCGCCAACCTCGACGCAGGCTTGCCCGAGCAGCGCGGCGTGCTGGTCGCCGAGCGCGCCGGCGAGCGGAACGCCGGCGAGCGCGCCGACGCATTCCCCATAGACCTCGCTCGACGAGCATATTTTCGGCAGGCAGGCTGCGGGAATGTCGAAGATCCGCAGCAGCTCTCCATCCCATTGCAGGGTTTCGAGACTCATCAGCTGCGTGCGCGAGGCGTTGGTCGCGTCGATGAGATGGCGGCCGCCGCGGGGGCCGCCAGTCAAATTCCAAATGATCCAGGAATCGATCGTGCCAAACAGCGCCGCGCCCTGCGCCGCCCTCGCTCGGGCGTCGGGGATTTCGTCGAGAAGCCAGGCGAGTTTGAGCGCGGAAAAATAGCTCGCGAGCGGCAGGCCGGTTTTTGCGCGGACCAGATCGCCCAACCCCTGCGCCGCGATCCGGTCGACGGCGGCTTGCGTGCGGGTATCCATCCAGACGATCGCGTGATGAAGCGGCGCGCCGGTCGCCGCATCCCACAAGAGGGTCGTCTCGCGCTGGTTGGTGACGCCGACGGCTGAGAGGTCGCGGGCCGAGACGTTGGCCTCGGCCAGCGCCGCGGCGATCACGGTCTGCGCGTTGCGCCAAATCTCGGCGGCGTCATGTTCGACCCAGCCGGGGCGGGGATAGATTTGCCGGTGCTCGCGCTGCGCCTGGGCGACGATCCCGCCGTGACTGCGCATGACGATAAAGCGGGTGCTCGTGGTGCCCTGATCAAGCGCGCCCAGGAGTTTGGACATTCATAACCCTCTGATGAACGGAAGTTTCAGCCTCGGTTCAGCGCGTTCGCCGTAACTCGAAACGGTTCCACCAATTCTCAAAAGGAGGATGCTCCATGAGATCGGCAGCCGTCAAAACCCTCTCGGCGCCCGTCAAGCCGGCCCTCGCCGCGCTTCTTTTCGTTCTCGCTTCGAGCGCATTCGCGCCAGAGGCTTCCGCGCTGCCGGGGATTGATCGCGCGCCCGCGGCTCAGCTGGGTCAGGACCTCGAGAAGGCGCGCTGGGTGTGCGGACCTTACCGGTGCTGGTGGCAGCCTGGCTATGGCTGGGGCGGCGGCTACGGCTGGGGTGGTCCCCGCTGGGGAGGCGGCTATGGTTGGCGACGCCCAGGCTGGGGCGGACCAGGCTGGGGTGGACGCGGCGGCTGGGGCGGACCGGGCTGGGGCGCACGCGGCGGCTGGGGTGGCGGCGGCTGGGGACACCGTCACTGGTAGGAAAGATTTAACCCAAGATGTGCCCCGAGATCAGGAGCCGCGGACGTCGTTCGCGGCTCATTTTTTTACACTTGCCGGGAGACCAGTTCGTCCAAAATGTAGCTGATAAACCGGCATGGTCCTTGCCAATCAGAACCCATCGGCGCGGGTCTGTCCGAAAGGCGACACGCGAGAGTTGGCAAACGGCAGGAGATGTTGTAACCTACTGATACGAAAGGTAGTTTGCAATCTTTCCAAAGAAGGGAAATTTGCAACCTTTCCAGAAAGTAGTTTGCAACCTTTCCAAACTAGGCTAAGTGATGATCGTCTGTTCGTGCAACGTCCTGTCGGACCGCGATGTGCGCGATACGCTTGGGCCACGCGGTGACCGGCCATCGGTTTCAGCTGTGTTCCGG
The DNA here is from genome assembly GCF_015709525.1 of Methylocystis sp. L43. Classification (GTDB taxonomy): domain Bacteria; phylum Pseudomonadota; class Alphaproteobacteria; order Rhizobiales; family Beijerinckiaceae; genus Methylocystis. Next base: position 237,692 of record NZ_JADNRA010000034.1, on the reverse strand, counting down.
CATATGGGCTGCGAGGCGAAATGCGGGCGCTGCGTGCGCAGCATTGTCGCCATCGTCGACCAGCACGCCGCGAGAGGATTGGATGAGTGCTCGGGGAGCGGCGATTGTGAAGGCTGTCGCGCCGACGAATTGGCGGCGTAAGTCTATTTTCATGGAAAGGATGCGGACATGCGCGGTGACGCGAAGGTCATCGACTATCTCAATCGCGGGTTGCGCGCAGAATTGACGGCTGTCAATCAGTACTGGCTGCATTTCCGCATTTTCCACAATTGGGGTTTTCTCGAACTCGCCAAGAAGTGGCGGGAAGAGTCGATCGAGGAGATGCGTCACGCGGATCATTTCGCCGAGCGCATTCTCTTCCTTGAGGGCTTCCCGAATATGCAGGTGCTCGATCCGCTGCGTATCGGCCAATCCGTCGAGGAGATCGTCAAGGCGGACCTAGAGACCGAGTTCGCCGCCCGCGAGCTGTATCTCGAAGCCGCGGCCTATTGTCTCTCGATCAACGATCGCGTTTCCGAGCAGCTTTTCGAAGCCGTGGTGAAAAGCGAGGAAAAGCACATCGACTTCCTCGAGACGCAGCTTGAGTTGATCAAGCAGCTCGGCGTCCAGCTTTACTCGCAAAAGCACGTCGGCGAGTTGCACTCCTCCTGACCGAGGGCCGCGCCATCGACCGCCGCAGGATGCTCACGCGTCCGCGGCGGCGGTCATTCCATCACCGCCGCCTTCAGAATACACACCATCGTCGCCTGAGCCGGCGTTTTGCCGAGGTTGCGGATGACGTGCGGACGGTCGCAGCGGTAGCGCAGGGTTTCCCCAGCTTTCACGCTCGACTTCGCTCCGGCGACCTCGACCTCAAGCTCGCCTTCGCGCACCGACAGACTCTCGACGGAACCGCGCTGATGCGCCTCGGATTCCAGTGCGCCGCCGGGCGCGGCGGCGAATTCATAGCACTGCAGCCATTCGACGGTCTTGATCCAGCCGATGATCTCGAGCCGGCATTTGCCGTCGTCGGACACCAGGATGGGCGTGTCGGCCTTGCTGGTTTTCTCGAGGAAGGGTCCGTCCTCCGTCGTCTGCAAAACCCGCTCGATTGAGACGTCGAGCGCCTGAGCGAGACGCCAGATGGTGGCGAGCGTCGGATTGGTTTCATTGCGTTCGATCTGGCTGATGATCGACTTGGCGACTCCAGACTGCTGAGAGAGTTCGGAAAGCGACAAATTATACGCTTTCCGAAGCCGCTGCACGGTCGCGCCGAGCTGACCGGAAAGCGCCAGCGCGCCCGCCTCTAACATTTTTTGCTTGTCCTGACCTTCGACGCCCATCATCCCCAGCGCTTCAGCCGCGCCCGTACGTTTTCAGAATCGATCGGCAAGATAGCCGACTGCGTTCGAAATATCGAACAGCGACCTCTTGCGTCTGCGAGCGCCCGCGACGGCCATGTCATCTAGCTGTGATGCGAATCTGGTCAATCAGGCCAAGCGGCGAAGGCGAGAGGCGAACAGCTCATGCTCGACAGAAACGCCAGGGTGAAGGTTTCCCAAGCGGTGCGCTCCAACACAGCGCAGATGTCGGATCCGGCAAGTGAACATGCAATGAAGCGCTATCGGACGCTGTTTTTGTCCGATCTGCATCTGGGCGCCCGCGGCGCCCAGGCTGAACTGCTGGTCGATTTCCTCAAACATAACGACGCCGACACGTTCTATCTTGTCGGCGACATCGTCGACGGCTGGCGGCTGAAAAACGGCTGGTACTGGCCGCAGGCGCATAATGACGTGATCCAAAAGCTGTTGCGCAAGGCTCGAAAGGGCGCGCATGTCATCTACGTGCCGGGCAATCATGACGAATTCGCCCGCGAATACACCGGTCTCAACTTCGGCGGCGTCGATGTCGTCGACCACGCGCTGCATAAAACCGCCGACGGCAAGACCATGCTGGTCATCCACGGCGATCAGTTCGACATCGTCGTGCGCAACGCCCGCTGGCTCGCCTTCTTCGGCGACTGGGCCTATGATTTCGCCATCGTCGTCAACACGTGGTTCAACCGTGCGCGGCGCATGTTCGGCGTCGGCTATTGGTCGCTCTCGGCCTGGGCGAAGCTGAAGGTCAAGAACGCCGTCAATTTCATCGGCGATTTCGAAAACGCGCTAGCGTCCGAGGCGGCCCGGCGCAACGTCGACGGGGTTATCTGCGGTCATATCCATCACGCGACGATCAAGACGATCAGCGGCAAGCTCTACGTCAATACCGGCGACTTTGTCGAAAGCTGCACCGCGATCGCCGAACATGACGACGGCGCATTTGAGATTTTGCGGTGGCACAAGACGGCGGCCGAACGCGAGGCGGCGGACGCTGTCGAGCGCGCCAAGGTCATGCCCGAGAGAGCGGCGGCGGCTTGATGAGAATATTGGTGGCGACGGACGCCTGGCGTCCGCAGGTGAATGGCGTCGTCCGGTCGCTTGAAACCATGGCGCAGTCAGCCCGCGCGCTGGGCGCCGAGATCGACTTTTTGACCCCGCGCGACTTCAATTCGCTGCCCATGCCGACCTATCCCGAAATCGCGCTGGCGCTCGCTTCGCCGCGCGCCGTTCGCCGGCGGCTCGAAGATGGTTATGATCACGTCCATATCGCGACGGAAGGGCCCATCGGCCTTGTGACCCGCGCGGTCCTGCTGAGGGCGCGCCGCTCTTTCACCACGAGCTTTCACACGCGCTTCCCCGAATATATTCAGGCGCGTTTCGGACTGCCCGTCGGGGTCGCCTATGCGGCGTTGCGCCGCTTCCATAACGCCGGGGCCGGCGTGATGGTGTCGACGCCGAGCCTGTCACGTGAATTGTCGGAGCGGGGATTTCGGCGGGTCCTGCGCTGGTCGCGCGGCGTGGACCACGCGCTGTTCACCCCCGATGCGGCGTCGCCGCTCCCCTATGAGCGGCCGATTTTCCTTTACGCCGGGCGCCTCGCCGTGGAGAAAAACATCGAGGCGTTTTTGTCGCTCGATCTGCCGGGCACGAAGCTTGTCGCCGGCGACGGACCGGCGCGCGCGGGGCTCGAAGCCAAATTTCCACAGGCGAAGTTCCTCGGCGTCAAAACGAGCGCCGAACTTGCGGCGCTCTACGCCGCATCTGACGTCTTCGTTTTTCCGAGCCGCACCGACACGTTCGGCATCGTGCTGCTCGAAGCCATGGCCTGCGGCCTGCCGGTCGCAGCCTATCCGGTCACGGGACCGCTCGACGTCATCGGGGCGAGCGGCGCGGGCGCGCTGAACGAGGATCTAGGGACGGCCGCGCTGGCGGCGCTCGACATCGGCAGGGAGGCGGCGCGCGCGCATGCGCTGACCTTCACCTGGGAGAATTGCGCGCGACAGTTCCTCGACAATATCGCTTATGCGCGCGGCGCGGCCGCGCTCGGCGGCGTCGGCCTTGAGGCGTTGCGCGAAACGAGCCAGGCGTCTGCCGAGGACCGTCGATCGGTGAAAAAGCGGCAGCCTGTCCAACCCTGACCCTCGCCATTTCAGCGCTTGCAATTGTCATCGCTGGAGACAAGAGAGCGAAGCCGCTATGGTCGCGCCGCCGCAATCCCCGCGCGGCGCAGCGGAGCGTCTTCTTGAACCTTTCGCCTGAAGAAATCGAACGCTACGCGAGGCATCTCGTGCTGCGCGACATCGGCGGGCCGGGCCAGGGCAAGCTCAAACAGGCGCGGGTTCTCGTCATCGGCGCCGGCGGCCTCGGCGCGCCGCTGCTGCAATATCTCGCCGCGGCGGGCGTCGGGGCGCTCGGCGTCGTCGACGACGACGCGGTTTCACTGTCCAACTTACAGCGCCAGGTGATCCACGCCACGCAGGACGTCGGCCGCCCCAAGGTCGAAAGCGCGCAGGGCGCCATCGCGCGCCTCAATCCGCATGTCCTCGTCGAGCCGCATGCGCTGCGACTCGATGAGACGAACGCCCGGGCGCTGATCGCGCGCTACGATGTCGTGGCCGACGGTTCGGACAATTTCGCGACGCGCTACCTCGTCTCGGACGCCTGCTATTATGAAAGAAAGCCGCTCGTGACGGCGGCGCTTGGCGGCTTCGACGCGTCGCTGACGACGCTGCGGCCCTTCGACCGCGGCCCCGACGGCGGCCCCAATCCGACCTATCGCTGTCTCTTTCCGACGCCCCCGCAGGCGGGAGAAATCCCGACCTGCGAGGAAGCCGGCGTTCTCGGCGCGCTTGCCGGAATGGTCGGCGCGATGATGGCGCTCGAAGTCGTGCGCGAGATCGTCGGATTCGGCGAGGGGCTGGTCGGCCGTCTGCTGCTCATCGACGCGCGCGGCATGCGGTTCGAGACCGTCCGCTACGCCTTCGACCCGGAAAATCCGCTCAGCGGCGGCGGCGCGCAATCATGAATGCGCTCCATAAGGCTCCACTTCGGCGGAAATCCGCTAAAGCGCCGCGATGACGGCGATCTCGACTTTGTAGGCTGCCGCCACGAGCTTCGCTTCGACGGTGGCGCGCGCGGGCGGATTGGCTTTGTCGACCCATTCGTCCCAGACGCCGTTCATCTCCGCAAAGGTCGCGATATCGGCAAGGTAAATCGTCGCCGACAGGATGTTCGCCTTGGCGCTGCCGGCTTCGGCGAGAAGCGCGTCGATCTGCGCGAGAATTTCGCGCGTCTGATCGGCGACCGACCCGCCCTTGGTCTTGTCGGCCACTTGGCCGGCCGTATAGACGGCGTTGCCGCGAACGACGGCCTGGCTCATACGCGGCCCTGCGCCGATCCTTTTAATGCTGCTCATCTCGCCTCCCTGCGTGCCGCGCTGGTCGGGACGAAACCTAGGAAAACCGGGCGGCGGCAGCAGTATGTATACTAGGAGACGGATGCGGGTCGAGTTTGGCGAAGCACAAGCCAGTGCAGCGAATTAGTCCCGCTGCGAGCGTCCGGCCACCGAAAGCTCCCGCCGCAAGGGCCGCGCTTGGCCCCCTATTTGGCGTAGACGTTCAGCGACGCTTCCCGCGTCTCGATTGAGGAGCGCGCTCGAAGCGAGCACGCTAGGTTGTTGGATCAGCTGGGCTATTCCAACAAAGTCGCCATTGCGGTCACGCAAAGGCAATTTGGCGCCAGGCGCCAGGCCTTGGTCCAACAAATCCGCCGCGACGGCGAGGAGAATGTTGGCGAGCTCCTGGCTGCGCGAGATCGAATCCCCGGCAAGCGCCGAAGCGCTACATTCGATTGTGAGCTGAAAATGCATAATGCAAGGCTCCTAATATTCAGACAACGCAACCGCTAGGCGACAAGAGCCTGCGTCTACAATTACCTCTTTTCGAGACGCCTCACAATCGGTCCCACCAAATCACGCGGCCGAGCGCTTTGAAGTTCCGGTGCGCAAGATCCCTGGACCGGGGCCGGACGGGCGCAAAGCGGGCGGCCGAGATCATCGTGAGGAGCCGGCAAGCGCTGAGTCCGTGCTGCAAGGGGTGCTGCCATTTGATCTGTCGCGAGAGGCCATTCGTTTTGTCGCGCTACAACATCTCGCCACCCTTGCGGGTCTGGACAAGTCGTTGCGCGCTTTCTATAAGCCCGACACATCGCGTCCGCGCGAGCCCAGGTAGCTCAGTTGGTAGAGCATGCGACTGAAAATCGCAGTGTCGGTGGTTCGATCCCGCCCCTGGGCACCATTTAGATCAATGAGTTAAAGCAGAACGCCGGCGTGTGGGGACACTTTTTCGGCCGACGTTCGCGAGTTTGACTGCTAGCGTTCCCCGTAAATTCGAGCTTGCCGAGCGCCCGCGTCCGCAGGCCAAGAATGCGGCGGATCGATCGAGGTCTGACGTGACGTCGCGCAGCGTCCTTCCCAGCGCGGTCCTCAAGGATTACGCTCCACGCCTCCGACGGCAGGCGGCGAGAGCGTCAATCCCTCGCGTAGCAATGGGATCGGGAATGCGCTTCATCACGACGCTGCCTGTGGCGGCGATAGCGTTTATCGTGACGGTATCGCGCGCGGACGCGGCTGACTGCGTTGCGCCGCATTCCATCAGACAGGTGCGAAACGGCTCGGGACCATGGATGGAATTCGTCAGATTCGACATCAATGGCTCGCCGAACAGGCCCTTTCAGGTGACGCAGACGCGTCCGCCCTTCGTCGCCGATCCCAGCGGCCGCCCCGTGCGCGTCTCAGGCGACAAATTCAAAAAAATCACCTTCAAAACCGTCTATTGGACCTGCACGATCGGAGAGCGCTTCTCGCTGCCGCGCCGCGCAGTCAGAGACGTGAAAAGGCTTAGGCAGTTCGAAGGCGTCGTCGAATATGTTGTCGGCTATAACGCCGCATCGGTTTACGCCGGCGCGCGAGTTTACCCGTTTCGGTCGAACTGGCGTGTTGTTCTGCGGTTCCGGAATGCGGCGTTTCTGGCAAGATAGCGGAATCTGGCCGGGCCGGGCCGATCATGGCGACACGCCGTCGTCGACCCTACCCTGAACCGATCGATCATGGATCAATCGACACAACGACGCCGTATCGTGCCGTAACGTCGGTAATAATAACATCGGCGTCGCCGACGGATAAACACCCTTTCCACCTTCGCATTTGCGACATCATCGCCGGTGGCGACAGCCGCTGAAGGCGCTTCGCCTACCCCGCTTTTGACGAAGTCTCGAGAGGAGCTGAAAAACGCGCGAGACGAAGACACCGACATGCCTAAGGTGGCACTCGCCGACGCTAGCAAGAAGCGCAGGACCATTCGTCGTTCCATGACATCCCTCCCATCAACTTGGCGCTCCATGCGTTTGATGAATTCGCCGATCCAAAACTGAACTGAACCAGCACGAATTGGCGCTGGCGACACTTGCGCCATTCTACCTCTCGCCAATAGAAAGCCTGTTTCTCCTGTCGCAAGGACGGCGATCGCCGGCAAGCAAAGCAACTGTGTGTCCAACGCCCATAACCTTTCGCTCAAGCTCATGTTTGAGCGGACAGGCGATGCATGAACATTCCTTTATTGAGTTCAGCGCTGTGGCGACGCCCGTACGAATGATCGTCTCGCGGGCAGGATTTTTGACTCGAATAAACAATCTGCCGTTGTCATTAATCAGCAGAGCAATCGTTTCCACTTCGGGCCAGATTTCTTGATCGTCAGAAAGCCTCCGTACGTATGAAACCCTGGGTGCTTCGCCAGCCCGAAAGATTTCAAACGTGAAGCACGACATCGGATTCTCCTCGGTGAGGGGCCGAAAAGCGCGCTGCCGTTCCGCTGCGCGATTGCTCATCGTGACGTTTCAGGACTGAACTTTGCCACATGCAGCTGCAAATGGAAAACTGATATTCTCTAAGTTTCAAATAGGTTTAAACGATGGAATGGCCTTCGAACGTTGCGGAGCGCGACGTCTGAATAGAGCCGGTTCAATGTCGTGACGACGACCAAGGCGGGCGTGCGTCAAGCTTGGTCGGGTGTCGCCCAGGCGACCGGGCTGCGCGTCGTTAGCGCCATCAACCCAATGCGCTGCAGTCTAGAATAAATGTAGGCGCTTACTGCCGACCTTCGCCGTCTTTGAACAGCGAGGCCCATCCGCGCCCCTCGATGCTTTCTGATCTTCCCGACTTCGTCGAGCTGATGTTCTCGCTCATGCTGGCAAGCGTTTCTGAAAGGTAAGCGATATGGTCGTGCCGATCTTTTCCTTTGGCGATAATCCGATCTGGTTCAAGCTCCTGATCGTCTCCATCTGCCTCTATTTCCTCGGTCACGCCATGCGCGGCGAACGCTTTTACAAGATCGGGAGTTTCGTGCGCGCGTTGGGAATCTTCGCATTCATTCTATCGGGGCTCGCCTTTCTTTTTTCGCTTACCTCCTTTTGACGCCGTTCGGCACGAACAATCCGGCCAACAACCCGATCAAGGCTCCCAATGGCCCGGTGACGAAGGCAGATGTCATCACGATCTCAAGATCCTTATCGTGCGTATTGCCAGACAAAAGCGAAATGAGAGTTCCCCCAAGGATTGCGCCAGCAGCATAGCCGGCCAGCAGGCCCAATATGGCGAAGATGACTCTACGCATTTTGGCTTCTCCTCTGGCCTGCGCTCGAGAGACGTCTCCGTCTATTAGACGAGCGCCGGCACATGCGGGAGGCGACAAATCAGAATTGCGTTGCCGGCATCATTCCGGCGGCCGCATGGTCCATTCGCGATCCTGGCCGCGTCCGACGCGCAGATGGCGTTGATCGTCGCCGCAACACGCTAAACGGACTGATAATCCCGACGTTTTCAATAGGCAGTTAGGGCTGATCGCGTAACGCCTTGATTTTCAAAGGTCAGCATGCGGCTGAAAATCGCAGTGTGAGTGGCGCGATCGCCCCTGGCGCCTAGAAAGAGCGGCGTAGTGGCGCGAGCCATGGAAGTTCATCTCCGATCAAATGTCGGTTTTGATCGGATTGTGGCGCCGGCGTATATCGCGAGAATTGGTTAACGGCGCGGATTTAGCTATATTGGCGGAACGCAGCCGAGGACGGTGATCGCCCATGCCTCCCAGAATTCGACAAATCCTGATCATATTTGCCTCAGCAGCGGCTGGGGCCGGCCTTGCCGGATGCGCCAGCACGCAGACGCCTGCGACGCTGAGCGCCTCCGCCGTTGCGCCGACGCCGCGTAGCGATCCTGCCGCGCCGGGGGGACGCATCGACGCCGTCGCCGTCCAAGGCGGCAATCTCTACGGCGAGATGAAGGACGCCGGCTTCATCGTTCCGGCGGTCAGACCCGGCCTCGTCGATGCAGCATTCCATCGCACCAACGTCGCCTACTCGACCAGAGAAGCTCCAGGGACGATCGTGGTCGATCCCGCCGGACACTATCTCTATTACGTCGAGGCGGGCGGCCGGGCGACCCGCTACGGCATCGGCGTTGGTCGCGACGGTTTCGCCTGGTCAGGGGAAGCGACGATCAAGAGCAAGCAGGAATGGCCGGACTGGTATCCGCCAAAGGAAATGATCGAACGCAGGCCAGACCTCAAAAAGCAGCTGGTTGAGCTGCAAAGCGGTCTTGGCATGCATGGCGGTCCCAGCAATCCGTTGGGAGCCCGCGCAATGTATCTCTGGCAAGGGGACCGAGATACGCTCTTTCGCATCCACGGCACGAATGAGCCATGGACGATCGGGAAGAGCCAATCGTCTGGCTGCATCCGGATGATCAATCAGGACGCGATGGATCTCTACCAAAAAACGACCCCTGGAACCCGAGTCGTCGTTCTTCCCGCCAAAGTGGCGCGCCGGTAGCCCCGGCTAAAGCCGTTCCAGCCGGTTGCGGATGGGATTTGGGCGGCGCCCCTGATGATCTCGCGCGTTAGCCCGCTATCCGCCAGGCGCTCACGCCTGCAACGGAAATCCCGCGGGCGTGCGAACGCCGCTCATTCCGCCAGAGCAGGTTTACGAAAAAGTTGACGAACTTTTTCGATGAGAACCTGCTGCGCCAATTTGATCTTGAACGATTCCGTATCGATCACATGATTTCATGCGATCGGGAAGCGCTCATGGCCGGATAGTCCGTGTAACCCTCGGGACCTTTCGTATAGAAGGTCGCCGGCTGGGGTTCATTCAACGCCGCATGCCTGCGAAGACGCTCGGGCAGGTCCGGATTGGCGATGTAGAGCTTGCCGAACGCCACCGCGTCGGCGTCGCCCGCGGCGATCGCGGCTTCAGCTGTCTCTGCGGCATAGCCCTCATTGACGATATAGGCGCCGCCGAATTCCTCCTTGAGAACGCGTCCGAGCGCGTCGGGTCCCGCATGTTCGCGGGCGCAGATGAAGGCGACGCCGCGCTTGCCGAGTTCACGCGCGACATATCCGAACGTCGCCGCAGGGTCGGAATCGCCCATCGAGTGGGAATCGCCGCGCGGCGCCAGATGCATGCCGACGCGGCCTGGCCCCCAGACGGCGATAGCGGCGTCGGTCGCTTCAAGCATGAGGCGCGCGCGGTTTTCGACCGAGCCGCCATAGCGATCCGTTCGCCTGTTCGCGCTGTCCTGGAGAAACTGGTCGAGCAAATAGCCATTGGCGCCGTGCAACTCCACGCCGTCGAAACCGGCCGCTTTGGCGTTTTCAGCGCCGCGCCGATAGGCCTCGACAATTTCCGCGATCTCGGAAAGCGCGAGGGCGCGGGGTATCGGATAGGGCTGGTAGGGGCGCAACAGGCTCACATGTCCGGCGGGCGCGATCGCGCTCGGCCCGACAGGAGGCGCGCCGTTGAGGTAGATGGGATGCGAGACGCGGCCGACATGCCAGAGCTGCAGCATGATCCTTCCGCCAGCATCGTGAACCGCCTCCGTGATCCGTCTCCATCCGTCGGTCTGCGCCTCCGACCAAATCCCCGGCGTGTCGGGATAGCCGACGCCCATCGGCATGATGGATGTCGCTTCAGTGAGGATGAGCCCAGCGGAAGCGCGCTGCACATAATAATCCTTCATGAGCGCGTTGGGGACGCGCCCTTCGCTGGCGCGGCAGCGGGTGATAGGCGCCATGATGATGCGGTTCGGCAATTCCATCTCGCCGATGCGCACGGGTTGAAACAAGATCGACATTTGGATGCTCTGCCTATCTGAGGACCTAATTTTCAGGAAGGAATTCACGTGCTCGGCTCCGCGCGCCGAGCTTTACAAACGCCAAGCATCGTCTCAGCCTAGCTTTTGAACCGATGAGACAAGCCTGAAAGCTTCTACGGGATTTTCCGAGCCTGACAATGCCGCGCGAGGCGTCTGATGCGAACATCGAAAGACTGGAGTGAAAGATGAGCAAGACCCTTCTCAGCGACTGGACCCTCGTCGCTTTCAAACAAAGGGAGGAAGAGCGTCGTGGAGAAGAAAATCGTCGCGTAACAGAGCAGGTTCAGACGGCCTCGTTCGCGCCAGCCGAGGTGCCGCCGCGCGACAACGAGACGCTGCGCAGCGAGTGGACGATCGCTGCTCTGCAGAAACGATTTGCCGCTCTGGAGCAAAGACTCGCCGCTGTGGAACAAAGTGAAGAAGAGCGCCGGCGATCTGACCTCGTCGAGGCCGCGGCGCGCGCCCGGCGAGAGGAAGAGCAGGAACAGATCGTTTTGGGGACCTCGACTGACACAGCTCCTGATCAGAGTCAGGCGCAATGGCAGGAGGTCGAACAACCGCAATTTGTTCAGGCCGAGGTTGAACCGCGAGAGGCAGAAGCGATCTTACACGCCCACGAGCAAGTGTTTGAACGAAACGCGCCCGAGATTGCAAAAGAAAGTCAAGGATACAAAAGCCGTTTCGAAGTGCATCCGGCTCGCCGTCGCGGAATCTTTCGGACGATGGTCTACAGGTTCGTTTCTGTCGTCATCACGGCTTTGATCGCCGCAGCGATCGGTTTCGGGATCGCCATTTTCACCGTGCCGATCGAGAAAGCGACGCAGTTCCATACTTACGTAAATCGCGCGCTCGACGGTCTGCACAACAAATACCGAGTCGAGCGGCGCACGCCTCCCGCTCCTCAACCCGATCAGGGACGTTCGTCATCCCCTGGTGGATCTCGCTGAGACGGGCAAGAACGTAGATAAGAGTAATGCTACAAGCAGGAATTGCGTCAGCGTGCGAATTTCGCGCCGCTTAGTCGGCCGCTTGGAGCAATGCAGCTTCAAGCGCGGCGTCGAGATATCGCCCGACCTCAGTTACGCGTTCATCGTCGAACTGCCCGAAGAGCGATGACGGCTGGTCATATTCGAAGACCGACCTCCCATCTACATCTTCAAACAGCACGACGCGTAGCGGGGCATAGAGAGCAGCGGCGAGACGATGACGCGTCATTTTGGATGCGGTTAAGGGATTGCCAATCTCGTATTGAATCGCGTTGCGGCGTTCTCCAGCGATATGCAGCAAGGCGCCATGGTCCCGGACGAGGAAGATCGATAGCTTTGGACCGGCGTCTTGGTAAACTTTGGCCGCTTGCTCGTCGCTCTGGCTCAACTGTTCGACGATTTGCGCATCGAGCTCCGGCAGCACAGCTTCGAGTTTTTCACGAACCTGCGCAAACGTCTTTGCCAAGCGAATCTTGATGTGCTTGATGGCGACTGTTTTTGCCGTGATCTCTGCTTTCGTCATCATGCCTTCTCCTGCTTCGTTATGCGTTGCAGTTGGAATATGAGCATCATGAACGCTGAGGCTAACAAAACGGCTCGCTGTATACGTCCGAAAGGAAGCGAGGGCCCTCTGCCAAACTCGGAACCGAGCCAATGCCTAAGACCTACGACGCCATCGTCATCGGAGCAGGACAGAACGGTCTCACTTGCGCCTGCTATCTCGCCAGCAGGGCTTTCGGCGTCGCAGTTCCGACTGGATCGTCGGGAGCGGCTTAGTTCGTGCAGCGTTCGGATAGAAACTTCGCGTCGATCGTAAAGCCTGAGCGAGTCCCCTTCGCGGTTGCCTTGGACTGCGCGCGATACCAGCTCTGGAAATCGCCGGTGAACAGCAGGCTCGTGACGTCGCGCGCGTCCTTTGGGCCGCATTCGATCGTGACGATGATCTGATCACTCGCGTGCGTAACGGAAGGCTTCGCGCAACTTTCGTCCTGGGCGCCGATGATGCTGTCGCCCTCTTCGATGCAGACGTCATTGGTCTGCAACCCGATCTCCGGCGAAATCGTCGAAATGCGCCAAAGGCCTGGCCGGCGCTTCGGCAGTTCAGCGTCACCTGCAAATGCAGGCGAATGCGCGCCCGCAAACAGCAAGAGAGCGACGACGAGTCCGGAGGCAAAAAGTTGCGGGCGTTGCATCTCCATTCCTTATCGCGAAAGCGCAGGGCGATCTACGTGCTGCTGGCGCCGTGGCCAATGGCTGCCGCTGTTTCCCGGTGCCAACAGGAGATTGTCCTGTTGCATCTCTTAGCCTGACGAACATAGGCTTTGAAAGAATATATGCGACGGGGTTCGACTGATGAGATTACCCAATCAAAGACGGATCGGTCGCTGCCTTGCGCTTGTCGCCGGAGCAATGCCTTTCGTCTTTCCGTCAGTGGCCTCAGTCTTCGCAGCCGAATTGTCGCGCGCGCAGGTCGAGCAAAGGGTCGCCGAAGCGCAGGGTAAGCCGATCGATCTTTCAAATCTCGATCTCTCCGGCGTCGATCTGTCCGACCTCAACATGCATGGCGCAGACTTCTTCTCCACCAAGCTCGCGGGCGCGAAGCTGGCGAAGGCCGATCTGTCGGGCGCGAATTTCACGCGCGCCGATTTGCAGGACGCCGACTTTTCGGACGCGGTGATGAGAGGCGCAACGCTCTATGCCGCGCTTCTCGACGGCGCGAATTTTGACCACGCCGACCTCTCGAATGCGCGCATCATTGGCGGCGGCAAGGGCGTGAACTTCCACGATGCAAAGCTGATCGGCGCGGATCTCGGCGCCGATCCCGCCAATCAGGGCATGGTTCCCGTGCGCGCCGAACTCCCCGACGCCAATTTCGACGGGGCGGACCTTACGCGCGCCAATCTCACCCATGCTGTTCTTACCGGCGCCAATTTCACCGCGGCGATCGTCACCGGCGCACGATTCGACTATGCGGTGCTCGACGGCTCGAACCTTTCTCTCGGGCGCTGACTCCTGCGGCGTCGTTGCCAAAATTTCCTGCGTTGTCAGGAAATATTTCCGCGAGACGCAAAGAGAGCGGTGCATTATGAGCGCTCCACGTGATTCCATAAACGTGGGCATTATGAACGCCAAAGGCCGGCGGTCCGTTCTTCGGGCGCCAATCGCTCTGCTTGCGTGCTGGCTGATTGGCGCCGCGGCCCATGCTAGCGATATCGAACGCGGCCGCTATCTCGTCGAAGCGCTGACGGCCTGCGATAATTGCCATACGCCGCGCGGCCCAGCTGGCTATGATCTCTCCAGTCGTTTCTCCGGCGGCGCGCAGACATTTTCCGGCAAATCCTATGTCGTGCGGGGTCCCAACATCTCTCCAGATAGAGAGACCGGCGTCGGCGCGTGGACCGACGAAGAATTGCGCGCCGCGATCGTCGACGGCGTCGGCCGGTATGGCCGTCTTGCGCACGTCATGCCGTCGGACTCCTACAAGCCGCTGACCGCGCGCGATCTCGACGCGATCATCGCCTTTCTGCGCTCGGCGACGCAGATCCACGCGCCGCTTCAGGCGCCGCAGCAGCGCAGCGGCGAATGGACGCCTCGCCTGATGCCCGGAGCGGCGTCGGCCTTTGATGACGCGTCTCTTGCCGACAAAAACACGCGCGGCCGCTATGTCGCGTCGCTCGCCCGTTGCCTGTCGTGTCACAGCGAGGAAATCGATGGCGCGCCTGAGTATCGAAATCGTCTCGGCGCGGGCGGAAAGACCTTCCGCAACGCCGCCGGCGTCGTCGTCGCCTCCAACATCACGTCGCATCCGGTAAAGGGCGTCGGCGCCTGGTCGGACGATGAGTTGAAGCGCGCGATCACACAAGGCGTGGCGCGTAATGGCGCGCTGCTGAAGCCGCCGATGTCGACGCTCTCCAAGGCGCATTTCTCCAAAATGTCGCCGGATGATCTCGACGCGCTCGTCGCCTGGTTGCGGACGATTCCGCCAAAGGAATGAGCTAACGCGGCTTTGACGCGGCGTCACGGATCGCCTCGGCGAGTTTGCCTTCGAAAAGCATCGCCGAACCGAAATGCGTCTCGATATCGAAAGGCCGCTTCTGATTCATGTCGAGTGAAGCGCTATGCATGGCGATCAGACGACCGTCTTCGGTGAACAGGCCGGAACCCGAGCCGCCATAGCCGTCATTGCAGTCGTGACGCACGCGACGAATGTGACCTTCGGTGGGCTCGTCGACGCGATAAACATCGCATGATTCAGTACTGGCCACGAGGCGTGTGTTGGAATGTCCGGCCGGAGAGACCATCACGACCTTGAAGCGCGCGCCGGTGGCGACATCACTCGTGTCCGGTGCGGGCTGCGGCTTCACGGTTTCAGGCGTTGGCTGAAGCAGACGCAGCAACGCCCAATCGTCAGTGATATGCAACGCTTTCGATTCGACCGAAGCGCCGATGCGAAGGCTGTTCTCATCGAAATAATAGTCGCCGCCGGCGATCCTGAAGAAGCAATTCGTCACCGGATGCGTTGGGACGAGACGCCGATCGACGAAATTATGCGCATTCATCACGACGAGATCATGCGCTCCGACGAGCCAGGCGGCCGCCGCGCGCTCCAGCGTTCCGAAATCCGAGTAGCACATGAGCACGCCGGCGCCGGCGAAGCGACTGGCGTCCGCCTCCGTCATCGCTTGCCGCCGGTCGTCGGGGTAAAGCGCGGCGTGCGCTGTTTGCGCGCCGATGCGCGCAAACGTCACGCCGAGCAGCATGAGCGTGACCAGGGCGACCGGAAAAGCGGTCGAGCGCAGAATCGCCGGAGCGAACAGGCGATGGCGGCGCGCAGGCGAATTCATTGGCGCGACATGTTTTGGCATTCGATGCTTCTGATGCGGAGGGGATGACCGGCTTTCAACAAAAGCTGTGCGCGATTTTGCGTCAAGCGCCACGACGTCGGGAAGCATGGGGAGAAAACATGCCGATATTTCCCGAGACACATTACCGATAAATCGTGAAGACTCGGCCTTGCGCTTAAACTTATATGCCGGCGGATCGTCTCTCGAATTTGCGCGCGAACGCGCAGCGAGAATAAGCGACCGTCAATGAACCACGGCGGCTGCATTTTGCCGTCTATTTGCGGGGCGACGTCGCCGTCGAAGACGCCATGAAGGCGTCCGGGCGAGGTTGCAGGAGGACTCGTCGATGAGGAAACTGCTGAATTCCGTGTCCCTGTTGTCCGTGCTGATCGCGGCGCCGATCGTGACGATGTCCGCTGCGACTGCCGAGGATAAGCTCGAAGCTCTGACGAAGAGCGAAGACAACTGGGCCATGCAGGGCAAAAACTACAGCTCCAACCACTACAGCACGCTGACCCAGGTCAACGCCGATAACGTCAAGAACCTAAAGGTCGCCTGGTCGTTCTCGACTGGTCTGCTCAGCGGTCACGAAGGTTCGCCGATCGTCATCGACGGCAAAATGTATGTTCACACGTCTTTTCCCAATAATACCTTCGCGCTCAACCTCGACGACCCGACCCGCATTCTCTGGCAGCATAAGCCCAAGCAGAACGCCGCGGCGCGCGCCGTCGCCTGTTGCGACATCGTCAATCGTGGTCTCGCCTACTGGCCCGGCGACGGCAAGGCGCCTGCGCTGATCGTGAAGACGCTGCTCGACGGCCATGTCGTCGCGTTGAACGCCAGCACCGGCGAGGAATATTGGAAGATCGAAAACTCCGACTTCAAGGTCGGCTCCACGCTGACCGTCGCGCCGCACATCTATAAGGACATTGTGCTCATCGGCAGCTCGGGCGCCGAACTGGGCGTGCGCGGCTATATGACCGCCTATGATGTGCGCACCGGCGAGCAGAAGTGGCGCGCCTATGCGACCGGTCCGGATTCGGACGTGCTGATCGGCGACGACTTCAACAAGGCCAATCCGCATTACGGCCAGAAGGGCCTCGGCACGGCGACCTGGGAAGGCGACGCCTGGAAGATCGGCGGCGGCACCAATTGGGGCTGGTTCGCTTACGATTCGGGCACCAACCTCGTCTACTACGGCAGCGGCAATCCGGCGCCGTGGAACGAGACGATGCGTCCTGGCGACAACAAGTGGACGATGACCATTTGGGGCCGCGACCTCAACACGGGCGAGGCGAAGTTCGGCTATCAGAAGACGCCGCACGATGAATGGGACTACGCCGGCATCAACTTCATGATGCTCAGCGAGCAGAAGGACAAGGACGGCAAGCTGCGCAAGCTGCTGACCCATCCCGACCGCAACGGCATCGTCTACACGCTCGACCGTACCGACGGCACGCTGGTCTCCGCCGACAAGATTGATGACACGGTCAATGTGTTCAAGAAGGTCGATCTGAAGAGCGGCCTGCCGGTGCGCGATCCGGAATATGGCACGCGGATGGACCATCTCGCCAAGGACATCTGTCCCTCGGCGATGGGCTATCACAACCAGGGCCTCGACTCCTACGATCCCAACAAGGAGCTGTTCTTCCTCGGCGTGAACCACATCTGCATGGACTGGGAGCCCTTCATGCTTCCCTATCGTGCGGGTCAGTTCTTCGTCGGCGCGACGCTCAACATGTTTCCGGGTCCCAAGGGCGATCGTCAGAAGGCTGAAGGCCTCGGCCAGATCAAGGCCTACAACGCCATCACCGGCAAGTTCAAATGGGAGAAGATGGAGCGCTTCGCCGTTTGGGGCGGCACCGCCGCCACCGCCGGCAACGTCGTCTTCTACGGAACGCTCGACGGCTTCATCAAGGCCCGTCACAGCGACACCGGCGAACTGCTGTGGAAGTTCAAGCTTCCGTCCGGCGTCATCGGACATCCGATCGTCTATCAGCACAAGGGCGTCGAATATCTCGCCATCATGTATGGCGTCGGCGGTTGGCCGGGGGTTGGCCTCGTGTTCGACCTCCAGGATCCGACAGCCGGTCTCGGCGCGGTTGGCGCCTTCAAGCAGCTCGCCAATTACACGCAGATGGGCGGCGGCGTGATGGTGTTCTCGCTCGACGGCAAAGGTCCCTACGACGATCTGAGCGTGGGCGAATACAAGGCGAACTAATCGCCCATCGTTCCATCGATCTCATCCGCCTGAGGCGGTTACGAGACGCCTGTTCGGACGCGCCCCCATGCGTCCGAGCAGGCGATCGAAATGATCACGGAAAGAAAGCCATGTCGCGATTCACTCGCTTGCCCGCAGGCGCATGCGGCGCGCTCTTCGTCGCTCTTGCGGCCATGAGCGCAGAAGGCGCTTCGCTCGGCGTTGCTGGCGACGCCGTCTCGAACGCCGCGACCGCTTCGGCGGCGGAGCCGTCAGATCCCAATACGCTTCGCATCTGCGCGGCGAAGAATCAGCCGCCGCTCTCGATGGAAGACGGCTCGGGACTTGAGAACAAGATCGGCGTTGCGCTCGCCGACGCCATGAAACGTAAGGCCCAGTTCGTCTGGTCGCAGCAGCCGGCGATTTATCTCGTGCGCGATTCTCTCGACAAGAAGCTCTGCGACGTCGTCATTGGACTCGATACCGGCGATCCGCGCGTCGCAACGTCGAAGCCGTACTATCGCACCGGTTATGTCTTCGTCAGCCGCGCCGATCGCGACCTCGACATCAAATCATGGTCCGACGCTCGTCTGAAGAAGCTTGGCCACGTCGTCGTCGCTTTCGGCTCTCCGGGCGAAATGCTGCTCAAGGATATGGGCCAATACGAAGACAACATGGCCTATCTCTATTCGCTGGTGAACTTCAAATCGGCGCGCAATCAATACACGCAGATTGATCCCGCCCGAATGGTTGGCGAGGTGGTCAGCGGCGCCGCCGAGGTCGCGGTCGGCTTCGCGCCCGACGTCGCACGTTACGTCAAGGCGTCATCGACGCCACTGCGGATGACGCTGATCGAAGACGACGCAGTGAAAAGCAATGGCGAAAAAGTGCCCCAGCGCTTCGATCAATCGGTCGCGGTGCGGCGCGACGACAAAGCCTTGCTGACTGAAATCGATCAGGCGCTCGTCGCCGCTCGGCCCAAGATCGATGACATCCTCAAAGCGGAAGGCGTTCCTCTTCTTCCCGTCACCCAATGATGCGCCGCGCGCAACGAAAAGCAGGACGAAATACGTGTCGAATAGCAAAAGAAGCGTTTCCCTGTCCCTCATTGGCGCTGCGGCCTGTTTGGTAGCGCTCGGCGCCATCGCGCAGACCGCAGGGATCACATTCCGCAACACGATCACGGGCGAGGTGCTGAACTTTGATGACGCGCTGCCGGAGGGAAAGGACACCGCAGGCGTCAAGGAATTCATGACGTCGGGCAAGAATCCTTATAACGAGGATGCAAGCTGTCTGAAGCTGGGCGAACAGCTCTTTCTTTCCGCCTGCTCCGGCTGTCACGGCCACCTCGCCGAAGGAAAGATCGGCCCCGGCCTCAACGACGCCTATTGGACCTATCCGCAGAACGAAACGGACGAGGGTCTGTTCTCGACGATCTATGGCGGCGGGCAAGCGTCCATGGGGCCGCAGTACCAGAACCTCACGCTCGATGAGATGCTGAAGGTCATGGCCTGGATCCGACATCTGTTCAAGGAAGCGCCGGAGAAGGCGAGCTGGCTGACGGACGCTCAGCGCAAGTCTTTCAAACCCTACGCGGGTCACGAAACCCTGCCGGACAGCCCGCCTGGAAAGTGCCAGGAGAAGGCGAAGTAAGTTCTACGCCGCCGTCGCCGGAGGCGCAAACACCGAGGCGCAAGCCTCGCAAAAAGGAGGAAACAGGGATGCGTAAGATGCATTTCGCCGCGGCGCTCACCGTCGGCATTCTATTTAGCGCCGGAAGCGCGCTCGCCTATGACGGCACCAAGTGCAAGGCGCCCGGAAATTGCTGGGAACCCAAGCCCGGCTTCCCGGACAAGGTCGAGGGGTCGAAATACGATCCCAAGCACGACCCCAAGGAAATCGCCAAGCAGCAGGCGTCTGTTCAGGCCATGGAAGAACGCAACAAGAAGCGGGTCGAGAACTTCAAAAAGACCGGCAAGTGGGAATATGACGTGAGCAAGATTGCTCAATAAGTTTCATCGCGACACAAGCGCGATGATCTAGCGGCCACGATCTGGAGCCGGCGTATTCGACAACAGCGCATTGGCTCTATTCCCGAGATCGTGGCCGCCTCTTTTTGTTTGGCGCGCTAAGGTCAGGCCTTGAACGAAACTCTGCACGTCGTCCAGAAGCTCTCCGATTGGCGCGCGCGCGCCCTTGAGTTTGAACAGGAAATTCAAAAGGCGGTCATCGGGCAAGCGCGCGTCGTCAGGCTCGTGACGATCTGCATTTTCGCACGCGGCCATGTGCTGATCGAGGGCGACGTCGGCGTCGGCAAGACGACGCTGCTGCGTTCCGTGTCGCGCGCGCTTGGCGGCGATTTCGCTCGCGTCGAAGGCACGGTCGACATGATGCCGAGCGACATTCTTTATCACACCTATCTGGGCGAAGACGGCCGCCCCCGCGTCGATCCATCCGAGCTTCTTCGCCATGCGGAGACGCTGCCGGTGTTCTTCTTCAATGAGATCAACCGCGCGCGCCCTCAAGTTCATTCTCTGTTGCTGCGCCTGATGGCCGAGCGTAGCGTGTCGGCGTTCAATCGCGTGCATCACTTTCCCTATCTCAATGTGTTCGCTGATCGGAACATGGTGGAGCGGGAAGAAACCTTCGAATTGCCGGCGGCTGCTCGCGACAGATTTTTCATGGAAATTCTTATGGCCGCGCCGGACGATGAGGACGCGCGCCGCAGGCTGGTTTTTGATCCAGCGTTCCATGATACGGAAACGCTTCTCGAGCGGGTGAACTCCGGCACGCTGGACTATCGCGAGACGCCTGCTGTCGCGCGCGCGATCCAGACGCATGTGAGATCGAGCGAAGCGCTTGAACGTTATGTGCTGAACCTCTGGCAGGCTCTCGTCGACCCAAGTTCGGCCGGCGTGTCGCTGCCGGACGTCGACCTCGACAGCCTCGTCAAGGGCGGCGCGAGTCCGCGTGGACTGGCGGCGCTTGTGCGCGCCGCGCGGGTGCGCGCCTGGCTTGAAGGCCGCGATTATCTTGTACCGGAAGATGTGCGCGATGTCTTTATTGAAGTCATGGCGCACCGCATCTTTGTCGATCCGATCCACGCTTTGCGCAGCGACGACATCGTCAAGCGGCTGTGTCGCGCGGCATTCGACGCGACGCCCGTTCCATGAATACGCTCGTCGATATCCTATATCGACCGCGCGGTCGCTTTGCCGCTAACCACGTCGGCGCTCACACGTCGAGCGAGGTCGGCGGCTTTGGAGTCTTTCGCGACCAGGCGCCTTTCATGCGCTATCCGGACGCCCGCCGCATCGACCTCCGCGCGACGCTGCGCGATCCGTTCGGCGTCACCTATGTGCGTCGCTTCGAGCAAAGGGCGGCGATCGACGTTTACGCGCTCGTCGACCTTTCGGCCTCGATGGGCTTCGCCGGAGCCGTCAACCGATTTCAGGTCGCCGTCGATCTTTGCGGCACGCTGGCGTATTCGGCCACACGCAACGGCGATCGCTTTGGCGTGTTCGCTTTCAAAGAGGCGTTGGTCGGTCGGGTTACGCTGCCGGCGACGCGTTCGAGAAGGGCGGCGCTCGCCGCCGTCGAAAGGCTTGGCGTCGCAACGCCCAGCGGATCGAGCGCTAAAGGCGTGCTCGACGCCGCAGCGGCTCTCGGCGCTACGCGCAAACTGGTGTTTCTCATTTCCGATTTTCGCTGGCCCGCGCAATTGATCGAGCAGGCGTTCGAGGCGCTTTCACTGCATGACGTCGCGCCGCTCGTTCTGATCGATTCACTCGAAGCCGCGCCGCCAAAATGGGGCGTGCTGGAGCTTTGCGACAGCGAGAGCGGCCGCCATCAGCTCCTATTGATGAGGCCCGCGCTTCAGCGGCGCTGGGTCGAAGCCGAGCAGTCCCGTCGCAAAAATCTCGCCCGCGCGTCTTCAAGACGCAGCCGCGCGCCGATTTTTATCCAGGACGGTTTCGACGCCAGCGATCTCAGCATGCGGCTGACGGCGGCGTGAGGCCTGCGATGCGCATTGCATGTGTCGCCCTCATGCTCGCCGCGGCGCTTCCTGCGTTTGCCCAGGAAACGACGGTGCGCATCCACTCGGCGCGCCCGTTCGGCTATTTCGTGGGCGATCTCATCCATGCGCGCATCGACGTCTCCGCGCCCGCGGACGCCGTGCTGTCGCGCGCCTCCTTGCCCAATCCAGGTCCGCTCACCGGTTCGCTCGATCTCCGGGACGTCAAACTTCGCGAGACGTCGGATAACGGCGCGCGCCTATGGCGTCTCGACCTCACATATCAGAACTTCTATGTCGCGCTCGATGCGCGCGACATCGAAATTCCTGGGTTTCAACTCTCCATTTCGACGGCGACAGGCGCGCAGACGGTCGCCGTTCCCGCATGGAGGATTGGCGTTTCTCCTTTGCGAGAGGTTGCGCCGCAGAAGCAAGAGCAGGCGTCGGATTATCTGCGTCCCGACGGTTCGGCGCCGTTTGTTGATGAGGCCACGCCGCTCAATCTGGCGTTCGGCGCAGGCGTCGCCGCCCTGCTGGCGCTCGCTCTTGTCGCGCGTGATCGCGCCTGGCCACCCTTCCAGCAACGGAAGGCGCGAGTCTTTTCAGCGCTCGCGCATGAAATCTCGACGCGGCGCGGCGCTGATGACGCCAATCTGGCCGCGACGATTCAGTCGGTGCATCGCGCGCTCGATCAGGCCAATGGCGCCATTCTGCTGTCAGCCGACCTTCCGGAGTTTCTGCGCAGACGTGCGGAATTCAAACCGCTGCGGGTCGACTTCGAGCAATTCTTCGAAACCTCGAATCGGCTTTTTTTTGGCGGCGAAAGCTCGAGGGACGACGATGCCGCCGAGCAGCTCGTGCAATTTGTCAGCAGGCTCGCCAGGCAGGAGCGCGCAGGATGAGCGGCTTCGGCTTTGAGCACATCGAGCCGCTGCTTCTAGCGCCTCTGGCGCTGCTTCCAATGCTGCGGTCCGTCTTGCGCGGCGCGACGATACCCTCGCTCCTCGCAGCGCCCGCCGACAGCCTCTCCGTCATCGCCGGCATTCTTCTGAAGTTCTGCGGCGTCGTGGC
The DNA here is from genome assembly GCF_015709525.1 of Methylocystis sp. L43. Classification (GTDB taxonomy): domain Bacteria; phylum Pseudomonadota; class Alphaproteobacteria; order Rhizobiales; family Beijerinckiaceae; genus Methylocystis. The sequence goes on along the minus strand of NZ_JADNRA010000034.1, from coordinate 215,018 downwards.
GATCGGCGCCAGCCTACTCGGCGCCGCCAGCCCCTATGTCGCCGGCGCGGACGTCGAGCGCTTTTTCGAGGGCGCGCAGATCGTCATGCTGATCGACCGCAGCGGCAGCATGAACGAGACCTTCGCGGGGCGAACGCCGTCTGGGGGGGAAGAGTCGAAGGCGGCGGCGGCAAGGCGCATTCTCAAGCGCTTTGTCGAAGCGCGCCGTCACGATCTCGTGGGCGTCGCGGCGTTTTCGACGGCGCCAATGCTGGTGACGCCGATTTCGGATCATATCGGCGCCACCGAAGCCGCAATCGACGCGATCGACCGCCCGGGCCTCGACTATACGAATATCGCGCGTGGACTCGCCATGGCGCTCTCGATGTTCAAGACGAGCCAGGCTGATCTGTCGCGCGCGGTCCTGCTGATCTCCGACGGGGCCGGCGTCATTGATCCAAAGCTGCGCGATGATTTAAAGGCGGAATTCCGCAAGACGAACGTCAGCCTTTACTGGCTGTTCTTGCGCACTCAAGGCAGCCGAGGCATTTCCGATCAGCCGGCCGGCGACGATGAGTCGCCACAGGCCGCGCCGGAACGCCATCTCGATCTCTTTTTCAAATCGCTCGGCGTTCCTTACCAGGCCTTCGAGGCTGAAGGCGTCGAGGCGACGGAGGAGGCCTTAAAACAGATCGACAGGCTCGAACGCCATCCCGTCCGATATGTCGAAAAATTGCCGCGCACGGATCTGAGCGCGTGGGGCTTCGGGCTGGCGCTCGCCGCGACGCTGCTTCTCCTTGCCGCGAAGCTCGCAGAGGTCAGGCTGAGCGTCGGGGACAACGCGCGATGACGATCTTCGAGACGAGGATCACGAACGTGCGCAACAGGGCGCGCGCGCTTTGGCGAGAAGCAAAATCGTCGATTCTGGTCGCGTTTTTTCTTACGTTGATCGTCACGACGGCTGCATTGCTCGCCGAATGGCGCGGCGCCGTCGTCGCCAATGATGCGATCGAGGCGATGCGCGAGGGCCGCGACGTCGCCGTCGACGCGAACGACAGGCCGGAAACGATTCTCGCGCGCGTCGCCTTTCTTGCGGCGCGAAGCGAAATCGATCGCGCCCGAGCCTTGGTGGAGGCGCTCGACCGCAGCGGGAGCATCGAGGCGCGCGCGCGCGGTCATTATCTCTTGGCGAACGCGCTGCTGCGCAAGGCGTTCGATCATGTCGAACGATCGCAACTCGAAGCGGCCAATCCCTTCGTCAATCTCGCCAAGCGCGAATATCGACGCGCGCTGCAGCTCGCGCCCGACTATTGGGACGCGAAGTTCAATCTCGACGTCGCGGCGCGGCTCGTCCGGGATTTTCCGGATTTCGAGAGAAAGAGCGGCGACGAACTGAGCGCCGATCCCAAAAAACTCTGGACCGATATTCCCGGCAAACCGAAAGGACTGCCGTGATGCGCCCGGATGTGCGCGATCCTCGCGTCGTTCTTCTCGCGTTGGCGACGCTGTCGCTCGCAGCCACTTTCTTCGCGCCAAAGATTATGATCCGGCGTCCGTCATTCGATTTTCTCGCCATCGTCGACATCACCGGCAGCATGAACGTTCGCGATTACACCGTCTCCGGCCGACCGGTCAGCCGTCTCGACGCCGTGAAAGCCGCGCTTCGCGCCATGCTCGCGGAATTGCCCTGTCCATCACATGTCGCCCTCGGCGTTTTTACCGAACGCAGGCCGTTCCTGCTGTTCGAACCGATCGACGTCTGCGCAGATTTCACGCCCCTGCAAGCTTCGATTGAGGCGCTCGACTGGCGCATGGCCTGGGAAGGCGACAGCCGTATATCCGCAGGCTTTTTCCGCGCGATCGATATGGCGAGAGAATTGAAAAGCGATTTGCTGTTTTTCAGCGATGGCCAGGAGGCCCCGCCGCTTCCGGCGCGCGGCGCGCCGACATTCGAAGGGCGTGCGGGCGAGGTGCGCGGCCTTGTCGTTGGCGTCGGCGGCTATGAGCTCTCGCCCATCCCGAAATTTGACGATAGAGGCCGCGAGGTTGGATTCCTCGGCGCCGACGACGTTCCGCACGAGAGCCGCTTCGGCCTGCCGCCTGAAGGCGCGGAGCGGCGCGAGGGCTACAACGCCCGCAACGCCCCCTTCGGCGCCAGTGCGGCGGTCGGCGTCGAGCATCTGTCTTCTGTAAAGGAAGACTATTTGCGTTCGCTCGCTGAAAGGACCGGGCTTTCCTACGCTCATCTTTCAGACGGCAAGCGACTGTGGAAGGACTATGCCGCGGTCGCCTCCGTCCGACCGCGCGAAGCAGCGGTCGACTTGCGTCCGTTCTTTGGCGTGGCGGCTGCGCTTCTCACGTTCATGGCCGTCGCCGCAGCTTTTTTCGCGCAGGCTTTCATTCAGATGCGCCGCGCCGCGCCGTTCTACCGCTTTCCACAACCAAGGAGATCCAAATGAGGAAGTTGTTGGGGCTCTTCGCCCTTCTGATTTGCGCGCCTGCGCTCGCGCACGGACCGACGCCGATCAAGGTCGACGAGTCGATCGTCATCGCCGCCGATCCCAAGGCCGTATGGGCCGTGGCAGGTAAATTCGACGGGCTCGCGAACTGGCACCCTGACGTTCAGAGCGTGACGGCCAAGGGCGGAGACGCCGCCGGCGCGGAGCGTGAAATAACCCTTAAGAAGGGCGGCGTTCTTAAGGAGGGGCTCGATGAATATGACGCTTCGACGTTCAAGCTTTCCTGGCGCATGTCAGATCCAAATCTCGATGCGCTGCCCGTAAGTTCCTACACTGTCACCTTCACGATCGAACCGGCGTCAGGGGGAGCGAGTTTGGTGAAATGGTATGGCCGTCTCTATCGCGGCGATACGAGCAATGAGCCGCCGGAAAATCTCAACGATGACGCCGCGCGCGCGGCGATGACGAGCTACTTGCGCGACGGTCTTCAGGGCCTGAAGAAGAAAGTCGAAGGGAAGTAGCTCCGCGATGCGCTTTCGCGAAGCGATCATTCTTGCAGGCGTCTGCGCGCTCTTCGCCTCATGCGGCGAAGAGCGGCGCGCCGCCGAACAGGATGATCTGATCGAGTCTGAGGCGCGTAAGGGCGCTGACGTCTGGCTGCGCGCCACCGATCGCACTGAACCTGCGCTCTGGCTCGCGCAACGCGAAGCCGGCGGCGCCGTCGGCGTGCGTGAACCTGCGGTCGAGCGCATACGCGCTGCTCTGCTCTCGGCGCAGCCGCATTTCCTCGAGTCCGACCGCATGCTCGCGAATCGCACCGCTCAGGTCGGGCAGATGCTCGCGGCCGACGGCCACGCCGAAGACTTCGCGGGACTGATCAACTCGCTTGTAGAAGTTGCCGCGATCGCCGGCCAAAAGCAGACCTATGGCGAGGTTTGCCAGCACTATTACAATCTGCGCCACAGCGGAGTTGAACGGGAGGAGGCGCTGCGGATGCTTGCCGCCCGTTATCGAACGCAGAAGCAATTCAGATAGCGGCGCCTTTCTCGATCACATGGAGCCATGTCATCGAAAAGGAAACGCTCAACATCGAATGTGAGCAGGTTCTCATCGTGTCAACTTTTTCGGAACCTGCTTTAGGCAAGTTTCATTGCAACCTTGTTTTCGACGGCGATACGCAGAAGATCCGCTTTCGAACGCGCGCCGAGCTTGCGCTTCAGCAGGATGCAATTGTTCGCGACGGTCTTGTATGAGACCTTAAGAATATGCGCGATTTCCGTCATATCCTTGCCGTCGGCGAGATTGCGCAGGATTTCGATTTCCCGGCCGTTAAGCGCGTCGAGAGGGTTGCTTGCGCGGCTCTGGTCGGCGAATGCGAGCTTGAGCGCGAGAGTGTTCGACAGATAGCGCTCGCCCGCCGCGACGGCGCGGATCGCCTTGATAAAGACGCGTGGGTCCTCGTTCTTCGCGACATAGCCACGCGCGCCGCCCTCGATCGCCCGCGCGGCGAAAACCGGATCGTCGTTCATGGTGAAAACGATAATTTGAGCGTTCGCGTCCCGCTTCAAGATGCGGCGCAGCAGTTCGAAGCCGGAGACGCCGGGTAGATTAATGTCGAGCACCACGACGTCGGGCGCTGCGGACGCATAGGAGTCAAGCGCTTCGTTGGCGTCATGCGCCTCGAGCACTTCGATGTCTTTTTGTCCCGAAAGCATGCCGCGGCAGCCCTCGATCACCATGGGGTGGTCGTCGACGATGAGAATGCGCATCCTTTTTCGCTTGTTTGAGAGCCTGAACCTATGTTGTGAAAACCGCTAGTCTTGTCAATCGACTGTAAGTGGACGTCAACGGTTAAGCATGGAGACGAGGGCGTTCATCATGCGCGGGGTTTCGCTTAAAGCCCGACTGGGCGGATTGATCGGCGTCGTGCTCATCGCGACGTTGCTGATCAATCTTGCCATCCAGCTTCTTCACGCCGGCCCGCGCGTGCGCGCGGAAGCGGGAAGCAATCTCAGATTGATGCGGGAATTTGTCTTAGCAACGATTGCAAACCTTCCCGAAAGCGAAGATCCAGTCCCGGCGTTGCGGCGTCTCTACGCATCGCTGGGGAACCTTCGCCATGCCGATGTTGAGATCCTCGCCGCCAACGAGACCGCGCCGCGTGATTGGCTGGAGAAGATCCGCCATTCCGGCCAGGATGTGCCGGAATGGTTTGTGAAGCTCGTTGGCGCCTCGCCGCGCGTCTTGACAATTCCCGTGATGGTCGGCGGGCGCGCCTACAGCAATATTGTGGTGATTTCGAACCCCTTCGACGAACTCGAAGAGATCTGGTCCGACATGCTATGGCTTGCGGCGATCAGCCTCGCCGTCACGATCATCTTCCTGACGCTGGTGCTGCTGTTCCTGCGCTCCTCGCTTGCGCCTTTCGATGCGCTGAAGTCCGGCCTGGCGCAATTGGAGGCTGGCAGGAGCGGCGTGCGCCTGTCGGTCAGCGGCGCGACGGAATTCCGATCGATTGCCGCCGCCCTGAATTCGCTCGGGGCGACGCTTGATCGCGTCAAGCAGGAAAATCGCGAACTCGTCGACAGGCTTTTTCAGGTGCAGGAAGGCGAGCGCAAGGATATCGCGCGCGATCTGCATGATGAAGCCGGTCCTTGTCTATTTTCGATACGCGCAACGTCTGCCGCGCTACAGGAGCTTCTCTCGCATCCTGCTCCCGACCTGAGCCGACTGAGACAGATGAGCGCAACGATCGACAAAGCGAGCGAGTCGCTTCAATCGCTGTTCAGAGGCCTGCTTGGACGGCTGCGGCCAAAAGGCCTCGAGGAACTTGGTCTGGAACCGGCGCTGAAGGCGCTATTTGCCTCATGGGCGCTCACCCATCCCGAGGTGGATCTGCGGCTCGTCGCGCGCCACGATCTCTCGTCCCTCGACGAGCAGACGGCGCTGGCGGCCTACCGCGTCGTGCAGGAGGGCGTAACCAATATCTTCCGCCACGCGGGCGCGGATAGGGGCGAGGTCACGCTGGAATTCGGCTTGGACGCGTCAGCAAACTCCTCCGGGCTCGATGCGGAAGCGCCGCCGCAACTCCAAATTACGATCGAGGACAATGGCGTCGGCGTTTCAGATGGCTTTGCTCCGGGCATGGGTCTGCTTGGCATGAATGAGCGCGTGCGCGCGCTTGGGGGCGCGCAGCGGATCGAGAGGCGGGAGTCCGGCGGCACGCGGATCACGGTGTCGCTTCCCCTGCAAGACGACGGCGAATGAGTGAGACAAGGAGCTTGTTCATTCGACCCCCGTGCGGAGCAGGAACTTTTGGAAGCGCGGATGGCGAAATTTTGAAGGTGTAACGATACGCGCGCTTCATTATTCTCCACCGGAGCCGTCGTGTCAGGCGGACTATAAAAATAGAGGAGCAACGCCATGGTCTGGTCGCAACCGATCATCGTCGAAATCTGCGTCGGTATGGAAATCACCAGCTACGAATCGGCTGAGATCTGATTAGCCTGTCGCGGCCGGCTGCGGCTGGCCAACCCAGTGAACATGAGCTGGCGCCGTCGCTTGCGACGGCGCCGCTGTTTTTGCGCGCCTTCCGCGGCGCAGAATTTTTCTCTAAGCTGCGCCGGCATTGACGCCGCATTTTTGGCACTCACGCAAGGCTGCTGATAGCACATTGTTTTTTCAGGCCTTTGCCGTTCGTTGCGCTTGCTCTCCGGGGATTTGCTCCTAATCTGAAAGGAATCAGAGCGTCAAGGAGCATGCCATGGCGTCCAGCGGCTTCCGTTTGCAGCTTCAAGGCTACGGCCTGACGACGGCGAATATTCTCTATCGTCTGCCGGATTATCCGAAGATCATCCAATCCTACGTCTGGCAGGAATATGATCTTCATCCCGAGTTTCCAGAGCTGCGCAAATTTCTCGATTTCTGGATGCGCAGCCTCGATGGCCCGCTGCATTCCGTCACCGTCGCGCATTCGAACCTCATCAAGCCGGCTGAGTTGAAGCTCCTTGATAAGGAATTCAAGGTGCACTGAAAAACTCATATGACCGCCACCTTGCGCAACGCGCTTCGCCGAGACAAAATCGACGCGGGCTGGAGCGAGGGCTGCCGTGAGGGACGAGGGCGATACGAAGTCATGGATGGGAGTCTGGGAAGCGGCCGCGCTGATCGTCATCGTGGCGACGGCTTTCCTTCTCGCGAGGCAATATCGGGAAAGTCTTAATATCGATGAGCCGCCGGAGCCCCTCTCGCTGGCTTTGGAGCGTGAAGCGGCGGAGGTGAACGCGACGCTTCCAGAGATGGTCAGCGAGGGCGTTCGTCTCGACAGGGCGACGGCGGGTCCAGGCAACGCCTTCAATTACAGCTATACGATCGTCGACGATGAAGCGGCGCGAACTCTGATCGGCAACGCCGAGAAGCTCGCCGCACTGAGGGCGCAGCTGCAGGAGCGTGTGTGTCTGACGATGCCGAATCATCGCACCAGCGGCGCCATCATCCGATATTCGCTAAAGGACAATAAGGGCGAGGTGATCGCCGACGTCTCAATTGATGCGGGCGACTGCTAAGAAGGCTTCGCCGCGCATCCATACCGGCCGGGCTTCCGTCAGCCTCTTTGCAAAGCTCCGCAACCGGCCCTTCAAGAGGGCATGCTGGCACATCGAGGCCCGCGCGATCGGATTCGAGCGCGATCTCTCAGGCCTGCTCACGTTCAATGAACGGGTCGGCGGCCCCTCGACTGTCGCTTGTCGAGCAAACCGCCGAGACTCCTCGCCAGCGGCGCGGAACTCAGAACTTCTTTACTTCGACGCCATGTTTTTGCAGCGCGTAGCCGATCTGACGCGGGGTTAGTCCCAGCAGTCGGGCCGCCTTCGCCTTGACCCAACCCGCGCGCTCCATGGCGTCCACCAAACGTTCGCGATCGGAAGGGCCGTCACGCTCCACGGCGGTGCAATTTTCGGCGCCGGGACAGGTCTCGGGCGATGGGTCGGCGTGCGGGCGCTCATTCGGCGTCGGCGGCGGCGCCGCAGGCTGACGCTCGCGCGGCGGCGCCAGGGTTGGCAAGCTTGCGATGGGTGGAGGAGGCGCCGAACGCTCCAACGAGCCGCTCCAAAGCACCGAAGAGAGACAGCCGTCGTTGCGACAGGAGAAGTCCTTGTCGGTGATGACATTCCCTTGCGCCAAAGTCGCTGTCCGAAACACGCAGTTTTCCAGCTCTCGGATGTTGCCCGGAAAGGCGCAGGCGGTGAGCACGTGCAGAGCCGACTCTGAAAAGCTCAGCCGTCCGCCTTGCTCCGCATTGAAGCGACGCAGAAATTCATTGGCGAGCGGTTCGAGATCGCCCTTCCGGTCGCGCAGCGGCGGCACGAAAATGGGCACGACGCTGATGCGGTAGTACAAATCGGCGCGAAATTCGTTGCGCTTGACCGCCTCTTCGAGATTTTTGTTTGTCGCGCACACGAGTCGAACGTCGACCTTCTGCGTGCGCGTGCCGCCCACCCGTTCGAATTCGCCTTCCTGCAAAACGCGCAGCAGCTTTGCCTGAAACGCCGGCGTGATTTCGCCGATCTCGTCCAGAAACAATGTGCCGCCGTCGGCCAGTTCGAAACGGCCCTTGCGCATGTTCACTGCGCCGGTGAAAGCGCCGCGCTCATGGCCGAAGAGCTCCGATTCCAGCACGCTCTCGGGGAGAGCCGCGCAATTCAGCTTGATGAAGGGTTTCGAGCGTCGCGGCGAGAGATTGTGTATCGCCGCGGCGAACAGCTCCTTGCCGGTGCCCGATTCGCCGCGCAGAAGGACGGTGGACTTGGCCTTGGCGACGACGCGAATCTTATCGATCACCGCGCGCAGCGCTGGGCTGCTGCCGACAACGCCATTGATGCCGCTGTTCTTTGTTTCGATCTGCGGAAGGCGGTCGCCTTTTTCGAGCCAGGCCTTTTCCTGCATCAAACGTTCGCGGTCGCGTGCGATGAGCTTGTGCAGTCGAAGGGTTTGCCCGACGAGATTGGCGATCATCGTCAGGAAGCGCACGTCATGGTCGAACAGCGTCACTGAACGATCGTCGTAGACGCGATCCACCGTCAGCGTGCCGACGACGGCATCGCCCTCCTTGATCGGGACGCCGATCAGCGAGAACGGCCGGCCGTCGGTCGGTCCCCATTCGGAAAAGTCGGAGCCTTGGAAGAGCGGTGAAGCTGCGACGTTCTCGACGACGAGCGGCATTTTCGTCGCGACGATCTGCCCCACGGCGCGTTCGGGTAGTCGGTCGAAGAAACGCTTGGCGGAATCTTCGCTCCAGCCTGACCCAACCACAACCTCGGGCCCGCCCGCCGCGTCGAGCAGCGCGACCAAGCCATGGCGCATATCAAGAAAGCTCGAAAGCAGCGCCAGCACGCCCGCAAGCGTGGTTTCCAGACGGTTTGGCGACGCCAGGAGCTTCGATATTTCGTAGATGCCGACGAGAGCAGTGTCTCTCACATCGAATTCGCGCGCCTTCGGCGCGCACGCGCCGCCTGCCAGCTGCAAACCCATACTTTTTAGCCTCACGACATGCGTGGGTGTTTTCAATGGTTTTGACGCAAGCATCGTGCCATACCGCCATTTTTGCTCTTAGCATCACAAAAACAACGGTCTGCAATGGCCTCGACATCGGCGTTGGCGCGCATTCTTGATCAAGTCTTGCGCCTTCTGCCGTCTCCTCCGGCGCCGCCGCCCGATTGATCGGCGACCGGCTCCATCAAAACCGTGCTCTCGCCGCAACCGACATGGATGTCGCCTTGCCGACTCCGGCGCGAAGAATTGCGATGCGCTTAGCGGCCCGCGCATCGTAACGGGTCGATCGCTGATTTACAGGTGCCTCCGCGCCATGTGCGGCTTTTCGCCGCCATGAAGCGGATGTCGCGCTTAACGCTTTCCGCGCTCCCGATCCGCCGCGCCAGCGGCGCGACCTATTGAGCGCAATCTTTGACGATCTGGCGCGGAGAGTTGAGCACGTCTCCCGACATGTGCGCGGATTCTTCCTTACCATGGCGCTAGACCAATCGACGCAAAGACGACCGACTGCGCGTAATCCGCGCGGAAGCTCAGCGGCGAGCGGCAAGCCGCTTTGGTTGGATGCAGTCGAAGCTGATCCGGGGATCTGACGTGAAGGACATCAGAGCGCTGCTGCCTAGATTTGTAACAGACTGGATAGTTATTGGTCGTTTATGCAGAAGTCGTTTGGTATGCGCCGCGCGTCGGCGATGATATAGACGCGATCGTGCAGTCCCATTTCATCGAAGGAAAGCCGGTAGAGCGGCTGATTATTATGCCACAGCCGTCGCGACGTCGGGCGCCGTCGAGGGGAGGCCATAGCGATAACCACTTTTCTTAGGAGCCGACGGCATGAAGATTTCCGCGCGTAACAGCCTTCCCGGGACGGTCAAGCACATCCAGAAGGGCGCAACCACGGCGCATGTGACGATCGACGTCAACGGATTGACCGTCACAGCTTCAATCACCAACGAATCCGTCGATGAGCTTGGACTCCGCGAAGGGTCCAAGGTCAACGCGGTCATCAAGTCGTCGGATGTGATGATCGCGGTCGACTAACGCTCGTGGGCGGCCCATGGGCGCTATGGCGCTGGAACGCGCGACGGCTTTCCATCGGCGCCGACGAAGGGGAACAGCCCAGACTGGAAACATTGCGTCATGTGGGCGGCTTTGGCGATCGCCTGCTCGGCCTGCGTCTTAGGCAGCGCTTCATTGGCGCTTTCGCTAAAGAGTTCGAGCCAGCGCGTAAAATGCTGCGGCTCAATCGGTAAATTGATGTGCGCGGCGAAGGGCTGGCCCTGATAGCGCTCCGTGCCGAGCAAGGTCCTGGACCAGAAATTCGCGACGATCCCCATATGCTGGTCGAGACCGTCAATCGCCATAAAGATAGGGCCCAACAGCGGATCTTCGGCGCCCTTGGCGTAGAAGCGACGCACGCAATCGTCGATTGCGATCTCCAACTTGTCGCGTTCGGCGCCGTCCTCGATCGGCGGAATGGCGGGCTCCATGGCGACCCCTCTGCATCAATGTCGATTGGCGGCTGTTCCGGCGCTAGCGCAGGTTCAGAACGGCCCGCGGGATCGGGCCGGACTTTTTCCTGGCGCTCAGCAGCGCGTCGACCTTATCGCGCAGCAGTTCAATTTTCAGCGGCTTCGCCAAAAAACCGTGCGCGCCCTCAGCGACGCAGTCCTGGCCGAATCCGCTCGATATCTGATCAACGATGACGATGATTTTGGTTTCGGGAACCCGCGCCAGAAACTCCTGAATGAGATCCAGCCCGTTGACGCGGATGACGCCTTCGGCAAGCACCAGTAAGTCCGGCCTTATTTGCTCCGCTTTTGCGAGCGTTGCGGACGCGCTCGCAAATTCATGCGCTTCATATTCGTCATGGAGCATGAACTCGATCGCCGCGCGAAAGCTTTCATTGTCGTCCACGACAAAAACGCGCCTGCGTTCGATGGCTTTCGCCACCTTTACGCTGATCTGCATGGCAGCCTCGCGCGGTGATTGACTCACGATAGGCAAAGCAAGTCGCGTGCCGCGCTCAATGCTGCAGCGTTGCGCAGCGCCGCGACTCCGATGTCTTTCGACAGGATTGCATCGGCGCACCTGCGTGAGCGCCGAGATTCGGGAGTGCGCCGCCAACCGCCAGGCTCAGCCAAACGCCGAACTCTTCCGCCGCAACTCGACAGCGCGCAGCTCTACGCGGTGATCAAGAACAATATTTTCTCAGGAAACTTACCTCCTCGTAGTTTGGAATTAAAGCGCTTCCAAACTAGAAGTGGCCGAAAGGTAACAATCGTCCAAAAAATTGTTGTATGTGTCTGAAACTATACAGATTACAATACTTCCATTCAACGGTTTGATCAGTTGACCGTGGCCGCCGCCAAATTTAGCTTTAATCAACTTCTTCGCACGAGGCGAAAGTAGACAACGCACAACCCTCCCTGGCGGTTCCCGATGAGCGACGTAAAAACTCCAATTTCTCTACGAATGTTGACTCAGTCGCTGCCGCGGACTCGTGCAGGAGATCTGACGTCGATGAAGGCGCTGAGCGTTGCTGCGGCGCTTGCCTCGAGTGTCAGCGCTTCGGCTCTGGCGCAATCCGCTTCGACGACGCTGCCGCCGGTTAAAGTCGACGCGCCGCAGGAGAAGCCGCGCGCGGCGGCGCCGGCGAAACCCAAGCCCATCGCCGCCGCTCAGCCGCAACCGGCGCGTCATGCGGCAGCCACTCAGGCCGCGGGGCAGCGGCGCGGCGCGCCGGGCGCTTCAAACGCCGGCGGCCAAGGCGCAGGCAGCGGAGGCCTTCCGATCTTCGCGACGGCGCCCAACGCCAATCCTTACGCCGATCCGGTTGCGCCCTATAAGGTCGACCGCCTGTCTTCGCCGAAATTCACCGAGCCGGTGCTCAATACGCCGCGCACGATCACGGTGCTGACCAAGGAAGTGCTCGACGACAAGAACGCCTTCACGCTGCGTGAAATCGGTCGCAGCACGGCAGGCGTGACGCTAGGGACGGGCGAAGGCGGCAACGCGTTCGGCGATCGCTTCTTCATTCGCGGCTTCGACGTTCGCAACGACATCTTCGTCGACGGCGTGCGCGATCCTGGCGTCAGCATTCGCGAGAACTTCTATACCGAACAGGTCGAAATTCTGCGCGGGCCGGGATCGACTTTCGCCGGTCGTGGCACTGCGGGCGGCGCGATCAACATCGTAACGAAACAAGCGACCGATCGCGATTTCGTCGAACTCAAAGCGATTGGCGGCTTTTCCGACCACATGAAGCGGGTGACAGCTGACGTCAACAAAGTGATCAGCCCGATCCTCGCGGTGCGCGTCAATGCTCTTTATCACGACTCGAATGTCGCCGGCCGCAGCTTTGTCACCGACTATCGCGACGGCGTCGCCGGCTCAGTGGTGTTCAAGCCGCTCGAGGACCTGACGCTGACCGCTCAATACACGCATGTCTATCAGAATGGCCTGCCGGACTTCGGCGTGCCGTATAACCGGATCTGGAATAGGCCGTTTCCCGAAGGCGTTACGCCGCGCTCCAACTGGTATGGCTTCCTCGATCGCGATTTCCAAGTTGCGATGCAGAATTTCGGCACCTTCACCGCCCACTATCGCTACAACGACAACCTCGTATTCGACAATCGGTTCCGACAGAGCCGCTCTGTTCTGGACTATATCGGATCGCTGACGGGGAGCGCGGATCTATTCGCTTCGACTGTGAGAATTGGCGCGCAAAGCCGCTACCAGGTGGTGAACACGCTCGACAACCAGACCGAGGCGACGCTTAAAGTCGAAACCGGCCCCGTCAAGCATGCGCTCGTCGCCGGCGTGGAATTCGCCCGCGAAGGCGTAACGCGCACCAATTATCAGGGCCTCGCTTCCGAGTTGAATGGGATACCCACCGGCAATACGGTGACCTGTAACCTCTATCTTCCGTGCACCTATCTGCCGTTTCTCAACACGCCATACCGCAACACCAATCCGACGCGGATCGCTGTCGACACGAAATCAGGCTATCTGATCGAAACTGCGAACTATCAGGACGTCGTGATCGTGAACGGCGGCGCGCGCTTTGACGATTACAACATCACAAGCCGCACTGAGACCCTTTCGACATTCGCCAAGAGCCATTCGGGTCTGTTCAATTGGAACGCCGGAGTCGTCTTCAAGCCGCTGCCGAACGTCAGCGCCTACGCCGCCTACGCCACCTCGGCGACGCCCGTCGGAGCCGAGCTTGACGGCGGCGCGGCGAATTACGGCGGCCTGAACACGGCGTCGCAAATCTTTGCTCCCCAACTCAACAAGGCGGCGGAGGTCGGTCTGAAATGGGAGCTGTTCGACAGGCATCTGCTCGCGACAGCCGCCTTCTTCAAGACGGATGTGAGCGGCGCGAGAGAAGTGAACTCCGGCGTCACCACCGGCGACGCGTCCTATTACGTCCAGGGCGTCGATCTTGAGGTTGCGGGCAATATCACCGACAAGTGGATGGTCCTTGGCGGCATCGTGCTGATGGACTCGCGGGTGACCAGCTCCTACGCGCGAACGAATATCGGACTTCAACTCGCCAATATCGCGCATGAGTCCTTCAGCCTGCTGTCCAAGTACAAATTCGGCGACCTGATCGGCCTCGCTCCGAATGCGCTCGAATTCGGTGGCCAGGCCATCTACCGTTCCAGGATCTATGGCGGCAACAATATTGTCGCCAATGGCGGCACAGCGTTCAACAGATATGGACTGCCGGCGCCGACCGCCGCCAATCCTTTTTTGAACGTTCCGACGATCCTGCCTTCGTACTGGCGGTTCGATGTTTTTGCTGAGGCGAAGATTGGCCAAAACATCACGATGAAGTTCTCGGTCAACAATCTCTTCGACCGCACGATCTATGACGCCTTCTATCAGACGGCGACGCCCTTCGCGCAGATGTCGCCCGGCCGCTCGGTCTATCTCGAAACCAGTATCTTGTTCTAAGGGAGCGCCGCGAATGCTTGCTCACATACAAGGCGCGCTCGATCGGAAGGAGGTCAACGTACTTCGCGAGGCGATGGCGCAGGCGGCATGGGAGGACGGCGCCTCCACCGCCGGGGTGAACGCCGGCGAGGCGAAGCGCAATGAGCAACTTCCGCCGAACTCTGAAATCTCGCGGGCGCTCGGCAAGCGGCTGCTCTCGTCGCTCCTCGCCAATGCCGCTTTCGTTTCGACCGCTGTTCCGCTGCGCATTTACCCGCCGTTGTTCAACCGTTATGGCGTCGGCGACCACTTCGATCCGCATGTCGACAATGCGATACGCGGCGACGCCATGACCGGCGCGCGTATCCGCGTTGACCTCGCCGCAACCGTGCTTCTTTCAGATCCCGACGAATATGAGGGCGGCGAACTGATCGTCGAGGACATCTACGGATCAAGGCAATTCAAGCCCCCGGCGGGCGATCTCATTCTTTATTCGGCCGGCAGTCTGCATATGGTGACGCCCGTCACTAGCGGCCTACGTCTCGCCTCATTTTTGTGGCTGCAAAGCATGATCCGCGCCGACGAGGCGCGCAGCCTCGTTTGCGATCTCGACGAATCGATACAGGAGCTCGCGCCGCGCGTGGGCGCGGACGATCCCGATCTGCGCAAGCTGGTGACCGTCTACCACAATCTCATCCGCTACTGGGGGGAAGCATAGCGCTGATGCTTATTTGCATACCCGAAGTTCTTTCCAAGCAGCAGGTTGCCTTCTTTCGCGCGGCCATGGACAGGGCGGCGTGGGAGGACGGTCGCGCGACCGCCGGTTCACAGTCCTCTCTGGTGAAGAACAATCTTCAACTGCCGCAAGCCGGCGACGTCGCGCGCGAACTTGGCGAACATGTGCTTGAGGCGCTTGCGCAGTCGTCGACCTTCGTCTCAGCGGCGCTGCCGCATAAGATTTTTCCGCCGCTGTTCAATCGCTATGGCGTTGGGCACGACTTTGGATTGCACGTCGACAATGCGATCCGCGGCATTCCCGGGACGCCGATTCGCATTCGCACGGATCTTTCTTGCACGCTGTTCCTCTCAGAAGCGGACGAGTATGACGGCGGCGAGCTTGTGATCGAGGATCGGGTCGGACAGCAGGAAGTGAAACTTCCCGCAGGCGATCTCGTTTTGTATCCTTCAACGAGTCTTCATCTTGTCAAAGGCGTCACGCGTGGTGAGCGCATCGCCTCGTTTTTTTGGATGCAGAGCATGATTCGAGACAATGTGGCGCGCGCTTTGCTCTTCGATCTCGACCAGGCCATCCAATCCCTGACGACTCGGCTGGGCGCCGGCGATCCTGCCTGCGTCAAAATGTCGGGCGTTTATCACAATCTGATCCGAACATGGGCTGAAGCATGAAACGTTCTTTGCAGTTTCTCGTGATCTCAATCATCGCGCTTCTCGCTGCGCAGAGCGTCGCAGCCGCACCAGGGTCGCCAGCGCTCGACGCAGCGATTGCGGCCACTAAGCCTCATGATCTTTCTGTGTGGACGATGTTCGTCAACGCCGACATCGTCGTGAAGATCGTGATGATTGGCTTGTTATTGGCGTCCGTCGCGACATGGACGATCCTCATCGCCAAAACGATCGAGCTGAAACGGTCGCGCGAGCGCGTGACGACGGCGATACGCCGCCTCTCTGAGGCGCGCGGCCTCTCCGAGGCGCGGCTAGCGCTTGGCGGCGGCGACCGTTTGACGCAGGCGCTGCTTGGCGAGGCGACGCGGGAAATGAAGCTGTCGTCCGATATTCTTGCGGCGCCGGGCGTGAAGGAGCGCATTGCGGCGTGCTTCGCCGAAATCGAGCGCGCTGAAGCGCTTTCGATCAAGCGGGGCACCGGACTGCTTGCTTCCGTCGGATCGACAGGCCCCTTCATCGGACTGTTCGGCACCGTCTGGGGCATCATGAACAGCTTTATCGGCATTTCCAAAGCGCAGACGACCAATCTGGCCGTCGTCGCGCCCGGCATCGCCGAAGCGCTGCTCGCGACGGCGATCGGCCTCTTCGCCGCCATCCCGGCGGTGCTCATCTACAATCATCTTGCGCGCCAAGCGACGTCCTATTTGGAACTTGTCTCTAATCTCGCCGGCGAGTTGCTTCGCATCGTCTCGCGCGACCTCGATCGCGCCGGACAAGCCTCCACAAACAAGATTCATGCGGCGGAGTAGATCATGGCCGTTCATCTTAAAAGCGATCTTCAGGAAACGCATGAAATCAACGTCACGCCGTTTATCGACGTGATGCTCGTGCTGCTCATCATCTTCATGGTGGCTGCCCCCCTCGCTACTGTCGATCTTCCGGTCGATCTTCCTGCTTCCGACGCCGCGCCGCATGAAAAGCCCGACAAGCCCATTTACGTGACGATTCAGGGCGACCTCGCGCTCGCCCTGGGCGAGACGCCCGTCAAACGCAACGATCTTGTTTCCGCTCTCGACACGCTCCTCGGCGACAAGTCGAAACGCATCTATTTGCGGGCCGACACCAGCGTGCCCTATGGCGAGATGATGGCGATCTTGGAGCGTCTGCGCGCTGGCGGTTATCTGCGCGTGGCGCTCGTCGCGCTCGACGCCGGCGGCAAGGAGCAGGCTCCGCAATGAGCGCCGCCGCCGCTCTCCAGAAGCCGCAATCGAACGGCAAGCTTTGGGGCGCCGCAGTCGCCCTCGCCCTGTTTCTGCACGTCGGCGGCGCCATCGCGGCGCTCGTGACCTTGCAGGGCGATCTCGACGAGAACGCGTCCGGCGCGCCGGCGATCGAATTGTCTCTCGAGCCCGCCGCGCCGCGAGACGCCGAGGCCGCGGATCTGCCGCCAGGGCCCCTCTCTGACGAAGCGGCCGCCGCTGCGCCTTCCGTCGCCGCATCAGAGGCGAAGGAGGCGAACGAAGAGCGGATCACCCACGCCGAGTCGGAAGACGCCGAACTCACGCACAACGTCCGGCCGGAGAAGCCGATCGAGGAGGAGAAGACACATCAGGCGCAGCCGGTCGTCTCGGCCGAGTCTGCCGCCTCCGAGGCGACTGCGCCGCCCAAGTCGGACGCCGATCGGCAATCCGACAGGCCGGTGGCGCCTGTTCAGGGGGCTGACGCCGTCGCCAACGCCGTCAAGCTGACGTGGCAAAAGGCCTTGCTCTCGCATCTCAACCGACACAAGCGCTATCCGAGCGCCGCAGGTCGTCGATCCGCCGAAGCGAGCGTTTCGTTCACGCTCGACAGGCGCGGCCATGTCGTCAGCTACAGCATCAAACGTTCTGCGGGACATCCACTCTTCGACGACGCTGCGCTCGCGATGATGAAGCGGGCCGACCCCGTTCCGCCGCCGCCGCCGGTAATCGCAGACGAGGGGCTGACCTTCGAAGTGCCCGTGCAATTTCGCATTGGCAAGAAATAGCTGCGGCGAGATCGAATGGCGGCGGTTCGAGAGCCGGAGCTTCCGACCCGCCGCTATAAATTCAGCTGCGACTGAACCTTGTGAAGGCTCGTTTGGGGTTCTCCACAGCGCTTATTTGCGGCTAAGCTTTTCTATTCCTTAAAAAATATGGAGCATCGTCGGAACAGATTTTCGAATCGGCGCTTCATTCCCCGTGTGGAGAGCTCCTCATGCCGCCACATGATCAACGAGCGAGGCTGACAGAGACGACAATGAGAGGAAATCGATATATACGCGATGCGGTTGATGTGGAGCCGAGCGTGAGGCGACTCGGTGAGCAGCTTAGGCGCCAATTTTCCGATATTGCTTCAGAGCCGCTGCCTGACAACATGCTGGCCCTTCTAGAAGAGCTTAGTCAGATAAGCGCGGTCGAGTGACGCGCAGAGAGATTTCTTGAATCTCAGCGCGTCTTTTTCGGACGATCCGCGAAGTCCAATTTGATCAGGAGACTTTTGAGGTCCTCTGGCACCGGCCTCATGATCAAGTCGAGATATAAAAGCGAGAAGCGCTTTCCGAGCGCCTCGCTTATAGAGCGCCGAAGCAGCGCTCTTTTGCTCTGTCTAAGGGCGAGCTTCGCAGAGGCGGCAGTCATGACGAACGCGCCTCCTGCTTGAACAGCGACTGCCAAGCGGAGAGTTCATCGCGCATATTTTTGCCCGCGGACATCCGTTCGGCGGATCGATCCGTAAAGCGGAATGCGCCGCCGCCTCTTGCTGTGCGTGATCTGCCGCGTTTCGATCGATATTCGACAGTGAATGGGCGAACGGCTTTCTTCATCGATAGACCTTCGTCTTGAGGGGCGCCCATATAAAACCCCCGCGCCGCGTCAGATGTTCCGGCCCTCGACGCCTGACGCGAAACGCCGGACAGATCGCGCGCGCATTTTGAAATAAAAACGCCGGCGAAGATGTTCGCCGGCGTCTAATTAATTACGGTAGAGCTAGTGGCGCGACATCCAGCTGTCGACCTGCTCCTTGGCCTTGTCCTTGGCGACGCCGTAACGCTCCTGGATCATGCCTTCGAGCTGCTCGCGGTTCCCGTTGATGCGCGCAATGTCATCGTCGGTGAGCTTGCCCCACTGCTCCTTCACGTTTCCGGTGAACTTCTTCCAATTGCCTTCGATCGTGTCCCAGTTCATGAATTCCTCCTTGTCAGGAGGCGGCCGCAGTCGCGGCGACGCCTTGGAAAGCCGAGCCCGGGCCTAGCTTTCACGAGCATTAAACTTTTCGACGGATAAGATGTTCCCTGTGGACTCGTGCTTTCGCTCCGAATTGGCAGTCTAGCCCATGTCTGGAGCGATCACGTCACGCTCGCCAAGCTTAAGAATTCTTGCCTGTGCCTATGCTGTATTTATGGCGCGTGCGCGCACCCGGAAATGCAGCGGGTTTCAACCTAGAAGCCAAAACGACAGCAGCGAATCACGAGCGGATCGCCAAAGCCATTTCATAAAAGCTGCAGTCGGCCTCAGACTTGAAGCTTAGTTTTGGTTGGCGCCCAATGACATCAACCCGTCGTGAGTTGCTTGAGCAGCGCGTCGCGCGCCTCGACAATACGACGGTAATCTTCGTCGCTGCCGCCGGCGTCGGGATGCGCGGTCTTGGCCAACTGCCGAAAGGCGCCGCTAATCTCCGACAGATTGAGCCGGCCCTCCAACGGCAGCCCTAAAATTTCGCGATGTTCATGGTCATCGTCGATATCCATCCGAAACAATAGCGTCCGGCGCTTTTCTCGCGCCTCGAGACGCAGATCGAGCTGATCCTCTTGCCATCGCTGGCGCGACATAACGAGACATTCGCCAAAGGCGATCCGCCCCAGCGTTTCAAGTTCGTCAAGACTGAAAGGCCCCACGACGCCATAGGGCGGCGCCAGAGACGCCGTCCTGCCGCTCTCGTCATGCTGGATATCGCCGATCGTCGCCATATCCAGTATTCCCATCGAGCCGTTCCAGACGACCCATTCCTCTTTGTCCGTCATACGGAGCGCTCATGCGTGACCCGACCCGCGCTTCGCTTTTTTTGTACAAGAGCGTTCGCGAGAGCTGAGCCGTGAGCCATGCATGTTCGGAGCCAAAGGGGGCGCGCTGCGCATGGAGCCGAGCCGCGGTATCGCGCTTAGAATTGATACAATCGCATGATGTCGAACTCCGCGCCGCTTATGCGCCTGGCTTGAGCCTTGCATGTTAGGCGCTAACGGGAGCAGGACTCGGTGCTTGACGCTACACAGACACGCAGCCTCACGACGGAGAAGGACCTCGAACATCCGATCGAGGCCATTTGGCGCGCGATGACAGATTCCGAATGGCTCGCCGTTTGGTTCTTTCCAAATGACGTTGAGCCGGTTGTCGGCCACAAATTCACGATCTGGAGCCGCCCCATCGAGCGTTGGGACGGCGAGTTCAAGTGCCAGGTTCTCGCCGTGGAGCCCGGCCGTATGTTGCGTTTCAGCTGGTCGGGCGGTGATGACGAGCTGAAGGGTTTTGGCCGATACATTGACACGACAGTTACGTGGACGATCTCGCAGCTGCCGGATGGCGGCACGCATTTCGTCTTTGTCCAGGACGGAATCGACGCGGCCCCCACGGCCGACGCGGTCTACGACGTCATGCTCAAAGGCTCGCAGAGCGTGTTGAACTCTCTTGCCAAAAGACTTCCTGACCTCATCGAACACGGCGCCTGAATCGCCGCGCTTGTCCGAGCTCATCTGAGCGGCGACCAATGGCGAGCTCAGAGCAACATGTCAGCCACATTCTCAGATTCGTCGCGCGAGCCTAACGAGCCCATCCAACCGGCCGTCGGCGACACATTCGTCGCGGGCGCGCCGCTCGACTTTTCCGGCGCATCGCTCTTCTTTCCGGAAAATTTTTCAGGATCAACGCTCCGCACGGATGCGCCAATAGGTTCGCCGCAATCAGTGGCGGAAGCCGCGGCGCTTTCAGATGCTTTATGCGCGATGATTTCGCCCGTTTCTTTTGGCGATCGCGTGTATTTGCTTCCCTCCGAGTCCGACGCCTGGCGTGTCGCCGTCGAAATGGTTCGGCGCTACCATCGCCTCGTCGGTCGGCCCAAGCGCCGACGGTTCATTGTCTGCGTCGGGCCTGCTGATGCAACGGCCAGCCTTCCGCCTGGCCTTGAGGGCGACGACGAGATCGTCGTTCTCCGAACCGACGATCACGCCGCATTGCAGGCGGAAGTCGACGTGAGGACCGCGGGCATTCTGATCGCGCCGGTTAGGACGCAAGCCGGTTTTGAAGTCGTCTCAGGAAGCGTCCTCGCCAGACTGCGCGAGACCGCAGACGAATATGGGCTCATTCTCGGTTTCGACGAAACCTTTTGCGGCTTCGGCCGCTCAGGCATGCTTTGGGCGCACGAATGGAGCGGCGTCACCCCGGACCTGATGGTCGCCCGTTATGCGCCTGCAGACGCCCCGCCGCTGGCCGCGCTCGTCGTCACGCAAAGACTGGCGCGAGGGGCGCTCGGCGGCTCGACGCTCGCTGACGGAGCCGCGCTTCTGGCCGGGCACGCGCTTGTCGACGCTCTGTCGACGCCTGGCTTTCAGGAACGCGTGCAGAACCGAAGCTGGTATCTCGAAGACCAGCTGTCCGCGTTGTTTTATCGGCGTCGTGCAGCTTTTACGGCGCTGGATGGCCTTGGGCTGATGCAGGCGCTAACGCTCGCGGGAGACGCGGAGCCCATGCGCGCGAAGCTGGCCGCGCGCGGGCTCCTCACGCGCGCGATGGGGTCGGTCCTGGGTTTGTTTCCTCCGCTCTCAGTCGAGGAAAGCGACATCGATGCGGCGATATCCTGCATCGATATGATTTGCGCGCAGGAGGAACGATGAGCGCGCGAGTCGTTTGCCTCCGCCTCACTGAGGCGCACACGCCGCTAAATCCGCGAGAACACAGTCGGCGTGTCTCGGCGTGGCCTCAGCGAAGCGCTTTGCTCGAGCGCGCGCATTCCCTCAAATCCTGGCGGACCGTTCGACATCATGATCGAGAAAAATGCGGTTGATCCAAATTTACGAGTCGTCGGGCGAGACCCTGTTCCTCCCCCGCTGCGGCGATTCATCTGGGACATTCAGTCCATGGTCGAACTCGCCGAAAGCGAGCGGGAGATTTTGCTGATCGGCCGCGATCTCATGGCCCGGCTCTTCACGACGGACGATTGGCTGCCAACGGTCTTCGCCGTCCCAAATCCCGCCGGAGGCCAGCAATTCCAGATTTACCACGACGTGCTGGACCGCTTTTCCGTCGTGAGCACCATTTTGTCGGGCGGGGCCTGCATGACAATCTCCCAGCCTTCGGTTTGGGAGATCGCGGGGGTGTTGCACGGCGCAATCAACCGCCAGCAACTCGATGGTTCTCCGACGAACAGCGCGCAGGCCGGCGTGTCCCGTCTATTGCAAGCGAACATGGTGGAGGCCCGCTCGTCCGCGAGCGGCGAGGTCTTGGAGCTTCGCAACGCGCTGGATGATCGCACCTCCATCATCATCCATGTTTATGGCGGCGACATCGGCGCGATCAGTCGCCGATCGGGCGCATCAGGCGGAAGCGTCGACGCGCCGCCATTGGGCTACGCCAATTCGGACAATGATCCTCCCTACGATATTTTTTCAATTCAAAACGAGATCCGGGATTAAGGAGACTGAGCTCGTAGGAGAGAATGTATCCCTACGAGGGATCGAAATATTCGATCTTTTGGCCTGGATCTCTGTTCGGGCAGGGGATTTCCTTGAACAGCACTTCGGCGAAGGCCTTCAGGCCGGTGTTCGTGCGCAGAGACAGGCGATTGGGGTCGGACGTCCAGCTTTGATAAGTGACGATCCCACGGGTGATGCTGATCACCGTGTATTTTTCCGAGTTGATTTCGCCGCCCTTCGTTCGATAGCACTTCCCGGGCAGAACGCTTTCTTCCTTCATCGGCATGGATGCTCACCCTGCATCTTGGCGCTGCGTGCATGGCCGTTGAGCAAGTTCCAGACCATATAGCCTTTCCGCGGGAACGTTCGCTGCACGTTCGAAACCGCGTGGGCGAATCAAAAGCTCGTCGCATCCTCCGGGGCGATGCGGATCGCCATTCCGTCAAACGTGTCATCGAACCTGATTTGACAGGCGAGACGCGAATTGAATTTGCGATGGCTGGCTGTCGCAAGCATCCGGTTTTCTCCGGGTCCAGAGACGGCCATTTCAATCCCCTGGGGCAGGGTGAGATAGACGTGGCAGGTCGCGCAGGCGCAACTGCCGCCGCATTGCGCGACCAGCTCTTCGACGCCGGCGCGCCGGATCAATTTCATCAGCGAGACGCCATTCTTGCCGGTGATTTCCTGTCTGGCGCCGTCTCTGGTTTCAAGAGTGAACGTGGCCATCTTTCTCCATCCGCCCGAAGTCGTCAGCGATATTTTTCCTTTTCGGAGGGAGCGCGGAGCGCGTCACGATCCCAAATTCAGCGATGCAAAATCAGGGCAAACCGCATGGCGACTCTCCGCAAGGCCCTCTCGCGCGATGAGCGTCGTCGCAAGGCCTGCAGACTGGGCGGCGTCCAATTCGTCCCCATCGCCCGACAGTGCGAGCACCGATCCTGAAGGCAAATCGAGACGCTTACAGATCGCGCGGTAGGAGGCGGGTTCGACTTTCTGACCGATGGATGTGTCGAAGAACTCCTCGAACAGGCTTGTGAGGTCGCCCGAGGCGCTGTGGCTCAGCAGGAGTTGCTGCGCCAATCTCGAATTGGACGAGTAAACAAACAGGCGACGGCCCGATGCCGCCCATGATCTCAGCGATGCTGCGACGTCGGGATAAAGCTCGCCTTTGATCGCGCCCGCCTCAAAACTCTCGCACCAGATCAGGCCCTGGATCGTCTTCAGCGGGGTCGCCTTGCGGTTCTGCTTCATCCAGCGCAGCAACAGCGCTTCGGCTTCCTCGAGCGTCAAGTCGAATCCGCCAAGGAGGCGCCCCGTTTCCTCCAAGGCGTCTTCCACGTCGGGGTCCGAGGCATGTTCCGCGATGAAGGCGCCAAGCCGCGCCTGCGCGAGTGGCGTGAGGGTCCCGGTCACGAAAGCTGTCGGAACCGCGGCGCCTTCGAGCTCGATCAGGACGGCGCGCACCGGTTCACTCATCGCGGATCCGTTTGGTGTAGAATTGTCGCAGTCGCGGCGCCGGCCGCCTGCGCTTCAGCCGTTCCCAAGGTTTCGGCGCGGCAAGCATCATATGTGCCGTATCCCCGCGTGAGGCGCCAGGGCGAACGTGTCGCTCCCTGCGCCACATCGACGAAGTGCGAACCCAGCGGGGCAGCGCGACGCGTTCGCGGCGTCGGCGATACAATTGTACGGAGGCCCCACAATGGCTCCAATCTCGGAAGATTTGAAAGCGGTCACGGGCGGCACGCTGCGACATTACGATCAGCGCGCCGAGGCGTTCTGGGAGGGAACGCGCAGCCACGACGTCACACAAAATATCGCGGCGATGCTGAGCCACATTCGCGGCGAGCCTCCTTTCACCTTGCTCGATTTCGGTTGCGGGCCAGGACGCGATTTGAAGGCGCTCGCCGAACTCGGCCATGTCGCGATCGGACTTGATGGAGCGCCGCGCTTCGTCGAAATGGCGCGCATTCACAGCGGATGCGAGGTGTGGCTTCAGGACTTTCTCGCGCTCGATCTGCCGGAAGGCCGCTTTGACGGAGTCTTCGCCAATGCGTCGCTGTTTCATGTCCCGCGCAGCGAATTGCCACGCGTCCTGCGCGCGCTCCACGCCGCTCTGAAGCCCGGGGGCATCCTGTTCAGCTCCATTCCGCATGGCGCGGATCAGGAAGGATGGAGCAATGGACGCTATGGCGTGTTTCACGCCCCCGAAAGCTGGCGCGCTTTCGGGTCGGCGGCGGGCTTCGTCGAGGTCGAGCACTATTACAGGCCCAGCGGCGCGCCGCCGGGCGAACAGCCCTGGCTGGCGAGCGTATGGCGGCGCGAATAGGCGGCGCCGGGATGCGAGAACTGCGTCACATCTCGCGCAGAGCCGCCGCGAGCGCGTCGGGCTCGACGATCGGCAGCGAGCAGACCATTCCCCGGCAGACATAGGCCGTGGCGCGATCGCCCAGCAAAGTTTTGCCGAAAGCCGGATGCGCGCGAGGCAGCGCGGCCCCGGGTGCGATGACATTCAAAACCCGACCGGGTCGGCTGACGCCGTAGATCACGCGCTTCAGCGCCGCCGTATCCGCGGCGTCAGTTTCGCCAATCACGACGATCTGCAACGCCTCTCGCAGCATTTCCATGCCGTTCAACAAAGACGAAAAACCAAGAACGCGCTCGCGAATTGCCCCGGCAAAGTCCTTCGCGATCGCCTCGGCGCGTTCGCGGTAGACGCTCTCGCCGGTCAAATAATAGAGCTGCGCCAGCACCTGCAGCATCATGCCATTGCCGGAGGGAAGGGCGGAGTCCTCGGCGATTTTGACGCGCGCGATCAGCGTATCAGCGTCGTCGGCGGCATAAAAATAACCGCCATTTCGATCGCGATAATGATGCTCCACATGTTCGACCCAGCGTCGCGCGCCTTCGAGATAGGACGGCGTGTGGGTCGCTTCATAGAGCGCCAGCGCCGCTCGGCACATCGCGGCGTAGTCGTCGAGGACGGCCATATGACGGGCGCGTCCGCATCGCCAGGAATGGAGCAGACGACCATCGTCCGTCGTCATCGCGCTCTTGACGAAATCGAAGGCTTCGATGGCGATATCGAGCCAGTCCCCACGTTCAAACACGCAAGCCGCCTTCGCGATGGCGGCGATGGTCAATCCATTCCAGTCCGCCAGGACCTTATCGTCGCATCCCGGCCTCACGCGTCGCTCGCGCACCAAGAACAAGGCGGCGCGGTCTCGCGCCAGCGCCGCCTCGGCCTCCTCGTCCAGAAGCTCGATTGATCCGAGGCGGTTGAGGACTGACTTGCCGTGTTCCCAGTTTCCTTCATGGCTGACGCCATAGGCGCGTTCGAAGAACGGCGCGCGCGCGCCCAGCGCTTCCCGTACTTCTGCTTCGCTCCAACTGTAGAACTTGCCTTCTTCGCCTTCGCTGTCGGCGTCGAGACTGCTGGCGAACCCGCCGCCTGGCGCGCGCATCTGGCGCGTCATCCACTCGATGGTCTCTGTCACGCGCAGGCGATAAAGTTCGCGACGTTCGTCTTGCCAGACCTCCGTCAGCAGTTCGATGAGCTGCGCGTTGTCGTAGAGCATCTTTTCAAAATGCGGCACGAGCCACCGATTGTCGGTCGAGTAGCGGGCGAAGCCGCCGCCCAAATGGTCGTAGACGCCGCCCTGCGAAATATGGTCGAGGGTCAAAACGACGGCTTGCCGCAATGAGTCGCGGCCCGAGCGCTTCCAGGCCCTCCAGAGAAAGTCGAGGCTGGTCGTCTGCGGGAATTTTGGCGCCGCCCCGAAGCCGCCGTTGACGTGATCGAGCCGTTGCTCCAACTGCGCGCAAATGTTCTCGACGAGGTCGGGCGAGACCGGCTCTCCGGGAGTCGTTTCGGACAGGCTGGCCAGTCCTGTGCTGAGCTCGGCGACATTGTGTTCGATGGCATTGGCGCGGGTGCGCCACAGCTCCGCGATGGTTTTTAAAACCTCGGCGAATCCGGGTCTTCCGCCCTGCGCAATGGGCGGGAAATATGTTCCGCCCCAGAAGGGCTTGCCCTCCGGCGTCAGAAACATCGTCAAGGGCCAACCGCCGCGCTGACCCATCATCATCAGGGCTTGCTGATACACATAGTCGACGTCCGGCCGCTCTTCGCGATCCACCTTCACATTGATGAAAGATTCGTTCATCAACGCCGCGATTTCGGAGTCCTCGAACGATTCATGGGCCATCACATGGCACCAGTGACAGGCGGCGTAGCCAGACGAGAGCAAGATCGGTTTGCCCGCCTGCTTGGCGAGCGCGAGCGTTTCCGCGCTCCAAGCCTGCCAGTGCACCGGATTATGCTGGTGCTGTAACAAATAGGGGCTGGTCTCTTGACCGAGCCGATTGCGCTCGACGCTCATGGAGCCGTCCTCCGTGCGCGGATTACATACGGCTGCCGGACGTCAAGCGCCATGCGCTTCTGGCGGATTTCGCCGATGCGCAGCAGGCGGGGAATTTCGTCGGGCGCAAAGCGCAGAGGGGCGGCTGGGAAGAGGCGTTTCCGGGGAAGGAGAGTCGCGCGCGGCGCTTGGGTCCGCCTTGATGGTTCGCTGGCGCCGCGCGGGGGGTTAATGTGAGGCGGCTTCGTTGCTCGGGAGCACGTCGCGGATGCGCTTGCCTTCCACCCAGACGAAAGCCCCGTCGGGTTCGGCGCAGGCGATGTCCTGTTCGGCGATCAGCTTGTCGCAAAGCATGATGCAAATCGCGTCGATCGGCGCGTCTCTGTCGTTTTCCTCGGTCATGCGGTCGATGGAGATTTCACCCATCTCCTCGTCGTCGACCAAATGGATGATAAACACTTCCTCGTGGCCCGGAGAGCCGTGCGCGTTCACCCGGAAGGTTTCCCCCTTGTAGCGGAATTCGCGTATCATTCCTGGCCCTTTTTTCATTTGCTTGGTTTTGTCCGCGATCGCGCGCCTTGGCGTTGGTCGGCTCTCGCGTGCCCGGCGTGCACGCAAACTGCGTGCCATTTGTGCGTCCTGGACCTTCGTTTTGTACGAAGAGGAGCCGAAAATGCTTTTGAATGAGGCAAGAGGCGCTTAGGAGATCAGAAAAGCGCCATGCGACGCCGTCACGTCGAACGTCATCGATAGCGCGAAAATCGCGCGAGGCGTTTTGCGAATCGCCGACTACGATGTCTCTTGCTGTGTGGCTCAGCGATTGCTTTGAGCCGGCCATGAACACTCCGCGCGCCGACGCTGACGTCGTGAACTTCGGCGAACTCGACCCAAAGACCAACGAACTCCTGCAGCAGGGCGTCGTCGCCTATCGGACCGACCGCGAGAAGGCCGACAGCCTGTTCAAGCAGGCCTTGGCGCTGACGCCGCAGGAGCTGGCGCCCTATTACTGTCTCTACAAAATCCACACCTATATGGGCAGTCTCGACTACGCCGCTGACGTCGCCGCGCAAGGCATGAGGGAGGCCACGCGTCAGGCGGGTTGGCCGAGCGATCCTACCGCTTGGCCGGCGACGGGAGGGGCGCATGACGGGCCGGCGCGCTTCGCCCTCTATACGCTGAAGGCGCTGAGCTTCATCGAATTGAAGCGCGGTCACAACGAGACCGCGAAGGAATATCTCGATATCCTCTCCCGCGCCGATCCGCAGGGCAGCGTCGGCTGGAAGGTGATCGAGGAATTGGCGCAGGGCAGCGTGTGATCGATGCGCATGACACAGCCATGTCGCAACCTCAACAAAACGTCGCGCGAATGTCACGCTTCGGCCGTCGCCGCGCTTCCCTTGTCGCAAACCCGACATTGGACGCTGCGCTTGGACGACACGGCGCTGCTTTGCGTGGTTCTTGCATAAAACAAACTATGAACCGCGTGAGACGATCGGAATCGATCCTCGCATGTGCGAACGGAAACCTTGGCTTCGTGCTAACGGCGGCTGTTCGAGGAAGGCGGCCATGGACGACGTAGCCACTTCACGCTCTGTGCTCACAGAAGGCATGGCGGCAAAGCCGCCGCGGGCGAGACCCCCGTCCGCCGATACGGCGCTACTCGGCATCTATGAAATCTCAAAAATTCTGACCGCGCCGGCCCGCCTCGAGCAGACGCTGGGCAATGTCGTCGCTGTGCTCAGCTCCTTCCTCGACATGAAATTGGGGATGATCACGATCCTCGATCAGCATGGCAATCCGGAGATCGTCGCGACTTCGGGTTGGACCAGCCGCGACGGCAGCAAGCCGATTGACACGCTGCCGGCCAAGGTGATCGACCGGCTTGTCGCCACCGCCATGCCTGTCATTGTCGAGGACGTGTCCCGCGACGCCTTGTTCGCGACGGCCGCGGAGACGATCACCCGGGCGGTCGGCGCGAAAGTCTCCTTCCTCGCCGTTGCGATCAAGAGCGACAGCCGCGTCGTCGGGACGTTGTCGATCAATCGCACGTCAGAAGATTGGATCTCCTACGCTTTCGACGCCGATCTGCGTTTATTAACGATGATCGCCAATCTGATCGGCCAAACGGTGAAGCTGCACCGCATGTTTTCGGCCGACCGGCAGCGGTTGCTGAACGAATGCAGCACGCTGGAGAAGGCGCTGGTCTCCTGCCTGCCGAAGGAGATTCGTGGAGAGCGGCCGGACGTCGCCGGCATCATCGGCGAAAGCCCGGCGATCATGGAAGTGCTCGACACCATCGCCATCGTCGCGAAGTCCAATTCGACCGTGCTGCTGCGCGGCGAGAGCGGCACAGGCAAGGAGCTTTTTGCACGCGCGGTGCACGACCTGTCGCGCCGCAGCGCCAAGCCCTTCGTCAAGCTGAACTGCGCCGCGCTGCCCGAAAGCGTTCTTGAATCGGAGCTGTTCGGTCATGAACGCGGCGCTTTCACGGGCGCCGTCGCACAGCGTGCGGGGCGCTTCGAATTGGCCAATGGCGGCACGCTGCTGCTCGACGAAATCGGCGAAATATCTCCCGCCTTCCAGGCGAAGCTGCTGCGTGTGCTGCAGGAAGGCGAATTCGAGCGGGTTGGCGGGTCCAAGACTTTGAAAGTCAACGTCCGTTTCGTTTTCGCCACCAACAAAAATCTCGAAGAGGCCGTCGAGAAGGGCGAGTTCCGCGCCGACCTCTATTATCGCATCAGCGTCGTGCCGGTGTTTCTCCCGCCGTTGCGCGAGCGGCCTGGCGACGTTTCGCTGTTGGCGCAGAATTTCATCGAGACGTTCAACAGCGAAAACGATCAAAAGCACGAACTCTCTGCGAGCGCCATTGAGACGCTGCAACGCTGCTACTTCCCGGGCAACGTGCGCGAACTGGAAAATTGCGTCCGCCGCACGGCGACTTTGGCGCGCGACGAAACCATCGTCGATCACGATTTCGCCTGCGCCTCCGGCAAATGTCTCTCGGCTTTGCTGTGGACCAGCAGCGCCAGCGGCGCCTATCCGCATGCGCATCCCGAACCGGCCGGCATGCGCGCCCCCGCTCCGCCCGAAGAAATCGCGTCGGCGAGCCGCGGCGCAGCTGCGTCGGTTCCGACCTTCGTCAAGGAGAACTCGTCGCCGCTGGACGCCGCCGGGACGGAGGAGAGCGAGGGTTTCGCATCCTCCCGCAAGATGATTGATCGCGAGCGCCTGATCGAAGGCATGGAGAAGGCCGCCTGGGTCCAGGCCAAGGCCGCGCGTCTGCTCGGCCTGTCGCTGCGCCAGGTCAATTATGCGCTGAAGAAATACAACATCGAAATAAAGCGCATCTGACCGCATCCGGCGATTGTCGTATTTAGAACATTTGTTCAGTTCATGCGGCCAAGCGGGCCGTATCGTTCCACCCGAAGAGGGTTGAACGACGCGCCTGGAGGCGGACGGACCAAACCGGGCGGACGGTCCAAACCGACCTTGGCCCGCGAGTTTACAGGCGGCATGCGATTGTCGGCTTTCGTTCCGCGGCTTGCCGCTGGCGGCAAACAGGCATGGTTTGCGACTGGCATGCGATTTGAAAGAAGGGGGCAAGCTTGCAGTGAATCCATGAGGAATCGCGACATGGCGTACAAAATCATCGCCTCACAATGCACAGTGTGCGGCGCTTGCGAATTCGAATGTCCGAATGCGGCGATCCGCCTCAAGAACGACATGTACATCATCGACCCGAAGAAATGCACCGAGTGCGAGGGGCATTTCGACAAGCCGCAGTGTGCGGTCGTGTGCCCTGTCGAAAACACATGCGTGCCGGCGTAGCGCTCTAAGTGCGGCCGAGCGGGGCGATGCATCGCATGGATCGCATGGACGCCGTCGACTGGCTTGGAAACTTCCTATCCTGCCGCGATTGTCCGCATGGGGAGATTCGCGAGAAAGGCCTTTGCGATCTCGGCCAGGTTTGCGTGCGCGACCGAAGGGCCCGCCGCATAGACAGGTTCTTCGCCGCGAGTCCGCAAGAAGCTGCGAAATATCTCGACCATCCCTATTTTGAACTGCGCGTCGGCGCGGTGAAATACGCGAGCGTCTTTCAGTTGCGCGCGCTGATCGATGACGAGGAGCCGGACGTCAGAGCCATGGTGGCGCAACGTCTGCCGTTGCGTCTCGCTGAAAAATTGATCGGCGACTCCGACCGCAAAGTGCGCATGGCGATGGCCCAGCGAGTCGAGGGCGCAGGTCTCGTGAAGCTGCTCTTCGACGAAGACAGCGGCGTGCGCCTGATTGCCGCGCGTCGCGCGCCGCCCGACATCCTCGCCGGCGCGACCAACGATGACGACCCGCAGGTGCGATGCGAAGCGGCGCGCCGGGTCGCCCTCGACAGGCTTCCGGCCATGGCGCGCGATCCCGAACCCCGCGTGCGCATGATTATTGCAGAGCGGTTGGCGCCGGCGCAATTGGGACTGCTTGTCGCCGACGAAGATTTACGAGTCCGCTTCCTGGTGGCGGAGCGATGCGGGACGGAATTGCTGGCGCGTCTGCGCGACGATCCTGATCCGGAAGTGAGGCGCCTCGTCCAGGCGCGCCTGGACGAAGCGCAACAGTGAACGGAGAGCGAAATGGCGGCGGTGCAAGAGACAGTTGAACAGGTTCGTCGTGTCGGCGCTGATCAATATAAATACGGTTTCGTCACCGACATCGAATCCGACCTCGCTCCAAAAGGCCTGTCCGAAGAGATCGTCCGTTTCATTTCTGCAAAGAAGAACGAGCCGGAATGGATGCTCGAATGGCGGCTCGAGGCCTATCGCCGCTGGCTGACGATGACCGAGCCGAAATGGGCGCGCGTTGATTACCCGGCGATCGACTATCAGGATCTCTATTATTACGCCGCGCCGAAATCGAAAGCCGGTCCGAAATCACTCGACGAAGTCGACCCGGAGCTGCTGCGCACATACGAAAAACTCGGCATTCCGCTGCATGAGCGCGAAATTCTCGCCGGCGTCGAGCGGCCGGAGGGCGAAGAGCGCCCGCGCGTCGCCGTCGATGCGGTATTCGACTCGGTCTCCGTCGCAACGACGTTCAAGGAGGAGCTGAAGAAGGTCGGGGTGATCTTCTGCCCGATCTCGGAAGCCCTGCGCGAGCATCCCGAACTCGTGCGCAAATATCTCGGCACCGTGGTGCCCGCCTCAGATAACTATTTCGCGACGCTGAACAGCGCGGTGTTCTCGGACGGCTCTTTCGTCTACATCCCGCCCGGCGTGCGTTGCCCGATGGAATTGTCGACCTATTTCCGCATCAACGAAAAGAACACCGGGCAGTTCGAGCGGACGCTCATCATCGCTGACAAAGGGTCTTATGTCAGCTATCTCGAAGGCTGCACGGCGCCCAAGCGCGACGAGAATCAGTTGCACGCGGCGGTGGTCGAACTCGTGACGCTCGACGACGCCGAAATCAAATATTCGACCGTGCAGAATTGGTATCCGGGCGACGAGAACGGCAAGGGCGGAATCTATAATTTCGTCACAAAGCGCGGCGACTGCCGCGGCGCCAATTCGAAGATCAGCTGGACGCAGGTCGAGACCGGCTCGGCGATCACCTGGAAATATCCGAGCTGCGTGTTGCGCGGCGATAATTCGCGCGGCGAATTCTATTCGATCGCGATCTCCAACGGTCGCCAGCAGGTCGACTCCGGCACCAAGATGATCCATCTCGGCAAGGGCACGACGAGCCGCATCATCTCGAAGGGCATTTCGGCCGGCCGCTCGTCAAACGCCTATCGGGGCCTCGTCTCGGCGCATCGCAAGGCGGAAGGCGCCCGCAATTTCACGAATTGCGACTCGCTGCTGATCGGCGGCGCCTGCAGCGCGCACACGATCCCCTACATCGAAGCGAAGAACCCGTCCTGCATGTTTGAACACGAGGCGACGACTTCGAAAATCTCGGAGGATGTCTTGTTCTACTGCATGCAGCGTGGCCTATCGCAGGAAGATGCGACCGCGTTGGTGGTCAATGGGTTCGTGCGTGACGTGTTGCAGCAACTGCCGATGGAATTCGCGGTCGAAGCGCAAAAGCTGATCTCGGTCAGTCTCGAAGGCAGCGTCGGCTGACGCCTCTATAGAGTGGGAGTGGTGGAATGACGGCGCTACTGGAAATTCGCGACCTCAAGGCCGAGATTGCCGGCAAGCAGATCCTGAACGGCTATGATCTCACCGTGAAGGCGGGCGAGGTGCATGCGATCATGGGGCCGAACGGCTCGGGCAAATCGACGCTGTCCTATGTGCTCTCCGGCCGGCCCGGCTATAAGATCACCGAGGGACAGGCGCTGCTCGCCGGCGCCGATCTGTCGCAGATGAGCGTCGACGAACGCGCCGCGGCGGGGCTGTTCCTCGCCTTTCAATATCCGTTGGAGGTGCCGGGCGTCGCGACGATGACCTTCTTGCGGGCCGCGCTCAACGCGCAGCGCAAGAAGCGCGGCGAGGAGGAAATGTCTTCGCCCGATCTGATCAAGCGCGTCAAGGAGCTCGCCAAGATCCTCGACATGGACATGGAGATGCTGCGGCGTCCGGTGAATGTCGGTTTCTCTGGCGGAGAGAAGAAGCGCGCCGAGACGCTGCAGATGATGCTGCTCGAACCCAAGCTGTGCATCCTCGACGAGACCGACTCGGGACTCGACATCGACGCGCTGAAAGTCGTCTCCAACGGCGTCAACCAGTTACGCTCGAAGGATCGCGGCATCGTCGTGATCACCCATTATCAGCGGCTGCTCGATTACATCACGCCGGACGTCGTTCATGTGCAGTCGGCCGGCCGCATCGTGCGGACTGGCGGCAAGGAGCTGGCCCTGGAGCTCGAAGAAACCGGCTACGCGCGCTACCAAAGCGAGGCGGCTTAAGTCATGGGCAACGCACAGGCCACTCCCGCTCGCAAACTCACCGACGCCGAGGCTCGGCTGGCGGAAATCTTCGCCATGCAGCAAAGCGCCGGCGCGCCGCAACTTGCGAAGCTGCGCACCGCCGCCTTCGACGCCTTTTCGAAAACCGGCCTCCCCAACCGACGCGACGAGGCGTGGAAATACACGGATTTGCGCGCTCTGCTGCGCGACGTGAAGCCCCTGGCCGAGCCGCCGGAAGATAGCGCGAAGCAAGGCGCGCGGAGCGCGGCAGTTCTTGAGGGCGTCGCGTCGCGGCGGCTCGTCTTCGTGGGCGGCTATTTCGTTCCCGAGCTTTCCGATCTCGCCGATCTGGAAGCGGGGCTGAGCGTGATGTCGCTGTCGGAGGCCTTGGCCAAGGGCGACGCCGCGGCGATGACGCAGATTGGGAACGTGGGCGAGGTCGACGATCCGGCCTTCGCGCTTAACACTGCCTTCATGGGCGAAGGCGTCGTCATTCGCGTTGGCGCCGGCATATGCGTGGATAGACCGATACAATTGGTCTTCGTGGCGGGCGCGCAGCCGGCGACCTATTTCCTGCGCTCGCTCGTCATCGTTGAAAAAGGCGCGCGGGCGACTCTGATCGAGAGCTTCGAGGGCGAAACGGCGCAGGAATACCATGTGAACGCCGCGACCGAGGTTGTGCTGGAAGAGGGCGCGTCCCTCGAGCGACTCAAGATCAGTCGCGAAGGCGCCGCCGCCATGCATGTCTCGACATTCGTCGCCTCTCTCGCCGCCGATGCCCAGCTGAGCGATTTCGGGTTCAATCTCGGCGGCGCCGTGTTGCGCAACCAGTTCTTTATCAATATCAACGGGCAGGGTGCCCATGCCGGACTGCGCGGGGCCAACATATTGAAAGGCAAGGAGCACGCCGACGCGACCTTGTTCCTCGATCATGCGGCGGAACGTTCGGAAAGCAAGGCGCTGTTCAAATCCGTGCTGGATGACTCGTCGCAGGCGGTGTTTCAGGGGAAGATCCTGGTTCGGCCCGGCGCGCAAAAGACCGATGCGCGCATGATGGCCCGTACGCTGCTGTTGTCAGAAGGGGCGCAGGCCAACTGTAAGCCTGAGCTGGAAATCTTTGCTGACGACGTGCAGTGCGCGCATGGGTCGACCGTCGGCGCGCTGGACGAGAATTTAATTTTCTACCTGATGGCGCGCGGGATTCCCCAAGCGGAAGCCCAATCGCTGCTGACGGAAGCCTTCGTCGGGGAAGTGATCGACGCCGTGGCGGATCGCAGCGTTCGAGAGGCTCTCACCGGCCTCGTTTCCGAACGACTGAGAACGCGATAAAGATCCCAAACCTGTGAGCGACGCATCATATGACGTCGCGCGGTTGCGTCGCGACGCTCCGATTTGGACGTAAAAATCCTCGGTAGCCGCTCGTCTATCTGGCAATGCGGCGTCGGCGAAACGCCTCGACATGGATAATGCGTCAGATGCTCGTCTGAGGGTATGAGCCGCGCAGACTCCCCGAACCGCTCGACCATGTTGAAACTGTAACAAGTGTCGTCACATAGAATATCGGACGTGTTTGAATATTTACATTGTTGGTTCGCGATACAGCTTTGAAATATAACGTGAAACGTTAGTTTAGGCGCTGGCATGGTTGTTGCGATCCCTCCGACAAACTGATGCATCGCTCCGTCTCAGCCGAGAGTCGGCACAGACGACTTTGCAGCGACAGAAGGAAGCAAAGCCATGACGTCTCTGGATGTTGGAACGGCGGAGGCAGCTGAAGGGGTGAACGCGGCGGTCGCCATGGGCGACGTGATGCAGAAGATCGCCGAGCACAAGGGTTGCGGCACGTCGGGCGGCAGCGGCAAAGCGAGCTGCGGTTCGGGCGCCGGAGAGGGCGACCTGCCGACGGAGATTTGGGAGAAGGTCAAGAACCACCCCTGCTACAGCGAAGAGGCGCACCACCATTATGCGCGCATGCATGTCGCCGTCGCGCCCGCTTGCAACATCCAGTGCAACTATTGCAACCGCAAATATGATTGCGCCAATGAATCGCGCCCCGGCGTCGTCAGCGAGAAGCTGACCCCGGAACAGGCCGCGAAGAAAGTTTTGGCCGTCGCCTCGACCATTCCGCAAATGACGGTTCTGGGCATCGCCGGCCCGGGCGATCCGCTCGCCAATCCGGAAAAAACCTTCAAGACATTCGATCTGATCTCGCGCACCGCGCCGGATATCAAGCTCTGCCTGTCGACAAATGGCCTGGCCTTGCCGGATCACGTCGACACGATCGCTGGTTACAACGTCGATCACGTCACGATCACCATCAACATGGTCGATCCGGAAATCGGCGCGAAGATCTATCCCTGGGTGTTCTGGAAGCATAAGCGCTACACCGGCGTCGAAGCGGCGAAGCTTCTCACCGATCGCCAACTGCAGGGCCTGGAAATGCTCACCGAGCGCGGCATTCTGTGCAAGGTGAATTCGGTGATGATCCCGGGGATCAATGACAAGCACCTCGTCGAAGTGAACAAGGCCGTCAAATCTCGCGGCGCGTTCCTGCACAATATCATGCCGCTGATCTCGGCTCCGGAGCATGGCACGGTGTTCGGCCTCAACGGTCAGCGCGGTCCGTCGGCGCAAGAGCTGAAGGCGCTGCAGGACAGCTGTGAAGGCGAGATGAATATGATGCGCCACTGCCGCCAGTGCCGCGCCGACGCGGTCGGCCTGCTCGGCGAAGATCGCAGCGCTGAGTTCACCACTGAAAAGATCATGGCGATGGAGGTCGACTACGATCTTGAGTCCCGTAAGGCCTATCAAGAGAAGGTCGAAGAAGAGCGCGTCGCCAAGGTGGCCGCGAAGCAGGAAGAGCTGGCGACGCTGGCCGGCGCGGCGAGCGACATCAAGTTGCTGATCGCGGTGGCGACGAAGGGTTCGGGCCTCATCAACGAACATTTCGGTCATGCCAAAGAGTTCCAGGTCTACGAACTCTCAACCTCGGGCGCAAAATTCGTCGGACATCGCCGCGTCGACCTCTACTGCCAGGGCGGATATGGCGACGAGGACAGTCTGGAGACGGTCATTCGCGCCATCAACGACTGCCATGCGGTGTTCGTCGCGAAAATCGGCGGTTGCCCGAAGAACGACCTGATCAAAGCCGGGATCGAGCCGGTCGATCAATTCGCCCATGAGTTCATCGAGAAGTCGGCGATCGCCTGGTTCAAGGCCTATCTCGACAAGGTGAACAGCGGCGAAATCGAACATCAGGAGCGCGGCGACGCCGAAATCCGTCAGGGCGCGCTCATCAACGCGGCCTAAGAAGCGCGTCAAGGAACGAAGCTAAGGAGCAACACATGACGCTTAAGATCATTGCGTCGCAGTGCACGAGTTGTTCAGCCTGCGAGCCGGAATGCCCGAATGTGGCGATCACCGAGAAGAACGGCACATTCGTCATCGATCCGAAGAAATGCACGGAGTGCATCGGCCATTTCGACGCGCCGCAGTGCGCGGCGGTCTGCCCGGTCGACAACACCTGCGTGATCGACAACGCCTATCCCCGCTACCAAGCACCGGCTTGAGGAGGCCGCAATGAAATTTACGCTTACGCCGGCCGCACAAAAATTCATCCGGCGAATGATTCAGTTCAGCGCCAACCCAGGCGGAGGCTTTCGCTTGATGGTGTCGCCGGGCGGGTGCTCTGGGCTCAGCGCGCTGTTTGACGTCGAAGCCGCGCCGCGCGCCGGCGATCAGGAATTCGTCGTCGAAGGCGTGAAGTTCTTCCTGCCGGCCGAAAGCCGCCTGCTGCTCGATGGCGTCACAATTGACTTCGCCGATTCCTCTTCAAGCGGGGGGCTGGTCTTTCACGATCCAAAGAACACGGGATCGTGCAAGAGCGCCGGCGGGCCTGTCGTGGAGCATGTGCATTAAAGGCGCGCGTCATGGTGAATGGCGAGCAAGCCGCTCTAAGCCCCGACGAGAAGGAACTTCTCGCCGGGGCCCTGCTTGGCGAGGGCCTGCCGTTGGAGGCCGAAGAATTTCTCCATCTCGCCAGCGAAACCTACGCCGACTCTGAAACGGCGGAGCGTTACTTACGCCAGGCCCAGCAATGGGCCCCGGATCATGCCGCGGTGCTGATCGGCTTCTATCGCTTTTACTTTTATAAAGGCAGATTGCGGGAAGCACTGGAGATCGCCAATCGCTGTCTGGAAAAGGCGGCGCGCGAAAACAACATGCCACGGGATTGGCGACGCGCCTCGGCGCAGGACGCGGTTTTTGACCGCTACGACGAAATTCTGCCGCGCTTCTTTCTCTTTACGTTGAAGGGCTACGCCTATTTGCAGATGCGCCTTGGCGCTTTCGAGGAAAGCAGGGTCGCCATCGCCAAGCTTCTCGAACTCGACCCAACGGACAAGATCGGCGCCAAGGTTCTTCTCGGCGTTCTCGACAGAATCGGCTTTGACGATGACGCGTGAGATTGACGAAGCGCGGGACTGGCGCGGGTTGGATATCGATTGTGCGAACTGCGCGCATCGGGATCTGTTGGCCGCGGGACGGTGCGAATTGCGCAAAGCCTGCGTGCACGACCGATATGCGCGGCGCATCGATCGCTTCTTCAATTGGAATCCAGAACTCGCCGACGGCTATCTCGCGCATCCCCATTTCGAAGTGCGCGCCATCGCGGCGAAATTCGCCAATCCGTTTCTCTTGCCGCGCTTATTGTCGGATCCCGATGAAACGGTGCGCTGGGAAGCGGTGCGCCGTTTGCCTGCGCGTTATCAGTGCGAATTGCGCAATGATCCGCATCGCGAAGTGCGCATTCGCGTCGCCACTCTGCTCGACGATCCCGATCTTCTGCCGATGATGCAGGATGAGGATTATTACGTGCGGATCGTGATCGCGCGGAAGGTCGCGCCGGCGCTGCTGGTGATGATGTTCGATGACCCGGAAGTGGAAGTCCGGCGTATCGTCGCGCAACGGATCGACGCCCAATGGCTCGGGCGAATGTGTCGAGATTCGAACGCCGAAGTGCGCCTTGAAGCGGCGCAAAGGATGACGCCAGAACAATTGTCGGATTTGAGAGATGACGTCGATTGGCGTGTGCGCCATTACGTCGCGACCAGACTGAACGTGGACGAAATCGGACATTTGATCAATGACAGCGATCCGCTCGTCGCGGAAGCCGCCCGCGAGCGTCTCGCGGGCGAAGCATTGAAGTGACAAGCCTGCCGTCGGCGCTCAACCATTGACGCACATCCCCGCCGATCAGGCTAGAGAGCGCACGGCGAATTAGGTCGCGAGAAGCGTGCTCTGCGACGTGAAGGCGATGGTTGAAAGCGCGCGTAATTGATCTGGATGGCCGCGCCGCATCAGCCTTAGACCGGCTTCAACTCGCAGCTCGCTCCACGACGAATTCCAGAGACGCGCCGCCCGCAGTCAGGACTGTTCCGGCCGCCATAGCGTCGGCAAGCCTGTCCAGGCGGATCAACGCGAGGCCCCTGTCGCCGCTGTGTGAGCCCGCCACGCCGATTTCGATCTCGCCCGCCATGACTTTAGTTCCGGGCGCTGGAGCCTCGCCGTCCACGTGGTAAGGCGTCACGCGCTTGCGCGCGAGGTTGCGATGCTTCGTGCGTGAGACCACTTCCTGGCCGATATAGCAACCCTTGGTAAAGTCGACGCCGGCGAGCAGGTCCATGTTCGCTTCGTGCGGAAATGCGGCGCCATAGGCGAAATCGACCCCGCCTTGCGGAACCCCCGCGGCGATCCGCGCGGCTTCATAGTCGTCGCGGGCGTCTTCCGCGTGGGCGCCGCGCGGCGCAATCAGCCGCCAGCCGAGCGTCTCGGAGCGCGGGTCGCACGCCATCGCCAGCGCAGGAATTTCCGGTCGCGCCTCACCGAGAACGGCGAAGGCCGCCAGTTCGTCGCTTTTCGATGTGACGCTCACCGCTGCGCGCAATTTGTACATGCCGAGGCGGCGCAGGAGATCCGGCTCCAAGCTGCTCGGACAATCAAGCAAATAGCGGCGCGATTCGCCTTCGCCTTCTGCAAAGACAAGGAAGTCGACCAATATCTTCCCCTGCGGCGCCAGCAGCGCGCAAAAGCGGGCTTCGCCCGAGGCGAGTTTGGCGATGTCGTTGGTGACGAGATTATGCAAGAATTTCGTCGCGTCGGCCCCGGCGATTTCAACAATGCCGCGATCCTGCAGGCGGATGACTGCTGACATTGTGTCTTATGCTCCAACCGCGTCTGTAAGCCGCCGCGGTTTGTCGTAAGCGCGCGACCCGCCGGATCGATTCTGGAAGCAACGATCCTGCCATGGGCTACAACCCCATGCCGGAAAGCGCGGAGCGTGCGTCACGTTCGAGGTTCTGCATCGCGCCGCCTTTCTCAATGAAGCGGACATTTCAAAACTGCCGCTACGCAGCGAAAAAGCGCCCAAAAAGATACGACCGCGTCGGCAATAACTTTGTCGCCCACATCACATGGTTGTTAGCTTTTTGACATCGAGCAGCGTGTCGCCGGTCATCCACAACTCACTGAATATAGGACTGTTTCTTTTGACGGCCGCACTCCGCAAGTGCTGGCATGGACATTGCGAAAGAGGGACCGGCTCGAGAGAATCGAGGGCCGTCGCAGAGAACCTCTTACTGGGAGTCCTTCTCTAACTCGGCAGCGAAGCAAGGCGCCGCGAGAGAGCTGCGGCAATGAGTAGGGGCCCAAGAGGAGACAGACATGTCGTCACTACGGCAAATCGCATTTTATGGCAAAGGGGGCATCGGCAAGTCGACGACGTCCCAGAACACGCTCGCCGCTCTGGCCGAGATGGGTCATCGCATTTTGATCGTCGGCTGCGATCCGAAGGCTGACTCGACGCGCCTCATCCTGCACGCCAAGGCGCAGGACACCATCCTGAGCCTCGCCGCCAATGCAGGCAGCGTCGAGGATCTGGAAATCGAAGAGGTGATGAAGGTCGGCTATCTCAACATTCGTTGCGTCGAGTCGGGCGGACCGGAGCCTGGAGTCGGCTGCGCGGGCCGCGGCGTCATCACCTCGATCAACTTCCTCGAGGAAAACGGCGCTTACGAAGACATCGACTATGTGTCCTACGACGTGCTCGGCGACGTGGTCTGCGGCGGTTTCGCCATGCCGATCCGTGAGAACAAGGCGCAGGAAATCTACATCGTCATGTCCGGCGAGATGATGGCCATGTATGCCGGCAACAACATCTCCAAGGGCATTTTGAAATACGCCAATTCCGGCGGCGTGCGCCTGGGCGGTCTGGTCTGCAACGAGCGTCAGACCGACAAGGAGCTCGAGCTTGCGGAAGCTCTGGCGAAGAAGCTCGGCACGACGCTGATCTATTTCGTGCCGCGCGACAATATCGTGCAGCACGCGGAACTGCGCCGCATGACGGTGCTGGAATATGCGCCGCAGTCCGAGCAGGCGAATCATTACCGCAATCTCGCGGTGAAGATCCACGCCAACCAGGGCAAGGGCATCATCCCGACGCCGATCACGATGGACGAGCTCGAAGACATGCTGATGGAGCACGGCATCATGAAGGCGGTCGACGAGAGCCAGATCGGCAAGACCGCGGCCGAACTCCAGGCGATCGCCTAACCCGTCAACGCATAAGCGTCGACCTCCCGCACGCGGGAGGTCGAGCTGAAATCCAGAAAGCATTAAAGGAGACATCAAATGAGTGTTTCGCCCACATTGAGCGTTGCGGAGATCAAGGACCGCAACAAAGCGCTCATCGAAGAAGTTCTGAAAGTTTATCCCGAGAAGACCGCCAAGCGCCGCGCCAAGCACCTCAACGTGCATCAGGAAGGCAAGCCGGATTGCGGCGTGAAGTCGAACATCAAGTCGATCCCGGGCGTGATGACCATTCGCGGCTGCGCTTACGCCGGCTCGAAGGGCGTCGTCTGGGGTCCGATCAAGGACATGATCCACATCAGCCATGGCCCGGTGGGCTGCGGCCAATATTCCTGGGCGGCGCGCCGCAACTATTACATCGGCACGACCGGCATCGACACTTTCGTGACGATGCAGTTCACGTCCGACTTCCAAGAGAAGGATATCGTCTTCGGCGGCGATAAGAAGCTCGCGAAGATCATGGACGAGATCCAGGAGCTGTTCCCGCTGAACAACGGCATCACCGTTCAGTCGGAATGCCCGATCGGCCTGATCGGCGACGACATCGAAGCGGTGTCGAAGGCCAAGTCGAAGGAATATGACGGCAAGACCATCGTCCCGGTGCGTTGCGAGGGCTTCCGCGGCGTTTCTCAGTCGCTCGGCCATCACATCGCCAACGACGCGATCCGCGATTGGGTGTTCGACAAGATCGCTCCCGACGCCGCGCCGCGTTTCGAGCCGACGCCTTATGACGTCGCCATCATCGGCGACTACAACATCGGCGGCGACGCCTGGTCGTCGCGCATCCTGCTCGAAGAAATGGGCCTGCGCGTGATCGCGCAATGGTCTGGCGACGGCAGCCTCGCCGAACTGGAAGCGACGCCGAAGGCGAAGTTGAACGTTCTGCATTGCTACCGTTCGATGAACTACATTTCGCGCCACATGGAAGAGAAGTACGGCATTCCGTGGTGCGAATATAACTTCTTCGGCCCGAGCAAGATCGCCGAGTCGCTGCGCAAGATCGCCAGCTATTTCGACGACAAGATCAAGGAAGGCGCCGAGCAGGTCATTGCGAAATATCAGCCCCTGATGGACGCGGTGATCGCCAAATACCGTCCGCGCCTCGAAGGCAAGACGGTCATGCTGTTCG
Source organism: Methylocystis sp. L43 (assembly GCF_015709525.1). Classification (GTDB taxonomy): domain Bacteria; phylum Pseudomonadota; class Alphaproteobacteria; order Rhizobiales; family Beijerinckiaceae; genus Methylocystis. The sequence goes on along the minus strand of NZ_JADNRA010000034.1, from coordinate 172,963 downwards.
TCGGCGGCCTCCGCCCGCGTCACGTGATCGGCGCTTACGAAGACCTCGGCATGGAAGTCGTCGGCACGGGCTATGAGTTCGGCCACAACGACGACTATCAGCGCACCGCCCAGCATTACGTCAAGGACGGAACGCTGATCTACGACGACGTGACCGGCTACGAATTCGAAAAATTCGTCGAGAAGATCCAGCCCGATCTCGTCGGCTCCGGCATCAAGGAAAAATACGTCTTCCAAAAGATGGGCGTGCCTTTCCGCCAGATGCACAGCTGGGACTATTCGGGCCCCTACCATGGCTATGACGGTTTCGCGATCTTCGCGCGGGACATGGACATGGCGATCAACTCGCCGGTCTGGAAAATGACCAAGGCGCCTTGGAAGTCCGAGGAACTGCCGCTGCTCCAGGCCGCGGAATAAATCAGCGCCGGCGCGTCGCGAAGGCGCGCGCCGGCTCCCCGAAATGCATGACGCGAGGGTTCGACCATGCCGCAGAGCGCAGAACACGTCCTAGACCATTTTGACCTCTTCAGAGGTCCCGAGTACCAGCAGATGCTGGCGAACAAGAAGAAGATGTTCGAAAACCCGCGCGATCCGGCTGAGGTGGAACGCGTTCGGGAATGGGCCAAGACCCCCGAATATCGCGAGAAAAACTTCGCTCGTGAGGCGTTGACGGTCAATCCGGCCAAGGCCTGCCAGCCGCTCGGCGCGGTCTTCGCCGCCGTCGGTTTCGAGCAAACGATTCCCTTCGTTCATGGCTCGCAGGGCTGCGTCGCCTATTACCGCAGCCATCTGTCGAGACACTTCAAGGAGCCGAGCTCCTGCGTGTCCTCGTCGATGACGGAAGACGCGGCGGTGTTCGGCGGCCTCAACAACATGATCGACGGCCTTGCCAACACCTACAACATGTACAAGCCGAAGATGATCGCCGTCTCGACCACCTGCATGGCGGAAGTCATCGGCGACGATCTGAACGCCTTCATCAAGACCTCGAAGGAAAAGGGTTCGGTTCCGGCGGAATACGACGTTCCCTTCGCTCACACACCGGCCTTCGTCGGCAGCCACGTCACCGGCTACGACAATGCGCTGAAGGGCATCATCGAGCACTTCTGGGACGGCAAGGCCGGCACGACGGCCAAGCTCGAGCGCAAGCCGAATGACAAGATCAACTTCATCGGCGGCTTCGACGGCTACACGGTCGGCAATATGCGCGAAGTCAAGCGCATCTTCGGCTTGATGGGCATCGACTACACGATCCTCGCCGACAACAGCGAAGTCTTCGACACGCCGACGGACGGCGAGTTCCGCATGTATGACGGCGGCACGACGCTGGAAGAGGCTGCCGATGCGATCAACGCCAAGGCGACGATCTCGATGCAGGAATATTGCACCGAGAAGACGCTGCCGCTGATCGCCGCGCATGGTCAGGAAGTCGCCGCCTTCAATCATCCGATTGGCGTTTCGGCGACCGACAAGTTCCTCATGACCTTGTCGCGCATCACCGGCAAGCCGATCCCTGAAGAGCTGGCGCGCGAGCGTGGTCGTCTTGTTGACGCTGTGGCCGATTCAAGCGCCCACATTCACGGCAAGAAATTCGCGATCTACGGCGATCCGGATCTGTGCCTCGGCCTCGCCGGCTTCCTGCTGGAGCTTGGCGCCGAACCGACGCATGTGCTCGCCACGAATGGCGGCAAGGCCTGGGCGGCAAAGGTGCAGGCGCTGTTCGACTCTTCGCCGTTCGGCCAGAATTGCCACGTCTATGCCGGCAAAGATCTTTGGCATATGCGTTCGCTGCTGTTCACCGAGCCGGTGGATTTTCTGATCGGCAATACCTACGGGAAATATCTCGAGCGCGACACCGGCACGCCGCTGATCCGCATCGGCTTCCCGATCTTCGATCGCCATCACCACCACCGCTATCCGGTGTGGGGCTATCAGGGCGGCTTGAACGTTCTGGTGTGGGTGCTCGATCGCATTTTCGAATCGATCGACGCCACCACCAATGTTCCGGCGAAGAGCGATTATAGCTTCGACATCATCCGCTAAGACGATTCGGCTCCCGCCCTTGCGGCGGGAGCCGCAACTTGCTCGCAGTAATGCTGTCGCAACGTGAAGGAGAAGAGGCATGAGTTCGCTTTCGGCCACGATCCAGGACGTTTTCAACGAGCCAGGCTGCGGCAAGAACGCGAACAAGTCAGAAGCCGAACGCAAGAAGGGGTGCACCAAGCAATTGCAGCCCGGCGGCGCGGCCGGCGGTTGCGCCTTTGACGGCGCAAAGATCGCTCTTCAACCACTCACCGACGTCGCCCATCTCGTGCACGGCCCCATCGCCTGCGAGGGCAATAGCTGGGACAATCGCGGCGCAAAGTCCTCCGGCTCCAATCTGTGGCGCACCGGCTTCACCACCGATATCAATGAGACCGATGTAGTCTTCGGCGGGGAAAAGCGGCTGTTCAAATCCATCCGCGAGATCGTCGAAAAATACGATCCGCCCGCGATCTTCGTCTATCAGACCTGCGTTCCCGCGATGATCGGCGACGATATCGACGCTGTGTGCAAAGCGGCGCGCGAGAAATTCAACAAGCCGGTCATTCCGATCAACTCCCCGGGCTTCGTGGGGCCGAAAAATCTCGGCAACAAGCTTGCGGGCGAGGCGCTGCTGCAACATGTGATCGGCACGGAAGAGCCGGAATATACGACGCCCTACGACCTCAATATCATCGGCGAATACAATCTGTCCGGAGAATTGTGGCAGGTGAAGCCGCTGCTCGACGAGCTCGGCATTCGCATCATGGCCTGCATCTCCGGCGACGGAAAATATAAGGAGGTCGCCTCATCGCATCGCGCCAAGGCCGCGATGATGGTTTGCTCCAAGGCGATGATCAATGTCGCGCGCAAGATGGAGGAGCGCTACGGCATTCCCTTCTTCGAGGGCTCCTTTTACGGCATCGAGGATAGCAGCGACTCGCTGCGCGAGATCGCGCGCATGCTGATCGAACGCGGCGCGCCCGCCGAATTGATGGACCGAACCGAGGCGCTGATCGCGCGGGAAGAGGCCAAGGCCTGGGCGGCGATCGCCAAATACAAGCCGCGCTTCGAAGGCAAGAAAGTGCTGCTGATCACCGGCGGCGTCAAATCCTGGTCGGTCGTCGCGGCGCTGCAAGAGGCGGGTCTCGAACTTGTCGGCACGTCCGTCAAGAAGTCGACGAAGGAAGACAAGGAGCGCATCAAGGAGCTGATGGGTCAGGACGCCCATATGATCGAGGATATGACGCCGCGCGAGATGTACAAGATGCTCAAGGATGCGCGCGCCGACATCATGCTCTCGGGCGGCCGTTCGCAGTTCATCGCGCTGAAAGCCTCGATGCCCTGGCTCGACATCAACCAGGAGCGGCATCACGCCTATATGGGCTATGTCGGCATGGTGAAGCTCGTCGAAGAGATCGACAAGGCGCTTTACAATCCCGTTTGGGCGCAGGTGCGCAAGCCGGCGCCTTGGGAAAACGCCGGAGAAAACTGGCAAAGCCGCGCGATGGCGCAGGCGGAAGCCGAGGCGGCGGCGCTCGCCGCCGATCCCGTGAAGGCGGAAGAAGTTCGCCGCGCGAAAAAGATCTGCAATTGCAAGAGCGTCGAACTCGGCGCGATCGAGGATGCGATCCTCGCGAACAATCTCTCGACGGTCGAGGGCGTGCGCGAGAAGACGAACGCCTCTGGCGGCTGCGGCGCCTGCGCCGTGCGCATCGAGGAAATTCTCGCGCAGATGGTCTCGGCTTCTCACGCGATCGCGGCGGAGTAACGCAATGGCGATCGTCTCCGTCAGCAAGAAAGCCTGTTCGGTCAATCCGCTCAAGATGAGCCAGCCAATTGGCGGGGCCTTGGCCTTCATGGGCCTGCGGGGCGCCATGCCGCTCCTGCATGGCTCGCAGGGCTGCACGTCTTTTGGCTTGGTGCTGTTCACGCGGCATTTCAAAGAAGCCATCCCGATGCAGACGACCGCGATGAGCGAAGTCGCGACGGTCCTCGGCGGCTACGACAATGTCGAGCAAGCGGTGCTCAACATCTACAACCGCACGAAGCCTGAGATCATCGGCATTTGCTCGACCGGGGTCACCGAGACGAAGGGCGACGACGTCGACGGCTACATCAAGCTCATTCGCGAGAAGAATGCGGCGGTCGCGAATCTGCCGATCGTCTATGTGTCGACGCCGGACTTTAAGGACGCCTTCCAGGACGGCTGGGAAAAGACGGTGACGCGCATCGTCGAAACGATGGTCGAGGCGCCAAAGAGCGCCGCGCGCCGCGATCCAACAAAAATCAACGTGCTGCCAGGCTGTCACTTGACGCCCGGCGATCTCGATGAATTGCGCACGATCATCGAGGATTTCGGCTTGGAGCCGACTTTTCTGCCCGATCTCGCCGGATCGCTCGACGGCCACATACCGGACGATTTCACCCCGACGACGATCGGCGGCGTCGGCGTCGAAGAAATTTCGATGATGGGTCAGGCCGGCTGGACGATCGCGATCGGCGCGCAAATGCGGCGCGCCGCCGAAGCCATGCAAAAGAAAACCGGCGTTCCGTTCCGGATTTTTGAACGGCTGTGTGGGCTTGAGGCCAATGATGCGCTGATGTCGTTTTTGACGGACATCAGCGGCCGCCCGGCGCCGATGAAATATCGTCGCCAGCGCGGCCAGCTCGTCGACGCGATGCTGGACGGTCATTTCCACATTGGCGGGCGCAAACTCGCGGTCGGCGCCGAACCGGATCTGCTCAACGAGATCGGCGGTCTGCTGACCGAAATGGGCGCGCAACTTCTTGTCGCGGTGACGACCACGCAATCGCCGGTGCTCGAACGACTGCCGACCGAAGAGGTGCTGATCGGCGATCTTGAAGACCTTGAAAATTTGGCGAAGGCCAAGGACTGCGATCTGATGGTCACCCATTCGCACGGCAGGCAAGCGGCCTCTCGCTTGAAGATCCCCTTCTTTCGCATGGGCATTCCGATGTTCGACCGCCTCGGCGGCGGGCATCAGTTGATGGTCGGCTATCGCGGCGGTCGCGATCTGATCTTTGACATCAGCAACCTGTTGATGGCCGATCACGAAGACAACCACGAACCGACACCCGACAGCTGGCGCGATGGCGTCGGCCCGTCACACGCCGCAACCTCGCACTAGGGGCGAAAAAGGAGGCGCTATGAAAGTCGCATTCGCAACCCAGGATTTGAAACGCGTCGACGCGCATTTCGGCTGGGCCAAGAACATCGCGATCTACGAGATCGGACCGGAAGGTCACGAATTCGTCGAGGCCATCCAATTTGACGGCGATCTCAAGGAAGATGGCAATGAGGACAAGCTCGCGCCGAAGATCGACGCGATCAAGAATTGCGCCATTCTTTATGTCGCTGCGATCGGCGGCTCTGGCGCGGCGCGCGTCGTCGCCAACAACATTCATCCGATGAAGGTCAATCAGCCGGAAGCCATCTCAGACCTTCTGGACAAGCTCCAGGAAGTGTTGAGAGGCGTGCCGCCGCCATGGCTGCGCAAAGCGTTGACCAAGGGAAAAGAACGCGTGCTCGATTTCGAAGAGTGAGGAACGACCATGTCTGAACCTACCGCCGTGCTCGAAAAAACTCCGGTCTCCGAGCTTCCGTTCATGAAGGAGCTCATCAAGGTCTGGCGCGCCCAGGACACGCACGGGACCTGGGAGACGAAGGGCGACCTCGAACTCTTGGCTCCCTATGTCCTTGACAAAGAGGCGCGCCGCGCGCTGCCGATCATCGGCGATCCCGACCCCGAGACGATCTGGCGCATGGAGCTCTTCTTCAACGCCATCGCGCTCTCCATCGAACGCGCCACGGGCGTCATGATTTCGCCCATGCTGAAGATGAGCCACGAAGGGTTCGGCCGCATGGTGCTGATCGGCGGACGCTTGATCGTCGTGAACAAGCAACTTCGCGACGTGCATCGTTTCGGATTCGACAGTTTCGAGAAGCTTGCGTCGGAAGGCGACAAATATGTTCAGTCCGGCGTCGAGATGATCGAAAAATACCCGGACGTCGCAAAATATTGAGGTCAGTGATGAGCGAGATCGACGATCTGAAGGCGGAAATCAAAAAGCTTTCGGCAAAGGCCATGCAGGCCAAAATGGATCTGCATGATCTTTCGGAAGAGCTGCCGATCAATTGGCCCACAATCCCCGAGATTGCGCAAAGGGCGCATGAAGCTTTCGCCGAGCTGGAGAAGAAGCGCGCCAAGTTGAAGTCCCTGGAGACGGTCTAACTCGAGAAGAGAAAGTATACGGCCATGTCACAAGCGACGCGCGATGGGCGCGATTGGTGTCCAGAATACCTTGTTGCGATCGATCCCGGTAAATGCATCGGTTGCGGACGCTGTTTCAAGGTGTGCGGTCGCGACGTGATGACGCTGAAAGGTCTGAACGAAGACGGCGAACTGGTTGCGCTGGACGACGATGAAGACGAAGAAGTCGAAAAGAAAATTATGGTGATGAATGATACCGGCGCCTGCATCGGCTGCGGCGCCTGCGCGCGCGTGTGTCCGACGAATTGTCAGACGCATGCGGCGGAAGACGTCGCGCTGGTTTGAGTAGAAAAAATGCGAGCCTCCGTCCAGGAGGCTCGCCACGCCAAGCCTGAATTACGCTATTCGATGCCCTGCTCGCGGGCTTTCCACATGGCGGCGATGCGAAAGCGCTCAGCGATCGCGATTGGATCGGCCAGCATCATCGCCTGAGCGTCGGCGAGGGCCTTCCTGACGGTCGCGGTCTCTTCCGCGTTCAGCGCCACGCGGCCGGCGACATGGGTTGCGTCCGGCATGATCGACCAGATTTTTCGCTTTGCGGGGTGCATCTTCACTTCTGTGAGATCGACAGCTTCGAGAACGCCGTCAAGATAGAGCGCAAAGCCCTTTACTTCGAGTTTTCGTCCATCTTCTGTGATCTTCACGAGAGTCGTCATCGTCACTCTTCCTGTTGCGCGAGCCAGCCATAGCCGCCCTGATCCCAAAGTTGGGCGAGCAGCCTATCTGCATTCCAATCGGGAAACTGGAGCTTCAATTCTTCATAGTCCTTGAGAAAGCGCGCGGCGTCGTCGTCGCGCAATTCGGCGATCATACCGTCGGCTTTGTAGTGGAGCGTAAAGCGCGTCCGATCGGCCGCGGCCGAGAGAGCATATTCGTCTCCCGTTTCGAGCTCATGGTCGTCGCGAACGCTCACACGCTGCACTCCTTCTTAAGCCGCCACCGCCGCTTGTTCGGCGCGCTCCCACTCCGCCCATGATCCGTCGTAGACGGCGACATCGGCCCGTCCGAGGAGATAGAGCGCCAAGGCGTCCATGCAGGAGGTCATGCCCGAAGCACAGGTGGCCACGATCGGCTTGCCAAGATCGACGCCGGCTGCTTCGAACCGCGCGCGCAACGCCTTGGAGTCGAGGAGCACGCCTGTCTGCGGATCGACCAGATCGGCCCAAGGCACGTTCACGGCCCCCGGAATATGTCCGAGTTTCTTGAAGGGAAAGACGTCGGCTTGCGAGCCGTCGAATTTGCCCGGCCCGCGCCCGTCGACAATCTGCTCGCCGCCGTTCCCGACAACGCTTTTCATTTGATCGAAATTGCGGACGAGTTCCGGCTTGAACGTCGGCGTGAAGGTTCTGGGCTGCGGACGCACCGGCGACATTTCGGTTGGATGTTTGGCGGCGACCCATTGATTGAATCCGCCGTCGAGCATCGCGACATTGTCGTGGCCGAAGACGCGGAACATCCACCACACGCGCGCCGCCGCCGAACCGCCAAAGAGCCGGTCGTAGACGATCACGCGATCGCCGTCTCCAATGCCGAGCAGTCCGACCTTTTTGGCGAAGTCCGCCGCATCCGGCAACATGTGCGGCAGATCGGAACTCGGATCGGCGATGTGATCGACGTCGAAATGAACGGAGCCCGGCAAATGACGGCCGCGATATTGATTGCGGCCGTCGAGATTGGTGCTCGGATGATGCCAGGTGCAGTCGAGAATGCGAATGTCGCCGTCGCTCAGATGCTCGGCTAGCCATGCCGCGCTGACGAGCGCGCCGGTCAGGGTTTCAGCCATCGGTCGGACCTCTTGTCTGCAAGTTCACAATTGTAGCTCGTCGCCATACGTCACGGGGCGACAGGAAGCGGATAGCCGGAGCGGGGACGCGTGCCGTAATAGTCGGGCCGCTCCGGCCAGTCGCCCTGCTTGATGGTGAATTTGACCACCTTCACCGGGGCGCCAGGCGAGCAGGAGACCTCGGCGAATTTGATTTCACGATCGCCGCTGCCGGCGGAAAAATCCGCGACCACCGTGCCGTCGGCTTTGCGCGCCCGCGCAAATCCGGGCGTGCCGGTCGTGGACGCCGGAACGGAATCGGCGACGAACAAGGGCGTCTCAACGCCGTCGGTCGAGGGACCAAAAGCCGGCGAGGCGAACGTAAAGGCCGCCAGCACGCCGCTGCGGTCGACCGCCATGTTCGCCGTCGCGGGGCGCGCGACGGAGTAGACGGTCAACGTGCCGCCGCTCAGCAATTCCTTCAACTCGTCCGGCGAACAGTTGGCGAATTCGGTGGCCAGATTCATCTTCGACTCCTTAGCTGTGCAACTCCAGCCGGGAGGTTCAAGTTTCGTGCCATGACGCCTTATAGTTTTGCGAATTCGCGCGTCGCCGAGAATCTTGCACATTAATTGCTATCCTCTGCATCGAACAGGGAGCGGACGACGCAACATGTTGGACGTGGCGATCATCGGCGGCGGTTTATGCGGGTTGGCGCTGGCGCGAAAGCTCCACCTGCGCGGACAAAACGTTGCGATCTTTGAGGCGCGCGATCGCCTTGGCGGACGCATTCTCACGGCGCCGCGCGGCGACGGCGGCGGCCTGGACCTCGGCCCAACCTGGTTTTGGCCGAAAACGCAGCCGCTGATCGCACAACTCGTCAAAGAACTGGCGTTGTCGGACTTCGCACAGCATGACGAAGGCGCCGTGTTGCATTTGCGCGAGGGCGAAAAAAGCGCCGAGCGCATCGAAGACAAGCGCCTCTATGACGACGCGCGGCGTCTGCACGGCGGAATGACGGTATTGGTGGAGGCTTTGGCCCGCGCAGTGCCGGCGGGCGCTATACATCTCGGTCACGAACTGGCGAGCCTGCGCGATTGCGGCGACCATGTGACGCTCGCATTCAAGACCGGCGAAGAACCCATGGAGATTGCGGCGCGCCGTGTCGTTCTCGCTCTGCCGCCGCGCTTGCTGCTCGAGGCCGTTCGCTTCACGCCGCCTTTGGACGAGGCGACGGATCAAGCCATGCTTGGCGCCGAGACTTGGATGGCGGCGCAGGCGAAGGTTGCAATGGAATATCGCGACGCCTTTTGGCGCGAGCAGAATCTCTCCGGCTCCGCCTTCGTCACGCATGAGCAAGCCGTGATCGGCGAAATCTTCGACGCCTGCGACATGGCGGCGGGCCTTCATGCGCTCGGCGGCTTTCTTGCCCTCAACGCCGACTTGCGCGAGTCCTTCGGCGTGGGTCTGCCGGTGTTGCTTGAGAGTCAAATCTGCAATGTGTTTGGCCGTAATGTCGAACCACTGCACATTCACTATCAGGATTGGGCGAAAGAGCGACTAACGTGCAGCGCGGCCGACCGCGCGCAACAGGGCGGCGACGGTTCGCACGACGTGGCGAATCCTCTATTGCGTCAAGCGCTGTGGGATAAGAAGCTGTTTCTCGGCGGCTCGGAAACCGCGGCGCGCAACGCCGGCTATCTGGAAGGCGCTTTGGACGCCGCGAGACGCATCGAGCGCGTCTTGGCCGTGCTCGAGGCGAAAAAGGCGACCTCCGGCGACGCCCTCTTTGAGGATATGCCGGTGAACGAGGCGAGTCTGGCGCGTTTCTCCGCTTGGGTGGACGCGCGCGCCGACGAGGTTTTCGAAAATTATCGCCGGCGGCTCAATCGCGCCCTGGCGTCGCAAGAGCGCGACAATCTCACGCAGGCAGCTGTGCTCGGGGCGATGGAGGAGGTGTTTCAACAGGCGCTGAGCCTGTTGGCGACGCTGCCCTTCGACATGGACGACGTCGCGATCGAACGCGGCCGCACGGCGCTGACGCCGCGCATTCAAAAACCTTTTGGCGACTTGCTGCAGTCGATCATGGACGACGTGGTCGCCTTCAACCAGACGTCCTGCGCCCTTTCGAACTTCCCGGACGAACATAAATTGTCTCAAGAATACACCCGGGTCATCATGCAGGATATCGCCGCGGCCTGGCGGGAATTTTCGCTTGCGGCGAATGGGCTATTGCTGGCGAAGCGGCGCGAGGCGCAGAGGCAGGAGGTGTCGCAATGAGCGAGCAGGGAACGACGATGGAGCAGAACGAGGCGACGCCGGAAGTCGTCGTCTACGCCTTTTGCGCGATGAGCGACATTCCGAGCCAGAAGGCGCGCGGCTTCAACCTCGTGCGGCTCGACGACAATGGCGAAGAGAAGCCGTTTCCGATCGTCGTCGTGCGCTGGGGCAAGCAAGTGTTCGGCTATTTGAACAAATGCCCCCACGACGGCGTCAATCTCGATTGGGAGCGAAATACGTTCCTCGAGCCCAACTACGGGCTGCGCCTCATGTGCGGCAAGCACGGCGCGCTGTTCGAGCTTGGCACCGGCATGTGCATCGAGGGCCCGTGCAAGGGACGCGGCCTTGTTCCGGTGGATCTCGCGATCATCGACAATGACATCTGCGTCGTCGGCGTCAAACTGGCGGAGGATGTCGACGAAGACGCCGAAGAAGGGGAATGAGCCGGCGAATGAAGCCGACGCGATTCGCTTCCGCCTCGCTCTTCCAACTCAGCGAAAAATTCGCGCCGATGCGCGGGAGCTGGATAGGGGCAAGGCCGCGATTCGCGCGGCGTCCTTCGACCGCTTGGCGATCTGTGCGATGGCTCTCCTGGCGTCAGCTCACCGGCTTGATGTAGCAGCGATCCAAAGCAATCGGGACGCGGTCGCCGGCGCTCATTCGAAATAAATTAAGCGTCCAGCGGCGCGCTAGACGCGCCAGCTACTTCTTCGACGGCTCCTGCGGCTTGCCGGCGGCCTTCGGGGCGGCGAGCGCACGCTCCTTCTCCGTCGGCGGAAATCCGCCGGCTTCGGCATCGGTTCCCAATGGCGCGGCGGCGGGATCGGAGCCCGCGACCTTGTCGCTCCTCTCGCCACTATCAATGCGGCGACGAAGCTGTTCGGTCGTCGGCGTTGTCTTCTTCGCCCGTCCATCGCCAGCTCCCCCATGCGTTCGTAGAAAACCGCGTCATCACGGCAAACGTGGCTTCAAGGACAAGGCGACTGGCGAGCGCCGCCACAGCGCCCATGTTGCGATGTGGAGTTGCGCCGCCGACCATGCTCAGTCGGAGAGGCTGTCGCTGTCGGCGGCAGAATGCGAATTTTTTCGGCGCGCGCTGCCGCCTCTCAAGCAAAGCGCGTCACGCGAATAATTCTGGTGAACGTTTCGCCGCGCGCGTGCGGAACCGCGAACCCCTGCAAAAGCCTGGCGTTCAAAGCAGCTAAGCGACCTGCTCGCTACAGCTTCGCTGTAGGTGGCGCCGCGATTGCATCCGTTTGGCGCGAGGGCGTCGCTTGCGACGTCACCCGGTCCACAGAAGGGCCCCCCAGCATCGCCGCTGTCCTGAACGTCTGCTTCGCAGGCGTTCAGGCAGCGGCTTTTTTCGTTTCTGGGGCGCGCGCAGACGAGATGCAGATGAGGTTCGCGATGAAGAGAGCACAGTCCCAGCGATCGAAGCCCCAACCCTCGCTGCGGCGCGGCGCAGCCGTCATGGCTGCAGTGGCCGCGCTCATCGCGACCGACGCGAACGCCGCGCCCCCTAAGAACGCGCCATCCGAGGCGTCTTCAATACAACATCAAGCGCCGCCGCCATCCCTCGCGCCGGTCGCGCCGCCTCCGCCTCCGCCTCCCGCCCCGCCGCCAGCGCCCATGGGGGTTTTCGGCGTCGACATGCCGGCCGCAGGCAAACTCGTTCTCTCCATTACGCCCGTCTTCGCCAATTTGTCGGGCATCAAGATGGGAACGCGCACGGTCTCCAACGAATATATCGTCACGACGGTGCCGTTCTTTCTCAATCCCAGACAAACAGTGCGCATTATTCCGCAAAACATCGCGGTCGCAACGCAAGTGATCGGCCTGAACTATGGCGTGACCAAAGATTTCGCGATGGTTCTCACAGCCGGCATGATCGAGAAGAACCTCAACGCCCTAACCTTCAAGGGCGCGTCGGGCATTCTGCCGCTCGGCAGAAGTTTGCCTGGAACGACGAGCCTTGCCGACGTCACTTTGTCGGGCGTCTATCGCATCTATCAGGACGACGTCCACCGCATCCAGCTCTCTCTTGGCGTCTCCTTGCCCGCCGGCAGCTACACCGCCACATTCAAGGACTTTCTCCTGCCCGACGGGACCCGCCGCAACATTCGAGGATTCTATGGCATGCAGCCCGGCACGGGCACATTCGATTTCCTGCCGGGCGTCGTCTATGCAGGCTATCTGGGACCGTGGTCATGGGGCCTCGGCTATCGCGGACGCTTCCCTCTGGCCGCAAACTCACTGGGCTATTCCTGGGACTATCTGCTCGAATATCGCCTGCGCTTCCCGCTCGGCCCCAATCCTTCCGGGGGCTACCGATGGGGCGATCTGCATGAATTCAACGCCTGGGGCGGCTACACCTGGACGCCCGGTCTCACCACAACTTTGCGCGTAACCGGTTCGACACAGGGCCCGATTCGCGGCTTCGATCCGGAAATCCGCGGCCCGGCCGTGCCGGCCAATCCGGCCTTCTATGGCGGACAGCGGGTCGAAGTCTTCGGCGGCGCGACGATCAGCGGCAAATTTATCGGCTACGAAAATGTGCTGGTCGCGGTCGAGGCGGGTCTTCCTGTCTATCAGAACCTCAACGGTCCGCAGATCATGAAGAACTGGCAGGCAGGCATGTCGTTGCGGTTCAAGATATAACGTGCGTTGGTCGCGGCCCGGCGGGCGGATCGCGGAGACTGACGGCGATGCGCCCCCGCGGGCGCGACCCATACATGCGCTCACTGGACGCCGTGAATTGAAGATCGTCATTGTCGACGAAAGCCCCATTCGCTCGCTGATCCTCGAGGAGGGACTGCGTGACGCCGGCTTCACGCAGGTCGAGCGTATCAGCGAGATGCACAATCTGCTGAAGCACATCTACGCCAGCGACCCTGACGTGATCCTGATCGATCTTGAGAATCCTTCGCGCGATACGCTTGAGCAAATGTTTCAGGTCAGTCGCGCCGTGCGTCGGCCGATCGCCATGTTTGTCGATCAGAGCGATACGGCGTCGATTCAAGCCTCGGTCGACGCTGGGGTCTCGGCCTATATCGTCGATGGGTTGAAAAAGGAACGCATCAAATCGATCCTCGATCTGTGCGTGTCGCGGTTCAACGCCTTCTCGAAGCTTCAGGATGATCTCGAGCAGGCCAAATCCGATCTCGAGGAGCGCAAGACGATCGAACGCGCCAAAGGCATATTGATGAAGGCGAAGAAGCTTTCCGAAGAAGACGCCTACAAATTGATGCGCGGCGCCGCCATGCGCGAAAACAAAAAGATTATCGAAATTGCACGCTCGGTCATCACTGCGGCGGAGATGTTCAAATGACCGGCGAAGCGCATGTGAAAATCGGCTTCATCCCGCTCGTCGACGCCGCCGCGCTTTTGATTGCCGCACATAAGGGATTCGCCAAGGCGGAAGGTCTCGACGTCGAACTGATCCGCGAAGCGTCCTGGGCGAATATTAGAGACAAGCTCGCCATCGGCCGTTTCGATGCGGCGCATCTTCTGGCGCCGATGGCGGTCGCTTCCACGCTCGGACTGGGCCATGTGCGAGTCCCGCTTGTCGCGCCGATGAATCTCGCGATGAACGGCAATGCGATCGCGGTGTCCACAGCGCTTTATGCCGAACTCGCCGCCGAAGGCGAGGTCGCGCATCCGGCGCAAACCGCGCGCTCGCTCGCCAAGCTCGTCGCACGGCGAAGGGCCGAGGGACGTGAGCCTCTGACCTTCGGCATGACCTTTCCTTTTTCCATGCATAATTATCAGCTGCGCTACTGGATGGCGGAAGGCGGCGTCGATCCGGATGAAGACCTGCGGTTGATCGCTCTGCCGCCGCCCTACATGGTCGAAAATCTGGCGCGCGGTCAGCTCGACGGCTTTTGTGTTGGCGCGCCCTGGAGTTCTGTCGCGGTCGACGCCGGCGTTGGGGTCATTCTGCATTTCGGCTGCGAGATTTTCACGTGCGCGCCCGAGAAAGTCCTCGCGCTGCGCGAGAGCTTTGCCAACGATAATCCTGATCTTGTAGCGGCGCTGATCCGCGCGCTCGATAAGGGAGCCGCCTTCGTCGACGAGCCGCACAACCTAGACGAGGTTTCGCACATCCTTTCGCGTCCGGAATATGTCGGCGTCGACGCCGAGATCATCCGCCGCGTGCTCACCGGCCATTTGCGCGTCAAGGCGCGCGACGAACGAAGCGACGCCAATTACCTGATCATTGGAAGAGACGGCGCGATGCGGCCGGATCCACGGCAAGCCGCATGGATCTATGCGCAAATGCTGCGCTGGGGCCAGACGCGCTATGCGCCCGCCATGGCCGATCGGGCGAAGCGCGTCCTGCGCACGGATCTTTTCGACGCAGCGATCGACGGCGTGACCACTCAGCGCGAAATTGCAGCCTTTGCGGGACCGTCTTTCGACGGTCGGAGCTATGCGGATTATCTCGCCGGCTTCGCTATCGGACAGCGTCTGCAAGCGCTGAACTGATGCTCAAAAGGGCCAGGCGTTAGGCGCCTCGCGCCTAAGCATTCGGCGCCGCAAAATGCCGCCTGCTGCCACTGGGCAGCGCCAAACGCCCGCATTTCTTAGGAAAAACCACGCCGGCGCCTCTGGCCCGAAATGTGCACTCACCTCATCGGTCAACGACGACCGCCGGTCCGCCGGAACGAGCCCAAAGCCGGGCTCCGTCACAGAAGCGATTTCGCAATTTGCGTCGCGCTTTGGTCGTCTTGCCCGTTCACATCCCACGTAAGGCAAAGCGACCTGTGACCGGACCGTTCGGCCGTTCAGCAGAGTCGACACATGACTGGATTGCAGGATTGTAAAAGTCGCGAGAAACTCGTCGTTGTCGGCGCGGGCATGGCGGCCACGCGTTTCGTCGAGGAACTGACGAACCGGGCGCCGGATCGTTACGACATTCTCGTGATCGGAGACGAGCCGCGGCTTGCCTATAACCGCGTGCTGTTGTCTTCGGTGCTGGCCGGGGAAATGTCAGTCGATGACATCGAGCTCAAGCCCTCACAATGGTGGCGCGCCGCCGGCGTTGAGGTTCTGAGCGGCCGCAAGGTCGTAGAGATCAACGCGGCGGCCCGGCGCATCCTTCTCGATAAGGCCGAGAGCGTCGACTATTCGAAAATCGTGCTCGCCACCGGTTCGCGCGCGGCAAGGCTGCCGATCGAAGGCGCCGATCTTCCGGGCGTTCACGTGTTTCGCGACGTGACGGATGTCGAGGCGCTGTCCCGGCTGGGAAGGGAGATGCGCGCGCTTGTGATTGGCGGCGGCCTTCTCGGATTGGAGGCGGCCTACGGTCTCGCCCGGCGCGGCGTCGACGTGACGCTCGCCCACGTCATGGATCGGCTGATGGAGCGCCAACTCGATGCGGCCGGCGCCGACATCCTGCGCCGCCTCGTTGAAGAAAAAGGCGTGCGCGTGCTTCTCAACGCCAATGCGACGCGCATTTGCGGCGGGGGTCGCGTCGAAAAAGTCGAGTTCGCCGACGGACGAATGATTCCGGTCGGCGCCGTGATTTTCGCCGTCGGCATTCACCCGAACGCCGATCTCGCGCGACAGGCGGGTCTGGACGTTGGGCGAGGCGTGAAGGTCGACGATGCCCTCAAGACAAGCGAAGCCGGCGTTTTCGCCATCGGCGAATGCGCCGAACATCGCGGCGTCTGTTACGGCCTCGTCGAGCCGGCCTATGAGCAGGGCCGCGTTCTCGCCATGCGACTCGCCGGACAAGACGCGTCCTATGGCGGCAGCGTCGTCTCCACTAACCTGAAAGTCTCCGGCGTGCGCGTTTTTTCGGCCGGCGATTATCTCGGCGAAGGCGATGCGCGCCGCATCGTCTGCAAGGACCCGCGCATGGGGATTTATCGCAAGCTTGTCGTGCGCGACGACAGGCTCGTGGGCGCGATCCTGGTGGGAGATACGAATGGCGGCGCAGATATTCTCGATCTCATCCGCTCCGGCGCGGACATTTCATCTCAGCGCGACCAATTGCTGTTCGGCGCGCCGATGCAAGAGGCCGCCTGAAATGTCCGTCGATTTCACGCTCGACCAGAAGCGCTATCTCGAAGGCTTTGCAGCCGGCTTTTCCGCGCGTGGCGGACAAAAGGCGCCGCCCGCGCAAGCACAGCCGATGGGACCCGACGCCGCGCATGTATCCGCGCAGGACCGCGTCACGGCCGCAGGCGGCAAGCTCAACGATCAGGAAAAATGGAAGCGCGAAGAGCATCCGTTCGACGCCTGGCCGCGGCTTGTCGCTCAAGCGAAAGAGAACGCGCCGCCAAAGCCCGCCGACAATTTCCGTTGGCGCTACTATGGACTCTTCTATGTCGCGCCGGCGCAGGATTCCTATATGTGCCGGCTGCGCATTCCCAATGGCGCGCTCACCCATTGGCAGTTCGCCGGGCTTGCGGATCTCGCGAAAAATTACGGCGGCGGCTATCTGCATGTCACGACGCGCGCCAATATCCAGATCCGCGAAATCGAACCGAAAAACGCCACGAATATTTTGGAGGCGATTCAGGATCTGGGGCTCTGGAGCAAAGGCTCCGGCGCCGACAATATCCGCAACATCACTGGCACGCCGACCGCGGGCGTCGATCCGCAGGAACTCATCGACACGCGTTCTTATGCGCGCGCGATGCACCATCACATCCTCAACGATCGCTCGCTTTACGGACTGCCGCGCAAGTTCAACATCGCCTTTGACGGCGCGGGATTGATCGGCGCATTGGAAGACACGAACGACATTGGCTTTCAGGCCGTTGTCGTGAACGACGAGCAGGGCGTCGCGCCGGGCGTTTATTTCCGCCTCGCGCTCGGCGGCATCACCGGTCACAAGGATTTCGCCCGCGACACGGGCGTGATCGTTTCGCCGGACGAGGCGGTGGAGGTCGCCGACAAAATTCTGCGAGTCTTCATCGAGCATGGCGACCGCACCAATCGCGCCAAGGCGCGGCTCAAATATGTGCTCGACGCATGGGGCTTCGACAAATTCCTCGCCGCCGTCGAAGAAAAGCTGGGCCGCAAGCTGCTTCGCGTCGACGCGGCTGCGATCGCCACGCGCCCGCGTCAGGATCGCGCCGCGCATATCGGCGTGCATCCGCAAAAGCAGGCGGGCTTCAATTGGATCGGCGTATTGTTGCCGGTCGGTCGTTTCACCCCCGAGCAGGCGCGCGGTCTCGCCGAGATCGCGCGCCAATTCGGCGACGGCGGCCTGCGTCTCACCGTGTGGCAGAATGTGCTGATCACCGGCGTCGCCGACGAGCACGTCGCGGACGCTGTCGCGATGATCGCGGCGCTGGGTCTTTCGACGCAGGCCTCGCCGATTCGCGCGGGGCTCATCGCCTGCACGGGCAATTTCGGCTGCCGTTTCGCCGCGGCTGACACCAAGCGGCATGCGGAAGAGATCGCGGCTTATTGCGAGACCGCGGCGCCGATCGACACGCCGATCAACATTCATCTCACCGGCTGCCATCACTCATGCGCGCAGCATTACATCGGCGACATCGGACTGATCGGCGCGCGCGTGCCGGTGAATGACGAGGGCGACGCGGTCGAGGGCTATCACATTCTCGTCGGTGGCGGCTTTGCGGAAGACGCGCGCATTGCCTCGAAACTCTTTCAAAATGTGAAGGCGGAAGAGGCGCCCCAAATGGTGGCGAAAATTCTCCGCGCCTATCGAAAAAACCGGGCGAACGCGGACGAAACCTTTGTCGGCTTTGCCCGCCGTCACGACATCGAGGGGCTGCGTCGTCTCATCAACGAGGAGAGCATAGCGTGACCCATCTGTCGTCTCCGCCGTTTCTCATTCCGCCGAACGCGCCTTTCACGCCCGAGCAGCGCGCCTGGCTCAGCGGCTTCTTTGCCGGCTTTGCTGCGCCGGATGACAGCTCGATCACGCCGCTCTCGCCAGAGGCCAACGCCGCCGTGATGGCCGGCGCCGATAGCGACGATGGCGCGGCGCCGTGGCATGACCAGACGCTGGCGCTCGAATCGCGCATGCAGCTTGCCCAAGGCCGTCCGCTGCGTCGTCGCCTGATGGCGGCCATGGCGCAGCAAGACTGCGGCCAGTGCGGCTACATTTGCGAGACTTACGCGGATGCTCTCGCCACCAAGAAGGAAGCGCGCCTCAACCTCTGCGCGCCCGGAGGCAAGGACACGGCGCGCATGCTGAAGGCGCTTGCGGCGGAGCTGGATCAGCCTTCGCCAGCGCCGACCACTGTCGCCCAGATTGAACCCACGATCGCTTCAGCGCTCGGCTGCTCGCGCGACAATCCGGCGCGCGCGACGTTCCTTTCACGCCGTCGGCTGAACAAGGAGGGCTCGGAAAAAGACACCTGGCACATCGAGTTCGATCTCGGCGCCGGCGAACTCAGCTACAAAGTCGGCGACAGTTTCGGCGTGTTTCCCGAAAATGATCTCGGCCTCGTCGATCAGATCATCGCCATGCTCGGCGCCTCGCATGTGACGCCGGTGCGCGACAAGACTCTGCGCGACGCATTGCTGAACGACGTCTCGCTCAATCCGGCGCCTGATGCGCTCTTCGAGCTGATCTCCTTCATTACCGGCGGCACGCAGCGGGAGAAGGCGCGTTTGCTGGCGCAGGGCAGGGACCCCGACGGCGACGCGGCAACGCTCGACGTGCTCGCCGTTCTGCAGAAATTTCCAGGCGCGCGGCCGCATCCGGAGGCCTTTGTCGAAGCCTTGGAGCCGCTGCAGCCACGTCTTTACTCCATCTCCTCGTCCCCCAAGGCGACGCCGGGGCGCCTCTCGCTGACTGTCGACGCGGTTCGATATGTCGTCGGCAAGCGCAGGCGTCTTGGCGTCGCCTCGACTTTTCTGGCCGAGCGCATCGCGCCGGGCGACAGGCTTCCGGTCTATGTGCAGTCGGCGCATGGCTTCGCCCTGCCGGATGATCCTGCGACGCCGATCATCATGATCGGGCCTGGCACCGGCGTTGCGCCATTTCGCGCCTTTCTGCAGGAGCGCGCGGCGACCCGCGCGCCCGGCAGGAACTGGCTCTTCTTTGGACACCAGCGCTCGGCCTGCGATTTCTTCTACGCCGACGAATTCGAAACGATGAAGGCGACAGGTTTGCTCACACGTCTGTCGCTCGCCTGGTCGCGCGACGGCGCGGAAAAATTCTATGTGCAGGACCGCATGCGCCAGTCCGGCCGTGAATTATGGGCGTGGCTGGCGGAAGGCGCGCATTTTTACGTCTGCGGCGATGCGCAGCGCATGGCCAAGGACGTCGAACGCGCGCTTGTCGACGTCGTCGCCGAATTTGGCGCCCGCAGCGCAGATGAAGCGGTCGCCTTCGTCGCGCAGCTCAAGAAAAACGGGCGCTATCAACAGGACGTCTATTGAGGCCGCTCATGCTCGATGAAGTCCTGGCGCCCGCGCCGCTTGAAAGTCTGCACAGCAGCATTGCGCCTGTTCAGGCGACGACGACGCGCTCGACCTGCCCTTACTGCGGCGTCGGCTGCGGCGTGCTCGCGTCCGCAAATGGCGCCGACGTGATTGGCGATCCGGCCCATCCTGCAAATTTCGGCCGGCTCTGTTCTAAGGGCTCAGCTCTCGGCGAAACGCTTGGGCTGGAGGGGCGCCTTCTCTATCCGATGCGCCGTCAGTCTGACGGCGCCTTCGCGCGCGTGAGTTGGGATGCGGCGCTGGACGAAGCCGCGGAGGGATTTCGCCGCATCGTTGACAAGCACGGTCCTGACGCCGTCGCGGTCTACCTCTCCGGTCAACTGCTGACCGAGGACTATTACGTCGCCAACAAGCTGATGAAGGGCTTTATCGGCTCCGCCAACGTCGACACCAATTCGCGCCTGTGCATGGCCTCCACGGTCGCGGGCCACAAGCGCGCCTTCGGCGCCGACGTCGTGCCGGGCTGTTATGAGGATCTGGACGAAGCCGACCTCATCGTGCTGGTCGGCTCCAACGCCGCCTGGTGTCACCCTGTTCTTTTCCAGCGCATCATGCGCAACAAGGAAGAGCGCGGCGCCAAGCTCGTCGTCATCGACACGCGCCGCACCCCGACGGCGGAAAGCGCCGATCTGTTTCTGCAGATCGCGCCGGGCGCGGATCAGGCGCTTTTTTGCGGCCTGCTTGTCTATCTCGCGAAAGTCGCCGCCTTCGATATCGATTACATCGGCCGTCACACGGCCGGCTTGAGGCAAGCCCTGTTGGCCGCACAGACCATCGCGCCGACGATTGAAGCGACTGCATTGTCGACCGGATTGCGCGAGGTCGACATTGCGTCCTTCTTCGGATGGTTCGCGCAAACGCCGCGCACGGTCACTTGCTTCTCGCAGGGCGTCAATCAGTCGGCGCAGGGCGCCGATAAGGTCAACGCGATCATCAATTGTCACCTCGCCACCGGCCGCGTCGGCAAGCCCGGCGCCTCGCCCTTTTCGCTCACGGGTCAGCCCAACGCCATGGGCGGTCGCGAGGTCGGCGGGCTCGCCAACAGCCTCGCCGCGCATATGGGCTTCGAGCCCGCAAACATCGACCGCGTGCGCCGCTTCTGGAACGCGCCGCGCATGGCGACGCGCGAGGGGCTGAAGGCGGTGCAGATGTTCGACGCTGTATCGCGCGGCGACATCAAGGCGCTGTGGGTCGTCGGAACCAATCCGGCGGCGTCGCTTCCGAACGCCAATGCCGCGCGCGCCGCTCTCAGCAAGCTCGAACTCTTCATCGTCTCCGACAATGTGGCGTCGAACGACACGATCAACAGCGGCGCGCATCTGCTCCTGCCGGCGCAGGCGTGGGGCGAAAAGAACGGCGCGGTGACGAATTCGGAGCGCCGCATCTCGCGTCAGCGCGCCTTTATGCCTGCCCCGGGAGAAGCGCGCGCCGACTGGGCGATCTTCGCGGATGTCGGGCGACGCATGGGCTTTGCAGGCTTCGACTACCTTTCCTCCGCCGACGTCTTTCGCGAACACGCCGCCCTCTCGGCATTTGAGAATAACGGAACGCGCGCTTTCGATATTGGCGGTCTCGCGCGCTTAACCGATGCCGAATATGACGCGCTCGAGCCGGCGCAATGGCCGATTGATGAGAGCGACGGCAAAGGCCGCGCGCGACTCTTCGCTGAAGGCGGTTTCTTTTCGCCGGGCGGACGAGCGAAATTCATCGCACTGGCGAAGCCGACCTTGGCGACCACATTGACGCGGGACTTTCCGCTTCGGCTCAACACCGGTCGCATTCGTGATCAGTGGCACACCATGACGCGCAGCGGCGCGAGCCCGCGCCTTGCGCGGCATCTTCCTGAACCCTTCGTCGAGATCCATCCGTCAGACGCGACGGACCTTGGAGTCGACGACGGCGGTTTCGCCCGCGTCGCGACGCCCTATGGGAGTTGCGTCTTGCGCGCGGTGATAACGGACCGTCAGCCTGCGGGGCATATTTTCGCGCCGATTCACTGGACCGATGAAACCGCCGCGGATGCGCGCGTTGGCGCGCTTGTCGCGCCCTTCGTCGACCCTTTCTCGGGACAGCCGGAATCGAAGGCGACGCCCGCGATCGTCACCCCTTTGCGCCTCGCGCGCCAGGGCTTTCTTCTCTCCCGCAACTCGATCACGCTGCCCGAGGGCGTATGGTGGGCGCGCGTCGCCGTCGCCAATGGCTACGGCTATCGCGTCGCCGCCGACCTGTCGGATGACGACTGGACAGACGTCATCCGCGCCGCTGCGGCGAGCGAAGACGTCATCCATTTGATCGATGAGACGAAAGACCAGTTTTCCGGCGCAACCTTCCTTGGAGACCGCGCAACGCTCGTCTGGGCATTGTCTCCCGTTGCACAATCCTGGGACCTCGCGCTCGAACTCTTCGCCCGCGATCGTCTCGATCAGTCAGAGCGGCTGTCGCTGTTGTCCGGTCGCTCGGGCCGACAGCTGACGAATGACGGTCCGCTCGTCTGTTCATGCTTTAGCATCGGCCAAAAGCAAATCGAAGCCGCAATCCAACAAGGCTGCCGATCGGCGCTCGACGTCGGCAAGGCCACCCGCGCGGGCTCCAATTGCGGCTCCTGCCGGCCGGAAATTCAACGTCTCATCAAGATTTCTCTCGCCGCCGAGTCTGCGATGGATTTGGCGCGAGCGGACAAAACAAGCATGAAAGAAGGAGCATCTGATGAAACTGTCGGATTTTAAGAAGGCCGGTCATTGGCCGACGCTGCTTGCGGCCTTCCTCTACTTTGATATCAGCTTCATGGCTTGGGTCTCACTCGGCCCGCTGATGATTTACATCACCAAAGGCATGCCGATTTCCGTCGAGGACAAACTCTCGCTTGTCGCGATTCCGGTTCTGGGCGGCGCCTTCTTTCGCGTTCCGCTCGGCCTCCTCGCCGACGCGATCGGCCCGAAGATGACGGGCATCCTCGCGCAGGCGATCGTGATGTTCGCCGTATCTCTGGTGTGCGTCTTTGGCTTGAGCAGTTCGATCGCCATCGCGCTTTTCGGTCTGTCCCTCGGGCTCGCCGGCGCCTCCTTCGCCGTCGCCCTGCCGCAGGCGGGCCGCTGGTATCCGCCGCAATATCAGGGTCTGGTGATGGGCATCGCCGGCGCCGGCAATATGGGGGTCGTGCTCGACACGCTTTTTGCGCCCTCGATCGCCGAGGCCTACGGTTGGCAGACCGTTTATGGCGTTCTGCTCGCGCTGATGGTTTTGGTGCTGCTGATTTATTCGCTGGCCGCCAAGGACGCGCCCGGCGCCAAAACGACGATTGCTCTTGCCGACTACGGCAGAATGCTCGCGGACTCCGACAGCCGTTGGTTCATGTTCTTCTACTTCATCACCTTCGGCGGCTTTGTTGGCCTTGCTTCGGCGCTTCCGCTCTATTTCACGACGCAGTATCACGCCACGGGAGTCGCCGCGGGCCTCATGGTCGCGCTGATCGTCGCTTTCGGTTCGGGTTTCAGGCCCGTCGGCGGCTATATCGCGGACCGCATCGGCGGGGTGAAGACGTTGTGCTTCCTCTTCGTTCTCGTCTCCGCCTGCTATTTCGCCGTCGCCTTTCTGCCGGCGGGACCGGCCCCGGCGAAAGGCGTTGCGGGATGGGGTCTGATGCAGTTGCCGCCCGTCGCCTTTGCTGCGGTGGCGCTGTTCTCCGTCGGCGTGCTATCGCTCGGCATGGGCAATGGCGCGGTGTTTCAATTGCTGCCGCAGCGGTTCCGCCGGGAGATCGGCGCGATGACGGGCCTCGTCGGCGCCGCGGGTGGTTTTGGCGGATTTTTTCTCGCCAAGACGCTCGCCTACTCCAAAGGCGCGACGGGCGGCTTCACCGCCGGGTTCGTCTTCTTCGGCTTCCTTGCGCTGCTCGGTCTCGTCGGTTTGATCTTCGTGAAGACGCGCTGGCGCACGACCTGGGGCGCGGTTTCCGGCGCGCGAATCTGAGCTGAGGAACAGCCGTGTCGGTCGGCGTCGTTCATGATCTTCGAATCGAAGCGGGCTTTGCGACGCGAACGGGCCGACGGCCCGACAATCAGGACTATGTCGCATTTTGCCTGGGTCCAGGCGGCGCCGGCGCCTTGCAGGGCGTCGTCGCCGCCATTGCCGATGGCGTCGGCGGCCACAAGGGCGGGCGCGCGGCGGCTGAGACTGCCGTGCGCGCCTTCATCGACGGCTATTATGCGCAGCCGGAGACTTTGGGCGTCAGTCGCGCCGCCGCCCGTTCACTCGAAGCGGCCAACAGCTGGATCGCGGCGCAGTCGAGAGTCGATCCTTCATTGGAAGGCATGGCGACGACGTTCAGCGCGCTGATCCTGTCGCGTCGAAACGCCTTTATCCTCCATGTTGGCGATACGCGCGTCTACCGACTCGCTGGCGCCAGCCTCGAAAGACTGACGAAAGATCACACCTTAGGTCGCGGCGATTTCGCCCATGCGCTCCTTCGCGCTGTCGGCTTCGAGGATGCGCTCTTGTTTGACCAGGGAACGCATGGTCTCAATGTCCATGATCGATTTCTGCTGTGTTCGGACGGCGTTCATGGCGTGTTGCCAGACGCGAAGCTTCGTGCGCTGCTCGCCGAAAGGGGCGGGCCGCAGGAAACGTCGGAGAGGATTGTTCAGACGGCGCTCGAGGCGGGCAGCCATGACAATGTCACGGCGCTTGTCATTGACGTCGTCGATGTGCCGCCCGCCGACGAGCGCGCCTTGTCGCGCGCCTTCGCAGCCTTGTCGATTCGCGAGTTGCCGGCCATCGGAGATTTTGTCGACGATTTTCGAATTGTCGGCCTTCTGTCGGAAGGTCGCTACAGTCGGCTGATGCGGGCGACGGATCCGCAGAACGGAAAGGCGGTCGTTTTAAAATTTCCGCATCCGCGCGTCGCCGATGACGCCGCCTACCGGCTCGCCTTCGTCAATGAAGCCTGGGTTGCAGCGCGGGTGAGAAGCCCGTTCATCGGCGAAGTCGTCGAACTTCTCCCGGGCAGACAAAGCCGGCTGTATTCGGTGATGCCATATTACGATGGTGAGACGCTGGAGGGGCGCCTGCGGCGCGAACCGCGGATCGATCTTGCCGAAGGCGTTTCGATCGCGACGCGTTTGTCGCGCGCGATCGCGACCCTGCATCGCTGCGGCGTCATCCACCGCGACATCAAACCGGACAACGTCATTTTGCTCAAGGATGGCGGGCTGCGGCTCGTCGATCTCGGCGTCTGTCGCGCGCCGAACCTCGAGAATTTGCCGGAAGCGCATGCGCCCGGCACGCCGAGCTATATGGCGCCCGAGCTTTTCGACGGCGCCGCCGGCGACGAAGCGTCGGATCTTTATGCTTTCGGGGTCACCATCTATCGGATGTTCAGCCGTTGCTACCCTTACGGCGAGATCGAGCCGTTCAGCAGACCGCGCTTCACCAAGCCGCCGCCGCTTGCCCACAAGAGACCCGACCTTCCCGCCTGGCTCGACGCCGCCATCCTCAAAGCGATCGCCGTCGCGCGAGACGATCGGTTCGGCGATGTGCTGGAGTTCGCCTTCGAGCTCGAAAACGGCTCGGCGCGGGGACAACCGCTGGCGCTGCGCAAAAAGTCTCTCTACGAACGCAATCCCCTCATCTTCTGGCAAACGCTCTGTTTGCTGCTGGCGCTCTTCCTGGCGGTCTCGCTTTTCCATCGCTAGGAGCGGCCGTCGGCAATCCCCTTAAGCCGGGTGCTCCCGGTCGCTCCAGGCTTGTGCGTCGGCGCACAGCGCCAGCGCGCGTCTCTCCTTAACTTCTGATTAACGCAGAAAGGAGAACGTCATGGGACCGATGATCACGACAGGAATTTTTGGAGTCGTCGCTATCGCACTGGCCGCCGAAGCGCTCAACATCGCGATGGCGCTTGGCGAATTCAGTCACGTCGCCGCCTATAATGCGGGGCTCTTCTGACGCTTCGCGGTCGCGCGGCGGCGGCGTCTCTAAGCTGACGCTCAAAACGCTGTCCTTATCGATCGCGGCCGAGCGTCGGGAAGAAGCCTTTGCCGACATGCCGGGCGGCGACGTCGCCCAGAAGATCGCGCCACATGCGATAGGGATCGTTGAAAACGCCTTCTCCGAGATCTCTATCGGCGAGAGCCGCTGCCAAACACGCCATGGCCTGAGGCAAATCGTGCGCATTCTCCAGATAGAGAAGCCGCGTTCCGACCGACTCTTCGCCCATCAACGACATGGCGGCTGCGATTTCAATATTGTCGCGGCGCCCAAAGGCCACGCCGCAAACGCAGACGAGACAGGTCTCCCAAACAGCAGGGTCGGTCTCGTCGATGAAACTGTGCAAGCCTCTGACGATTGATGCGTAGACCGCTTCTCCTACAGCGGTAATGATCTTCTCAAGTTCGACCTGAACCTTTTCGAGAGCTTCCGGGAGTTCCGCCGGCGTCGCCATCTGACCTGCGGCCCAGTTGACTGAGAGCTGAAGGAGCTGGCCCAGAACGATTTGCGCGGGGGACACGAGTTCGGCGGGCAGCTCACGCGACAAACGCGACACAGCCTCCTCCAGCGCCTTATTCAGGCGTACCGCCGCAAGTCGTGCGGATTCAGGGTCTTTCCCGCGCACCAGGCGCGCCCAGGTTCCCTGGACGCCGATGACCGCATGCATCAGCGACTTGACCTGCGAAAGCCACGGCGTCGGCGGATAGGATTTTACGACCGCGCCATGCTCGATGCGCCAGATTTCGCCGGTCCCGATTAATGTGATCGCAGAGACCGGCGTCGATGCGAACACCTCGTCGCGATTTGCGCCATAAATCATTCGGAAGGTGGCGTTGATCTCGCTGAAAGGATCGCTCTGCATAGATTTCTCCCAATATCCGACATTCAATAAGACGGCGCGCATCGCGTATCGATGCTGTAATCCTCAGCGTCCAGCCGCTTCGCGGGGCCATGTAACATGGTGCCAAGGGCAATCCAAAAAATTATCGCGGAAACGCCCAATGGCGCGGCGATTGCGATTTCGTCATTTCCAGAACGGGCGGGTCTGCTCGAGATCTCTCCAGAGCGCCTTGGCGCCGGTCCAGCCCAATTCGGCGCGCGCCTGACTCGCCCCGATCATCCAGCCGATGGCGCGCTGTATCGAGGGAGCGTCGGCGCCGGGAACATCCGTTCCCGTGAACATCGCTTTCAGCGTCGCAGCGTCGTTGAGATCGCCAAATACGGTCTGCAGTTTTTTCAGATGCTTCAAAAAAGGATCGATTCGTTTCGCCGGAAATAAGGAGCAAAAGAACTCGACGGCATAGCGCAGCTTTTTGAGCTCCTTGCGCAACTCGTGGCGCTGTTCCACGGTTAGCGTCTCAAGTCCCTGGGCATGCTTGGCGGTTTTCTTCCAGCGCTTGTTGAGAGACGCGCGCGCGAGCGTTGTAATCGGCGCCGCCAGTCGCTCCGTCTGGCCGAAATCCTGCGCGACAAGCCAGCCGCGCGTCTCCACGAATCGCGCAAGATCGATGAGGAACGCCTGCACGCGCGCGCCGACAAGAAGCTTGCGCAGCTGCTCACGCCGTTCTTTCGCCTGCCGCGAGACCACATCGGCGAGCGCCGAAAGTCCGGGCTCGTCGGGATGAGTTGCGGCTTCGCGCCGCGCCATGTCGTTCGCCACCACATCGAGATCCCTCAGGCTCCCGACTTCTTGTCCGAGCCAGCGCGCCTCGGCGTCAAGCCGCTTCATCTCGGGGCTTCGCAGCACGGAGGCATAGACCGAAAATGCGCTGCGCAATCGCCGCAGGCCAACCCGCAGCTGGTGAGGCCCCTCGTCGTCGTCCAGCTCGCGAACGACGAGCACATTCGTGGCGATCTGATCGAGGCATTCGCGCAAGACGTCGCGCGCCGCTTGCTCGGCGGTTTGCGCCGGGTCGAGCAAAATATTTTGAGCGTTGCGGGGCGCAAGCGGCGGATCAATCCGCCCCTCTTGGGCTAACAAATATCCGCGCGCGGCCTTGGAAAGACGGGAGAACTGCAACCCGCCATCGGGAACCAGGATGAGCGCAATGTCGAACAGTCGGCTCGCGTTGCCGGCGAGGAGTTCGATTTCCAACTCGGAAAGTTCAGCAGAGCGTTCGCCAGCCCGAATTTCGCCAATGTCGAGCGCGAGCTCCGCGCGCGTGCCGTCGGAAAGCATCAACTCGCTCGTCCTGCGCGTGATCACGGTCTCGCAAACGGGCTGAAGCGTAGCGCCGTTGACGCAGTCAATGATCTCCTCCCGAATCGATGCATCGGAAATTGCATCGAGACACAGGCGTCCGCCAGGCGCCGGGTTTTCTAGCTCGCCGACCTGCGATAGGCCGCCATGCAACGTCGCCCTGGTTTTTACGCCCTGAATCCACCGACGCCCATCGCGCCTGAGCCTCAGCGCAATTCCCGCCTTGTTCAGTGCATGCTCGGGCGTATCGAGATAAATGCTTCTAAGCGTTTTCGTTACAGGAGCGCCGTGAGCCAGCTTCGATGCCTTCAGGCGCGCCCAAATCTCACTCGACATCTCCTTGTCCAGCAAGAGTTTTAGCTCGATCTCGCTCATGTGACGATTATATCATTTTGTAGCGCGCGTAGCGCTCGGTCGGCGCTATCTCTGCGGGTCGGTCCGGAGCGACTATGGCTGTGTTTGGTCGGCCCCTTTTCTCTGCTTCTTTTTCTTCAGCACGATCGTCAGCTTAATCGCCCCTTTTTGACACCTCTACAGATTTCAACAGGCTCTCTCCAAGAGAGATGCCGCCGCCGACAGCCTCAATCCACTGCTGCAGAATTTCCGCTTCGGTCTTGTCGCTATCTGTCATGTCGTCCTCTTAAACACGGGGGCTCTGGCATGGAACCGATGGTCTGAGCCAAGTGTGCATCGGCCACGATCGATCCAGACGCAGGTCATTCGCCTTTGTTCTGCTGCGCAGTAGAAGACGTTTTCGTCTTGCGCGACGCGTTCCGCGGCAGAATAATCCAATTCAGTGTCACATTCCTGAGAATCGAAGATTTTTGCGTTCACTGCATGCGGGGCGTGGAGGCAAATTGATCCGGTAACTCGCGATTGAGGCGAGACAGGTTCCGGCGAACAGCCGCAGGCCGCGCGGGCGTGGCCATCAGCGTCCAAACAACCCGCGCATCGCCGCAAATAATCCCTTCGATCGCTCCTGAGCCGGCGGCGCCTGCGCGAGGCTTTCGGCTTCGAGCCGCGCGACGTCGCGTTCGACGCCGGCGCGCGCGACGAGCGCGGCGAGAGTCGGCGCTTCATGCGGCGGCGCCCAGCCGCCAGCGCGCCGCAAGTCAAGATAGGCTTCGAGCATGTCGGCCGCGTCCGTCGCGCCGGCTTCAGCGAAATGCGCGCGCGCTCGTTCGACTGCGGCGGGGTCAATGATGAGTCGCGCCGCCTTCGCTGCTTCGCGCCTGACGCCGTCGTCGATCGCCAGAGCGACGCGCGCCTCGCGCAACGCGGCGACGTCCGGCTCTTTCAAAAGCGCGCGCATGAGCCGCGCTTCTTGCGTGGCGTCAACGCCCGCCGGCGCCATGCCTTGCGCGCCACACGCGTCGAGATAGCGCGCAAGCAGAGAGGGCGCGCTGCGTGCTGGGGCGGCTTCGGCGGAGGGGCGCGTGAACTGCGCAAATTCGCCGCCCTCCGCAATGACTGCGGCAAGCGCGGGATCGGCGCAAAAGGCGCCATAGCCGCCGAGCTGCTGCAGACGCGCGCGGGCCGGCCCCGTCTCGCCGATGACGAGCGCTGCGAAGCTCGCTTGCGCCAAAGGCTCGAGCGCATCCCACAGGCCCGGCGGCTCGAAACGCGCAGCGACTTCCGCCCGCGCCAGAGCGCCGTTCAGCGAAGCGACGAACTTGTCGCGTCGGCCTTTCAGACCGGCGGCTCGCTCGGCCACGGCGCGGGCGGCTGCGCCAGTCGCGGCGCGCGCGGCGTCGGCGGCGCGGCGCATGAGGTCGTCGAGAAGTCCCTCGTCATCCGTCGCGCGGCGGGGCGCGAGTGCGTCGCCTTCAACGCGGAAAAGCCGCGCGAAGGCGGGGCCGCCTGGATCGACCGGGGCGACCCCGAGATCGCCGGGCGCCGCGGCGGGGCAGACAAGGCCGACGTCATCGCCAAGGGCCGCGCCGTAAAATTCGATTTCCGCGGTTTCGCCCATGCCGGGCGCGGCTTTCTCGCGGCTGCGACGCAAGGCGATTCCGTCGACCTCCGCCTCGTCAGGATCGACAAGCAGCGCCAATAGATTGCCGACGACAACCGGCTCCGCCGTTTCCGCCGCGTCGGGATGTTCATGCGGATCGCCTGTCGCCTGCCGCAGGTCGTCGAAGGTGAGCGGATCGACGGCCGGTTCTCCCGCCGACCGCTGCTCGAGCGTCCAGCCTTTCAGCCGCCGGCGCTGGTTCATCGCCAGCGCGACGCTGCATCGGCCAAGCAGTGTGGCGCTCTCTTCGATCGAATCGGGAATTCGCAGCCGAAGGATGATGCGCGGCGCGCCGGATTCGCGCAGCCAATGCTCCATAATCGCGAAGGGCGCCTCGCGCGCGTCGGCCGCCGCCGATGATTCGAACGGCGCCGCCTCCAGGACGAGTCGGCTCTGATAGGCCGGGAAGATGCGGCGCGCCGGCGCGAGGCGGATGACGACGGCGTTGTCGGCGCGTTCGACGACGCGGCGCTGGCCGATCGCCCATACCAATCGCGCGCCGGCCGCTGCGGTCTGCTCGCGCGACAGCCGTTCGACGTCGCCGCGCGCCGGAAACGCCGCCAGCCGAAAGGCGACGGGGTCGGCGCCGCCGGCGTCCGGCAGCAACGTCAGGAGAAGGCGCCAGTCGCCGCCCTGCGGCAGTTCGCGCTCCGCGGAGAGCGCCAGGATGAGTTCGGCGCCATCGGCCGCGGTCAATCGCACGAATCGATGCTCAGAAGGCACGTCAACGACAATGATGCGGGCGCGCCAGCGCGCGGCGCCGATGACGTCGATGAGCGTGGGCGCGCTCGTAAAGCGCTCGTCGCGCGCCGAGACGACCGTGAGTTCCGGCCGGACCGCCGCGCGTTCGGCGCCCTCGAACCAGCCGATGGCCAGCCGGCGCCGCCCATCCCAATAATAGTCGAACTGCTCTCTCCACATTGACGGCCGCGCCCGATCGTGAGGCATGGCGCCGTCGCCATGCGAAGCTGAAGTCGCCCGAAGCATATCCGCGCGCGCGGCAATCGCGCAATTCAGCGCCGTCACGCTCGCCGCCGCGCCAAATTCTCGTGCCGTGTCATGACGTTGTTCCGCCACATAGTCCGCGTAAACGGCATGAGCGCCGACCGCCGCCTTCGCAATAGGGCTCCCCAGCGCGGGCGTGAAGGCGCGATTTCAGGGCGGAGCGATAGATAAAAGCGGGGCTTTGATGAAAATATTGATCACCGGGGGCGCGGGGTTCATCGGCTCGGCCGTTGCGCGCGCCGTCATCGGCAAGAGCGTCGATCAGATTCTCGTTCTCGACAAGCTCACCTATGCGGGAAATCTCGCATCGCTGCGGCCGGTCGCCGACAGTCCGCGTTTCTCCTTCCTCCAAGCCGATATCTGCGACGCGGCGGCAGTCGCGCGCGCCTTCGAGGATTTTCGGCCCGACGTCGTCATGCATCTTGCCGCCGAAAGCCACGTTGATCGCTCGATCGACGGGCCGGCGGCCTTCATCGAAACCAATGTCGTCGGCACCTTCGTCATGCTGCGGGCGACGCTGGACTATTGGCGCCAACTCGATCGCGCCCGCGCGCGCGACTTCCGCTTCATGCATATCTCCACCGATGAGGTGTTCGGCGCGCTTGGCGCGGAAGGGCTGTTTCACGAAGACACGCCCTATGCCCCGACGTCGCCCTATTCGGCCTCGAAGGCGGGCTCCGACCATCTCGTGCGCGCCTGGCGTCACACTTACGGTCTTCCGACGATCGTCACCAATTGCTCCAATAATTACGGACCCTATCATTTCCCGGAGAAGCTCATTCCGCTCACCATCATCAATGCGATCGAGGAGAAGCCGCTTCCCGTCTATGGCCGCGGCGAGAATGTGCGCGACTGGCTTTATGTCGAGGATCACGCCTCGGCGCTGATGCGCGTGGCGCGCGAAGGCGACGTTGGCGAGTCCTATAATGTCGGCGGCCGCAATGAATGGCGCAATATCGACGTGGTCGAAGCCATCTGCGAACTGATGGACGAATTTCGTCCGCGGCGCGCCGGATCGCATCGCGATCTCATCGCCTTTGTCGCCGACCGGCCGGGACATGATCTGCGCTACGCCATTGACGCCTCCAAGATCGAGCGGGAACTCGGATGGCGGCCGGCCGAGCGGTTTGAAACCGGACTTCGCAAAACCGTGCGCTGGTATCTCGACAATTCGGATTGGTGGCAAGCGATCCGCTCGGGCACATATCGCGGCGAGCGCCTCGGCGTGCTTACCGAGCAAGATGAAGAAGCCGTCGCCTGACGCGCGACAGGGGGGCTGTTTGTTTGAAGATCTCGAGCTTTCGGGGCTGAAGCTCGTCACGCCTAAAAAATTTGGCGACGAGCGCGGCTTCTTTTGCGAAACGCATAATGAAAAGACCTGGGCGAACGCCGGATTGAATTTCGACTTCGTCCAGGACAATCACTCATTGTCCCGCGACGTCGGGACGGTGCGCGGTCTGCATTTCCAGACCGCGCCCTTCGCGCAGGACAAGCTCGTCCGCGTGATCAGCGGCCGCATTCTCGACGTCGCCGTCGATCTACGGCGGTCTTCGCCGACGTTCGGGCGTCACGTCGTCGTCGAGCTTTCGAAAGAGAACTGGCGTCAGCTGTTCATTCCCATCGGTTTCGCGCATGGTTTCGTCACGCTCGAGCCCGATACGGAAGTCATCTACAAGGTGACGAATTTCTATTCGCCGCAGCATGATTGCGGCGTCGCCTGGGACGACCCCGACATCGGGATCGCGTGGCCGGCCGCCGCCGAAAGCGCCGTGCTGTCGGACAAGGACCGCAAATGGCCGCGGCTGCGCGATCTGCCGGAGGTTTTCGCTTAACGTGGGCAAGATGAAGCGCATCGCCGTCACGGGGCTCACCGGCCAAGTCGTCAGCTCGCTCATCGAGCGCGCGCCGAGAGGCGTCGAAATGCTCGCGCTCGGCCGCCCCAGCTTCGATCTCTCTTCTCGCGACATGATACTCGCATCGCTACGCAGCGTGCGCTGCGACGCCATCATCAACGCCGCCGCCTACACGCAGGTGGACAAGGCCGAAAGCGAGCCGGACGTCGCCATGCGCGTCAATGGCGCGGGCGCGGGCTTTGTCGCGGAGACCGCGGCCGAACTGAACGTGCCGCTGCTGCATCTTTCAACCGACTATGTCTTCGATGGCACGCTCGATCGCCCCTATCGCGAAGACGATGCGCCCGGTCCGACCGGCGCCTATGGACGTTCGAAGCTCGAAGGCGAAAAGCAGATTGCGGCGCGTTGCGAAAATTCGGTCATTTTGCGTACCGCCTGGGTTTACAGCCCGTTTGGAGCGAATTTCGTCAAGACGATGCTGCGTCTTGGCGAGAACCGCGATGAAATCGGCGTTGTCGCCGATCAGATCGGCAATCCGACAAGCGCGCTCGATATCGCCGACGCGCTGCTCGCCATCGCCGAAAGACTGGTCGAGGATTCCGATCCGCGCCTGCGCGGCGTTTTCCACATGACCGGGCAGGGCGAAGCCAGCTGGGCGGACATGGCGGATGCGATCTTTTCGGCGGCGGAGACGAAAGGCCGGAGGCCCGTGCGCGTCAAGCGCATCGCGACGGCGGACTATCCGACGCCGGCGCGCCGCCCGGCGAATTCAAGGCTCGACAACGCCAAGCTCGAAGCCCGCTATGGCGTCGCGCTGCCAAAATGGCGCGATTCCGTGAACGCCTGCGTCGCCCGATTAATTCCAAACTGAATAGGATTCTCATGCGCGGCATTATTCTCGCCGGAGGAAGCGGCACCAGGCTGCATCCGATGACGCTCGTCACGTCGAAGCAATTGCTCCCCGTCTACGACAAGCCGATGATCTATTATCCGCTCAGCACGCTGATGCTCGCCGGCGTGCGCGAGATCCTGATCATCACCACGCCGGAGGATCTGCTTTCCTTCAAGCGGCTGCTCGGGAGCGGCGCGCAATGGGGCCTGTCGCTGTCATATGCGGTGCAGCCGCGGCCGGAGGGACTGGCCCAAGCCTATCTCATCGGCGCCGAATTCGTCGACGGCGAACCCTCGGTGCTCATCCTTGGCGACAACATCTTCTACGGCCATGGCTTGCCGGAAGTGTTGAGCGAATCGTCCCGCAGCTCGGCCGCGGTATTCGCCTATCATGTGCGCGATCCGGAGCGTTACGGCGTGGTCGAATTCGATTCGGCCGGGCGCGCGATCACGATCGAAGAAAAGCCGCCGCGGCCGCGATCGAATTGGGCGGTGACCGGTCTTTATTTTTACGACGAACGCGCGCCGGAATTCGCGGCGCAATTGAAGCCCTCGCCGCGCGGCGAATTGGAGATCACCGATCTCAACCGCGTCTATCTGGAACTCGGAGAACTGCAGGTCGCCCGCCTTGGCCGCGGATTCGCCTGGCTCGACACCGGCACGCCCGAGGCGCTAATTGAGGCGAGCGAATATGTGCGCGCCATCGAGCAGCGCCAGGGACAGCGCGTCGCTTGTCTCGAAGAGATCGCCTTCCGCGCCGGGTGGATTGACACCGCGCAGGCGCGCGCCGCGTCGTCAAGACTCTCCAAAAGCGGCTATGGTCAATATATCTCGCAGGTGCTCGCCGAGATGGAGCGGGAGGTCTCGCCGGTCGCATAGAGCGGCGAAGCCGCGGCGCGGCGCAGCTCAGCGGCGACGGTTGCGCGATCGAAGAGACGCATCAGATCCGCCGACGGCGCCGAGTGGCGTTGGCGCGGAACGATGCCGCCGACGAAAGGCTCCATTCTCGCGACAGTGTTCTCGATCAGATCCGCAAGCGATGCGGCATCAAGCCGCGCGGGCGAAACGATATTGTCGAACCGGCGACGCAAATCCTTCCCGGCGAAAGCATTGGTGATTGTCGCGAGCCCGGCTTCCGCCATTTCGAGCGGCGGGTAGCTCGGGTGGGGAGAGATCATCAGCGAAACCCCGACGAGCGCGCGACTGAGGTAGTCGGCATAATCTTCGAGACGGGCTTTGCCGCCGATAGTGGCGTTCTGCACCGGATAGAGAAGCGAGTCTGGAAAATCCTCGCCGAGAAAAATGATGTTCCAGCGGCTCGCCCGAATCGGATCGCGCTGCTGCCAAATGACGAGCGCCGCGCAAATCAACTCGAAGGCGTTGCGCGCCACGGCTGGCCGCCCATACACCAGCATCGTCGCCTCTCGCGCGACGTTCGTCAGCCGCTCGCCAATGCGTTCGTTCAACTCGTAGGGAATATAACAGGCGTCACGGAACTGATATTTCTCGGTCATGACCGAGAATAGCTCTTCAGAGTTGACGATCGCGATTGTCTGATCGCCGTGATGATAGGTCGCTTCGGCAAAACAGGACTTTGCGCCGCGGCCATAGAAGTGCGGCTCGTCGTCCTGAATGAGGTAAATGAACGGACGCTCGCCGCCGAAATAGCGCGCGCGGTCGCGCTCCATCGCCAGCGCGAATTCCGCGGTCCACCAGGCCGTCGCGAAAAAAAAGTCATTGGCGCGCAGGTTCAGCCTGCCACCTTCCCGCTCGTTGGCGTCGACGAGCGCAGCCCTTTCGGCGTCGAGGCTGGCCGCATAAGGAACCGGCGCATAGCCGGGGAGCGCCGCATAGGCTTCGGGTTCGATATCCGCGTCGGTCACCACGATGCGCGCATCGAAATCGTCGCCGAGCTCGGCGAGCAACGCCGAGAAGAGTCTCATCGCGGTCGCTATCCCGCCGAAGGTCTGCTGCGGATTGACGGTCGGGGTCAGCAGCGTCAGGCGCGGCCGATCATTGCGCGACGGATAGGAGAGCAGAGGCCGGGTTTCGGCGATCAAAGTCGCAAAAGGATAGAAATTGGAGTCGACGCATGCGAGCGCGGGTTGGAAGACCTTGAGCCGATGCTTCGCGACGTCGTCGGCGCTGTGCACGGGCAGCAGCGTATGGCCCATCGGATAGAGATCGCGCTGCGCGACTTTGAGCCATTCGAAACCGCGAGATTCGGCGATCATCAGCAGGGAACGCTCGATGGCGTGCGCGAGCGTGCCGTCAACCTGCGCGCTCTCTGGCGGAAAGTCAGCAAAGTCGATGTCGAGGTCGAGCAGCGGACGGATCGCGGCGGTCCTGCCCCAGAACATGGAGCCGGAAGGAAATTCGAGCGTGAGGTTCTTGTCGATGTCGATGTTCATCCGCTTCAACAGATTGCGCGCAAGATCGTAGTCGTAGCCCCAATTCAAAATGCCGCGCAGTTCGAAAAGATGCTGCGGGAACACGACGCCGAGCCGCGGATCGTCGAACAGCGAGAGAATCGAGCGCGCCACGCGCTCTGACCCGAGAAGATTGTCGATGAGATAGTCGCGCCAGCGCGCCAGCGCCTCGCCGCCGTGGGGCGAGCGCTTGGTGTGAAGGTGAATGAACAGCTCGTAGTCGTCGTAGACGTCGCGAAATCCGAAAAATTTGGCGGCGATGTCGCGGCCGCGATTCGGGCAGACGCGCGTTAACACCTTGCCCTTGCGCCAGTCGGCGCAGACCGCGTCGACCGCCCGTCTCTTTTCCTCTGTGTCGGTCGAGACGCAAAGATCCAGCGCGCCGGGAACGTTCTGCAGCTTTTCGAGAACAAGCGGCAGCACGTCCGGATAGAAGGCGTGGACGATGGCGACGATCGAAGACGCGCGCTTCGGCCCCGCGTCATAGGCGAAAGGCGTCTCGAGCGCGAAATCCATTTCATTGACGGGACGCCGGGAGGGAACGACCCCATCCGGCTTGGTCAATTCATAGGTGTAGTAATAGCTGATGGCCGCCTGACGCAGCGGGTCGTTGATCGGATTGCGTCGCCGGCCCAGCGGCGGATCATATTGGGCGGCGATCTGGCGCAACACGGCGCCGCAGGCGGCGCGCAACCCCTGTTCGCGCAGGAAGCGTGGACCGTCCCGCAAAAGATCGCGCGGCGCGAGAAACACGCCGACCGGCGAATCGATCAGCTTCGCGAGTTCACGCATCGCCGCGCCGTAAAGCGCCACGACGCCTCGTGTGGTCAGGATAATGTAGCCATTGCGCAGATGGCGGCGCACCGATTGCAGCCTGGTTTCGGACTTCTTTTCCGTCATGCGGGCGCCTTCCAGTCGAGTTTTGGCAATTCAGGGACGGTGGAAGTTTACGAAAATTCAAACCTCTCCTGTTTAAAGGAAAAGCGTTTGTCTCGCCATGACTTAGCCAGAAATTCGGCCTAACGAAGGCCTGCGGCGCGCTATGGGCTGCGCCGGGGGAATGTGACGGAACACGACCGTCCGCCGCTCGGGAATCATGATTAAGCTTGACAATGTCTTTAAGTATTATCGCTCGCACGGCCACAGAAAGGTCGTGCTCGATCATGTCAGCCTCGATTTCGCTGCTGGCCGCAGCTACGGCATTCTCGGCGTCAATGGGGCTGGAAAATCGACTCTGATGCGCCTGCTCGCAGGCACCGAGCTGCCCAATGGCGGGCGGGTCGTGCGCTCATCGCGCATCTCCTGGCCGTTGGGGTTTTCCGGCGGGCTGCACCCGATGCTCAGCGGACGCGAAAACGTGAAGTTCGTCGCGCGCGTGTACGGACAGGACGCGCGCAAGGTCGTCGACTTCGTCGAGGACTTCGCCGAGATCGGCGCCTATATCGACGCGCCGATTCGCACCTATTCGTCCGGCATGATGGCGCGTCTCGCCTTCGGCCTGTCGCTTTCGATCGAATTCGACTGCTATCTCATTGACGAGGTCACCGCCGTCGGCGACGCGCGCTTCGCGGCGCGGTGCCAAGAGGAGTTCTCCAAGCGCCGGCGAACGGCGGATATCATCATGGTGTCGCACGCCATGACGACGATTCAGCAATATTGCGATCGCGGCATGGTGCTGGCGGGCGGGCGAATGCACGTCTTCAGCAATGTCGACGACGCGATCGAACTGTATAAGAAGCTCAATGCCTAAAGCCGTTCACGCCCAGCAGCCGGAGATCACGGTCGCGCTCGCCGAACCCGAACGAGGGCCGCTGAGCCCGCAGGACGCGAGCTTCAAGGCGAAGTCGATCTCGCGCGCGCTGCGCAGGGCCGCGAATAAATCGCGCGCGCCGACGAGCGTCATCGCCGGGGGCGGCGGCTTCCAGGCGCGACGCGGCGACCGCGCGTTCCGCCTCGGCGTTCTCGCCAGCTTCGCCGCCTTCGTCGTTGCCCCGTTGCTCGTCGCCTCGATCTATTGGGGGCTGATCGCCAGCAAGCAATATGTGACCGAAACCAAATTCGCGCTGCGCGCCGGCGAAGCGTCGAGTCTCGATCTCTTGAGCGGAGGCGCCATGGGTTCGCAGGCCTCTCAGCAGATGCAGGACGCGCAGGTTCTCGTCAATTTCATCCGGAGCCGCTCGATGGTCGAAGCGCTCGACCGGAAGGTCGGCTTGCGCGCCATGTTCTCGCGTTCCGGAGTCGATTATTTTTCGAGTTTCGATCCGGAAGATTCGGTCGAGGAGCTGGAAAAATACTGGAAACGGCGGATCGACGCGAGCATCGACATGATGTCTGGCATCATTTCCGTCAATGTGCGCGCCTTCACGCCGCGCGATTCGCTCGCCATCGCACAGAACGTCACTGAACTTTCGGAACGGCTGGTTAACGAACTGTCAACGCGCTCCAGGCGCGATGCGCTGGCGCAGGCGCGCACCGAATTGACGCGCGCCGAAGAACAGTTGAAGAATGCGACTGCCTCCATGCGCGACGCGCGCAATGCCGAGGGCGTGCTCGACGCGCCAGCGGCGGCGGAGGCGGTCAACAAGCTCATCACCTCGCTTCGGCTAGAGCTCGCGCAGACGCAGGAAGATCTCGCGCTGCACAGCGACTCGGCGACGTCGGACTCGCCTCAAGCGCGGCTGCTCACCGCACGGGTTCAGAGCCTCAAGAGCCAGATCGACGAATATTCGACCCAAATCGCAGGCGGGGGCGAGAAGGGGCAGGGCTCTCTGGCGCAGCGCGCGGGCGTGCTTTCCGTGCATCAGATCGAGCTTGATCTCGCCCAGCAAAGATATGCGCTCGCCGCATCGATGTTTGAAAACGCGCGCGTCGATCTCGAAACCCAGCGCGCCTATCTCGTCTCCTTCCTTCGCCCGACGCTTGCGGAGAAATCTCTCTACCCCCGGCGCTGGATCGAGTGGGCGATTATTGTCGCGCCCGCGACGATCGGCTGGCTCGCGCTCGTCGCCGTGGCCTTCCTGGTCCGCGATCATATGGCCAAGTAGCAGGCAGGCGAAGCAGCGGGGCCGAACGCGGATCGGCGGCGCTTATCCGTTGAGATGGAGCGAACGTGTTTTTCAATATTGACGCCGATGACGGCGCCGCCATTCGCGGCTGGCTCGCGCCGGATAATCCTTCCGCCGTTCCGAAGATCCTGGTTCGCAGACCGGGAGAAGAAGACATTGAGATTTCGGCGACAATTCAGCGTCCGGACGTGCGCGACCTCGGCGTTCACGCCACCGGTCTCGTTGGCTTTTTGGTCGACGACAAGCTGGTCCAGGGGCTGGCGGGCGTCGAGGACATCGAACTGCTCGAAGCCGACACCGGAATTCTGATCTATCGGCGATTCAAGAAGGGACGGCACATCGAGCGCAAATTTTTCCTGTTCGACGGGTCGATTCGCCCCATCGAGAAATTGGGAGGACGGTCGAGAAATCTGTTCACGCTCACCTACGCGTCGACCGAGCGCTACGCCTTCGAGACCATGCTCGTGCTCATCAACAATAGTTTCAACAAATCAATCTTCATGTCGGGGCGCTCCAGCTTCCCGCGCTATTCGCATTTTCTCTCCAATGCGAAATTCACGACCGCGGCGCTGTTGAGCGATCCCTTCGAGGAGCTGGCGCAGCGGCTGGTGATCCTCAGCCTGATCCAGAAGTCGGATTCGACGCATATGCTGCCGCTGCTCTTCACCGGGCTGACGGCGTTGACCAATTTCGTTCGCGACCTGCCGCTCGAAGATCCGAAAGGCATCCTTGCCAAATTCCGGAATCTCACCGACGAGGAGCGCGACGCGCTCATGAGCCCGATGACGCGAATGTTCGGCTGCATCCCAGGCGAGACGCCGGAGCGCCGTCACGTCAGCGGCGCGCTCGAAAATCTGGCGTCGATGGAGCTCGTTGGCGTGCGCAGCCGCTTTCGTGATTTCAGCGCGCTGCTTGCCGGCATCCTCGGCCACGATCTCGCCGGCGATTATGAACCGGTGGTGCACCCTTCGATCAGCGCGCTGGCCGATCGGCTGTCGCGCATCAGCCTCGTGGCGGACCTTCTCGAAGCCGACTTGGCGCTCTATTCCTTCGCCGAGGAATCGATTGTTTCTGCGCTTTCCGATGACGCCGACGTCGTCGCGCGGGACACTCAAACCATGTGATCGTCGATGCTTGCGACGATCAGCGAAATCGCCGCCCAGGCGACGAGCAGCGCGCAAAACAGCAGGATGGTGTTCGCCGTGGCCTTTGGGTAGGTCGCGGATTCCGGCAACGTCGGCTCCACGATCGTGAGCAGGTAGAGCTGCTGTTTTGCAAGTTCCTGCCGCGCGTGATGGTAGGAGGTTTGCGCGATCGAATAGAGCCGTTCAGCGAATTGCTCGTCGAGCTTCAGGCGCTCATAGGACGCGATCTGCGACGAAACCGCGTCGGCGCCCTGGGGGTCCGTAAGCTTCTTCTTGAGATCCGCTATCTGCTGGTCGATCGCCGCAAGACGCGTGCGTTGCAAGCGTTGGCTGGGCGCATCATTGGAGAGCGACGACGAAAATGTCGAAAGCGCGTTGACGATGTCCATGCGCTCCATCGTGAGCTTGCCCAACAGTTCGCCAATGCTTGCCGCGCGCGAACCCGGGTCGATGATGACGTTCTGGTTGCGGAACTGAAGCGTCTTCTCGCGCGCGTCGGCGAGCATCTGGCGCGACAGCGTCACTTCGAGTTCGGCGCGGCTCAATGCGTCGCTGCGATTGCGCAGCGTGATCTTGTTGACGAGCTCCTCGCTGAGCCTGACGATGTCGCGCGCCACGTCGAGCGCGTCCTTGGGCTGGAATGCGTCGGCGCGCACGGTCAAAATGCCGGAAAGCGTGTCGACGCTGGCCGAAATATGGCTCAGCCAATATTTCCAGATTTCTTCGACGTTGGCGTTTCTGCCGAGCCGTGAAAAATAGTCGACGCCGGAGCGCGCAAACTTCTTCTCCATATAGTCGCGACCGCCGAGGTCGGCGACGATGGCGCGACTTTTCACGTAATTGAGCACCATGAAGGCGTCCTGCGAGGCTGAACTGGCGCCCCCGCCAGTCAGCTTGGTGATCATCGACGCCGCGTCGGTCCCTGATTTTTTCTCCTGTTGCGCGCGCACGGTCAGCCGCGTCTCGGCGACGTAGCGCTCCGACTGCCAAAAGCAGGCGTAAAGCCAGAACAGGAAAGTCGGCAGCACAACGGCGAAGACAAAGCTGCGTCCGAGAAGCCCGCCGCCAGCGTCCGCCCTCGCGGTCGCCAGTTTCTCCGCCATGCCCTCGAAGCTTTCGCGAATCAGCGTCGGCAGACGGCTCGCGCCGTCCCTCGTCGTCAGAGGCGCGAGAATCTCCACCGCCTTCGTCGACGAGAAGCGCGCCACGTTCTGCGCGGTGGCGATGACTTCGGACAGTTTAGGCGGTCTTGGAGCCCTATGCGTGCTCATCTACCCTCAAGTCGCTGACCTGTTCATGCGCTACGCATGTTAACTGAGGCTGAATCGCCTAAGCGCGCTGACGCGCGGTCGGTCCCTGGCGGCCCTATCATTCGGGCGGAGCAGACAGTTTTCCCGCGCCGCAAATTAGGCGGGTCGGGGTCCTGGCGCAAGCGGACCAGCGTCACGGCAAAGCTTCGCGAGGGGCGTAAAGAGACAGCCCCGGATGGAAATGCGGATCGTCGCGAATGACGGCGCGCCAGCGTTCGTAAAACGCGCGGCGCTCGGTCTCATAGACGCGCTGCAGACGAAGCGCGCCGCCGCCGCGGCTCGCCGACTGTCGATGGATGAGAATCGTCTGCGGATTGCAGATCGTGCGCCAGCCTCGCGCCGCCAGTCGCAGGCATAAGTCGACGTCGTTCAACTCGACGGGAAGATCAATCTCGTCGAAGCCGCCGACAGCGTCGAATTTGCTTCGTTCGATCATCATGCAGGCGCCGGTCACCGCCGCGACGTCGTGCGGCAAGACATTTCGGCCCATCCAGCCGTGATCGTCTTCGTTCAGGCCGGCGCCGAAATGGCCTGCGACGCCGCCCATGCCGAGCAAGACGCCGACGTGCTGAACGCGGCCGCCCGGATAAAGGAGTTTCGCGCCGACGGCGCCGACATCCGGCGCCGACGCAAAAAAGAGCAGTCGCTCGATCCAGTCCGGCGTCACCACTTCGGTGTCGTTGTTGAGGAAAACCAGGTAGTCGCCGCGCCCCGCGGCCGCGCCGGCGTTGCACAGGGCGGAGAAATTGAAGGCGCCTGACTTGCGCAGGACCTTGAGCCGGGGGTCCTGCGCTTGCAGCCCATGCAGAAGCGCCTGCGTGCGCGGCTCGACGCTGTCATTGTCGACGACAATGACGTCGAAGCGAGGATAGAGACTCTTGCGCAGCAGGCTGTCGAGGCAGGGCGCGAGCAGATCGATGCGGTCGCGCGTCGGAATGATGACGCTCACAGCGGGCGGCGCGCCGCGGAATACAGCGTCGATCGTCGTTCGCCGCCCGCGCGTAGCGCTTCCAAGCCGAAACAAAGGCCGGCGCAGCGCGCCGACGTCGTCG
Source organism: Methylocystis sp. L43 (assembly GCF_015709525.1). Classification (GTDB taxonomy): domain Bacteria; phylum Pseudomonadota; class Alphaproteobacteria; order Rhizobiales; family Beijerinckiaceae; genus Methylocystis. Next base: position 130,224 of record NZ_JADNRA010000034.1, on the reverse strand, counting down.
TATCCCGCGCGTAGCGCTTCCAAGCCGAAACAAAGGCCGGCGCAGCGCGCCGACGTCGTCGTATCCCGCGCGTAGCGCTTCCAAGCCGAAACAAAGGCCGGCGCAGCGCGCCGACGTCGTCGTATCCCGCGCGTGACAGCAGCCGGTCGATCAGTTCGTCGGCGCTGGCTTCGACCCAATCCGATTCCGCGGCGAGAAGGCTTGCGCGCACGCAGGCGGCGCGGCCGACGTAATTTTCGAAACGGTGAAGCGTCGCGCTCCAGCCGGGTTTGTAGACTGGGCGCAAGGCGTCGCCTTCGCCGACGGTTTCATCCGCATAGGCGATGGCGTGCTGCGGATGGCGGGCGAAATGTTCGACAAAGCAGCCGCAGGCGTCGGGCGCCAGACGATCGCCGGCGATGAGCGGCAGCACGAGATCGCCGGCGTCGAACTGCGCCCCGTCTGTCGTTGTGACGAAGGCGCAATGCGGATAGGTCTGCGCCGCGACGCTCGCGCGCGTCGTTTCGATGTCGCGCGGCGCCGCGCCGCGACCGTCGACCAGCGCGATCAATCTCGGCGCTTTTGCCCATTCGCTCCGAGGCTGGTCGAAGCGAGGGTCGCTCCCGCGGGTTCGCGGGGCGCGCCAGGCCGGGTAAGTCGACATCGGCGCGGCGCCGAGCGCCCAGCGCCAGTTGAGCTCCGCTTCCTCCGTCAGTCCGACCATATCGGCAGACAGGGCGAAGAACAGACGCTTTGGCGCCGCCGCCGCTTTGCGTAGCGCCTCGAAGCGGTTCACCCGCCGCCCGTCCAGGATGCGAAAGTTGAAAGGTCCGGTCCGATTCGTCGGGCTGATCCAGACTTCGCTCGTCTCGCGCGGAACGCGCCCGATCCAAATCCCGGCGCCTTCGCAGGACGAAGGCAGAATGTGCTCTCTAAATTCCTCGCCGGTCCAGAAACGCAGGATCGGCCGGATCGGCGCGTCATAGAGGCTCGCCGCATAGCGAAGTTCGACGAATTCGCCGGGCGGAAATCCCTTCAAGGCGCAAAAGCGCAGCCAAGGCTCCTGCGACAGCGCAAGGAAACCGTCTTGCTCGCGCCGAACGTCGCGCGCGGGCTCCAGGGTCAGGGCGTCGCTGGCGGCGTCTGACGGCGGCAATTCAGCGCCTCAGTCTGGCGCAGGCGCGCGAGCGATGGCGAGTGGGGTCGACGGCGAAATGAGCGCCGGCGGACAAACGCTTTGCGATAATAATCTCCACAATGTCGAATTGGCGGCCGCGCCCAAACGACCGCCATCAAAGAATTTCGTCAGACCCGGCGGGAACCTATGGGCGCATCGCCGCAAGGTCAACACGCGCGCTTTCGTGCGATTCTCGCAAATTTCGATGTGAATTCGTAGGCTGCAAGGCGCGGGTTCTTGACGCCGCTGCGCGTTCCCTGCGCCAGGATCTGGCGTTATTGCGTCAGCACGGGGTTGTTAGCAACATTAGCAGTAAAGAACGTAATTCTTAAGCCAAAACGGAAGAATTGCGGTGGCGGATCGGACTCTTAACCTTCATCGGTTTGCGACGATCGGCTGAGCGATTGGTTTCAAGGTTTCTTGATTTTCCGCGCTTCTCCTGCCATATAGGTTCCGAACTTCATCTCATAACGATCATTCTCGGATGATCGCCGATTGAGAGTGGGGCCCTCCGGGGACCCGCTCTTTTTGCTTTGATCGTTAGAGAGCTTCAAGGACAACGCTTGACGCAAAACGCCGCCGCCAGCACGACCGTTGACGAACCGCGTCTCATCAGCGAGACCGGCGTCGCCGCGCGCGTCGCGCATCTTGTAGAGCCGGTGCTGGCGCAGTTGGGCTACCGACTCGTGCGCGTGCGGCTTTTGCAGCAGAACGGACCGATTCTGCAGATCATGGCGGAGCGTCCGGACGGAACGATGACCGTTAATGATTGCGAGGCGGCGAGTCAGGCGCTGTCGCCCGAACTCGACGTCGCCGATCTCATCGCCAGTGAATATCGTTTGGAGATTTCTTCTCCGGGCGTCGATCGGCCGCTGGTGCGTCTGTCGGATTTTCACCGCGCCATCGGTCATGAGGTCAAGATCGAACTGATCCATCCCGTGGCGAGCGGACGCAAGCGCTTTCGCGGCGTCATTCGCGGCGTTGAAGGCGAGGGACAAGGCGCGACGCTCGCGCTGGAGCGCACCGACGCGCGCTCGGATGAAGAAAAAGCCGTGTCGCTGCCGCTCGCCGATCTCGACGAAGGCCGGCTGGTGCTGACCGAGGCGCTCATTCGCGAGTCGCTGCGGGCCGGAAAGCTCCAGCAGACTGAAGAGAAGCCGGAGGAGGCGGACCCGGAGGAGCGTCCGCGCCGCGGACCGGGACGCTTTCGCGGCCCCGCGCAACAGAAGCAGAAGCCGCTGGTTCCGGCCGGCGTTCAAACCCAGTTCAAGAAGGCCGGCGGCAAACCAAAGCCCCCCGGCCGTTCGAGGGGAGACTAACAATGGCCGTCAGCGCCAACCGACTTGAGATTTTGCAGATCGCCGAAGCCGTCGCGCGCGAAAAGTCGATCGACCGTTCGATCGTCATCGCGTCGATGGAGGACGCGCTGCAGAAGGCGGCGCGCTCGCGCTACGGCCAGGAAACCGAGGTGCGCGCCGAGATCAACGCCAAGACAGGCGAAGTTCGCTTCTCGCGGCTGCTGCTCGTCGTCGACGAGGTCGAAAACGACTCGACGCAGATTTCGCTCGCCGAAGCGCGCAAGCGCAATCCGGCGGCGCAGTCCGGCGACTGGATCTCGGAGACGCTGCCGCCTTTCGACTTCGGCCGCATCGCCGCGCAGTCTGCAAAGCAGATCATCGTGCAGAAAGTGCGCGAGGCCGAGCGCGACCGCCAGTATGATGAATACAAGGATCGTATCGGCGAAATCGTCAACGGCGTGGTCAAGCGCGTCGAATATGGCAATGTCGTCATCGACCTTGGCCGCGGCGAAGCCATTATCCGCCGCGACGAGATGATCCCGCGCGAAATGTTCCGCCCGGGCGATCGAGCCCGCGCCTATGTCTATGATGTGCGCCGCGAGCAACGGGGCCCGCAGATCTTCCTCTCGCGCACCCATCCGCAATTCATGGCGAAGCTGTTCAAGCAGGAAGTGCCCGAGATCTATGACGGCGTCATCGAGGTGAAGTCGGTGGCGCGCGATCCGGGTTCGCGCGCCAAGATCGCTGTGGTGTCGCGCGATTCCTCGATCGATCCGGTCGGCGCCTGCGTCGGCATGCGCGGCTCTCGCGTTCAGGCGGTCGTCGGCGAGCTGCAGGGCGAGCGCATCGACATCATTCCCTGGTCCGCGGACGCCGCGACCTTCATCGTCAATGCGCTGCAGCCGGCGGAAGTGGTCAAGGTCGTCCTCGACGAAGACAGTTCGCGCATCGAGGTCGTGGTGCCGGACGATCAGCTGTCGCTCGCGATCGGCCGACGCGGCCAGAATGTGCGTCTCGCCTCGCAGCTGACCGGCTGGGACATCGACATTCTTACCGAGGCCGAAGAGTCGGAGCGCCGGCAGAGGGAATTCGTCGAGCGCACGAAGTCGTTCATGAACGCGATCGACGTCGACGAAGTCGTTGGTCGGCTGCTGGCGTCCGAGGGCTTCCGCTCGGTCGAGGAGCTCGCTTTTGTCGAACTTCCTGAACTCGCGACGATCGAGGGCTTCGACGAGGACACCGCCGCTGAAATTCAGAACCGCGCCAAGAACTATCTGGAGCGCGTCGAGGCGGAGAACGAAGAGCGCCGCAAGGCGCTTGGCGTCGCCGACGAACTGCGCGAGATCGAGGGCCTGACGAGCGCGATGCTGGTCAAACTCGGCGAAAACGACGTGAAGACGATGGAGGATTTCGCCGGCTGCGTGCCGGACGACCTCGTCGGCTGGAGCGAGAAGAAGGACGGCGAGACGGTCAAGCACGAGGGCTATTTCGAGGGCATTGACCTGTCGCGGGAAGAGGCTGAAGCGATGATCATGTTTGCGCGGGTGCGCGCCGGCTGGATCGAGGAGCCTGTGGCGATAGCCGAGGTCGAGGCTGAGGCCGAGGCTCAGGCGGAAAGCGAATAACGGATTTGATCCAGGGCATGGCGCGCGAGCCGCATGTTTCGGAGAGGACCTGCATCGTGACGCGCCAGAGCGGCGCGCCCGAGGCGATGATCCGCTTTGTGCGCGGACCGGACGGCGCGCTCGCGCCCGACATCAAGGCGCGGCTTCCGGGCCGCGGCGTCTGGGTGACGGCGCGCGCCGACGTCGTTGCGCAGGCGGTGCAAAAGCGTCTGTTCGCGCGCGCGCTGAAGACGCAGGTCGACGCTGCGCCGCAATTGGCCGAGGACGTCGACCGATTGCTCGAAACCGATTGTCTGCAGATGCTGTCGCTGGCCAATAAGGCGGGCGCCGTTGCGGCCGGCTTCGGCAAGGTCGCCGACGCCCTCGCGCAAGGATCTGTCCGCGCGCTGATCGAAGCGCGCGACGGCGGCGAGGACGGCAAGCGCAAGCTTGCCCAAGCCGCCCGGCGCGCGGGATCGACGACCCCCGTCATCGGCTTATTTTCATCGCTGCAATTGGATTTGGCGTTGGGCCGCACAAATGTGATACATGCTGCCCTCGCCGGGAGCGGTCCGACGACGGCTTTCATCGCGCGATGCCGTCGACTCGCAGCCTATCGGGGCGTATGCATCGACGGCGCGACGGCGGCGGATGACGAAAACGAGGCGAAGCCGAACGGCTGCGCAGACAGAAATTAACGGGTCGTAGCGACCCAGGATTGGGAACTGGATGAGCGAAGGCGAGAACAGCGGCGACAAAACTCTGACCGTCGCGCCGTCGAAGACGCTGCACTTGAAGCAGCGACCGGTCGAGCACGGCATGGTCCGTCAGAGCTTCTCCCATGGCCGCTCAAAAGTGGTCGTGGTCGAGAAGGTGAAACGCCGCGCGCCCGGACATGCCGAACCGGCGAAGCCGGCCGGCGCGACGGCCCCGATTGCGGAGCCGCCGGCGCCGCCGCCGAAGGCCGCGCCGAGATCCGAGACCCAGCGTTCGGCGCCAGCGCCGCGCTCCGGGTCCGGCGTCGTGCTGCGCGCGTTGACCGATGAGGAGCGCGAGGCGCGCGCCCGCGCGCTGGTCGACGCGAAATCGCGCGAAGAGGAAGATCGCCGCCGCGCCGAAATCGACGCCAAGGCCCGCAGCGAACGCGAGGCGCGCGAGCACGCTGAGCGCGCCGCCGCCGACGCGCGCAAGCGCGAGGAAGAAGAGCGTCTCGCGCGCGAAGCGGAATCGAAACGCAAGTCCGAAGAAGAGGCCCGTCGCCGGCTGCCCGGCGACGCCGCCGGCGTTGCGGCGCCGCGCGCTCCGGTTGCGGCTGCCGCGCCTGGTTCGACGGGGGCGCGCGCCCCCGTTCGCACCGAAGGCGAAACCGCGGTGCGACGTCCGCCCGTGCGCACGATCGGCGGCTTCACGCCGCCTCCGCCGCCGCGCCCGACCCCTTCTCGCGGCGGCGCGATGAAAGATCGCGGACGGCTGACGGTCTCCACCGCCACGGCCGGAACCGACGAAGAACGCACGCGCTCCGTCGCTTCCTTCAAGCGCCGTCAGCAGCGGCTGTTCCGCGGCCAGGTGGAGCAGAAGGAAAAAGTTCTGCGCGAGGTGATCCTCCCCGAGACGATCACCATTCAGGAACTCGCGAACCGCATGTCGGAGCGAGCGGTCGACGTCATCCGCCTGCTGATGAAGCAGGGCGAGATGCACAAGATAAACGACGTCGTCGACGCTGATACGGCGCAGCTCGTCGCGGAAGAGATGGGCCACACGGTCAAGCGCGTCGCCGAATCCGACGTCGAGGAAGGCCTGTTCGACACGCCCGACGTCGACGTCGATCTCACGGCGCGTCCGCCGGTCGTCACGATCATGGGCCACGTCGATCACGGCAAAACGTCGTTGCTCGACGCCATTCGCCAGGCCAATGTCGTCTCCGGTGAAGCGGGCGGCATCACCCAGCATATCGGCGCCTATCAGGTGACGGCCCCGAACGGTCACGCCATCACCTTCATCGACACGCCCGGCCACGCCGCCTTTACGGCCATGCGCGCCCGCGGCGCCAAGGTGACGGACATCGTGGTGCTGGTCGTCGCGGCCGATGACGGCGTCATGCCGCAGACGATCGAGGCGATCAATCACGCCCGCGCCGCGCATGTGCCGCTGATCGTCGCCATCAACAAGATCGACAAGCCGGACGCCAAGCCTGAGCGGGTGCGCACCGAGCTGCTGCAGTATGAAGTGCAGGTCGAATCCATGGGCGGCGAAACGCTCGAGGTCGAAGTCTCGGCGAAGCAGAAGACCAATCTCGACAAGCTGCTCGAGCTGATCGCGCTGCAGTCGGAGGTGCTCGACCTCAAGGCCAACGCCGATCGCGCCGCCGAAGGCACGGTCATCGAGGCGCGGCTCGACCGGGGCCGAGGGCCTGTGGCGACCATGCTGGTTCAGCGCGGCACGCTTCACGTCGGCGACATTGTCGTCGCCGGAACCCAGTGGGGCCGCGTGCGCGCGTTGCTCGATGACAAGGGGGTCGCGCGTCCCGAAGCCGGTCCGAGCTTCCCGGTGGAGATTCTGGGCTTCAGCGGCACGCCGGAAGCCGGCGACCGCGTGGCGGTCGTCGAGTCGGAAGCCCGCGCCCGGGAGATCGCCGAATATCGCGAGCGGATGAAGCGCGACAAGATCGCCGCGCGCGGCGGGTCGGCGCGCGGTTCGCTTTCCGATATGATGAGCCAGCTCAAGACGGCCGGACGCAAGGAATTCCCCCTGGTCATCAAGGGCGACGTCCAGGGCTCGGTCGAAGCCATCGCCGCGGCGCTCGAAAAGCTCGGCACCGAAGAGGTCGGGGCGCGCATCGTGCATGCCGGCGTCGGCGGCATCTCGGAATCGGATATTTCGCTCGCCGAGGCCTCCAACGCCGCGGTTATCGGCTTCAATGTGCGCGCGCACAAAGAGGCGCGGGACGCGGCCGAACGCTCCGGCATCGAGATCCGCTATTACAACATCATCTACAATCTCGTGGATGACGTGAAAGCGGCGATGTCCGGGCTGTTGGCGCCGACGCTGCGCGAAACTCTGCTCGGCAATGCGACGATCCTCGAGGTCTTCGACATTTCGAAGATCGGCAAGGTCGCCGGCTGCCGCGTGACGGATGGCAATGTCGAGCGCGGCGCCAATGTGCGGCTCATCCGCGACAATGTCGTCGTGCACGAGGGCAAGCTCTCGACGCTCAAGCGCTTCAAGGACGAGGTCAAGGAAGTCGCCGCGGGACAGGAATGCGGCATGGCCTTCGAGAACTACCAGGACATGCGCGCCGGCGACGTCATCGAGTGCTATCGCGTCGAGGAAATCAAGCGAACGCTGTAAGCGGCGGCGCTGCGCCGCGGCGAAACATCATGGCCGGGCATGTCCCGGCCATCCTCGTCGCGCTGAGCCGCGCTACCTTCCATTCATTACGCTTCATCCGCGGGATGTCCGCCACAGGCGCGGGCGTAAGACGACTGCAATTACCGGGTCCAAAATGTCCAGAGCTCATCACTCACAGGCCGGCGCGCCGTCGCAGCGCATGTTGCGCGTCGGCGAACTCGTCCGCCACGCCGCCGCCCGGCTGCTCACACGGGGCGAAATCACCGATCCGGTGCTCGAACAGCACGTCGTGACCGTTTCGCGGGTGAAGATGAGTCCCGATCTCAAGCTTGCGACGATTTACGTCGTTCCGCTTGGCGGCAAGGATGAGCCGGAGGTGCTCGCCGCGCTGGATCGCCACAAGCGATTTTTGCGCGGGGAGATTGTGCAAGAGGTGAATTTGAAGTTCGCGCCCGAAATCCGCTTTCGCATCGACGACACATTCGACAATGTGTCGCGCATCGAGGCGCTGCTCAGTTCCGACCGTGTGAAGCGCGATCTCGCCGATGGCGACGACGCCAAAGAGGATGGCGTTGAGGAATGAGCAAAAAAAAATCGGACCGAGTCGTCGTCGACGGCTGGTTGGCGCTGGATAAGCCTGTCGGCCTGACGTCCACACAGGCGGTGTCGCGCCTCAAGCGCATCTATAACGCCCAAAAAGCCGGGCATGCGGGCACGCTCGATCCGCTCGCATCCGGCATTCTTCCCGTCGCCTTCGGGGAAGCGACCAAAACCGTGCCTTTCGTTCAGGACGGCGAGAAGGCCTATCGCTTCACCGTGCGTTGGGGCGTCGAGACCGACACTGACGACGCCGACGGCCGCGGCGTGCGAGAGAGCGCCATACGGCCGGAGCGCGCCGCGATCGAAGTTCTGCTGCCGCAGTTCGTCGGCGAGATTTTGCAGACTCCGCCGCAGTTCTCGGCGATCAAAATCGCCGGCGAGCGCGCCTATGACATCGCCCGCGAGGGCGAGCAGGTCGATTTGAAGCCGCGCGTCGTCAAGATCCGCTCGCTGACGCTGATCGACGCGTCTGGCGACGAGGCGACCTTCGTCATGGAATGCGGCAAGGGCGCCTATGTGCGCGCGATTGCCCGTGATCTCGGTCGGGTTCTGGGCTGTTTCGGCCATGTCACGGCGCTGAGACGCACCCGCGTCGGTCCCTTCGTCGAGGACGACGCCTACACGCTCGACGAGATCGAAAATCAGAACATGGCCGCAGAGGCGCTGCTGTCGGTCGAAGCCGGATTGGCCGAACTGCCCTGCGTCGTCGTCGATCGCGACATGGCGGCGCGACTGCGGCGCGGCGGCTCGGTGATTTTGCGCGGCCGCGACGCGCCGCATGAGGGCATCGTCTACGCCGCTTGCGGCGGCGTGCCGGTCGCCTTCGGCGAAATCGTCCAAGGCGCGCTCGCGCCGGCGCGGGTTTTCAATCTGCCGTTCTGAGCCTATTCGACAATCGCGACGCCTTCCGCGCGCGCGGCGCGCTCCAATTCGGCGTCGAGCGTCGCGAGCGCAGCGCCTTCCCTAAGAGCGAGTTCGAGATAGGCGGCGTCGTAAGCTGTCAGCCTGTGCTTGCGTGCAAGCGGCATGAGGCGCCTCTCATCGCAATCGAAGTCGATCGCTATCGGCAAGCGCGCGATGATCTGAAGAAGCTCTTCCGTGTCCTCCAACGCCAGTCGATGGCGCCGCTCGCTGACGAGCAGAACATTGCGAATTTGAAAAAACAGCAAGCACGGCGCAAGCGCAGTCTCGCTCCGCAGGCGCTCGACAACCGCGAGCGCACGCGGCTGTCGTTCGTCTGCAAGCGCGAAGCTTGCAAGGATCGACGCATCGACGACGAAGCCGATCAATATTTGTGGCCGTGATGGCGCGCGCCGAGCACCTCAGCCAGCGGAGCTTTTTTAGTGCGTTCGCGAAAGCGCACCAGATCATCTACCGCCCGGTCGATTTCAGCCTGTTTAAGATCCGTTTCCGGCGCTAGGCGCGCGATGCGACGTCCGTGACGAGTGATGACAATCGTCTCGCCGCGTTCAACGGCCGTCAAAAGTTCCGCAAGGCGGGCCTTTGCGTCCGAGGCTTGCACTTCCCTCATGAGGAAAATATTAAACTGGTCAACCCAACTAGTCAATATGGCGGCGTTGATCTTGTCACGGGTATCTTGTCCTATTCGCGTCGAGATTCGCCGCACATGACCCGTCCGCCCAAACTCCTCGTCTTCGATTCCGGTCTCGGCGGCCTCACGGTCTTTGCCGAGATCGTCAAGCTGCGGCCATCGGCGGACTATCTCTATTGCGCGGATGACGCCGGCTTCCCCTATGGGTCCTGGGAGGAGCCGGCGCTCGTCGAGCGCGTGATGAAGCTCATGGAAGGGCTGATCGCCGATCACGCGCCGGACATGATCATCATCGCCTGCAACACCGCGTCGACGATTGTCCTGCCCGATCTGCGCCTGCATTGGCCGGCCTTGCCTTTCGTCGGCACGGTGCCGGCGATCAAGCCGGCGGCCGAGCGCACAAGGTCAAAGATGATCTCGGTGCTGGGGACGCCCGGCACCGTGGCGCGCGACTATACGCAAAAGCTCATCGCGCAATTCGCCGCGCATTGCTCGGTGACGCTCGTCGGCTCGAAGCGCCTGGCGAGTCTCGCCGAAAGCTACATGCATGGGGAAGGCGTGAGAGACGCCGACATCGGCGCCGAGATCGGGCCCTGCTTCAGGCAAGAAGACGACAGACGCACGGACGCCATCGTTCTCGCCTGCACACATTATCCGCTGCTGGTCGACGAGTTCAAACGGCTTGCGCCCTGGCCGGTCGAGTGGATCGACCCCGCGCCGGCGATCGCGCGGCGCGCGGATCAATTGCTTGACGAGCGCTTCGGTGCGGATGCGCCGGGACGCCAGCCGGTCTCCCGTGGCATCATCTTCACGAGCGGCGCCCGTCCCCCGGCGCCGCTCGCCGCAACGCTCGCGCGCTACGGCCTCGCGTGGACGGCTTTTGCCCCTACCGCCTAGTGGGGGGCGTGGTCGAGTTTCGCCAGCGCCTCTTTCGCGTGCTTAACGCCGCCCTTGGCGTTGCCTTTTTCGCCAAACTTGATCGCCTGTTTCAGATGGACGATGCCGGCGCGCACGAAGCGGTTCGACTTTTCCTTCTGGGCGGCCTGAGCGTGATTCAAAGCTTCCTTGGCGTGTTCGACGACCCCGTCAGCCTTGCCATCAAGACCGGCGTCGACCGCTTGGCGTGTATGGGTGATCGCTTCGGCGACATGATTTTCCTGCGCGAGCGCAATTGGCGAGAACAATGCTGCGACCGATAGCGAGATAAAGGCGATGAGCGTTCTGCGTATCATAGTCCCCCTCCCAACATCCTTGCTTAAACGCCGGGCCGACCGTTACCGTCAGCTCCGCTTTTGTAGCTTAATGCGCACCCGGTTCCGCGCAAGAGCCGCGACGCCTCTGCGTCTCGCTGTCGCGCTTCAAGGCTTTTGGCGATCGGTCAATGTTTCGAGAAACGCGACGATGGCGTCGATGTCCCTTTCGGACAGCCGCGGCTTTTGCCCGGGCTTGCGATCGTAGGGAACCTCGTCGACGTTGACGTTGTCATGCGCGGAGGCCGGCAGGTCGTCGTATTTTTCCGGTTTGCCGCGCCGGTCTTTGGGATACCAGCGGCCGGGATCGGTGTCGCGCGTCGCATAAAAGGCGACGACGTCGCGCAGCTTGTCGAAGACGCCATTGTGCAGATAGGGGCCGGTGTCGGCGATGTTGCGCAATGTCGGCACTTTGAAAGCGCCGCAGACGCTCTCGACCTTAAAACCCGCAGGCGCGACGTCCGCGAGTTTCGGCCGCGCGCACAGGCCGAGATCGGGCGCCGAGTCAGGCTTCGCCGCGCTCGGAATCGCTTTATTTCTTGGGCCGCCGAGCGCGTCATAGGTGAAGTCGGTGAAGAGCCAGTCCTGCGGACTGCGCGAATCTTCCTTGCCGGCGTGGCAGGCGAGGCAATTGCCTTTCTTCGGGTCCTTGAAGAGTTCGAAGCCTTTCTTCTCCAGCGCCGTCAACTGCGCTTGCCCGCGCAGATAATCGTCGAATTTGGAGGCGAAGGGATGAAAGCGCGCGCTCGTCTCGAAAGCGACGACCGCTTGCGCGAGCTTCACGAAAGCGGCGTCCGGATCGGCGAAAACTTTGTCGCCATAGACTTGGCGGGCAAGGTCGGCGTAGGCGCCATCGCGCACCGTCTCGACGACGAAGCGCTTCGATGGCGCGTTCATCTCAAGCGGATCGAGCATCGGACCTTCGACCTGAGCGAGGAGATCGTGTGCGCGGCCATCGAAAAACTGTCCGCCAGCCGGAATTTTTTCGATCTTGCCGGTCTCTTCGTCCTTGTCGTCGATGAATTCGAAAGGCGGCGCGAAGGACGCATACATGATCGACGGCGTATTGCGCTTGCCCAGAGACGTCGGCAGCGAACCCCGCGCCACGGCGGGGACGCTCGAACCATTATTGCCTTGAAAGGCCGTCGCGGCGTCATGGCAGGAGGCGCAGGAGACGCCCGCCGGACGCGACAGGCTCGCGTCTTCGAACACGCGCTTGCCGAGGAGTTCGAGCGCCGTCAGGCCCCCTTCGTCGGCCGCGCCGACGCCAGACGCTGCGGACTGCGCGTCGAGCGGGGAGCCGAGCACTGCGAAGACGGCGCAAAGCGCGGCCCGGCGCGCCTTGCGTAGACAGGAAAGGGTCACTTGAGCAGCCCGTTGGAGAAGAAAGCGCGTTTTTTCGCGCCTTCAGAAACTTTAGGAATCGCGCGGCGCAAAGGTCAATTTCGTTAATTTGGATAGCTTCCAGCAAGGCCGCGAATTTACGTCGCATGCCGCGCCCGCGCGGCGGCAAGCTGCGCGTCAACTACATCCAAGACACTGAAAGTAAACAGTTTTAACCTGCTCAAAGCAACGCGGCGCAGTACAGCCACATTTTAACGTTTGTCTGGGCGCGGATGGTGCGACCGCGCGCGACTCATCGCCGAGTCCTTGGCGCGCGGCCAATGAAAGGGTTCAGGCATGATGGATATCGGCGACGATAAGGAGCTGATGGCTGAATTTGCCGAGTTTAAAGAGTTGCTGCGCCGCGACCTCGGCCATGGCCCCGCGCCAACTGCGGCGCCGGCTCAGGGCTTCGAGCGCCCGCCAACGAACGCAGCGATCGATCCGGGTCCCTCTCCTCAAGCGCCCCGCGCAGAGGAAGCTTGGGGCGCGGTCCATGCGACGGAGGAAGAATTCTACGACGAGCCGGAGGAGGAACGCGAAGGCGGCCGTCGGGCCTTGTTCTTCGCGGCCGCGGCCGTCGTCATCGCCGGACTGGCGGCCCTGACCTGGGTCCTCGGGCCGTGGAGCGCGGTCGGGCCGAGCGAGGATCCGGCGCTGGCCACGGCGCCGCCTTTGGCCGCTCCGGAAGCCGCTGAACCCGTTCTCGGCAGCGCCGCGCCGCAACCGCAGGACGCCGCGCCGACGGATGAAGAGACCGCCAAAGCGCCCGCGCTTGAGGAAAGCGCCAAAGCGCCGGCCGAGCCTGCGCCGGCAGCTGAGGCCGCCGCCGAACCCGCGTCGGGCGCGGACCTCCAGTCGGAGCCAGCGCCGTCGGCAGGCGCCGCGATGACGCCGGTGAATCCGGCGGCTGCGCCGCTGGGCGCGACCATTCCTGTTCCCACCGGCGCCGCCGCTGCGCCGCAGCTCGCGCCGCTGCCAACGGCGCCGCTGCCCACGACGGCGACGGCGCCAACGCCCATGACGGCGCCAACGCCCATGACCGCGACGGCGCCGGCGGCCCCTGCGCCGACATCGCCGCCGGCGGCCGTTCCGCCCAAAGCCGCGGCGCTGACGCCGCCGCAAGCGGCTGCGCCCGCCGCGCCAGTTTCAGCGCCGCCGGCAGCCGCTGATGAAACGATCGGGACGCCAAAGCCCGCGCCGCGCGCAAAGGTCGTGAAGCAGAAGAAGCCGGCTAAGCCGGTCGCCAGCCGACCCAGGCCAGCCGCCGAGCCGGTCGCGGTCGCGGCGCCTGAGCCGGCGGCGATGGCGCCGCCTCCTCCCCCGCCGCCGGCGAGCGATGGTCCGTTCGGCTTCGTCAAGCGCACGGTGAACAGCGTCGGATCGGCGATCGGCCTCGGGCGTTAACTGAGCGAACCTATCCAAAGACGCCGGCGCGAGCGCGCCGGCGTTTTTCTTTTGGCGAATGGATCAGCAGTGGCCTTTGCCAAACGCCATAGCCTGTGACTTTATCCAGGGCTGGGCGGGCGCGTTCGCCTCGACGATCCTGGAGAGCTGAAGGCATGGCCAAACCCACTCAAGCTGACGCAGAGGCGGCCGTGCGGGTTCTCATCGAATGGGCGGGTGACGATCCTCATCGCGAGGGGCTGATCGATACGCCGGAGCGCGTGGCGCGCTCCTACCGCGAGCTTTTCGCTGGCTATGAGGTCGATCCGCGCGACTATCTCAAGCGCACCTTCGATGAGGTCGGCGGCTATGACGAACTCGTGGTATTGAAGGACATTCGCGTCGTCAGCTTCTGCGAGCACCACATGTTGCCAGTGACCGGGCGCGCGCATGTCGGCTATCTGCCAAGCAACCGCGTGGTCGGCATCTCAAAGCTCGCCCGCGTCGTGCATGGCTTCGCGCGCCGGCTGCAAATCCAGGAAAAGCTCACCGCCGAGATCGCCGAGGCGATCCAGGACATTCTGGAGCCGCAGGGCGTCGGCGTCGTCATCGAGGCGGAGCACAGCTGCATGACGCTGCGCGGGGTCAACACGACAGGCTCGCTGCTGACGACGAGCCGCCTGCTCGGCGTCATCCGCGACGACCCGCGCACCCGCGAGGAATTCCTCGGCATGGTGCACGGGAAGTAAATCGCGCGGAGCCTGCTCTAGGACAGCGCCGTCTTCAGCTCCGCCACGATCGCGTCGCCCATCTCTTTCGTTGAGACAGTCGAGGGCGCGTCGCCCTTGATATCGGCCGTGCGCAATCCCTTCGCCAGCACATTGGCGATCGCCGCGTCGATGGCGTCGGCCGCCTTCGGCAGATCGAAGCTGTAGCGCAGGGCCATGCCGAGCGAACCAATCATGGCGATCGGATTGGCGATGCCCTTGCCGGCGATGTCGGGCGCCGAGCCATGGCAGGGCTCATACATCGCGTGGCGCTTGCCCTTTTCATCCGCTGCGCCCAGCGAGGCCGACGGCAGCATGCCGAGCGAACCGGTGAGCATCGCGGCTTCGTCCGACAGCATGTCGCCGAAGAGATTGTCGGTGACGACCACGTCGAACTGCTTGGGCCAGCGCACGAGCTGCATCGCCAGCGCGTCGGCGAGCATATGTTCGAGCGTCACGTCGGCATATTCGCGCTTATGCAGCGCGGCGATGACTTCGCGCCACAGATAGCCCGACTTCATCACATTCGACTTCTCGGAGGAGGTCACCTTATTTCCGCGCTTGCGCGCCAGCTCGAAGGCGACCCGGCCGATGCGCTCGATCTCATAGGTCTCGTAGACCTGCGTATCGACGGCGCGCTTCTGGCCATTGCCGAGATCGGTGATCTCCTTGGGCTCGCCGAAATAGACGCCGCCCGTCAATTCGCGCACGATCATGATGTCGAGGCCGTCGACGATGTCGCGCTTCAACGACGAAGCGTCGGCCAGCGCGGCGTAGCAGATCGCCGGGCGCAGATTGGCGAAAAGACCCAAATCCTTGCGCAGGCGCAGGAGGCCGGATTCGGGACGCAGGTCATAAGGCACGCCGTCCCATTTCGGTCCGCCGACGGCGGCGAGCAGCACGGCGTCGGCTTCGAGCGCGCGCGTCATGTCTTCTTCGCTGATCGCTTGCTTATGCGCGTCATAGGCCGCGCCGCCGACGAGTCCCCGCTCGACTTCGAAGCGCGCGACGCCCGCTTCGTTCAGAAGGGCGAGAACTTTCTCGGCCTCGGCGGAAATTTCCGGTCCGATGCCGTCGCCCGGGAGGAGCAGGAGCTTGTATATGGCCATGAATGCCTCGTCGTCGGCTTTGAAACTCGCGCCGTCAATAGAGCGCGCGACAAGGCGACGCAACCGCACGAAATTTCATTTTGTCGTGCGACAATTCGCCTGCCGCGCCGCCCTTGCCGCAGGGCGTTAAGCCGTGCAGCTTGAAAAATGTCAAACGCAAGGGGGCTTCGCGCGAGACGCGTCATCAATGAGCGACGTCCGCGGGAAGCGATGCGCAGGCTCTGCGCAGTTGGGAGACGCTTGAGATGAAGAGCTACAAAACCATCGTGCATTTCATGGCGCTTAGCCTGTTCGGCGCCCTCGTCGGCGCGGCGCCCGCTAAGGCCTTCTGCCTCGTCAATTGCGAGCCCAAGCCCGAGCACGCGAAGCAGGTCTTCGAAAATCTCATCAAGAAGAAATTCGACAAGGACGTCGTGATCGAGGACTTCAAAGTCACGCGCTTCTGGCCGCTCGACGTCGAAGGGGCCGGTCACGCCGGCTATGAGTTCTACTACACCGCGAAAGTGCGCTTCCCGAACGGCGCCAATCTCGAATGCAAGCCCGAGGGCGGCGCGGCGAAGCCCGGCTGTTCGGACAATACGAGCTATTATTCGACGACGATCCAGAACCAGATGATCAAGGACAAGCAATATATCGAGCCGGGCAAGGTCATCGACTTCAATGACGAGACGCGATTCGACGAAGAAGGCTCGAAGTGGAAGGGCCAGGACGGCAATTTTTATTGAGCGGCGTCCAGGACGCGGGCGATCGCGAGCCGCCAGGCTCGCGATTCTTCGTTTAGGCGGCTGATCGCACGGTCTTCTCCCCTTCCTCGCGCGCGGCGCTTGGTGTAAAAGGCCGCCGAACGGATTACGCGTCGAGCTCGGCTCAGGCGCGGCTGGAAGGGTGCACATGCAGCAGGTCATTATCGCGATCCACCTGATGGTGGTGACGGCGCTCGTCATTCTGGTGCTTTATCAAAAGTCGGAGGGCGGCGCGCTCGGCATGGGCGGCGGCAGCGGCGTTTTCACCGGCCGCGGCCAGGCCAATGCGCTCACCCGCGCCACGGGCATCCTCGCGACGATCTTCTTCATCACCAGCATCGCGCTGACCGTGCTGCCGGCCTGGGAACGGCGCAGCGAGGGCGGCGACGACTGGACCAAGGCGCTTGATCCAGGATCGATCCAGATCAAGGAGATTCCCAAGACCGAAGGCAAGGGCGGGCAGGCCGCGCCTGAAACCGCGCCCGAACCCGGCAAGGACAGCATTTTCGAGCAGCTCCAGCGCGCCCAGCAGAAGCGCCAGCAGAGCGCGCCCGTAGAGGCGCCGCCGGCCGCCGCGCCGCCGCCGGCCGTGACGCCGCCAGCGACGACTCCGCCCGCCGCCGAGGCGCCGGCGCTGCGCCCGTCGCAGGAGCCCGCGCCGCAGGCTCCGGCCGCTGAAGCGCCCAAGCCTGTCGCGCCGCCTGCCGAAGCGCCCAAGCCTGAAACGGTTGCTCCCGCAACGCCCCCCGCCGCCGAAGCGCCCAAGCCTGAAGCCTCGAAGCCCGACGCCTCGAAGAGCGACGGGTTGAAGTGGGAAGCGCCGAAGACGGAGGCCCCGGCGACGACGGCTCCGCAGGCCCCGGCCGCGGAAGCCCCCAAGCCCGTCGCGCCGCCTGCCGAAGCCCCCAAGGCGGAAGCTCCCAAGGCGGAAGCGACTAAGCCTGAAGCGGTTGCGCCTGCAATGCCGCCCGCCGCCGAAGCGCCGAAGCCCGACGCCTCGAAGAGTGACGGCTTGAAGTGGGAAGCGCCGAAGACGGAGGCTCCAGCCGCGCCGGCTCCGCAGGCTCCGGCTGCGGAAGCTCCGAAGCCCGCCGCGCCGGAAACCAAGCCCGCGCCTTCGACGATCTGGAAAGCTCCAACCCAGTAACCGGCGTCCAATCCGCCATCCGATGATCTTGGCTGGGGGCGACCGCCCCCGGCCCGATAGAATCCGCTATCAGAATCGCTGGAAAGGCGTTAGGCGTTAGGTCCCATGGCGCGGTACATCTTCATCACCGGCGGCGTGGTCTCCTCACTTGGCAAGGGTTTGGCGTCGGCGGTGCTCGGCGCGTTGTTGCAGGCGCGCGGCTATACGGTCCGGCTGCGCAAGCTCGATCCCTATCTCAATGTCGATCCGGGCACGATGTCGCCCTATCAGCACGGCGAGGTCTTCGTCACAGACGACGGCGCCGAGACCGATCTCGACCTTGGACATTATGAGCGCTTCACCGGCCGCCCGGCCTCGAAGCAGGATAACGTCACCACCGGCCGCATCTACCAGGACATCATCAGCAAGGAGCGGCGCGGCGATTATCTCGGCGCGACGATCCAGGTCATTCCGCATGTGACCAACGCCATCAAGGAGTTCGTCGTTGATGGCAATGAGAACGTCGATTTCGCGCTGATCGAGATCGGCGGCACGGTCGGCGACATCGAAGGCCTGCCGTTCTTCGAAGCGATCCGCCAGCTCAAGAACGATCTGCCGCCGCATCACTGCATCTATATCCATTTGACGCTGCTGCCTTACATCCCGAGCGCCGGCGAGTTGAAGACGAAGCCCACGCAGCATTCGGTGAAGGAGCTGCGCTCGATCGGCATTCAGCCCGACATTCTGCTCTGCCGCACCGACCGCGAGATTCCGCGCGAGGAACGCCGCAAGCTCGGACTCTTCTGCAATGTGCGCGAACAGGCGGTGATCGAGGCGCGCGACGCCGCCAACATCTATGACGTGCCGCGCGCCTATCACTCGGCGGGGTTGGATGCGCAGGTGCTCGCCGCCTTCGGCATCGAGCCCGCGCCAAAGCCCGACATGAGCCGCTGGAACGCGGTGACGCAGCGCATCAACAATCCCGAGGGCGAAGTCACCATCGCGGTCGTCGGCAAATATACCGAGATGAAGGACGCCTATAAGAGCCTCATCGAGGCGCTGGCGCATGGCGGGCTCGCCAATCGCGTGAAGGTCAATCTCGATTGGATCGAATCGGAGATTTTCGAGAGCGCCGACCCGGCCGCGCATCTTGAACATGTGCACGGCATTCTCGTGCCGGGCGGCTTTGGCCAGCGCGGCGCCGAGGGCAAGATTCTCGCGGCGCGTTTCGCGCGCGAGCGCGGCGTGCCCTATTTCGGCATTTGCTTCGGCATGCAGATGGCGGTGATCGAAGCCGCCCGCGCGCTTGCCGGAATCGACAAGGCGAATTCGACGGAGTTCGGCCCCTGCGCCGAGCCGGTCGTCGGCCTGATGACCGAATGGCTCAAGGGCAATGAACTCGAAAAGCGCGGCGTCGGCGAGGGGCTCGGCGGCACCATGCGTCTTGGCGCTTTTCCGGCGCTGTTGAAGCCGGATTCGCGCATCGCCGGCATTTACGGCGCGACGGAGATCTCCGAGCGCCACCGCCATCGCTATGAGGTGAATTTCGCCTATCGCGAACGCTTAGAGGATTGCGGGCTGTTGTTCGCGGGCTCGTCGCCCGACGGGCTTCTGCCCGAGACGGTCGAAATCCCCGGCCACCCCTGGTTCATCGGCGTGCAATATCACCCCGAATTGAAGTCGCGGCCGTTTGAGCCGCATCCGCTGTTCGCGAGTTTTATTGACGCTGCAAAGGCGCAGAGCCGGTTGGTGTGAGACAGACCTGCCAGCTCTGCAAAGTCCAGGGAGAGTTACTCCAATCTCATATTCTGCCCGAGTTCGTTTATCGACCGCTGTATGATGAAAAACATCGTTTCACAGTCGTTACCGAGGAGGGAAACAGGTTTCAGCAGAAAGGGCTTAGGGAGCGACTTCTCTGCATTTCGTGTGAACGACAGCTAAGTCGATATGAAAAATACGCTTCCGAAGTAATGAACGGGACGCTTGGACACCGCTTTCGTCAGGAGCAAGACAAAATAATCATTGAGAACATTGATTATGAGTGTTTCAAGTTGTTCGAAATTTCTGTGCTCTGGCGTGCCGCGGTTTCAAGACAGGAGTTTTTCAAGCTTGTTTCTTTGGGGCCACGGGAAGAGAAACTCCGCGCTATGTTGCGTGCAGGCGATCCTGGACAACCCGAGGATTTCGGCTGTGTCGTTATCTTTGCGCATGATCGCGGACAGGATATTTCGGACACAATTTTTAATCCCGAGTCTTTTCGGTGGGCTGGAAGGCAAATGCACAAAATCTATTTTGCTGGCGCCGCGTGGCTTTTTCACTGTGATCAACAGGCACCTGTGTCGCATCTCAAAAAGTTCTTCTTGCAGCGGAACGGAACTCTCGTGGGTCTCTGCGAGGAACTTACGCATGCGAGAGCAAACTTTTCAATCGCAAAGAGGCTAGCACGCCGGAACAGACTTCTCTGATTTGTGGTGCACGGATGAATCTCGAAGTGACTTGGCCAGGGCTACCGATTGCCGTAACTGCCGCAATTATTTTGTTTGGCGTGAA
Organism: Methylocystis sp. L43; assembly: GCF_015709525.1. Classification (GTDB taxonomy): domain Bacteria; phylum Pseudomonadota; class Alphaproteobacteria; order Rhizobiales; family Beijerinckiaceae; genus Methylocystis. The sequence goes on along the minus strand of NZ_JADNRA010000034.1, from coordinate 110,352 downwards.
AGAAAGCATGGAGTTCTTCAGGCGCTTTCAATCGGATCGTCGCAAGGGAAGGGCGCTACGGACGCTGCTCGCACGTGAATGTGAGTCAAATTTTTGGACCTACAAAAGACTTTTGGAGACCGTCAAATCGATTGATGATGATTTTAAAAGTGGGGCTTCGCTGACGTACAAGATTAGACGTCACTCCTCAGGAGATCCTATATTTTCTCGGGAGTTCGAGGATAGCCGTCACTCGTCCTGGCCGCTTCCAGCAGCCAAGTTGAATTTGATGAGTAACGTGTTGCAAGATGTGGCCGAACTCGACAAGCAGCTGTTTGAAAACCTTGAGGCCGCTTACGACTCGATCAAGGAAATGCAGCATGTCCGCGACAGTCTACTTCACTTCATAGAGACTGATGATCAGGACGACCGACGGCATTTAGAGGCTTTTCCAGGTTATGCGATGTCAGAATTGAGTGACATTGTAATGGATTTGCGAAAGCTGTATTTTGTATGCACAAAAAAAGACTTGGAAAAATATCGCCTTCGCTAAGACTGCCGCGAATTTCAATTGTGCAACCCAAGCCCCTCATCCTGAGGAGCGTGCGAAGCGCGCGTCTCGAAGGACGAGGGGCGACTCCCGTGACGAAAATTTCTAGTCGCCGCAGTCCTCGTCCTTCGAGACGGCTCCTGCGGAGCCTCCTCAGAATGAGGACTGCTTATTGGCGTAACTCCAGCGCGGCCCGCGCCTATCGCGCGCTCACACCACCTCATACTCCTCATCGATCGGCACGCCGAGCGCGGCGACCAGTCTGTTCGTCTCCGACGCCATGCCGACGATCGCCAGCACTTCGCGATATTCCTCTTCGCTCATGCCCTTCGCGCGGGCGCTCGCCGTGTGCGAATGGATGCAATAGGGGCAGGCGTGGGCGATGGAGACGGCGATGTAGAGCATCTCCTTGACCTTCGGCTCCAAGACGCCCGGACCCATCACCTGCTTCACGCTCTCCCAGGTCCGCTTCAGCGTCACGTGATCATGCGCGAGCGCGCGCCAGAAATTATTGACGAAGTCGCTTTTGCGCGTCGCGCGAATGTCGGCGAAGACGGCCCTCGCTTCGGGCGAGAGGTCTTCGTCGGCGAGCAGTCGAACCGTGGCCATGATCTTCCCCGTGTGATGCGCGATGTTACTTATTGGGCGCGTTCGGCGCGGCGGGCCAGGAGCGTGGGCCCGGATTGACATGATAGTTCACGCCGCAGCCCGAGAGCGCCAAAACAATCGCGATTAGCAACATCAATTTGACGCGTAGCGTTCGCATCATTCCTGTCCTTGATTGACGTGCGCTTTTGTCAGAAAAATTCCACGCGCGCCCCCCTGAATCGCTGGGTTTTCGGCTTGTGACAATGGCGCGTGTTTTGCTCCCATGGCCGTGATCCGCGCGCGCATCACATGGAGAGGAACGCACAGACGTCCGCGACGAGACCGGCGCTGCGGGCTTTTCAAACTAAATCAAAGCGGTGCGCCATTTTGACCGAGCGCCGGCCGGTTGACGTGCGATATGCTGCAACGCACAATGTTCGCCATAAGGCTGCGCTACACGATTCGACCGGCGGGGCGCGCGCCCGTCGAACTGTCCGCGCGGCGAGGAGGTCATGATGGAATCGGTCAAACAGTGGTTTCAGGACTGGTCGGACGCCTGCGAATACGCCAAGGAATGCGCCCCCGACTTTTCCTTCCTCAAGTCTTTCGCCATTGGCGAACCCTATACGGCGCTCATCAGCATCGCCGGCGTCTGCTGGCTGGTCTGGGCGTTCAATGAGCGCGCGATCAAGCGCAAAGCCGCACGCCTGCGGGCAAGGGCCGTAAAGGCGGAAAGCTGCGCGGAGTCGCGCGACGCGGCGCTGCGGGATATGACGCGGGCGCCCGTCGAGGAAGACAAGAAAGAAAAGCTCGCGGCGTGATGCGGCCAAGCGCGGATTGAACGCGCCCGGCCGCGCGCTATCCTTGCGTTAGAGCGCTCTTCGCAAAGGGGCGCGTAATGGCTGTCGGGCTTGTGACCCAACTCCCGCGAGGATATGACGCCCGCATGACGCGGCTGCGCCCGCCGCAGCCGAGCGGCCTCGCCTGACGTCCAGAGTGTTGAGAACGCTGTTGGAAGGCGAGGGAGCATCATGAGCGAATTTTCCGTCGGCAATGGCGCCTGGGTCCTGGTCGGCGACGGTCGCCGGGCGCTCTTTTTTCAAAACCATGGCGACGCCGAACTCCTCGACCTTCGCGTCGTCGAAACGCGCGTCGACGACAATCCGCCGACGCATGAGCAAGGAACGGATCGTCCCGGCCGCAGCTTCGCGTCCTTCTCGCCTGGCCGAAGCGCCATGCAAAACACCGACTGGCATGAGCTGGAGGAGGAGCGCTTCGCCCGCGCCATGGCGGACCGCATCAATCAGGCGGCGGAATCAGGAGAATTGGACGCCATCGCCATTGTCGCGCCGCCAAAGGCGCTCGGCGAAATCCGCAAGGAGCTGTCCGCCAAGGCGCAAAGCAAGGTCGTGGGGGAACTCGCCAAGGACCTGACCCGCCATCCGCTCAAGGATATCGAAAAGGCGCTGACCCGCGGCTGAAAGGCAGGGGAAAGTTTTGAGCTTTCCCCTGCGCAGTCGAAGGCGATTCGTCCCAGCCCCGCCCCCGACGCTCGACTCTCGTGCGAGCGTGGCCATAATGGCGCATTCCTCTCAAGAAATCAGTGCGGCTGCGCACAACACGGTCAAACCGTCGCATTTGAGCCGCAATGATGCGGGACGGAGCGTGTTTGGCTTCGCCTGAGCGGCGACGCCGCGTAAAACACTTGAGCACGGGCGGCGTATGGGGCGCGGGCGTATCATCTTGGCGGCGCTTCTGGCGCTCGCGTTCAGCGCTTGTTCGAGCCGGCCGCATGGCACCCTTGTCGCCACGCATCAGGTCGCGCCCGGCGCCAGCGTCGTCGATCTTCTGGTCGTCACCACCCGAGAGCCGGATCAGTCAGAGCCGGGGGTCATGTTCTCGGGCGAACGCGGGCATGGCGTCCATTTCGCCGACATCGCGGTCTCCATTCCGCCCGACGCCAATCGCGCGGTCGGCGACGTGCAGTGGCCGCAAGCCCCGACACCCGATCCCGCCACCCAGTTCACCACCGTTCATGCCGATGTGCTGAGTCGGGAGGCGGCGCTCGCGGCCTTCAACGCCCGCATCCGCAAGACTCCCAGGCGGCAAGTGCTGGTCTTTGTGCACGGCTTCAACACGCGTTTCGAAGAGGCCGTCTATCGTTTTGCGCAGATCGTCCACGACTCGCGCGCCGACGTGACGCCCGTGCTGTTCACCTGGCCCTCCCGCGGCCGGCTGCTGCAATATGGCTACGACCATGAGAGCGCCAGCTATTCGCGCGACGCCCTGGAACTTGTGCTGCAGGCGCTGCAGCGCGATCGCGACGTCGGCGAGATTTCGATCCTCGCGCATTCCATGGGCAATTGGGTGACGCTCGAAGCGCTGCGCCAGATGGCGATCCGCAACGGCCAGATCGGATCGAAAATCCAGAACGTCATGCTCGCCTCGCCGGACGTCGATTTTGACGTGTTCCGCCGCCAGATCGCGGAAATCGGCGGCGTTCGACCTTCGATCTTTACGCTGTTCGCCTCGCGCGACGACGACGCGCTGGCGGCATCCCGCCGCTTCTGGGGCAATACGCGTCTGGGCGCGGTCGATCCGAAGGCGTCCCCCTATCAGGAAGTCCTCGACCGGGATCGGGTGAAGGTCGTCGATCTGACGGGCATCGCCACCAGCGATCCTTTGGAGCATAGCAAGTTCGCGTCCTCCCCCCAGGTCGTGCGCTCGATCGGCGCCAGGCTGGCGCAGGGTCAGCCGCTAAGAGACGGACAGGCGGGCATCGGCGATCACCTTGGAATCGCGACCGCGGGGGCGGTCTCGGCGGTCGGCGGCGTGGCCGGGGCGGCGGTCGCTGCGCCCTTCGCCATTGTCGATCCGGCGACTCGCGAGAATTTGAGCGAACATCTGGGCGCCGCCGGTCAAAAGCTTGATCCGCAATATTAATTTAACGCAGCTGTGAATTCGATGCGTCTGAGGACCCTATTTTGGAGGGCTGTTGCCGCAATGTCACAGCCAGCGACGCTGAAGCCCGCTAGGGTCAACCGCTCGCGACGATCACCGCACGGGACTTCAATAGCAATGTCATACAAGCGTCAGCTTCTCGCCGTTCTGGCGGTCGCCCTCGCTGCGTCTTCAGCGCGCGCCGAGGGTCCGACCTGGTGGAAGGCTCCGCTCTCGGAAAACCCCGGACCCAAGCGCGCCGTCGACGGCGTCAACGGCAAGCTCGAAGGTTTTGGCGGCGGCTCTGACTGGGTGGGCTTCGCGCGTTTGAACAACGCCTCGGCCGGCGGGATGGGGTCGATCACGGCCCCCGTCGGCGACCGTTTCGGCCTTCAGGTCGACGCGATCGCGGCGGGGCATCGCGGCTTCTTCGTGAGCGGCGGCGCCGGACACGCCTTCTGGCGCGATCCGAGCGTGGGTCTCCTCGGCGGCTATGGAGCGATCGCTCACGACAAGCGTCTCGACGACACGCGTTTCCGCGTCGGCGCTGAAAGCGCCTATTACTATGGACCGTTCTCGCTCACCAGCATCGCCGGCTATGAGGAGAGCGCGGGCCATTTCTTCACGCCGCTGGGCTATGGACCCGGATATCTCGCCTATCACTGGCAGCCGCGGCGCGGGCGCTTCTTCGACATGTTCGATATCAGCGTCTATCCGACCTATAACGTCAAAATCTCGGTCGGCCATCGTTACGTCGGAGGGCGGCATGCGGCCGCGCTCAGCGGCGAGGCGCTCATCTGGAATCTCGGCCATTCCGCGATCACCGGCTTCATCGAAAGCCGCGTGGGCGAGAATGATTATAAGGCGGTCTGGGGCGGCATTCGCATCTATCTCGGCGAGAGCGACAAGACTCTCATCAGCCGACACCGCGAAGACGACCTGCCCAATTGGCTGAAGGACGACATGTTCGCGTCGCAGAACAGCGTTCGCGTCGGCGCGACGCCCGTCTTTTACCCGACCCTGCAGCAGCCTTGAAGCCGCCGCGCTGCGCCCGATATGCGGGACGCAGCGTGAGGAGGCGCGAGAAGGCGCAATGAGCAGTTCGACGTCTTTTTCGGATCGGCGGCCGTCGCGGCTCGTCTCAGGAGTCGTCGCCGCGGCGCCTGTGCTCGTCGCCGCGGTGCTCGGCAGTTTCGCAACGACGCCGAACATCCCTTGGTACGATACGCTCGCTAAGCCGCCGCTGAATCCGCCGAATTGGGTGTTCGGCCCGGCTTGGACGGCTCTCTACATATTGATGGCTTACGCCTTCTACCGGATTCTACGGCTCGAGCCGACGACGCCGGGCCGGCGCGGCGCGATCTTCGTCTTTTTCGCGCAGCTCGTTCTGAACGCGGCTTGGTCATTCGCCTTTTTCTCCGCGCGAAGCCCCCAGCTCGGACTCGTCGTCATTTTCCCGATGGCGGCGCTTCTCGTCGCCACGATCGTCCTGTTCTGGCGGCTTGATCGCGTCGCGGGATATTCTCTGGCGCCAACCGCCTTCTGGGTGGCCTTCGCGACCTATCTCGACGCCGGGATATTTGTCCTCAATCGCTAGAAGGGCGCCGAACGCGCCTTGGCGACATAGGCGTCGGCGTCCTGCTGCAGCAGCAACCGCTCTTTGACGAGCTTGTCGGCGATGACGCGCATCGTCGCGACGAAATAGGCGCGCGATCCGTAGCGCTCGACGAGCGCGGAACGAGGGTCGGCGTTCTTCTCGCGATCCGACTTTGTCGCCGCGAAGGGAATCGCGGCGCCTGCGGCGCAAGCCGGTCCTTTCCTGGCCTTTTGCGCGTTGAAGCCCGTGAAGGTGGCGACAGGGAGCGCAAGGTCGGGCAGGCGCAGACCGGCGATCTCATTGCCGTCGGCGTCGATCTTAGGAACGCGGCGCGCGCCCTCAGGCGGCGCGGGCAGGGCGGGAATTTTCGGCCATTTCAGATCCTGCGAGGGTGCTAGATCGCCGTCGAGAGGCGCGCGTGAAGCAGGCGGCGCGACGCCCTTGGCCGTCCACTCGTCGAGCGCGGCGAACAGCGCGCGCTGCGCGGGGGCCGAGGGGCGCGCGTTAGTAGGCGCTACGCAATTCGTCGCCGTCGTCGAAGCGGCGATTCCGGCAAGATAGAAGCGCCGACCGTTCGGCGGCGCGGCGTTCGCGAATTCGACGCGCGGCTTCTCGCGCCAATAGGCGTCGGCGCCCCAACTCGCGATAAAGCGCGTCGGGGCGGCGGGCTCGCGGCTCGCGTCATGGAGCAACAGGCCGTCGAATGCGGATGAGGCGCCCGACATCGCGTCGGCGTCCGAGCCCTGCGCCCGGCCGAGCACGCGCTTCATTTTGAGCGCGCCGCGAAGATGGCCGAGGACATCGCGCAAGGCCGGCGCTCGAGCTTTATCGGGGAGCTTGCCAAGATCGAACGTCAGCACGGCAAGGCCGCGCTCGAGGGCCAGCGGTTTTATGTCCTCGCTCGGTTGCGTCTCGATCAGAAGCGCCTTTGCGCCGCTTGGCGGCTTTGCCGGCTTCGCGAGCGTTCCGGCGATGTCGTAAGACGTTCCGTCGAGCTTCACGGTCGCGGAAACAGTTTCGACGGCGCCGTCGGGACGCGTCTCGAATGTCAGCAGTTCGGCATGCGCCGCGCCCACGAGCGCCAGCGACCCGACGAGCGCGGCGCCTCTAATTCGTGCGCGCGTCCCTTTCAATCCAGCGGGCGATCTTGCGAAGATCGGCGAGGAAGTCTCGCCACGCCTGGCGCTTATCCGATTCATCCTTCAAACGTAGCAGAGAGGAAGGGTGAACGGTGGCCAGGAATTGCGCGCCGTCCCCAAGGTCGATATAGGCGGCGCCGTCGCGCGGAAAAGCAGATTTAGGAAAAAGGCGCCGCGTCGCTAGAAAGCGTCACAGCGTCTTGAGATATTCGAGCAGCGCGCGCTTGTCCGTCTCGCTCAGCGCCGTTCCGAAGTCGTGGCCGCAATGGCTGACGCCTGAGCCTCTGTTGCAATCCGTTTTCATCAGGAAGGTCGATTTCGGCTGCTCAATGGCCAAGCCGACAGCGGAAATGTCATAGGCCGGGCCGACTTTGAAATCCGTGACGCGGTCCTGTGGCGGCTTCAGGAGTTCGGCGAGCGACGGAACCGAGGCGTTGTGCAGATAGGGCGCCGCCGCCCATATGCCTTCGAGGACGCGTGATTCAAATTTGAGTTTGCCCGGCGTCTCGGGCGCGCGGCGGCAAGCCCATCGTCCTGCGCCCGGCGTGCCCGGCATCTTGTAGACGCCCTTTAGTTCTTCGACCAAGGGCCGCAGAAGCGCCAGCGCCACGTCGGCCCTTTGACGCTCGACCGAATTCACCGTGACAGGAATAAAGTGCTGCAGGATTGCGCCGCGCGCCGCGGTCGCCAGCACCGAGACGGGCGCGTCGGTTCTGCCAAGCGGCTCCGACACGAAAGGAATGAAGGCGCCCGTCAGCGCGCCGGTGTCGACCTTCCACTCCGGCGCGAAATATTGATATTCGCGCGCGTCGGTGCCGACGTCCTGAACGGGCGTGCACCAGGTGTCGGGATTGAGCAGACGCGGCTGTCCTTTGTCGATCCCATGGCAATCGGCGCATCCGCCCTCTTCATAGGGACGCTCATAGATGAGCTTGCCTTGCGCAGCGAGCATCGTGTCCAGGGGCCACGGCCATTTCGGCGGGCCGATCCGCTCGACGAGCCGCTCCAATTCGATCAGCCCTTTGAAGTCGACCGAATTGGCTTTGACGTAATTGAAGCCCAGGAGATGCGTGGCGTCTTTCTCCGGGAAAAATTCGCCGAAGACGCCGTAGACCTGTCCGACATTTCTGGCCATGGCCAGAATGCGGTCGCCATTGTCGGCGAAGCCCGGCCATTGCGTATGATCCTGCCGCGGCGCGTTCCAAAGGAACGGCGGGCGCACCGGCGCGTCCGCCTTCCGCATGTTTCCCAAAATGACATGCGTCGGGCCGGGTCCGATATCGAGGCCAGTGACGCGATTGAGTATCATGCCGACGGCGTCGATGCGTCCGGCGCCCCAGGGCCTGTCTTTGGGCAGGCCCGCCTCGGTGATGGCGTGGTGGCGCGCATACCAGAGATCGACTTCGGCGCGCAGCTTGGTCTCTTTTTGCGGATCGTAGCCGTTTCCGAGAACGGTCTTGGCGAATTCAGAGAAAGACGCCGCATCCGCGAGAACCTTCCCGACCGCCGTATCGAGATCGGCCCAAAGCGCGCCCATGTCGGCGAGCGCCGGCCCGCCGTCGATGCGATAGGCCTTGCCCTCGACGTCGATCTGCCGCGTATGGCAGGCGGCGCAGCTGGGTCCCAGGACGCCGTCGGCGACGACGAAGCCGACCGGCAGCCCCGGCGTCGGACTCGCGGGGTTGGCCAGATAGCCGTAGCGGGCGAGTCCATCGGCAAGAAAGGGTTGGCCGTCAGCCTGCTTGAGCGCTTTGATCCAGTCCCAGGGGATGAGGCGGGAGCCTTGGCTCGTACGGTAAAAGTCGTTCCAGGCCTTTTCGTCCCAAGGGCCTGCGCCCGGAATGGAGGAGGGCTGTTCGACGCGTTCCAACGCCATCGAAGCCGGCGCGCCTGCGAACAGAATGGCGACAGTAAGCGCAGCGGAGCGGAATGTCTTGGTGATGCTCATCTTGCAATCTTCTCAATGAACGGCCGTTACAAAATCGCGTCCACGCCGACGCAAAAACGCTTGGGAACAGCGCATTGCGTCAGGGTCGACGATCGCCAGTAGCGTGTCAATACTCCGAACTGATGACGCGCGTTAGAGTTTCGCCATGAAATTGGCGAAGGCGAGCGACCCTTCCGGCCATGGCCCATGGCCGCTATCGACATTGATGTGGCCGGCGGCGCCGGCGTCGATGAAGCGCGCGCCGATATCCTGCGCGAGATCGCGCGCAAAGAGCAGATCGGCGTAGGGATCGTCGCTGCTGCCGACCAGCGCCGCGGGGAAGGGAAGCCGCGCGCGGGGAATCGGTAGAAAGGCGGAATCGACGGAGGGCATTTCGCGGATCACCGCCTCCGAAGGCGGCGCGACGAGAAAGGCGCCGGCGATCTTGTCGCCGACGCGCTGCGCCGCATGCAGAGCCGCGATGACGCCGAGCGAATGCGCGACGATCACCGCAGGCCGCGCGCTCGCGAGAACCTCTTGCGCGATCGCCTCTTGCCATTCGGCGCGGATCGGCTTCTCGAAGTCGCGCTGAGTCACGCGCCTGGCTGTCGACAGTTTCGCCTGCCAGCGCGTCTGCCAATGTTCGGGGCCGGAGTCGCTCCACCCCGGCACGATGAGAATGTCGGCGTCGGCTGCGCGCATCAGGCGGTTTCGCGCGCCACAAAGGCGCCGTTGAGCGCGTCCTCGATCAGCTTGCGCGTCTCGGCGACGCCGTAAAGCGCGATGAAGGAGCCAAAGCGCGGGCCCTTCTTCTCGCCGAGCAGCACCTCATACAGCATGTTGAAGAAATCATTGGAGACGCCGGGGCGCTCCGGCGTCGCGCCCTTGGCGGCAAAATCCTGGTAGCGCGGCGCGGCGCGGGCGACGTCGTAAAGCGCCGACTGAATCTCTTCGGCGCTGGCGACGTCTATGCCACGCAGCGTCTCGTCGATCTTTTGCAGCACTTCGCGCTCGACCTCGTCGGCGGCGCGATAGGTTTTCGCCGGCTTCACGAAATCGCGGAAATAAGCGACGGCGTAGCCAACGAGCCTGTCGAGCCGCGGATGATTTTCGGGCGTCGCGGATCGCGCATAGCGGCGCAGAAAGCCCCATAACACGGCCGGATCTTCGGCGTTGGCGACGGCGGCGAGATTGAGCAGCATCGAGAAGGAGACGCTCACGCCCTTGGCGTCGCCCTCATGCGCCAGCGTCTCGGCCTGCGGCGGGTCACCGGCGTGGATGTGCCAGACGGGATTGCCGAGGCGGTTCTTCCAGTCCTGGCGCGGATAGGCGTCGAGAAAATTCAGATAGTCGTCGACCGCGCGCGGGATCACGTCGAAATAGAGCCGCTTCGCCGCGGTGGGCTTTTGAAACATGAATTGCGCCAGGCTCTCGGGGCTGGCGTAGGTCAGCCATTCCTCGATCGTCAGGCCATTGCCCTTCGACTTCGAAATCTTCTGGCCCTTCTCGTCGAGAAAGAGTTCGTAGTTGAAGCCTTCCGGCGGGCGCCCGCCGAGCGCCCGCACGATCGCGCCGGACAGTTTCACCGAATCGATGAGGTCCTTGCCGGCCATCTCGTAATCGACGTCGAGCGCATACCAGCGCATCGCCCAGTCAGGCTTCCATTGCAGCTTGCAATGGCCGCCGGTGACGGGCGTGGTGAAGGCCTCGCCCGTATCGGGATCGGTCCAGGAGATCGTGCCCGCTTCTGCGTCATAGCCTGTCAACGCGACCTGCATGACGATGCCGGTCTTCGGATGGATCGGCAGGAAGGGCGAATAGGTCGCCGCGCGCTCCTCGCGAAAGCTCGGCAGCATGATCTTCATCACCGCGTCGTAGCGCGCGAGCATATGCTTCAAGGCGGCGTCGAAGCGGCCGCTCTTGTAATATTCCGTCGACGACGCGAATTCATATTCGAAGCCGAAGGCGTCGAGGAAGGCGCGCAGCCGCGCATTATTATGCGCGCCGAAGCTCGAATGCGTGCCGAAAGGGTCCGGCACCTGCGTCAAGGGCTTGCCGAGATTGGCGGCGACGAGTTCTTTATTCGGGATGTTGTCGGGGACCTTGCGCAGCCCGTCGAGGTCGTCGGAGAAGGCGAGGAGGCGCGTCGCGATCCTGCCCTCGGTCATGACTTCGAACGCGCGGCGCACCATGCTGGTGCGGGCGACTTCGCCGAAGGTGCCGATATGCGGCAGGCCGGAAGGGCCGTAACCGGTCTCGAACAGCACGCTCTTCTGACCGCTCGCCTCGACCCGTTTGACGAGCTTTCGCGCCTCTTCGAACGGCCAGGCGGGCGAGACGCACGCGGCTTCGACGAGTTCGGGCGACAATAGGAGCGGTGCGGACATGGGATGCGAACTGGCCAATCTGAGCGGGAAGCGCGGCACAGTAGGGAGAGGGGCTCGGGGCGTCAACGAGGAAGAAGCAGCGTCAAAACAATCCGATTGAAGCAAGAAGAGGCGCGACTCCCTCCCCTTGACGGGGAGGGTGGTTCGCGAAGCGAACCGGGTGGGGTGATTTCTCGAAGCGCGCAGCAGCTCCCCCACCCGCTCGCCTTCGGCGAGCGACCTCCCCGCAAGGGGGAGGTATTTGCGCCCTTCTTTCGAAGGGGCTTTGGCTGGATGGACAAGCGCGGTCATGGCGCTAAGCTCGACAGCGCATGTGATTCACCGATCTGGCTGGCGGGAAGGCCGAAGAGAGATGTGGCGGCGGAGGGAATGGAGCGGGCCGGCCTCCCCGAAAAGGCGACGCGCGCGAGCGCGCAGCCTGATCGCCGCGGTCGGCGCCAGCCTCGCAGCCCTCGTCGCGACGATGGGCGCGCCGACCCTTGCGGAAGACGGTCTCGTCTCGCTGGCCAAGCAGAAATCGCTGACCGATACGCCGGGCGGCCCCAAGGATGAGCTGCGCCGGCTCGGCATCGACGTCAACGTCTGGGTCACCCAGTTCTTCCAGGGCATTCCCGCGGGCGCGATCGACCGGACGGCGCGCTACGGCGGCAAGATGGACATGTTTCTGCGCCTCGACGGCGAAAAGCTCGGCTTCTGGAAGGGGCTCAAATTCAACGCGCAATATGAGCATTACTTCGGCCGCAACGTGAACCGCCAGGATCTCGCGCTGCTTCCGGTCAACGTCGCCCAGGCGTTCATCGAGCGCGACGGCTATCACTCGGCGCTGTCGATGACGCTGACGCAGGAGCTCAGCGAAGAGCTTTCGGTGACGATCGGCAAGTTCAACATGCTGACGCTCGCCGCGCAGACGCCGCTCGTCGGCGGCGGCGGCATCGACACCTTCATGAACCGCGCCTTCGCGCTGCCGTCGACCGGCATCGGCGTCAGCTCGCCGGAAAGCGTCGCCGACCGTCTGATTATCGCGCCGCCCTATCTCTTGGGCGGCGTCGCCGCGCTCAAGACCAAATATTTCGACCTCAGGGTCATGGTCGCCGATCCGCGCAACGCTCAGCAGGCGCGGGTCATCACGCGGCCGTTCGAGCGCGGCGTCGGCGCCGGTCTGATGGCGACCGTCCCCGTCGAGATCGGCGGCCTCAACGGATTCCATACGCTGCGCTTCGCTTACAGCAATGCGCGGGGTTTCGACCTCGACGACATTGGAGAGAGGCGTCAGGCGATTGCCCGCCTGCGCGGCCTGACGAAGAAGGGCTTTTGGTTCGTCTCCTACGCCGTCCAGCAATATTTCGTGCAGAGCGCCACGGACCCCAAACTCGGCTGGGGTCTGTTCACGCTCGCGACGCTGTCGGACGGCAATCCCAATCCGGTCAGATGGAGCATGCTCGTCGGTCTCGCCGGCTACAATCTGATGACCGGCCGTGAGGACGATCGGTGGGGCGTCGGCTATTACCATTACGGACTGACCCAGCCACTCCTTTCCGGCTTGGCGGCGCGGCGGATCAATCGTCGCAGCGAAGGCGGCGTCGAGGCCTTCTACAATTTCGCGGTGACCCGATGGCTGCGGCTCTCCGGCGACGTCCAGATCATCGATCCGTGGAATCCGCTGCGGGCGCGGGCGAGCTATCTCGGCCTGCGTCTGCAGACGATATTTTAGGGAAGCGGCGGCTCAAAAAGAAAAAGGCGAAGACGTTCGTTTCCGAACGATCCTCGCCTCAGGCCAGCCCCTTGGCCTAATCCGGGTGCGCGACTCTCGGCGTCAATTGGCGCAGGAGACGCTACGCATGTAACGGACGCGACCCCGCTCGTCAGCTTTCGGCGTGATGACGAGCGTGCAATCTTCATCCTCGGCGCCGTAAGCGCGCCCCACTCGGATTGCCGGTCCGCGCGCAAGCGGACGCATGCCGACGTCACTAAGGCTCACGGCGGCTTGGACGCCAGTGGCGGCGGACTGAGTCTTCGGATCAGACGCTGAGGGCGCAGCTGCGACAGCAGCAACCGCGCAGATGGCGACTGTGAATCCGAGGACGATCCGGGACGTGCGGCTTGCGAAAGGGCTTTCGCGCGAAACGGCCATTAATAGGGCTCCCACAGGGTGATCGGGAATTTTTCCCCGGCTCGCTACTCGAACGATGCGAACCTGGACGCTTCCTCTTTTGCCGGGGAGAAACGCAGCGGCCCCGCTAATGGTTCCGCCGTAGTCATAAAATTTTAAGACTTGCCTTAAATCCGCCCTATCGCTCTAGCCGGGCGATGAGGCTCGACGTGTCCCAGCGCCGCCCGCCCATCTTCTCCACCTCGGCGTAGAACTGGTCGACGAGAGCCGCGATCGGCAGCCGCGCGCCGTTGCGCCGCGCCTCGCCGAGGCAGATCGCGAGGTCCTTGCGCATCCATTCGACGGCGAAGCCGAAGTCGAATTCATTCGCCGCCATTGTTTTCGTGCGATTTTCCATCTGCCACGATTGCGCCGCGCCGTTCTTGAGGAGATCGACGACGCTCTCGGGTTCGAGGCCCGCCGCCTTGGCGAAATGCAGCGCCTCCGCCAGACCTTGGATCAGGCCGGCGATGGCGATCTGGTTGACCATCTTGGTGAGTTGCCCCGCGCCCGGCGGCCCCATCAGCCGGCAGGCCCGCGCATAGCAGTCGATCACCGGCTCCGCTTTGGCGAAGCTCGAGGGATCGCCGCCGCACATGACGGTCAGCGCGCCCTTTTCGGCTCCGGCCTGCCCGCCGGAAATGGGCGCGTCGATGAAGCCGAACCCGCGCTCGGCCGCCGCGGCGTGGAGCTCCCGTGCGACCTCCGCCGACGCCGTCGTATGGTCGACGAAGATCGCGCCCGCCGACATGCCCGCGAAGGCGCCGCCGTCGCCGATCGTCACCGCGCGCAGATCGTCGTCATTGCCGACGCAGGAAAAGACGAATTCCGCGCCGTTCGCAGTTTCGGCGGGAGTCGAGAATGCTTCGGCGTCGGGGAACTCGGCCACGAATTTCTCCGCCTTGGCGGGTGTGCGATTATAGACGCGCACCTTATGGCCGGCGCGATGAAGATGGCCGGCCATGGGATAGCCCATGACGCCAAGGCCGATAAAAGCGACGGATGTGGGCTCCATTGCTCAGCCGCCCGTCATGCTCATGTGGCGGGAGACGGCGGGCGCCGGCGCGGTTCGGTCGATGATGAAATCATGGCCCTTGGGCTTGCGCAGAATCGCGGCCTCGATCGCCTGATGCAGCAGCGCGTCGTCGGCGCTTTCGCGCAGCGGCGCGCGAAGGTCGGCCGCGTCCTCCTGGCCAAGGCACATATACAGCGTCCCCGTGCAGGTGACGCGCACGCGATTGCAGCTTTCGCAGAAATTATGGGTGAGCGGCGTGATGAAGCCGATGCGCCCGCCGGTTTCGCGCGCACGCATGTAGCGCGCGGGGCCGCCGGTGCGATAGTCGATCTCGTCGAGCGTGAAAGATTCGCTCAATCGATCGCGCACCTCCTGCATCGGCAGATATTGATCGGCGCGTTCCGGCCCATCAAGTTCGCCGAGCGGCATCACTTCGATGAAGGTCATGTCCATCCCGCTGTCGTGAGCAAAGCGCACGAGCGGCGCGAACTCGTCCTCGTTGACGCCCTTGAGCGCCACCGCGTTGAGCTTCACTTTGAGGCCCGCGGCGCGGGCGGCGGCGATGCCCGCCAGAACCTGCGCATGCGCGCCGGTGCGGGTCAGCGCCTTGAAACGATCAGGGTCGAGCGTGTCGAGGGAGACATTGACGCGCTTGACGCCGCAATCGGCGAGTTCCGCCGCGAAGCGCGCAAGCTGCGAGCCGTTGGTGGTGAGCGTCAGCTCCTCCAGCGCGCCCGACAGGAGGTGGCGCGACAGAGCGCAGAACAGCTTCATCACGTCGTGACGCACCAGCGGCTCGCCGCCGGTGATGCGCAGCCTCTTGGTTCCGCGCGCGACAAAGGCGGAGCACAGCCTGTCGAGCTCCTCAAGCGTCAGCAGGTCGCGCCGCGGCAGGAATTGCATATGTTCCGACATGCAATAGACGCAGCGGAAATCGCACCGATCGGTGACGGAGACGCGCAGATAGGAGATCGTCCGTCCGTATGGGTCGACAAGCGGCGCCGGCGCGGCGGCCGCGGGCGTCGCAATTGCAGGCCCTCTGGCGTGGGCGTTCATCCTTACCTCGAACCGGCGGAAATTCGGCGTCCTCCATATATTGCCGGAACGCGGTCGCGTGAAGCCCACCCGTCGCGTACGCCAAGGCCGGGACCCCAGGGGCGGACCTGGAGCAAGGAGAGGTTTGCAGCGGAATGTCGCCTCTTATTGGCCGGCGCCCCAGCCGAAATCCCTGCCCAGCAAAGCATAGAGCTCTTCATTGTAAGGCCGGAAGAACTCGGCCAAATTCTCCCGAAGTCCGTCCTCGAGCGTTCCGGGCGGACCCGGATTTTGCTCCTCGATCACCAGCGGCTCGACTTCAGGCAGGCCAAGGAACCCGTAGATTTGCTTCGCGGTCGATCGCGGGTCGCGAAAAAACTCCGCCGCATCGACGATGAAAACGCGGTCTCTGCCGAATTTCTCGAACAGCAGGCGCAGAAAGGGCGCGTAGATGCTGTGCCGCAAATAGCCCGCGCGCGCGCCCGAAAACGCGTGCGGCTCCATGCCGCCGCCGCGTATCGTCGCCATTTCGGCTTCGATCAAGGTTTGAAGGTCCGGAAAGCCCTTCCAGTGCGGGTCCTGCGACTTGCGGCTGATGAACCGCTTCTGATCCCATCGCCAATGCGAAAAGGTGCGCGCCACCGGATCGCGCAGAACGCAGATGATCCGCATGTCTGGAAACATCGACTGCGCCAGAAATATCCAAAGAGGATTGGGCATGACCGGCGTGCAGTAGCCGGTGATCGCGCCGCCGTTGCGCCGCTCCGCCGCCCTTTGCGCCGCGATGGTCGGGAAATGCGCCATGAGTTCGCGCATCGTCTCCGTGAAGGAGATTTCCTTCGATAGCGGCAGCACGACATGCGGATGCTGGAAAATATAAGAGGAGAGGAAAGACGTGCCGGAGCGCACCGCGCCGATCGATGCGAAGGACGGCGCCATGCGTTCGCCGGAGCCGACCGAACGCGCCCAGACCCGCCATTTTGGCGGATTGAAAAAATAATAGGAGCGGAATTGACGCTTCGCCCGAAGGGGCAGGGCGTCCAAAACGCCGCTGGCCCGCGACAGGCGGTTGAAGTCCTGGTAGGGAGCCTGGATCGTTTCGAGCCGCTTCGGATCAACCGCCAGGATCGGTTCTGACCGGAAAGGCGCGTGGAGTTCCGGCGAAAGCATGGACATTCGACCACTCTCCTTTACGAAGATTTTTGGAGCAGGATGAGGCGGTGCGCCTAGCTTGCGTCGGCGAACGTCGCCGCATGACCGCCGCTGGATTGGCGCGTGTCGAAACCGCGCACGCGCGCAAAACTCGCTTCGAGCGTGGCGAGCGGATCGGGGTTTCCGCCGCGCGAACGCCAGGCGATGTAGCCGTCGGGACGCACGAGGAGCGCGCCTTCAGGCGAAATGCGCAGGCGCGGCAGAAACAGCCCTTCCGGATCATCGACGTCGAAGCCGAGCCGGCAGACGCCAAGCGGCGCTTTCGAACGCAGGGCGATGCGCCGCGCCGCTTCAATCCAGGGGCCGCCGTCGGGACCGGTAAAAAGCATGAAATCGCGTCCGATCAGATCGTGAGAGGAGATCGTCTCCTCGCCGCGCCGCAACCAGACATGCGCGAGGCGCGTTCCGGGCGCGCCGCTCGGGCGAAGAGGATCCTCGACGCATGCGCCGTCGTCGAATTCATCAGCGATGATTGCGTCGGAGCGATAGCGATAGCCCATAGAGGTTTCGAGAAGACCGTATTCGTCTTCCCGAATGCGGATGTCCTGCCGATCGGGCAGGAGGCGTTCGACATAATTGGCGATGGATCGCGCGATCGCGATCCGCGCCACGGGCCTACGCTCGATCGCATAGCTGTCGAGCAGCGATGGCGCGGCCTGGCCCTTGATGACGAGCGCAAGTTTCCACGCCAGATCTGCGGCGTCCTGGATCGCGGTCTGTCCGCCGAGCCCGCCCACGGGCGGCGTGATGTGCGCGCAGTCGCCCGCAAGAAACACCCGGCCAAATGACATGCGATCGGCGAGAAGAGCGGCCATTTGCCAGGGTCGAATGTCGTGAATCT
Organism: Methylocystis sp. L43; assembly: GCF_015709525.1. Lineage (GTDB taxonomy): Bacteria > Pseudomonadota > Alphaproteobacteria > Rhizobiales > Beijerinckiaceae > Methylocystis. The sequence continues at coordinate 92,993 of NZ_JADNRA010000034.1, read as the reverse complement.
TCACCGCAAGGTCGGCGACGCCAAGAGATTGTCGCACGAGCGCTTCGCATCGTTCTTCGTCGAAATCGGACGCCTGATCGCGCGTGGAATCATATTCGATGTTGATCTGGCCGTGATTGGGGTCGTCGCAGGTGACGAAGGCGCCGCTGAACGCCGGGTTGCGCAGATAATAGAGCGCAAAACCGTCGCTCGGCAGGATCGCGTCGAGATCGGCCTCAAACAGCACAGAAATCGTATCGGCGAGAGCGCCGGGGCCTTCCATCTTGACGCCGCCCGCGTCGCGGATCGTTCCGCCGGCGCCGTCCGCCGCGATCATGTAGTCGGCTAAAACCGCCGTCTCTTGTCCCGACGCTTCATCGCGCAGGATCGCTTCGACGCCGTCGCTTCGCTGCGAGAAGCGCGCCAGCGCCGTCGAAAATCGAACGTCGGCGCCGTTCTCGCGGGCGAAGCGCAGCAGCACGGGTTCGACCCGGTCCTGGCCGGCTGTGCATATTTTGCTGGGAGACACGGGCGTTGCGTCGAGCGAGGTCTTGGTCACGAGCGTTTCGATCGCCGGGCCCGTGACCGACTCCGCGACGATGAGCGTGGACTCATTGGCGCCGGCGCGGCTTGCCGCAAACAGCGCATCCTCCAAGCCGGGAACGACGCGCAGAACTTCCATGCTGCGGCGGTTGATCCCATGCGCTTTCGGCAGTCGCGACGTTGAGGCGCGTCGCTCGACGAGACGGCAGGGGACGCCGCGCCATGCAAGCAGCGTCGCCGCAGTCAGACCGGCATAGCCGGCGCCGACAATCAGAACCGGCACTCGCTCCACGCTCATTGCACATGTCCTTTGGAGGGCCACGAGACGCCAAGAGGCTCTTCGGGCGCGGATCGAAGTCCGCGCCAGAGCAAGAAAACAGCGACGATTTCAGGCCAGATCAGTGATTGGTAGGCGATCTCCGGACGGTTAACCGAGAGACCGAACAGAATGAACAGCGGCGCGATGAGCCACTGCGCAAGCACATCGACGGAGGTCAGCTCTGCGAAGGCGCTCCGAGCGAGCGTTAGTCCTCGGACGATGCTTCCGATGAATCGGATGGGTATGGAAAGCGCCAAGCAGGCGACGAAAACGGACCACCAGGGTCCGTGTTGGCGGTAGAGAGCGTCCCCGACCCAGTCGCGCCCGAAGAGCAGCAAGACGGCGGCCGTCAGCGCGATTGGCGCGCCGACGCGCATCACCGGCGCAAGGGCTGGCGTCCAATCCTCAAGAGATTGCTTGGGAAGGTAAATGGCGAGATAGCGCATCAGCGTAATGAGCGGCCCAAGAATGAACAGCATGAAGGTTTGCGCGGCCGCGTAGGAGTCGAGGCGTTGGCCGTTCGCGGCGTAATGCCAGGGGAGTGAGAAGAGCGTCAGCGAGAAGAGCATCGCCGCCTGTGGCGACAGCACCCGTAGCGCTTCCCAGAAGGTTCCGCTCATAAAGGAGCGCGCAAAGGCGAGTTCGGGAAGGCGCAATTTGCGCGCGCCATGCGCGTGCAGCCGAGTCCATAACCAAAAAGACGAGGCGGCGGCGACGATGCAGCTCGCGAGAAAGCAGCCGGTAAAACCCAATCCGAAGGTCTGCATGAACAGGACGTTGGCTCCGACTTTGGCTGGAATTTCGGTGAGCTTCCATGTGAGAACCGAGCCGCCGCGGCCGAGGGCGTGCAACAGGAATCCTTGCGTGTTCGAAAGAACGCGGAACGGCGCGCCGGCGACGAGCCAAAGGATCGGGGCGCCGATATAGGGAGCGGCGGCGGCGTCGCCCATCAGAGCGTCGAGGAAGATCGGATAGGCGAAGAAGCCGAAAATCGCTGTCGCGACGCCAAGCGCGAGGGAGAGCGCGCAGCTCTTTTCGATCGCGTCGGCCGTCTCGCCCTTCTTTTGTGCATGGCCGAGCGCGATGGCGGCAACGGCCGCGGAAGCGATGGTGACCGCGACATCCAGCAGCGTGATGCGCATCAGAATCGCATAGGCCCCTGAAGCACGGCCGCCCAATCTCGCGACCATGGCGAGATCGATCTGCATGATGAAGGCGGCTGCGGACGTGCTGGCGAACAGGAACCAGTATCCGCGCCACAATGGCGCGCTTGTCATCGCGCGAGGCTCTGCCACCCCGGAAATATGTCGAGTTCGAAGCTCGGCAGCGTAAAATAGCCGAACAGGTCTGAAGGCGCCGGCAACGGCTCCTCGGGTTCGATAAGCTCGATCTCTCGTCCGAGGCGAACGTTACGGCATTTCCAGCCGATGACGAGATCCGCCGTATCAGCGCATCCGATCACGATCCCGCGGCTTCGACCACGATCGAGGATCGCCCACCGCGCGGCGGAGGCCGCCATGATCGATCGGAGATATTTGTCGTCCGCCAACAGCCGTTCCTTGAACGGCGATTGGCGCAGCCAAACATAGACCCAAAGATAATAGGACCAGTCGAAGGCGAGCTTCTTTTCCTCAGCCCAGGCCATGAAAGGCCGGAAAATCGACATGCCGTCCGGACCGGAAAGCTCCAGCAGTTCTGGGCAAATGTCGAAGAGCGTGTGCCAATAGATGCGCAGGCTCACGTCGATCCGCACGAACGCCTTGTGGTCCGCAGGATATTTTGCGTTCAGCTGCGGCGACATCAGCGCAGGGTAGAGGTCGCGATCAGTCCGACTAGGCAGTGAGAGCAAGGTCATGACGCGTTTCTTCTGGTTGGCCGAACAGATCGCGCAACGCCTTCAGATCGACGACGATATCGTCGAACTCGATCTGATCGTCGCGCTCATAGGTCATCGTTGCGCCCGGCTTGTCGAAGACCGATCGAAAATTGCGAAGGAAGGCCAGCGTGTCCGGGGCCAGCGCCTCGGCATGGGTGTCGAGCGAAATGAAGGGCTCGATCAAGGATTGCCGGTAGCCGGCGACGTGGAAATGCTGGGCTTTGGCGATGACGTTGCGCCAGGCCTCGAACGGCGTCCCGCAGTTGCGATGGGCGCAGACGGCGTTGGAGGCGTCGAACAGCACGCCCGCGCCCGTTTCTTTCATGAGGCGCTCGAAGAAAGCGGGGGCTTCCAGACCGCCATCCATGATGGACGGGTAATTCTCAAAATGAATGCGCTGTCCGACGATCTCCTGCCATTGCACGACCTTGTCGCGCACCGATTCATATTCGGCGGCATAGTCGATTTCGCCTAAGTGAAAGAAGGCGCGCCCCTCGTGAGAAAAGCGCAGAATATGGTCGGAGACGTAAATCGGGTTCAGCGCGTCGATGTAATCTCGAAGCCGAGCGGCGAAATCGACGAGCGTCGGCCGATCGGCTTCGAGAAACTTCGAATACATAATGTGCAACCCGACTGGACAATCGAACGCCTTGGCTAATTCGTCTGGATCGACGCAGAAAAAATTGTCGATAAGAAATTCGCAATAATCGATGTGCCCTTCGGCGATCAGCCTCTGAGCCATGTCATAGGTGTCGCCGAGCGTGAAATTGAAGCCAAGTCGCATCTCTTTGTCGCCTTCGTCTTGACGCGCCGAACGTCGTTTGCGCCGCTGGCCCGGGGGGCCAACGGCGCAAACAAATCGTCCTTAGCCGTTGGTGGCGGCGCAGGTCGACGCGCAGCGGGCGCTGGCGCGGCCAATGACATTGAGGGTGATGCGCTTGGCGATACGGATGGTCATGAAGGCCTCCTGTTTTGATTTCGTCTGGAGAGACCAGACGGGCTCCGCAGAACGCGGGACCCGAATGGTATGACGAGCGAGGCCGCAAAAATCGGACAACTTGGGGAGAGAATTTTTTCGAGACGTCGAGATTTCGATGTTTGGCGCATGTCGAGGGCGCGGCACGGGCACTTTGGCAGAGGACTCGTAAGGCGCGTTCTTCAGGACGCTTGAGGGCGCGACCTCGAAGGCGCGATCGAAATGCTCGAGCGCTCGACCGAGGCTGCGGTGGACCGTTCTCAAGGAAACGCCGATTTCCTGCGCGATCTCGGAATGGCTGAAGCCCAGGATTCGGCTCATCAAGAATATCTGACGACAACATCGCGGCAATTGCATCAAGGCCGCTTGAACGTCAGACGCCAGGCCGAATGCGTCGAGGGCCGACGTGATACGCGTGTCTGCGGCGGGCGACTGGAACCATGCGCCGTCTTCGGCCAGCGCTCTGGCATGCGTTCTTTGCCTCCGAAGATTGTCGATCGCGAGCGTGCACGTCATCTTCGTCACATAGCCGCGCGCATTCGAAATCAGTTCGCCGCGGTCGCTCTCCAGCATTTTTAGATAGGCTTCCTGGACCAGGTCTTCGGCGTCTCCCGAGCCGATCACGCGGCGCGCCCGCGTTATCAGATCGCGATGATGGCTTCTAAACAGTCGGTCGATCGTCTCATGGGACTTCTGCATCAGCGCCTCCCCGCTTGTCTCCAAGCGCGCCGATTATCCAAAACGCATCACGCCGAGCGGCCCCTAGGGCATCGGCGATGCGTGGTTTCGATCCGCGGACGTCATTGCTTCCGAACGCGCGGATGTGCGGCCGTGTCTTTAGACGGGGGAGGCGCGCGCCGGCGGGGTCGCCGATCCCGTTCGGGACACGGGATGGATGGGAAGAGCGCGAACGATGAGTCGCGCCGTTGGAAAGGACAGGCGCGCAATCTGATCATAGGCGCATAAGATCTGCGGCTGAGCGTCGCAGCACGCGATACAGTCCGAGCAAGAGCCATCGTGTTCGCGCGGCGCGTGAGGCGCCGCGGGACTCGCATCGCTTTTGCAGACAAGGGCGCGGAACGCCAAAGAATGAGATTGCGCGCGCGCGGCGACAGTCGAAACGCCAGCGACTTGCAGCAATATCGCAACGAAAAGAATGACCCGAACGAGCATGGATTGCCGCCAACCATTGCCTACGGTGCGCGGATCATAGGCGCGAAACAATCTTGCGGCAATACGAAAACTCTTTATACGACGCGCGCATGGCGGAACGACGAGGGTCCGGTGAGGCGAAGGCGCGTTGACAAACGGCAAGGATCGGCGAGCCTGCTTCACTGTCTCATGCCGCCACAGCATCTTCATTGCGGTGCGCGCTCAGCCCGCCGTCGCGCGCGCCATTTGGATTGATGTCGGAGCGCAAGGCGTCTTCGCGCCCGCCAACTGAAAGACAAAGCGAAATTGCAAAGACCAAGTGTGGCTGCAGCGCAACAGTTTAAATTATTGCAAAATTTGGGCGCTAACCGTCGTTGACAAGTTAATCCTCGTGCACTCAGAATTCGTTATGCGGCAAGACAAGACAAAAATGCGGCGGTTCATGCGTCCGATCGTGGCGGCCGCTGTCGCTTGTCTGCTGTTTCAGCAAGCTTTGGGTCTTATTTTTTCTCACGGCCGCTACGGCGGCGATTTCGGCGCGTTCCTAAGCTCTCCCGTAGCGATGGCGAACGAGCTTTGCGCCGATCAAGCCAATGGCGACGGCAAGGCCCCGCATGTTCAGCACATGCACTGCATGGCTTGCTTTCTAAGCGACCGAAACGACGACCTCGGAGCAAAGGTTCTCTTATCCGCCGTCGTCCTCGTGCTGGCGCCCGTGTCTGAGGCTCCTCCTCTTTGGCCGGAAGAGCGCGATCTCGCGCCGTCGACCACGCAGTGGCCCCGCAACAGGCTCTCTCGCGCACCCCCGTCGCTTCTCTCCTAAGAGAGCGCGTTAACGGTCGGCTGCCGGGTCTTCGACCCCTCACTCGCCATTTCCCTCGCGTTTGATTTTCGCGCGCGTCTCTGACGCGCGTCGCCGACACGCGTCGCGAACGCGTGCGGCCAACACACATCTCAAAAAAATCGTGCTGACAGGAGAGGAATCATGCGCGCATTCACTCGATTTACGGCCGTCATCGCCGGTCTCGCGGCCGTTGGCGGCGCGCAGGCGGCGGCGAAGGGCGACGGCGCCGAAAGGCAGCAGGTCGCGATACGCTTTTCGCTGACGGCGGGCGATCAGCCGGTCGAATGCGGCCGCGACATCGCGGGCCTTGGAACCGGCGGACAACCGGCGCAGCTCCACGACGCGAGGTTCTACATCGCCGCGCCGGCGCTGATCGACGCCGCCGGGCGCGAAGTTCCCATCGAACTGGAACAAAACGACTGGCAATACGCCAATCTCGCGCTGCTCGATTTCGAAAACAAGACTGGCAAATGCGTCGGCAGCGCCGACGTCAACGACACGATCAAGGGATCGGCGCCGCGCGGCCGTTACAAAGGATTCAGCTTCGTCGTTGGCGTGCCGAGCGTCGTCCAGGACAAGGAAGGCAAGGACGTTATTCTCAACCACTCGAATTTCGCCACCGCTCCCGCGCCGCTCGATCTTCAGTCGATGACGTGGAACTGGCAGGCGGGCCGCAAATTCATAAAGATCGAAGTTGATCCCGATGGCGGCGTGACCCGACCGCCGCCCCCAGCGAAAAACCCCGCCCTGGCCGCCAATGGCCCCGGCGCGCCCGCCGGCGACAAGACTGACGGTCCGCCGCCGATGGCGGACGCGCCGAAGACGGCGCCGCTGCGCGTCAACTCGGATGGGACGATCACCGTCTCCACCTGGATGCTGCACCTCGGTTCGACGGGCTGTCGCGGCGACGCGACGAAGGGCGAAATCACCTCCTGCGCCAATCCAAATCGCGTTCCCGTGAAGCTCGCGTCCTTCGACCCCGCGCGGCAGCGCGTCGTGCTCGATTTAAAGCCGCTCTTCGCCGGCATCGATCTTGGCAAAGACCAGGGATTCTCGACCGGCTGCATGAGCGGTCCGGCCGATCCGGAATGCACGCCGATGTTCGAAAATCTCGGGCTTCGGCTCAAGGAAACCGCGCCCGACGCCAATGACGCCGGCCAGTCCTCCGGCGCGTCGACGAAGATTTTCCGCGCGGAGGTCACGAAATGAAGCGCGAAGCTCTCATTCTCCTCTTCGCTGCGAGTCTGATCGCAGGCGGCGCGCAAGGCGACGCCATCCCCAGCGCGGAGTCCTGGCGCTGGACCTTGCCCGACTTCATGCCGCCGCCACGGGTTCCCGCTGACAACGCAATGTCGGAGGCGCGTTTTCAGCTCGGGCGCAAACTCTTCTACGACCCGCGTCTATCCGGAAACGGCAAGGAGAGCTGCGCCTCGTGCCACGAGCAACGCCTGGCGTTCACCGATGGCCGCCCGGTCGCCGTCGGCGCCACGGGCCAGCATACGCCGCGCAATTCGCCCAGCATCGCCAACGCCGCCTGGCGCGCCACGCTCACCTGGGCGAATCCGGCGATGGTGACCCTCGAAAGGCAGATGGAAGGCCCGCTCTTTGGCGAAGAGCCGATCGAGATGGGCGTCAATGACAAGAACCGCAAAGAGATCCTCGCGCGTTTCGACAGTGACGCGGAATATCGCCGCGACTTCGCGGCCGCCTTTCCCGGCGAGGCTGACTCGATCAGCTTCGGCAACGTCATTAAGGCGATCTCCGCCTTCGAGCGCGGCGTCGTCTCGGCGTCCTCGAAATATGATCTCTATCTTGAAGGCAAGGCGACGCTCTCTCCTGAAGAGACGCGCGGCAAGGATCTCTTCTTTGGCGAGAAGGCCGAGTGCCATCACTGCCACGGCAGCGTGAATTTCGACGATCAGTTCTACCACGCCAAAACGCGCGAGATCGAGACGCCGTTTCACAACACCGGCCTCTATGATCTCGACGGAAAGGGCGCCTATCCCGAGCCCAATCGCGGCGTTTTCGAGAACACGCATAACCCCGCTGAGATGGGCGCGTTTCGCGCGCCGAGCCTGCGCAATATCGCTGTCACCGCGCCGTACATGCACGATGGCAGCGTCGCGACGCTCGATGACGTGATCGACATTTACGCGGCCGGCGGACGCAATGTCACGAGCGGTCCACTCAAGGGCGACGGTCGATACAACGCAAACAAAAGCGCGTTGATCGTTCCCATCGATCTGTCGCCTCAGGAAAAGAGCGATCTGATCGCCTTTCTGAAAACGCTGACCGACGAGTCGTTGCTGACATCTCCACGTTTCGCCGACCCCTGGAAACCGGCGTCGACGGCAAGCGGGCCATCGCGTGCGTCCTCCCACTGAGTTTCACCCCATCAGGAAAGCAAAGAAAATGAGCTCCCGGTCGAAATTGATGCACGGAGTCGCGCTCGGCGCCCTCGCGCTATTGTCCTCCGCACCCATTGTCCATGCGCAGCAGTCGCTTCCCACGATCGACATCGGCGGCCGGCTCCGCACAGGTCCGGTCCGAATCGCTCCTCGCGGTCCGGCCGTGGCGACGCCGGCCGTGAGCGAGGCGAGCACGGGCGATCCCGGATATGCGCCGGGGTTCAATCCCATCCGCGCAAAATTGCCAATCTACCGCGACCCCCCTGGGCAGACGGTCACGACCGTCAACACAAAGTTCCTGAGCCCGACGCCCCTAGCAGATGTCCGGAGAGTGCTGGAATACAGCCCCGGCGTCTCCATACAGCAAGGCAACAATCCGCGCGATCTGTTCATCTCGATTCGCGGCTCCGGCAATCGGCTTGGCGTCGGTTTTCCAACTGGCGTTCGCAACATCATGATGTACGAAGACGGGTTCCCGATCACGACGGCCGACGGCAATGGCCGCACCGACCTGCTTGATCCGCATTCCTACGCCGCCGTCGACGTCTACCGAGGGCCATCGTCCGCTCTCTTCGGCAATTACGCCTATGCGGGCGCGATCAATTTCCGCACCTTTTCCGGCGCCGAAATCGACGGCGTCCACACCGGTTCGGAATTTGGCAGCTTCGGCTATGTCAACAATTACGTCCGGGTCGGCAAGGCGGTGAAGGACAGCGTGCTCGGCGCCTTCGATCTGTCGTTTTTCGCCTCCGACGCCAACAGCACCGGCTATACCCGCAATTCTTTCTCAGGCAAACAAGCGAAGATTCTCGGCAGGTGGGACGTGACCCCTACCGATCGTGTCATCGTGAAATATATCGCCAACAATTTGAGATCGGAGTTCATCAACCGAGAAAATATCAATGTGTTCTACCTCAATCCCTTTCAACAAGGCTGCGCCATCCCGACCTCTCTGAATCTCAACTTGTGCAACAATCTGAACGTGCCGGCGAATGGCATATCCGGCGCGCTCCTCCGTCAAAGCGTCTGGCAGCTTGGCACTCATACGAACTCTCTCAGACAGATCGGCGGCGTTCAGTTCGAGCATGACTTCGACAACGCCACCACCTGGCGATCGCAATTCACTTACGACTATCTCGATAACATCAACGGAGCTTGGCCGCCGCCGATCATTGGCCCGGGCGGCCAGGGCGGCCCGGTCGGCTTGAGGGGTCCAACGGTGGGCATCACCGCGCAGACCGACATTACCAGCCACACCGATCTGTTTGGCTTCCCGGCGACGCATTTTCTCCAGTTCTTCTATAACAACGCCAAAACCACCAATCCGCTGTTTAATCAGATCGCGAATAGATGGTACAGCGGCGCAATCGGCGCCCAGGTCGGCAAGTTGGATTACTATACGTCAAACATCGGTCTGCGCGCGCGTGAAGAGATTGCTCTTGCTCCCGGTCTGACTGGCGTCATCGGGTTCAGCTCCAATTGGAATCGCGTTTGGGGCGTCAGTACCGCCTATAACTACCCCGCCAATCTGGCGCCCAGATTTCCGACTCAGGTCGCCGTCGACAATGATTATTGGAACACGGCGCCGGAAGCGTCGCTCACTTATCGCTATAGCCCCGAGTGGCAAGTGAGGGCCCGCTATGCGACGGGCTACAGCACGCCGACATTCGTCTTTCTCACCACTACCCGAAACGGAGTCGGACAGAACCCCCTGAAGGCCCAGACGAACATGGGCGTCGATCTTGGGATCGACTGGACGCCGCGCCCCGACCTCACCGTCAGCGTAACCGGCTTCAACGAATGGCATCGCAATGAGATTCTGACGCTGAACAATGGGCTCACCAATTATTCGCAAAATATTCCCTCCACTCTCCACCGCGGCGTCGAACTCAACGCCGATTGGCGGCCTTTTGACGGATGGCGGCTGATCGCGGCCTATACGTTCAACAATCAGTTCTTCACCAATTTTTGGGACGATCTCGGGTCGGTTACGGCCGGCTTCCCACCCGTTGCTCTGGCTGGCGGCGCTGCTGCTCGTTACAACCGCGCCGGCAACAGAATTCCCAACGTGCCGGCGCATACTGTGACGATGCGCTATGGATATGATCAACCCTATGGCGATCTCGCCGGTCTCGGCGCTTACGCCGAATATATTTTCAAGAGCGATTATACGATCGACAACGCCAATTTCACCACTCTACCGAGCTACAGCGTGTTCAATTTGAATGCGCACTATAATCGCGACATAGACAACTTCTACTTCAAGAATATCGAGCTGTATTTCGAAGCCTCGAACATCTTCAATCGGACCTACGTCGCCGGCGCATTCGTGGTGGCCAATTCGCTTCTCGCGGGCACACCGATACAAACGCCGCTGGTCTGGCCGACCGGCGGCCTGGTGACGGCGCAAGGCGCAGGCATTATCGCCGGCCAGCCGCGCGCGTTCACCGGAGGCGTGAAGTTCAGGTTCTGACGCGGTGTGGCGTCGCCTCGTTCATTCGGGGCGACGCCCGCCAGGCGCGCGCCTATCGGCGAAGCGCGATCAGCATTTTTTTCGAATTGGAGTCTGCCCGGGCCGAATAGTTTCAGTCCGCCGATCTGGCGAAGGAAGCGATCAATGCTTCGCGCTGGCCACGCAGTCGGACGCATGATCGGCGCCGCAGGGCTCGCGGCGTTGATCCATGTCATCGCGGTGCCGTCAGTTTCGGCGCTTGCCGATAATCCTCTGCAAGCTTTCGCCACGCATGGCCTGGCGCTTTATGGCGACCCGGCGCTGCCGAAGGATTTCGATCATCTTCCCTATGCCAATCCTGAGGCGCCGAAAGGCGGGAGGCTGCGGCTCGGCCAGCGCGGCGGATTTGCGAGTCTCAATCCGTTCAACGCGAGGTTTGGGGACGCGCCGCAACTCATCATCGACAATGTGCTGCAAAGTCTGATGATGCGTTCGCAGGACGAACCCTATTCCTTCTATCCGCTGATCGCCCAATCCGTCGAAATCGACGAGGCGCGCGAACACGTCACATTTCACATCGACCCTCGGGCGCGCTTTTCCGACAAGACGCCCATCCTTGCGTCGGACGTTCTATTTTCCTTTGAATTGCTCAAGTCGAAAGGTCGGCCGAACCATCGCGCGATTTTTGCGTTAGTGAAGTCCGCCGTGGCGCTCGACGGCCATACCGTGCGCTTCGATCTGACTGGCGTGAAGGATCGCGAAGCGCCGCTCATTCTCGCCGCGATGCCGGTTCTGTCGGAGAGAACCACGAAAATTGAGCGATTCGACGATCTCGATATGACGATTCCTCTTGGCTCAGGCCCTTATGTGATCTCGGAAGCGAAAGCCGGCGCGCGTCTGGTTCTCCGCCGCGACCCCGACTACTGGGCCCGCGACATACCCAGCCAACGCGGACTCTATAATTTCGACGAGATCGACGTCGATTATTATCGCGACAGCGCGGCGTTGTTCGAGGCGCTGAAGGCGGGGCTTCTCGACTATCGCGAGGAGACGAGCGCCGCGCGTTGGTCGACGGGCTATGATTTCCCCGCCGTTCGCAACGGCTCCGTTGTGAAGGAAACTCTGCGGCCCGGCCGCCCCACGGGAATGGAAGGCTTCGTCTTCAACCTGCGCAAGGGCGTCTTTCGCGACGTGCGGCTGCGCGAAGCCATCGCCATGATGTATGACTTCGATTGGATCAACGCCAATTTCTACAGCGGACTATACGTCCGCACGGAAAGCTACTTCGGCGAATCGGATTATTCTTCGGTCGGGCGTCCCGCGAGCGCGGCCGAGCGCGCTTTGCTTTCGAAGTTTCCCGGCGCCGTTCGCGACGATGTTCTTGAAGGCCGCTGGCGACCTGTTCAGAACGACGGTTCGGGACGCGATCGCGCGGTCGCGCGGCGCGCGCAAGCGCTTCTCGCCGAAGCGGGCTATGGCGTCGTGAATGGGCGTCTAGAGAAGAATGGCGTTCCTCTCGTCTTCGAGATCATGATCCGAGATCGCGACGAAGAGCGGCTTGCGCTCAATTTCGCGGCCTCGTTGAAGCGCATCGGGATCGAAGCCAATCCGCGCGTCTATGATGAAGTCCAGTACCAGCGCCGGCGTCAGCGCTTCGAATATGACATGATGACCGGGCAATGGCTGCCGGCCGCCGTTCCGGGACAGGAGCAGATGAACCGGTGGAGCGCCGCGAGCCTCGACCGGGAAGACTCGCTCAATCTCGCGGGGGCGGCGTCGCCCGCGCTCGACGCCGCGATCGACACTCTGCTCGCGTCCCGGACGAAGGCGGACAGCATTTCGGCGGCGCGGGCGCTCGATCGCATACTGCTCTCCGGATTCTATTTCGTGCCGCTGCAGCATGTGAACGCCATCTGGTGCGCGCACAGCGCCGCGATCCGCCATCCCGCGCACACGCCGCTTTTTCCGATGTTTCCCTTCGGCTTCACTTTGGAGAACTGGTGGCGCGAGAAAGCTGGCCCTCAGTGAGGATCATGTTGGCGCTCTTGGCGCGAAGGCGATAGAAATCTTTGGCGACGGCCGGAGCTCGGCCTGCAAATTGCCTCGCGCCAACAAGAATCCTGGAGACGCACATGGGGCAGGAGCCCTGGCCAACTGAACTGCGCCTCTCGGAAGGCGGGCGGATGCTGAACGTCTCCTTCGACGATGGCGCGCAATTCGCGCTCAGCGCCGAGCTGTTGCGCACGCAGAGTCCGAGCGCGGAAGTTCAGGGCCATTCCGCGGCGGAGCGCATAACGATCGGGGGCAAGCGCAATGTCACGATCATCGCGGTCGCGCCGGTCGGCAATTACGCCGTGCGGCTCGACTTCGACGACATGCACCGCACCGGAATCTACACGTGGCGATATCTGCGCGAGCTTGGCGAGACGGCGTCGGAGCGCTTCTCATCCTATCTCGAAGAGCTTGCGGCGAAGGGGCTGGATCGCGACCGGCCCGGAGAAAAATGATCAAAAATAAGAACGGCCGACGCGAGCGCCGGCCGTTCAAAACGTAGCAGTAAAAAATTTACCGCGTCACGACCACGCGGGTGCCGACCTTGACGCGGTTGTAGAGGTCGACCACGTCGTCATTGGTCATCCGGATGCAGCCGGACGACACGGCCTGTCCAATGGTCCAGGGCTCGTTGGAGCCGTGGATGCGGTACAGCGTGCCGGAGAGATACATGGCGCGCGCGCCGAGCGGATTGTTGAGGCCGCCCTCCATGTGCCGCGGCAGGTCGGGGCGGCGACGCAGCATTTGCGCCGGCGGCGTCCAATCGGGCCACTCGCGCTTGTGGGCGACGAAGCGGGTGCCGGCCCATTCGAAGCCCGGGCGGCCGACGCCGACCCCGTAGCGGATCGCCTGGCCATTGCCGAGCACATAATAGAGTCGACGTTCATTGGTGGCGATGATCACCGTGCCGGGCGCATATCTGGCGTCGAAGGCGACGGTCTCGCGCGGAACGGCGACCGCCTGCGGGCGGCCGTCGCTGGTTTGCGGGGCGAAGGAGCCGCCGCCGAATAGCGCGGTGAAAGGGTCGACGACGGGCGCCGGCGCCGGCGCTGGCTGCGGCGCAGGGCTGCGCGCGGATGCCGGAGACGAAAGGGCGCCGAGCGCGCCGAATGCGCAAATCAGTGCAAGAGCAAGACGCCGCATGATTTTCCCTTGTCCAAGTGTGGGCTGACGTCGCGCCGATCCGAATTCGCGACGTAGACGCGCTGATGATTAGTCCCGCAGGCCGCTCGCGCAAGCAAGCGGGCGGACGCGCGAAACTCAGGACAAGCCGCGTTTCTTCCCGGATAGTTGCAGACTTGCAACACTGCCGCCGCGCGCCGACGGATTATCAACAAAGAGCGTTATTCAGAATTTAAGCGTCGTCGCCTGTTTCACGCCGGGCAGGCTTTTCAGGGCGGTGAGCGCCTGCGGCGGCAGTTCGCCGTCGATCGCGACGAGCGCGACCGCGCCGCCGCCGGGCCTGTCGCGGCCGAGCGCGAACGTGGCGATATTGACCTCGGCCTCGCCGAGCACGCCGGCGAATCTGCCAATGAATCCAGGCCTGTCTTCATTCGTCAGATAGATCATCGACGGCGCGAATTCGGCGTCGACGCCGATGTCGCCGATGCCGACAATACGCGGCTTGCCGTCGTGGAAAACCGTACCCGAAACGCAAATTTCGCCCTGCGCGGTATGCGCGCTGAGCGTGACAAGCGATTCATAGTCGCCTTGCGCCTCGCGGGTGATCTCCTCAATGGCCAGGCCGCGCTCCTTGGCGAGGATCGGCGCCGACACCGGATTGACGTCTTCGAGAATGGGGCGAAGCAGCCCCGAAATCGCAGCCGCCGAGATCGGCCGCGTCTTCTGCAACGCGACGGCGCCTTCGTAGACGATCGACAATGTGTCGACGCCGGCGACGGCGACCTGACCCACGAAGAGACCGAGCTTTTCGGCGAGCTCGACGAAGGGCTTCAGCCGAGGCGCCTCTTCGGCGCTGATCGAGGGGAAATTCACGGCGTTGGCGATCGCGCCTCTGGTGAGATAATCCGCCATCTGCTCGGCGATCTGCAGCGCGACCTTTTCCTGCGCCTCGCTCGTCGAAGCGCCGAGGTGCGGCGTGCAGACGACGTGCGGATGCCCGAACAATGGGTTTTCGTTCGCCGGCTCCTGCGCAAACACGTCGAAGGCGGCGCCGGCGACATGGCCGTCGTCGAGGGCCTTGCGCAGCGCGTCTTCGTCGACCAGCCCGCCGCGCGCGCAATTGATGATGCGCACGCCCTTGCATGTCTTGGCGAGGTTTTCCGCCGAGAGGATATTCTTCGTCTGCGGCGTGAGCGGCGTATGCAAGGTGATGAAGTCGGCTCTCGCCAAGAGTTCGTCGAGGTCTACTTTTTCGACGCCAAGCTCACTGGCGCGCTCTTGGGTGAGGTAAGGATCGAAGGCGATCACGCGCATCTTCAGGCCGAGCGCGCGTTCGGCGACATTCGCGCCGACATTGCCGCAGCCGACGACGCCAAGCGTCTTGCCGGTGATCTCGACGCCCATGAAGCGGTTCTTTTCCCATTTGCCGGCCTGGGTCGAGGCGTCGGCGGCGGGAATTTCGCGAGCCAAGGCGAACATCAGCGCGATCGCGTGTTCGGCGGTGGTGATGGAATTGCCAAAGGGCGTGTTCATGACGATGACGCCGCGCGCGGTGGCGGCGGCGACATCGACATTGTCGACGCCGATGCCGGCGCGGCCGACGACCTTGAGCCGCGGCGCCCGCGCAAAGATGTCGGCGGTCACCTTCGTCGCCGAACGGATCGCGAGTCCGTCATAGTCGGCGATCGCGGCGGCAAGCTTGTCCTTGTCTTTTCCCAGCGTCGGTTCGAAATCGACCTCCAGTCCGCGCAGGCGGAAAATCTGTGCGGCGGCCGGCGAAAGGGAGTCTGAGATGAGAACGCGCGGCGGCATGGAAATACTCGCGGTAAGAGGATGCATCTCAGGAGTAGATCGCACTTGGGGGTTAGCCTGCGTTGGTCCAATCCTGGATTTTTAATCCGTCGACGCGACAAAATTCCTTAACATTGGCCGTAACGAGGACCAATCCGCGTCCGAGCGCCTGGGCGGCAATCAGGAGATCGTAAGGACCGATCGGAACGCCCTTGGCGCGCAGCTTTGCACGAATCTCGCCAGCGACGATTGAATCTTCGAGATCGAAGGGCAAAACCTCGAACCGCAGCGCGCGCAAACGAGCGAGGTTGGCTTCAACCCGCCCGCTCTTGTATGCGCCAAAATACAATTCATGTGTGACGACCGACGAGAGGCATATGTCCGCTGGCCGATGTTGGCGCAGGCGCAACGCCAGGGACGAGTTGTCGCCCTTTAGAATTGCGATCACCCCATTGGCATCAAGGAGAAAACGCACGCTTAGAAAAGTTTATCGAGTAGCGGACGCTCCTGCATCGGCGGCTGCTCGCGACCCTCTTCCATGAAGTCCTCGGACATGGTTCCGATGATCGCATCGAGCCAGGACCAATCTTTCGGAATAGGTTCGAGGATAATTGAGTCCCCGCGCCGACTGATCCGCACCTCATCGGCCTCGATGCGATAGTCTTTAGGCAAACGGACAGCTTGCGAGCGCCCCGACCAAAAAACCTTGGCTTTATCCACGCGCCCCTCCTGATATATCTTAAACGAATATATCACGCCAAGGGCGTGATCAACTCACCCCGCTTGCGCGGCGTCGGCGCAAGCTTGCGCATAGGCCCAGTCGAGCCATTCGGTCAGCAGCGCCACGTCGGCGGTTTCCACCGTCGCGCCGCACCAGATGCGAAAGCCCGGCGGCGCGTCGCGATAGGCGCCAAAATCATAGCCCGCGCCCTCCTGTTCAATCATCGCGACCATCTTCTTGGCGAGCGTCGCCTGCGCGTCGGCGTCTGTCGCGGCGCTCTCCGCGGAGAAGATGAGGCAGACGCTGGTGTTGGAGCGGGTGGCGGGGTCCTTGGCGAGGAAGTCGACCCAGGGCGTCTTTCCAATCCAGTCGCCAACCGCCTGCGCATTGGCGTTCGAGCGCGCAAACAGCGCCTCAAGCCCGCCGATCGATTGCGCCCAGGAAAGCGCGTCGAGATAATCTTCGACCGCGAGAAGCGAGGGCGTGTTGATCGTCTCGCCCTGGAAAATCCCTTCGTTCAGCTTTCCTTTTTTGGTCAGCCGGAAAATCTTCGGCATCGGCCAAGGCGGCGCATAGCTCTCGAGCCGCTCGACCGCGCGCGGCGAGAGAATCAGCATGCCATGCGCGGCCTCGCCGCCGAGAACCTTTTGCCAGCTGTAGGTCGTCACATCGAGCTTGGCGAAGTCGAGCGGCTGCGCGAAGGCCGCCGACGTCGCGTCGCAAATCGTCAGGCCCTTGCGATCCGCCGCAATGAAGTCGGCGTTGGGCGCGCGCACGCCCGACGTCGTCCCGTTCCAGGCGAAGACGACGTCATTGTCGAAGTCGATCTGCGACAGATCGGGCAATTCGCCATACGGCGCGGCGAGGCTTCGCGCCTTTTCGATCTTCAACTGGTTCAGGACATCATTGACCCAGTCTTTCGAGAAGCTCTCCCAAGCGACGACATCGACGCTCCTGGGGCCGAGAAGCGACCAGAGCGCGATCTCCACGGCGCCGGTGTCGGAGGCCGGCACGATGCCGATGCGGTAATCGGCGGGAACACGCAGAATCTCCCGCGTCAGCGCGATGGCCTGCGCCAGCTTCTGTTTGCCCGCCTTCGAGCGGTGGGAACGTCCGAGCGCCGCCCCGGCGAGATTGCTAAGCGCCCATCCCGGGCGCTTGGCGCAGGGGCCGGAAGAAAAGCTGGGATTAGCCGGCTTGGCGGCGGGTTTCGCCATTTTGTCGGCGGCGGCCATGATGCAGCCCTCTCCATTGCGGCGCGGCGCCGCCGCTGTCCGCGCTACGCGCTGCCCCGCCGACCGTCAAGAGCCGCTGGCTTCAGTCGCGCACTCTGGGAGCCATGTCGGGGAGCCATGTCGGGGAGCCATGAGGTTGGCGTGATTTTCTCGTACCAGCTTGCGCGGCGTCGCTTAAAGAAACGCCGGGGACCGGGGAGAGCGATGATGTCGGAGATTAATGAAGCGCCTAATGAAGAAGAATGCCGGTATTTTCTTTCCTATTCCGGGGTTCGGTTGCCATTGAAGCTCCTGGGGCCGCTCGAGGCGAGCGAGCTTAAGAACCGCAATACGTATTTTCGCGCGACTTATGACGCCGAGGGCAGGATCATCAGTTGCGAGAAGCTCGTTTATGGCGAAGTGGAGCTGCGCCACGATTACGCCTATGACGCCGGCGGCGCGCTGGCGCGCGCCCGCATCGCCATGGGCGAGGACGTTTCCGAGATTGACTGCGGCGCTGACGGCGGCCCGCTGCGCAGTTGACGGCCTTAGACGGGCGCGGCTTCGTGCGGAGTTTTGGCGCTGATCGCCAGAGCGTGAACGCGGTCGGCCAACTCGTCGGAGAGAAGCGCATTGACGAGACGGTGCCGCTCGATCAAGCTCTTGCCCTCGAAAGCCGCGCTCACCACCTCCACTCTGAAGTGGGTTTCGCCGTCGGGATGGTGATGCCCGTGCCCCGCGTGGCTGTGCGATTCGTCGATCACGTTGAGCGCCGCTGGCGCAAGGGCTTTGGTGAGTTTCTGTGCGATGCGCGTCTTGACGACGCCTTTACCCTGATCCGTCATGTTTATCTCCGGTTCGATCGCCGATTTAGCACATTGGCGCTTGGTTGCGCTTGCGGCGCGCTGCGGCGCCATCATAATGGAATGAAATGGACCTGAATTCGCCCCTCTTCGACCGCATCCGAACCAAGCGTCAACCGCGCGAAACTCGGCGCGAGACCGTGACGCGGTGCGATTCTCCCGGCTGTGAGGCGGAGGGCGTCCACCGCGCGCCGATGGGCCGGCTGCGTGAGGGGCAGTATCTCTGCTTCTGCCTCGAACATGTCCGGGAATACAACGCCACATACAATTATTTCAACGGCATGGATGACGCTTCGGTCGCCCGCTACATGAAGGATGCGACGGTCGGGCACCGCCCGACCTGGTCCATGGGGACGAAGCGCGGACAGGCGGGCTTTCGCGAGGACACGATGACGGCGGCCGATCCGCTTGGCGTCTATCGCCAGCGCTTCCGCCGTCCGCACCCCGCCGCCGCCCAGCGCGCGCCGCAACATTCGCCCGTGACGATCAGGGCGTTCGTCGCCATGGGGCTTGAGGAGACGGCGGACGCCGTGGCGATCCGCGCGCGCTACAAAGAGCTCGTCAAGCGCCATCATCCCGACGCCAATGGCGGCGACCGCTCCCGCGAGGAAAAATTGCGGGAAATCATCCATGCCTATAAGACGCTGAGGGCCGCTCGCCTGGTCTGAGCGCTCGTCGCGCGCGCGAAGCTTTCCGCGGCGGCGCAGACATATTCGGCGCAATCATGCGGGGACGAAACGGTCCGCGCAAGGAGGACGCATTTTGGTCGCTGCAGAATACGCCGCAACGGGCCTTGACGGCACGCCGGACATGAAGATCTCGGTGCGCCAGGTGTTCGGAATCGACTCCGATATGGAGGTTCCCGCCTTTTCCGAGCGCAACGAACATGTGCCGGACCTCGACCCGGACTACCTCTTCGATCGGCAGACGACGCTCGCCATTCTCGCCGGCTTCGCCAGGAATCGGCGCGTGATGGTGACCGGCTATCACGGCACGGGAAAGTCGACGCATATCGAGCAGGTGGCGGCGCGGCTCAACTGGCCTTTCGTGCGCGTCAATCTCGACAGCCACATCTCGCGCATCGACCTCGTCGGCAAGGACGCCATCGTCCTGAAGGACGGCAAGCAGGTCACCGAGTTTCGCGACGGCATCCTGCCTTGGGCGGTGCAGCACTGCGTGGCTTTGTGTTTCGACGAATATGACGCCGGGCGGCCCGACGTGATGTTCGTGATCCAGCGCGTGCTTGAAGTCTCCGGCCGCCTGACGCTGCTCGATCAGAACCGCGTCATCCGGCCGCATCCGGCGTTCCGCCTGTTCGCGACCGCCAACACCGTCGGGCTCGGCGACACGTCGGGCCTCTACCACGGCACGCAGCAGATCAACCAGGCGCAGATGGACCGCTGGTCGATCGTCGCGACGCTGAATTATCTGCCGCATGACGCAGAGACGAACATCGTCCTCGCCAAGGCGAAATCCTATGGCGCCACGAAGGAAGGCCGCGACATCGCCAATAAGATGGTGCGGGTGGCCGACCTCACCCGCAACGCTTTCATGGCCGGCGACCTTTCGACGGTGATGAGTCCCCGCACCGTGATCACTTGGGCCGAGAACGCCGAGATTTTCGGCGACATCGGCTTCGCCTTCCGGATGACCTTTTTGAACAAATGCGACGAACTCGAGCGTCCGCTCGTCGCCGAATTCTATCAGCGCTGCTTCGGCAAGGAGCTGCCGGAAAGCGCCGTGAATGTGGTGATGACATAGAGAAGCGTTGCTTGGCCCCCTGCCTCCCCCGCTGAAGCGGGAGAGGGGGCCGGCGGGCGTTACGCGCAATCTCTTGTAAAATGCGCAATCTTCTCCCTCTCCCGCGAAGCGGGGTGGGGCATGACGCGCTCAACCGAGTAGCCGCTTGGTTGGAAACGCCGCCGCCAATCGCGACAGGCGCACCGACACCTCGCGAGCGCGTAGCACGAGCCTCACATGCGGAACGAAAATTGCTCGCGTAGAGGCGAATGCATATGACGCGAGGGGTTCATGCCGCTTTACGCCTATGTCTGCGACGCCTGCGCGGCGGAATTCGAACTGCTGGTGCGCGGATCGGACGTTCCAGCCTGTCCCGCCTGTGGAAGCGAGAAATTGCAACAGCAGGTTTCCCGCATCTCCAAGGAAATCAAATATCCCGCGATCGCGAAATCCTGGCGTCGGCGCGCCGCGGCGGAGGGCGATCTGTCGAACTTCAGCAAGGCCGAACGCAAATTGTAAGCTTTCCGCCAATACGGCGTTTCGACTTGCGGCTCCCCCTGGCCACGCGCATATAGTTCCGTTATGCCGCCAGCACCGACAAACCGACGGCCCGCCTCGCCCAAAGAGCCGCCGCAGGAGCCGTTCAAGCGCGCCGTCGCCGGCGCCATGCGCGCCATGGCGCGTTCGCCCGCGCTCGAAGTGAATTTCGCCCCGGAGCGACCCTCGCTCATCGCCGGGGCCGATGGGGCGAAGGCGCGGCTGACGGAGCCGCCGCGCAAGCTGAACGTGAAGGACGCCGCGATTCTGCGCGGCCAGGCGGATTCTCTGGCGCTGCGCCTCGCCTGTCACGACGACGCTCTGCATCGGCGCTATGCGCCGGAACCGGCGGCCGCCCGCGCCGCCTTTGACGCCTTGGAGCAGGCGCGCTGCGAGTCGATCGGCGCAATGCGGATGCCCGGCGTCGCGGCGAATATCAGCGCGATGCTCGACGACCGCTATCAGCGCAGCCACGCCGATGAAATCTCAGGCCGCGACGACGCGCCGCTCGAAGACGCGCTGGCGCTGCTCGCGCGCCAACGCGTGACCGGACTCAATCCGCCGCAGCACGCGCAAAAAATCGTCGAGCTGTGGCGCGACACCGTCGAAGAGCGCGCCGGCGCAGATCTTGACCGACTGTCCGGGGCGGTGGAGGACCAGAAGCTTTTCGCCCAGATCGTGCGCGAGCTGCTTTCGCATCTCGATATGGCGAGCGGCGAAGCGCCCGACGAGACGAACGCCGACGAGGAAAGCGAGGATGCGCCGCAAAATCCCGACCAGAGCGAGAGCGACGATCGGGACGACGAAGAGTCCAAGAGCGCCGCCGAGATGGATACGGCGCTCGCGGCCGAAGACGCCCAGCAGGAAGGCGAAAGCGACTCCGCGGAAGCGCCCTATGGCGAGACCGAGCGAGAGGCCGACGCCGGAGACGCCGAAGAGGCCGCCGAGGCGCTTCACCCGGCGACGAACGCCGCCGAGCGCGCCGGCGCCGATTATCACGCCTACACCACCCGCTTCGACGAGATCATTCGCGCCGAGGAGCTCTGCGACGTCGAGGAGCTCGACCGGCTGCGGGCCTATCTGGACAAGCAGCTGCTGCATCTCTCCTCGGTCGTGGGACGGCTCGCGAATCGGCTGCAGCGCCGGCTGATGGCGCAGCAGAGCCGTTCCTGGGAGTTCGACCTCGAGGAGGGCATGCTCGACCCCGCGCGACTGCCGCGGATCATCATCGACCCCCAGCAGCCGCTGTCTTTCAAGCGCGAAAAGGACATGGACTTTCGCGACACGGTGGTGACGCTGCTTCTGGATAATTCCGGCTCGATGCGCGGACGCCCGATCACGGTCGCGGCCACCTGCGCCGACATTCTGGCGCGCACGCTGGAGCGCTGCGGCGTCAAGGTCGAGATCCTCGGCTTCACCACCCGCGCCTGGAAGGGCGGCCAGTCTCGCGAGGCCTGGATCGCCGAAGGGAAGGCGGCCAATCCCGGACGCCTCAACGACATCCGCCACATCATCTATAAGGCCGCCGACGCGCCCTGGCGCCGCGCCAGACGCAACCTCGGCCTGATGATGCGGGAAGGGCTGTTGAAGGAGAATATCGACGGCGAGGCCCTCGATTGGGCGCATCGCCGATTGCTCGCGCGTTCCGAGCAGCGGCGCATCCTGATGATGATCTCGGACGGCGCGCCGGTCGACGATTCGACGCTTTCGGTTAACGCCGGCAACTATCTCGAACGGC
Organism: Methylocystis sp. L43; assembly: GCF_015709525.1. GTDB lineage: Bacteria > Pseudomonadota > Alphaproteobacteria > Rhizobiales > Beijerinckiaceae > Methylocystis. Next base: position 70,666 of record NZ_JADNRA010000034.1, on the reverse strand, counting down.
ACCTGCGCCAAATCATCCACGAGATCGAGAGCAAGTCGCCGGTCGAACTCATCGCCATCGGCATCGGCCATGACGTCACCCGCTACTACCGCCGCGCGGTGACGATCGTCGACGCCGAGGAGTTGGGCGGCGCCATGACTGAAAAACTCGCCGAACTGTTCAGCGAAAGCGCCGCGCCCGCGCCGCCGCCGACCCAGCGCCGCACCCGGTCGCCGGTCGCCGCCGCGCGTCGGTGACAGAGCCGGCGCTTCAGCTTTTTTAACGATGCTGCAACGATTCGCCGCCTCGCGCGTTTCTATGCGGGCGCGTCTTTAGCTGAGCCAAAGGCAGCGGCCCCGTGTGGAATTGTAAGGGGATCGTGATGGCGTTCATCAACTGGCAGGACAAGGCGGCTCCGAGAGAAGCGAGCGAAACGGCGCGGTTTTTGTGCGTTACCAGCGTTCTCGCGCTTGCGACGCTGCCGTTCGCGCTATGCGCGGCGCTGACGATTTGGGGCTCCTGACGGTCTAGCCGCGCAGTCGCTGCAAGGCGACCGGCCGCGAGCGGCGTGAATGATGCCCCGAGTCACGAGCAGGCGATCATTTCTGCGAGGCGCAAGCCTTGGCCTCGCAGCGTTGTCCTCTTTTGACGGACGGGGCGCGTATTCGGCGGAAGGCGCGCGACTGGGATTCGCCAATGGCGACCGGCCCCTCGTGCGCTACCCCGGAAAGCGGGCGCTGATCGAGCAGACCGTCAGGCCGCCTCAGCTCGAAACGCCTTTTTCCGTTTACGACGAAGGCGTGTTGACGCCGAACGACGCCTTTTTCGTTCGCTATCACCTCGCCGGCGTTCCGCTCAGCATTGATCCGGAAGCCTTTCGCCTCGAGATGCGGGGCCATGTCGAGACGCCGCTGTCGCTCTCGCTTGCAGCGCTGAAGCGCGACTTCGAGCCGGTTGAGATCGTCGCCGTCAATCAATGTTCGGGCAACAGCCGCGGCTTCGTCGAGCCGCGCGTCGGCGGCGGACAGTTTGGCCATGGCGCGATGGGCAACGCCCGCTGGCGCGGCGTCGCGCTCAAAACGCTGCTTGAAAAGGCCGGCCCGAAGCCGGGGGCTCAGTCCGTCGCCTTCAACGGACTCGATTCTCCAGTGGCGCCGGAGACGCCGGATTTCGTCAAGGCGCTCGACCTCGGCCACGCCGGCGATGGCGAGGTGATGCTCGCTTACGCCATGAATGGCGAAGACCTGCCATGGCTCAACGGCTTTCCGTTGCGGCTGGTGGTTCCCGGCTGTTACGGGACCTATTGGGTGAAGCACCTCAACGACATCGAGGTGCTCGACAGCGATTTTAGCGGCTTCTGGATGTCGAGCGCCTATCGTATCCCCGACAATGACTGCGCCTGCGTCACGCCCGGCGCGCCGAAGGGGGCGACTCGTCCGATCAAGCGCCTCACAGTTCGCAGTTTTATTACGCGGCCGGCCGACGACGGGAAAGTCGCGGCGCATGTCGCCTTCGAGGTCAGGGGCATCGCCTTCGACGGCGGCCATGGGATCGAAGCCGTGCTGCTCTCAGCCGATGACGGCGCGAGCTGGACCGCGGCTCGGCTCGGCGAGGATCTCGGCCGATATTCCTTCCGCGAATGGCGGACAGAGCTGTCGCTGCGGCCCGGCGTGCATCATTTGAAATCCCGCGCCGTCAATCGCGCCGGACAGTCGCAGCCCTTGGCGCCCTTATGGAATCACGCCGGCTATATGCGGCACGTGGTGGAGACGGTTCGGATAGAGGCGGTCTAACGAAAACATGCCGCGCTTTCGCAAAACGCTCATCCTGATGGCGACGGCCGCGTCACTCGCGCCGGCGCTCTGCGCCGCCGAGACGCTGACCTATTCGCTGCCGGAAGAGACGGCGACGCTGCGCCCCGGACCGGGCCAGGAAACCGCCCAGAGCAATTGCGCCGTCTGTCACTCCGTCGACTATATCGAGCGTCAGCCGCCGAAGATGGGCCGCGCGTTCTGGGAAGGCGTCGTGAAGAAGATGGTCGCGTCCTATCATGCGCAGATCGACGAGCCCGACGCCGCCGCGATCGTCGATTATCTCGCCGCGACCTATTGAGCGCCGCCTTGAGCAGGTACCGAAAAAGTTGACAGACTTTTTCGATGAGAACCTGCTCCAATGATTTTGAGCGATTCCTTATCGATCACATTGTTCGATGTGATCGGGAAGCGCTCTATGACGCTTCGCCGATCGGCCATTCGCCCTTGTAGACGCCGCCCTTGTTGTCATGAGCTTCGACGCGGATCGTCTTCGCGCCATTCGGCGCATAGGTGAAGCGGAAGGTCGGGTCTTCCGAGAGCGAGATGCCGCCTTCCATCTTGAAGATCGGCGTCTCGCCCTGAAAGACTTCGACAGAGTCGATGAAATGCGCCGGCAGATAGGCGCGCGAGACCGGGTCCATCTGCATGCCGGAGGCGTTGGGATGGCGGATCATGATCTGCGCCTCGCGTTTTGCCGGATCGGCGCTCTTGAACTCGCGATACCTCATCTTGCCGATATTGGCGACCGCCTCGTCCTGATCCTTGACCGCCGGCGCCGAACAGCCGCCCGAGGCTTTGACGAATTTCGCGTCGGCGCGAAGCTTGCCGTCGCCCGTTTCCGCCACCGCGTGGACGTTGGAGTAGGAATTGACCCGCACGCGGGTCTCAATGAAGCCGACGCCGGACTTGTCGCCGAGCGTGAAGGCCGCGGCCATCGGCATCGGGTTCTGGTCGATGACCAGCGTCGCCACCTTGATCTGCGAGGGATCGGCGAAGCGCATGGTCATCGGCACAATCGCCGCGTCCTCGGCCCGCGCCGGCGCGTCGAGCGCGATAACGCCGTCGGCCGCCGCGATCGGGCGGCTGTGAAAGATGTCGACGACAAGTTCGGGCCAGGGATCGGGCGCGGTTTGGGCGAGGGCCGCGGTCGCAAAGAGAGCGAAGAGGGCGCCGGCGGCGGAACGGGCTGCTGTGTTCATATCCGGCATCCTCCAAACAAGTCCGTCATTGCGAGCGTAGCGGAGCAATCCATTGAAAGGCGCCCGGCTCTGGATTGCTGCGTCGGTTTCTTGCGAAGTCGGGTATACCCGACTTCGAATAAAGCTCCTCGCAATGACGGCAGGAGCGCTGATCTACTGGCAAGAATAAGCGCGAACCACGCTCGCCGTCACGTGACAAAGTCATGCTCACGGCCCCTCCCACTCCAGCTCGGCGAATCCCGCCGTGGCGTTGCGGGCGTTGTAATCGTCGAAGAGCCGCCATTTCTCCCGCTCCTCGGTCCCGGCGGTTTTCGCGGCGGCGGCGACGCCCTCGCCCTTCTTGATCGCGGCCCGCAGGTCAGCGGTCAGCCGCATCAGATAGGCGCGCTGGTCTTCGAGCGCCTTCGGCCAGGGCGCGGGGAGGGGGCCATGCCCGGCGACGACCTGCGTCGCCTTGATCGCCGCGAGCCTCTCGGCGACGTCGAGAAAGCCGAGGAGGCTGCCGTCGACGACCGGCACATGCTGGAGAAAGAGCAGATCGCCGGAGAAGAGCACGCCGCTTTTCGGATCGAGAATGGTCAGATCGCATTCGCTATGCGCCGTGCGCCACGCCTGCAGCACGATCTCGCGATGGCCGAGATCGAGCGTCAGCGTCTGGTCGACGGTCAGCGTCGGGGGCACGATCGTCACGCCGTCGAGCGCGTCGCCCATCTGCGCGCGGAAGGCCGAAAGATAATGCGGGCCACGGGCGGCGAGTGCGCGCGGCAGATTTTTATGCCCGACGAAGGTCGCGCCGGTCTCGACGAAGGCGCCATTGCCGAAGGTGTGGTCGGGATGGGCGTGGGTGTTGATGACGTAGCGAATGGGCTTTCGCGTCTTTTCGCGCAGCGCCGCGAGGAAGGCGCGGCCTTCGACCAGGCTGCCGCCGGTATCGATCACCGCGACCGCTTCGTCCCCGACGATGGCGCCGAGATTGGCGATGTCGCCCGCATTTTCCCGGGTCATGAGGGAAGTTTCGCCCTGATGCGCGAAAACGCCGGGGGCGATTTCACTTAAGGAGAAGGCGCGGGCGGGGGTCGCGGCGATAAGCGGCGCCAGCGCCGCGACAAGCGCCAGTAAGCGACGCAACATGTTGTTAGCCTTGACTGTTTCATGGGCAGGCCGATGCGCTGCATCGCACGGCGACGCCATTGTTTTTTGCGATTGCGATTCAAGAGCTAGCGACATATTATCCCGCCGTTTCCGAGTTAAAAGATGTCTTCCGGACGGGAACCGGGAGCTTCTCGCCGCTGGCGGACGTTTTGTCCCGCCGGCATGAGACATAAACGGAAATCGCCTTCCCAATGTCGAGGCGCCTAGGAGGCACGACGTCGGCGGCGGCGCATAAAAATGCGCCCCGGGCGTCGTCAGGAGGAAAAGCTCATGCATAAACTGTTGTTGTCGACTTCGGTGGCCGTACTCGCGCTCGCCGGTGCGGCGAAGGCCGACGATTTGCAGACCCTGCAGAAAGACCCCAAGCAGTGGGTGATGCCGACGGGTGATTACGCCAACCTGCGCCATTCCGCTCTTAAGCAGATCACGACCGAGAACGTCGGCAAGCTCGCGCCGGCATGGCAGTTCTCCACCGGCGTTCTGCGCGGCCATGAAGGCGCGCCGCTCGTCATCGGCGACGTCATGTATCTGCATACGCCGTTCCCCAACAACGTCTATGCGCTCGACCTGAAGGATCCGGACCACAAGATCCTCTGGAAGTATGAGCCCAAGCAAGATCCGTCGGTCGTGCCGGTGATGTGCTGCGACACGGTCAACCGCGGTCTCGCCTATGGCGACGGCAAGATTTTCCTGGCGCAGGCCGACACCACGCTCGTCGCGCTCGACGCCAAGTCCGGCAAGCTCCTTTGGTCGGTCAAGAACGGCGATCCCTCCAAGGGCCAGACCTCGACCGCGGCGCCGCATGTCTTCAAGGACAAGGTGTTCGTGGGCATCGCCGGCGGCGAATTCGGCGTGCGCGGCCACATCACGGCGTATGACGTGAAGACCGGCCAGCAGGTGTGGCGCGGCTATTCCATGGGCCCCGACGCCGACACGCTGATCGAGCCGGGCAAGACCACCCATCTTGGCAAGCCGGTCGAGAAGGACTCAGGGATCACGACCTGGGAAGGCGAGCAGTGGAAGATCGGCGGCGGCACCACCTGGGGCTGGTACAGCTATGATCCGGACCTGAATCTCGTCTACTACGGCTCGGGCAATCCCTCGACCTGGAACCCCTCGCAGCGTCCGGGCGACAACCGCTGGTCGATGACGATCTGGGCGCGCGACCTGGACACCGGCAAGGCGAAGTGGGTTTACCAGATGACGCCCCACGACGAGTGGGACTATGACGGCATCAACGAGATGATTCTCGCCGACCAGGACATGGGCGGCCAGAAGCGCAAGACTCTCGTCCACTTCGATCGTAACGGCTTCGCCTACACGCTGGACCGCACCAACGGCGAGCTGCTCGTCGCCGAAAAATATGATCCGGCGGTGAACTGGGCGAGCAAGGTCGACATGGACAAGTCGTCCAAGACCTATGGCCGTCCGCTGGTCGTCGACAAATATTCGACGCAGCACAACGGCGAAGACGTCAACACGCAATATGTCTGCCCGGCGGCCCTTGGCTCCAAGGACCAGCAGCCGGCGACCTATGACGCGGCGACGGGCCTGTTCCTGGTCCCGACCAACCACGTCTGCATGGACTATGAGCCCTTCCGCGTGAGCTACACGGCGGGCCAGCCCTACGTCGGCGCGACGCTGGAAATGTTCCCGGCGGGCAAGGACAAGGGCGAGACCCACACCGGCAACTTCATCGCCTGGGACGCCAAGACCGGCAAGATCGTCTGGTCCAATAAGGAGCAGTTCTCGGTTTGGGGCGGCGCGACGTCGACGGACGGCGGCGTCACCTTCTACGGCACGCTCGAGGGCTATCTGAAGGCTGTCGACACCAAGACCGGCAAGGAGCTCTATAAGTACAAGACTCCGTCGGGAATCATCGGCAACGTCACCACCTATGAGTCCGGCGGCAAGCAGTATGTCGCGGTGCTCTCGGGCGTTGGCGGCTGGGCCGGCATCGGCTTGGCGGCTGGCCTCTCAAAGAGCAACGAGGGACTCGGCGCCGTGGGCAACTACGCGTCGCTGGCCAACTATACGGCTCTTGGCGGCGTCTTGACTGTCTTCGCTCTGCCGAACTAAGCGAGACGCGAAGCAATTAAAAGCCGGCGCTCGGCGCACCGTCAAGGTGCCGCCGAGCGTCGGCGTTTACACAGTGTGGGAAGAAAAGAGACCAAGGAGAGAGGTAATGAGATCGTCGCTTGCCGGAGCGTTAGCTCTGGGCGTCATCATGTGCGTGGGAAGCTCCGCAATGGCCGACGCGCCGGGAGACCCCAAGGCCGTCAAATCGACCGACGGCAAATATTTCGACGCCAAAGGCGACCCCACCTTCAACGTCGGCCCCGACGGCAAGGTGGACTGGTACACCTTCTCCGGCTATCGCCGCTATCACGCGGAATGCCACGTCTGCCACGGCCCCAATGGCGGCGGCTCGACCTATGCGCCGGCGCTCAAGGATTCGGTGAAGCGGTTCGACTATGCCGAATTCGCCGGCATCGTCATCGGCGGCCGCCAGAACGGCAACAGCGTTATGCCGGCCTTCGCCGAAAACAAGAACGCCTCCTGCTACATCGACGATCTCTACGTCTATCTGCGCGCCCTCTCGACCGGCGCCATCGAGCCCGGCCGTCCGGGGAAGAAGGAAGACCGCCCGGAGGCCTTCGCCAAGGCCGAGACCGAGTGCATGAATCAGAAGTAAGAGCGTCATACGATCGCATGATCCGCTTCACGCATCGGCGCGGTTTTTCCGCGCTGCTCTCGACGGGCTGGGCCGCCGCAATCCTCTTTGTGGCGGCCCCCGCCTCGGCGCAGCATATGGGGCCCGACGCCGGCGCCAAGGGCGACGATAATCAGGGTTCGATCGAACTCGTCGATCCCAAGACGTTGCGCGTGTGCGCCGATCCGAACAATCTTCCCTTTTCCAACGACAAGGGCGAAGGCTTCGAGAACAGGATCGCCGAACTCCTGGCGAAGAAGCTCGGCAAGGATCTCGCCTATACCTATTATCCGGGCGCCACGGGCTTTGTGCGCAATACGCTTAACGCGCATCTTTGCGACGTCATCCTCGGCATGCCGCAGGGCAATGACCTCGTGCAGACCACCAATCCCTATTACCGGACGACCTACGCCATCGTGACCCGGGCGGGCTCGGAGCTTGACGGCGTCAAGGCGCTCGACGATCCCCGTTTGAAGGAAAAGCCGCGTCGCATCGGCCTTGTCGCCAACACGCCGCCCGGCAATGTTCTGGCGATGAATGGTCTGATGGCGTCGGTGAAGCCCTATGCGCTGATGGTCGACACGCGCGTCGAATCCTCCGGCGCGGCGATGATGCATGATCTCGAAAAGGGCGAGATTGACGTGGCGCTGCTGTGGGGGCCGATCGCCGGCTACTACGCCAAACATTCGAGCGAGAAGCTGAATGTGACGCCGCTGCCGGAGACGCCTGGCGCCCGCATGGCCTTCCGCATCGGTTTCGGGGTTCGCCATTCCGATCAGAACTGGAAGCGCGAACTCAATACGCTGATCGCCCAAAACAAGATCGAGCTGGAGCGCATTCTTCGCGATTATGGAGTCCCGTTGCTCGACGAGTCGGGACATGCGATCACGGTTCCATGATGAGTTCGGCGAAACATTTGGCTCGCGGCGTTCTCGCGCTCTGCGCGGCGGTCGCGCTTTGCGCCGCGTCGGCTAGCGCCCAAACGCCGCCGGAGCCGGAAGGCTACCGCCTCGACAATTATCACGCGCCGACGCCGGCGACGCTCAAGGGCGCGACCGTCCTCGACACCCCGCAGGCGTTTGACCTGTGGAGCGGCAAGAAAGCGGTTTTCATCGACGCGCTTTCGCGGCCGCCAAAGCCGGAAGGCCTGCCGAAGAATGCGGTTTGGCGCGATCCGAAGCGCTTCGACATTCCCGGCAGCATCTGGCTTCCCGACACCGGCTTTGGCGAACTCTCCGAGCCGATGGCGCGCTATTTCGAGCAAGGCGTGGCGCGCGCAAGCGGCGGCGACAAATCGAAGCCGCTCGTCTTCTATTGCCGCACCAATTGCTGGGCGTCCTGGAACGCCGCGAAACGCGCGCTCACCCTCGGTTATACGCATGTGCTGTGGTATCCGCCCGGCGCCGACGCCTGGGAGCAGGCCGGCCATCCGCTCGAGGAGCGCCAGCCCGAGCCGCGCGAGTAGGGCGCCTCGCAGCCGTCATTGCGAGCGCAGCGAAGCAATCCAGATTGGCGCGGATTTTTTGGATTGCTTTGTCGCTACGCTCCTCGCAATGAGGGAGCTTTCACTCCATCGCCTGCTGGATGGCGCGCGCGAGCGCGCCGAAACGCTGCTCGATCAGCGCCGGGCTCTCGCACACATAGCCGACCATTCGCCGCTGCTCCTCGAAGAGCCGCAGCCGCCACTGCACGGCTTCGCTCGCCTTTTTGATCGCTTCGGGGTCCGGCGGCTTTTGATCCTGCAGGTCGCGCAGCGTCTGCGTCTCCTGGCGCGCCGTCTCCGCCATGGCTTTTAGGCGCCGGCCAAAACGATCGAGGCCGTTGACCAGCTCGCGCCGCTCGTCATTCATGCGCTCATAGACGCCGGCGAACAGCGTCGTCAGGCGCTCCTTGCGCTTGTCGCCCGCCGATTTGGCGAATTGCGCGATAAGCGTCTCCGCTTCGTCGATCTGCGTGCGTCGCTGCGCGAGGCGCGTGACGAGATCGGCGATCGCCGCATCATCGCGCCAATGTTTCATAGCGGCGTCGAGCGGCGGACCGGCCCAGACGCCCCCGACCGCGAGCTCGGGCACGCGCACCTGTCGGCACGGCCAATCCGGCTGGCTTTGTTGGGGCGGCGCCTGCGCCGCAGCGGCGTCGGCGAAAACGAGCAAAAAAAGCGCAAGAAGCAGGCTACGATGAATCATGAGGCTCGCCGGACGTCGCAGGATCGCGACGCGCTATAATGCCCCATGCAGATCATCCCCGTCATCGATATTCGCAGCGGCGCGGTCATGCGCGCCCGCGCCGGCGACCGCGACAGCTACAAGCCAATCTCTACGCGTCTTGCGTCGACAAGCGCGCCCGCCGATGTCGTCGCCGGTTTCCTGACGCTTCATCCATTTGAAAAAATCTATATCGCCGATCTCGACGCGATCGAGGGACGCGGCGACAATCGCCACGAGATCGGCGCATTGACCGAACGCTTCCCTGCGCTGCGCTTCATGGTCGACGCCGGCGCCGCGTCCTGCGACCGGCGCAGCGCAGCGCGCGTCGAGCGCGTCATCGGCAGCGAATCTTTGTCCGACAGTGACTCCCTGCATGTCGCCAAGAATGACCCCAATGTCGTTCTCTCGCTTGATTTTCGCGACGAGTTTTTTTTGGGTCCCGATGCGCTCGACCAATGCCCCAGGCTGTGGCCGCGTCGGGTCATCGTCATGACGCTCACGCGCGTCGGCGTCGGCGCGGGTCCCGATTTTGCGCGGGTTTCGCAGATCATCGCGCGTGCGGGCGATCGGCGCGTTTTTGCCGCCGGCGGCGTTCGCGGCGCGGGCGATCTTGAACGGCTTGAGGCGATCGGCGCCGCTGGCGCGCTTGTCGCGACGGCGCTGCACGATGGCGCTCTGACGCGCGCCGACCTCGACCGTTTTGCGTCGGCGCACAAAAAAAAAGGGAGCCCTGAGGCTCCCTTGGCAAGCGAACCGCCAAAGCTCAGTTGGCGGCGAAAGGATGTTTCGCGGTGACGCGGGCCGACAACACGCTGCGCGCGCTCGGATCGCCTTTCATCGCGCGGGCGATGGCTTCCTTCGTCGCCGTGTAGTTGAAGTCCTGAATCTTCTGATCGTCGTTGGCGTCCCAATGGATGAACACGCCGACGCAAATGAAGAGATCATCCGCCTGGCTCATCGGAATGACGCCCTCGGCGAGGCTGTCGGCGACCGCTTTGGCGACGCCATATTGCGCCGGGCCGAACATCTGAACCGCCTGTTTGGCGTTCTTGATGGTCACCTTGTTGAACATCATCGTATAGGGCTTCACCAACAGGTTCGGCGCGACGACCGCGAGCAGCGTCGTGAAGCCGTCCTTGTTGTTGACGAGGCCGTTGGCGAAGGCCTTCTCCGCGGCGGAGCCGCGCGGACCCATGATCAGGTCGATGTGCGCGACCTCATTGCCGTCGCCGACGAGCGATTCGCCGACGCTGGTCTTGCCGGTGCTCGACGTGAAGCCGGATGACGGCTTCGGAAAAAGCGCGCCCAGTATTTTCTCAAAGAACGAAGCCATAATCCATCCCTTCCGGTGCGTTCGCGTCCCTGCGGCGTCTTCGACTTTGCGCGCGCGGAATGCCCCTATTGCTCGTTGCGTCTCCCCTCAGGGAAGACGAAATTTCTGCTGGCGGCCGCCCCCGCGCGCCAGACTCTAGAACTCTGCGGCGTCATCATTTTGCAGCGTCGATGCTTGGCCGCTTGAGCGGCGGCGTCGGTCGGCTGCGAGCGCGGCGGCGGGGAGCGTTCCGCTCCCCGCTGCGCATGTTCCTACGTGGTTCAGTTCGGCGCGAAGGGGTGCTTGGCTTCGTTGCGCTTGGCGACGACTTCCGAAGCCTTCGGCTCGCCCTTGACGGCGCGCGCGATCGCTTCCTTCGTCGCGGTATAGTTGTAGTCCTGGATCTTCTTGTCGTCCGAAGCGTCCCAATGAATGAACACGCCGACCGCAATGAAGATGTCGTCGGCTTCGTCGACCGGGATCACGCCCTCGGCGACCGAATCCGCAACGGCCTTGGCGACGCCATGCTGCGCCGGGCCAAACATCTGCACCGCCTGCTTGGCGCCCTTGATCGTCACCTTGTTGAAGAGGATCGTGTTGGGCTTGCACAGCAGGTTCGGCGCGACGACCGCGAGCAGCGTCGTGAAGCCGTCCTTGTTGTTGACGAGCGCATTGGCGAAGGCGAGTTCGGCCGCCGAGCCGCGCGGCCCCATGATCAGGTCGATATGCGCAACTTCATTGCCGTCGCCGACAAGCGACTCGCCGACCAGCATTTTGTTGATTAAAGCCATGTGTTCCTCCCAGAATTCCTCATGATCGCGCGCGCCATTCGGCCCCGAGCGACTCTATCCCCTCTTCGGCGCCGAGCGAAAAAGCCCGATCCGACCGGTGGTCAGATAGCCGCGAGTCCATCCCGCGCGCGGCGGACTCAACCATTTTTGCGCGGCCTTGCCAAGATGGCCCCAAGATAATCGGCGAAAAGAACCGCGACGGTCAGATCGGCGCTCGTGCCGGGATTCAACCCGCGCTGCTTCAGCGCGCGATCGAAGTCCAACGCCAGTTCGAATGCCGCCGCGCGGCCTTTGGCGCTCTTGAGACTCTTTGTAAAAGGCGCCGCCTCGCCGCGGACCGCCTCGGCGGCGGCGAGGCCATGCTTGCGCGCAATATGGCTATCCGGAAAAGCGGCGAGAAAGGCCGCATAGACGGCGAGCGTCGCGAGCGCCGCATCGGCGCTTCGCGCGCGCGCCTCCGCGAGGGTCTCAAGGCCAAGGTCGAAAATATCGGCGAAGCCATTGGCGTATTGCCAGGCGATGCGGTCGCGGTCGGCGGCGGCCCGCATCGCTCCGAGGAGAGTCGTTTGCGCCGGCGCATGGACGTCATGCTGCGGCGCATCTCCAAGCCCCGCCGGCCGCGCATGGGCGATGGCGCGAAAGGCGGCGTCCGCGTCGTTGATGTCGAGCGCCTGCAGCACGCGCCCGGTCTCCTCGCGCAGATCGACGCTTTGCGCGGTCGCGGCGGCTTGCGCCAGCGGCGCGCAGAGCAGCACGATGCCGAGATTGGTGTTTTGCCCGACGCGCGCCCGCGTCGCCTCGATCGCCCCGGCGATGCGCGCGCCGACGCTCGATTGCGCCGCGGCGAGAAAAGGCGCGGCGGACTCGGCGCTGGCGAGGAAATCCGCCGTGGTCATGCCATGGCCGTCGGCGAAGACATGGACGTTGCCAGGCTTGGGCGCCTGCAGCTCCGCCTCGCAGGCGGCGATGAAGGCGGTCGCGATCTCCTGCGGGTCGGCCGCGAAATTCGCCACGTCAGGCGCGAAGTCGCGCGCGCGTCATCTGCGCAAGCGCGTCGGCGGCGACTCTGTCGGCGATCGAGAAGGGCGTCACCCGCTGCAGTCCGCTCCAGCCCGCCATGCTGTTGACTTCAAGTATAAGCGGCGCGCCGCGCTCATCATTGATGATGTCCACCCCGGCGAAGTCGACGCCGAGCGCCGCGGCCGCGGCGAGCGCGATCTCCGCTTCCCGTTCTGATGGCTCGACGGCGAGCGGCTTTGCGCCCTGCCGCACATTGGTGATCCAATGGCTCGAGCGCCGGCGCATGGCGGCGATGGTTTCGCCGCCCGAGACGAGAATGCGCATGTCTTCGAAGGGCGGCCGCGCCGGGCCGACGAAGCGCTGGAGATAAAACACGCCGCGCGCGTCCTGTAGCGACGGCAGATCGCTTTCGTCTTCGATCAATCGCAGGCCCCAGCCCTGCGCCCCGAAGAGCGGCTTCAACACGAGCGGGCCTTTGGCGCATTCGCGCCGCGCAATGGCGCGCGCCTGCGCGAGAGTCTGCGCGGCGAAAGTCTGCGGCGTCGGCAGTCCGGCCTGCGCCAGAAGAAAGCTCGCCATGGATTTATCGGTGCAGCGTTCGATCGCGCGCGCGCTGTTGACGACAGGGACGCCAAGCGCCTCTAGGGCGTGCAGGACCCCGAGCCGCATGGTGATCGCTTCGAGCGAGCCGTCGCCGATGGCGCGAACGATGGCGAGATCGGGCAGGTCGCGAAATCCGGGCATGATGAGGCCCTGGGCGCGGCCCGTCTCGATCTTGCAGGCGGAGAGCCTTACGGCGACGGCCGTTGCGCGCTGCCTGCGCAAGGCGCGGAGCGTGCGGATCACATGCCAGTCGAGCTTGTCGGTGAAGACCGCCACGCGCGGCGGCGGCCCTCCATCCTCATGCGGAGGAGCGGTAGGGTCGGATCTATCGAGCAGGTCGAACGCAGTCACAAAACGCCCCGGCGATCACCCGCCAAACGATTTATCCAAGAGCGCCAGATTGATCTCGCCGGCGCGGAAGGTTTCTCCGGTCTCGACCGCCGTCACCAGCGCTTCGGCCGGCGAAAACAGGCTGCCGTCGATCTTATAGAAGTCGCCCTTATACGCCTTGAAGATTTCGGCGAACGGCCGGCCGTAGTCGCGCGAGGTGTCGCTCGGCAGCTTTTCGGCGAGTTCCTTGGCGGCCGCCGCCGAACCCTTCACGAAAAGATGCGCGCGCCCGGCGTAAATAATGGCGTCATTGGTGCGGCCCATCGCCTGCACGAAGTCGGGGTGGGGCGGCGAGAGCGGCGCCGTGGCGACGCCGTCGATAATGTCGTCGAGCGGAAAATGCAGCTCATGCGCCTTGTGCAATGCGACTTCGAGCACCCGGCCGACCACCTGCACGCCGCCGGCGAGCGACTGCGTCGGCGCATAAATGAAGGCGACTTTGTCCGGCGTCAAGCCTGAGCGCGCGGCGACTTTTTCCACGACTTCCTTGGGCGGGGGCGAACTGCTTTCGAGGACGATGGTGACGCGGTCGGCCAGATCGCGATACGTCAGCTCGTCGAACAGCTTTTCGGCCCGCGCCTGGGCGCGCCCTGGGCCCGACCCGAGAGCGAAGAATTTCTCGTGGCTCAGGCTCCAGCCGGCGTATTGGCTGGCGAGGCAGGCGACGACCGGATCAGAACTCGTGACAGTCAGCCAAAAGGGCCATTTGGGCGCGGCCGGCGCGTGAGAAAGGGCGACGCGCCCAAGTCCGCCCATGCAGATCTCGGTCAGCAGCAGGCCGGCCTCTATGCCGCCCGGGACCTTGGCGCCGGCGTCGATCAGCAATTCGCCGAGACTGCCGCGCTCAACAGCGATTCGATATTTCGCCGCGCCGGCGACGAGACGGTCGACCAGCGCGCCCGCGAGAGCGTTGACGCTTTCGGTCGTACGGCCGCTGATGTTCAGGCTTCCGCTCACGTGTGGCCCTTCCCTTCTTTCGCTCTGTGGCGCTGTCCACCCTTGCCCGGCCGTTCTAAGCATAAGCCTGCAGCCGGTTCGAGCACTGAACTTATAGAGCTTTCCGCCGAAACGAAAGCCGGGCCGGTCGCAGCATGTCGCGGACGCGAACCGCTTGGCGATGAAGTTTGAGGTCGAATGTCACAAAATTTCAATCTTTGTGGGTTTATTAAGGCAACCAATCGGCTGCTGAAGCGTTGAGCATCGCTTGTGTGTTTTCGCACATCAAGCGGGCGGGTTTTGTGCAAAAAGCGACCAGTACGATACATTTTTACGCTGGAAGGAAGATCAGATGAATGTGCAGCCGACTGAACGGGACGTCGCCGAGCGTGCGGCTGGACATCTTGCGGTGACGGACGTGTTTTACGTCGCGCTCGCGATTGCGGTCATTCTCTTCGGCAATGTGGCGCTCGTCCGCGCTATGGACGTCGCGCTCGATACTTTGGTTCGCTAATCCCGCCGCTTTGTCGGTCTTTGAAAGCCCGCTTAGTGCGGGCTTTTTGCGTTTTTGGGCTCTGCGACAGCAAAAGCTATTGAGCTAGACCAAGGAATTTTGACTGCGCTGAATTGCAGTGACGCCATAGCACAGGCGCTCCCGTAGGGCACAGGCTCCCGTAGGCCTTCTCCCCGGCTGCAACATCTCGAAAGAATTCAACGGCGCAGGCCCAAACTCCTGACCCGAGTTCGCAGTGGCGCATTCTGCACCGTTTTTGGCAGAACTGGCGTACTGCGCCGAAAGGCGTTGAAACACAGGATCGCGCCACGCCAGTTCCCCTCATTCATCTGCGGAGGTTGCGATGGTCAAAGCGTCACAACAACACGCCAGAAGCCAGTGGATCAATGTTGACGCCTTGTATGCGGCCGGCGTCTTGATCTGGATCGTCGTCGTCTGGGCATGCGCCTATTACGTCGCAAGCGATGCGATCGCCGATGAATCGGCGGGCGTGGGCGGCAACGGCTTTCTCCTCGCCGCCAGTCTCGCGACGGCGGGATTGATGACGGCTTTTTCCCTTAGAGAGTTTTTTGTCGCCTACAAGCGCTTGGGCGGCAAAGAGGCGCGCAACCGGCGGGAGTAAGGCGATGACCAAGGTTGGATTGTTTGTGACGCTCGAGGCGCAACACGGAAAAGAAATGCAGCTGGCGCAGTTTCTCATCGGCGCTTTGGAACTGGTCGAGGCAGAACCCGACACCACCGCATGGTTCGCGGTTCGCACAGGGCCCTCCACCTTCGCCATCTTCGACGTTTTTCCTGACGAAGAGGGCCGCGCGGCGCATCTTTCCGGCGAAGTCGCGAAAGCGCTGATGGCGAAAGCGCCGGAGCTCCTTGCCAAACCGCCGTCGATCGAGAAAATAGACGTTCTCGCCGATAAACTCCAGGCCGCCCCTGAACTCGTCCGCGGTAACTGCCGCTGAGGAGGGAGGGGCCGCTGGCGCAGCTTCGGGCTGCAACGGGCTCGACCATGGAAGTTATCGTCCTCGGTTACGACGGCTGCCTAGGCGCCGGTTTGATCGGCGCCGTGGACATGTTGAAGTTAAGTTGGCTTACGATTTCCAAGGAAGAAAATCGCGAGCCGATCAGCGTCTCCACCGCAAGTTTTGATGGACAGCCTGTCCAGGACAGTAGCGGTCGCCGACTGGAAGTGGACAGCAGCATTACAGCGATCCCAGCGAGCGCCGTCATTGTTCCTGGCTACCTTTGTGACGACGGTGATCGCTTCCTCGGCACAGCGTCGATCGACGCTGCGGCCGCATGGTTGCGGCGCCAACATGCGCTCGGCGCACTGGTATGCGGCTCATGCAGCGGCGTATTTTTGCTTGGCGAAGCGGGCCTCCTCGATGGTCGACGCTGCACGACAACCTGGTGGCGACACGATGAATTGAGAGATCGGTATCCACGCGCCGACGCTCTGTGGGGCGCTTCACTGATCGAGGACAGTCGAGTCGTCACGGCGGGAGGCCCTCTGTCGTGGATAGATCTTTGTCTTCATGTGATACGTTCGCTTTATGGCGCTTCCGCCGCCAAGGTCGCCGCCGACTTCACGGTCGTCGACACTGTCCCGTCAACGCAATTCAACTACATTCCACTTGGTCATTTGGCTGCGTCTGACCCGTTTCTATTGAAGGCTGAACACATTATTCGGCAGGCGGGCGACTCTCCGTTGACCGTGCTAGGCCTCGCGCGTGCGCTCGGCACTTCGGTTCGAACGTTGCACCGCTATCTCCAGCGCGCATCAGGCGAGACGCCGAAGCGCTTCATCGAACGCATTCGTTTCGAAGCCGCGAGAACCCTTCTCGAAACGACGGCGCATACCGTGAAGCGGTTGGCGGCGGGAGCTGGCTATGCTGACGAAGCCAGTTTTCGTCGCGCGTTCTCTCGATATTCAGGCATGACGCCAGGCGCCTACCGGAGATGGGTCCAAGCGCGCCAAAAATAATCGGCGCATCACTTAAACGCTCGAGCGCAACATCACTGCAAAACGCCCCGCCTTGCGCCCAGATCGGAGCCTCCCTGTGAACCAGCGCTGTCGCTGTCCGATATAGCCCGACCAATGTCTAATCCAGCGCGCTGCAGAGAGCCGCTCTGCGCGCAATCCTATAGGCCGCCGAGAAATTATCGTCATTTTTCGGTCGAACTGAAGGAGAGACAAATGAGCATAACCACGCAATCGGCAGCAGGCGCGATTGATCGCGCCGAGCCGATCGTTGAATTGAAGGGGATGTGGATCGGGCTTGCGGTGCTCAACGGCTTCTATCTCGTCGTGCGCATCTACGAGCAGATTTACGGCTGGCGGGCCGGGCTCGATTCATTCGCGCCTGAGTTCCAGACCTACTGGATGAGCATTTTGTGGACCGAAATTCCGCTTGAACTCATCTCGGGCGTCGGCCTCGCCGGCTGGCTCTGGAAGACGCGCGTTCGCGACATGTCGACCGTCACGCCGCGGCAGGAAATGAAGGCCATCGTGGATAATGCCGCGTGGCTCGTGGTCTATGCGGCGGCGATCTATTGGGGCGCGTCGTTCTTCACCGAGCAGGACGGCACTTGGCACATGACGGTGATTCGCGACACGGACTTCACGCCGTCGCATATCATCGAGTTCTACATGAGCTACCCGATCTATTCGATTCTGGCGATCGGCTGCTTCTTCCATGCGAAGACGCGAATCCCCTACTTCTCGAAGGGCTATTCGGTGGCCTATCTGATCGTCTCGATCGGACCCTTCATGATCATCCCGAACGTCGGCCTGAATGAGTGGGGCCACACGTTCTGGTTCATGGAAGAACTGTTCGTTGCGCCGCTGCATTGGGGCTTCGTGTTCTTCGGCTGGATGGCGCTCGGCGTGTTTGGCGTTGTCGTCCAGCTCTTGCTGAACATTCATCGCGTCATCGGCAAGGAAGGCGTCGAACTGCTGACGGGCGCGTAAGGCTCAAGATTCTCGCGCCGCGCCGCGTTCGGACCTCCAGACGAACGACGGCGCGGCGCGGGAGGAATGAGCAGAAACTCCCAGGACAGAGCTCATTTTGTCGCCTCTCGTCGCCTTCGGCGTCGGGAGGCGATGGACGGCAGGCCCAAAAATGCGGCATTCTCGATTTTCGAAACACCCTGTCGAAGCCGGGCGGAGACATGTTCAGAATTAGGCTCTTCTTCATTCTCATCGCGGCGATCGGCTTGATCGCCCGCGCGGACGCACAGGCGGTGCGTAGGGATTCCGCCAAGGCGTTCCAGAAAGTCCGGGAATGCTCGGCCCAGATGGGCCCGAACGTCATCACCTTCACCTTCTATCAGCCGACGCAATCGCGAGATCAGTTCTGCGAGGACGTTCCCGAAACCGGACCGACGACCATCGTGGTCGACACGATGCAGGACGAATTGCGCGACATGATGGTGGAGATCCGGATCGTCGAAGCGGACCCGAAAGGGGACGATGACGTCGCGCCGAACGAGGCCTATCTCCCTCCCGCCCAGTTCCGGACAGGGGTGATCCAGCTCGAACACAACTTCAAGAAAAAGGGAGATTACGTCGCTCTGGTGCGGGCGCGAAGCCCGGACGGCCGCAAGGAATACAACGCCCGTTTCGCTTTCTCGGTCGGCGAAGAGTTTCTGCGCGCCTGGACCGCTGTCGCCGTCGCCACCACCGTCGCGCTCGCTCTCGGCGTGGGCTGGTACGTGCATTCCTTCGGCAAGAAAGACTCCAAGAAGACCAAGTTCCGGCAGGCGTGATGGCGCCCCTGCGCTCCTTTGCTGCGGCGGCCGTCGTGTCACTATGTCGGCGGTTTGTCCGGAGTCTCAAAAGACAAATCCGCCCCCGCGGCCACGGGCGTCGCGCCAGCGGCCAGGGCGTCGCCAAGACGGTCGAGACGGATCATGGCGAGACCTTCTCCGTCTAGTCGCGAGCCGGTGACGCCGATTTCAACGTCGCCGGCGCGGATCGCTTCGCCCGGCGCGGGCGCGCCGCTCAGCGCGCGATATTTCGCGATCCGCTTGCGCACCAGGCCGCGATGCTTCATCCGCGACACCACCTCCTGCCCGACGAAACAGCCCTTCTTGAAATCGATTCCGGCGAGGAGATCCATATTGGCTTCGTGCGGAAAGGTTCCGCCATAGTCGAAATCGACGCCGCCGAGCGGCACGCCGGCATGGATGCGTTGGGCCTCGTAGGCGCTCCGCCCGTCCTGCGTCGGGATCTTGCCTTTTTCCGCGATGGCGCGAAATCCAAGCGGCCCGCGCGGGTCGGCGGCGATGGCGACGGCCTCGACCTTCGGCGCCTCCGTCTCATCGGGAAAGGCGATCGCGTCAAATTGGCCGCTGCGGTTCGTCACCGTCACTTTCGAACGCAGCTTGTAAATGTTCAGACGTTTTTCGAGATCGGCGGCAAGGGCGAGCGGACAGTCAAGCAGATAGCCTCCTTCGCCCGCGGCAAAGACCAGAAAATCGAACAAAATCTTGCCCTGCGGCGTCAGCAACGCGGCGTAGCGCGCCTCGCCGGGCTTGAGCGCGGCGACGTCGTTGGTCACCAGATTATGCAGGAACTTGCCTGCGTCTTCGCCCGCAACCTCGATGATTGCGCGGTCATCGAGCAGAATCGCCGTCGTCATGTCTCTCTTCCGCCTCCGCCGCCAGCTGCTTGAGTCTCGCGCGCCTTTGGCGCATTAGCAACAAAACTCCACCCCGCGACGACATCGCAAGCGAGGCGCCACCCCATGCCGCAGATCTTCGACGTCATCCTCTCGGGCGGCGCGCTCGTCAATCAGGACGGGGAGGGCGCGCGCGACGTCGGCCTTCGCGACGGCAAGATCGCCGAGATCGGCGATCTGTCTCGCGCCTCGGCCGGTGAGACGATCGACTGTCGCGGCCTGCATATTCTGCCTGGCGTCATCGACAGCCAGGTGCATTTCCGCGAGCCGGGCGCCCCGCATAAGGAAGACCTTGAATCTGGATCGCGCGGCGCGGTTCTGGGCGGCGTCGTCGGCGTCTTCGACATGCCCAACACCAATCCGCTGACGACGGGCGAAGCGGAGCTTGCCGACAAGGTGGCGCGCGCGAGCGGGCGCATGCATTGCGATTTCGCCTTCTGGGTCGGCGGCACGCATGAGAACGCCCGTGACCTCGGCGAATTGGAACGGCTTCCCGGCGCGGCCGGGATCAAAGTGTTCATGGGCTCCTCGACCGGCTCGCTGCTCATCGCCGACGACGCCGGCATCGCGGACGTGCTGTCGCATACGCGCCGGCGCGCCGCCTTTCACAGCGAAGACGAAGACCGGCTGAATCTGCGCAAGTCGTTGCGCATCTCCGGCGATCCGTCGTCGCATCCGGTCTGGCGCGACGTCGAGACGGCGGTGCGCTCGACGCGTCGGCTCATGCATATCGCGCGCGAGAAGGGCGCCCTCGTGCATGTGCTGCACGTGACGACGCAAGAAGAGATCGCGCTGCTCGCCGAGCATAAGGACATCGCCAGCGCCGAAGTGACTCCGCATCATTTGACGATGGACGCGAGCGATTATGCGCGGATCGGCACGCTGGCGCAGATGAATCCGCCGGTGCGCGAGGCGCGCCATCGCGAAGCCCTCTGGCGCGGCGTGGCGCAGGGCGTCGTCGACGTGCTCGGCTCCGATCATGCGCCCCATACGCTGGAAGAAAAGGCCAAGCCTTATCCCAATAGCCCGTCTGGCATGACGGGCGTGCAGACGCTCGTTCCGCTGCTGCTCGATCACGTCAACGCCGGCCGATTGACTTTGCAGCGCTTCATCGACCTGACCAGCGCCGGTCCGGCGCGGCTTTTCGGCATCGCCCGCAAGGGGCGCGCCGCGGTCGGCTACGACGCCGATCTCACCGTCGTCGACATGAAGCGGCGCGAGACGATCCGCAATTCCTGGATCGCCTCGCGCGTCGGCTGGACGCCCTATGATGGCAAGGACGTCGTCGGCTGGCCGGTCGGGACGTTCGTGCGCGGCGCCAAGGTCATGTGGGAAGGTGAACTCGTAACGCCTTCCAGCGGCGCGCCGATGCGATTTCACGCGGCGCTCTAATCCTCCTTTTGCAAAGTTTGCGCGACGCCGCGGAACATTGCGACCTCGCGCGCGGTTAGTCGCTCATTCCCGATTGCGCGCAAGAGGAGATGAGCGATGCCGCAGGGAGACAAGTCGGCCTATACCGACAAGCAAAAACGCAAGGCCGAGCACATCGAAGAAAGTTACGAGAAACGCGGCGTGTCCGAGAAGGACGCCGAGGGCCGCGCCTGGGCGACCGTGAACAAGGACGACGGCGGCGGCAAGAAATCAGGGTCCGGCCGCGGCGCGAGTACAGGCAATCCGGCGGCGCACAAGGGCGGCAAGATCGGCGGTGAAGCTTCCGCATCGCGTCCCGCTTCGGAACGATCGGCTTCCGCCAAAAAGGCCGCAGCAACGCGCAAACGCAACGAACAGCGCGCCAGCTAGCGCGAATACAAAAGCCACAGGAGAACCCAATGACCGCGCAGAACGACGAGCAGCCGAAGAACGAAGGCGAAGGCAGCCGCACCGCCGCCAAGCAGTATAATGACGCGACACGGAAATTCGTCGAAAGCGGCAAGGTCGACAAAGCGGCGAAGGAAGCCGAGCAGGCGATCGAAGGCGACGAGGCGGAAGAGTTGAAGCGCGCCGAAGACGAGGGTCGCTCGCACGCCGCGCCGCATGAGCAGGAGCGCGAAATCTGACTTGATGCTTTGCAGCCAGCGGTCGCGTTCAACCTGCCGAACGGCCTCTCTAATGGGCGCGGCGATCGCCGCCGCGTCGTCTCCCAACGCTTCGGCGAACTTCTAGTCTTCGCTCCAGAAGTAGTGCCAAACGCCGTCCGATCCGACGCCGATGCGAGTCGCGCGCGGCTTTCCTTCGGCATTTGAGCGCATAAGATCGGCGAAACGCACGCAGCGCCACCTTGCGCGCGCCTCGTCCTCATTGGCCGCGGCCTGCGGATGGCGCGCGAAGGCCGGCCATTCATAGAGCGTCGTCGGTCCGCGGACGATCTTGACGAAGGGCTGCGCAAGAATTGAACGGATGAGCGAAATCGTTTCTTGCCCCTTGCGATCGAAGGAAAGCGTCTTCAAAATCTCGATGGGATCGGTTCCGGCCTTGAAGGCGCCGCTCTTGGCGAACAGCGGGCGCGTCTCGTTCCAGTCGATCGGAATGCGGAGCGCCTCGACGTCGCCAGTCTCGGTCGCGGCAAGAATCTTGTCGCGGATCCTGGCGACAGGCGCGGGCAGCAGCGCGAGATCGCCGATCGGGGGCGAAATGACGTCGCCAATGACGTCACCCTTGGGTTTGCGGATCATGCAGCATGTTAGCGCGCTCCGCCCTTGATGCGCCAATGCGCTGAATTTGACCATTTTCCTACGGCCAAGATTGTCTGCCCGTAACGAAACCGCCATTGTCATCGGCGCGCTCTCGGAGAATAAATGGACGAGCTTCAGCACCAGAATTCGCCCACGGGGACAAAGACCTCGCCGCGTCTTGAGGGGATGCTGCGCCGGTCGGCGCTTGCGCTCATCGCCGAGCGTGTCTGGCGGGCCGGCTTGGCGCTCGCCACGATTCTCCTGTTCTTTTTGGCGCTCTCCTGGCTGGGCTTTTGGCAGGCTGCGCCGCTGGAGGCGCGCATCGGCGGCGTGGCGCTCTTCGGCTTCGCCGCGCTCTATGTCGTCGCGCGGGAGTCTGCGCGCGGCTTGCCGCATCGCGCAGCCGCGCTCGAACGGCTGGACCGCGGCGCCGACGCCGCGCTGCGTCCTGCGTCTTCGCTCGAGGATCGGCTCGCCAGTCCGAACCCCGACGCGGCGGTCGAGGCGCTCTGGGCGCTGCACCGCCAGCGCTTGGAGGCGGCGCTGGCGCAGACGCCGATCGAGGCGCCGCATCCGCGCGTCCCTCAGCGCGACCCCTATGCGCTGCGCGCGCTGGCGCTCGTCGCGGCGGTTGCGGCCGGATTCATGGCGGGCGATGAAAAGCGCGCGCGAATCGCTGCCGCTTTCGACTGGCGCACGTCCGCTAGCTTCGGGACCGCCGCGCGCGTCGACGCCTGGCTCGAACCGCCCGCCTATACAGGGCGCCCGCCGATCGTGCTGGCGAAGGAGAGCGATGCGCCCATCGAGGCGCCCGTCAATTCGATGCTGCGCATCCGTCCTCCAGACTCTGGCGTATCCGTCTCCGGCGGACTGGCCGCCGCGCAGGCTGCCGCCGAGGACGCGCAAAAGGGGGCGTCGAAAGAGCAGGCGTTCAAACTCTCTGGCGCGGCGCGCGTGTCGCTTTCCGACGGTCGGCGTTTCGATCTCGCGGCGATCCCGGACAAGCCGCCGACCATCGCGCTGACGGAAAAGCCGCGCAACAATGTTCGGGGCTCGATGACGCTCGCGTTCCGCGCCACGGACGATTACGGCGTCGTCGGCGCCGAAGCGGTCTTTAGCGGCCCGCCCAGCGCGCGGCGCGCGCTCTACGAGCCGCCGCGTCTTGCGCTCGCTTTGCCGCCCGGCGGCGGCGGTCAGGGCGAGGCCAAGGCGACAATCGATCTCGCCGACAGTCCTTTCGGCGGCGCGAAGCTCGCGATGCGCCTCGTCGCCAAGGACGCCGCGGACAATGAAGGCGCTTCTGAATCGATCGACGTGACTCTGCCGCAGCGCCGCTTCGTCAAGCCGCTGGCGCGCGCGCTCGCCGAACAGAGGCGCATCCTCGCGCTGGAACCGGATTCGCGCGCAAGCGTTCGCGCGGCGCTCGAGGCGCTGTCAATCGCGCCGGAAGCTTTCGATACGCCTGCCGCCGTCCATCTCGGACTCCGTGAGGCGCGCCGCGGTCTCGAGGGTCCGCGCAGCGACGACGAATTGCGCGGCGTCTGTGACATGCTGTGGGCGATGGCGCTCGGCCTGGAAGAGGGCGACACCTCCCAAGCGGAGCGCGATCTGCGCGCGGCGGAGCGCGAATTGAAGGATGCGATCGCGCGCGGCGACAGCGAGCAGGAGATCGCCAATCGCGCCGAGGAGCTTCGCGCCGCGCTCGATAAATTCCTTCAGCAGCTCGGCAGCCGATTGCCGCCGGAAGGTTCGCCGCGTCAGGAGTCGGAGGAGGGCGGCGACACCGTCACGCCGGACGAGTTGCAGGCGATGCTCGACGAGATGAACCGGGCCTTGAAATCCGGCGACATGGCGCAGGCGCAAAGGCTCCTGGATGAACTTCAGGACATTCTCGAAAATGTGCAGACGGCGCAGGGCGCGGGCCAGCGCCGCGGGCGCGGGCGCGAAATGGCGCGCGCGCTCAGCGACCTCGATCAGCTGTCGCGCGAAGAGCAGCAATTGCGCGACGACACCTTCCAGGGGATGAACGCGCCGAGCGATATTGAATCGCGCGGCGCGCGCGGCCATCGTCAGAAGGGGCAGCCGCAGAACGACGAACTCAGCGCCGAGCGCCAGCGCCAGCAGGCGCTTCGCGAGCGGCTTGAGCGCCAGCAGGACGCGCTGCGCGAGGGCGGCGTCGAAGCCGCCGAAGAACTCGACGACGCGCGCCGCGCGATGAAGGAAGCGGAGGATGCGCTCGGCAAGGCCGGCGAAGGCGGCGCCAGGGCGGTCGACGCGCAAGGGCGCGCCGTGCAGGCGTTGCGTAAAGGCGCCGACAGGCTGGCGCAGCAGATGCGCGGCGAGGGAGACCAAAACGCCGAAGAAGAGGGTGGAAGCCCGGGCAGGCGCGGGCGCCGCGGCAAGGGCCGCGATCCGCTCGGGCGGGCGCCCGGCGACGGCAATCGTCCCGACTCCTATGGGAAATATGATCCGCTCGGCCTGCCGCCGGCGCAGCGCGCCCATCGCGTGCAGGAGGAGCTGCGCCGCAGGCTCGGTCAGCCTGAACGCCCGCAGGAAGAGCTCGATTATCTGCAGCGCCTGCTGCGGCGATAAACGCCTTGCCCGCGGGCGCGCGCTTCTCTACAGCGCACCGAGTAGGGAGAAGCGCCGCTCATGCCAAGTTCTTCAAATCTATTGGTCGTCGTCGCCGTCGCGGCGGTGATTCTTGTCGTCGTCGCCGGCTTCATCAATATGTTTCGCGGCGGCGCGGGCGCGCCGGCCCGCTCGCAGAAGCTGATGCGTTGGCGCGTCGGCCTGCAATTGCTGGCGCTTCTCATCGTGCTCGGCGTGCTTTACGCGAGAGGCCGCTGGTAAGCGGCCGCTTCACTTGGCTACGCGCTTCTCCAGCCATTCGACGATGAGCGGATCGTCGACCGCGCCCGTCACCGTCACGACGCCGCCGTCAGGGGCGACGAGCGCCGTAAAGGGCAATTCTCCGCGCCAGGCGCTGTCCGCTTCAAAATAAAGCTTTTCGACAAAGTCGTCGGCGAAGCCGTAATGATCCGCGCTCGAAAGCCCGACCTTCTCGATGCGCGCCTGCGCGCGGGCGCGGTCATCGTCGCCGTCGGTGTTGACGAAGACGACGTCGAAGCCCTTTTTCTCGGCGGCGATCTTCGCCCATTGCGGCAATTCCACGAGGCAGGGCGGACAGGTCACCGACCAGAAATGCACGATGAGCGGCCTGCCGGCATGGGCCTTGGTCAATTGGCTGAAGCCGCCGCGGCCGTAGGGCTTGAAGTCCATCGCGAAGGCGCCTCCTCCTGCAAGAAGCGCAAAGACGAGGGCGAAAGACATGAGGCGCATTCGGCGAAGTCCCACTGAACTATTATGGTTCTTGTCATTCCCGGCAGGCCGCAGGCCCGACCGGGAATCGAGAGCGATCAAGCTGGCGCCGTTGATCGTTTCTGGATTACCAGTCACGCGCGGCGCGCGCGTCGCGAATGACAAGGCAGCGCCCATCCGAATTGGCGTCACTGCGGCGCCGCCGCGCTTTTTTCATCCCGCGGCAGCGGCGTCAGGCGATAGCCTTCCTTATGCGTCAACCACGATAGATACGCCGCGCCATTATGGGCGATGAGTTCCGGATGGTCGGAGGCGTCCAGCGTTTGCGCCACGACGCGCGGCGCGCTCCAGCTCTTGCCGTTGTCGCGCGACATTTGCATGGCGATCGTCGTCGTCGCGCCGTCGAATTCCTTCCAGACGCGATACAGGCGGCCCTTGGCCGCGACCAGCGTCGGATGTCCGGCGGCGCGCGCGTCGTCGCCGAATTTCTCCGGCTCCGAGAAGCTTTTGCCCGCGTCGAGACTGCGCGCGTAATAGAGCCCCTGGCGCTTCTTGCCCTTGGTGAACCAGACCACATGCCAATCGCCGGCGGCGTCGATCGCGATCGATGGTCCGTGATGCGGGCAGCTATTGATCGCCCAATCGTCGTCGGACACGCGCGTCGCCGTCGCTTGCGCGGCGTCCGCGGAAAGCTTGGCGACCATATGGTCGCGAACATTGCCATCTAGCACCTGTCGCCAGGCGAAGACCGGCGTTCCGTCCTTGTCGAGCGCGCCTGACATGCGGCAGCATTCGCAGGCGTGATCGATCAGGATCGACTTGCCTTTGAAGGTCTTGCCGCCATCGTCCGAATAGGCGAAGGCGACGCCGCTGCCGAGAAACTCCTTGCCTTCCGCCTTGGCTTTGAGCGCATGCGTCTTGTCGAGCCAACCGGCGTAGATGCGCCCCTTGCGATTGACGACGATGCTGTCGAAGCGCTGGCCGCCCTCAGCCAGAAGCGCCTGCGGCGTCGAGAACGTCTTGCCGCCGTCGGTCGAGCGAGCGGTGAAGATCGTGCCGATCATCTGCTTGTCGGGCCGCGTCGTATAGCTCGCGAGCAGCGTCCCGTCTTTGAGCGCGACGATTTTCGGGCGCGCGTCGCCATGCGCGTCGATCATTCCGTCGCCGACCGTGGCGATCGCGGTCGGCGCGGAGAACGTCGCGCCATTGTCCGAAGAGGCGGCCGCGTAAAGGCTCTTGCCGACTGAAAAGGCGACCCACAGCCGTCCGTCCTTCGCAAAGGCGGGAACGGCGGTCGCCGCGCAGTCAACCTTCGCCTCGGCGCAGGCGGCGGCGGGATGGTGATTCATCGCGGCCGGCGGCGCTGACTGAGTCGGCGTCGCCGCGTCCTTAGGAGCGTCTGCGGAACTTCGCGGCGCTTCTTGCGCGGTCAGCGTAGCGGGGACGCAAACGGCGAGCAGGGCAAAGGCGATGCGCTTCATTCTTCTCTCCTGTTTGCGGCCCAAGGCGGACGCTTTTCGAGGCAGGCGCAAGGGCGTCTCTCTAGTGAAATCTGAAACTCTGCACGCCGTCATAGGAGCCGCCGGGCGGCGGCGGCGCCCGCAGGCCCGAGACGATGGAGCGCGCCAATTGCCCGTGACGGGGCGTCGACGCTGAAACGACGGCGACGCTATTGGGCGCGCCTGCAGCGCCAAGACGAAAGCGAACGACGGCGCTTCCTTCGCCGAGACTTGTCGTGCCCGGCGAGCGCGCCCGGATGAGCTGACCGAGCTTGCGCAGATAGGCGCTGTTGTCGGCATGTTTCTTTTTATCGGCGGCCTTCTCGTCCCGCGCGGCCTTCGGTTTCTGTTCGCGCCCGACGTCGGTCTTCTCCTCGCGCTTTTCGGTCTTTTCCTCGGATTTCATATCCTTGCTGTCTTCGCGCTTCGGTTCGGCGCTGTCTTCGGCCTTGGGCTTTTGCGCCTCATCGAGCGCGCGCGCCGGTCCGCTCGCGCCAAGCGCGCAAATGAACGCCAATGCAGAAAGACTCAATGTCAGTCGAGAAGTATGCCGCATTTTCTTCTCCTTCGATAAACATGCGCGGGCCTCTTGCGCATGGATTCAATTCAGCCACGGACCGAGAGTTTTGAACGGCGCGATCGACTCATTTCGGCGTTGCGCGGAACTTGAACGTTTGTCCCACATCCATCGATCCGCCCGGCGGCGGGGGCGCTTCGACGCTCGACAGGATCTTCTTCACCGTCTCGGCGAGCGCTGGGCTTGTCGTCTTGTCGATCGTCACCTTGTCGATCTTGCCTTGCGCGTTGACGTGAAAGCTGGCCGTCACCTCGCCGTCGCCGGCAGGACTTTCCGAAGGGGTTTGCTTAGCGATCGCCGTGTAGAGCACGCCGAGGAACTTGCTCTCCGACATCGCCGGAGCCGCGGCTGGGGCTGCCACGCCCCCGGTCGTCGCAGGCACGGCGGGCTTTGGCGCAGCGGCGCGCGTCGGCGCTGTGGTTTGCGTTGGCGCTGCGGTTCGTGCTGGCGTCGGCGCCGTGGGCGCGGGCTTGGCGTCCTCGGCATGCGCGGCGCAAGCGGCGAGCGCCGCGCCGATGGTAAGCAGTCGCGCGAGCATCATCAGGCCCCCAATGTCCGGAACGATCTTAGGCGGCGGGCGCGAGCGTCCGCCGCCGTTCGCGTCAATGGAAGGCGAAAGCCTGGCTCACGAAGGCCGAGCTGCACATGCCGGGTCCGCGTGCGGAGGACACGATCCGCCGCGCGAGCGCCGCATGCGCCGGAGTCGACCCCGAAGCCGAGATGCCCGACAGACCGCCGCCCGCATTGACGTGGAACGTCACGCTCGCGCTGCCGGGACCAAGGCTGGTATTGCCTGGCGTATGGCGACGAAGCGCTGCGGCGATATGGGCAAGACACGTCGCCTGCGATGCGCCTGAATTCCCGGCTTGTCCCTCGGGCGCGCCGTAGCGTCGACGCGCCTGCGCCTCCTGGCGTTGCTGCGCGCGCTGGACCTGTTGCTGCTCGACCTTCTTCTTGACCTTGTCGACATCTTCCTTCTTGGCGGGCAGAGGCACGGCGTCTGGCGCCATCACCACCGGCGGCGGAAGCGCGATGTCGGGCTCCTCGACCGCTTCGGGCGGCGGCGTGTCGTCGGCCTCGGCGACTTCCTCCTGCTCGAAGAAGTCGCCTTCCGGCACGAGGTCCATGCTGACAGAGTCGAGCGATACCGCCGTCGGCTTCGCCGAATAGGCAAGTATGCCGAAGACCATGACATGCGCCGCGATGACGAGGACGGTCGTCACCGAGCGCAGCCAGGAGGGCTTGACCGGCTCCGGACCCGAAGGCGGGTGGTGGTCGCCCTCTCGCGCCATGTCTTGCGGACTCAGCGCGAAATCGGTCATTTCAGCGCTCCCGCGGGCGCCGCCGGAGCTTGCGCGGGCAGAGCGCCCGCGGCAGGCGCGGCGCGGCCGGGCGCGGCTTTGACGCCTGCGCCGGTCTTGCTGCGCGAGTTGGTCATGATCGCAATATGGGTGATGCCGTTCGTCGCAAGCTTATCCATCACCGCGACCACCTCGCCATAAACAGCTTCCGTGTCGCCGCGGATATGAACGACGCGCGATTGGTCGTCGCCCATCATCACCTTGATGCCGTCGATGAGCGCCTCCGCTGAGAGCTCGTCCGCGCCAAGCGCGATCTTGCCCTCCTTGCCCACCGTCACGACGATGGGGTCTTTTTGGTTGATCGGCATCGCGGCGCTCGCCTGCGGCAGATTCACCTTGACGCCCTTGGCGAGCAAAGGCGCCGTGATCATGAAAATGATCAGCAGCACGAGCATGACGTCGACGAGCGGCGTCACATTGATATCGGCGAGCGGCTGATAAAGGCCTTCGGTTGCGCTCTGGCGCTGGCGTGAGGGCATTCCCATTACGCAGCCTCCCGCTCACGACGCGCGCGCGTCTGATGGCCGCTGCACATCAGCAGCGCCTCGTCTTCAATGTAGTGCGCGACCTGCTGGCCGACGCGCGCGAAGGCGGCGCCGATGCGGTTGTAGCCGACCGAGGCAGGGATAGCGGCGGCAAGTCCGTAGGCGGTGGCCGCAAGCGCTTCAGCGATGCCCGGCGCGACGACCGCAAGGCTCGTGTCCTGCGACTGAGCGATGCCGGCGAAGCTCGTCATGATGCCCCACACCGTGCCGAAAAGGCCGACGAAGGGCGCGACCGACGAGATGACGGCGAGATTGGGCAGGCCGCCCTCCGCCTTGGTCAAAAACTCGCGCGCCGCGCGGCTCATATGGTCGGCGATGCGGGCGCGCTTGTCGCCGATTGTTTCATCCGGCAGATCGAGCGCAAAGGCTTCGCGGCCCGCTTCGGCGACCGGCGCGAGAACGCCAACGTCTCCGCCCTGGCGCGCCGAACGCGCGGATTTGGTGATGCGGGTGACGGCCACCACGCCTTCGACGATGAGCACCCACGTCCAGATCGACGCGAGCAGCAGCAGCGCCATGACGGCCTTTCCGACAGGACCGGCGTTGAGAAACATGGCGAGAGGGGAAAGCGTGTTGTAATCCATTTTCACTCACTCGTTCATTGGGACGCGCTTGCGGCGATCGCGCAGGCGAAGCGTCAGCCTTTGTTTTATTATATCTTAGCGAGACGAGAGGCCGCGAAAGCCCGCAATCAGACTCCTGCGCGGCGCGGCCCGGAGTCTAACGCAATTCAGGTAAGATGAATTGAGGGTGGAGCGCGCGCGCCATTCGCGCCGTTCGCGGCGAAACTCTCGGGCGGCTGCGTGGCGACGCCGCAATGCCGAATTTCAGAAGGGCGCTCTGCGGGGGTCCGCAACGCCGAAGCGACGCGTTCTGGGAGAACGGCCGGCGCGGCATGGACGCTGAGGCAACAGTCCGGGCATCTATGCTTAGAATGCGTTGGAGAGCCGTCGCGCTGCGTCGCCCCCCCCTTCTGCGCGGCGTTTGCGTGCAGGCCTGCGACATAGGCGGCATGATCGCAGGCGATTCCGCCTTGGTCCGCGAATGCGTGCGCCGGCCGCGTCGCGCCCGATAAAAGAAGTGAGAACATCAGCGCGCAAGCGGCCGCGACGGCGAATGCCGCGCGGAATTCCCGACGCATGGCGCGCAACTGTGACATAAATGTCTCTTAGTTGATTTTTTAACCTTTGACAACGCGCGCAGGCTTGGAAAGTCTCGGTTTACCGGTTCATGTGCGATTACGGCGTCGCTAAAGTTAATGACGTCGAATTCGCAAGAGCCTATGCGCATTCGCCAACTCCTCGCTCTCCTCGCTCTCCTTGCGC
This sequence comes from Methylocystis sp. L43, assembly GCF_015709525.1. Classification (GTDB taxonomy): domain Bacteria; phylum Pseudomonadota; class Alphaproteobacteria; order Rhizobiales; family Beijerinckiaceae; genus Methylocystis. Next base: position 40,057 of record NZ_JADNRA010000034.1, on the reverse strand, counting down.
TCGTCGCGAGGCTCGTATCGCCTTGCGAGGCGATGGCGTCGAGATCCGTTGACGCGGCGAACGCGCCGATCGCGAAATGCCATTCGCTGGCGAACACATCGCCTGTGGCGCAGGGCGGTTCCGATCAAGCGCCTCTGGACAACACGGACCGCGACGGGTGCTCTTGCGCGCTCTGCCAACTCGGCTGGAGCGCGCCGCCGCCTTCGGACGCCGTTTTTGCGATCCGGGGCGTCGAACACAATCTCGCGCCGCGGGCGCCGCCGGCGCAGGCGTTTGTCCCGTCGCGGCCAAACCGCAGCGCCCCTCCGCGCGGACCTCCTTCCTTCGTCTGATCTGCCGAACGTTACGACGGCGAAAGCCGTTCAGGTCAGTCGCGCCGCCTTGACCGGCGCTAGAAGGAAGCATTTCATGTCTCGTCACTCTCTCCTGCGCGGCGTCTCCGCCGGCGCTCTCGCCATCTTTGCGTTTTCCGAACTTTACGCGACGCGCGCCGCTGCGCAGCAGTCGCTGCCGACGATCGACGTCGGCGGTCAACGTCGCGGCGTTGTCAGGCGGCCGACGACCGGCGTTCCAGGCGCTGCGACAAATGTCGCGCCGGCTCCGGCGCCCGCGCCCGTGCCTGTCTCAATTTGGTCGGCGACGCTTCCTGACGGCAAGCCGGCCTTCGTTCAGCGCTGGCAATTGCCCAACACGGTCGCGAGCGTCACGCGCCGCGACATCAAAGAGAAGATCAACATCGTCGACAGCCAGGATGCGCTCAAATATGTGCCGGGCCTGTTCATCCGAAAACTGCGCGGCGGCAACGAGGGCATGATCCAGACGCGCACATGGGGCCTCTCGTCCGCGCGCGCTCTGGTCTATGTCGACGACCTGTTGATCAGCCAGCTTATCTCCAACGGACATACCGACGGCCAGCCGCGCTGGGGGCTTATTTCGCCGGAAGAGATCGAACGCGTCGACTACCTCTACGGGCCTTATGCGGCGCAGTATCCAGGCAATTCGATCGGCGGCGTCATCAAATTCACCACGCGCATGCCGGAGCATCTCGAAGTCACCGCCAAGCAGACCGTGGCTGTGCAAGACTTTGCGTGGTGGGGCGCTCAGCTCGGCCTGCCGACGACAACGACGGCGCTGACCATCGGCGATAAAATCGGTGATCTGTCCTATTTCGTCGCGCTGAATTACGCCTGGAACAACAATCAGCCGATTTCTTTCATCAACGCCGGACGCTTCTATCCCTATCCAGGCGCGATCTTCTCCCAGAACGTCTATGGCGTGCCGCAGTCGATCGTCGGCTCGGGATCGATCTCGGAGGAGAATTTCATCAACGGCAAGGTGAAGGTCGCTTACGACTTCACGCCGACGATCCGCGGCGTCTACACGCTCGGCGTGTTCAACAGCGATCGCGTGTCCTGGCCGCTGAACTATCTGTCGGGAGGACGCAACGAAGTTTTTGGGCCGCCTTCGGGGCCCGCAGCGCTTTCTACAACGACTCTGCAGGGCTTCGGCGCGGCCAATCTACGCTATCAGGAGACGATCCTGGTCAACTCCCTGGCGCTTAAGTCAAATACGCAGGGCGTTTTCGACTTCGAGCTTTCCGCCTCGCATTTCACCTACCCCTACAGCTCCTCGCGTTCGGCCTGGAGCGGCGTGCCCTCGACTGCGATCAATCCCTTCGGAGGTTATACGCAGACCGGTCGCGACACGATCTTCACCGGCACATATTGGACGCTTCTCGATCTGAAGGGCATTTTTCGGCCGGACGGCCCCGAAGGCATGCACGACATCAGCTTCGGCATACACGGGGATCAATATCACTCGAACAATCCGATCTGGCTCACGACGAATTGGGGGGCGGGCATGGCGTCGTCGTATGGCGTCGTCCAGTCGGTCGGCAGCGGCACGACGCGTACGCAGGCGCTCTGGGCGCAGGATGCGATTCTCCTGCGGCCCGACCTGAAACTGACTCTCGGCGTTCGCGGCGAGCATTGGCAAGCCTCCGACGGATACAATCAGCTCCTCGGCGGTCTGAACGCCGCCGCCACCGGCTCTTCGGCGCAGCTTGGGACCATGTTGCCGATTTTCCAGCCCAATCTCTATTCCACGCGCGTGTCGCCGAAGGCGTCGCTGCGCTGGGAGGCGGATCCATATTGGACGATCACCGGCAATGTCGGCATGGCCAATCGCTTTCCGACGGTGCGCGAACTCTACAATCTCACCGCAACGCCGGGCGCAACGGGATTCGTCACCAATCCCAACCCCAATCTGCGTCCCGAGACCGCGCTGACCAAGGAGATCGTCTTTCAGCGCAGTCTTGGTCCGAACAGCTGGGCGCGGCTGTCGCTCTTCGATGAAGAAGCGCGCGACGCGATCATCTCCAACGCCACTTTTGCGCCCGGGTCGGTCTTTCAGACCAACGCCAACATCAACGTCGACCGCATTCGTAACAGCGGCGCAGAGCTCGCCTGGCAGAAGGACGACGTCTACTATAAGGGGCTTCAGCTGTTCGGCAGCGTCACTTACGTCAATTCGCGCGTCATCTCGTTCAGTCGCTGGCAGCCTTCAGCGCCCTCGGCGACCTCGCCGTTCGGCACAAGTTTTGAATTCCCTTGGGCGCTTTCGGTCGCGGGCAAGAACGTGCCGGGCGTGCCGAAATGGCGTTGGAATTTCGGCGCCACCTATCGCCCGGATGACAGCTGGGCGTTCACGGTGGCGATGCGCTGGCAGGATCGCATCTGGCGCACGCTCGCGAACAATGATCTCGTGCACGGCATCTTTGGCTCGTCTGATCGCTTCTTCATTGTCGATCTGCACGCGCATTACAAATACAGCGACCGATGGTCGTTCGACGCCGGCATCGACAATGTGAACAACTACAAGTTCGCGTTGTTCCATCCATTCCCGCAGCGCACCTTCATCTTCTCGGCGAAGTACGAATATGGCACGGGCAAGAATCTGCCGGGCATTTTCTATGCCGGCAACGAAGCCTGGCCAGAATTTGGCGGCTGGCTCCAGCCGGTCGCCTGGAACTGGGAGTAGTCCCGAACGCGAAGCGGGACCAATCCTGCTTCGCGGAGACTCCGCTTCGAGGGCGGCGGTATGGACGCAAAACAAAACGCCCGGGAGAAACTCCCGGGCGTTTTGTTTCGGGTCGTTGAAGAGACGTTAGTGCGCCAGCGACTTGACGATCGACTCGACGGTCTTCTTGGCGTCGCCGAACAGCATCATCGTATTGGGCCGAAAGAACAGCTCGTTCTCGACGCCGGCGTAGCCAGAGCCCATGCCGCGTTTCAGGAATAGAACCGTCTTCGCCTTTTCGACGTCGAGAATCGGCATGCCATAGATCGCCGACGTCTTATCGGTCTTGGCGGCGGGGTTGGTCACGTCGTTGGCGCCGATGACGAAGGCGACGTCCGCCTGTCCGAATTCGGAGTTGATGTCTTCGAGCTCGAACACTTCGTCATAGGGCACATTGGCTTCGGCGAGCAGCACATTCATATGGCCCGGCATGCGGCCCGCGACCGGATGGATGGCGTATTTGATGTCGACGCCTTCCTCCTTGAGCATGTCGGCCATTTCGCGCAGCGCATGCTGCGCCTGCGCGACCGCCATGCCATATCCCGGCACGATGATGATCTTGCCGGCGTTCTGCATGATGTAGGCGGCGTCTTCCGCCGAGCCCTGCTTGACGTTGCGCGTCTCCTTGCCGCCAGCGGGCCCCGCCACCTCGCCGCCGAAGCCGCCGAGAATGACGGAGATGAAGCTGCGGTTCATCCCCTTGCACATGATGTAGGAGAGGATCGCGCCCGACGAGCCGACAAGCGCGCCGGTGATGATCAGCGCGAGATTGCCCAGCGTGAAGCCGATGCCGGCCGCCGCCCAACCCGAATAGGAGTTGAGCATGGAGACGACCACCGGCATGTCGGCGCCGCCGATCGGAATGATCAGCGTCACGCCCAGCGCGAAGGAGGCGAGAATCAGCAGGAACAGCCAGACGCCGCTCTGCGTGCCGACGAAGAGCGCCGTCAACGCCAGCAGGGAGACGCCAAGCATAATGTTGATGGTATGGCGTTCCGGCAGCAGGATCGGCTTGCCGGTCATGCGTTCGGAAAGCTTTAGAAAGGCGATGATCGATCCGGTGAAGGTGATCGCGCCGATCGCCGCGCCGAGCGACATTTCGACGAGGCTGCCGGCGTGAATATCATTCGCGTCGCCGATGCCGAAGGCGCGCGGCGCGAAAAAGGCGCCGGCCGCGACAAGCACCGCCGCCAAGCCGACCAGCGCGTGGAAGCCCGCGACAAGTTCGGGCATCTTCGTCATCGGAACGCGCTGGGCGATGAAAGCGCCCGCGCCGCCGCCGATGGCGACGCCGATCACGATCATCAGCAGGCCGCCGAAGGAGGGGAAATGCGTCAGCAGCGTCGTCGCCACGGCGATCGCCATGCCGATCATGCCATAGCGATTGCCCTCGCGAGAGGTGGCGGGCGAGGAGAGGCCGCGCAGCGCGAAGATGAACAGCACGCCGGCGACGAGATAGAGAAGGGCTGCGATATTGGCGCTCATGGCCTCAGCCCTTCTTCTTGTACATGGAGAGCATGCGTTCGGTGACGAGGAAGCCGCCGAAGATGTTCACGCTGGCGAGAATGACCGCGATGAAACCGAAGGCGTTCGCCCACCAGGAGCCCGAAGCCTCAGCGGCGGTCATGCCTTCGACGCCTGCCGCGAGCAGCGCGCCGACGATGATGACGGAGGAAATCGCGTTCGTGACCGACATCAGCGGCGTATGCAGCGCCGGCGTCACCGACCAGACGACGTAATAGCCGACAAAGACCGCCATGGCGAAGATCGCCACGCGGAAGACGAAAGGATCAATCGCGCCGCCGGCCAGCCCGTGCGCCGCCGCCGCGGCGGCCGTGTGTGCGAGTTCGTCCGAATAGTGTTGCGCCTGTTCGGCCAGGTGGCGGGCGGCCTCGGCCGCCGCCTGCGCCTTCTCGAGCAATTGTTGCGTAGAGTCGGTCATCGCTTAACGCCCCTTAGTTTGATATGCGCGCAGGCGGCTATTTAAAACGCTCGTCGACCACGGCGCCGTCGCGGGTCAGCGCGGTCGCCTTCACCAGTTCGTCTTCCCAATTGATGGCGAGCTGCTTGGTGTCCTTCGAAACGAGCGTCTCGACGAAGGCCAGCAGATTTTTGGCGTAGAGGCTCGACGCCGTCGACGCCATGCGGCCGGCGAGATTGAGCGCGCCAAGGATCTTGACGCCGTCGACGACCACGGTTTCGCCGGGCTTGGTCAATTCGCAATTGCCGCCGCGTTCGGCCGCAAGATCGACGATGACCGAGCCAGGCCGCATGGAGCGCACCATCTCCGCCGAGATGAGCTTGGGCGCGGGCCGGCCGGGAATCAGCGCCGTGGTGATGACGATGTCCTGCTTGGCGATGTGCGCAGCGACGAGTTCGGCCTGCGCCTTCTGATATTCGGGCGACATCTCCTTGGCGTAGCCGCCGGAGGTCTCGGCCTGTTTGAACTCTTCGTTCTCGACGGCGATGAATTTCGCGCCGAGCGATTCGACCTGCTCCTTCGTCGCCGGCCGCACGTCGGTGGCGGTGACGATCGCGCCCATGCGCCGCGCCGTGGCGATCGCCTGCAGACCGGCGACGCCGACGCCCATTATAAAGACTTTCGCCGCCGGGACGGTTCCGGCGGCGGTCATCATCATCGGAAAGGAGCGGCCATATTCGGCCATCGCGTCAATGACGGCGCGATAGCCGGCGAGATTGGCCTGGGACGACAGCACGTCCATGGTTTGCGCCCGCGTGATGCGCGGCATGAGCTCCATGGCGAAAGCGATCGCGCCGCTCTTGGCGAGATCGGCAAGCTGAGCCCCCGCGCCAAAGGGATCCATGATCGCGATCACCGCGAGATTGGGTTTTGCGCCGCGAAGCTCCGCCGCCGAAGGACGGCGCACGCGCAGCGCGACGTCGGCGCCAGTCAGCGCCGCCGCCGCATCATCGGCGATCGTCGCGCCGGCGGCGGCGTAGTCGCTGTCGGAGAAGCCGGCGACGGCGCCCGCGCCGGCCTCGACCACGACGTCGGCGCCCAGCCCGATGAATTTCTTGACGGTCTCGGGTGTGGCCGCGACGCGCGGCTCGGATTTATCCGTTTCAGCCAATACGGCGATGCGCATAACGAACTCCGGTTGTGGAAAAACCGTCGCCGCCAGCGTCGCCGACAGCGGCAAAAAGCGGAGGCTCTGAACCTAGCGCGCGACGAAGAAATACAGCAGGAGCAGCAGGACCGCGGTGCTTGCCGCGCCGATCTTCAGCAGCAACAAGAATGTATTGTAGGTCCTTAGATGCTCGGCCCAGTCGCCGTTCGACTCCGCCGGCGTGCGCAAGCTCGCCATTTCGCTCCTCCCGATTCTTGCTGACGCGCGCGTGACCCCGCGTGCGAAGCTGATGCTAAACGAGCGGAAGCCATAGGGCAACGGCTTGAAGCTTCGGAAAGCTGCGGCGACCCGACGCGCAGGGCAGGCGCGGCCGAGCCGAGCGCGGACCTTTGGGAGTTCAGGCGCGCCTCTCCGCCTGCAGGGGGAACATTCGCGCATCGGCGGCGTTCCACTGCACGCCTGCGGCCCGCGGGCTCCCCACATCGCAAAAACCGGAGCGGGACGATGGGTCTCTTTTCCAAGGACATCAAGACGATCGACGATCTGTTCGTGCACACGCTGCGCGACATCTACTACGCTGAAAACCAGATCCTGAAAGCGCTGCCCGATATGGTCGAGAAGGCCTCCGATCCGCGGCTGAGAGAAGCGTTCGAGCAGCACCTTGGCGAGACGGAAAATCAGGTGCGCCGGCTCGAGAAAGTGTTCGAGCTGCATGGCGTGACTCCCAAGGGCGTCAACTGCCCGGCGATCGACGGCATCCTCGAAGAGGCCGATGAGGTCTCGGGCGAAACCGCCGACAATGAAGTGCTGGACGCCGCGCTGATCGCGAGCGCTCAGGCCGTCGAGCATTATGAAATCACGCGCTATGGCACATTGGTCGCCTGGGCGAAGGAGCTTGGCCGCGAGGACTGCGCGCAGCTTCTCGCGGAAACGCTCGCCGAAGAAAAGAACGCGGACAAAAAGCTCTCGTCGCTCGCCGAAGGGCGGATCAACCGAAAGGCCGCCTGACAGAAGGTCGGCTGTAGGAGCATCGGCGTCGGCTTCGCGCGGCGCCGCTGACGTGAAAATGAACCAGACTTCGCAGGAACCGCTCGCCGTGGTGACGGGGGCTTCGTCCGGGATTGGCTACGAACTCGCCCTGATCTGCGCACGGCGGGGCTTTGATCTGGTGATCGCGGCCGATCGCCCCGAAATTCATGGCGCAGCCGCTCGGTTTCGGGAGCTTGGGGCAAATGTGACCGAGGTTGAAACTGACCTCTCCACAACGGATGGCGTCGACCGGTTATGCGCCGCGGCTGACGGACGCCCGATCGCCGCGCTTCTCGCCAACGCCGGACACGGGTTGGGTCGCGGCTTTCTCGATCAAGACTTCTCGGCCGAGCGGCATGTGCTCGACACGAATATCACCGGCACGATTTATCTGCTTCACAAGGTCGCGCGAGACATGCGGGCGCGCGGCGCGGGACGCATTCTGGTCACCGGCTCCATCGCCGGCTTCATTCCGGGGTCGTATCAGGCCGTTTACAACGCGACGAAGTCTTTTCTCAACAGCTTCTGCTTCGCGCTGCGCGAGGAACTCAAGGATTCGGGCGTCACCGTCACCTGCCTCATGCCGGGAGTGACCGCGACCGATTTCTTCGAGCGCGCCGATCTGATGGACACGAAGGTCGGACGGTCTCAAAAGGCGTCCGCGCAAGAAGTGGCGATCGATGGCTTTGAGGCGATGATGCGCGGCGACGCAGAGATCATCAGCGGCTGGCGCAACAAATTGCAGGTCGCGACCGCGAACATCACCCCGGCGCAGATCCTCGCGAAGAGACATGCGCAGATCACCGCGCCCGGAACGGCGGGTCCGTAACCGCTCAATGAGACCGGCACGCAAAAAAGCCCCGGATTTTCGCCCGGGGCTTTTTTTGTTCACGGAGCGCGCGGACTTTAAAAGTCCATGCCGCCCATGCCGCCGCCGCCCGGCATCGCCGGCGGGCCTTCCTTCTTTGGCGCTTCGGTGATCGTCGCCTCGGTGGTGATGATCAGACCGGCGATCGACGCGGCGTCCTGCAGCGCGGTGCGCACGACCTTGGTCGGGTCGATGATGCCGAGCTTCATCAGATCGCCATACTCGCCCTTCTGCGCGTCGAAGCCGTAGCCGTATTCGGTGGCTTCGAGCAGCTTGCCGACCACCACGGCGCCGTCGCCGCCGGCGTTGTCGACGATCTGGCGCGCCGGCGCCTGGATCGCCTTGCGGACGATGTCGACGCCGGTCTGCTGGTCAGGATTGCCGACCTTGACGCTGTCGAGCGCCTTGATGGCGCGCAGCAGCGCCACGCCGCCGCCCGGCGACACGCCTTCCTCGACCGCCGCGCGAGTGGCGTTGAGGGCGTCGTCGACGCGGTCCTTCTTCTCCTTGACTTCGACCTCGGTCGCGCCGCCGACGCGGATCACCGCGACGCCGCCCGCGAGCTTCGCCAGACGCTCCTGGAGCTTTTCGCGGTCGTAGTCCGAGGTCGTCTCCTCGATCTGTCCTTTGATCTGGGCGATGCGCGCCTCGATGTCCTTCTTCTCGCCGGCGCCGTCGATGATCGTCGTGTTCTCCTTCTCGATGCGCACGCGCTTGGCGCGGCCGAGCATGGCGAGCGTGACGTTCTCGAGCTTGATGCCGAGGTCCTCGGCGATCAACTCGCCGCCGGTGAGGATGGCGATGTCTTCGAGCATCGCCTTGCGGCGATCGCCGAAGCCGGGCGCCTTGACGGCGGCGATCTTCAGGCCGCCGCGCAGCTTGTTGACGACGAGGGTCGCCAGCGCTTCGCCTTCGATGTCCTCAGCGACGATGAGCAGCGGCTTGCCGGTCTGCACCACCGCCTCGAGGATCGGCAGCAACGGCTGCAGAGTCGACAGCTTCTTCTCGTGGATGAGAATGTAGGGATCGTCGAGTTCGGCGATCATCTTCTCGGCGTTGGTGATGAAATAGGGCGAGAGATAGCCGCGATCGAACTGCATGCCCTCGACGATGTCGGTCTCGGTCTCGAGGCTCTTCGCCTCCTCGACCGTGATGACGCCTTCATTGCCGACCTTCTGCATCGCCTTGGCGATTTCCTGGCCGATGAAGTCGTCGCCATTGGCCGAAATCTTGCCGACCTGGGCGATCTCGTCGTTCGAAGTGACCTTCTTCGAATGCGCTTTGAGATCGGCGACGATGGCGTCAACGGCGAGGTCGACGCCACGCTTCAGATCCATGGGGTTGAGGCCGGCGGCGACAGCCTTCGCGCCTTCACGGGCAATCGAGGCGGCAAGAACGGTTGCGGTGGTGGTGCCGTCGCCAGCGAGGTCGTTCTGCTTGGAGGCGACTTCGCGGACGAGCTGGGCGCCGAGATTTTCGAACTTGTCGGCAAGCTCGATTTCCTTAGCGACGGTGACGCCGTCCTTGGTGATGCGCGGCGCGCCGAAGGACTTCTCGATCACGACGTTGCGGCCCTTGGGACCAAGTGTGACCTTAACGGCGTTGTTGAGGATTTCGACGCCGCGCAGAATGCGATCGCGGGCGTCAGTGGAGAAACGGACGTCTTTTGCAGCCATTTACAATTCTCCTGGGGGTTGGAAGCGAACGGCGGCGTCGAGTCAGTCGACGATGCCGAGGATGTCGCTTTCCTTCATGATGAGCAGGTCGTCGCCGTCGATCTTGACTTCGGTGCCGGACCATTTGCCGAAGAGCACGCGGTCGCCGGACTTCACGTCTAGCGGGTTCAGCTTGCCGTTTTCGTCGCGAGCGCCGGGGCCGACGGAAATGACCTTGCCCTCTTGCGGCTTCTCTTTCGCGGTGTCCGGAATGATGATGCCGCCTTTGGTTTTTTCCTCGCCTTCGAGTCGCTTGACCACGACGCGGTCGTGGAGGGGACGGAACGTCATTGTGAATCTTTCCTTTTCTGACCTGACGGGTTCGGCCCGCCAAAAAGGGATATGCGAAGGCTTGTTGGCACTCGCGTGAGATGAGTGCCAACAGGCGCCACACAGATATGGGCGAGGCCAAGCGCTGTCAAGTTGGGGGCAGGCGCAGAATTTTTCGGTTCTGTTGTCGTTCAGCTACAGCGCGGCCTGACGATTGGGCCCAAGCCGGAAGGACCGATCATTGTCGCCCAGTGATCTCGTCGCATGAGCGCGGGCGCTTTCTTTTTCGCATTGATCCGCATTAATGATGCGTTGGCGTCATGGAGATCACGCTTGTCTGGCAGACTTTCCCCCCGCGCGCTCGGCCTTGCCGCGGCGCTCGCCGCTCTGGCGTTCGACCAGGCGCATAAATTCTGGATGCTGAATATATTTGACGTCGCCGCCCGGCCGCCGATGAGCCTTACGCCGTTCCTCGACGTCTTGCTGTCCTGGAACTATGGCGTCTCCTATTCGTTATTTCCTGCCCACGAAACCTTGACCCGCCTCGCGCTGTTGACGATGCAGGGCGCGATCATCGCTGGACTGGCGATCTGGATGGTGCGCACGGAAAGCCGCGCGACGGCTGTGGCGCTGGGATTGATCATCGGCGGCGCGCTCGGCAACGCCGCCGACCGCATCACCCGGGGGGCGGTCGCCGATTTCTTCTACCTGCACACCAGCCTGCCCGTCGGACCTTTGGCTAACTACGTGTTTAACCTCGCCGATGTCTTCATTACGGCGGGCGTGGCGCTGCTGGTCATTGAGGGGTTTTTCCTGCCCCAGGAGCGGCGCGCCGAAACCTGATTGCGCTCTGGTCGAGCGTGGCCCAGCCTTCGCCACTAAATCGCCAATAAGTCGCGTCCATGTAGCCGCATATAACCGGAGCCCGAATGGAGTCCGACAGATGAAGCTTGCTCAGTCGCAGCGCTGCGCCCTTTACGCTCTCGCCGGTCTCGCGGCGGTCCAGGCCGCGCCAGCTCTGGCCGGTGACGACAAATCCACATGGTCGGCGATGATGGAGATGGTCGGCGCGTCTTCGGACGAGGGCGCCGGCAAAATCGATTATAGCGAACGGCCCAAGCTCGTCTTGCCGCCGAGCGCCGGCGACCTCCCGCCGCCGCGCGAGCGGGGCGCCCGGTCGGGCGAATGGCCCGCCGAGCTATCGGCCGAGCGGCGCCGTAACGTCAACCGCTACGCCCGGGTGCCGAACGCGCCGCCGGAGGCGCCGCGCCCGGGGGTGTTTGCGCGGGTGCTTTCCTTTGGATCAGGCGCTGAACCGCCCGCGCCCGCCGTCGAGGAGCCGAGCCGCGTCATGCTGACGGAGCCGCCTCCCGGCTACCGTCGGCCAACGCAGGACCTCAATAATCTGCGCGAGACAGAAGTCGCCAAGAAGAGCTCCTGGTGGAACCCGTTGAGCTGGGGACGGGGCGGCGCGGATAAACCCGCCGCCAGCGCCTCGGCCGCCAACCCCGCCGCCCCAGACATGCGAGGCGGCGGGGCCCATGCGACCGGCGCCTACAGCGCCGCCGCCTCGGACACGCGAGGCGGCGATATGCTCTCCAATTTCAGCGCCGTCATGCCGCAATTCCTGCGCGGTAGCTCGGACAACGACAAGAATTAAATTACGGCCTATATAGGAGAGACACTCTCCGAGACGCGGCGCGGACGCCGCGGGAAAGGCCGTTCATGTCATTTGAGACGAAGGCGTCAGCCGTTTCGCTTGCGCCCGGGGCAGCCGCGCCGGGGCCTGCGCGCGCGAGCATTACGAGCTTCACGCTCGACAACGGCATGGAAGTCGTCGTCATCCCTGACGCGCGAACGCCTGTCGTCACGCATATGGTCTGGTATAAAAACGGCGCCGCCGACGACCCGCTGGGCCAGTCGGGCATCGCGCATTTTCTTGAACATCTGATGTTCAAGGGCACGGCGGAGCATCCGCAGGGCGAATTCTCTAATCTTGTCGCCGAACTCGGCGGCCAGGAGAACGCCTTCACCAGCTACGATTACACGGCCTATTTCCAGCGCATCGGCAAGGAGCATCTCGCCACGCTGATGGCGTTCGAGGCCGATCGCATGCGCAATCTGGTCCTGACCGACGACGTCGTCGATCCGGAACGCGACGTGGTGCTTGAAGAGCGCCGCATGCGCACGGACAGCGATCCGTCGGCGCAGCTCGACGAGGCCGTACAGGCGGCGCTCTTCGCCCATCATCCCTACGGCATCCCGATCATCGGCTGGAATCACGAGATCGAGGGGCTGGGTCGCGCGCATGCGCTCGCCTATTATCAACGCTTCTATACGCCGGAAAACGCCATCCTGATCGTCGCCGGCGACGTTGAGGCCGACGAGGTCGAACGTCTCGCCAAGGACACCTACGGCAAGGTTCCCGCGCAGGCCGCGCCGCCGCGGCGCGCCCGCGCGCAGGAGCCGCCGCACCGCGCCCACCGTCTGGTGACGCTGCGCGATGAGAAGGTCGAGCAGCCGGCGCATGAGCAGGTCTATCTCGTGCCGTCCTACAGCACCGCCCAGCCCGGCGAAGCCGAGGCGCTGGAGACGCTCGCTTATATGCTCGGCGGCGGAGCAACGAGCGCGCTCTATGATACGCTGGTCGTCGAAGAGCAGGTCGCGGTCGGCGCCGGCGCATATTACATGGGCTCCGCCGTCGACGATACGCGGCTTTGGGTCTATGCGACGCCCGCGCCGGATGTTTCGCTCCAGGATCTCGACGTCGCGATCGATCGCGTGCTGCGACGCTTCGCCGAAGAGCCGATCGACGCGGAGCATTTGCAGCGCGCCAAGACCCGGCTGATCGCCGACGCCATCTACGCGCAGGATAGCCAGGCCTCGCTTGCCCGCTGGTATGGCGAGGCGCTGGCCACCGGCCTCACCATCGACGACGTCGTCGCCTGGCCCGAGCGCATGGAGAAGGTGACGGCCGACGACGTGCAAAACGCCGCGCGCAAATGGCTCGACAAGCGCAGGGCCGTTACGGGCTTTCTGCTTCCGGCCTGAGACGGCGATCGCGTCAGGTTGTCGGCGTAAAGCCGACGCCTAACTCGACTGCCCAAGACCTACCGCCGACCTCCGTTAGGAACTGAAATGACCGCTCACGCGCCCATCGTCACCATCGCCTCCCGCGCCGAACATGTGCAGCGGATCACGACGCCGGCCGGCCTTGAGGCCTGGCTCGTAGAGAGCCACGCCGTGCCGCTCGTCGCGCTCGAATTCGCGATTCCCGGCGGCGCGTCGCAGGATCCTCGCGAGAAGCCCGGACTGGCGACGCTGCTCGCGTCGACGCTCGATGAAGGCGCCGGCCCTTATGACGCGCGCGGCTTCCATCGCGCCATCGACGATCTCGCGATTCATATTGGCTTTGGCGCCGATCGCGACGCGATCTCGGGCCATTTGCAGACTCTCTCGCGCAATGTCGACAAGGCGTTCGGCCTCTTAAAGCTCGCGCTCAACGACGCGCGGCTCGAAGCCGGCGACGTCGCGCGCGTGCGCAGCCAACTCGCCGCGGAATTGAAGCGCGACGCCAATGACCCCGACTCGATGGCGTCGAAAGCTTTCCGCGAAGCGGCCTTCCCGAACCATCCCTATGGGCGCCCGGTGCGCGGCGATCTTGCGTCGATCGACACGCTCACGCGCGAAGACCTCATCGCCCTGCGCGAGCGGCTCTTCGCGAGACGCGATCTCAAGATCGGCGTCGTCGGCGCGATCGACGCGACGCGGCTTTCGGAACTCCTTGACGCGACGTTCGGCGGCCTCGCGCTGCAAAACGATCTCGCGCCCGTCCCGGAGATTGAAGTCGCCAATGTCGGCATGCGCCAAGTCGTCGAACTCGACGTGCCGCAATCGACGATCCGTTTCGGACGCCCGTCGATCACCAAGCACGATCCCGACTATTACGCCGTCGTCGTCGCCAATCACATTCTGGGCGGCGGCACCTTCACGTCGCGGCTGTTCCGCGAGGTGCGCGAAAAGCGCGGCATGGCCTATTCGGTCTATTCGCATCTCAACGAATATGACCATTGCCCGATGTTGATCGGCGCCGCTGCGACCAAGAACGAGCGCGCCGGCGAAGCGATCGGCGTGATCCAGGAAGAGTTCAGAAACTTCGTCGCCGACGGTCCGACCGAAGACGAATTGGATAAGGCCAAGAAATTCCTCATCGGCTCCTATGCGCTGCGCTTTGACACCTCGACGAAGATCGCGAGCCAGCTCGTCAATCTGCAGCTCGATGGGTTCGAGCCGAGCTTCCTTGACGAACGCAATGGCCGAATCGCCGCGGTGACGATGGAGGATTGTCAGCGCGGCGCGAAGCGGCTCCTCGGCGACGGCGATCTGCTGGTGACGGTGGTGGGCAAGCCCGCGGGGGTGTAACGGCCGGCCACGCCGCCGCTGGTCGGCATTTTGCGAAGAGACTGTCATGGATAACCCTCTCCTTACGGCCTGGAGCGGCCCGTTCCGTCTGCCGCCTTTCAATGCGATTGAGCCCGCGCACTTTCGCGAGGCGTTCGAAACGGCTTTCGCCGAGCACAAGGCGGAAATCGACGGCATCGCCAACGACCCGTCGCCGCCGACCTTCGACAATGTCATCGGCGCGCTGGAGCGCAGCGGGCGCCTTCTGACCGACGTCGGCGCGGTGTTTTGGAATCTCACCACCACAGACACGACGCCTGAGTTGCAGGCGATCGAGCGCGATATGGCCGGCGCCTTTTCGCGTCACTCCAGCGACATCTCCATGAACCCCGGGCTGTTTCGCCGGATCGAAGCGCTTTACGAGACGCGCGGGGCCATCGATTTGACGCCGGAGCAGCGCCGCGTTCTCGAGCTGACCTACAAGAACTCCGTGCGCGCCGGCGCGAAGCTGAACGACGTCGACAAGGCGCGCCTCAAGGCGATCCTTGAACGGCTGGCGGGCCTCTCGACGCAGTTTTCGCAGAATGTGCTGGCCGATGAATCGTCATGGCTGCTGCTGCTCGACGAAAGCGATCTCGACGGCCTCTCGCCGGACTTTCGCGCCGCCGCCGCGCGCATCGCGGCGGAGCGTGGATCTCCCGGCAAATATGGCGTGACGCTGTCGCGCTCCAGCGCTGAAGTCTTTCTGCAAAGCTCGACGCGGCGCGATCTGCGCGAAACGGTGTTTCGCGCCTTCGCGAGCCGCGGCGAGAATGCGGGCGCGACCGACAACCGCCCGCTCATCCGCGAAATCCTGCAATTGCGCGAAGAGCGCGCGAAGCTGCTCGGCTTCGACAGTTTCGCCGCGTTCAAACTCGACGACACGATGGCGAAGACGCCGGCCGCCGTGCGCGAACTGATCGGTCGCGTCTGGGCGCCGGCGCTGACGCGCGCCGCCGAGGAGCGCGCGCTGATCCAGGCGATGGTCGAAGAAGAGGGCGCGAATTTCACCGTCGCGGCGCATGACAGGCGCTATTACGCCGAGCGCGTGCGCGCGAAGCGCTACGATCTCGATCAGGCCGCGCTGCGTCCCTACTTTATGCTCGACAACATGATCGCCGCGGCGTTCGACGTCGCGCAAAAACTCTTCGGCCTGCGCTTCGTCGAGCAGAAGGGCCTGCCGCTCTACCATCCGGATGTGCGCGCCTTCGATGTGCTGGACAGCAACGGCAAGCATGTCGCGCTGTTCCTCGCCGATTATTTTGCGCGGCCGTCGAAGCGGGGCGGCGCCTGGATGTCGGAATTCCGCGCGCAGCACAAGCTCGCTGGCGAAACCAGGCCGATCATCGTCAATGTGATGAATTTCACCAAAGGCGCCGACGGCGCCCCGACGCTGCTCAGCCTCGACGACGCCCGCACGCTGTTCCACGAATTCGGCCATGGCTTGCACGGCATGCTGTCCGACGTGACCTATCCTTCGGTCGCGGGCACCAATGTCGCGCGCGATTTCGTCGAGCTGCCTTCGCAGCTTTACGAGCACTGGCTGCTGGAGCCGGCGGTGCTGAAAAAATTCGCGCGTCATGCCGAAACGGGCGCGCCCATTCCCGATGATCTCGTCGCGCGCATCACCGCCGCGCGCCATTTCAATCAGGGCTTCGCGACGGTCGAGTTCTGCGCCTCGGCCCATGTCGATCTCGACATTCACGCGCAAAGCGTCGGGCCGGATTTCGACGCTGGCGCCTTCGAGGCGGACAGCCTCGCGCGGATTTCCATGCCGCCGGAAATCGTCATGCGGCACCGCCTGCCGCATTTCTCGCATATCTTCTCCGGCGACGGTTATTCGGCGGGCTATTACAGCTATCTCTGGGCCGAAACGCTCGACGCCGACGCTTTCGAGGCCTTCAAGGAGACGGGCGACCCCTTCGCGCCCGAGGTCGCGCAGCGCCTGCGCGATCACATCTACGCCGCAGGTGGCAAGCAGGACGCGGCGGACGCCTATGTGGCCTTTCGCGGGCGGATGCCGACGGTGGAGCCGCTGCTACGGCAACGGGGATTTGCGGAGCCGACGGGGTAGGAGATTCATTCCTCGGACTTCGGCGGCGAGGGGCGGCGGGCGCTGTGGCGTACGCCGTGAATAATAATCTCGGTTTCTGTGGCGCGATAGAAAATCAGATAGGGGTATGGATAGACGACCATGCGCCGAATGCCGCTTTTGCTGGTCAGATGGCCCGCTTGCGGATGCTGCAAGAGGAGAGCCGTCATCGCCTGAATTCGGCTTTTGACGCTGCGTGCCCCCTGTGGCGAGCGTACATCAATGAAAGAAAGAACTTCTTCGAGTTCTGTGGCCGCGCGAAGCGTATAGCGGAGCTTCACAGCCCATGCTTCGCCCAGATGGCCCGAATCTGATCGTCTGTCGCAAACTCGCCGCGCTCGGCCTGCGCCAGAGATTCGTCAAACGAGGCTTCTTCCTCAGCCGTGAGCTGCACGACCGGCAGCTCGTCGCCCGTCATCGCCATGATGACGCGGGCCATGTCGTCCTGCATGGCGGGGGGAAGATTACGGGCCGCCTCGAAGGCCTGTTCAAGCAGTTTCGTCATAGGCCAATTCTAGCGACTTGGCCAAAGCGCTGAAAGGATTTTTCTGCTCGGCGTGGATGCCCGCGACAAGCGCGGGCAAGACGCGGCGAATTCCCTCACTTCTGCTGCGGCAGCAGCGCCAGCAGATCCGCCATTTTCGGCGCCGCGCTCGGATTCATCATGCCCACGACATGATAGCCGGCGTCGACATGCAGCACTTCGCCCGAAACGCCGCGCGCCATCGGCGACAGCAGATAGACCGCCGTCTCGCCGACTTCCTCGATCGTCACGACGCGGCGCAGCGGCGAATTATATTCGTTCCAGCGCAGGATGTAGCGGAAGTCGCCGATGCCCGAGGCCGCCATCGTCTTGATCGGCCCGGCCGAAATCGCGTTGACGCGAATGTTTTTGACGCCGAGATCGGCGGCGAGATAGCGCACCGACGCCTCGAGCGCCGCCTTCGCCACGCCCATCACATTGTAATGCGGCATCCATTTCTCGGCGCCGTAATAGGTGAGCGTCAAGAGCGAGCCGCCGTCCGTCATCAGCTTCTCGGCGCGCTGCGCGATCGCGGTGAAGGAGTAGCAGGAGATGTTCAGCGACATCTGGAAGTTTTCCAGCGTCGTCTCGACATAGCGCCCGTCGAGCTGGTCCTTGTCGGAATAGGCGAGGCAGTGCACGACGAAATCGAGCCGGCCCCAAAGCTTCTCGATCTCGGCGAAGACGGCGTCCATCGTCTCCGGCTCGGCGACGTCGCAGCGCCCGACGACCGTCGCGCCGATGTCCGCCGCCAGCGGCCGCACGCGCTTTTCCAGCGCTTCGATCTGATAGGTGAGCGCGATTTCGGCGCCGGCGTCGGCGCAGGCCTTGGCGATGCCCCAGGCGATCGAGCGATTATTGGCGACGCCCAGGATGAGCCCCTTCTTGCCCTTGAGCAATCCGGCGAAAAGGGCGGCAGGCGCAGCTTGCTGTGTCATGCGTGTCTATATCCTGGGCAAAGAAGGGCTCGGCGGCTCGCGCCGTTTAGCGTGCTTTGGGCGCAAAGGAAACCCTCGCGCCACAGGCGGCGGCGGATGTGAAATCGCACGCGCCGGAGCGGCCAAGCATAGCCAATCGCGCGGCGATGCCCTATCATTCGATAGGAAACGTCATTGGCTTCGCAGACTGGCGAGAAGACCGAGCGGAGCGGGCCGCATGGGCAGAAGAGCCGATATCATAGCGGATCTGGGCGGAGCGACTCCGGCCCTGAGACGCTATGCGCGCGCGCTCTGCGCCGGCGCGGGTCCCGCCATCGCCGACGATCTGGTGCAAAGCGCGCTGCAGTCGGTCGGCGCGCGGATCCGATCCCGCGAGCTGCGCCCCGCCGATCTCGCCGAAGCGCGAATCGAAGCCTATGCGGCGCTCGTCGCGCTGGCTCAGAAAAAGCTCGCAGATGCGCCAGGTCCAGCGTCGCGCCCCCCGCCGGTCGTACATGGGCTTGCAAGTCTTTGCTTCGACGAGCGCGCCATGCTGCTGCTCGTTTCGCTCGAGGGCTTCGGCTATGACGCCTCCGCGCGCATCGTCGGCGCGAGCCGGGAAACGGCGCTGGCGCGTCTGATGCGCGCCCGCGCGACGCTCGGCGCCGAGGGTTTGCGGCCCGTCGCGTCGTCGGAGGGCGCCCGCCGCGCCGCTTCGCATCTGCGGGTCGTGAAGTAGCGCCGATGACGCCCTCGGCCCTGATCGAAGAAGCCGATTTGCACGCCCTCGTCGATGGCGAACTCGACCCCGAGCGGCGGCGCAAGGTCGAAGACCATCTCCTGCAGCATCCCGAGGACGCCGCGCTCGTTGAAGGCTGGCGGCGACAGAATGCGGCGCTGCGCGCCGCTTTCGAGCCGGTGGCGCTCGAGACGCCGCCTCCGTCGCTGCGGGAGGCGGCCGCCCGCCCGCCGGCCCCGCCCGCCGGTCAGGGGCCGATCGAAACCGGCGCCATCCATTGGGGGCGACCCGGCGCGGCGCCGCGTCCGACGCGCAAGCTCGATGAAATTCGCGCCAGCCGCCGGCGCCAGGCGCTCGCGTCGACGCTGCTGACGCTCATCGCCGGAGCGGCCGTCGCCGCGGCGGCGTTGCTGTTTCTGGCAAGCCGGCCCCCGGCGCAAAGTCCGACGACGCGCGCCATCGCCGCCACGAGCTATGCCGCACGGGCCGGCTTGACCTACGCGACCTACATTCTTGACCCGCGACCCGTGGAGGTCGAGGCCAGCCGGCGCGGCGAACTTCTCGCGTGGCTTCAGGAGCGCGTGGGGTTTTCACGCCTGCCGGATTTGAGCGGCGTCGGATTGCGGCTGCTTGGCGGACGCGTCGCGCCCGGCGTCGCGGCGCCGGCGGCGTTTCTCGTCTATGAGCGCGACGATGGCGGGCGGGTTGGTCTTTATTTCGAGCGGGCGGAGGCCCTGGCCGCGCCGGCGGGCCAGCGCGGCCAAGGCGTTTCGGTCATAGAATGGCGTGCTGGCGGCTTCGCCTTCGTGCTCGTTGGCGCCTTGGCGCCCGACGTGATGCAGGCCGCCGCCGAGGCGGCCGCCGCCGCAGTCGCGACGACGCCCGCCGAGGTCAAATAATCGAGGACCTCAAGACATTTTGGCGCGCGGATCATAGGGCTGCGCGTCGCGCCACTCGCGCATCCGCGCGTCGAGATCGCTCGACGCCGTTTCCGGCAGCATGATCCTCAGCGAGACATAGAGGTCGCCGGCTATTTTGCCGTCGGTCGCCGGAAGGCCTTTGCCGCGCAGCCGCAGCACGCGCCCGCTATTGGAGTGCGGAGGAATGCTTAGCTCCACCTTGCCATCCAGCGTCGGGGTCTCGACGCGTCCGCCGAGCGCGGCTTCATAAACAGTGACCGGCAGCTCCAGCCGCAAATCGCGGCCATCCAGCTTGAAGTGCGGATGGGGCGCGACCTTCACGGTGATCAGCGCGTCGCCGGGTTCGCCCCCCATGGAGCCGGGCTGGCCCTGGCCGCGCAGCCGGATCTGCTTGCCGTCTTCGATTCCCGCCGGAATTTTGACTTCCAGCGTGCGTCCGCTGGGCAGAATGACTCGCGCCGAGCCGCCGTGCGCGACCGTTTCCAGCGGCACGGTGGCGGTGGCGACGACGTCGTCGCCACGGGTCGGCTGCGGGCCGGCGCGACGGCGTCCGCCGGCGCCAAAGAGATCGGCGAAGAGGTCCGAAGGGTCGAAGCCCGCGCGCCCGCCGCCCCCGGGCGCCTCATTGCCGAAGTGAAACTCGAAATGCTGATCGCCGCCGGGCGCGCCGCCGCCAGGAGCGCCGCCCGTTCGCCAGCCGCGGGTGAAGCCGCCCGGACCAGCGCCGCCGCCCGCGCCGAAACCTTCGAAGCCGGTGAAGCGGGGTTTCCCGTCCGGACCGATCTCGCCCTTGTCGAACTGCGCCTTCTTCGTCTCATCGCCGACGATTTCATAGGCGGAGTTGATTTCCGTGAATCGCTCCTTGGCTTTCGTGTCGTCCTTGTTGCGGTCGGGGTGGAATTTCTTGGCGAGCTGGCGATAGGCCTTCTTGATTTCGGCGTGACTCGCCGACTTGGGCACGCCGAGAACGTCGTAAGGATCGCGCATAATTTTCCCATCAGCCCATGTGAGCGCCCGCCCTTTGTCGGCGCGGGCGCGTATGTCCGACCTATTATTTGGGAGAAGCGCGTTCGCAACGCAAGCGGCGCAGGTCGCGCCGCGCTGAAGGCTAACGCGACTTCGAAGCGAAAAAGGCGGCGAAGCGCTCGCGCGCTTCGGGCGACGTCAGCGCCTTGGCGAAAAGCGCGGCTTCCGCGTCGATGCGCGCCAGTATGTGCTTCGGCTCGCCGCGCATCAGCCGCCGCGCCGCGAGAAGCGCTTCGTGGGGTTTCGCCGCCAGGCGGCGCGCGGCCTCCATCGCGAGGTCGAGGACGTCTTCCGGGGAGGCGAGAGCGTTGACAAGGCCGAGACGGAGGGCTTCCGCGCCGTCGAAACTCTCGCCGAGCAGGAGATATTGGGACGCTTTGGCCATTCCGAACCGCTGTGCGACCAGCAGGCTGGCGCCACCCTCCGGCGGCAGCGCGAGATCGATGAACGGCATTTTGAAACGCGCCTCTGGGCTGGCGTAAACGAGGTCGCAATGGAAGAGCAGGGTTGCGCCGATTCCAACGGCGTCGCCGCTGACGGCGGCGACGAGCGGCTTCTCGAAGGCCGCCGCCGCGCGAACGAAGGTCAGCGCGGGAAACGTCTCTGCGTCAGGCGCAAAGTCGCGAAAGTCGGCGAGATCATTGCCGGCTGTAAAATTCCCGCCGGCGCCGGAAAAGACGACGGCGCGCACCGTCTCGTCGCCGGCCGACGCTTCGAGAGCGGCGGTCAATGCGCGATACATATCGCGATCAAGAGCGTTCTTCTTTTCGGGGCGGTTCATCAGCAGGCGCAGCACCCCGCGATCCCTCGACACGATGATCTTTTCCGACATAAGGGTCTCCGGATCGGCTCGCTGCCGAACTCTGCCAAAGTTTTGAGGGAATTTTCTGAGACAGATTGAATGCGGCGCCAGGGCCCTAGATCATCGGCGACTTGCAGTAGCGCCGCAAGCGCGTAGATTTCAGCATGTTGAGATTGTCGACGGCTGCGGCGCCGTTTCCGACACGTAGAATTAAGGGCGTGCGCGCATGAATTTTGGCGAGGTGGCCAATCGGCTATTTGGCGGTTCACCCGGGCGCGGGCAGAGCTTCCTCTATGCCGCGGAACAACGCCTGGTCCAACGCATGGCGCGCGCCGAGCCACGTTGGATCACGCCTGCGCATCTGTCGATGATCGGCGCGGTCGGCGCGGCGCTCGCTGCGGCTGCGCTGGTCGGCTGCCGCTCGTGGCCTGAGTTGGTCTGGCTCGTGCCGCCGGCGATGTTCATCAACTGGTTCGGCCTGACGACGGATCTTCCGCTTGCGCGGCTGCGCGGCGGCGAACTGCCGGGCGCCGGCATGTCGCATCACGTTTCTGAACTCTTCTCGCACATACTGCTCATCGCCGCCTACGGATTCTCGCCGTTTCTGACGCTGCGCGCTGCTGCGGCGGTGCTCGTCTGCTATTTGCTATTCTCCTCCTATGGCTACATTCGCGCCGCGACGCGCCACGTTCAGCAGATGGCCTACATCGGTCTGGGCGTGACGGAGTTCCGTATACTTCTGGCCTTTTGGCCTTTTGCCGCGATCGCGCTCGGCGTTCCCGCAAGTCAGCACGATCCCCTGCCGGCGATCGACGTCGCGGTGATCGGGCTGGCGCTGGTGGCGGTCCTCGGCCTGTTCGGCAAGCTCTTCAAGGACGGGCGCCGGATCGCGGCCGCGTCCGCTTCCGCGGCGCAAAGCAGAGACGAATAGTCGCGCCGACGCAGGCGCGGAACTTTCGCCAAGCGAGCGCATTTACTTTCATGCGCCCCGCTTTCCTGACAATGACAGTCATTGGAATTCTGCTTGGAGCCGTTGGGGCAGGCGCCAGCGCACGCGCCGGCTCCCTTGCTGTTTCAGCTCTTGAAGCGAGAGACGCGCCCGCGACCGATACGGCCTGGCGTCTGAAAGTCGAAGCGGCGAGGCAGCGCTATGAAGCCTTCGCCGCGCGCGCGGAATCCGAGCTGCGCGTCGAAAGGCCAACGCAGATTGGCGCGCCGACCTCTTTGGAGCCGCTCATGGCGGTCCTTGACGATCCCACCCTGCGCTACAACGATCTGATCGTGACGCGAGGCGGCGTTTTCGTGTTTCGCGGCGCCGAAGGCCGGCGCCACAACGCGACCGACTTCGAGCGTCTCCCAGACGCCCGCGTTCGCGCGCTCTCGCTGAGAACATTCGAGGAAGCTGATTGAAAAGCGGCGATTCTCGAGTTTAATTAACCATCCGCACGCTTTGGTAAAATTTTTACGATCATTCGGAAAACTGGTGGCATTTCCGCCATATAGCCGGCATATTGCCTATGCCCGCACAAGCTCCCGGCGTCTCTGGGAGGCTCCCTCTTCTGTTTTAATAATTCGCGCCGGCGGGCGCATATTGGAGCGACTTTGACGATTGCATTCATCCCCCCGCTGCGGCTCTGCCTCGCGCTCGCTCTCGGATTGCAGCTGGCGGGGTGCTCGATTTTTCCCGCCGCAGGTCCGTCTCGCAAGGACATTGTGGAGAGCGTGGCGCCGACCTTGACGACGCCGGAGCCGAGCTTCGGGCTCGTCGAGATCGACGCAAATTCGCTGGGCGTGCTCGCCCGCCGTGCGCCGCCGACGTTGAGGGGCTACTTTGGCGATTACCGGCCTGCCGCCGCCCAGGCGATCGGAATCGGCGACTCGGTTCAAATCACGGTTTGGGAGGCCGCTTCCGGCGGATTGTTCTCCTCGTCCGTGTCGGATCGGATGAGCCCTGGATCTCGATCCGCCGCGATTCCGGACCAGATGGTCGGGCGCGACGGTTCGGTCACCGTGCCCTACGCCGGCCGCATCCAAGTCGCTGGCCGCAATCAGCAGGAAGTCGAGTCGGCCATCATTGAGCGGCTTCGCGGCAAGGCGATTGAACCGCAGGTCGTGGTCAATGTGACTCGCAACATCACCAACGCCGTCACGGTCACCGGCGAAGTCTCCAATGGTTCGCGCGTTCCGCTCACGCTCGGCGGCGATCGCATCATGGACGTTATCGCCGCGGCCGGCGGCTATCGCTCGCCCGTCCACGAAACCTTCGTGACCTTGACGCGCGGCAACCGCACGGCGCGGGCGCCCATTCAAGCGCTGCTCGTCAACCCTCGCGAAGACATCTATTTGCGACCGGGCGACATATTGACCGTCGAGCGCACGCCGCAGACCTTTACCGTCATGGGCGCGACCGGCGCCAACGCCGTCGTGGCATTCGACGCGCGCGGAATCACGCTCGAAGAGGCGATCGGCAGGGCGGGCGGCCTGACTGATTCACGCGCCGACCCCGACGGGGTTTTCATTCTGCGCTACGAGCCGGCAAGTCTCGCGCGTGAATATCCGCAGGTCCCGCCGCGTCTGCTTTCGCTTGGCCTGGTGCCGGTCGCCTATCATCTCAATCTCCGCGAACCCGCAGCGCTGTTCGCGGCGCGACGCTTCGCCATTCGCGACAAAGACATTCTTTACGTCAGCAACGCGCCGTTCTCCGACATCAGCAAGCTGATGCAACTCGTCGGCACTCTTGGGCAACCCGCAGTTCAGGGCGTCGCCGTCACCCGAGTTTTGTACTGATAGGCACAATGCTTGCTTCGCAATCGAGACCAAAAATGCCGGTGCATTACAGCTTTTGATTTTGGGTTAATGCCGGTTAAGTTCTGAATATGTCATCGTTTTGCCTGTTTCATCCGTAACATGGCTGGGATATGATCGGTTGTTCGCTTGAGCGTCGTCGGGAATTGCGCAGACGCTGACTTGTTGAACGCTTTTGAGGGGTTGTCGTGGCCAATCAGCGCATCAACCAAAGTTTTCTCGCGCTCAAAGAGCGCGCTGTGCTGTTGGCTTTGGTGCGGCGTTTGCCAGACTGGGCGACCCCGGATCATCTAACAGCGATCGGATTGTGCGGCGCGGGCCTGACTCTGCTCGGCTTCATTGGTTGTCACTGGTCCAACGGATTTCTCGTCCTGGTCGTTGGAGGCCTGTTTCTCAACTGGTTCGGCGATTCTCTCGATGGCACGCTGGCGCGGCATCGATCAATCGAACGGCCGCATTATGGCTACTTCATCGACCATTCGTCCGATCTCATCGCTCAGACTCTGATCGTCGTCGGCCTCGGCGTATCGCCTTATTTCACGGTCGGCTCGTCGCTGCTGGTGCTCTCGCTCTATCTTCTGATGAGTTCCTACACCTATCTGAGGGTCGTCACGGAGCGGGTGCACCGGCTGTCTTATGGCGGCATGGGCGCGACGGAGTTTCGACTCCTCGTCGCGTGTTGGGCGCTTTTGGCGGCCTTGCTCGGACCCAGCGTTGTGACGGGGCAGGCTTATGGCTTCGCGGTGCTGGATATCGTGATTGGCGGCCTGTCGGGGTTGACCTTCCTCGGTTTCGTCGTCGTCATACAGAAGGATCTTACGCGGATGCAGCGCGAGGAGCGCGAATTCGTGGAATCGCTTCAACCAGTATTGGCGGCGCACGAGTCATCCATGTTGGAGCCATCCATGTTGGACGTGGATGATCAGAGCTTGATAGAGCCTGCCACGAACTGACGGCCGCTGACGGGCGCATGGCGCGATCCAGACTTCAGTGGGTCGCCGCCCGTTTTCCGTGAAGCGGCAAGGTCGGTCGATTCCATCAGCAAAGAGAAGCGAAGGAGCCTGAGTTCTTTGGGGACGCTGGCGCTGGGGCAGGGAAGGGGCATGGGTTCTCGCGGAACGGTACTGGTCACGGGCGCTAGCGGGTTCATCGGCGGCGCCGTCGCGCGACATTTGCTGGCGGAAGGATTCTGCGTACGCGCGCTCCTGCGGGGATCGAGTCCGCGCGGCAATGTGCCGTCGGATTGCGAGATCGTCGAAGGCGACGTCACTGATCGCGAGAGCGTCCGGCGCGCCATGGCCGGCGTCTCCTCTCTCTTTCACCTTGCAGCGAATTATCGCCTTTGGGCTCCCGATCCAGAACCGGTGATGCGCGTCAATGTGAGCGGGACGGAGATCGTCATGCGCGAGGCGCTGCGGGCCGGCGTGCAGCGCGTCGTGCATACGAGCAGCGTCGCGACGCTTGATCCCGATTCGGCGCCCTGCACTGAATCCAACCGGTTGGTTCCAGAACGGGCGATCGGCGCGTACAAGCTCAGCAAAGTCCTTTCCGAGCGGCTGGTCGAAGGCATGATCCGGGATGAAGGACTGCCTGCCGTCATCGTGTGCCCCTCTGCGCCGCTTGGCTCCGGCGACGTCCGGCCGACGCCAACCGGCAGGATTGTCTGCGAGGCGATGCGCGGCGGCATGCCGGCCTATGTCGACACTGGCCTCAACATCGTTCATGTGGAGGACGTCGCCGCAGGCCACGTCGCCGCGATGAAAGTCGGCGAGATCGGCGAGCGCTATATTCTTGGAGGCGAGAATCTGACTTTGCGCGACCTGCTCGTTGAAATATCGCGCATCACGGGGCGGCCGCCGCCATGGGCGAAATTGCCGCGCTGGCCGCTCATGCCGCTCGCCTACGCCAATGAAATCGTCGCGCGCTTCGCCGGTTCGGAGCCGTTTCTCAATCGGGAGAGCTTGCGGCTTTCAGGGAAACGCATGTTCTTCGACGATTCCAAGGCGCGCCGCACGCTTGGCTACAAGACGCGGCCGCCAGCCGATGCGGTGGCGGATGCGGTGCGTTGGTTCGCCAGCCGCGGCGCGTAGAGCAGGTTCCAAAAAAGGTGACCGATTTTTTCGATAAGATCCTGCTCCAGCATTTTGACTTTGAGCGATGCCTTATCGATCACATGATTGCATGTGATCGGGAGACGCTCTTAGAACCGGCGTGGGTTCGATGCGGCTCTCCGGGATGAGCATGTGCAGCGCGGCGCTTGCGACCGCGGCTGCTTTCCTGACGCCTGCGCAGCCGCTCGCCGCGCAAGCCATGCGCGGCTTCACCTATTGCGCGCCGCCGTCACGCCCCACCTGCATCGAGACATCCGCCGCCGCATTGGCGATGGCCGCGTGCGACGAGGAGATGCAGCTCTTTACGAAAATGGTTTTTCGCTATCGCGAGTGTCTCGAACGAGAGACGGAACGCGCCGTTCGAGAGGCCAATGACGCGATAGAGATGTGGCGATGTCGTTTGGACGAGACGAAGTGCCGCAACTGACGGCGAGGGCGACTGACGCGGCGCGCAGCCCCGTCATCTATGACGTCACGCGGATCGTGACACGCGCGCTGAATGCGGCGCCGAATGGCATTGATCGCGTCGATTTCGCGCTCGCCAGGCATTTTCTTGCGCGCGACCAAGGCCAGCGAGGGGCGCTCATTTGCACGGCGGTCGGCCCGCGCCTTGCCGACCCCGACAGCGCGCTCGAGACAATCGAAGGCGTCGAAAGTCTCTGGCGCGAAGACAGCGACGCCGGACAGGACGACGTCTATCGCGCCGTCGTCGCGGCGCTTCTGTCCAACGGCTCGGCTCAGGCCGCGATGACGCGCGTCAAAAGAGCGCCGACTCTCTCTTTCCTTGAGCGGAACTGGCATGCGATGCGGCGTTGGGCGCCTTATCTTGGAAGGCCAACGCGCGAGGCGCCGCACGGCGCGATCTATTTCAACGTCACGCAATTTCTCGTCGATCGAAGCTGGTATGTGCGCTGGCTCACAGCGCGGCCGGATATAAAGCCTGTCTTCTTCGTCCACGACCTCCTTCCGATTGAGGCGCCGGAGTTCTTTCGCGCGAGAGAAGCGATGCTGCACCCCAGACGCATGAGCAATGTCTGCCGCTACGGCGCAGGCGCCGTCGTCGGTTCGCAAGCCGTCGCCGGGCGCCTTCGTCAATTCGCCGCTGAATGCGGAAGGCCGGAACTTCCGATCTGCGTCGCCCGCTTGCCCGTATCGCCGGTCTTTTCTTCGCGCGCCGAGCCGCCGGCGGCGCTTGACGGCGTCAACTATTTCGTTGTTTGCGGCACGATCGAACCGCGCAAGAATCTTTCGACGTTGCTGAACGTCTGGCGTGTGTTGGCGCGAGATCCCGCTCCGCCGAAGCTCATCATCGTCGGCAAGCGGGGCTGGCTCAGCGCCGCCGCGATCGAAATGCTGGAACGAAGCGCCGCCTTGCGCCCTCACGTCATTGAGGCAGGCGGGCTTTCCACGCCGGGACTGCGTAGCCTGCTTGCCGGCGCCCGTGCGCTGCTCATGCCCTCTTTCGCAGAAGGCTTCGGTTTGCCCGTCGCCGAAGCGCTTGCGGCGGGAACGCCCGTCGTCGCCTCCGACATCGAGGCCTTCCGCGAAGTCGGCGGCGACGCGATCGACTATGTCGATCCGCTCGACGGTCTTGGATGGCTGCAAGCGGTTCGCGACTATTCGACGCCGCACTCGCCGCGTCGTCGGGCGGCGCTTGCGCGCCTCAGCAGAGGAGAAGCCGTTGATCCAAGTGCTTTTTTTGCAAAGATTGACGACTTCATCGCGCAATTATAAGCGCGCTTTGACGCTGACCGGAATTGACCTGTCGGCGCCGCGCGAGCATTATTTCTTCACTCCAAATGAGTCGCCCAGCGCGAGAACGACTCGGGAAGTAAGGGGTTTCATTTGACTCTCTGCGATCAGCCGCAAGGGACCCCACGCAAGGCGCCAAGTGAAGACGACTTGGCCGCGCTCGCGCAATTTCGCTCCGCCTTGCGAAGGTTTTTGGCCTTCAGCGAACAGGTCGCCGCGGACCATGGCGTGACCGTTCAATGGTATCAGGCGCTTCTGGTGGTGCGCACCTATCGCGGCGCAAAACACATTAGCGTCGGCGAACTCGCCGAGCAGCTGATGATTCGCGATCACAGCGCGGCGGAGCTGGTTTCGCGTCTGGCGCAGGCGAAGCTTGTCAGGCGGAAGACCGACCCGACCGACCGTCGTAGATCGCTCGTCGTCATCACGCGGGCGGGCGAACGGCGGCTGTCGGAGCTCGCCGCCGTGCATTTGAAGAAGCTTCGCGACACGCGAGGCGTTCTTATGAACTTTTTTCGCACAGCCGCGGAATCTCAATAGCCCGTCATTTCAAGATAGCCCTCGCCGCTGTGCGAACCGGTAAAGCGGATCGGACCTTCCCAATAGGCGAAATCGGTTCCCATCCAGCTTCTCGGGTTTAGAGGCTGCGTGATGACGTCGACGCCGCGGCTTTTGATCTTCACGCGCCAGCGGATCGGCACGTCACGATCAGCGATGCGCGTCGTCTCCAAAGGCTCGAGCACGATGTCGTCGCGCGGGAGCATCGACGTTGCGCCCTCGGGGTCGATCCAATTTCCAAAGAGAAACGACGCCGCCTCGACGCTGCGCATGCGATACAGCATCAGCTTGGCGCCGCCCTCGAGGTGCAACGAAAACCAGTCCCAGCCTTTTTGATCGGGGCCCAGCGGCTGACTCGACCATTCGCGATCCATCCAGGCGCGGCCGGAGACTTGCATTTTGCGGCCATGGAGCGCGACAGAGCCTTGCGCCGTGAAGAACGGCTGGCTGTAATAATAGGACGCCTGTCCAGCCTCGGATTTGCGGCTGTAGCCGGCTTCGCCTTGCAATACGACCGGCCCCGACGCTGTCAGGTCGAGCGCATAGGTGAAATTTCTGTCCCCCGCGGAAACGCGCAGCCGCTCGATTCCGGCGTCAGCGGAATCGTCGCGCGTTTCAAGGACCCAGTCGTCGAGATAGGCGCGAAAGGGCGCCGCCTCGACGCCTGCCTGTCCAATTCCGCCGCGTGCGAATTTCTGCGCGAAGAGATGTTCATTGGCGCTCGTCGCGGCCGCATGGCCCATCCATATGGTGCGGTCCTCCCAGCCGGCCCGCGCCGCGTTCGGCTGCAGTGCAAAGCGAAAAAGCGTCCACTGCACGCCATATGCGGCGCCGTCATCGCCGTTTAGATTTGCGGTGACGTACCACCATTCGGTGCGAAAATCGGAATGCGCGCCGTGGTCTCTTGGAAAAGCGAGCTGCGTTCCAGGTCGGGGAATCGCAAAGCCGGGCGCCGTCGCGCCAAGTCCGCCAAAACCCTGCGCCAGCGCGCCGCTCGACGACAGCGCGAGAAGAAGCGCGGATCGCCTCGAAATGGCCGAGCTTCGTTCGGGAGAAGCCTTCGGGGTCCTAGCGTTCATTCGAGAAGACCCTGAGCAGGCCGGTCGGCGCGGCGCGGGCGAGCCTGGCGACGGGAATCATCGCCGCAAAGACGGCGGCGCCGAGCGCGATGCAGGAAACCACAAGCCATTGCGCCGGAAACATATGGAACGGGAGTCGCCATCCGAAGGCGGCGACATTGACGATCGCGACAAGGCACCAAGTCATGAACAGCCCAAGCGGGATCGCGAAAGCCGCGGCGCCGGCGGCGAACGCCACGACCCGCGCCATTTCCAGCGCCGCGAGCTTTTGCCGCGTCGCGCCTAGGGCCCAAACTGGCGCGATGCGGGCGCGCCGCATGTCGCTGAGCGTCAGCAGGCTGGCGAAAAGCGCGACGCCGGATACGATCAGCGTGAGCGTGTTTAACGCCGTCGTGACGGCGAATGTGCGCTCGAAAATGTCCGTCGACAGCTTTTTGACTTCCGCTTGATCGACGATGCGCGTGATTTTTCCGCCAAAGCGCTGCTCCATGTTTTCGATGACGCGCGTCGTGGCGCCCGGATCGACGCGCAGGCTGTAATGCACGCCGGAAGCGTCGTCGAAATAGCGCGTCAGCTTTTCGTGATCGATGCGCAGTTGGCCCTTCGGATTGCCGTAATCGGGAAAGACGCCGACGATGCGCGCGGGCCAGTCTCGCCCCGACGTCGGTATGTCGAGCGTCTCGCCGACCGTCAGACCGAGACGGCGCGCCAATTGCTCGCTGACGAGGACGGCGTCCTGCGCGTGCAGCGCCGTCCACATGTCCGGCGTGGCGTCGAGCAAGGGAAAATGCGCCGTATAGGTTTCGTGAGGCGTCATGCCGAGGACGTCGACGGGCCATCCGCCGATGCGCGTCTTCGCGCGCCAGATAGGCAGGATCGCGGCGATGTCGGGCTGCGTGCGCGCCCACGCCTCGATGTCGCGCGCGTCGGCGGGCGTCGCCGCCTCGAAATAGACCTCGGCGACGAGGCGCGCGTCGAGCCAGCGATCGAACGTCTGGCGAAAGCCCTCGACCATGCCGCCGACGCCGATGTTGGTCGCAAGCGCAACCAGTAGCGCCATTAGCGCAAGCGAAAGACCGGAAATTTCCTGGCGTCCGTCGGCGAAGAACCAGCGGGCGAGCGGCCGGCGCGCGAAACGCTCGCCGAGCGCCAGGACGCCGGCAAGTCCAACGGGCAAGAAAAGAGCCGCGGCAAGAAGCGCCAAGCCGATGATCGCGAAGCCTGACGCGAGTCCTTCGCCAAAGCCGTATGCGCCGGCCGCCGCGATAAGGGCAAGCGCCGCGAGCGCCGCCTGCCGTCGCAGATAGCGGTGATGCGCGCCGCGCCAGGCCATGGGACGCGCCAACGACAGCGCCGGCAGCCGCAATGCTTTCGTCAAGCCGCTCGCCGCCGCAAGCGCCGCGCCGGCGCCCGCCATCGCGAGGCCGGAGAGCCACCAGCGCGCATCGAGCGCAAGGCGATCGGAGATTTGCGCGCCGTAGAGGCTCTCGAGACTTTTTGCGACATCCGGCAGAAGCGCCTGCGCGATGGCGTGACCGCCGAGGACGCCCGCGCCTCCCGCGAGGAGCGTCAGGACGGCGATTTCGAAGCCCATCGCCGCGACGAGATGGGGTGGCCCAACGCCGAGCGCGCGTAGGGTGCGCAGCGTCGCCAGCCGTTGTTCGAAGGCGAGGCCGTAAGCGGCGTGCACGATGAACAGTCCGACCAGGAACGCAAGAAAGCCGAAGGCGGTGAGATTGAGGTGAAAACTGTCGGTCAGGCGGGCGAGATCGCTATCATCATCCGGCGCGACCAGCCGCAGCGCATCGCCGGCGATTGGCTTAAGCCGCGCCTCGTCGAATATCTCCTCATCGAGGATAACGAGACGCGAGAGTTTACCGGGTCGATCGAGCAGGCGCTGCGCGACGCCGATGTCGACGATGACCGCGCCGGGCGGCGCTTCGGCGAGCGCCGCAAGCGGCGGCAGTTGCTGGCCGCGCTCGGTTCGTGGCTGCGCCCCCTCGGCGAGATCGAGCCGGCGCAAGGTCTGCGGCGCGGCAAAGCCGCGGCCCGGACCGGAAAAGAAATCTTCGATCACATCCGTTCGCGCCCGCCTGTCGGCGATCGGCGAGCGGCGCGGCAGCGACAGCGGTTCGACGCCAATGATCCGGATATTCTTTTCGCCAATTCGGACGACGCCTTCCAGCAATGGCGAGACGTCGACGCCGGCGCGACGCAGTCTCACGAAGAGCTGCTGGTCAAACAGGCCGCCGCGAGCGGCGACGAGCGTTCTTGCGCCGCCGCCCGAAATCGCGTTCGTCGCGGCGTCATAACTGTCGCGCGCTTGAGCGTTCAGCGCCTGCACGCCGCTCCAGAGCGCCGTGGCGATGGCGAGGCCGAGCACGAGCGTCGCGAGATTGCCCGGCCGTCGGCGCCAGTGGCTGATCAGCGCGGCGAGCGTCCAGAGCGTCTCTTTCATTGCGTCGCCAGAAGACCGGCCTCCAGCCGCACGCGGCGTTGCAGCCGCGCCGCGAGGCGTTCGCTGTGCGTCGCCATCAGAAAGGCGCAGCCGGTCGCGGCGACGAGGTCGAGCGCGAGCGCCATGACGGCGTCGCCGGTCGCTTCGTCGAGATTGCCGGTCGGTTCGTCCGCGAGCAGAAGCCTGGGGCGTACGGCGAGGGCGCGGCCGATGGCGACGCGCTGCTGCTGCCCGCCGGACAGCTCCTCGGGATAGCGAGCGGCGAGCGTCGCAAGGCCGAGGCGGGCGGTGAGCTCTTCCTGCCACGCCGGTTCGTAGCGCCCAGCAAGTCGCGCCTGGAAACCTAAGTTTTCGCCGACGGTCAGGCTCGGGATTAAATTGAACTGCTGAAAGACGACGCCGATCTTCTCCCGCCGGATCGCGGCCCGCGCATTCTCCGACAGCCGCGTCAGCGCGACGCCGTCGAGAACGACCTCGCCGGAGTCGGCGTCGTCGAGCGCGCCGACCAGATGGAGCAGCGTGCTCTTGCCGCTGCCGGATTCGCCGGTCAGCGCCAGGCTGGCGCCGGCGGCGAGCGTGAAGTCCACGCCGCGCAGCACGGGAATGCGGCCCTGCGGCGTCGGATAGGATTTTTGCAGGCCCTCGACGCGCAGCATCGGCGCGCTTGTCCGCCCAGCGGCGAGATTTTCCAGCGTCGTGTCAATCGACAAGGATTGCGCCCTGATCGGACCGGCGAAGGCGGCCGGCGCGCCAGCCCTATATATGGCTCGTCGCGCCGATCGCCCAAACTCGCCGAGCTAGAACGCGAGGCGCAAGCCTCCGTAGATCACCCGCCCCATGCCCGGATAGAAGACCCGCGGATCGAGACCGCGGGCGTCGACGATCGTGGTCACGTCGCTGATATAGTGGCGATTGGTCAGATTGCGCGCCTCGACAAAGAACGAGAGACCATAGGGCAGCTTCATGCCCGCCTGGACGCCCAGCAAGACATAGCCCGGCGCCTGCAGCGTATTGGCGTAGTCGACGTAAGCGCCCGCCGGAACCCAATCCATCTGCGGCGCCAGATAGAGGCCGTCGGGCCGCCAATAGGACAGCGTGGTGCGCAAGACGTGGCGCGGAATGCCGGCCAGCGTATTGTCGCCGAAGTCGCGATCGCCGACGAAGCGGAAATCGTTCCAGGTCCAGACCTGCGACAGCTTCAGCGCGTCGCCCGCATCCGGCGCGAAAATATCGCGCAAGAGTTCGGCGCTCGCAGCGAATTCGACGCCCTGGTGCATGGTGCGTTTGGCGTTGAAGGTCGTCGCCGGAATGCCGAGGCCGGGATTGGTGGTGAATTTTAAGAGTTCGTCCTGCAGTTCCGAATGGTAGAAGGTCACGTCCCAGGTGTAGCGGTCCCATCTGCCGCGCGCGCCGAGCTCCCCGGTCCAGGCTTTCTGCGCCGCGAGCGGCGTGAATTTCGTTCCGTCGCGCGGCGGCGGAAACACGCCTTGCGTGAGGTCGATGAAGTCCGGCACGTCGCGGCTTCCGGTCATGTCGGCGAAGAACTGAATGTCTGGCGTCGGTTCGTACATCAGACCGACCTTGGGCACGATGCCGCGGTAGACTTGGTCCGAAACGCCGGGAACAGGCTCGAAGGGAATGCCGCCGAGAACCGCGTAGCGCCGCGTATCGGCGAAAAGCTTGGCGCCGAACATGAAGATGAGCTGCGGCGTGATGTGCAGGCGGTCCTCGAAATAGGCTTCGAGATTGAGCGCCGTCGCGCGATTATTCCGGAGACGCGGATCCAATCCGGGATTGATGAACAGGCCGCAGAAGCCAAAGCAGGAATTCGCCGCGCCAAATTGCGCGAGTCCGTTGAAAGAATAGGGCGGAAAGGAGAACTGCGCATTGGCGAAATTCGCAGGGATCCCGCCATAGGGATTGAGCCGCATGCCATTGTAGTTGTCGGCCCAATTATCGCTCGACGATCCGCCCCAGGCGCGGCCGCCAAGGATGAGTTCATTGGGATGGCCGTCGACGAGGAAATTCGAGGTGAGGCGCGGCGTGAATCCCCAGGTTCCGCCTTCCTGTTCGATGACCACGAAAATCGGATGATAGAGATAATTGTGCGTGTACCAGCTGTTGAGGTCGATGCGGCCGAACTCGCTCAGGATCGTGGTCTTATTCGAAATGCGCCAGTTCTTGACGTTGCGCGCCTGATTGGCGCCAAAGCCGTCCGGTCCGAAACCCGGCGGATACGGCGGCAGCGACAGTCGCGGATTGTTGCGCGCGTCGAACTGATTGAGTTGTCCCGGCAGCAACTGCCACGTGTCATAGACGCCGAAATAGAATCGCGTCTCGAGATCATTGGAGAAGCGATAGCCGAGATTGCCGTTGAGCTGCGTGTAGTCGGTCGTCGAATGTTTTCTGTAATTGTCGGCATGGGTGAACGTGCCGTTGATGAGAAAATCGAAATTGCCGATGATGCGCGACATCTGCGCTTGCCCGCGCACGGTCCCATAACTGCCGCCCTCGAGCGACGCCATGTTCGGCGCGAGCGCCGTATAGGCGGTGGGCGAGATGAAATTAATGGCGCCGCCGAGCGTCGAAGAGCCATAGGCGAGGGCGTTGCCGCCTTTCATAACTTCGATCGCGCGAAAATATTTGGGATCGATCTGATACATATCGCCGCCGCCGTCGGCGTAGTTCATCGGAATGCCGTCCTGCAGCAGCTCCAGTCCACGCAGATGGAAGTCGCGCGTCAGATTTGAGCCGCGGATCGAAAGACGCAGTTCCTGTCCATAGCGGCTTTCGACATAGACGCCGGGTACGTCCTTGAGCGCATCACGCAGATCGTGAACGTAGCGGGTTTGAATCTCGGGCGTATTGGCGTCGACGAAGGCGACCGAGCCGACGGTGCGCTCGAGTTCGCGGCGTTGCTGGGCGACTGACGGCACTGTGAGCGAGCCGCCGCCGCCGGTTTGCGTCCATGTGGCGGGGGCGGCTGGCGCTGTCGCCGTAGACGGCGCGCGACCGCCGCCGTGTCCGACGACGCGCGGCTTGGCGCCGCCGATGTCGATGGTCGGCAGACTCTGTTGCGCAAAGGCGCTCGAATCCGCGAGCGAAAGAACGAGTGCGACGGCGCAGGCGCCGCGCAGCAAACCGGTCCGGAACATGGAAATCTCCTGAGCGGCGTCTCGCCGCGTGATCGTTAAGGGAAGACTGTCGCGATCAGGAGAAGCGGGGCGGCGCGCGCGGCGCGGCGCGCGAATGTGCGCGGACGTTTTTTATGACCGGCGTCTGAATTGCGCAGAACGCGCGCCTTGCGGCGCGGGATGGCGCATAGGCGATGGCGCCAGATACGGACGCGAAAAAGGGAAAAACCAGCTCTTTCTGGCTGTGACCGCAGAGCGAGCAGCATTGCTCGCCGCCACACGGATGCTTCGTCGGCGCAGGTTGGGAAGTGTCCGGACAGTGCACGGCCGTCCCGGGACGCGCGGCATGCGCCGGCGCCGAGGATGAAACCGCCGCGAGCGCGACAAGCAGCGCGATGCAAAGAACCCCGATGCGCCGCAAAATCATCGAGCGAGGCGTTCTCGCAAGGGCCGCCATCTTGTCTCGGATCCTTGTGGCTGCGTCTCGCCGAAGGCGTGAAAGGAGGGGCGGCGAGAGCGCCGAACCTCAATATTGGTAATATACCAAACTTGGCGCGGCAACGCTTCGGTCAGGCTGAGAGACGCATTTTCGCGTGCTGTTGCTCCGCCGCAACAGTGAGCGACAGTCAGGGAATGGGCTTGTGATGCGGGTCGAGCGGCGAATGGCTCCCATCCGCTTCGACGGCGGCCATGCCGTCAAATCGGGAGAAACGCTCGACGACGTCGGAGGAGAGCCGCGTCTCCTCGGCCGCCAGCCGTTTTGAAAGCGCCTCAGCATTTGCTTTCGAAACGCCGAGCTTTTCCAGCGTGGCGCTGTCTTTCAAGGCGTCGCCGGCGCAAAGCGAGATGCTCCACGCATCGCCCTTGCGCGTAAGAAACGCCCGGCCGCCGAGTTCGCCCTGGCGCCAGTCGGCGACGGCGGAGTCGCCTTCCACGACGACAGCATCTACGAAAAGGCGCGTTTCAGGCCTGTCGAACGTTTCGAAGAGCAGGCGCCGCGCCGCCTCTGATCCGTCGTCGGCGCGCGCGCTCAGGCACGCCGCCGCGCTGATCATCCCAATAAGAAATAATCTCATCAATCCTCTCCAACGTCAGCGTGCTGCGTGAAATTGGTATAACACCAAATTGGACGCAAGCATCGGGGGCGTTTCCGCGGCGCGTTTTTTTTGATACGACGCTGGCGCGGCGAAGGTTGAATGAACGCGAATGGCGATGGTGGAAAAAAGCGCGCGTCAGCGCATTCTGGACGCTGCGCTCAAAATCCTGAGGAAGGAAGGCGTCTCTGCGCTGACCCAAACCCGCGTCGCCGCTGCGGCCGGACTGCGGCAGTCGCATTTGACCTATTATTTTCCGCGTAAGACGGATTTGCTCGCCGCGACGCTCGAGGCGTCGCATGCGCAGGCGCATAAGCCCAAGCGCGGTTCGATCGGAAGCGACGTCGATCCTGTCGAAGCGGTGCGCGCGCTCATGTTCGAGCGCAACAGGATGCGCTTCTTCTTGAGCGTTGTGGCTCAGGTAAGCGACCAATCGGATATTCGCGCGACGCTCGCCGCGCACGCCCGAGGCGTGGCCGAGCAGCTCGCGCCGCTCTTCGGCCGGACGGCCGACGACCCCGATATCATCGCCTTTATCGACATGCTGCGCGGCATGGGGTTGCGCCTCCTGCTGGAATCGGATGACAAGCGCCGTGCGGCGGTTGATATCGACGCGCTCGCTGCGCGCTTCGGCCTCAGGCGGGCGCCTGAAGCGCGGCTTTGAGCCACGGCCTGGAGCCGCTAGAACTGTGGCCATGCAACGAATCGGTAGAAGCGCCGGCCGCCCGGAAGGTCAGCCCTACGCCCTCGCGGCGGCGTTCTTCCTCGTCTGCGCGCTGGCGCTCGCCTTTCCCTGGCTTTCCGGGCGCGTCACCATTCCCTGGGACGCGAAAGCGCATTTTTTTCCGCAATTCGCCTTTCTCGCCCATGCGCTACACAGCGGCCAGTCGCCGTTCTGGACGCCGCACGTCTTTGCGGGGATGCCGCAGATCGCCGATCCGCAATCGCTGATCTTCTCTCCGTTTTTCCTGCTGGCGGCGGCGCTCGTTCCCGAGCCGTCCTTCGTCCTGGCCGACGCGATCGTCTTCGCCATGCTGGCCATGGGCGGCCTTGCGCTCATCGCCTATTTTCGCGATCGCGGCTGGAGCGCCGCTGGAGGATTGCTCGCTGCGCTCGCGTTCGCTTTTGGCGGCTCGGCGGCATGGCGCATTCAGCATGTCGGCCAGATCATGAGTCTCGCCTGGCTGCCGGTCACGCTGTGGCTGCTGGCGCGGGGGCTCGATCGGCGCTCGGCGCTGTACGGCGCCGCGGCTGGCGCCGCCGCCGCACTGCTGGTGCTGGGACGGGACCAGGTCGCGTTCCTAGGCGTGCTGATGCTTTCCGCTTATGCCGCCTATCGCGTCGCTACCGATGAATCGCCCAAACTCAGCGCGGTCACGCCGCTCGCGGCCGGCGCGCTTGTCGGTTTGACGATCATCGCCGTGCCGCTCGCGTTCACGCTGGAGCTCGCCGCGCATTCGAACCGACCCGAGATCGATCTCGACGGCGCATTCAAGGGCTCGTTGCCGCCGGGCTCCTTCTGGACGCTGATCTCCGCCAATATGTTCGGAACGGACGGCCCGCTCAAAAACTTCTGGGGCCCCCCGGTCGGCGAGCGCGACCTT
This sequence comes from Methylocystis sp. L43, assembly GCF_015709525.1. Classification (GTDB taxonomy): domain Bacteria; phylum Pseudomonadota; class Alphaproteobacteria; order Rhizobiales; family Beijerinckiaceae; genus Methylocystis. The sequence goes on along the minus strand of NZ_JADNRA010000034.1, from coordinate 1,954 downwards.
TACCTCGCGCGCAACATGTCCAATGTTTACATGGGCGAACTGACGCTCGTATCGTTGATCGCGGCGCTGGGCAGGCGCTTCCTGTCGAATAAGGAAATCCGCTTCTTCGCCGCCGCCGCGCTGTTTTTCGCCCTCTACGCCCTGGGCCGCTACACGCCGGTCTTCGCCTTCTTCTATCATCTGCCGGGCGTCGACCTCTGGCGCCGGCCGGCCGACGCGACATTCTTGCTCGGCGCGACGCTCGCGATCCTCGCCGGCTATGGCTTCAATCTCGTTGAGCGGGGCGAGGCCACGCCGCGTACGGCTTGGCTTATCGGCGCCGTCGCCGCGCTGTTCGCGGTCGCGCTGCTTGTCGCGGGCGTGAAGGGCCATCTCAACCAAGCCTCCTGGCCGCTCGCGACAAGCGCGATTTTTGCCGCGCTCGCTATCGCGCTAATCCTCGCGACTCGCGACAGGCTGCTGCGCGGCCCCTATCTGCTCGCCGCGGTCGCCACGCTGATGAGCGTCGATCTTACGATCGGCAATGGACCAAATGAATCGACGGCCTTGCCGCCTGAACAGTTCGACGCCTTGCGGGTCGACGGCAAGGATCCGGTGATCGCCTATCTGCGCGGGAAGCTCAAGGAGACGGCGGGGCCCGATCGTCGCGACCGCGTCGAACTTGCGGCGATCGATTTTCATTGGCCGAACGCGTCGCTCGTCCACGGCTTCGATCATGTTCTCGGTTACAATCCCATCCGGCTGCGGCTCTTCGAAGACGTAACCGGCGCCGGAGATCATCTTGCGCTTCCCGAGCAGCGCCAGTTTTCCAAGCTCTATCCTGCCTATCGCTCAATCCTGTCGGACATGCTCGGCCTGCGATTTATCGCGACCGGCGTGCCCATTGAAGAGATCGATGAGAATTACAAGTCGGGCGACTTCGTCGAACTCACGCGCATCGGCGACGTTCACATTTACGAAAATCCCCGCGCCATGCCGCGCGTCATACTCGCAACCTGCGCCATCCACGTCGATTTCGCGGCGATGACGAAGAGCGGCGAGTGGCCGGAGGCGGACTATCGCGAGACGGTGCTCCTGGAGACGCCGCCGATTTGCCATACGCGCAAAAATGCGCCGCCGGCGACGGCGAAAATCCTCTCCTACGAGAACGACCGCGTCGTCGCCGAGGCCAGCGCGCCTCCGGGCGGAGGCTGGCTTGTTTTGCACGATGTCTGGCATCCGTGGTGGTTCGCGAACCTCGACGGCGTGGAAGCGCCGATTCTGCGCGCGAATGTCATGTTCCGGGCCGTCGCGATTCCGGAAGGGCGCCATGAGGTGCGCTTCGACTTTCAGCCGCTGCGCGGAATGCTGACCGAATTGTCGCGAAGATAGCGAGCGAATGTCGGCAATTCGCGCGTGACACGATTCTCTTTGCACGGCTCGGATGTCATTGCCGACGCGCGCAACGCGCGCGATCGGGCAACTGTGTATTGGTTAGCATGCGAAGGACGCATTTTCGCGGCAGATGGCATTGAGAATAACGAGGATTTTTCGTGCGAGCGCAATGAGAACCAGTTTTGGCGGTTTTCCGGCGGCGCGTAGTTTGCGGGCAAAATCGCCCAAACGCGTCTTCGAATTGGCGGCGGCCAGCGCCGCCATGTAGAGGGCTTTGCGCACACGCGTCCGCCCGCCTTTGATCATGCGCTGACCACGACGCTTTCCACTATCGTTGTTGAAGGGCGCAAGCCCTGCGAGCGCCGCAATGGCTTTTGGCGAGCGGCGCCCAAGTTCTGGCATCAGCGCCAACAAGGTGACGGCGGCGACGGGACCAATGCCGGGCACGCTTCGCAGACGCCGCTCGGCTTTGCGCAAGGACTCGTCGGCGGCAATGGCGGCGCGAATGCCGTCCTCGAGCGCTTCGATCTCCTTGTCGAGCCAGGCGAGATGGCGCGTGAGACTGTCGGCTGTGGCGGCG
>NZ_JADNRA010000033.1:248481-256077 GCF_015709525.1 Methylocystis sp. L43 | reverse complement strand
GGTTGCGTCGCTTGCGCGAAGCGGGCGATGACCGCGGCGTCGATCGGATCGGTCTTGGCGCGCCGACCAAGCGCCTGCGCAAAGTGACGCACCTGCGCCGGATTGACGACGACGATGGGCAGAGAGGCGGCGGCAAGCGCCGCAGCGACCACGGTCTCGAAGCCGCCGGTGGCTTCGAGCGCGATCAACGCGGGCGACAGCCCTTTTAGCCGTTCGACGAGCTGCGCAACGCCTTCGCCATTACGCGCCACCATAAAGGCCGCGCCTTGCGGAAGCGCATGCACATCAAGCCGGTCTTTGGAAACATCGATCCCGACATATACAGCGTCCATCATGTCCCGTCCTTGCCTAAGCGGGCTTCGCTTCGCGCGGCCCAAGCGACTGTTCGGGTTCGATGGAACGGCAGACGGGCGGCCAAGCTGAGGAACGGGCTCGATCGCCCGAGGATGAGCCGGCGTCCCGTCCGCCACCGCAGCGGCGATGTTAGCCGATCCGCCACGGTTTAAGTTACAAGGGTGAGGGCATGGCGGTGGACGTTGCGTTTGGTTAACTGCGCATTGCGCTTGAGCTCACGGTGCGCCAGCAGTCCTCATACTGAGGAGCCGCCAAAGGCGGCGTCTCGAAGGACGAGGACTGCCCGCCTTCAGAAACGGGCTCGGCTCTTACGCGCATACTGAAGATGGCTCCTCATCGCTCGAGGAGGACTGTCCTCCGCCGCTACTTGCAGGCTTTCGCGTCCGCGGGCTGGAGCAGAAAGGCGTGGTTCTCCGCATTGTCCGGGCTGAGATAGAGATAGCTAGCGCGGCCGCCCGCATCGGGCCCCGGCATTTCCAGCCGCTCGACGACCGTCACGAGCACGCCCTCGGGCTGCGCGGCGATCCGGAAGGAGCCGGACTCGCTGTAGCCGATCCGGCAATGATGCACGCCGTCGTTCTTGGACTTGCAGCGGTCGGTTTCCTCGGCGGAAAGCGACGCGTTGCATAAGAGGGCGCCGCGGTCCGCCTTGCAGGCGCCGAAGGTGGAGAAGATCGCTTTGCCGCGCCCCTTGGTCGAAAATTGCAGCGTCGCCAAAAACGGATAGGGCGGCGTGTCTTTTCGCGTCTCGATCGACAGCCACGCTTTGTCGACGATCTGCTTTTTATGGGCGGAAAGATGCGCCGTGTCATAGGCGCGCGCGTAACATCCGAGCGAAGGAAGCGGCTCCGCCTGCGCTGCGACCGTTGCGAAAGCAAAAGCGCAGATCGCCGCGCTGACGGTCAGATGAGACGTGAACATTCGGACTCCAGGAGCGAGACGTTCAAGTGTAAACCGCAACTGGTGCGTCACAGCAGCAATTCTCGCGTCACAAAAGCTTCGCCTCCCCGTGATCTTCAAGCGGGGAGATCGCAGCGGAGCGAGTCGCACATGTGGACGGTTAACGCGGATTTCGGTCAGACGATCTTCGCCCTCGTCAATTTTCCGCAAGCGGATGCAAAAAAGCCGAAAGTGGCCAGGAAAGCGCTCAGCGAAACGCTCGGCCGTCTCGGCACCCTCGAAGTGCGGCTCGCGCGCGGCAAGAGGGAAGTGCGCAAGACGCAGCGCCTGCGATACGACGTCTTCTACAAGGAAGGCGGCGCCATTCCCGACGCGCGCACCGCCTTCACCCGCCGCGACGCGGATCGTTTCGACAAATTCTGCGATCATCTCATCGTCATCGATCACGCGGCGCAGACACGGCGCGGCAAGATCAGGCCGAAGATCGTCGGCGCCTATCGGCTGATGCGCGACGACATGGCGAAGAAGGCCGGCGGCTTCTATTCCGAGAGCGAATATGACGTCGCGCCGCTTCTCGCCCGTCACGCCGGCAAGCGCGCGCTGGAGCTCGGGCGCTCCTGCGTGCTCGCGCCCTATCGCAGCAAGCGGACGATCGAACTCCTGTGGCGCGGCCTTCTCGCCTATGTGCGGGCGCATGACATCGACGTGATGTTCGGCTGCGCAAGCCTGCACGGCGCCAATCCGCTCGCCCATGCCCAGGCGTTGAGCTATCTGGCGCATTATGCGCCGGCGGAAGAGGCGTGGCGCGTCAGCGCGCGAGACGAGTTGCACACGCCGATGCGGATGCTGGCGCGCGACGCCTTCGATCCGCGCAAGGCGCGCGATGCGCTCTCGCCGCTGATCAAAGGCTATCTGCGGCTCGGCGCGCGTTTTGGCGACGGCGCCGTCGTCGACCGCAAATTCAACACGACGGATGTCTTCGTCGTCATGCCCGTCGCTGAGATCGACGCGCGCTATCTCGAATTTTTCGGCGGCGCGCCGCACCGCCGCGCGGCTTAGCGTTTCTGTCATTCCCGACGCGCGCACGCCGCCACGCGGCGCGCTGCGCAGTCCAAGGCCCTCAAGCGGGCGGGCGATGCTTGCGTCCTCGAAGAGCGAAGGCGACCATCGCCGCATCGCGCCGCTCTGGCCGTTCCTCCCCCATGATTTTTCCCTGCCCGACGCCTCTTGAAGACCGGCCGCGCCGCTCTGTTTAATCAAGAGCGCGGCCGCGCGCCAAATCGCCGCGCAGGAGCAAGAAACATGGACGCGAAGAGAGCCACCACCCCTGAAGAACGCCATGAGCTGCGCGAGGTCGTCGGCCTGTTCGACACCGTCGACACGTTGCAGTCGGCGATCGACGATCTTCTCACCGGCGGGTTCGACCGCTCGGAGATCAGCCTTCTCGCCGAAGAGGACAAAGTGCGCGAAAAGCTCGGCGACAAGGACGTGAGCGCCGACGCGCTTGAAGACAGTCCCCGCGCGCCGCGCACGCCGTATATCGACAGCGAGTCGCTCAATATCGGCAAGGCCTCGATCGTCGGCGTGCTGTTCTACGTCGGCGTCCTCATCGGCGCCGGGATCACCCTTGCCTGGGGCCTGTCGCTGACGAGCGCCATCGCGGTCGGACTGCTGACCGGCGGCGCAGCCGGGGTTCTAGGGCTGCTGGCTTCGAAGCTCGTCGGCGATCGCCAGACCAAATGGGCGCAGTCGCAATTGAAGCATGGGGGTCTGCTGCTTTGGGCCCGCGTCTGGAACGACGAGCGCGAACGCGCGGCGATGGAGATCATGCAGCGCCACGGCGGACGCGACGTGCATGCGCATGTGGGGGCGTAAGCGCAACCGTCGATTGTCAACGGCGCACATCGCCTCTAGCATTGTAAGGCCCGCGGCCGACCAACGGCGGCGGGCGGGTTTTCGTGCGTGGCGCCCTGCGTGTCTCCATGCGTGTCTTGATGCGTGTCTTGGCGATTTTCATTGTTTTTTGCTTTTGGGCCGTTGCGGCGCAGTCGGCCTATGCTGGCGCATGGCTGATGCCGGCCGGCAACGGACAGGCGATCGTCACCACGACCTTCGCCGACGCGCGCAAAGCCTATGACGCCAACGGACGCCTGATCCAGACGCCCTCCTATCGCAAGTTCGAGACGCGCGTCTACGTCGAGCACGGCCTTTTAGACTGGCTGACGATCGTCGCCGAAGGCGGCTATATGAATTTCCACGGCGCCGCCGGGCCATACGACCACCTCAACCTGCTCGTCGAGGAAGCCAAGGCCGGCCTGCCGCTGTCGCTCCAGGGCCCATCGGGCGCGCGCTATGACGGTCTCGGATTGGGCGCGCTCGGCGCGCGCACGCTGCTCTTCACCTGGGGCGATTACATCGTCTCGCTGCAGGCGGGCGTCCGGGCCGCCTCGCCGGCGGCGCGGCGGTTCCTCGATATGCGCGATCCCGTGCAGGCCGACCTGCGGCTGCTCGTCGGCCGGCCCTTCGAGTTTTTCGGCTTTCCCGCCTTTGTCGACGCCCAGCTGGGTTATCGGTCGCGCGGACAGAATGGCGACGAGATCCGCGCCGACCTCACCGCCGGGCTGCGACCCCTGCCCCCGATCCTGCTTCTCGCCCAAAGCTTCTCCGGCTTTGCGCCGAGAGGCGGCCCGGCGGGCGTCGTCGCCGCGCAGAAATTTCAGTTGAGCGCGGTCTACGACATGACGGCGTCGCTTTCGTTGCAGATCGGCGCGATCGCCGCGCTTGGCGGCGTCAACTCGCCTGCCGAGCGCGGCCTGATCAGCGCAGTGTGGTGGCGTTATTAGTCCACGACCTGCTCTACCCTGACATGCGCGACGCCCGCCGATCTGAAGCCGAGGCTGTCGGCGGCCGCGACGGAAACGTCGATCACGCGCCCGCGCGTGAAAGGCCCGCGATCATTCACCGTGACGACGATCGAACGATTGTTATGCAAATTGGTCACTCGCACCTTCGATCCGAAGGGCAATGTCCGATGCGCGGCCGTCAGGGCGCCGACATGCGCCCCGCTCGCCGTGCGCCCCCTGTGCGCGTAATAGGACGCTTGGCCAACCCACTCGCCCGCTTGCGTCGCCGTCGGAGCGAGCAGGCTCGCGGCGCAAAGGGCCAGAACTCCGGACATAACTTTTTTCACAACATTCTCCTTGCAAAGGCCGCAGGCGACTCCGCAGATTTCTTGCCAATAGAAATCGCTCGTGACCAAATAATGGCGAGATGAGAGGCTTCGGCGCGTGGAACCCCGGACAATTCATAGGAATAAAAAACACGCTTGAACCGGAGCTGGTTCCTTACTGCTTGTTCTTGCCTACGATGGACATCACTACTTGCGGAAGATGCGTCTTGTGAGCTTGTGATATAAGCGCAACACCGATGAATTATTTTCAACAAGAGACTCGTATCCATTTTCGCTCGTCGAATGCAGCACTTCTTGAAGTGCATGCGCCGCGCGCGATTTAGTGACGTTGGGCGGGGTTGGCGGCGAATATTGAGCGCGCCAGGACCGCGCATGGATTTTCGCCCGCCAGCGCAAATGCTTTGAGACCACGATCAGGAGCTGGAAATGTCTCAATCGGTCAAAACGGCGGTCGCGACGGCCGCGTTGGTTATCGGGTTGCTGGCCCATACGGACATCGCTGAGGCGCAGAGGGGCGGCTTTGGCGGCCGAGGCGGCGGGTTCGGCGGCGGCGGTTTCGGCGGTGGCGGGTTCGGCGGGTTCAGGGGCGGCGGCTTCGGCGGCGGCGGGTTCAGGGGCGGCGGACTTGGCGGCTTCAGGGGCGGCGGCTTCGGCGGCGGGCTTGGCGGCTTCAGGGGCGGCGGTTTCGGCGGCGGTTTCCGTGGCGCGGTTCTGCCCGGCGGGGGCTTTAGAGGCGGCTGGGGCGGCGGCGGCTGGCGTGGGCCCGGCTGGGGCGGCGGCTGGCGCGGCGCGGGCTGGGGCGGCGGCTGGCGCGGCGGCGGCTGGGGCAGGCCTGTGGTCGGCGGCTGGGGCTGGCGACGCCCGTGGGCGCGTTCTTATTGGCCGTGGTATGGCGCGGGCCTGATCGGAGCGGGGTACGGCTTGGGTTGGGGTTCGTCCTATTATTCCAATATCGGCTACGGCGGCTGCTATCAGCTCCGCAACGTTTGGACCAATTGGGGCTGGCGGCCCCAGTGGGTCAACGTCTGCTACAGCGGCTGGGGCGGCGGTTGGGGCGGCGGTTGGGGTGGTTGGAACACCGGCTGGGGCTGGTAAGCCGATCCCTTCGCGTCAGCATTTTGAAACACACGCGCCCTCCCGTTTCGGGAGGGCGTTTTTGCATCGAGGAGGAGCTGGAGCGATGTCTAACGTAATCAAAGCGGCGGCCGCGACGGGCGCTCTGCTCATTGGCTTGATTGCCCATTCCGGCGCCTCGCAGGCGCAGCGATGGGACGGATGGCATGGCTTCGGCTGGGGCGGCGGCGGCTTCCGCGGCGCGGTTCTGCCCGGCGTCGGCTGGGCCGGCCGTTGGGGCGGTCGGGGCGGCTGGGGCCGGCCCGTGGGCTGGGGCCAGCCTTGGGGCTGGAGCTATTACCGCACAGACCTACCCGCCTATTCGCCGGGATATGGCGCGGGAGTTGGTTCGGGCGGCGGCTGGCCCAGCTACGCCAACGCCGGCTATGGCGACTGCTATCAGATCCGCAGGGTATGGACCCATTGGGGCTGGCGACGCCAATGGATGAACGTCTGCCGGGGCTGGGGCGGCGACGGCGGTTGGGGCTGGTAAGCCGGACTTCCACGCGGCGGCCGCCCGAGCGGTTGCGGCGACGCTGATAATGGCTAGATTGCGGGCGTCGTCACTCGCGAGGCCACTTCATGCCGCAGCATGCGCGCGTCATCATCATCGGCTCCGGCCCGGCCGGCTACACGGCGGCGATCTACGCCGCCCGTGCGCTGCTCGAACCGATGCTCATCGCCGGCTTCGAGCAGGGCGGTCAGCTCATGATCACGACCGAGGTCGAGAACTACCCTGGCTTCGCCGACCCGATCCAGGGGCCCTGGCTCATGGAGCAGATGCGCCTGCAGGCCGAACATGTCGGCACGAAGCGCGTTTCCGATCATATTGTCGAGGCGCATCTCGACGAGCGGCCCTTCAGGCTCACTGGAGATTCGGGCAAATCATACACCTGCGACTCGCTCATCATCGCCACCGGCGCCAAGGCGAAATGGCTCGGACTGCCGAGCGAGGAAAGGTTCAAGGGCTTCGGCGTCTCCGCCTGCGCGACCTGCGACGGTTTTTTCTTTCGCGGCAAGAAAGTGCTCGTCGTCGGCGGCGGCAACAGCGCCGTCGAGGAAGCGCTGTATCTTTCAAATCTCGCGTCGCATGTGACCATCATCCATCGGCGCGACGAATTCCGCAGCGAGCGCGTTTTGGTGAAGCGTCTGCTGGCGCAGGAAAATGTTTCAATTCTCTTCAATCACGTCATCGACGAGATCGTCGGCGACGAGAACCCGCTGAGCGTCACCGGCGCGCGCGTCAAGAACGTCGCGACCGGCGCGATTCACACGCTTGCCGCGGACGGCGTCTTCGTCGCCATCGGTCATTCGCCGGCATCCGAACTGTTCCGCGGCCAATTGACGATCAAACCGTCGGGCTACATCGCCGTCGAGCCGGGAACGACGCGCACCAGCATGCCGGGCGTCTATGCCGCCGGCGACGTCGCCGACGAAGTCTATCGCCAGGCCGTCACAGCAGCGGGCCTCGGCTGCATGGCGGCGCTCGAAGTCGAGAAATTTCTCCTCGATGCGCCGACGTCGGCGGTCAAGGAAATCGCCTGAAGGCATTATCTCAGCGGCTAATGCAGAGGCGGTCGCATGGGGCGTTGGCGTTCCCCTCCCCCCGCTTGCGGCGGGGAGGGGCTAGGGGTGGGGGGGCGCGCGATGAACGACAAAATAGATCGTTCAGACCCTCGAACGCCCCGCGCCCGAAAATTGCGCCGCGAAGCGACGCCGGCCGAACGTCGGCTTTGGACTCAACTCCGACAGCATGAAATCAAAAATGTCCATTTCCGCCGACAAGCGCCGATCGGCCCCTATTTCGCGGATTTCGCATGTCATCGCACACGTATCGTCGTCGAGCTGGACGGCGAGCAGCATGGCTTCGACGCCGAAGCTCTGCGCGACGAAAAGCGCACGCGCTTTCTTGAGACAAGCGGCTATCGCGTGCTGCGATTTTGGAATCACGAAGTTTTGCGCAATCTTGAAAGCGTTGTGGACACGATCTGCGCCGCGCTCTACCAAACGATAGAGCCCCCCACCCCTAACCCCTCCCC
>NZ_JADNRA010000033.1:247106-248080 GCF_015709525.1 Methylocystis sp. L43 | reverse complement strand
ACCCCTAACCCCTCCCCGCCGCAAGCGGGGGGAGGGGAATAGACTGCGCAATGTCCGATCTCCTTCTCGAACTCTTCTCCGAAGAAATTCCGGCGCGCATGCAGCGGCAGGCGGCTGACGATCTGAAGCGGCTCGTCACCAATGCGCTGGTCGATCGCGGCCTGACCTATGAGGGCGCCGTCGCCTACGCCACGCCGCGCCGCCTCGCGCTGCAGGTGGTCGGCCTGCCATCGCGCCAGCCCGATATCCGCGAAGAGCGCAAAGGGCCGCGCGTCGGCGCGCCCGAGGCGGCGGTCGCCGGGTTTCTGAAAAGCGCCGGCCTCGCCTCTCTCGATCAGGCGCAGATCGCGAAGGACAAGAAGGGCGGCGAGTTTTATCTCGCCGTCATCGAGCGCGCCGGCGCGGAGACGATCGACGTCCTCGCTGAAATTCTGCCGGCGATCATCAAGAGCTTTCCCTGGCCGAAATCGATGCGCTGGGGCGCGGCGTCCGAGCGCGGGGATTCGCTGCGCTGGGTGCGGCCGCTCCATTCGATCGTGGCGACTTTCGGGCCGGAGACCGAAACGCCCGAGGTCGTCCGCTTCGAGGTCGACGGAATCGCGTCAGGCAATGTGACCCACGGCCATCGCTTCCTGGCGCCGCAACCCATTCGCGTGAAGCGCTTCGAGGATTACGCGCTCTCGCTCGAGCGCGCCAAAGTCGTCATCGATGCGGCGCGCCGGCGCGACATCATCCTGCACGACGCGAAGGATCTCGCCTTCGCGCAAGGGCTGGAGCTTGTCGAGGACGCTGGCCTGCTTGAAGAAGTCGCCGGACTCGTCGAATGGCCGGTGACGCTCATGGGCGCGTTTGACGAGAGTTTTCTGTCCATTCCGCCGGAAGTCATCCGCGCGACGATCCGCGTGAATCAGAAATGTTTCGTGCTGCGCAACCGCCCTCCCCTTGAGGGGGAGGGTCGCGCCGAAGGCGCGGGG
>NZ_JADNRA010000033.1:0-246680 GCF_015709525.1 Methylocystis sp. L43 | reverse complement strand
CCCGGCAGGCTTCGCCTGCCGACCTCCCCCCTCAAGGGGGAGGTGAACTCGCGCCTCGCTTCATTCTGGTCTCGAATATCGAGGCCTCGGACGGCGGCGCGACGGTCGTCTCCGGCAATGAGCGCGTCATCGCCGCGCGGCTGTCGGACGCGAAATTCTTCTACGAGACCGATCTCAAAACGAGGCTCGAAGCGCGCCTGCCGAAGCTCGACGCCATCGTCTTTCACGAAAAGCTCGGGACGCAGGGCGAACGCGTGAAGCGGATCGCGGCGCTGGCGAAGGCGCTTGCGCCGATCGTCGGCGCCGACGCCTTTCTCGCGGAACGCGCGGCGACGCTCTGCAAGGCCGACCTCGTTTCCGAAATGGTCGGCGAATTCCCCGAACTGCAGGGGTTGATGGGCCGCTATTACGCCAGCGCGCAAGGCGAAGACGCCAGCGTCGCCGCGGCGATTGAGGAACATTACAAGCCGCAAGGGCCGAACGACCGCATTCCGACCGATCCCGTGTCGATCGCGGTGGCGCTCGCCGACAAGCTCGACACGCTCGTCGGCTTCTGGGCGATCGACGAAAAGCCGACGGGCAGCAAGGACCCCTACGCGCTGCGCAGAGCGGCGCTGGGGGTGATTAGGATCGTATTGGAAAACGAGCTGCGGTTGCGGTTGCTTTCGATTCTCGATCCACACAATGATGTTATTGCAAAGCAATGCGCATCTACAAAGCGCGAACATGATCGAGAAGCGGCCAAACGCGCTAACATTCCAATAGGGGCTCAGTTCATTGCGATAGGCAAGGCGGTCCGACAGGTGGGTGACCAACAGGTTGGAACGATCGCTATCGATCTCCTCGAATTTTTTATCGATCGCCTCAAGGTCTACTTGCGCGACAAGGGGGCGCGACACGATCTGATAGATGCGGCGCTCGGGGCTGTTGCGGAAACAGAGACCCCCACCCCTAGCCCCTCCCCGCAAGGGGGAGGGGAAGCGCCGCTACAGGACGATCTGCTCATGATCACGCGCAAAGTCGAGGCGCTCGACACATTCCTCTCAACCGACGACGGCAGGAACCTGCTCGCCGGCTACAAGCGCGCCAGCAACATTCTGAAGGCCGAAGAGAAGAAGGACGGGCCGGACGCCTATGCGCATCGCCATGCGCCGAACCTGCGCATCGAGCCGCAGGAACATAAGCTTGCCGCCGCCATCGCCCGCGCGCGCGAAGAGACTGCCGAACATCTTGCGAAGGAAGATTTCGCCGGCGCCATGCGCGCGCTGTCAAAACTTCGCGAGCCGGTCGACGTCTTCTTCGACGATGTGACGGTCAACGCCGACAACGCCGATCTGCGCTTGAACCGGTTGCGGCTGCTTGCCGAACTGCGCCGCGTGATGATGGGCGTCGCCGATTTCGGCAAGATCGCCGGCGAAAGCGCGACCGCCTAGAGCGCTTCCCGATCACGTGCAATCATGTGATCGATAAGGAATCGCTCGAAATCAAAATGGTGGAGCAGGTTCTCATCGAAAAAGTCTGACAACTTTTTCGGAACCTGCTCTAAGCATTTGTCAGGGGCAGGCGCTGCAATTCAGCATGCAGGTGATCTGCGCGAAGGGATCGTCCGGCGGAAGAACGATCAGCGTGCACGCATGAATGCAATCGTGGCACGCGTCGCGCAGGCCCGCCTCTCCCGCCGCTTGCAAGATGGGCGTCACCTTGCGCATCACCGCGAAAAGCGCGGTCTCCATCCCCTTGAAGAAGGCGGCGAAGGCCTGACCTTCGGGCGAACTCGGATCCTTCATGCGCAGGCGGACATGCGGATAGCTGTCCGCGCCGCATTTCGCGTCTCCCAAAACCTCGACGTTTTCGACAAGCGCGATTGGCACGTTAATCCAGACATCCCGCGCGACATCCAGCGCGAACAGAATGGAGTTCTTGTCTGCGCCTGGCTTTGAGACGCCGACAACGGTCAGCGGGAGCAGACAGGCGTCACCGCTCTGGCGTTCCAGGAATTCCGAGGGCGAATAGACGTTCGTGCGGTTGGTCGCCATGATATCCTCCACTAGAAATCAATGAATGCTGACTGAGCTTACTCATATTTAGAGCGCCGGAATGGCGCGTCGCGAAGGATGAGCGAAACGAACCGCTACGCGCCGTTGCCGGTGAAATTGCGCGGCGCGGGCGAGATGATCTTCGCCGAACCGCCGCCGATCTCCAGCACCGACAATCCGCGTTCATTGCCGCCGTCCGGCTTGAAGCGGAAGACGCCGTCGGCGCCGTTGAAGCCGGAAGGATTGGTCAGCACGCTTTCCGAATAGCGTTGCGACCCTTGCGAACGCGACAGCGCGATGGCGAGCGACACCGCGTCATAGGCGAGCGTCGCGACGCGCGCCGGGTCGGACCCGTATTTCGCCTTGTAGCGCTGCGCGAAAGCGTTGAAGCCAGCGTTCTCCGGCGCCGTGAACCAGGCGCCCTGCAGCGCCGGCAGGCTCAGCGTGCGCGCGTCGTTCCACAGGCCCGTGCCGAAAATCTGCACCTTCTTTGAGTCGATGCCATTCGCCACGAGCTCCTTCGACACCGCCTGCATCTGCTCGGCCTGCTCGGGAATGAACAGCGCGTCGAACTGATCACGCGCGGCGGCCAGACGTTTCACCGACTCGCCGGGCGCGCCGGGCTTGTAGCGCTCGATGACCGGCACGCGGATGCCGTAAGTCGCGGCGCTCTGCTGAAACTGCGCCATCGCCAGCGTGCCGTAATCGTTTTCGGGCACCAGCGCCGCAATCGATTTCTTGCCGTGCTGCGACGCGAAGCTGACGCCCCGGTCAACATAGCCCTCGACCGGGAAGGACAAGAGATAGCTGCCGCGGCCCGCGGCCGAGGAGTCCGTCGAAAAGGCGATCATCGGCTTGTTGGCGGAGCGCGCGACGCGGCTGGCCTCCTTGACGCCGGCGCCGAACACCGGTCCCAAAATAACTTCGGCGCCCTCGTTGATGGCGGACTGAGTCGCCGCGGCGGCGCCCGACGGCGTCGAGCGATCGTCCTTGACGAGGATCGTCACGTCATTGGCGCCGCTGTCGGCATAGGCGAGCTTTGCGGCGTTGAGCAGCGAAGCGCCGACGGAGGATGGACCCGAGGGGCCCGTCAGCGGCACGATCAGCGCGATTTTCACCGCGCCTGTTCCGATCGTCTCGCCCTCCGCGGGAGCGACCTGGGTCGCGCCGCTGAGCTTTAGATCACGCGCGCCAGGCGCCCAGGGCCCGCTCGTCGGACTGCAGGCGGCGAGCGTGGCTGCAAGGCCGACGAGCGCAGCGCGCTTCGTCACGGCGCCGCGCGTGAACGCGCCGGCGCGCGCGCGAGAAGACAATGTCGACATGAAAACCCCCTGCGGCGCCCAGGGCTCCCGCCATGGCGCGGCTATTGTGCGCTAAGGGTCCGAGTCCCTAGCCGAAAGTCAATAGACGGTCCATTTGGAGGAATTGCGGCTGGCGCGCAGTTGGCGCTTGTCCTCTTAAACGAACATCTAGTATCTTAAAACGAACGAAGATCGGCGACACGCATGACCATCGAGGCCCTCTCTCCGCCTGCTGCGAGCTACACCGCCTTTGGCCTGCGCGCCGAAGCCGAGAGAATCGAGCCGGGACTGCACCTTGTCGCGACCCCGATCGGCAATCTGAAGGACGTTTCGTTTCGCGCGCTCTCGACCCTCGCCGCAGCGGACGCGGTGGTCGCCGAGGACACAAGGGTCACAAAAACGCTCCTTGCGCATTACGGGATTTCGACGCCGCTGATCGCCTATCACGAGCACAACGCCAGGGTGATCCGCCCTCACCTTCTGGCGCGTCTGGAGGCAGGGGCGAAGCTCGCGCTCGTCTCCGACGCCGGCACGCCGCTCGTCTCCGATCCGGGCTTTCGCCTTGTCCAAGAGGCGCTCGAGAAAGGCGTGCATGTGACGTCGGTGCCCGGCCCTTCCGCCGTGCTCGCGGCGCTGGTCGTCGCCGGATTGCCGACCGACCGCTTTTTTTTCGAGGGCTTTCTGCCGCATAAAAGCGGCCCGCGGCGGGCGCGGCTCGCGGAACTCGCGCCTATTCCCGGAACGCTGGTGTTTTTCGAAAGCCCGCGGCGGCTGGCCGAAACGCTCGCCGATTGCGCGGCGATTCTCGGCAAGCGCAATGCGGCGATCGCCCGCGAACTGACCAAAATGTTCGAATCGGTCCGGCGCGGGACGCTCGACGACCTAGCGGCGACGCTCGCCGAAGAGGAGCCGCCAAGGGGCGAGATCGTGCTGCTCGTCGCCCCGCCGGGCGCGGACGCGGCGCTGACTGCGGCCGCCGATCTCGACGCCAAAATCGAAGAGGCGCTCACGGCGCATTCGGTGAAGGACGCGGCGAGCGTGGTATCGGCGGCCACGGGCCAGCCGCGCCGACAGGTTTACGCGCGGGCGCTGGAGCTGGCGGCGGGACGGGGGAAGTAAGATGAACTTGCGCCCCCTCCCCAACCCTCCCCCGCTTCGCGGGAGAGGGAGTCCGACTCGGGTCTCTGCAATGAAACTGCACAATCTGCGTCGTTAGGGTCCCCTCTCCCGCGCAGCGGGGGAGGGACAGGGAGGGGGCATGGTGATCGCGCCCGTTTCATTGTGAGCGAGACAAAGCACGACGCCCGACGCGCCGCCTATGTCTACGGCCTTCGCGCCGAGACGGCGGCGACGCTGTGGCTGCGGGCGCGGCTCTATCAAATTCTGGCGCGTAATTTTCGCGCGCATGGCGGCGAAATCGACATTATCGCGAAACGCGGCCGCACGATCGTTTTCGTCGAAGTGAAGGCGCGCGCCGATCTCGAGGACGCGGCCATCGCCATCACGCCGCAAAAACACCGCCGCTTCTCGCAGGCTGTGGGCCGCTGGCTCGCCGCGAACCCTTGGGCGATGGCCTACACGCTGCGCGCCGACGCGATCTTCGTTGCGCCGGGCCGGCTGCCGCGCCATCTCGAAAACGCCTTCGAGCTGCGCGTCGGATGACGCCTCACGCGGTCTGAATAAACCGCCGCTCGGCGCCGTCCAGCGCCACCGCCGTCAATACGCCGGTCTTGAACGCATGCGTATCGAGATTGATCCGGTTGGGCAAATCCTCGACGTTGTTATGCGGCGTGTGCCCATGCACGATCACCTTGCCGAAGGACTCGCCGCAGTCGAGAAACCCCTCGCGGATATTCATCAGATCGTGGGGAGTCTGCAAATGCAGCGGCGCGCTGCGCCGCACGCCGGCGTGACAGAAGAAATAGCCGCCATATTCCGCCCACAGCCGCGTTTCTTCGATGAAGCGGCGATGTTCATCCGGGAAATGCGCGAGAAATTTGACGCGCACCTGTGAGGCTCCGCCTTTCGCCACCTCCTCGCCAGTGTCGACGCCATAGGAATGCAGCGTCATCAGCGCGCCGCTGCTGACCCAATCGTCGAGCGCCGCCGCGTCGTTGATGAAGCGCAGCATCGTTTCTTCGTGATTACCCCGCAGGGTCACGACGGGCGTCGGAAAATCCCCTGAAGCCAGGCGCTTCAACACGCCGTTGGAGCCAAGTCCGTGGTCGACGTAATCCCCGACGAACACGGTGACCGCCTGTTCGCAGCGGCGCGCCGCGAGATCTTCGACGATCGCTTCGGCGAGAACGTGCAGAAGATCGGCGCGGCCGTGAACGTCGCCGATCGCATAGATGCGCATGCCGGGCGGCGCCTCGGCGGTCGTCAAAGCTGAGGGGAACCAACGCGTCGTCATGGCTTCTCCTAAAGTCATCATTTATCGTCAGGCAGCGCTTTGACGAGCCATAAGGCGCCTGAGGGGGTGGCCTCATCGGGGGGGAAGCCTGTGGTCCTTTCCTCTGGCTGCCTCGGCCCCGACAATGCAGCCAGACGCAGAAGGGGCGAGGGAGAGCATGCTGAATTCACAGAGGGTTTCTCATTACGCGGCTCGCCTCGCGCTGATTCTCGCGTTCGCCGTGACCTTTGTCCTCTCCGCGCCGGCCCTTGCGGATACGCCGGATGAAACCTTCAAGGCGCTGGGTCTTGCGAAGACCGCCTCGCCCAAGGAGCTCTATGACGCGCTGACCAAGCGCTACTACGACGAATCGCAAGGCGCCGGCAAAGGCTCGTTCTCGAAATATTGGGAGCCGATCCCGATCTCGAAATATCTCAATCCGCACGATTTCTATAAGCCGCCGCAGACGATCGACGTCGACGCGCAGCGCGCGCAATGCGTCGAATGCCACAGCCAAGTGACGCCCGGCTGGACGCATAGCTGGAAGGGCAGCGTGCACGGCAATCTCGACGCGATTCGCAATCTGCCGGACTCGGATGCGCGCGCCTATAAGAAGGCGATGATCACGGAGGTCGAGAACAATCTCCGCTCAATGGGAACGCTCAAGAACGGCGAACCGCTGAAAGAGGTCGGCTGCATCGACTGCCATATGGGCGTCGGCAAGGACCATGGCCAGCATAAAACTGAATTGCGCATGCCCGACGCGGCCGCCTGCGGACAATGCCATGTGCAGCAGTTCGCCGAACGCGAATCAGAACGCGACACCTTCACCTGGCCGCAGGATCAGTGGAAGCCGGGCCATCCGTCGCACGCGCTCTCGATGAAGGCCAATGTCGAGAACGCCGTGTGGGCGGCGATGGAGCAGCGCGAAGTCGCGGAAGGCTGCACCTTCTGCCACACGCCGCAGACGACGTGTAACTCCTGCCACACGCGCCACGAATTCTCGGCCGTGCAGGCGCGTAAGCCGCAGGCCTGCGCCATCTGCCACAATGGCGTCGATCACAATGAATTCGAAGGCTACATGCTGTCGAAGCACGGGACGATCTATCAGACGCGCGGCGACACATGGGACTGGAACGTCCGCCTCGCCGACGCGATGGAAAAGGGCAATATGAACGCCCCGACCTGCGCCTTCTGCCACATGGAGTATCAGGGGAAGTTCACGCACAACATGGTGCGCAAGTCGCGCTGGGCCTTCGTGCCGATGCCGAAGATCGCGGAAAACCTTAACCACCCCTGGTTCACGCAACGCAAGGAATCGTGGGTTTCGACCTGCTCCAACTGTCACTCCGACAGTTTCGCGCGCGCCTATCTCGACGGCATGGACAAGGGCATCGTCTCCGGACTCGACATCACAGAGAGGGCGCGGAGCGTGTTGGTGAAGCTCTACAACGACAAGCTGCTGCCGGGTCAGACGACGAACCGTCCGGCGCCGCCGGCGCCCGAGAAGGACGACGCAGGCGGCTTCTTCCAGCTCTTCTGGCAGAAGGGCAATAATCCGAGCGCCATCGAATATGTCTTCGCCGACATGTGGGAGCACCATCAGATCAAGCACTACAAGGGGCTCGCGCATATGAACCCCGGCGGCTACACCTATACCGAAGGCTGGTCGCAGCTCATCGGCGCGGCGGCGAAGATCAACGACGAGGATACGAAGCTGCGCGAAGCCGCCGAAATTCGCGCCGAGCTGAAGCGCATCTCCGGCGAGAAGCGCGGCGACCTCGATCTCGACTCGCCGGCGCGCCGCGCCTGGGCCGGCGGTCTGGGCGTCCTCGCCATGCTTGCCGGCGCCGGGCTGCTCATGCGTCGTGACCGCAAGGGCCGCTAAGCGTATCCGATGTCATTCCCGGCGCGCGAAGCGCGACCGGGAATCCAGGGCGCCGCGAAACGTTTCGCAGTAGCTCTGGATTCCCGCTTTCGCGGGAATGACATTCGGGTGCGGCAATGACCTCTGACAGTGGACGCGCATGACTCCCCGCATTCGGCTCATCGCCGGCGTCGCCCTCATCGTCTTCGGCTTCGCCCTGCTCGGCTGGGCGATCTACGCCGGGCTCAATCCCACCGCGCCGTTTGAAACACGGCTCGGGCCGATCTCGGCGGACGCGGCGAAGGATGTCGAAGGCTTCGGACTCACGCCCGAGCGCCTCCAGCAGATCGAGGTGTCGGCGAAGGACGAGCGCCGCCCTCTCGCCACTGGCGTCGTCGCGCGCGATGAAGCAGGCCGACTGACGCCGCTCACGTGGCGCAATCAGGTCACCGAGCCGATCTTCTTCGCAGAGGTTTCAGCAGCCGATGCGGCGAAGGTTCTCGCCGCAATCCGCGAACATACGCCGCAGGACGCCGTCGTGCTGGCGTGGTGGGACTTCTCGCGCGCGATTCGGCTTGTCGCCGGCCGCGCCGCGCCGCTCGACGACGCAGAGGCGCGCGGACTGCTGTTGCCGGCCGCCTGGTCGGCCGCAGGGGCGGCCGAGCGCGCGCGATGGGGCGCGGGAGTCCCGACTTCGTCAGCGAACAGCTTCACGCGTTTCATGGACGCGTTGCTCGACTCCGATGAGGCGCGCGCGAGCGAGGTGTTGAAAAAACTCGCCGACGGCAAGTCCGCCTATGTCGCCGTGCGCATTTCGGACGCGTGGATGCTCGCCGCCGCACGGCCGCAACAGCTCTCCATCGCCTATAAGGATTTCGCCGCGACCGGCGTTTCGCACGGCCTCATCAAATCCGCGCAACAATGGATGCGCGATCAGAAGATCGAAAGCGGCTTCGCCGTCGAACCGATGGGCGGCGCGACGCGGCTGCATTATTTCCAGCGCAAGAGCGACGGCGACAGGCTGATTGCGCGGCTATTGCCGTTCTCCACCTCCCTGCCCTCGCCCCTCACGCGATTTTCCCTCGTCTATCAGCACAAGGGCTGGTGGATTTATCGGCTTAATGAGTGAGACGCCGCCAGAACCCATTCCGCTTGGCTAAGCTTTGCTTAACCCTCACACCTTGTTAACCGGTCCTCCCTATGGTTTGTTGTGCGGCGCATCGCAGCCCCACAAATGGCGAAATTGCGGGCGATAGACCGGGCGTCGCAGCCAAAGCCGCCGCAGAGCGCCTGCCGACTCAAGGACAAATCATGAATCCAGCCGAGATCGCCGCGAGCCCTCTCGCCGCCCCCGCCGCCGACATTACGATTTGGAGCATGTTCTGGGGCGCGCATATCGTCGTCAAGATCGTCATGGTCGGACTGCTCGCCGCCTCGGTCTGGTGCTGGGCGATCATCATCGACAAGACGCTGCTCTTCGCGCGCATGCGCCGCTCGATGGATCGCTTCGAGGAAAACTTCTGGTCGGGCAATTCGCTCGAAGAGCTTTACGGCAAGCTCTCCGAGCGGCCGCAGACCGGCACGGCGACGCTTTTCGTCGCCGCCATGCGGGAATGGAAGCGCTCCTTCCAGGCGGGCGCCAGCGCCTCCTTCATGGGCCTGCAGGCGCGGATCGAGAAGGTGCTCGACGTCTCCATCGCCCGCGAGGTGGAAAAGCTTGAATCCAATCTGCTCGTGCTCGCCACCGTGGCGTCGGCCGGGCCCTTCATCGGCCTGTTCGGCACGGTCTGGGGCATCATGACGTCGTTCCGCTCGATCGCGGCCTCGAAAAACACCTCGCTCGCCGTCGTCGCGCCCGGCATCGCCGAAGCGCTGCTCGCCACCGCGATCGGTCTTTTCGCCGCGATTCCCGCGCTGATCGCCTACAACAAGATGCAGGGCGACGTCGCCAAGTCGCAGGCGCGCATGGAAAGCTTCGCCGACGAGTTTTCCGCGATCCTGTCGCGGCAGATCGACCAACACGCGGCGTCCTCGAACCGCGACCGCGCGGCGTAAGGAGCAGGCATGGGCGCTTCCCTCTCGACCCCGGGACGCAAGGGCGGCAGGCGGCGACGCGGCGTGCCGCGCTACGGCGCCATGGCCGAAATCAACATGACGCCGTTCATCGACGTCATGCTGGTGCTGCTCATCATCTTCATGGTGGCGGCGCCGCTGCTCGCCACCGGCGTCGCCGTCGATCTTCCGGAAACCAAAGCCGGCGCGCTCAACATTGACCAGAAGCCGGTTTCGATCGCCATCGACGATAAGGGACAGGTGTTCCTAATGGATCAACCGGTCGAAACGACCCAGTTGCTCGACAGGCTGAAGGACGCCGTGAAGCAGGGATTCGACGAACGCATCTATGTGCGTGGCTCAAAGGCGGTGAACTACGGCCGCGTCGCCGAAGTGATGTCGCTTGTTATCAGCGCCGGCTACAAGAAGGTCGCGCTGGTGACGGAGCAGGAGAAAAAGTGAGCTGAGCGGAAGTGAAAATTTCGCGCTCCGAACCTGGTTTTCCTCTCTCCTCGGCGATCCACGCTGGATTGCTTCTGGCGGCGTTTGTCCTGTTTTCCGACGCCAAGAAATTCGACGATGCGGTGGAGATGGTTCCGGTCGACATCGTCACCGACAGCGAACTCACCCAGATCATGAAGGGCGAGAAAACCGCGCGCGAGATCAAGCCCACCCCGCGCGTCGACAAGGTCGCGCCCGAAGTTGAGACGAAGCCCGAGCCGCCGCTCGCGCAGGCCAAGAAGGACATAGCGACGCCGCCGCCGCCCGTGCGTCCGCTGCCGCAGCCGACCGCCGACGATGCGCCGCCGACGCCGCCCAAGCGCGTGGCCGCGCTGCCGCCGAAGCCGGAGCCGCCGCCAAAGCCTGTGGAAAAGCAACCCGAGCCCAAACCGGTTGCGAAGCCTAAGGCCGCGGCGCCGGAACCCGACAAAAAAGAGCCCGAGAAGAAAGAACCCGAAGACGCCGAAGTCGTGAAGCCGAAGCCGCCGACCCGGTCCAAGCCGGACAATTCGGCAAAGGACGCGGCGGCGACGGCGAAACCGAAAGAGCGGCTCAAGATCGACGAGGTGGCGAAGCTGCTCGACAGCAAAAAGCCGCAGGACAAGCCTGAGCCTGAGACATCGATCGGCGAACTCGCCGAAAAGGCCGTCAAGGAGTCGAAGCCGAAGTCGGGCGAGGAGAATGCGCCGAAGTCAAAATTCGACGCCGCGAGCATCTCGAAATTGCTGAGCCGCGAAGCGCCGCAACGCAAGGCCGCGACCGGCCGAGCGACGCAGGCGGCGGCGCTCGGCGCGCCAACGGGAGCGGCCGCCAGCATGTCGGCTTCGATGGAGGCGCGCATCGCCGCCTATATCCACGATCACTATTACCCTTGCTGGGCGTCTGGATTGTCGCTCGGCGGGCAGACTTATGCGCCGATCGTGGAGTTCCATCTTTCGCGCGACGGCGAACTCGAAGGGCGTCCGAAACTGCTGAACGCCTCGGCGAGCCCGACCGAACACGCCCGCGGCGAACAGGCGATGCAGGCGGTGCGCCGCTGCAGCCCGATGCGGATACCGCCCGAGTTCATGCCCTACTACGAAGAGGCTCTGCGCGAAGTCACGATCCGCTTCCAGGATTCGAATTAGTGAGCTGGTTCGTTCGTGGCGAAAGGCTTCACCCCCTCCCTAGGCCTCCCCCGCTCTCGCGGGAGAGGGAGCAAACACTGTGCTTCATCGGCCTCGCGCAAACGCCGATCGTGAGCGTCCCCTCTCCCGCGAGCGAAGCGAAGCGGGGAAGGGACAGGGAGGGGGCTGAAACGCCGCATCCAACAACTTCGTCCATCGCCGCAAAGCGCTACGCTTTCTTCACGCCGATGCTTGAAAGATATCGCCCATGACACGCTGCTTCACCCGCCGCGCCGCCGCCGGACTCCTCGCCGGCGCCGCGTTCGCCCCGTTCCTTCCCGCATCTCTGGCGCGCGCCGGACGCATCATCGACCTCAAGGGCGGCGGCTTTCAGCCGGTCAATATCGCCGTCGCGCCTTTCGTCGGCGACGACGCCGCGCGCACCGTGACCTCCGTGACGCTCAACAACTTCAAGCGCTCGGTGTTCTTGAATCCGATCGACCCGGGCGCCCTGCCCGCGAACGCCGCGCCGCCGGACGCCGCGCCCTATCTCGCCGCCTTCAAGGCGGTGAACGCGCAATTTGTCCTCACGGGTCGCTCCCAACGCGCCGGCGACGGCAGGCTGAAAACGGAGTTCCGACTCTTCGACGTGACGACGGGCGAACAAGTCGCGGGCCAGCAATATGTCACCGAGGCCGCCAATATGCGGCGCGTCGCGCATCTTCTCTCTGACGCGGTTTTTTCCCGCATCACTGGCGAGAAGGGATTTTTCGACACGCGCGTCGTCTTTGTCGATGAAACCGGCTCCAAGGAAAGGCGGCGCAAGCGCCTCGCCATGATGGATCAGGACGGCGCGAATGTGCGCTATCTGACGCGCGGCGACGAACTCGTCGTCACGCCGCGGTTTTCGCCCAACTCGCTCGACGTCACCTACATGTCGTTTGGCGCCGACGGCGATCCGAAGGTGCTGTTGATGAATATTGAAAACAGCCAGCGCGAAGTGGTCGGCAATTTTCCGGGCATGACCTTCTCGCCGCGGTTCTCGCCCGACGGACAGAAGATCATCATGTCGCTGGCGCAGGGCTCGACGACCAATCTTTACACGATGGATCTGCGCTCGCGCACGACGATGCGCCTGACCGACACCGGCGCCATCGACACCGCGCCCTCCTACTCGCCCGACGGCTCGCGCATCGTCTTCGAGAGCGATCGCGGCGGCTCGCAGCAGATCTACGTCATGGGCGCGCATGGCGGCGAGGCGAAGCGCATTTCATTCGGCGGCGGCCGCTATTCGACGCCGGTCTGGTCGCCCAAGGGCGACTACATCGCCTTCACCAAGCAGAACGGCGGCAATTTCTCGATCGGCGTCATGAAGATTGACGGTTCCGGCGAGCGCATTCTTACCGAGGGCTTTCACAATGAAGGGCCGACCTGGGCGCCGAACGGTCTCTTCCTGATGTTTTTCCGCGATTCTTCGGGCGGCGGCGGACCGAAAATCCACATGGTCGACGTGTTCGGCCGTTCGGAGACTCTGGTCCCGACGCCAGGCTATGCGAGCGATCCCGCCTGGGGCCCGCTGCAGGATTGAGGCGCGGGCCACGAGAAACTGCGGAGGATGAGCGGTAACCGCAAATGCTCCGCCAGCGCTTGCGGCTGCAAAAACTAGCCTTTCATGATCGAGCCGACCATCCGGATCGCAAATCCACTGACGATCCCGATGACGAGCGCATATCCAACAAACAATCCGGCGCCGAAAACCGTCCCCAAGCGACTGAAATTGATAAGCAAGTTCGCGCCATCGAAAATCGCGTCGGACATTCTCGGCAGAAAGTACGTCAGGTAGGAGGCCGAAACATTTGCGAAAAAACTTGAGATGATGTCGTCGCCCCAGAAGCGGTTCGAAGCACAATAAGCAGACGCTTCACCTCTCCCACATGAATCTTCAGTTTCGGGAGCCTTGAAGGTCCTGCTGACGCCTTTTACGACATCCGCAACCAAAATTTCGTGAGCGGAGTTGTCGGGTGTGGCGCCGCTTTTTATGATGCCTATGACCCTATGCGCATCGACGTCTTTGAAGGTTGGATCGACGAGGATGCGCATTATCTCCGCGTTGTAGTCGCATCCGCGATTCATGAGGAAAGTTGCGTAATTGCGTGGATCAATCCGTCCAGAAAACAGATCGTCTTTTGTATTGCAGACGACTCCATAGGGAACATATCCTCCGAACGCGATTCCGTAGCCGACGACATACGGCGCGGCGATGAGCCCGCCAATAATCAACGCCAGCCAGCCTGCGCCCGCAATCAGCGATTCGCTTCGGGAAACTTCTTTCGCCATGGGCCGCCTCCAGGCAGCAACAACACCAAATGTTATTCACCAACGCCATGTTGGCATTATATCGCAAGTTAGCTTTATCTCCCAAGCGAACGCCTCCTGTCGACAACCGCGATCTTGCTTCAAAATGACCAAACCCGTCCGTCTCGAAGAAAGCTGGCGCAAACATCTCGCTGCGGAATTCGACCAGCCCTATTTTCGCGCGCTGCGGGAATTTGTCCGCGGCGAATACGTCGCGGGCCGGATCTATCCGCCGGCGTCGCAGATTTTTCGCGCCTTCGACGAATGTCCATTCGACACGGTGAAAGCCGTCATTCTCGGGCAAGACCCCTATCACGGCGCCGGCCAGGCCTGCGGCCTTTGCTTCGCCGTCGGCGCCAACACGCCGCCGCCGCCCTCTCTCCAGAACATCTTCAAGGAAATCGAAGCCGATCTCGGCCGTCCGGTTTCGCGCGATCCCGATCTTTCGCGCTGGGCGCGCCAGGGCGTGCTGCTCCTCAACGCGACGCTCACCGTGCGCGAGAACGCCGCCGGCTCGCATCAGAACAAGGGCTGGGAGCAATTCACCGACGCCGCCATTCGCGCGCTATCGTGCGAACGCGAAGGCGTCGTGTTCATGCTGTGGGGCGCCTACGCCCGGCGCAAGGGCGCGAGTATCGATCGGCGCAAACATCTCGTGCTTGAATGCGCGCATCCCTCGCCGCTTTCGGCCAACAACGGCTTCTTCGGCTGCAAGCATTTCTCGAGGGCGAACGCTTACCTGATCGCGCACGGGGAAACGCCGATCGATTGGTGAAGTTCGAGATCATCTGCTCCCGGCGGCCGCTTCATGAATCTTGAGCAGCTCTTCGTCAGTCTGCGCAACGCGCGCAAAGCATGGACGCGACGTCACGCGCTCGATATAGGCGGAGATGTGCGCGCTTTCGGGAACAAGGCCAAAACCGACGGTCCACCGCAGCGCGCCACCCCAAAGAATGTCGGCGGCGGTGAAGCGCTCGCCGAAGAGATAGGGGCCTTGCGTCAATTGCGCGTTGATCAGCGCCATGACGCCATCGAAATCCCCGTAGGGACTTCTGCTTGCGGGCGCCGGCTCGCGCTTCATCGAACGATCGACGATCGCAGGCTCGAACGCCGACCCGTAGAACACGAGCCAGCGCAGATAAGGCCCGCGCAAGGCGTCGCCAATAGCCGGCGCGAGACCTTTCTGCGGAAAGGCGTCGGCAAGATAGATGAAAATCGCGCCAAGCTCCGTCACGAGCGCGCCATTGTGAATGATGGCCGGCACTTTTCCGAGCGGATTGACGGCGAGGTATTCCGGCTTGCGTTGTTCGCCAAGCTGGAAATTCAATACGCGCAGCTCGTAGGGAACGTCGAGTTCCTCAAGCAGAGTCAGCACGCCTGAAGCCCGCGTGCGCGGCGCGTAATACAAGATCGGATTATGGTCGTTCATTGGCGCTCTTTGTCTGAAGATCAGGGCACAAACAATAGAAAAACATATGTCGCAAAAACGACGAGATGCACCAGCCCGGTCATGAGATTCGTGCGGCCGGCGCCGAAGCTTACAACGCTGAGCAGCAATGTCAGCAGCAGCAAGACGGTGTCGCGTTTTTCGAGACCGAAGACGATCTCCCGGTTCGTCGCGACGCTCAACAGCGCCACGGCGGGAACCGTGAGCCCGATCGTCGCGACGACGGAGCCGAGCGCGCCGTTCAGACTTGTCTGAAGCGCGTTACGCGTCGCGGCGCGGATGGAGTTCATGGATTCTGGAAGCAGGACCAGCATCGCCACGGCCGCGCCGGTCACCCGGTTCACGTCGTCGACGCCCCCCCAGCGAAGCGCCTCTTCAAGACCGGGAATGACGCGTTCCGCGAGAAGCGAGACGCCAAGCAGACTGGCGCCCAGCCCCACAACTGCGAAGATCGTCATGGCGCGCGAAGGCTTCGTCTCGCCGTGGCCCACGGCGGCGACATGCACGTCGATGAAATAGGACCGGTGCCGCACGGTCTGGATGAAAAGAAATGCGCCGTAGAGCAGCACCGACAGAACGCTGACGAAAATGAGCTGAGTTGTAGACAGAGTAGGTCCGTAGCTCGACGTCGTATAATCAGGCAGAATGAGCGTAAGAACGGAAAGCGCGATCAGGATCGCCAGATAGGCGCTCGTCGCCATCGGCTGGAGTTCCTGCTCGTGGTGTCGGAAGCCGCCGAGCAGAAGGCAGAGGCCGACGAGGCCGTTGCAAACGATGATGATTGCGGAGAAAACCGCCTCGCGCGCTTCGGTCGGATCTTCGTCGCCATGTTCGATCATCGAGGCCATGATCGCGACCTCGATAAATGTCACGGCGATGGTGAGGACGAGCGTGCCATAGGGTTCGCCCGTCCTGGCGCCTAGAATTTCGGCGTGCTGCAAGGCGGCGAAGACGCCTCCGATCAACAAGACCGCCGCGAAAGTCGGCGGAACGAAATCGATGGACGCTGGAATTTGCGAGATCCAGCGTTCGCCAAACAGAAAAACGCCGGCCAGCCCCAGCGCCAGCGCCGGAAACAGGACCGCGCCAACGGTGATCCTCGCCGCCTGCATGCCGTCCCCTGATCGTCGCAGCCCAAGCTTTGCAGGACTGTGGCCAGACGGTCAGGCGGGCGCAAGGCGGCGCGCCGGGGAAATGCGCGCTGGCTCGAGGTTCTGCACAGAACTTTGGTCCGGACGGTCGCCTCCAGCGAGTCTTTCCATCGCGGCCGGCGGCGAATAGATCTAGGTGAATGACCGCTCACGCAAATCCGCGCGATCTCCCCCCTGAAGAAGGCGACGTCTTTGATGCGCCCGAGGTCGCGGCGAAGGCAGAGGCGGAGCCGTGCGATACGGGAGCCGAACCACCCGAGACGCCTGAAAGCGTCAAGCGCGGCGTCGACGTCATCAAGAAGCATTGGCGGCACGCGCCGAACGGACCCGGCGTCTATCGCATGATCGCTGAAAGCGGCGAGGTGCTCTACGTCGGCAAGGCGAAAAATGTGCGCAAGCGCGTCGCGAGCTATACGCGTCTTGCGGGTCACGTGAATCGCATCGCGCGAATGATCTCGGCCACGACGACGATGGTGTTCATCTCGGTCGAGACCGAAACCGACGCGCTGCTTTTGGAAGCGAATCTCATCAAGCAGTTGAAGCCGCGCTTCAACGTGCTGATGCGCGACGATAAATCCTTCCCCTACATTCTGATCGCCATGGATCACGATGCGCCGCAAATTCTAAAACACCGGGGCGCCCGCGCGCGCAAGGGAGACTATTTCGGCCCCTTCGCCAGCGTCTGGGCGGTCAATCGGGCGCTGAACGCGCTGGAGCGCGCATTTCTTCTACGATCCTGCTCGCAAAGCTTTTTCGACAATCGCACGCGTCCGTGCCTGCTTTATCAGATCAAACGCTGCTCGGGCCCGTGCACCGGCGAAATCTCCATGGAAGATTACGCCGAGCTCGTGCGAGAGGCGCGGGATTTCCTCTCCGGCAAAAGTCGCAACGTCCGCGAACAGCTGGCGCGCGAAATGACCGAAGCCTCCGAGCGGCTGGAATTCGAGCGCGCGGCGCGACTGCGCGACCGAATCTCGGCGCTTTCAGCCGTTCAAGGGGCGCAGGGTATCAATCCACGCAGCGTCGAAGAAGCCGACGTCTTCGCCATCGCCAAGGACGCCGGACGCTTCTGCGTCGAAGCGTTCTTCTTTCGCGCCTATCAGAACTGGGGCAATCGCTCCTACTTCCCGCGCGCCGACGCGACACTGTCCGAATCCGAAGTCCTCGACGCCTTTCTCGCGCAATTCTATCAGGAGCGCCCTTCGGCGCGCTGCGTCTTTCTCTCGCATCCGATCGAGGACAGCGCGCTGCTTGAAGAAGTGTTGACCGCGCGGCTTGGCCGCCGCGTCGAAGTGCTCGCGCCGCAGCGGGGCGAGAAGCGCGAACTCGTGGACCACGCGCTTCAGAACGCGCGGCAGGCGCTCGGCCGCAAGCTCGCCGAAGACGCGAGCCAGCAGCGCCTGCTCGCCGCGCTCGGCCAGGCCTTTGGTCTGGCCGCGACGCCGCGGCGCATCGAAGTCTATGACAATTCCCACATCGGCGGCGCGCAGGCGATCGGCGCGATGGTCGTGGCCGGCCCCGCCGGATTCATGAAAGCCCACTACCGCACCTTCAACATCAGGAGCGCGGAGATCACGCCGGGGGACGACTTCGGCATGATGCGCGAGGTGCTCACGCGCCGGTTCGCGCGGCTCGCCAGGGATGGAGAAACGGAGCAGGATCGCGAGGCTTTTCCGGCAAAGCCCGATCTCATTCTCATCGACGGCGGACGCGGCCAATTCGACGTGGCGCGCGACGTCTTGCGCGAACTCGGAGTCGAAGGGGTGGCGATCGCGTCGATCGCCAAGGGCGCAGATCGCAACGCCGGGCGCGAAACATTCTTCGTCGAAGGACGAGAGCCGTTCCGGCTGCCGCCGCACGATCCCGCGCTCTATTTCATCCAGCGCCTGCGCGACGAAGCGCATCGTTTCGCCATCGGCACGCATCGCGCGCGGCGCAAGAAGGAGTTCACCAAGAATCCGCTCGACGAGATCGCCGGCGTGGGGCCGGCGCGCAAACGCGCGCTGCTCCTGGCGTTCGGGTCGGCGAAGGCTGTCTCGAAAGCCGCGCTTTCGGACCTCGAAAAGGTCCCCGGCGTCAATAAGGCGACGGCGCGGCTCGTCTACGCGCATTTCCAGCGCGACTGACGCTTTTTGTCATTGCAAACGACTTCAGTTTCGCCGTGGGCTATGCTATCGAAAAGTCGTGAGTTTTTGCGATCTTGGACCGAATCCCACGAGTTCAACTTTTCTGTGGAATTGGCTTTGTAAGAAGGCAATCGATGGGAATCAAAATCGGCGTTCTTGGCAATTGCGATACAGGAGCGATTACCACATCCTTGAGACAGCTCGTGCTCGAGGCGAGCGTCACCCCGCTTGCCTTAAAAGGAGCCGGGCTCTCGGACTACCTAGACGCGAACCTCCCCGACTTTGATTTGATTTTTGTGAACAGCAGCACTTATGTCGCGAGTGGCGGACAGGATGTTGATCCAAGAGTCATCGTCTACCCGCAGATCACATTTAGACCTTTTCATCCTGACTGTTGCTACGTATGGCTCAGCAACAACTCAATAATTGAAAATTATAATTCTGCTATTTGCGTCGGCTGCTTCGTGCGCGGACTGAGCGTGGAGCAAACCGTGGCTTGCTTCAATAAAGAGGTGTATGATTATTTGGGGTATTTCTCTCGCTGGGATGACGGCGTAAAGAAACTCAAGCATGATTTTGAACTCTACAATGTAGATTTTGTAAAATTCTTTCTTAAGGCGAAGCGAAGCGGTGTTTTTATGCACTCCATAAATCATCCGACCAAGGATGCGTTCACGGCTCTATCGGCGCTCCTCGCCATGAAGACCGGCGCTTCGGAAGACGCACTGGATCGACCAGTGTTCTTTCCCGATCCGCTCGCGAATTTTGGTTGGCCGGTATATCCGGAAATAGGCGAGATATTCTCAGCTCCTGGAGCTTACGTGTGGCTGTACAACGGCAAATATCTCGGACTGCATGATTTCATCTCGGCTGAATTCGAACGTTATAAGAGCAAAGGTCTTACGCGCGAGGGCGTTCGGTTTGCTGACGCCTGCTTCCAAGACAAATTGGACGCTTTGCTGGGCATCCCGCGGTAGGAGAAACGAATGGGCGCCAATCCCTATCGTGGACTTCCAGACTATCAGTTTTGGTCGCGCGGCGTAACATGGCAAGCGCCCGGGCACATTGATCCAATGATCGAAGATCATTGGATCAAACCTCATGAGCGAATCGCGACATTGGGAAGCTGTTTCGCGCAGCATTTGGCGCGCAACATGGCTGGGCTTGGCCTGAATTATTACGTGGCCGAAAATGCGCCTCCGGGGATGACCAGCGATGAGGCGCGAAAAAAGAATTATGGAGTCTTTTCGGCCCGCTACGGCAACGTCTACACGGTCAGGCAAGCGGTGCAATTATTTCAGCGCGCCTTCGGCATGTTCGCGCCATGCGATGACGTCTGGAGCGCCGCTGACGGCGGCTTCGTCGACGCCTTCAGACCAAATATCGAACCTGCTCCGCTCGAAGATGAGGCGACCGTCCGTCGGGCGGCTCAGTCCCATTTGGCCTGCGTCAGGCAAATGTTTCTTGAAGCCAATTGGATCGTCTTCACTTTAGGTCTGACAGAGGGATGGCGCTCCCTCAAAGACGGCGCCGTATATCCTGTCGCTCCTGGCGTCGCGGGCGGCAGATATGATCCTAATTCATACGGTTTCGTCAACTTCTCTTCACGAATGGTTCAAGAGGATCTTGCAACATTCGTTGATTTGATCGGGAGCGTAAACCCGACATGTCGTCTGATATTGACGGTTTCGCCGGTTCCCTTGATTGCAACATACGAACATCAGCACGTTCTAACCGCCACGACATACAGCAAATCCGTGCTCCGCGTCGCGGCGGAAGAGATTGCGCGCCAGCGCAAAAACGTAGTCTATTTTCCGTCATATGAGATCATCACAGCCCCGGGCGTGGCCGGGACCTACTACGCTGACGACTTACGAGAGGTAAAGTCGTCAGGGGTTCGTCACGTGATGCGTGTGTTCAACAAGCATTTCGTCGAACCGGATCCGCAATCATTACACGCAACCCCAGTGAGTTCGGTTTCCGAGTCGCGGTTCGCTCAAGCGCTCAGCTCGCCGTCGAACGACGAGAATTCCGTCATCTGCGACAAAAATATCATTGAGGCTTCAGTCAACAGCATCGCGCGGTGATCGCCCGTCGCTTCCAGCACGACGACAAGAAAGCCGCGGCAAGGACCGCGAAGCTCCGCTCAGACGTTCTTTACATCATTGTTGCTTTGACTTTTTCGCTCTGCGGGTTTCCCGCTTACGCGCAGCAAGACGACCTCCGGGAGATCGCCTATGGACCTCTTCCGGAACAGCGTTTGAATCTTTGCGTCGCTGAAGATTCAAAGCGGCTTCGGCCGGGAGTCGTGCTTTTACACGGCGGAGGCTTTATCCGAGGAGACAAGTCCGACCTGAATTTGCTGTGCCGACACTTTTCCGCAAGGGGATTTGTAGCGGCAACTGTCGGTTACAGACTCGCAAAGGACCGCTCTTCAGCATGGCCTGCTCAATTGATCGACGTTCAGCTTGCTGTCCGTTGGCTAAAGCGGCATTCGGACGAAATAAGTCTCGATCCGCTTCGCCTGTGTGCCGTGGGGCTGTCCGCAGGCGGAAGTCTTGCGATGTTTTTGGGTGTCGCGCACGCGCACGATCCCGCAAGCGGGCGAATTTCAGTTCCCCCTGCGGAACCAGATGTGCAATGTGTCGTGTCCAACTCGGGAATTACGGATATTGGTTCACTTAGACCAGAGACGCAAAATGCGCTCTGGAAAAGCATTTTTATTGGAAGAGACAGCGCCGACCGGAACGATGCGTTTCGCGAAGCATCACCACTTTACAAAGTCGACCAGCACTCGTCGCCCATGCTCTTGGTATGCGGCGAACATGACGAAGTGACGCCGATATCCCAATGCGCCATGATAGAAGAGAAGTTAGCAAGCGCAGGAGTGGACTTTAACATTATCAAACACGAGGGCGGCCATTTGAACTCAGGCTTGGACTATGAACAAAAAAAGCGAATATTTTTAGAGATAACGGATTATCTAAAGACAAAGTTGCAATCCCAGCAAGTGCACTGACGCCGGCAGCAGATGCCGGCGGTATGTCCGGCGCTCGAGCGCCATGCGGCAGAGATGAAGTAAGCCATCGCTCAGATCGCCGCCGAGATTGCCCATGCCGAACTCTGTTCTAATTCCCGGCATATAGCCTCGGCGCTTGCGCGTAGCTTCAATCTGCAGCGTTTTGGATTATCCAGATGCCATGTCGCGGCGCATCGGAGCGACGCTTCGACTTAGCCCACAAGGCCAGAATCGCCTTCCTGGCTCTGGCTGTCGCCGGCCTTTGCTCCCCCGCGCAGCCGGCGACGGTGCGAGAGCTGGCCTATGGCCCGCTCTCGGAGCAACGGCTGAACTTATGCGAGGCCGCGACGTTATCAGCACCTCGTCCGGGCGTGCTGCTGATCCACGGCGGCGGCTTTATGGGCGGGGACAAATCCAGCCTCGATCATCTCTGCCGCAAACTCGCGTCGCAGGGCTTCGTCGCTGCGACGCTCGGCTATCGGCTGGCGCGAGACGCCCCATGGCCTGCGCAATTGGCGGACGCGCAGCTTGCCGTCGAATGGCTCAAACATAATGCAAAGGCGATCGGTCTCGATCCGCATCGCATGTGCGCCGTCGGCTTTTCCGCAGGCGGCGCTCTGGCGATCTTTCTCGGGGCCGCGCATGTGAACCGTCCCTTAGCCGATGAGACCTCACCTCCCAGCGAAACGCCGGACGTACAATGCGTCGTCTCCGACTCCGGAATCACCGACATAGCCGCGCTCAATGCGAGCGTGCGCGATACGCTCTGGAAAAATCTGTTCAAAGGCGCCGATCGCGGCGACCGCCGCAGGCTGTTGCGCGATGCGTCTCCCCTTTACGAAGTGAATCGGAACGCATCGCCCATGCTTTTGATCTGCGGCCGAAAAGATCAGATCACGCCGCCTTCTCAATGCGCCAATCTACAAAAACGACTGAGGGGCGCCGACGTTGACGTTCGCGTCATTACGCACGATGGCGGTCATCTCGGCGAGGGACTGAAACCCGAACAGAGGAACGACATTTTTCGCCAAATGATCAGCTATTTGGAAGCTGCGCTAAAATAGAGCGACGACCGGCGCCAGATTACTGGCCGCCGCAGGAAACGTCTCCCTCCTGGCAGGTCAGTTGACGCTGCAATCTTTTCGTCTGCTGCTCGGTCAAATCCGTCAGACATTGCGCCGCGATCATACTGTGGATGCTGCCGCCGATCGTTCCCATAGTGTCAAACGCGCACTGCGCATCCTTGTATTTGATCCAGGATCTCTGCGCTTCCTGCAGTTGTTCACGGCCCTTCGGGCTTATCCTGCCCAACAATATCGCGTAAGCCGCGTTGAGTTCGGCGTCGGCCTGTTTGAAATTTTCGCCCGCGCAAATGTTCAGCGCGGTCTGGGTATCGAGGCGGCTGCAGTCCTTCGCGAGCGCCGAGTTCGATCCATATGACAGAATCATAAACGCCGCGCTCATGGCGCAGAAACTCGTAAAGGAAAGCTTCTCATCGACGGATTCCCTGCTTTGCGCCATCGCCATTCCCGGTCGGCACGCTATCATGGGTCGGCATGCAAAAAATTTTTCAGCTCCTTTATGACTCCTATCTCAAGTTCAACCGCGACGACGGTTGGGCGATCGCGAGCTATATTGCGCTATCCATCCTGACCTCGCTCTTTCCGTTCCTCATCTTTCTGACGGCGCTCGCGGGCTTTTTCGGCCTGCGGAGCGAAGCGGAAGCCGCAAGAAAACTCCTCTTCGAAACCTGGCCGGCGAGCGTGGCGGGGCCGATTTCGGACCAGATCAGCAATGTGCTGACGCAGCCGCGCGGCGGACTGCTGACCTTGGGCGCGGTCTTCGCCATCTATTTCGCCTCGAGCGGAGTCGAGGCGCTTCGCGTCGCCCTGAACCGCGCCTATGACCTTCAGGAAACGCGCTCCTGGTGGCTCTCACGCCTGGAATCAATTCTTTACGTCTTCCTCGGCGCAGCGGCGCTTCTCGCCGTCGCCATTCTGCTCGTGCTGGGGCCGCTCGCGTGGACGATCGCGGCACGATATGCGCCGCTCATCGCCCAAGATCTTGAGCCGCTCTTCCAACCTGTGCGCTATGGCGTCACCACCGGCCTATTGGCCATTTCGCTTTTCGCGGCTCATAAGTTCTTGCCTGCGGAACGGCGCAGCTTCAAACTCATCGCCCCGGGCATCGCGCTGACGCTCGTCGCGTCGCTCGCGCTCGGCGTCGGCTTCGGCGCCTATCTCGCGAGATTCGCCAGCAGTTATATATCGATGTACGCCGGCCTCGCCTCCATCGTGATCGCCATCGTTTTTCTTCAGATGCTGGCGGCGATCTTCATCTATGGCGCCGAGCTCAATCAGATCGTCGCGGCGGGCGGCAAGAAACCGCACAACCAGGCTTAAGCGCACCTTAACCGAGATTTTTTACGCTGCCCGCATCCGCGCGCCATTGGCGGCGCCGCGATCAAGCGAGGCTTCTCCTCATATGCGCAGCCATGCAAGGGGCCATTTTACCGAGCAGCTTCGCGACTTCGCGGCGCGGAGGCTGGCGGAAATCCTGGGCGCCGCCTTGCTCGTGAGCGCCGGCGCGCTGACGCTGGCGCTCGTCAGCTGGTCCGCCCGCGATCCGTCGCTCAACCACGCGACCTCAGGCCACGTCCGCAACCTGCTCGGCGGACCGGGCGCGATCGTCTCCGATCTGCTGATGCAACTCGTCGGCTTCGGCGCCATCGCCGCCATCGTGCCGATCGCGACCCAGGGATTGCGTCTCATGCGACGGCGCCGGATCGGCCGCGTGATGCTGCGCGTCGGCCTCTGTGTCCTCGGCGTTTTCGCAACCGCCGCGACCGCGTCGCTGCTGCCCGCGACCAACCGCTGGCCGCTGCCCACCGGCCTCGGCGGCGTCGCCGGCGACGCCATCCTGACCGTTCCACGGCTGATCTTTGCCGGCTCCGGCGTAATGACCGCGCTCTTTGGCGCCGGCGCCGCTCTGGTCGCGATCCTCGCCGTGACCGGCGCAGCGGGGCTGGGCTTCGAATCCGAAGCGGATATGCGCAGCCGCTCCTCTGAAGATGACGCGCAGATTCGTCCGGGCGCCGAGGATGACGACGACGCCGGCGGCGAGCCTGGCGTCGCGTTGATCTCGCTCGGCGCGCTGATCCATCTTGGACTGGCGCTAAAATCCTGGATGCTGCGCGCCGCCGCGAGACTCAGACGTCGCGCCGCGACGACGGACCGGCCGCCGCCGCCGCGCTATCCGCGCGTCGAGCCGACCTTCGAGGATCTGGACGTTTTTCCCGCCTTTGCGTCGCCGCAGCCCCGCGATCTCGACGAGCCCGACGAGCCCTATGAACCCGCAGTCGCCCCGCCTGCGCCCCGCAGGACGCGTGCGCCTGCCCGCGCCGCGCAGCCCCGCTTCAATACGCGCTATGAGACGCCGCCCCTGACCCTCCTCGCCGAACCGAAGAAGCAGGCGAGCGGCGTCAAGCTCCCGCAGGAGGCGCTCGAGCACAACGCGCGTCTGCTTGAGGGCGTGCTCGAGGATTTTTCCGTCAAGGGCGACATCATCAACGTCCGCCCTGGGCCAGTGGTCACGCTCTATGAGCTGGAGCCGGCCCCCGGCATCAAGAGTTCGCGGGTCATCGGCCTCGCCGACGACATCGCCCGCTCGATGTCCGCCATCTCCGCCCGCGTCGCCGTCGTGTCAGGGCGCAACGCCATCGGCATCGAACTGCCGAATCAGCGTCGCGAGATGGTCTATTTGCGCGAACTCATCGCCTGCGAGGATTTCGTCCGCTCCAACCACAAGCTCGCCATCGCGCTTGGCAAGACGATCGGCGGCGAGCCGGTGATCGTCGACCTGGCCCGCATGCCGCATCTCTTGGTCGCCGGCACCACCGGCTCCGGCAAGTCGGTCGCGATCAACACCATGATCCTGTCGCTGCTTTATCGGCTGAAGCCCGAAGAATGCCGGCTCATCATGGTCGATCCGAAGATGCTGGAGCTCTCCGTCTACGACAACATCCCGCATCTGCTGACGCCCGTCGTCACCGACCCGAAAAAGGCGGTCGTGGCGCTCAAATGGGCGGTGCGCGAGATGGAGGATCGCTACAAGAAAATGTCGAAGCTCGGCGTGCGCAACATCGATGGCTACAACGCCCGCGTCGCCGACGCGCAGGCTAAGGGCGAGACGATCACCCGCACGGTGCAGACGGGCTTCGATCGCGAGACCGGCGAGGCGGTCTTCGAGCATGAGGAGATGACGCTCTCCACGCTGCCTTATATCGTCGTGATCGTCGACGAGATGGCGGATCTCATGCTCGTCGCCGGCAAGGACATCGAGGGCGCGATCCAGAGACTGGCGCAGATGGCGCGCGCCGCCGGCATCCATCTGATCATGGCGACGCAGCGCCCCTCCGTCGACGTCATCACTGGCACGATCAAAGCGAATTTCCCGACGCGCATCTCCTTCCAGGTGACCTCGAAGATCGACAGCCGCACGATTCTGGGCGAACAGGGCGCCGAGCAGCTGCTCGGCCAGGGCGACATGCTCTACATGGCGGGCGGCGGCCGCATTTCGCGCGTGCATGGGCCTTTCGTGTCCGACCACGAAGTCGAGGACATCGTCGCCCATGTGAAGACGCAAGGCGCGCCGCAATATCTCGACGCCATCACCGCCGAGGACGATGTTGGCGAAGATGGCGAAGCGCCCCTGCCCGGCTCGATGGACGCGGAGGAAGGCGGCGACCTTTACGACCGCGCCGTCAACATCGTGCTGCGCGATAAGAAGTGCTCGACGAGCTATATCCAGCGCCGTCTCTCCGTCGGCTACAACAAGGCCGCTTCGCTCGTCGAGCGCATGGAGCAGGAAGGCGTCGTCTCCGCGCCTAATCACGCCGGAAAGCGCGAAATTCTGGTCGGCGGCGGCATCGATCGCGGCGCCTTCGACATCGAGGCGGCGGAGTAAGGCTTCGCCCCCAATTCCGCCAACTTATGCTAGGAAGACGGCGACAGCTTCCCAGAATCGGAACCCGCCGTGACATACGTTCACTTTGCCGCCCTGCTCGCCGCGCTTTCACTCGCCGTCCCGGCCGCCGCTGCGACGATCGCGCGCCCTGCGCCGCCGTCGCAGGGAAGCGTTCCGGCGGTCGCCGAGAATAAGGCAGCGGAGGCGAAGCCAGCCGAAGCCCGTCCCGCGGAAGCAAGGGGCAAATCGGCTGAGGTCAAGCCTGAGGACGAGAAGAACGTCGACCCCAAGTCCGTGACGGTCAAGCCCGTGACGGCCAAGCCCGGCGAGGCGAAGCCTGCAGACCCGATCGGGAAGAAAGGCGCCAAGCCGTCCGCACAGGGGCCCGCCGCTGCCGCCGCGACGATCGCGCCCCCGCCCGCGCCGGAGCCGGAGAAGCCGCTCACCCGCGCTGAGGCGGTAAAGCGCGCCAACGCCTTTTTCAACGCATCGCCGGTGATGACGGCCGATTTTGTGCAGATCGGCGGCGACGGCAAACGTTCGGAAGGCAGGCTTCACGTGCAGCGCGCCGGCCGCGTTCGCTTCGAATATGCCCAGCCGGCGACGATGGAAGTCGTCGCTGACGGCGCGCAGGTCGCGGTGCGCGACCGCAAGCTCAATACGCAGGATCTCTACTTCATCACCCAGACGCCGCTCAAATTCCTGATGAAGGATAAGATCGATCTCGAAAAGGATGTCGTCGTCGAGGATGTGAAGATCGATGATTCCGGCGTCACCATCTTCATCGAGGACAAGGCGACCTTCGGCGGCACGTCGCACGTGCGTCTGATCTTCGACCCCAAGACCTTTAAATTGAAGCAGTGGCAGGTGACGGACCCGCAAGGCTATGAGACCTTGATCTCGGTCTTCAACATCGACCAGGCGAAAGTGCCGGATCCGACGCTGTTCAAGATCAACAAATAAGCCATTGCCGTCGACGGATTCGATTTCGACGGCGATCCCCTATCTCGCGCTGGCGCTCGGCCTGCTCTGCGCCACTGGCGGCGGCGAGCTGTTCGTGCGCGGCACAGTCGGGATCGCCCGCGCCGCCCGCGTCGCGCCCAGCATCATTGCGGCGACCATCGCCGCTTTCGCCACATCAAGCCCGGAACTGACCGTCGCCGTCCAATCGGCGCTGGCGGGCGAGCCGGAAATCTCGTTGGGCGACGCGCTCGGCAGCAATGTCGCCAATTTTGCGCTGATCTTCGGCGTCGCTCTGCTCTTTGGGCCGCTCGCCATCATCCGCGCCGAGGTGACGCGGAATTTTGCCGTCGCTGTCGCGGCGCCTGTGGCGCTCAGCGTCATGCTGATCGATGGATTACTGTCTCGTCAGGAAGCCGCGATCCTCTTGGGCGGCTTCGCGCTATGGTTCGCGAGGGTCACGCTGGAGGCGCTCGAGGAACGGCGCTTAGCCCCAGCGCTGCAGGAGACGTCTTCCG
The DNA here is from genome assembly GCF_015709525.1 of Methylocystis sp. L43. GTDB lineage: Bacteria > Pseudomonadota > Alphaproteobacteria > Rhizobiales > Beijerinckiaceae > Methylocystis. Next base: position 218,884 of record NZ_JADNRA010000033.1, on the reverse strand, counting down.
GATTCTTGCGCGCTCTGTTCGAAACCTCGATCGGGCTCGCGCTGCTCGTCGCCGCCGGAAGTCTCATTGTATTTGGCGCCAGCAAGATCGCTCAACGATTTGGCTTGAGCGATTTCGTCATCGGCGCAACGCTGATCGCGGTGGGCACCTCGACGCCCGAACTCGCCACCGCGCTGATGGCGCGCATCCGCCGACAGGATGACGTCGGCTTCGGCGCCCTGCTCGGCAGCAATGTCTTCAACGGACTGTTCATCATCGGCGTGGCCGGCGCCATTACGCCGATTCGTACACCCGAACGAGATGCCGCGCCGGCCCTTGTGGCCGGCTTAATCGCGCTTGCGCTGGTTTATCCGCCGCGCAGCGGCGTCTACCGTCCGTGGCGCGGCGTTGCGCTGCTCGCCGTCTACGCAGGCTATTTGGCGGCGGTGATCGCCTTCGGGCGTTAGGCCGCTTTTTTCTTCGGCGCGAGCAGTTTGCGGTTCATCAGGACTTCGGCGATTTGAATGGCGTTGAGCGCCGCGCCCTTGCGCAGATTGTCGCTGACACACCACAGAACCAGCCCATTATCGACGGTCGGGTCGGTACGGATGCGCGAGACATAGGTGGCGTCTTCGCCCGCCGCTTCATGCGGCGTGATGTAGCCGCCGGCTTCGGGCTTGTCGATCACCAGCACGCCGGGCGCCGCGCGCAAAATATCACGCGCCTCGTCCGCGGAGATCGGCTTTTCGAATTCGATGTTCACCGCTTCCGAATGGCCGATGAACACCGGCACGCGCACGCAGGTGGCGACAAGCTTGATCTTGGGATCGAGAATTTTTTTCGTCTCCGCGACCATCTTCCACTCTTCCTTGGTGAAGCCGTCCTCCATGAAGACGTCGATCTGCGGAATCAGGTTGAAGGCGATGCGCTTGGGAAATTTCTTGGCTTCGACGGGGTTGGCGACGAACACCGAGCGGGTCTGCGCGAAGAGTTCGTCCATGCCCTCCTTGCCCGCGCCAGAGACCGACTGATAGGTCGAGACGACGACGCGCTTGATCGTCGCCGCGTCGTGCAAGGGCTTCAGCGCGACGACGAGCTGCGCCGTCGAGCAGTTCGGATTGGCGATGATGTTCTTTTTGGAAAAACCCGCCGCGGCGGCGGCGTTGACCTCCGGCACGACCAACGGCACGTCAGGGTCCATGCGCCAGGCCGAAGAATTGTCGATGACGACGCAGCCCTGCGCGCCGATTTTGGGCGCCCATTCCTTCGCGACCGAGCCGCCCGCCGACATGAGACAAATGTCGACGTCGGAGAAATCGTAAGAGTCGAGCGCCTTGCACTTCAGCGTCCTGTCGCCGAAGGAGACTTCCGTGCCGATCGAGCGCGCCGACGCCAGCGCAACGACCTCCGAAACCGGGAAGCGGCGCTCGGCGAGAATATCGAGCATCTCGCGGCCTACGTTGCCCGTAGCGCCGACGACCGCAACCTTATACGCCATGATCAACTCCAGCCGGCAATTCCGGCGCTGAGATTTCAGAAGGGAAGGCCGACCGACATATTCCCCGACGGCGAAACGCCAATAGGCATTTTCCCGTTCGGCGAGCTCGGCGTCTCGTCTTCCTTCTCCTTCTGCTTTCCTCCGGGCGGCGCCTTGCCGGTGGACCAACCCTCAAGCTCGCCAAACTGGCGGTTGCCGCCGCCGCCCTGCTGCTGCTGGCCAGCGCCGGCGCGCGGAGCTTGCTGCGCCTTCGCTCTCTTGGCTTTCGGCTGCGTCGTGACAGAACCCGAAGCGTCCAGCGCTCCGGGATCGACCTGAAGCTGCTGCGCCGAGGCGGCCATGGGGCCGCCGGCGATCAGACAGGCGGCGATGAGAAGCGAAGCGCAATTGCGACGAGCGCTGGTCGACATGGCGCAGATCTCCGAAGACGTTTGTTCCGTCCTAAACCGGCGGCGCGGCGGGATCAAGGCGGCCCCGCGCTCAGCGCGACTCCGCTTCGTCCTGGGCGATCGCCATGTTTTTGAGTTCCGCGATGGCCTTGGCCGGCGACAGGCCCTTAGGGCAGACCTGGGTGCAATTCATGATCGTGTGGCAGCGATAGAGGCGGAAGACGTCGTCGACATAGGAGACGCGGTCATTCGTCGCTTCATCGCGCGAATCCTGCACCCAACGAAACGCCTGCAGCAGCGCCGCGGGACCGAGGAAGCGATCGGCGTTCCACCAATAGCTCGGACAGGCGGTCGAGCAGCAGGCGCACAGGATGCATTCGTAGAGACCGTCGAGCTTGGCGCGCTGCTCCGGCGACTGCAGCCGCTCTTTCTCGGGGGCCGGTCCGCCGCGCAGCCAGGGCTGGATCGCCGCGTATTGCTCATAGAAGATCGTCAGATCGGGCACCAAGTCCTTCACCACCGCCATATGCGGCAGCGGATAGATTTTGATCGCGCCGTCGATCTCATCCATGCCCTTGGTGCAGGCGAGCGTGTTCAGGCCGCCGATATTCATCGAGCACGAGCCGCAAATGCCCTCGCGGCAGGACCGACGGAAGGCCAGCGTCGGATCGATTCTGTTCTTGATCCAGATCAGCGCGTCGAGAACCATCGGCCCGCAGTCGTCGGCGTCGATGAAATAGGTGTCGATGCGCGGATTGGCGCCGTCGTCGGGGTCCCATCGATAGATGCGCAATTCGCGCAGGCGCTCGGCGCCTTCGGGCCTCGGCCAGGTCTTTCCTTCGGCGACGACGGAGTTCTTGGGGAGGGTGAATTCGACCATCTTAATACACCCGCGCCTTCGGCTCGACGTAAGCGACCTCATTGGTCATCGTGTAGCTGTGCACCGGGCGATAATCGATGGAGGTGGTCTTCCTCTCGCGATCAATCGTCGCCAGCGTATGTTTCATCCAGTTTTTGTCATCGCGATTAGGAAAATCCTCGCGCGCGTGCGCGCCGCGCGATTCGGTGCGGTTGGCGGCGCTTTCCATCGTCGTGACGGCCTGCACGATGAGGTTGTCGTATTCCAGCGTCTCGACGAGATCGGAGTTCCAGATCAGCGAGCGATCGGCAATCTTGACGTCGGCGCTGTCGCGCCAGACGGCGTTGATCTGTTCGACGCCTTCGGCGAGGACCTCGCCGGTGCGATAGACGGCGCAATGCGACTGCATCGTGCGCTGCATCCTGTCGCGCAAAACCGCGGTGGGGGCCGAGCCATTGGCGTTGCGGAAAAAATCGAGGCGCGACAGCGCGAGATCGGCCGAATTCGCGGGGAGTTCCGGCTGCGCATCGTTCGGCTTGATGAGTTCGGCCGCGCGCAGCGCCGCGGCGCGTCCGAAGACGACGAGATCAATAAGCGAGTTGGAGCCCAGTCGATTGGCGCCATGGACCGAGACGCAGGCCCCTTCGCCAAGCGCCATCAGGCCCGGCACCACCTCGTCGGGATTGCCGTCGCGCTTGCGCAACGCCTCGCCGTGATAGTTCGTCGGTATGCCGCCCATGTTGTAATGCACGGTCGGAATGATCGGGATCGGCTGGCGCGTGACGTCGACGCCGGCGAAGATTTTGGCGCTCTCCGATATCCCCGGCAGCCGCTCGTGCAAAATCTGCGGATCGAGATGCTCGAGATGCAGATAGGCGTGATCCTGATTCTTGCCGACGCCGCGGCCTTCGCGAACCTCGACGGTGATGGCGCGCGAAACCATGTCGCGGGGCGCGAGATCCTTCACCGAGGGCGCATAGCGCTCCATGAAGCGCTCGCCTTCGCTGTTCGTCAGATAACCGCCCTCGCCGCGCGCCCCTTCGGTGATCAGGCAGCCCGCGCCATAGATGCCGGTCGGATGGAACTGCACGAACTCCATGTCCTGCAGCGGCAGCCCCGCGCGCAGCACCATGGCGTTGCCGTCGCCGGTGCAGGTGTGCGCCGACGTCGCGGAAAGGTAGGCGCGGCCATAGCCGCCGGTCGCGAGCACGGTGAGCGCGGCGCGAAAACGATGGATCGTTCCGTCATCGATCTTCAGGCACACGACGCCCCGACAGGCGCCGTCCTGATCCATGATGAGATCGAGCGCAAAAAATTCGACGAAGAACTTCGTGTCGAGCTTCAGCGCCTGGCCATACATCGTATGCAGCATCGCGTGGCCGGTGCGATCGGCGGCCGCGCATGTGCGCTGCGCCGGCGGGCCGTTGCCGAAGTCCGTCGTCATCCCGCCGAACGGACGCTGGTAGATCGTCCCTTCGATCGTGCGCGAGAAGGGGACGCCCCAATGCTCCAGCTCATAAACGGCGGGCGGGGCGTTGCGGCACATATATTCGATGGCGTCCTGGTCGCCGAGCCAGTCGGAGCCTTTGACGGTGTCGTACATGTGCCATTTCCAATTGTCCGGCCCCATGTTGCCGAGCGCGGCGGCGATGCCGCCCTGCGCCGCCACGGTATGCGAGCGCGTTGGAAAGACCTTGGTGACGCAGGCGACGTTCAGTCCCGCCTCGGCGCAGCCGACGACGGCGCGAAGGCCCGATCCGCCTGCGCCGACGACGACGACGTCAAAGGTGTGGTCGACGATCGCATAGGCGCGACCGCCCACCGACACATTTGATGCAGGACCCTTTGCAACCATTGATCAAGCCTTCTCGAATCTCATTCGCGCCGCGCGCAGCGTCGCCGCGTCGTTACAAGACGGGATCACTGCGATCAAAGCAGCGACGTCGCGCTGCTTCCTGCTCTCGCCTGTCACGTCGACGTCCGTGGATTGCATCGTCCGACTACTTCGGCGCAGCGATGAGGAGGATCGCGAGGACCCAGATCGCTGCGATGGCGCGGGACGCCCATGTGTTGGCGACGATCGCCTGCGCCTTCAACGCTTTGTCATGCACATAATCTTCGATGATGTCGTCCATGCCTTGTCGTGCATGGATCATGCCGACCACGCCGAACGCGAGGAGCACGAGTGCGGGAATTGGCCTGCCGATTTCGGCCCGCACGCCTTCAAGCGACTTGCCGGCAAGTCCAAGAATCCACCAAGCGCTTAGCACGCCAAGCGGGACCAACGCATAAGACGTCAGCCGCATGAAGCGTGCATGAGTCGAACCGCTATGGTCGGAGACATAGGCGTCGCCGGGTCCGGTTCGACCGCTCTTGAACCTTGTCGCAACCGTCATGAGTTCGCTCCGCTCAGCTCGCCAGCGTCTTGAAGATGAAGACGAGCAGCGTCAACAGGATGCCGCCGACGAGCGTCCCCTGCGCCAGCAGTTCCCGCCCCTTCGCGTCCATGTAAAGGCCGCGATCCCAGAGCGCGTGACGCACGCCGCCGAGCAGATGGTGGAAAATGGCCCAAACGATCATCAGCACCAGCAGATTGCCGATGAAGCCCGACCCGATCCAGGACACGGCGGAGAAGGCGCCGCCGCCGACCGCGGCGCCGAGCAGGAACAGCGCCAGAAGCGCCATGCCGACGTAAAGCCCCGCGCCGGTGATTCGATGCGCGATCGACATCATCATCGTCAGGATGGGCTTGAAGACCGTCAGATGCGGCGACAGCGGCCGCCGCGCGGCGAGCCCGTCAGTGTCGGCGTCTGCCATGTAGAGCCCTCTCGCGTGCGGCCGAATTCTTCTCGGAACGCTTCCAAAGCAGATAGTTCAATTGTTGCGGCGCCGCAACTATGCGGGCCTCCCGCCTTCGACGGCCACATATGCAAAAGCCCCGTCGCCGGGGCTTTTGCCGCTCATCCTTGTCGCATTCGCGTTCAGTAGGCGGCCATTGGAGGGCCGGGAGGCGCAAGCAGCCAGTTGAAGCGATAATTGACGCCGGCGCGCACGGTATTGAGATGCGCGCGCTGCTGGGATTCGACGATGAAAGGCGCAACGTAGATCGAATCGTAATTCGCGCCGATATTTGTGTAGAGATATTCGACCTTGGCGGACCAGTTCGGCAGGAAGGCGTATTCGAGCCCGCCGCCAGCCGTCCACCCCGTTCCCACGCGGGCCTGAGAGCCAAGCCATCCGTAGTTGAGACGCAGGTCGCCATAGGCGAAGCCGCCCGTGCCGTAAAGGAGCAGCTGCGCGTTCAGCATCGACACGCCCGCGCGCCCTCGCACGGTGCCGAACCAGTCGACGCTGCGCGTCGCGCCCCACCCCTGATTGCCGCCGCCGCCGACGCTCGATCCTTGAAAATCGGTTTCGAGACCGACGACGAAGAGCGGGCTGAGCTGATAATTATAGCCGATCTGGGCGCCGCCGACGACGCCGCCGGTGTTCGACGCGCTCGAGGGCGCCAGCCAATGTCCATAGTCGTATCGATCAAGCCACCCGCCGCCAAGATTGAGACCGGCGTAGACCCCGGTCCAGGTGAAAATTGGCGGCGGCGGAAGATAGACCGGCGGCGGCTCCTTGCGCGAAGGCAGGTCTGCGGCCGAGGCCGACAGGGCGGCCAGGGATGTCGCGACGGCGAGGCCGAAAGCTGGTTTTTTCATTAGAACCTCGATGGTGCGTTTTTGAAACGCCAGCGCCCCCGCCAGTTCTGAAATGAATGATCAACAATGGCGCAATTGCGATAATTTATCGTTCATTTTCAATGTTTAATTGACATGCTTAGCCAGCGGTTAACGCGCCGGATTTTGGGCCCAAAGTCGTTAACGCGCCGACTCAATCTGGCCGACGGGACCGGCCGATCCGACCGCCGCCCGCCGCGAGCCCGACGAGCGCCAGCGACGCCAAAAGCGCGCCCGCCCAGAAGGCCGCCGCGGACCCAAAGGCGTCCCAGAGCGCACCGGCGCCGGCGCTGGCGGCGAGCAGCGCGACCCCGCTTGCAAGGTTAAAAACCCCGAAGGCCGAACCGCGTAACGCCGCTGGCGCGACGTCGGCGACGAGCGTAGAGAGGAGACCCTGGGTGAGGCCCATATGCAGGCCCCAAAGCGCCACGCCGAGCCACACGAGCGGCATGTGATCGGCGACCGCCAAGGCGGCGTCGGCGGCGATCAGCGCGGCAAGGCCCGCCATCAGCGGCGTTTTTCTGTCGCCGCGATCCGAGAAGGCGCCAACCGGATAGGAGGCGCCGGCGTAGACCACATTCATCGCGACGAGCACCAGCGGCGCGAGCGCCACCGGCAGTCCGACGTCGCGCGCCTTCAGAATCAGGAAAGCCTCGGAAAAGCGCGCCAGACTGAAGACGACGCCGATCGCCACAACGATCCAGAAGGGGCCGCCGAGCCGGCGGACTTCCTCGATATGCAGCGGAAAACGCGCCGGCCGCGGCGGACGGGAGGCTTCCGGCTCGCGCACGCCGAGCGCCAGGACCACAACGGCGAGAGCCGCCGGAATCGTCGCGATCCAGAACACGAAAGGGATGCTGTTGGCCGAGATCCACATCGCGGCCACAGCGACCGCCGGCCCGAGAAAGGCGCCGATCGTGTCGAGCGACTGGCGAAGTCCGAAGGCCGCGCCGCGAATAGAGGCCGGCGCGATATCGGCGACAAGCGCGTCGCGCGGGGCGCCGCGTATGCCCTTGCCGACGCGATCGATGAAGCGGGCGGCCATGACCCAGGCCACATTCGGCGCCAGCGGGAACATCGGCTTGGTGAGCGCCGCCAGCCCATAGCCGATGATCGCCAGCTGCTTGCGGCGTCCGAACCAGTCCGACAGCGCGCCCGAGAATATTTTCACGATCGAGGCGGTCGCTTCGGCGACGCCTTCGATGATTCCGACTTCCGCCATCGAGGCGCCCATCGCGCCGACGAGATAGATCGGCAGCAGCGCATGGATCATCTCGGAAGAGAAATCCATGAGCAGCGACACGAGTCCGAGCGCCCAGACGCCGGACGGTATGGCGCGCAGACGCGAGACGCCGCTGAAGTCGTTCATCAACGTACAGGCTCGCGCGCGCTATCGGTCCAAAGGACCGGGATGAGGGTTATGGCCACTTGGCAATACGCAAACTCGCGCGAAGCGGAAACCCCTCACCCGGTTGCTTCGCAACCACACTCTCCCGAGGGGAGAGGGTTGGCGCGCGCAGCGCGCGCTAAGCGCTACGCTTTCAGCGCCTGCGCCAGCCGCGCGATCCCGGTCTCGATCTCTTTTTCGGTGAGCGCGACGAAGCCCAGCATCAGCAGCCGATCGCCGCCGTTGACGTCGTCGAAGCGCAGCGCCGAGCCCGTCGACAGCGAACAGACGCCAACGCCGACGGCAAGGCCCTTCTTCTCCACCTCGGCGGCGTCCGGAAAACCGTCCGGCAGCTTCCAGACGAGATGCATGCCGGCCTGGTCGCCATAGATCTCGCAGGCGCCGAAATGATTCCGCAACGCGCCCAGCAGCGCGTCGCGCCGGTCGCGATAAAGCTGGCGGATACGCCGCAAATGGCGCCCGAATTCGCCGCTCGACATGAAATCCGCCATCGCCGCCTGTTCCAGCCAGCTCTGGCCGTTGTTCATCAGCATTTTCATGCGCCGCCCGGCTTCGGCGAGACGGCGGGGCAGCACGACGTAGCCGAGCCGCAGGCCGGGCCCCATGCACTTGGAAAAAGTGCCGAGATAGATGACGCGCTCGTTGCGATCGAGGCCCTTCAGCGCCGTCAGCGGCGAACCGACAAAACGGAAGTCGCTGTCATAGTCGTCTTCCATAATGTAGGCGTCGTATTGCGTCGCCCAGGCGAGAAGCTCGAGCCGCCGCTGCAGGCTCATGGTCACGCCAATCGGATATTGATGCGACGGCGTCACATAGGCGACGGCGCCCCTGGTTTTCGGCAATCGCGACACGTCGAGCCCGTCCTGGTCCACGGGCACGGGATAAAGCGTGGCCCCAAGGCTTTCGAGCACGAACGCGGCGCCCTGATAGCAGGGCGACTCGACGACGGCGGTGGAGCCCGGCGTCACGAGCAGCCGGCCGACCAGATTGAAGCCGTCCTGGCAGCCGCCGACAATGACGATCTGCTCCGGATCGGCGACGACGCCGCGCGCCGGCGCAAGATGTTTTGCGACGGCGCGCCGCAGCTCCATCAGTCCTGCGGCGTCATTGTAGCTCGTGAGATTGGAGCCGACCGCCTTCAACCGATTCTTGATGTGATGCGACCAGGCCTTGAGCGGGAACGAACGCGCATCGGGCCGCCCAACCCAGAAATCGGCGGCGAGGCGACGGCGCTCGGGGTCGGCGAGGCGATGGGTGCGCAACGTTCCACAGGCCGGCGGAACATCTTCCGGGGCGCCCTGCTCTTCCTTCTGCGGCGTGCGGTGATCGGCCGACAGAAACGCCGTGTCCGGCAGATCCGGCGAAACGAAGGTGCCCACATAGGGCTTCGTGCGGATATAGCCTTCTGCGATCAGCCGCTCATAGGCCAGCACGGCCGTGTTGCGTGAGACGCCAAGTTGGCTGCTCAGCTCACGGGTCGTCGGCATCGGATCGTCGCATTTGAGCTGACCGTTGAGAATCATCGAGCGGATCTGGTCGAAGATCTGGTTCTGCAGAGTGTTCTTGTCTGACTCAGCCAGAATGATCGACAGTTGCACATGCCCGCTCTTGACGATGGGCGCTGGACGATCCGTGGTCGTAAAGGTCATCGCTGCAATCTCCCCTGGGCGGAAGCTAATGCGCTTCTAACCCGCGCGCATAGGTCCACAGGGAACGTAAGCATTGGCGCCAAATTTCGCGCCCTTTGCCGGTTAGCACGCCAGCCAGAGAGATGGAAAAGACTGCCCTGGCGCCATCAGGTTGCTCGCTCCTGGCGCTTTTACTTGGATGCACATTGGGGAAAGCTGCAATTGTCCAATCAGAGGCGCCAAGAGCATCGAGGGAGACCAAAATGTCGTTTTCGAACTCGCGGTTCGTGCCCCTCGCGTTTTGGGTCGGTTTTCTCGCCCTGGGCCTCGCCACCAACGTCAATCATGAAAAAAAGTCGGTCGGTTTCGCGCGCGACAAGCAGGAGATGAGCGTCGCCAGCGCCTCGGCCAAGCGCCTGCCGTTGCTGATCCAGGATCGCAATCAGATCGTTCGCGACTAAGCGCGCGGACAGATTTGCTCCTCGGCGCCGCGCAAGCGGCGTTTTTTTTGCGCGGAATTCTTAGGGTTTGCGCAGGGGCACGAGGCGGTTCAGCACAGTGATGGACAAGAAGCCCCCAACCCAGGCGCCCACCGCCGCGAACGCCACATAGGCCCAGTTCGACGTATAGCTGATCACCGCGAAGGCCGAGAGCAGATACCAGATGCTGCTCCAGCTCGCGGCGGCGACGCGCCGCCGCTCCGACACGGCGGCGTTGAAAAACACATAGACCGCGTCGGTGATGGCGGTCGAGACCGCGACGCCAATCCCGATCAGCGGGTCAATCGCAGGCAGGTCCATGGTCTCCTCCGCTTTACGCCCGGTCAGGGCGGGCGGGAGCAGCTATGGACGCCGCAATGGCGCGAGGCAATCGAGATCGCCGACCCAGCAGGCGAGCCGCTGCGTCGCCTCATCTCGCTGGCATTCAGTTATCGTCGCCGTCCTTGGAGGGCGGCTTTCCACACGCCCAAATGCACTTCTTCGCGGATTTGCCATCGCAGAACGGCTGATAAAGGACGTAGTACCAGACCGAGTAAGGGACCTGACCGTAAGGGCGCGTCGGGGCGCCCCCTGGCGTGCGAAGGATCGGCAAGCACTTTTTGGGCGCCTTTGCTTGATCTTTCGACTGAGCCTCGTCGGCGGCAAGGGTGAGGCCAAGCAAGGTGAGGAGTAGACATTTCCACATACGCCGGCCCTGATCTTCACCGAAGCAAGACGCCAGATGGCGTGTGAATCTGCTTGGGCAAGCGACCAGCTACAGTTTTGCGCGCCACGTCAGGGTGACGCACGCTTGGGCCAAGGTTTCCAGGCTTTGTGGCGACGGGCGAACCGAAATGGGCCGCTTGAATGGTGGGCGCGACAGGGATTGAACCTGTGACCCCTACGATGTCAACGTAGTGCTCTCCCGCTGAGCTACGCGCCCCTGGAGATGTCCCATCAAGGCTAAATCATTCACTTACAGTCCATTACGCTCCTCAGCCATAAGATAAGGCGAAGGCTCACACAAGGGCTAAACTGCGTTTTCAATCTCCGTTGGCGGGCTTGCTGTGACGCCAGTGTGACAGGAGGCGTCTTCAAGTTCGCTGCAAAAATGCTTGAACCCCACTTCCGTTATCGCTGATCGGGCTTTCCCCCGGTAGACGCCGGGGGTCTCTTAAAGCCAAGGAGAACCACAAAGGTCTTATTCGTAAGCGGAGCATTGCCGTGGGCAACCCGAACCACTACAGCCTCGAACTTCCAGACCGCTGCCTACAACTGATCAATGGGCTTTGGCCCACAGTGCAACAGCTTTACGAGCCTGGACGCCCTGACGCAGGGCCACTGACAACCACGTTCTTAGTTGCGATGGCGATGCCGATCGTCATCCTACCCGTTGAGCGTCTGCACAAACCTCAGACTGGAAGACCCCGCATCGCTGACGACAGACACCTGAACCCCGATCTAGCGGCGGCAATGGCCTACGTGATCAGCGATCTTGAGCTGCGTCGAACGCCATTCTTCGCCAGCAACACCTGGTCATACGTGAACTGGCCAGGATACCTGAACATTGGACAGCGGTTACCGCCTGACCTTTGCGCTCAGCTCTCATCGGACGACGCATACGAGAGCGCAGCGTCACTGCCGTCCGTGACGTGGTCGGACGCCCTGCGCAACGCACTTGCTCACGGCTGTATCGCCTATCTGAATGAGAGCGGCTTTGATACGATGGGTGAGCAAGCGTCAATGCTCTGCTTTCTCAGTGAAAAGCGCACCAGAGGCGAGCTACCTAGCACTCATTGCCTGCGCATTAGCGAAGAGGACTTCAAACACTTCCTGCACTCATGGGTAGAATGGCTTAATGGGTCAGGATTGATGCGACTCATGGCTGCTGAGTAAGCCTTACCCCGCCCTATCATTGAGGATGCGGTAAACGCTCGCCCTCCCGATCCCAACCTGCTCCGCTATCTCCGAAGCGCCTTTCCCAGCCTTGTAGAGAGCCAACACGTCCTCTGACTTCGCCCTCGCCGTCTTCACCCGTCCTTTGTATTTCCCCTCCTGCTTAGCCTTCGCTATGCCCTCCCGCTGCCGCTCCAACATGACCTCACGCTCGAACTGAGCGACGCTGCCAACAAGGTTGAGCAGCAAGCGCCCGGTTGGCGTGTTGGTGTCGAGGTTCATGGCGAGGATACGCAGTGACGCTCCCTTGTCCTCCAGCCGCTCCATGAGCTTGACGAGGTCAGGCACTGAGCGGGCCAAGCGGTCGAGTTTGGTCACGACAAGGGTATCGCCCTTGCGAACGAACTTTAGCGCCTTCTCCAACTCGTCCCGGCGCTGAACTGAGGAAACCTGTTCCTCGAACAGTTCTTCGCAGCCCGCCGCCTTCAAATCCCGCCGCTGGGCGTCCAAGCCCGCCGCCTGTTCGGTCGTGCTGGTTCTCGCATAGCCGACTAACATCGTATTCTCCCCGTCTCACTAAAAACCACCACATTGTGAGAAACAAGGAGTCTCAAGTCAAGCAGTATGTATGTGAGACATAAATGGAGGGGTTCGCCTTGAGTCACACGACCCTGCTCTCTGAGACGCTGCGCCTTTAGGGAAAGTAGCTCTCTGCCTTCGCCTCTGGTTTGAACGCCAACTCGATCTGCTAAGCTCGCCCTGGTCCTGCCACTCACGATGCAACCGCCTTCTGAGGGGAGCCTTTCGAGGGCGCTAACAGCTCATCTGTTTGAGGAACGCATAAGTTGAACCAGCAAGCCCTTTCATCCTTCATTTGGTCCGTCGCCGATCTGCTGCGAGGCGATTACAAGCAGTCAGAATATGGCAAGGTCATCCTGCCCTTTACGGTGCTGCGCCGTCTCGACTGCGTTCTTGAAGGCACTAAAGAGGTTGTGCTGGCGGAATTAAAGGACAAGCAAAAGGCGGGGCTAAACCCTGAGCCGTTCCTGCTCCGCAGGTCAGGGCAGACTTTCTACAACGCCTCGCCCCTCGATATGCGTCGCCTCATGGGCGATCAGGATCACATCAGGGAGAACCTCTTCGTCTACATCCAAGGCTTCTCGCCCGCCGTGCGGGACATCTTCGAGCGTTTCGAGTTCCACGCTCAGCTTGAACGGCTCTCCAAGAGTCGGTTGCTGTATCAGGTCACTGAGAAGTTCGCTCAGATTGACCTACATCCCGACAAGATCAGCAACAGCCAAATGGGGTTGGTCTTCGAGGAACTCATCCGCAAGTTCGCTGAAATTTCCAATGAGACCGCTGGCGAGCATTTTACGCCTCGTGAAGTTATCCGGCTCATGGTGAATTTGCTGTTCATCGAAGACGACAACGCCCTCTCCAAGCCTAACATCGTCCGCACGATCTATGACCCTACCGCAGGGACGGGCGGCATGTTGTCTGTTGCGGGCGAGCATCTGGCGGAAATGAACCCGCAGGCGCGCCTGACCATGTTCGGCCAAGAGTTGAACCCGGAGTCATACGCCATCTGCAAGGCGGACATGCTCATAAAAGGGCAAGATGTCGCCAACATCACTTTCGGCAACACGTTGTCGGATGATGGCCACCCTCACGAAAAATTCGACTACATGCTTTCCAACCCGCCCTTCGGCGTCGAGTGGAAGAAGGTCGAAAAAGAGGTCCGCCATGAGCATGAGACTCAGGGCTTCAATGGCCGCTTTGGGCCGGGACTTCCACGAGTCTCCGACGGCTCCTTACTGTTCATGCTGCATCTGCTTTCCAAGATGCGGCCTGCGAAGGATGGTGGCAGTCGCTTTGGCATTGTGTTGAATGGCTCGCCCTTGTTCACTGGCGGGGCGGGGAGCGGCGAAAGCGAGATACGTCGTTACCTGCTGGAGAATGATCTTGTCGAGGCCATCATCGGCCTGCCGCCTGACATGTTTTATAACACCGGCATTTCTACCTATGTCTGGATCATCTCCAACCGAAAGCCCAAACATCGCAAGGGCAAAGTCCAACTTATCGACGCTTCGTCCTTCTGGCGCAAGATGCGCAAGAGTCTAGGCTCCAAGCGCAAGGAGATGAGCGACGAGCATATCGCTACCGTAACCAATCTGTTCGGCTCCTTCGTTGAAGCCAAAATCGCCAGGCTTATCGACGCCGAGGGGAAAGAGGTTGGTCGTCAGGTCGTCAAGGAAGGTTGGCGGCCTCCCGAAGCGCCGGAGGGCGGCAAGATAAAGCTCGCACCTCTGTCTCGTATCTTCGCTAACGAGTCCTTTGGCTATCGCACAATCACTGCCGAGCGCCCCCTGCGTGACGATGCTGGCAAGGTTGTCCTCAGCTCGAAGGGTAAGCAGAAGGGTAAGCCTCAGGCTGAGTCCTCGCTAAGGGACACGGAGAACGTCCCTCTCTCCGAAGATGTCGAAGCCTACTTCAAGCGTGAGGTTCTGCCTCATGCGCCTGATGCATGGATCGACCATGAGAAGACGAAGGTTGGGTATGAGATACCGTTCAACCGTCACTTCTATGTGTTTGAGCCGCCTCGCTCGCTTGCTGAGATTGATGCTGACCTGAAACAGGTCACCGACCGTATCAAGCATATGATCGAGGGGCTTGCGGCATGAGCTTCCCACGATATGAGGCCTATAAAGACAGCGGTGTCGAATGGCTGGGTGAGTTGCCACGACATTGGAGCCTTGCACCCATAAAAAGGATGTTCTCCGTCATCGGTGGCTCAACGCCCAAGTCAGACAGCGAAAACTTATGGGACGGGGGCATCCCTTGGGTAACGCCTGCTGACCTGAGCCAACTAAAAAGCATCTACGTTGATGAGACTGGTAGGACGATCAGTGAAGCAGGCCTGGCTTCATGCGGGACCTCTCTAGTTCCGTCCGGCTCTATTATTCTTTCGACTCGTGCCCCTATCGGGTCCATCGCAATCGCCGCCATGAGTCTATGCACAAACCAAGGATGTCGAGCGCTTGTCCCGATGTCTCATGGTTCAAGCATCTTCTACTTTTTTGTCCTCACCTCAGCCGTAAGAGAACTAAATGTGAGAGGAAAAGGGACAACCTTTCTTGAGCTTTCTGCGGATGAGTTGGCGAGCTTCCGTGTTCCAATCCCGCCCCATGCTGAACGATCCGCCATCGCCGCCTTCCTCGACCGTGAAACCACCAAGATCGACACCCTTGTCCAAGAGCAGCAGCGGCTAATCGAGTTGCTCAAGGAGAAGCGTCAAGCGGTCATCTCTCACGCAGTCACCAAGGGGCTTAACCCTCATGCGCCTATGAAGGACAGTGGTGTCGAATGGCTGGGCGAGGTGCCTAAGCATTGGCAGATTAGCAGAGTCAAATTTATAAAAGCAGCCAAACCTAACGCTTTCGTTGACGGCCCGTTTGGCAGCAATCTCAAATCTGAGCACTATATTGAAGGCGGCGACGTGTATGTGATCGAGAGCAGCTTCGCTACGCAGGGCACACTCGATACGGAAGGCCTGAAGACCATTTCGATGGATCACTTTGCCACGATCGAACGTAGCGAAGCAAAGCCTAACGACATCATTATTGCAAAGATTGGAGCGCAATTCGGAAAGTCAGCGATCCTGCCGGAGATTGATCGTAAAGCAGTCGTCTCTGGAAATAGCCTCAAACTGACTGTGAATGATACGATTTGCGACAACAGGTTCGTTTGCTGGCAACTCGTTAAACTCAAACAAATCGGCGCGATTGACGAAATAGTGAACGCTACAGCTCAACCGGCGCTCTCACTAGGCGAAATGAACAATTTGCCGATACTGGTGCCGTCTGTTGGTGAGCAGCAAGAAATTGTGTCCTACCTCAATCGAACACTCGTAGCGAATGATGCATTGATTGCTGAAGCCGAAGCAACCATAGCGCTCCTCCAAGAACGCCGTAGCGCCCTTATCTCCGCTGCCGTTACCGGCAAGATTGACGTGCGTGGCCTCGCATCGCTCGAAGCGGAGGCTGCATGAGCGTCCACAAGGAAATCAGCTTCGAGACTGAGATATGCGCCTACCTAGCTGCGCATGATTGGCTTTGCGAGGAAGGCGACGCAGCTCGATACGACCGCCCTCGTGCGATCTTTCCCCCTGACTTGATTTACTGGATACAGGAGACGCAGCCCAAGGCATGGGATGCACTGACCAAGAACCACGGCGCATCCGCAGAAGCCATCCTACTGGACCGCATCCGTAACCAGTTGGACGGGCGAGGAACGCTAAATGTGCTGCGACACGGCGTCGAGATGCTCGGCCTTCGTCAACCTATCTCGCTTGCACAGTTCAAACCTTCCCTGGCAATGAACCCTGACATTGTTGCCAGATACGCAGCCAACCGCCTACGTGTGGTTAGGCAGGTTCGATACTCGTTGCATAACGAA
Source organism: Methylocystis sp. L43 (assembly GCF_015709525.1). Lineage (GTDB taxonomy): Bacteria > Pseudomonadota > Alphaproteobacteria > Rhizobiales > Beijerinckiaceae > Methylocystis. Next base: position 202,568 of record NZ_JADNRA010000033.1, on the reverse strand, counting down.
AACTGTGTTGATCTAGTCCTGTTTCTAAACGGCTTGCCGGTCGCCACTGCGGAACTAAAAACAGACTTCACGCAGAGCATTGACGACGCAATTGATCAATATCGCTTTGATCGCAACCCTAAGCCGAAAGGTAAGAGCGCAGAACCCCTTCTCACCTTCCCCAGCGGGGCGCTTGTTCACTTCGCCGTTAGCAATAGCGAAGTCCATATGACGACCAAGTTGGAAGGGTCAGACACTCGCTTCCTTCCTTTCAATCAAGGGGACGATGGCGGCAAAGGCAACCCTCCCAACCCAAAAGGCCATCGCACGGCATATTTATGGGAACAGATATGGGCTAGGGAAAGCTGGTTAGAGCTTCTAGGTCGCTATCTGGTTGCTCGCCGTGACCAAAAGAAGCGGATCGAAAAGATCATCTTCCCTCGCTATCACCAGCTTGACGCCACAAGGAAGCTACAAGCGGCGATCCTCGCCGAAGGCGTCGGTGGAAAATATTTGATCCAACATTCGGCGGGTTCAGGAAAGACCAACTCGATTGCATGGTCAGCGCATTTCCTAGCCGACCTTCACAAAGCCGGGCAAGAGAAGCTCTTTGATAGCGTGTTGGTTGTCTCAGACCGAAATGTCATCGACCGCCAGCTTCAAGACGCCATCTTCGACTTTGAGCGCACGAGCGGCGTTGTTGCGACCATCAAGGGAGATGCCGAAAGCAAGAGCAAGGAGCTTGCGAACGCGCTGTCAGGGGGAAAGAAGATCGTCGTTTGCACGATCCAAACATTCCCTTTCGCCCTTCCAATTGTTCAACAGCTAGCGGCGACTGAGGGCAAACGATTTGCCGTCATCGCAGACGAAGCCCATAGCTCTCAGACTGGAACCTCAGCCAGCAAACTGAAAGAGGTCTTGTCGGCTCAGGAATTGAAAGAGGTCGAAGACGGCGGCGAGATTAGCGCCGAAGACATACTGGCGGCGCAGATGTCGGCCAGAGCGAATGTTCAGGGCGTCACCTATGTCGCCTTCACCGCCACCCCGAAGACCAAGACGCTGGAACTATTCGGACGAAGGCCCAACCCGACCGAACCAGAGGGGTCTGACAACCTACCTGTCCCTTTTCACGTCTATTCGATGCGTCAAGCTATCGAAGAAGGTTTCATTCTCGACGTGTTGAAGAACTACACGCCGTTCAGGCTGGCGTTCAAGTTGGCTAACGAAGGCAAGGAATGGGATGATAAGGAAGTTGAGCGGGGCGCTGCATTAAAGGGCTTGATGCGTTGGGTGCGCCTGCATCCTTATAACATTAGTCAGAAGGTTCAGATCGTCGTTGAACATTTCCGAGAGAATGTTGCGCCCTTGCTAATCGGCAAGGCCAAGGCGATGGTCGTATTAGGCAGCCGAGTGGAAGCCGTGCGCTGGCGGCTCGCTATCGAGAGATACATCAAGCAGCAGAAATATCAGATCGGCGCTCTGGTTGCATTTTCTGGCGAAGTCAACGACAGCGAGTCCGGCCCTGAGCCTTTCAAGGAAACGAGCGCGACGATGAACCCCGGCTTGCGTGGTCGGGACATCCGTGACGCATTCAATACGGATGAATATCACATCCTCCTTGTCGCCAATAAATTTCAGACCGGCTTCGACCAGCCCCTGTTGTGCGGAATGTATATCGACCGAAGGCTCGCAGGCATACAGGCTGTGCAAACGCTATCACGCCTCAACCGTGCTTATCCCGGTAAAGACACGACCTACATCCTCGACTTCGTAAACAGCGCCGACGAAATTCTCACGGCCTTCAAGACCTACTACTCGACCGCTGAGCTTGAGGATGTCACTGACCCCAACCTTGTGTTCGACCTCAGGGCTAAGCTGGACGGCGCTGGCTTCTATGACGACTTCGAGGTCGAGCGGGTGGTCGCAGTCGAATTCAGGCCGAACGCTACGCAAGCCGAGCTTCGGGGAGCCTTGGAGCCGGTGGCTGACAGGATACTCAGGCGATACATGGACGCTCAACAGAAGCTCAGGACTGCGACGGCGCTCAACGACGCAAAAGCGGCAGGCGAAGCGCAGGACGAAATAAACACGCTGGTCCTGTTCAAGAGCGACATCGGCGCTTTCCAGCGGATGTATGCCTTCCTGTCCCAAATATTCGACTATGGCAACACCGCCCTTGAAAAGCGGTTCCTGTTCTTCCGCCGTCTATCGCCCCTCCTTGAGTTTGGACGGGAGCGGGACGGCGTTGATCTTTCCAAGGTTGTGCTGACTCACCATAGCCTGAAAGGTCTCGGCAAGCGGACGCTGCCCCTTGGCGATGACGACAAGCCAAAGCTACAGCCTTTGACAGAACTCGGCGCTGGCGCTGTGCAGGAGAAGGAGAAGGCGCGTCTCGCCGAAATCATCGCCAAGCTGAACGACCTGTTTGAAGGCGACCTGAGCGACGATGACCAGTTGGACTACATCAATCGGCTCAAAGAGAAGCTCTTGGCCTCTGAGACGTTGCAGCAACAGGCATCGAACAACACAAAGGACCAGCTTGCCGCCTCGCCTGACCTCAATACGGAATACGATAACGCAATCATTGAAGCGTATGAAGCTCATTCGACTATGAGCAAACAAGCTCTCAACTCGGAGAAAGTGAGGAAGGGACTGAAGGAAGTGCTACTAGGTCCTATGCGGCTGTATGAGTCACTGCGAGAGCGTGCACGCAGCGGACCTGAGTCAAAGACATAGCCTGTCGCCTGAGCTACGACATAGGGGTCAGAGACCATTAGTTCCGACTATAAACTTCCATGCTTGTTGATATAGGCGCACACTCCCCTAATCGGATGAAGGCCGGCCCCTTCGCGCCCTCTCCCGGCAAACACGGCAGAGCGTCTACGGGACTCGCTGGGGTCGTTTTCGAGACGGGCAGCACCATACCTGCCAGAAGACCGTTTGAAGCATCCAGCGACTCTCTCTGGCCGTTTGAGAGCGCACGGATGACACAGAGTTCAATGCCGGGATTGCAGATGCACACGCTCAGCAATCACTGCCCTGTCGCTCAGCTTGTTGCTCAGCATGTCGATATGCACGGACACCAGAGCGAACATGGAAGAGGACCCGTCCTTTGGTCCTATGTCACATAGCGACGCGCAGAGCGTGAAGCAGTTCAGCATGGCTTGTATACAGTCGCCACTAAGTCAGAGCCTATGAGTCGTTGTACAAGTCAGTGACTCAGCAGCCGGCAACTCCACGACCATAAGCACTTCCCGCCACCAATTTGGTTGCACACACCCCGGAACGAAATAGCTGGAAGGGTCTCAGCTAAGCCACTGAGCAAGAGTTGAGTCGATAAGCCCCCACACCGATCTGTCGCTCAGTGACCACTACCGGACCTAAGGCAGTAACTCAGTAACTGAGTAACTCGGCATCCAACTATGAGCGGCTGAGCCTATCGATTTGGTTGCACACTCCCCCCTAGCGATACCGCTCCACGGCCACTCTCGCAATTGTTGACCGATCTCTCCTTGCTCAAAGACCAAACACCAATAGCGATCCTCAGTCTCGGAAGTTAACGCAGGAGCCATTGTTCGGTCGGCAGTTGCTCAGTTACATGCTTAGTCGCTTATGCAACAGACTTAGCAACTCGCTCACACGAGCTTTTTCCCTACTAGAGGCTCACCCTCCCATTCTCTCGCCTTGTCTTCGCAAGGCGTCTGAATGGTCTACGGCGAGAGACCGATCCTCACGGTTTTAATCGTGAACACTCGCCAATCGGGGAACGCCGAAAAAACACCCTCTCAAAACTCGGCGCTACCTTCTCAACCACCTGTTTTCTCTAGATGTTTAGCTCCCTCCCCTTAAAGGAGAAGGAGTTATAAAAGAGTCAAAACAGCTACTCCCCCAACCCTGTAAAGGACTACTCCACTACATGACTACCATCACCGTCCTCGACTCCATCATGGGGTCGGGTAAGACCACCTATGTCATCGATATGATCAATGCTCAGCATGATAAGGACGTCGCTGATTCATTCGCTAGCCCTGACCATGAGCCAACTAAGTTCCTTGTGGTAGTTCCTCTCCTGAGTGAGGTTGATAGGTTTGTTCACTCATGCTCCGACCTGAGGTTTAAGGACCCTCAGCCTGTTCACGGCAAGAAGCTCTATCACCTCGATAAGCTCGTTGACGAAGGTGAGAACATCGTCACCACTCATGCTCTCTTTCGTCTCCTCGATAGGTCGATATACGAGAAGCTCAAGGAGCAAGGCTATCAGCTAATTATCGATGAGGTTCTCGAATGTGTCGGCATGTTTGATAAGCTCACTGCCAAGGACCGTAAGCTCCTCTTCGATAACAACATGGTCTACATCGATAAGACCACAAGACGCCTGTGCTGGAACGATGAGGCTTACCCAGACTGTGAAGGTAGGTTCTCCGACATCAAGAAGCTCTGCCACACTGGAAGCTTGGTCAGTGTCAAGGACACCATGCTCCTTTGGGAGTTTCCCTCTGAGTTTCTGACTTGCTTCAAGGAGGTGATCGTCTGCACCTATCTGTTCAAGGGGTCTCCCTTTTACGCCTACTTGCAAGCTGAGGGCTTCACCATTCGCATGAAAACGATTCGAGATGGATCGCTCTGTGAATGGGACGCAAGTCGTGGTGACAGAGAGGCTAAGGAGCGCATCAAGTCCCTTATCCGTGTCTATGAGGGACCTATGAACAAGATGGGGGATGCTAACGGCCTAAGGAACCCTCTGTCATCGACTTGGTATGATAAGGCGTCGGATAAGGAGTTGAGGCGACTAAAGTCATCGACTGAGACCTTCTTCTCTCGTGTCGCTAAGTCGCCTGCTAAGTTCAATGCTTGGACTGCGTTCTCGAAGGTGAAACCGAGGCTCAAGGGTAGAGGCTACACCAAGGGTTGGATTGCTAACAACGCTAAGGGAACGAATGAGTATGTCGATAAGCAGGCTATGGCCTATCTGTATAACTGCTTCTATCACCCTGTCATCAAAGGCTACTTCCATGAGCGAGGGATTAAGGTCGATGAGGACATGTATGCGCTGTCGGCTATGATCCAATGGATATGGCGGAGTCAGATACGGCGCGGTGATCCCATTCACCTGTTCATTCCATCGGAGCGCATGAGGAAACTTCTGCGTGATTGGCTAAACACGAGCGGTAGCATCTCACACTCTCCTCAGGGGCAGGAAACGAGGATGGCCGCTTGATCGTGTAGAAGGTCTATTCGGCCTTGCCGTAGGCGAACAGGGGTCATCATCGGTCTATGTGATTTGATAAGTGTGAACGGGAGGGGCGGCTTGTCCGCTGCCTCTCCCCTTTTCTCGTCTCTGTGTCGTTGCAGGTATTTTTTTAGTCGGTCGGCAGATGAGCGTCTAAACCGCCGTCAAGCGATTGCAGTTTCTGAGCAACGCGCTCAGCTTTCAGGTGCGTGTATCGAAAAAGCATCCTCGCATCCTTATGCCCGCTGATCAGGCTAACCTCAGGGACTGACAATCCCATTTCAAAGAAGCGACTAATGGCTTCGTGTCGAAGGTCATGAAAGCGGAGGTTCTCTATTCCAGCCCTTGCTTTGACCCGATCCCAAGCAAGCCGGAAGGCGTTTGACGAAATGGGAAAGCACTCGCCTGATCTTGGGGTCGCTGATGTTTGTCGTTCGAGGATCGCCGCTGCGCTGGCGGACAATGGCACAGTCCTGCTGTGACCGTTCTTCGTGATGGGCAGAAAAGCGGTTCGCTTCTTGAGGTCTACGTCGGCCCATCTGAGGGACAAAATCTCGCTGCGCCTCATGCCTGTAGCAATCGCAAACAGGAATACGGGCTTTACCAGCTTGTTACGGCAGCCCGCTAGGGCAGCGTTCAAGGCTGCAAGCTCATCATTGGACAGCCTCCGCTCCCTCGCCTTGTTGGGAGTGGGCTTGGCGATCTTCTCGATTTCTGGAACGGGAAGCCCCCACTCACGGCGAGCTACCCTAAGGGCGTGGAAAAGCAATCCCAGCTCCCTCAAGACTGTCGAGGAGGAGACTTTCTCTGTGCGGTGGTCACGGTAGGCGGCTATGCCGGGAGACGTAAGCTCCGAGAGCGCAAGCTGCGCCATTGAGTGCCGTTGGAGCGCCCGCAGATGAAAAGCCTCGATCGGCCCGGCAGCTCGCTTCCGTGGGAGGACTTCAGCCCGGTAGCGTTCCAACAGATCAGCAAGCTTTAGCTCTACCTTAGCAGGGCCGAGCGTAAGCGTTACTGGCGCACCTGTGTCAATCAGGCGTTCCTGCTCCCTGCCCCATCTTATGGCGTCGTCCTTGAGGTGGAACGTCTTGGATGCGGCGGGGAAGCCATTCCGCCTGACTTGGACCTGCCACTTGGTCCCACGCTTCCTTAATGTAGCCATCTGTCGCTCCGTCGCTGTGACACGAGCGTGACAGACTGCAAAGGTGAAGGATGCTTAGCCTCTGCCTGGACTACGAAAACACTTCCAGATCAATGGTTTGGATGGTGGGCGCGACAGGGATTGAACCTGTGACCCCTACGATGTCAACGTAGTGCTCTCCCGCTGAGCTACGCGCCCCCAGGCCCGTGGGCCGGAGCGCCCGTCTATACTGACGTACGCGGCGAGGCGCAAGCGGGCTTTGCCTGCGACGTTGGGAATCAGTCTCGACCGCAAGTCACGGAAAGAATTGACGTTCCGTAAAGACCGTGGGCTTCGCGTGCAAAAGTTTTGTGACGTGGGGCGATTTCGAGTCTTGCGGCGCGCCTGCTTTGTGGCAGACTTAACGCCGCTCCCGCTTGTCGAGCGGAGAGAAGTTAAGGAGGTTTCGCATGTCCTTGCAGGGCCATATCGTCGAACTCCAGCGCCGCCATGACGCGCTCAAAAAGGAGATCGAGCAGGAACAGCTGCATCCCCAAGCGGACGAATTGAAGATCCTGGAACTCAAGCGCAAGAAGCTGCAGATCAAGGACGAACTCGTCAAATTGTCGATTAGCGAAACGCGACATTAGCGTTTCCCTTCGCTCACTTTCTGCTTCACGCCATGGGCGGAGAGAGATCTCCGCCTTATTTTTTTGGGCGTTCGCGCCGCGGCGCGCGATTTGCGAGACCTCGTCCTTATGCCCGTTACCGAGCTTTATCGCCCCGAGACGTTACACGAAGGTCTGGGCGAGCCCTTCTTCGACCGCGTCGAACCCGCCACGTTCCCCGAGCATCGACTCCGCTACCGTAATCAGCGCTGGGCGGCGCGGGTCGGCCTCGACGGGCTGAGCGATGCGGAGTGGCTCGAGCATTTGGGGCGTTTTTCGCCGCTCCCGGGCGGGTTGGCGCATCCATTGGCGCTGCGCTATCACGGCCACCAATTCCGCGTGTACAATTCGGATCTCGGCGACGGTCGCGGCTTCCTCTTCGCGCAGCTGCGCGACGCCAAGGACGGCCGCCTGCTCGATCTCGGCACCAAGGGCAGCGGCCAGACTCCCTGGTCGCGGCGCGGCGACGGGCGGCTGACGCTCAAGGGCGGCGTGCGCGAGATTCTGGCGACGGAGATGCTGGAGGCGCTCGGGGTCGACACCTCCAAGACCTTCAGCCTGATCGAAACGGGCGAGGCGCTGATGCGCGGCGACGAACCCTCGCCGACGCGCTCCAGCGTGCTGGTGCGCCTGTCGCATTCGCATATTCGCATCGGAACGTTTCAGCGCCTCGCCTTCCATGAAGACGCCGCGGCGATCGAGAGGCTGCTCGATCACGTCTGCCGCTACTATTTTCCCGCCATCGCCGATTTGCCGGCGCCGGAGAGGGCCCTCGCCTTTCTCGAAGAGGTCGTGGCGCGGGTCGCCCGGCTCGGCGCCGGCTACATGGCGTCAGGCTTCGTTCATGGCGTGCTGAATTCCGACAATATCAACGTCACCGGCGAGAGCTTCGACTATGGGCCGTGGCGCTTTGCGCCGGTCTATGACCCGACCTTCACCGCCGCCTATTTCGACGAAAGCGGGCTTTACGCCTTCGGGCGTCAGCCCGGCGCGCTGGGCTGGAATCTGTCCCGTCTGGCCGAATGTCTGATCCCCCTTATCGGGCTAAAGACCGCCGAAAAGGTTCTGGCGACCTTTCCCACGCGTATCCAGCAGGAGTTTCGCGCGGCGCTGCTCAATCGGCTCGGGCTCGCCTCGGCCGGCGAGGAAGCCGACGCTGCGCTGGCGAAGGCCTTCGTCGATTTTCTGACAATGACGCAGGCGCCCTTCGAACGGACCTTCTTCGACTGGCGCGGCGGCATGGCGTCCGTCGCGCGCGCCAAACACAGTCCGTCCGCGGCGCATTACGAAGCGGAAGCCTTCGCGCCGCTGCGCGCCGCTTTGGCCGCACACGAGCCGGCGTCTTCCGCGCGCCTGGATCACCCCTATTTCAGGGGCGCGGCGCCCTGTACGATGCTCATCGACGAGGTCGAGGCGCTTTGGGCGGCGATCGCCGAGCGCGACGACTGGGCGCCGCTCTACGCCAAGATCGCTGCAATTGAGGAGATGCGGAGCGCCTATGAATGACGACAGAGCAATTCGCTTGAACGCGCCATGGCTGCGGCGCGATAATTGCGTTCTAGAACCATCGATTCCCCGGCGTTCAATGGCGCTCAACGGCGGCTGTCAATGAACGACACGAGCGAGATCGACATGAGCGCGACCCGCGCTGAAGTTGCACGGCTTCGGCTGGAACATCACGATCTGGAGACCGCGATTGACGCGTTGCTAGCGGTCGGCGTCGCCGATCAGCTGCAGATTCAGCGGCTGAAAAAACGCAAGCTGCTGCTGCGCGACCGCATCGCCTATCTCGAAGACCAGCTCACGCCCGATATCATCGCTTAAGCTGGTTTCCTCTTCCGCCGCTCGGAGCGCCGGATAGCCGCTTACCGTCCCGCCACGAAGCCGAGGGCGCGGAGCAGCAGCGGCATGGTGAGGCCCTGAACCACAATCGAGAAGCCGACCACGGCGAAAGTGATGGCGAGTATCTCGTCGCGTTGCGGCAGATCGCCCGGAAGCGACAGCGCCAGGGCGAGCGCAAGCGCGCCGCGCAACCCGCCCCACCAGAGAACATGCTGCTCGCGAAACGAGATCTTCCATCGCGAAACGAAAAACAACGAACTCAACGGATAGACGACGATGGCGCGCGCGCAAAGCACCGTAACGATTCCCACGGCCAGCGCCATCGCCCCGACGGCGCCGAACGGGGTCGACGCCACATCCGCGCCAATCATAAGAAACACCATGGAATTGGCTAGGAAAGCCGCGAAATCCCAAAAGGACAGAACGAATTCGCGCCCCTTGAGGGTGATGTAGCCGCCTTCCTGCTCGCTCAGCAGGCCCAGATTGCCCATGACGAGACCGGCCGTCACCGTCGCCAGCACGCCGGAGACATGGAAATATTCGGCGACCAGAAACGAGCCGAACGCGGCGATGGTCGTCAGCGCCGCTTCGATGAGATGTTCCGAGGTGCGCAGCGAGGCGAGGATGGCGGCTCCGCCGAACAAGGCCCCGACAACGACGCCGCCGAACACGACTTTCACAAGAGTGAGGGCGGTCGCCGCGGCGCTCTGGTCCGCGCCGCCGCTTTGCACGAAGGCGAGCGCCATGACGAAGAGCACCGCCGCAGCGCCGTCGTTGAGCAGGCTTTCGCTTTCGACCAGCAGCCGCATGCGGCCTTTGATCCGGTTGTCCTTGAACATCGCAATGATCGCGACCGGATCCGTCGCCGCGATCAGCGCGCCAAACAGCATCGCCGAGAAGAGAGGCCAGCCGAGCAACGTCGTCATCGACGCCGTGACAACGGCTGCGGAAACGACCGTTCCGATTCCCGCGAGCGCGAGCAAAGGCAGCGAATCGCGCACCAATTCGCGCCAGGACAGGGTCAGCGCCGCCTCGAACAGGAGCGGCGGCAAGACGAGGTCGAAAATCAGATCATGAGTCAGATGCGGCGCGAAGTCAGCGCCCGACAACGCGACGGCGGCGCCAACGATGACCAGCCCAACGGTATAGGGCAGTCTGATTTGACGGGCGGCGATTGCGACGATCATCGCCACCGCCAGCACGGCGACCGCTTGCCTCAGGCCTTCATCCATAATTCAACCACGCCGATCGAGAAAAATCTTGAGGAGTTCATAGCGCGCGCGCCGCCCTCTCGCGAAGCGAAATCGGTCCGCGATCGACGCCTATCGCGCGCTTGCCTATCGAGAAGCCATCGTCTATGCCGCATGGCTTCCCTTTGTAAAGGAATGCAGAGTGGGGAAGTCGAAACCGCCTGTCGCCGTCATCATGGGGTCGCAATCCGACTGGGCGACGATGCGCCACGCGGTCGAAACTCTCGCGGCGCTCGAGATCGGCTACGACTCGCGCATCGTTTCAGCCCATCGCACGCCCGATCGACTGGCGGCGTTCGCGAAGGGCGCCGAATCGGAAGGCTTCCAGGTCATCATCGCGGGGGCTGGCGGGGCCGCGCATCTGCCGGGCATGACAGCCGCGATGACGCGGCTGCCGGTTCTCGGCGTCCCCGTCGAATCGGAAGCCCTGAAGGGCCTCGATTCGCTGCTCTCGATCGTTCAGATGCCGGGCGGCGTGCCCGTGGGAACGCTCGCCATCGGCAAGGCCGGGGCGATCAACGCCGCGCTGCTCGCCGCCGCAATTCTTGCCCTCGCCGACAAGGCGCTCGCCGCGCGACTCGCCGACTATCGCGCGCGTCAGACCGACAATGTAGCGGCGACGCCGCGCGACGGCGCTTGATGCTCGCGCCGGGCGCGACGATAGGCGTTCTTGGCGGCGGCCAGCTCGCACGCATGCTGGCGCTGGCGGGCGCGCGGCTCGGCCTGAGGACGCATGTCTTCTCCCCCGTGTCCGACGACCCGGCCTTCGAGGTGTGCGCCGCCCGCACGCAAGCCGGCTTTAACGACGAAGCCGCTCTCGCCGCCTTCGCCGAATCTGTCGACGTCGTGACGTACGAATTCGAGAACGTGCCCGCCCGCACGGCGCAAGTGCTCGAGGCGCATCGGCCGGTGCGCCCTAATCCCAGGGCGCTGGCCCTGACCCAGGACAGGCTCATCGAGAAGCAGTTCGTGCAAAGTCTCGGGATCGCCACGGCCGATTTCGTCGCAGTCGACAACGCGGGCGCGCTTGCGCGCGCCGTCGCGCAGCTCGGCCGCAACTCGATCCTGAAGACGCGGCGCCTTGGCTACGACGGCAAAGGTCAGACTCAGTTGCGTGATGGCGGCGACCTCGCAGTCGCCTTCCGCACGCTTGGCGGCGCGGCATGCATTCTGGAAAGCGTCGTGCCTTTCGAGAAAGAAGTGTCGGTTGTCGCCGCGCGTGGACTGCACGGCGAATTTCGCGCCTATGACGTTTCCGAAAACCTGCACGAGCATCACATTCTGGCGAGGACCCTGGCGCCCGCCGAGATCGCCGACGAAACGGCGACACAGGCGATCGACATCGCCCGGCGCCTCGCCGAGGCCGCCGATTACGTCGGCGTGATCGCGGTCGAGCTGTTCGTCGTCGACGATGGCGGCCGCGAAACCTTGATCGTGAATGAAATTGCGCCGCGCGTGCACAACTCCGGACATTGGACGCTCGACGGCGCGCTGACTTCGCAATTCGAGCAGCATATGCGCGCGGTCGCCGGCTGGCCGCTCGGCGCCACGCGCCGGCACGGTCGTCGCGTCGAGATGCGCAATCTGATTGGCGAGGACGTCGACGCATGGCCGGAGCTGGCGCGCGAAGACGGCGCATGTCTGCATCTTTACGGAAAAAAAGAGACGCGCGCGGGCCGCAAAATGGGGCACGTGACGCGCGTGTTCAACGATTAGATAAGCCAGCCCCGCGCGCTCTCGAGAATGGCTGCGACGCCCGCATGCTTGATTTTTCTTTGCGCGGTGATCGCATAGAATCGTTCGCTGACGCCGTCGAGCGTGGCGATATATTTGACGCCATATTGTTCCTCGACCTGGGGGCGGACCGCCGTCGGCGCCATGAAGACGCCGGCGCCAGCGGCGCCGAAAGTTTTGAGCAAGGCGCTGTCTTCGACTTCCGCAACCACTTTTGGAAAGAGCCTGTTGGCGTCCAGCCATTGATCGAGCGAACGGCGCAACGCGGTATTGGTCGTCGGCAGCAGAAGCGGCGCGTCGTCGAGGCAACGCGGGAAATTCTTCCGATAGCGCTCCTGCAATTGCGGGACTGCGAAGGCCGCCACGCCGCATTCGCCGATCGGATGATTGTAGATGCGCGCATCCGCGGCGCCTGTCGCCGGCCAGTCTGAAAACACAAGATCGACTCCATGCACCGGCAATTCGGCAAGAAGTCGCTCCGTCTTATCCTCATGACAGATGACTTGAAACGGATTACTCGCGGAAAGAGCAGGTTCGAGCAGACGATAGACGACGAGTTTCGGCAGGGCGTTGGAGACGCCGACGCTCAGCCTGACGCTGACCGCCCCGGCGCGGTTCTTTAAGGCGCTGCCGAGTTCGCGACCGATCGAGAATATCTCGTCGGCGTAGTTGAACACGGTGCGTCCGGTTTCGGTCATCACGAGATTGCGGCCTTCCTTGCGGAAGAGCTGCGCGCCGATCGACTCCTCCAGAACCGCGATCTGGCCGCTGATCGTCGGCTGCGCCAATCCGAGCTTTTCGCTCGCGCGGGTGACGCCGCCCTCCCGGGCGACGTTCCAGAAGTAGAACAGATGCTGATAATTGAGACGTTCCATGGTTCCATAGCTTTTATCGATGTAACTAATTTATATATCCTTATTTTCAATCTCAAGCCCCTGCGCCATTTTGGATGACGTTAGCGTCGCGGCGGCGCTCGACAAAAAGGAGGACAGGCAATGGCGCATCGCTCCGCACTCATCGCGCTGGCCTTGGCCGGTGCGCTGGCGTCGCCCGGATTCGCCACTGGGCGCGAATTCATCGACGGCGCTCCTGGACACTGCCTGCTCTGCGACCTTTTTAGCCAATTGCGCAAGCGCAACGCAGATGCGGATTGCCGATCGCCGGCGGCCAACGACGTGGGCGCATCGGAGCAGGCGGATGAAAGAATCGGCGACCTGAAATGACGCGACCGCCAAAGAGACGCTCAAGCTGTTTTCTTGCGTTTGGAGCGCGACTTCACCGGCGCGGTCTCACCCATAAACAATAGGAGTTCAAGGTGCAGCGGTTAATCGAAGGCCTACACCACTTCCAGTCGCAGGTGTTCGGTAGCCAGCGCGAATTGTTCGAACGCCTGGCCCAAGGCCAGGCGCCGGAAACGCTGTTCATCACCTGCGCCGATTCGCGTATCGACCCGTGCCTGCTCACCCAGTCGGCGCCTGGAGACCTTTTTATCCTGCGCAACGCCGGCAATCTCGTGCCGCCCTACGGCGCCGTGCGGGGCGGCGAAGCGGCGACCATCGAATTCGCGATCGCTGGCCTTGGCGTCAAGGACATCATCGTCTGCGGCCACTCGCATTGCGGGGCGATGAAAGGCCTGCTCGATCCGCCGCCGGCCACAGCCTTTCCCGCACTGAGCGACTGGCTGTCGCACGCCGAAGCGACACGGCGCATCATGCACGAAAAATACGCGGACAGAACCGGGGCAGAACAGCTCAATGTCGCCATCCAGGAGAATGTGCTCGCGCAACTCGAAAACCTGCGCACGCATCCTGTCGTCGCCTCCGCCCTCGCTCAAGACAAACTCAGGCTGCATGGCTGGGTCTACAAGATCGAGACCGGCGAAGTCTTTGTTTATGACCCCGCGACGCGCCAATTCGCGCTCGCGCCGACGCCGTCGGAAATGCCTGCGCGTGAAGAGAGAGAACGCGTCAGCGTCGAGGTTTGACCTCGCGCCGCTTCCGCGAACCTGAACCATTAAAGGATGCGAAAATGTCTTTAGAAGTTGATGTCGCGCCTTCTCGCCTTTCGGTGATCAAAGACGACGTCTTCGCTTCCATCGTCGTGCTGCTCGTCGCCCTTCCCTTGTCGATGGGTCTCGCGCTCGTCGCAGGCTTTCCCTTCGAAAACGCCGCCGCCGTCGGCCTCATCAGCGGCGTCATTGGCGGCATCGTTGTCGGCATGCTTTCGGGCTGTCCCCTGCAAGTGAGCGGCGCGGCGAATGGCGCGGCCGTGATGGCCGCCGTGTTCATTAAGGATCTCGGCTTCGAAGTCTTCGGGCTCATCGTGATAATGTCGGGCCTGATTCAGATTGCGGCCGGCGCCCTGCGCTTCGGACCGGTGTTCCGGGCGGTCGCGCCCGCGCTGATTCAGGGCATGCTCGCCGGAATCGGCTTGCTGATTTTCGCGTCGCAATTTCACGTGATGGTCGACGATACGCCGCCCGGGACGGGACAGGAGTTTGGCGGCGTCATCAATCTCTGGTCGTTGCCGCTTGCCGTTTGGAAGGGCGTGACGATGGAGGCGCACCAATCCGCCGCCGTGATCGGACTGCTCACGGTCACCTCTATTCTTTTGTGGCGCCGCTTTGCGCCGAGATGGCTGTCCTTTCTCCCCGCCCCGCTCGTCGGCGTAGGCCTGGCGACGGCGGCCGCGGCGTTCTTCGCCCTGGACATTAAATATGTCCCGGCGCCGGACGATCTTTTGGCTGCGGTGAATTTGCCGACAACTCACACCCTTGGCAGGATCGGCGAGGGCGCGCTGTGGGCGGCGGCGTTGTCGCTCGCGTTCGTTTCGAGCGCGGAATCGCTTTTGACGGCGACCGCCGTCGACGCGATGCAGCGACGGACGCCGCGAACCCGCTACAACAGGGAACTGGTGGCGCAGGGCGTTGGCAATTTCCTTTGCGGCGTTCTTGGCGTGCTGCCCATATCGGGCGTCATCGTGCGCAGTTCGGCCAATGTCACGGCGGGGGGACGCACGAGACTCTCGACCGTGCTGCACGGCCTGTGGATTCTGCTATTCATCACCCTCGCGCCCGACGTGCTCCGCATCATCCCCGTGGCGAGCCTCGCGGCAGTGCTGGTCTACGCGGGGATCAATCTGATCAATCTCGGATTCGCGCGATTTCTCTGGGGTCAGGACCGTATCGAGACCGGCATCTACGCGGCGACGTTCGCGACGGTGGTCGCGACCGACGTATTGACCGGCATTGCGGTTGGCGTCGGTCTGGCGGTCGCGCGCTTGCTCTACAGGTTCTCGCATCTCAACATCCGCAGGGAGCAGATCAACGGCATGACCGTGATCCACCTGGAGGGCGCCGCGACTTTCATACGGCTGCCGCAACTCGCCGCCGCTTTCGAAGCCCTGCCGCGGGGCGCGCGTCTCCATGTGCATCTCAACGAGCTGACGTATATCGATCATGCCTGTCTCGATCTGCTCGCGAGCTGGGACGAGCAACTCCGCAGCGACGGCGGCGAACTGGTGCTCGATTGGGATGCGCTGCACGGCCTTTTCCGGGAGCGGGCGCGTCCCGCGCCAACATCGGTCGCGGCCTGATCTACCATCTCTGTGGTTTGACTGGCGTGAGAGGAGTCGCTCCAATGCGCTGGGTGCTCGATTTCCACGGAGACGGCAGTGTCAGCGGCGACAATTCACAGAACGAGGCGGCTCGCCGCTTGCGGCGGGTCGTTGCTCGGAATTTTCGCGACGGCCGGCCCAGCGGCGGCCGTCGACGAAGATTTCAGGATCTGGGAAAACGTCACGACCATCGCCAAGCTCGGCTCGATTGATCCGAGTCTGGAAAAATGGCGGCTGTGGTTGGAAAGCCAGGGGCGCTTTCGGAACGATGGCGCCACCGCCGATCAGGCGCTCGGCCGCGCCGGCGTCGGCTATGCGCTATCCGACAAGGTCAGCCTGTGGCTCGGCTACGCGCATATCGCGACCTTTCCGCAAGACGCCAAAACGCAACATGAAAATCGGATCTGGCAACAGGTCCTGCTGACCGATAAAGCGACGTTCGGCGACATGACGAGCCGCACGCGCCTTGAGCAGCGCTTCATTCAGAACGTGAACCCCGTCGAATGGCGCCTCCGCCAATTCGTGCGCTTTTCGCATCCGCTCTGGGAAAATGCCCCCTTGAGTCTCGTGCTTTGGGATGAGGTGTTTGTGCGGCTGAATTCAACGACGCCATCAACGCGGTTCGGCTTCGATCAAAATCGCGGCTTCGCCGGCCTCGGCTACAGTTTCAGCGAGAAGGCGCGCGTGGAGGTCGGCTACATGAACCAGCTCATCCAATCGCGCGTCGTCTCGCGGCGCGAGCAGAAGTTCGATCACCGGATCAACCACATTCTCTCGGTGAGCATGTTCCTCAACCTATAGCGCGCCGTCAGCGCGCGACGCCTTAGGCGAACTCCATGATCACGGCGTCGACAGCAAGACTGTCGCCGGCCTTCGCCAGGATCTTCTTGACAGTCACGTCGCGCTCGGCGCGCAGCACGTTCTCCATCTTCATGGCTTCGACCATGCACAAGGCTTCCCCGGCCTTGACCTCCTGACCTTCGGTCACGTCGACGGTCTTCACCAGACCGGGCATCGGACACAACAGATGCTTGGAGGCGCCGGCGTCCTTTTTCTTCGGCATGAAGGCGACAAGTTCCGCCTCGCGCTTGGTGTAGACGCGCGCCGTGACGTCGACACCCTGATGCGACAGCCCATAGCCGTTGAGGACGGGCCGCGCCTGCACATAGACCGTGCGGCCGTCGACATCGCCTTCGAGCACGAGTTCGCCCGGACGCCACTGGGTCGAAACGCGATGGGCGCGCTGATCGCCCTCGGCGAAACGCACGATCAGCGCTTCGCCCTGCGCCTCGACGCAGACGTCGAATCTCTGCTCGCCGAGCATGCACACGCGTTCGCGCTCGAATTCCACCGGCCGTCCGCCGCGCAGCTGCCCGGAGATCTTGCGTTTGCGCTCATTGCCGATGTGGTCCATGAGCGTCGCGATCGCGGCAAGCGTGTGCGCCAGATCTCCGCGAGGCTCGGGCGACGAAAATCCTTCCGGATATTCTTCACTGATAAAGCCCGTCGAGAGATTGCCCGAACGCCAGCGCGGGCTCTGCATGAGCGACGACAGAAACGGAATGTTGTGGCGGATTCCGTCGATCACGAAGCGGTCGAGCGCGTCGGCCTGCGCCACGATCGCGCGAAGGCGGTCCGGCGCATGCGTCACCAGCTTGGCGATCATCGGATCATAGTGGATCGAGATTTCGCGGCCTTCGGTGACGCCGGTGTCATTGCGCACCGTAACGCCGCCTTCGCGCTTCTCTTCCGGCGGCCGGTATTTGACCAGTCGTCCCACCGAAGGCAGGAAGTTGCGCGTGGGGTCCTCGGCATAAATGCGGCTCTCGACCGCCCAGCCGTTGATCTTGACGTTTTCCTGCTTGAGTTGCAGCGGCTCGCCCGCCGCGACGCGGATCATCTGCTCGACAAGATCGATGCCGGTGATGAGCTCCGTCACAGGATGCTCGACCTGCAGGCGCGTGTTCATTTCAAGGAAGTAGAAGCTCTTGTCCTGACCGGCGACGAATTCGACCGTGCCCGCCGAATCATAGTTCACGGCCTTGGCGAGCGCGATGGCCTGCGCGCCCATTTCGCGACGAGTCTTCTCGTCCAGCAGCGGCGACGGCGCTTCTTCGATCACTTTTTGATTGCGGCGCTGAATGGAACATTCGCGCTCGTTCAGGTGGATGACATTGCCATGCTTGTCGCCGAGCACCTGAATTTCGATGTGGCGCGGATTGACGATGAATTTCTCGACGAAGACGCGGTCGTCGCCGAAGGACGACGCCGCCTCCGAACGCGCGCGCGTGAAGCCTTCGATCACTTCGGCGTCGGTGAAAGCGACGCGCATACCCTTGCCGCCGCCGCCAGCCGACGCTTTCAGCATCACCGGATAGCCGATGTCCCTGGCGATCGTGATGGCCTCTTCGGCGTTCTCGATGACGCCAAGGTAGCCAGGCACGACGCTGACATTGGCGGCGGAGGCGAATTTCTTCGACTCGATCTTGTCGCCCATCGCCTCGATGGCGCGAATATTGGGGCCGATGAAAACGATGTTCGCCTCGGCGAGCGCATTGGCGAAGGCGGCGCGCTCGGACAGAAAGCCATAGCCGGGATGCACCGCCTCGGCGCCGGTTTCCTTACAGGCGGCGACGATCTTATCAATCAGCAGATAAGACTGGGCGGCGGGGGGCGGCCCGAGACGGACGGCTTCGTCCGCCATTTCGACATGCAGCGCGTCGGCGTCGGCGTCGGAATAGACGGCGACGGTAGACAGCCCCATACGCTTCGCCGACTTAATGATGCGACAAGCGATCTCGCCGCGATTGGCGATTAGAATTTTACGAAACATGCGCGCCCCGATGCCCCAATCCCTCAAGCAATTGGCGCCGGGCGCTCAGAAAACGCGGCCGGCGCCTTCAGCGTTTAGCGCTTGGCCTCGCTCTCGTCGTCAGGCCGCCGCTCCTGAACGGCGTCGACGATTCCAAAATGCCGCGCCTCTTCCGCCGACATGAAATGATCGCGGTCAAGCGTGCGCTCGATCGTCTCATAATCCTTGCCCGTGTGACGGACATAGATGTCGTTGAGGCGCTTTTTGACTTTCAGAATGTCTTCCGCGTGGCGCTGGATGTCCGACGCCTGACCCTGAAAGCCGCCGGACGGCTGATGCAGCATGACGCGCGCGTTCGGGAGCGCATAACGCAGGCCATCGGCGCCCGCGGCCAGCAGAAGCGAGCCCATCGACGCCGCCTGCCCAACGCAAAGCGTCGAGACCTTCGGCTTGATGAACTGAATCGTGTCGTAGATGGCGAGGCCGGACGTCACCACGCCGCCCGGCGAATTGATGTAGAGCGAGATTTCCTTTTTCGGGTTCTCGGACTCCAGAAACAGCAGCTGCGCGATGATGACCGACGCCATGTGATCTTCGATCGGCCCGGTGATGAAGATGATGCGCTCGCGCAGCAGGCGGGAATAGATGTCGAAGCCGCGCTCGCCGCGGGAAGTGTTCTCGATCACCTGTGGGATGAGATATTGGCTGTAGTTTTCGATTGGGTCGCGCATCGCGTATCGCCTCTGTGGTCCGGCGAAGGCTGATGCGCCTGCGCCGGGAACTCTTGACCCGTCATATATCTGCGCCCGCGCCGGACGCAAAGACTCGATTGCGGCCGTCACGCCACGATCTCCGCGGCGCGCCGTGCGCATGAGCCCGCCATGCCGGATTCCCCCGCGATGCGCCGTCGCCTGCGGGGAAGACAGCCGGACGACCGACTATTCCTCGTCTTCCTTGAACAGCTCTTCGCGGGAGACGGTCTTGTCGGCGATCTTGATCAGCTTGGAGAGGTGGTCGACGACGCGCTCCTCGTAGATCGGGGCGCGGAGCTGGGCAAGGGCCTGCTCATTGTTGCGGTAATAGTCCCAAACGGCCTTCTCCTGGCCTGGGAACATGCGCGCTCGCTCGACCAAAGCGTCGGTCAGATCCTTTTCGTCGACCTTCACGTCGGCGCTTTTGCCGATCTCCGCCAGAACCAGCCCCAACCGCACGCGTCGTTCGGCGATCTTGCGGAACTCGGCCTTGGTCTCTTCCTCCGTCTTGCCGTCTTCGGCGACGGGTTGGCCTGCCCGCTGGCTTTCCTGCGCGTGCTGGCCCCAGATATTGGCGAATTCCTGCTCTACAAGGCTCTCCGGCAGCTCAAAGGAATAGCGTCTGTCGAGCGCGTCGAGGAGCGCGCGCTTCATCTTCTCGCGCGACGCCTTGTCGAAATCGGCTTCAAGATTGCCGCGAACGGCGGTCTTCATCGCCTCGAGCGACTCGAAGCCGTATTTCTTGGCGAGCTCCTCGTCGAGTCCGAGCGTCTTTGGCGCCGCAACGGCCTTGACCGTCACGTCGAACTCGGCGTCCTTGCCCGCGAGCTGCTTGGCCGCATAGTCGTCGGGGAACCGGACCTTGACGACCGGCTGCTCGCCGGCGGCGGCCCCCTCGAGCTGCTCCTCGAAACCGGGGATGAAGGTTCCCGCGCCCAGCACCAGATCGACGTCCCCGCCCGCGCCGCCCTCAAAGGGCTCGCCGTCGAGCTTGCCGGTGAAATCGATCGTCAGTCTGTCGCCCTTCTCCGCCTTGGCCCCTTCTGGCCTGGCCTCGAATTCCTGAGCACGATCGGCGAGAGACTGCAGCGCCTTCTCGACATCATCCTCGGCGACCTCGGCGACGGGACGCTCCAGGGAGATGTCGTCAAACCCGCCGATGTCGAACTTGGGCAGCGTTTCGAAGGTGACGACATAGGAGAAATCGCCCTCTGCCGTCAGCGCGCGCTCGACTTCCTCCTGCCCGCCAGGGAAATCGATCTTCGGCTCGAGCGCGATGCGCAGCTCGTTTTCCTCGACGATCTTGCGGTTGGCGTCGTTCACCGCCTCCTGCAAGACGTCGCTCATGATGCTCTTTCCGTAGAGCTTCTTGAGATGGCCGATCGGCGCCTTGCCGGGGCGGAATCCCTTGATCTGGCTCTTGGCCTGGATCTCGGTGAGCTGGGCGGCGAGCTTGGCGGCGAGTTCGCCGGCCGGCAGAACCACCTTGTATTCCTGCTTCAAACCCTGCGAGGAGGTCTGCGTTACTTGCATCTCAATAGCCTTCTTAATGACTGCGCGTCGCCGGCGCGCGACGACGATTATTCGACTGCCACGGTAGGCGGCTCTGGTGCGGGCGGAGGGAGTCGAACCCCCACGACTTTCGTCACCGGAACCTAAATCCGGCGCGTCTACCAGTTCCGCCACGCCCGCGATCGGCGGAAGGGCCGCCTCATCCCCTGCCCGTGAACCGGGATCGCTTGAGATGAAATCGAACCGTTCGACTTCCTCTCAAACGATCCTGTTCCCCGAAAAGGCGCAGTCCCTTGCGCGTTTTGAGGGCGCGCCAAGGCGCTCCCAAGCGCGAACTCGATTCGTCGGGCGTCGCTCTATAGCATGGACGCGGCGGGATGCCAGCCGCCGCCGGCTATTGTGGCGCCACGCGGTGATCCGCCCCCTCGAGGCCGCGGATCAGCGTAATGACCTTTTCGCGCCCCTGGGGATCGCGCCATTTGGCGTTGCAGAGCGTCGGACCGCAGACGACTTCCGGAAATTTATATAGGGGCTTGCCGCGGGCGGTTTTCAGCCCGTAGCCGACGTTGGGCTTCCAACCGCCGGCGATCAGGGACTGGCGATAATCGGAATAGCCTTGCGAAGCCTGCGCCCACGCGGCGAGCGGCAAAAACCCGCACGCGCTGCAGAAGCCTAAAATTGCGGCAGTCTTGTTCATGCGCGGCGCGCTCATGTCTCAAGCCTCCTCGTGTTTTGGCCGTTCTCGCGCTCCCCTCACGGCGCGTGACGTTGAAGCTCTCAATCATTGCCCAATGGGCCGGGCTGCGCCATAGCTAGATGGCGATGTCACAACCTCTCTCCCGCCGCGTCGTGCTTTCCGGCGTCGCCGCCAGCCTGGCGGCGCTTCCGGCGGTGGCGCAGTCGCCGCCGCGCTCCCTGCGGCAGATCGAGGCGCGGCCCGGCAAGGCGCGCCTGTCCGGCGGCGGCGAAACCAGCATTCTCGGTTTCGACGGAAGCACGCCGGGGCCTCTCCTGCGCTACCAGCAGGGCGACGAACTCGCCGTCCGATTCCTGAACAAGCTTGACCAACCCGCAACCATTCACTGGCATGGCTTGCGCGGCGACAATGCGATGGAGGGCGTCGCCCCGCTGACGCAGGCGCCGGTCGCGCCCGGCGGGTCCTTCGATTACCGCCGCCGGCTCGCCGATCCCGGCCTGTTCTGCTACCGGCCGAGCGTCTATGGCGCGACGCCGGAACTCATGGGGCGCGGCCTCAAGGGACTGCTTGTCGTCGACGAGCCGGCGCCGCCGCCCGCAGACGCCGACCTGCTTCTGGTGCTCGACGACTGGCGGCTTGATGACGCCGGCCAGGTCGTCGGCGACTTCAACGATCCCGCGGCGGCAAGCGGGGTCGGCCGGATTGGCCCGCTGCTCTGCGTCAACGGCAAGGCTGCGCCGGCCCTGCAGAGCCTCGCGCCCGGCGCCAGGGTGCGGCTGCGCCTGGCCAATCTCAGCAATGCGCGCATCATGGTGCTGTCGCTCGCGGGCGCGCAGCCTTTCGTGATCGCCATCGACGGCCAGCCGTGCGACGCCTTCGAACCCATCAAGCGGAGCATTCCCGTCGCGCCGGGGGCGCGCTTCGAGCTGATGTTCGACATGCCGGAGACCGAGGGCGCCAAGGCCAATTTGATCTTGCGCGGACCGAATGGCGAGGATCGCGATCTTTTCGTCGCGCAAGCCAAGGGCGCAAAGGCGTCGAAGCGTCCGCCGATAGCGTCGCTCCCGCAGAATGCGGCGCTCCCTGCCGAGATCAAGCTTGCGAGCGCCAAGAAGGTCGATCTGGTGATCGAACCGCGCAGGAATGCGGCGGGCGCCGCCTGGACGATCAATGGCGCGTTGACGAGAGGCTACGAAGGGCCGCCCCTTTTCAAAGTGGCCCGAGGAACCCCGGTGACGCTGGGCTTTGTCAACAAGTCTGGAGCGGCGCTCGCGATGCATGTTCACGGGCAGTGCATGCGTCTTCTGCATGACCTCGATGACGGATGGGAGCCCTATTGGCGCAACGGCGTCATTGTTCCCCCCGGGAAAACCAAGCACGCCGCCTTCCTCGCCGAATCGCCTGGAAAGTGGGCCATCCATGATGATATTCTGGAGCACGAAGCGGGCGGACTGGCGACGTGGTTCGAAGTCGCCTAGAGCGAGCGTTACAAGGTTAATAGAAGACCAAAATAGACCCCGTTGTTTCCGTCTGTTGAGATCTTTGACTGAACTTCTGTGACGGAAGGAGCCGCGACCGCGAGTTGAAGGCATTGCCAAATGCTGAATCGAACTCACTTAAAGCTTGGCGGCTTAGCCCGCCCGCGCCGCCGCGCCTGCGGTGGGACCCGGGCGGTTCGTTTTCTCGCGTGATTGAGGGGGGAGGCCTTGGCCCCAAAATACTGGATATGAGTAGCGCCGCGCACCTACGGCACCCTCCCCAAGATTTTCCTCACTGGCGCTTCGAACATTTAGACATTGAATATGACCCACCGACGCAATCGGTTTGGATGAATTATCGAGCAGACTCGCCTCATTGCTACACTTTGCGGATGTTGCAAGACGCAATCGACTTTCGTGACGCGATCAAACGTCTGGCGCAGACGGAGGGCGCGAAGTGGCCGATCCGCTACATCGTGATGGCCTCCAAGAAGTCGAATGTGTTCAGCTTGGGCGGCGATCTTGCGACGTTCGTTTCCTGCATCAGGAACAATGATCGAGATTCGCTGCTAACCTACGCCTATGCTTGTATCGAGGTGATGTACACGCTGGCGTCGGCTTTCGATCTTCCTGTCTTGACGCTGTCCGTCGTTAGGGGACAGTGCATGGGCGGCGGATTCGAAGGGGCGCTGGCCACCGATTTTGTCATCGCCGAGGAGAGCGCGCGTCTTGGAGTGCCCGAGATCGCCTTCAACACTTTTCCCGGGATGGGCGCTGTGACCTTTCTGACGCGGCGCGTCGGGCCCGCGCGCACGCAGCAAATTCTCTCCGCCGGTCGCGTTTATTCCGCTCGCGAACTGTTCGATCTCGACATCATCGACGTCGTCGCGCCGGAAGGCCGGGCGCTCGAAACCGCCCATGATTGGATGCTCGACTCCGACGGCGCAAACTGGCGGCGCCGTCAGGCCCTCGTCAAGTTTCGAAGGCAATGTTTCCCCGTACGTAAGGAGGAATTGCTTCGGGTGGTCGAGCTTTGGACGGATTGCTCCATGGCCATTTCACGGCATGACCTGCGTTATATGGAACGGCTTGTTTCGGCGCAGTTGCGTCTTTCTGGCGACGAGCTTCCCGGCGGCAAGGGCGAGGCTTCAAAAAAGCCGCCGTCTCCCAACGAGGATTAGCTCATGCTCGTCCGCAGGAAACCAGCCGTCAGCGAAAGCTCCGACGTTCAGATCCATAGCGACCTCGTTGAAACCCTGTTCGGCACCGCCGGTTCGTTTTTTGCGGGCCTTCTCGGCGGCCTCATCGCGCCTGCGCTCGCCTGGTTTCTTCTCGGCGAGCGAGTCTATCTCTACTTCGTGGCGCTGATCGCCGTTCTCGGCGCCTTTCGTCTTTATGTTTTCTTGGCGCATGCGAGCACGCCCGTCTCGCTTCGTCGACGCGATTCACGGGAGTGGGAGAGGCTCTACGCGATCGGCGCGGTCGGCTTCATGACGGCGGTCGGCGCTTCCGTCGCCATCTTGTTCTACAATCATTACAACGACGTTCTCGGCATTTACAGCATCGTGATTATGATGAGCGGCCTGAGCGGACTTGCGGGTCGCAACGCCGGCCGTCCCTGGATCGTTCTTGCGCAATCGCTCGGCCTCGCGCTTCCCCTTGCGATCGCCGCGATGATGCATGAAGAACGGCGCTACCTCGGCCTCGCGCTGATCGTCGTGCTGCTGATCGTCTCCATTCATTCAACGACGAAATTCCTGCACGGCAATTTGGAGTCGGCGCTGCGCAACGGCTTGGACGCCACCCGCCAGCGGCAAAAATTCAGCCTTGCGCTGAACTCGATGACGCACGGCCTGTGCATGGGCGACTCCGACCTCTCCGTCACGGTCGTCAATCGGCGCGTGATAGATTTCTTCGGCATCGTGGCCGCGACGACGCCGATCCGGCTCGAAGCGCTGGCGCGTGCGATCGGCAAGAGCGTCGGCATGTCGCCGCAGGAAGGCAAAATATTTTTTGAGCGATGGAAGCGGCACGTCACAATGCCGCGCGCCAACATCTTCACGCACAAGCTCGGCGAACGGTTTTTTGAGTTTCATTGCGAACGCGCCGAAGCGGGATCCTTCATTACCGTCATCGAGGACGTGACGATTCAAAAGCGCGCGCTCCGTGAGATTGAGCGCATCGCGCATTTCGACGATCTGACCAATCTCCCGAACCGCTATCAATTTCAGGAGACGCTTGAAGAGGAAATGGTTCAGCTGAGGCAGCGCGGGCTCCACGCCGCGCTGCTCAACATTGATCTCGATCGGTTCAAAGACGTCAATGACACGCTGGGCCACTCCATCGGCGATGAGCTGCTGTCCGCGGTCGGAGCGCGTCTCGCCGCCTGCGTGCCGCATCCGCATGTGGTGGCGAGGCTCGGCGGCGACGAGTTCTGCGTGCTGCTGCGCGCCGGCGAACACCTGCCTGAGGTTGATGAACTCGCCGCCAATATCCTCGCCGAGATGCATCGCACCTTCATCGTCGAAAACCACGTCATCAACATCGGCGCGAGCATCGGCATGGCCGCGGCGCCCAAGGACTCGGAGACCTCCGGCGGCCTGCTCAAATGCAGCGATCTCGCGCTTTACCAGTCGAAAGCCCAAGGGCGCGGCAAGGCGATCTGGTATTCCCAGGAGATGCAGGATGCGCTGACCCGAAAGCGCGCAATCGACACTGAACTGCGTCACGCGTTCCTGGCGAACGAATTGATCGTCTACTATCAACCGGTCGTCGATTCCCGCACCGCGACCATCGTTTCCTTTGAGGCGCTGCTGCGATGGCGCCACCCGACCCGAGGAATGATCTCGCCAGGCGAATTCATTCCTGTCGCCGAAGAAACCGGCATGATCATCGAGCTCGGCGCCTGGGCGCTGCGGCAGGCGTGCCATGACGCGAAATCGTGGCCCGCGAACGTCCGTGTCGCCGTCAATATCGCGCCAAGACAATTCCAACAGAAGGATCTTGCCGAGATGGTCGCGGCGACGCTCCGCGAATCTGGGTTGGAGCCTGATCGTTTGGAGCTCGAAATCACCGAAACGACGCTCATGTTGTCAGATGACGTCGACAGTAAATTACGCGAGATCGAAGCGCTCGGCGTCCGTCTCTCACTCGACGATTTCGGAACCGGCTACAGCAGCCTCGGTTATCTCAATCGTTTCCCGGTCAAGAAGGTCAAGATCGATCGCTCCTTCGCGCGGCAGGCGATCGAGTCGCCGAAGACGCAGGCGATCGTCTCAGCGATCTCTGCGCTCGCACGGGATCTGTCCATCGATCTCGTCGCCGAAGGCGTCGAAACTGACGCTCAGCTCGCCTTCATGGCGAGCAAGAATATTTTTCTCATTCAGGGATATCTCTACACGAGGCCGCGGCCAATCGAGGAGCTGAAACCGCTCCTCGAGTATTGGCGTGACGCGCCGCGCCTCGTCAGCGCGGCGTGAGAAGGTTTCGGCGACAGGCTTCAGTTGCGTTCAAGGGCCACCAGACTGCGGCGATCAACCCAAGGTTGCACCATACGTTGCGCGCGAAAAATCGCGTGCGAGGCGTTATACCGTCGGCCAAATTGGGCCAGGTAGCGCTCTATCGCAGCGGCGCCATTCTGCGGTTCGACGACGTCTCTGACAATCAGCAGTTCGTGGGCGTCTTCGGCGGCAAGCGCCGTATTGCTCTCCATGAGACGTTCAGCCTTGACGAAGCCCAGCGTCCGGCCAACCGCCGCGTAAAGTCCCATGAGATCGGAGGGATCTCCCGAGAAGGAGAATTGCGCGTCCCTTTCGGCGACGATGGCGGAGCAGTGCATGGCGAAGTCAAAATCGGAGCCGCCCATCAGGCCGCGCGCCCAGGCGAGCGTGATCACCGGCGTATCGACGATCAGCTCGGAATTTTCGGCAGCCATCTCTCCGAAACCCTCCGCCGGCCTCGGCGCCTCTCGCACGCCATGCGCGAAATCATAGACGATGTAGCGGAGGTCGTTCAGCTCGCCTCGGTCGATCGCCGACAAAATCTCAGTAATCGTCTTGATCGTCTGTGCGTCAAAACCCGGCCGAGTCTTGCGCAATACTAGAGCCTGGTGGTCTTTCAACCAGATGGTCGACAGGCAGCCGCCGGTGACAGAAAGTTCAGCTTGGTCGCGCAGATTAGGAAAGTTCAACATGTTTCCCGCCATAGTTTGTGAAGGCTGGTTTAAGTTAAATGAAAATTTAACTCCGCCAACCCTGGGGCCGATGATTGGCTCGAAATTGCGCCGAAGTTGCGCCAAGTGCATGACGTTTAAGCAACTTCTCTACCGCCGGAGCCCTCGGGAAAAATCATCGTCAGGCGACGGGATTGTACAATAAACGGGCGACGCATACTTTTTTTGGCGCGCGTGTGGCCCTTGGTCGCGGGACAAGTCGGCGCAGTTGATTTATATTAACTAAAGCGCTGCTGGAGGCTCCGGAATCTCGGCCGTCGCAGCTCGCATTCGCTCAAAGGGTGTGCGAAAAATGGCGCGTCGGAACCGGACTGCGCGCCAAGAAAGAGACGCTCATCGCAGAGCGGCCGGTTCAGAAGGGAGAAAACCAGATGATCATGCGATTTTTCGCCGTTGTGCTGTTCGCGGCGGCCGGCTGGGTCACGCAAGCGCACGCGCATGGCGACGTCGGCATCAATCAGGGCCAATGCCTGATGAAGCTCGGCCCCGATACAATGACGTTCACAGGATATCAGCCGCAAAAGTCGCGTGAACAGTTCTGCGACGACATTCCAGATGCGGGGCCCACCATCATCACACTGGATGCGCAGCAGGACGAATTGCGCGACATGAACCTCGAAATGCGCGTCGTCCGCGACGTCGGCCAGAAGGACGACACCGAAAATCTCGAGGCGAATACTGAGTATTACTCTCCGCCTAAGAAGTATAAGTCCGGCACGCTCACCTTCGAACACGTCTTTCCGCAGGAAGGCAAGTTCATTGGACTGGTGAAGGCGAAAAGCGATGACGGCGCGAAAGAATATGTCGCGCGCTTTCCCTTCTCCGTCGGCTTGACCCAATCCAGGGAAATCACCATCGCCGTGTTCTTCGGAGCCCTGGCGCTGGTCGGCTTCGGCCTCTGGTACAAGCACCAGTTCATGGGCAAGAAGCCCACGACGAAGACTTAAGGCGGCTTCAGCTTAGCAGTTCAACTCGACCGTCGCGTAAGGTTACGCGGCGGTCCATTTGTTTGGCGAGCTCCAGATTGTGAGTCGCGATGAGCGCCGCCAGTCCGGTGCTGCGGGCGAGCGCCAACAAAGTCCCGAAAACGTGCTCCGCCGTGCGCGGATCGAGATTGCCCGTCGGTTCGTCGGCAAGCAGAAGATGCGGTGCGTTCGCGACGGCGCGGGCGATGGCGACGCGCTGCTGTTCGCCGCCAGATAGCTCGGAAGGCCGGTGCGACGCGCGCGGCCCCAGCCGCAAATAGTCGAGCAGCTGTTGCGCCCGCAGGCGCGCTTCGTTCCCGCTCAGCCCATTGATCATCTGCGGCAGCGCCACATTCTCAAGCGCCGAGAACTCCGGCAATAAATGATGGAATTGATAGATGAAGCCGACGGTGGCGCGCCGCAGCCGCGTACGCTCGGCGTCGGACATGCGCGACGTCGGCGCATTCTTGATCAGCACTTCGCCGCCGTCCTGGCGCTCCAAGAGTCCGGCGATATGGAGGAGCGTCGACTTGCCGGCCCCAGAGGGCGCCAGCAGCGCGACCGTCTCGCCCGGGTAGATGGACAGATTGATGTCCATCAGAATGTCGAGCCGCGCCTCGCCCTCACGATAGTGGCGCGCGATGCTGCGGAGTTCGAGAACGGCCTCGCTCATCGCGACTACTCGTGCCGCAGCGCTTCGATCGGATCGAGCGAAGCGGCTTTCCAGGCTGGATAAATCGAGGCGAGAACGGCGAGCGTGAGCGTCATGGCCACAATGGCAGTCACCTCGCGCGGGTCGACGATCGCCGGCAACCGCGAGAGAAAATAAAACTCCGCGGGAAAGAGATTGGCGTCGAAAAGCTTATTAACGCCGAGGCGGATGGTGTCGAGATTTTTCGCCAGCGCCAGACCGAGCGCAAAGCCGGCCAGCGTGCCGACGACGCCGATCGAAGCGCCGATGATCAGGAACACGCGCAGGATCGCGCCTCGCGTCGCGCCCATCGTGCGCAGTATGGCGATGTCCTGAGTCTTGTCCTTCACGAGCATCGTCAATCCGGAGATGATGTTGAAGGCCGCGACCACGACGATCAAAGCGAGAATGATGAAGAGGATGTTTTTCTCTACCTGCAGCGTGTCGAAGAACGTCTTGTTGCGCTGGCGCCAATCGGTGATGATCAGCGGCCGGTCGATCGCCTTTTCGACGTTGATGCGAAAATCGTCCATCTTCTCGGGATCGGCGACGAAAGCTTCGACGACCGTCGCCTCATTCTCCCTGTTGAAGAAGAGCTGCGCCTCGGTGAGCGGCATATAGACGAAGACGCTATCGAATTCGGACATGCCGATAGAGAAGATCGCGACGACTTTGTAGGCTTTGATGCGTGGGGCGACCCCGAAAGGCGTCTGCGCTCCCTTGGCGATGAGCAGGCTGACCGAGTCGCCGACGCCGACGCCGAGCGTCTCCGCCAACCGCTGACCGATGGCGACGCCGCCGGCCTTATCGAATCCCGCGAGCGCGCCGCTCTTGACGTTGCCCGCTACGCCGGGGAGCCGCGTAAGATCTTTCTCGCGCACGCCGCGCACGAGCACGCCCGATTGCCCGAACTGAGTCGATATGCCGGCTGCGCCCTCGACCATGGGAATTGCAAGCTGGACGCCGGGCAGCTTGGCGGTCTTCGCCGAGACCCGGTCCCAGTCCGTGAACGGAGTCTCCACCGCCTGCAAAAAGGCGTGGCCGTTGATGCCGATGATCTTGTCCATCAACTCGCGATGGAATCCGTTCATCACCGAAGTGACGACGATGAGGGTCGCGACGCCCAGCATGATGCCGAGGAACGAAAAGCCGGCGATGACCGAGACGAAGCCGTCGGCGCGGCGGGCGCGAAGATAACGCAGCGCCACCATCCGCTCGAAGGTCGAAAAGGCGCCGGCGCCTCTTGCCGGTTGCGCCGCTCCGGCGCCTCTTGCCGGTTGCGCCGCTTCGGTCATGCCTGAGCCTGTCTCATTGCGGCGACGATGCGGGTGACGGCGTCCTGAGGCGTGAGAAGCTCCCGCTCTCCGGTGCGGCGCTGCTTCACCTCCACCCTGCCCTCAGCGAGGCCCTTGGGCCCGACCAGGACCTGCCAGGGCAGACCGATGAGATCGAGCGTCGCGAATTTCGCGCCGGGACGTTCGTCGCGGTCGTCATGCAGCACGTCCAGTCCCTCGTTCTCGAGCTGCTCCACGAGATCGGCGCAGACCTTGCCGGTCGCCGGGTCTCCGACTTTCAGATCGGCGACCCCGACATGGAAGGGCGCGACGGATTCCGGCCATATGACGCCATTGTCGTCATGGCCCGCCTCAATAATGGCGGCGGCGAGGCGCGACGGTCCGATGCCGTAGGAACCCATTTGCACGACGACCTCCTTGCCGTCCGGTCCGTTGACGACGGCCCTCATCGGTTCGGAATATTTGGTTCCGAAGTAGAAAATATGGCCGACCTCGATGCCGCGCGCCGCGACCCGCGCGTCCTCGGGAACCGCGGCGAAGGCGGCGGCGTCATGCATCTCGCTCGTCGCCGCATAGCGGCTGGTCCATTTGTCGACGACCGCCTGCAACGCCGCCGCATCGTCGAAGTCGATCGAAGCGGGCGGCGGCGCGAAGGACAGAAAATCTTTGTGGCAAAAGACTTCGCTCTCGCCGGTCGACGCGAGGATGATGAACTCATGGCTGTTGCCGCCGATCGGGCCGGATTCGGCCGCCATCGGAATGGCGGTCAGGCCCAGGCGCGCGAAGGTGCGCAGATAGGCGACGAACATCTTGTTGTACGAATGGCGGCCGGCTTCCGCCGTGAGATCGAAGGAATAGGCGTCCTTCATCAAGAATTCGCGCGAGCGCATCACGCCGAAACGCGGCCGCACCTCGTCGCGGAATTTCCACTGGATGTGAAAGAGATTGAGCGGCAGATCCTTGTATGAGCGCACAAAGGCTCGAAAGATCTCGGTGATCATCTCTTCGTTGGTGGGGCCGTAGAGCATCTCGCGGTCATGGCGGTCGGCGATGCGCAGCATTTCCTTGCCATAGGCGTCATAGCGCCCCGACTCGCGCCACAGATCGGCGGACTGAATGGTCGGCATCAGACATTCGATGGCGCCGGCGCGGGTCTGCTCCTCGCGGATGATGGCGTTGATCTTGTTCAAGACCCGCAACCCGAGCGGCAGCCAAGCGTAGATGCCGGCCGACTCCTGTCGGATCATGCCCGCCCGCAGCATCAGCCGGTGCGAGACGATCTCGGCCTCTTTCGGGGTCTCGCGCAAAATGGGCAGGAAATAGCGGGAAAGGCGCATGTCGAATCCGGTTGGGCGAATCGGGGAGCGGCGAGCATAGCCTGTCCGCCGCCCGAGCAAACGGCGCGGGCGAGGCTGTTGAACCCCGGCGCGGTCGAAAACGCAAGCGGCAGGCGCTCTTCCTTTTTGGCCGCGCGCGCCCATTTCGGAGCATGAACTCTTAAGGAGGCCGGCATGGGCGAGGCTATGGGCAAGGCTATGGGCGAGGGTATGGGTAAGGCTGCAGCCAGACATCCCTGGGGAAGCGTCCGCGACAATCCCGAGTTCAGTCGCTTCGAACTCGACATCGATGGCGAGACGGCGCTCGCCTATTACCGCATCGACAATGACGTGATGGTCTTCACCTCAACGCAGACGCCGCCAAGCCTGCGCGGTCAGGGCGTCGCCTCAGAACTCATCCGCAACGCGCTGGAATTTGCGCGGGCGCGCGGCCTGAAGGTTCAGGGCGATTGCGCCTTCGTCGCGGACTATGTGGAAAAACATCCCGAGTTCCAGGATCTGCTGCCTTAAGCGATTGACTCGCCGGCGGCCTTCTGTGCGCCGGTTTTAAAAAAAAGGCCTCGACACATGCGTCGAGGCCTCTTCATTTTGTTGCCTAGCTTGATGGCGCTGGCTTATTTCACCACCGGCATGGTGTAGGACAAAGCGCCGATATTGCCCTTGTCGCCTTTGAAATGCGCATGGCACATCACGCAGTTTTCGGACACGACGGGTATCCCCGTCGCCATGCGCAGATAGCGCTTGCCGTCCTTTTCCATGATCTCTTCATAGGCCTGCTCGCCGCCGCCGCGCAGCCTTTTCGCCGCCGTCTTTTCAAAGGCGTCTTTAGGCTCGTCGTCGGGATCGCCGACTTTGTCCGTCAGCCCGATCAGCCTGACGTCGTACCAGCCGTTCTTTTTCATCGCGGCGAAGAGCGCCTTGGCCGCCGACGCGGCGGATGGGTCCGACGGGTGTTTGACGTAAGTTTCGTCGATCAGCACCACGGCCGTCTTGAAGACGTCATCGAGCATTTTGATGTGCTGCCGCGTGCGCTCGATCTCGGGATCCTTGATCGGGGCGGCGTTTTCAGCGGATGCGACGAGCGTCACGCCGGCCAATCCGCCGACCATCGCAACCGCCATAACAATCTTTCTCTTCATACCCTTGGTCATCTCTTCCTCCCGGCCCCGGGCGACCGCCTGTGGGCGCATGGGCGCCAACTTCGCTCACGACTGCTGCGTGACGGTCATTGGATGAGGGCCGGCGGAAAAGGTTCCCGAATTTTTATGTGGCGATGACAATCGCGCCAAAACGGCGCGCACGCTTTGCGCGCAGCGCGCGCCTCCAAAGGGAAACGCCTCCATGACGAAAGGGCCGATGTCCTTCTCCAGCTGATCGCGAATGAGACGGCGGGCGCGATGCAGGCGAGTTTTTACGGTCTCCGGCCGCAGTTCGAGGATGTGCGCGACCTCGGCGACTGAGAGCCCCTCAATGACGCGCAGGACGAAAACCAGGCGAAAATCCTCAGGAAGCCTCTCGGTCGCCTGCTCGACGAGGCGCAGAATTTCGCGTTGGGCCAGAGATTTCTCGGGATCGTCGCAGTCTTTCGCCTGTGAAGAGAAAACGCCGTCCGAGTCACTTTTCTGCGCGCCGAAGACATGAATGAGCTTCGCCCGGCGCCTCATGCGCAGCCGCGCCGCGGCCTCGTTGATCGTGATCCGCGCGAGCCAGGTGGCGAGCGCGGCCTCGCCGCGAAATTCGTCGAGATGGGTGAAGGCCTTCAGGTAGGCCTCCTGGACCACGTCCTCGGCCTCGTGACTGTCGAGCACGATGCTGCGGGCGATGCGGTAGAGACGGCGATTGTTGTCCGCCATGATGAGGCGCAGCGCCTCTTCTTCGCCCGCCAGAGCGCGGGCCGCGAGCAAGCGTTCGTCTCGCTGATCGGTCTCCGGCGCGATTTGCGCCGCATGCGCCGTCCCGCCCATCAGATTGGTCCCTTTCGCCAATCAAGGATAGGCCTTCTCGCGCGCAACCATAGATCCAGTGGCGGCGCATTCATGCGGGCCAGCGGACCGGAGAACTTTACGCCTCCGCCTCGGCGGCAAGTTCCAGCCACTGTTCCTCAGCGGCGGCGAGCGCCTGCGCGAGTTCCTCACGTTGCGACGCCAATCGCGCCGCGTCACGCGCGCGCGGCGCGCAGTCATCGAGCATACGCCGAAGACAGCCAAGACTTTGAATGGCGATTAAGCCCCTACAGATTAGCAGAAACTCGGCATTTTTGGCTGGTGGCCGAACTATTTCGGCGGCAGCGTTTTAACAAAATCGACCGCGAGTTGCGCATAGCTGGAAAGCTGAGCATCGGTCCGAATAGCTTCGGGGAGTATTGTAGCCCATCCCTTCATAACCTTGCCCGTCAAGTCCATGGGCTTGACGCCTTCGCGGGTCAGTAACTCCTTAGCTCGCGTTTCGCCGACACGAAGAATGAGGTTCGTGTTGTGGACGCCGACGCACATGTTGCCGTTCAGAGTGAAGCAAGCGCCGCCAAACATGTGGCGCTCTTCGACGTGCCGGAGGTGCGCGAGAACAGCTCGTAATCGTTCAACAAGAGCGGGATCGGACGCCATTCGGGCCTAGCCCTTCATCATGGGCGGCATTTTTTCGAAGCGCGGCAAATTTGTATCGGAGATATCCCAAGAAGCGCCGCGGCTCGCGTAAACGATCATTTGAGGTTTGAACACTTCGAGATCGTCGAGGCTCGACGCCCTGAGGAAGATCAAATCGGGCATTGCGTCGTTTAGCGAATATATCGGTGCGCCGCAGCGAGGGCAGAAAGCGCGCGAGACCACATGCCCGCTGTCAGCCGGTTTGTCGTAGACGGTTACGTCCCCTGATATGGTCACAGAGGCGCCAGGAACGGCGAGATGCGAGCTATGACCCGTCCCCCGCTGCTCTTGCGGCAATCAACGCACTGGCAATGACCGGACATGAGGGGATCGGCGTTGCATTCATAATGGACAGCGCCGCAAAGACAGCGGCCTTGAAGGGTCCCGGCATTGGATTTCCTCCTCGATTGCGCGTTCATGTCGTACTAGATTAGAGTAGTGACTTGCGATTCACAAGTCACTATCAGCGAACGATGCGCGCCTTGAAAAAACTCAGGTCGGGATGCCCGATAGCGACCGCTCTCGATATTTTTGGCGACCGATGGACGCTTGTCATCATGCGCGATCTTGCAATGGGGAAAACGCGGTTTGGAGATTTTTCTCAGTCTCCTGAACGCATCCCTACGAACGTGCTGACAGACCGACTCTTACGATTGGAGGAATTCGGCCTTATCGAGAAGAGCCCTTATCAGGAACATCCAATCAGGTATGACTATGCGGTGACGCAGAAAGGAGCCGAATTGCTGCCCGTGCTGCAAGCCGTTTGCAAATGGGCGAATAAGCATCTGCCAGGCACATGGAAAACGCCGGATAAGTTTCTCTCGCTGAAGCCGTCAGATCTCACGGTTCGAAAAGCCAAAACCGGAGAGTAGGCTGACGCCACATCCGTTAAACTTCCGCCTCGGCGGCGAGTTCCAACCACTGTTCCTCAGCGGCGGCGAGCGCCTGGGCCAATTCCTCGCGCTGCGACGCCAGCCGCGCCGCCTCCTGCGGATTGCGCGCGAAGGCGTCGGGCGCGGCGAGCGCCTCGTCGACGCGGGCGATAAGCTGCGTGAATTTCTCGACGCGCGCCTCGGCGGCGGCGAGCTTGCGCCGCGCCTGCCCGGCGTCGCGGCGCTTCGGGGCCTCCTGCTTTGCCGCCTCTTGCGCCGGCGCAACGGGAATGCGCCTCGGCTCTTCGTCGCGCGATTTCGAGAGCACCTGCCGCGCATAATCATCCATATCGCCGTCGAAGGCGCGCACGGTTCCGTCGTCGACCAGCCACAGGCGATCGGCGCAGGCCTCGAGCAGATAGCGGTCATGCGAGACCAGCACGACGGCGCCCTCGTAATCGTTGATCGCCTCGATCAGCGCGGCGCGGCTGTCGATGTCGAGATGGTTCGTCGGCTCGTCGAGGATCAAAAGATGCGGCGCGTTGAAGGTGGCGACGCCGAGCAGCAGCCGCGCCTTCTCGCCTCCCGACAGCTTGGCGATGACGGTTTCGGCGCGCGCGCCGGAAAATCCGGTCTGCGCCGCGCGACCGCGAATGCGCGCCTCGGGGGCGCCCGGCATCAGCCGCGCGAAGACGGCGTAAGGCGTCTCGCCCTCATTCAGATCATCGACTTGATGCTGCGCGAAAAATCCCGCCTCCAGCTTAGGCGCGCGCACCATCTCGCCGGCGCAGGGCGAAAGCCGCCCGCCGAGCAATTTGGCGAAGGTCGACTTGCCATTGCCATTTGCGCCGAGCAGGCCGATGCGATCGTCGTTGGAGATCGACAGCGTGAGCCGCGACAGCACGACCCGATCGCCATAGCCGACCGCCGCTTTCTCCAGCGCGATGATCGGCGGCGACAGCGGCTTCTCGGGCGACGGCAGACGGATCGGCAGGACCGAATCGTCGACGATCGCCGCGATCGGCTCCATTTTGGCGAGAAGCTTCAAGCGCGACTGCGCCTGGCGCGCCTTCGTCGCCTTGGATCGGAAGCGATCGACGAAGGCCTGCAGATGTTTGCGCTGCTCTTCCTGCTTCTTGGCGCCCTTGACGGCGAGGAGCTGCGCCTCGCGTCGCTGTTTTTCGAAGGAGGAGTAGTCGCCCTTATAGAGCGTCAGCTTTCCCCGCTCGAGATGCAGAATATGCGTGGCGACGTCGTCGAGCAGATCGCGGTCATGGCTGATGACGACGACGCTCGCCGGATAGCGCGACAGGTAATCGACGAGCCACAGCGTGCCTTCGAGATCGAGATAGTTGGTCGGCTCGTCGAGAAGCAGCAGGTCGGGCTGCGCGAACAGCACCGCCGCCAGGGCGACGCGCATGCGCCAGCCGCCGGAGAATTCCGACAGCGGCCGGCGCTGCGCCGCGGCGTCGAAGCCCAGCCCGTGCAGGATGGCGGCGGCGCGGGCGGGCGCTGAATGGGCGTCGATGTCGGCGAGCCGCGTCTGAATGTCGGCGATGTCATGCGCATCATGCGCGGCTTCGGCCCGCGCCAGCAGGTCGGCGCGCTCAAGGTCCCCCGCCAGCACGAAGTCGATCAGCGCCGTCGGACCGCCCGGCGCCTCCTGCTCGACGCGCCCGAGCCTTGTGCGGGCAGGAATCGAGATCGCGCCGCTTTCCGGGGCGATTTCGCCGCTGATCAGCCGGAACAGCGTGGTCTTGCCGGCCCCGTTGCGGCCGACGAAGCCCGCGCGGGAGCGCCCCGGCAGGAATACCCCGGCGTGGTCGAACAGCAGCCTGCCGCCGAGCCGGTAGACGAGATCGTTGATCGTGAGCATTGCTGCGATGCTTTAGGGCCTGGCCCCAAGGGGTGCAAACGCGAGGCCATGCGCGGCGATCTGGCGCCGCCGGACGGCCTTGTCTTGCGCCGCCCGCGCCTCTATACACGCCCTCGCGCCGCCGCCATGCGGCCGCGCAGCCGCGCCCATCGTCTAGAGGCCTAGGACGTCGCCCTTTCACGGCGAAAACAGGGGTTCGAATCCCCTTGGGCGCGCCAATAAATCAATTGGTTAATGAAAAAGATTACGCCTAATCGGGGCACGTGCCCAACTTTTACCGATTAAGCATGGGCGAATGCGTCCGTTCGAGCTTTCGATAGTTGGATAGCTGCACTCGATTCCGGTGGCGAAAAGGAATCGTTCTAGGTCGGGCTTGAGCTACGTTTAGGAGCGTAGAATCTATGCCGCGCATGTTTATTCACCCGGCGTTTCTTACGAACGCCGCGGCGGGAGAATGCAGGTGCACATTGCGCTGGAGATATTCGAGAGGATGCGAGGGGCGCGAAGACGACGCGCGTTCTCATGCTCGGCGAAGAGTATGAGCCGTGATCCCAATGGACGCCCCGACGCCGCAGATTTAGCGACGGGGCGTTTTGCGTCTCTGGCTGGTTAGCAACTCTCGCCTCTCCAGAGGCGGTATTCATCGCGTTCGCGGTCCCCTTCCGCTGTATCCAAAATAATGCCCGCCATCGCCCGCGAAGCGCTCGGGGTCGAACCCCAAGGCGCCGATTGCACGGCTGTTGAGCCGGCCCGTGGCAGCCATTCCCTTGTCCTCTTGGAAATCCCTCAGTGCCTGCCGAGTGTTCGGGCCCCACTTGCCGTCTACACCGCCGACGTCGTGTCCGGCGTTCTTAAGCGCGCGCTGAATCTTACGAATTTGATTCGAGCTGAGGTTCTCCGCTTGGATGCGCTGCCGCATCTGACCAGTCTGTTCTCCTCTCCAGCCCCGGTCCTGACGCGTCGAATCCTGCTGCGGATACTGATTTCTAGACATTTGCCCTTCATGCCGCTGCTCGGCGAGGGCGGGAAGGGCGAGAGCAGCGGAGGCCAACATCACCATAGTAAAGCTTTTCATACTCTCTCTCCGAGCGTGAGTTCACCGATCCTCGCCACAACTGCGCAGAGAAGAAATTGTTTCATCCTTCTTGAGGGTTTCCGTTGTGAGGAGAGCACGCCGAGCATTGTCGGCGAAGGGTATCGCCATGTGGATGGAGGTGGGACAAGTACGCACGTGCATCGCCGCGGGGCTAACGACGCCAAGCTACAAGACGGGCCGCCGCGCAAAAGCGGGATCATAAATTCGAGCCTATCTACGCGAGCGCCTCCGCCTATCCGGCTTAAGCGGCTGCCGGCTATAGCGAGAGATTTAGCGATCGCGGAGATACAGGCGTCAAGCGGACGTCTGTTCGTTCTTAGTCCTGGGCCATTTCCGCTTCATCAGGGCGCGCTTCCGCTCTGCATCGGAATCTAAATGCGTCCTGCGCCGCCACATGGCCGCCTTCAAGGCGCTATGCGGTTCCCCGATGGACTCTTAAAATATTGATCGCCGCTTAAGCGAGAAATCAAGGAAGCAGCAAAGCCACTCGGCTTGCCCGGGCGTAAGCGCCGCTAGCTATCCGAGGGCTTGCGGCCGGAGTATCCCACATGTCGATTACCCGAGACATCGCATCGCATGAAAATGCGGTCGCTTATGGCGGCCTTATCGACGCCATAGGGGGCGTCGTCACAATCGTACTTGTGATTTGCGGTTTGGTTGGAATTTCGCCTCCCATGATGGTCGCCATCGCGACGATCGTGTTTGGCGTGGCGCTTCTGATTCAGGGCGGCGCAATGCTGTCCGAGTATGCGCAGATCGTGTTTCCCGGCGGCGAGGTTTTCGACTGCCTTCGTCTCTAATTTACCGCCGTTCGCATTAGCAGTGCGGGCGGCGGTTTTGCTTTTGTGTTAGGCGGACCGTCGTCGGACAGGTTAGCTGATGCAGGCGAAAGCCCTTGCAAATCAGCATGGGCATCGACCGTGGTTGGCCACGCCAAATCTTTTTCGCGCACTCCCCTTGGGCGCGCCAAATCAAGCGAGCGAATACGCGTGAAAGTCGTCCGAATCGACGGCTTCACTCATCTCAGGCCAGCCGCCTTCAAAATGGCGTCGGCGTCAGCCAGCCATACAGCGTCGTCTTCCTTGAGGCGCAAAAGAACGCGCCGCAGCGCGAGGGCTCCGTCAGGCGTGCCGACGACAAAGGGATGAATGCCGATGACCACAGTCGTGGCGCCTCGCGCCGGGTTGGCGCGAGCCTCGATTGCCAGTTCCGAGACATAGTCCAACCAGAGCGCCTCGATCTCTCTGGTCGTCTTCATCCGAGCGAGATACTGGCCCATGTCGACAGTCACGGCCGGATAGGGCAGCAGGATGACCGAACCTTCCGGCGTCTTCAAACGTGAGATGACATCCGAATCCATCTGGTCGAGCGTGTAGGCGACGCCTTCGGCCGCCATCGCCCGCTTCGTGTCGCGATTGGCGTAGACGCTCGGACTCGACCAGCCCGTCGGCCTGACGCCCGTGGCTTCGGCGATGAGATCCAATGTGCGGCGAATATAGGCCTTCTGCGCGGCGATCCCACTCCGGAGCGGCAGCATGCGGCTTGTGTTGTTCATGCCGTGCGCGACGATCGGCGCGTTCGGCAGCATCGAACGGAACTCCTTCCATACCGATGGATGCTTGCCGAAAAACGCCGCATTCACCACGATGGTGAGCGGCACATTGAGTTCTTTAAACAGCCGGCCGACGCGGACAACGCCCCAGTCGATCGCATATTGACGGAACGCCTCGTTCACGAGGTCAGGTTTGCGCGACGCAAGATCTGGACGGAAGATCGGACCTTGGCCGAAGCCGAACTCCTCCACGAAAAACGCAAAGCTGACGGCGACCTTTTTGCCAGCCGGCCAGGCGGCGGTGTGAATGGATTCGCGCTCGAAACCCGCGACGCGATCAATGCGATCTTGCGCACCGCTCTCGAGAGGAAGCAGAGCGGCAAAAAGGAGCGCAACTCCTGCGATAAAACGAGCTCCAGGAGCCTTTCGCGCCGTGATCCTGGCTACAGGATTTAAATTCACGGAAGATCGCTCAAGCTCTTCGCGCCGGGCCCCGGCGTGATCAGCGTCGGCCATTGGCGCGAGCCGAACGGCACTTGCGGCGGCAGGACCACATTCATCTTGCGCTTCGCGTCTTCGTCGATGATGGCTTGCCGCGCATCTCCGCCCATCAATTCGAAATCCATGAGATGATAGTCGCCAAAAAATGCGGCGCCCACCGATCGATCGGCGATGATGCGCGTCAGCGACTCCAGCATATCGTCGGGCGTCGTGGTGAAGGATATCGTCTCGATCAGCATCAAGCGATCATTGATGGCGTCAGGGCCGAAGAACTGCGCGAGCACGCTAAACAGGACGTTGTTCTGGCGCGCGACATAGATCGTATTGCTGGCCGCATAGGTCTTGTCCCAGTCGGCGCCAAGCATCTCTTTCCAACCGGCAATGACATCCATCCAATGGGCGACCTGGGTCTGCGCCGCCCAGGCGATGTTTTTCTTCAGCAGCGGCGACTGCTTCTTGGCGAATTTTTGTAGTCCTTCCGTTGAGATCGCGTTGCTTTTCAGGCACTCGTCCATGAACGCGATATTGTTCTGCAGAATGCTTCGATTGTTTGTTCGCCAGTCTTTTTGCATGCCGCTCGCGTCAAGCGTGTCGAGCGCGGATTGCATGCGGCTCCTATACGCCGCCAACGCGGCGCGCCATGTCGTGTCTTTGGGACTGTTCAGATACGGAACGACGACTTCGGCCAACGCCATGGTGCTGTGGCCAACCGATTTCAGCAACTGATAGACGATCGGCGCCTGCGGCGCCTCAATCGGCGCCATGCCGGGGCGATAAAGGATAAATCGCCCTCCGGCGCCGGAAAACAGTCCGAGAATAATTGGATGTTTGGCGAGGATGTTTTTCTTGAAGATCTGCGCGGCGTCGCCATACAGCTGGAACATCGTCGTATTCAGCTGCAGCAGATTTTTGTTGGCGATGTCGGCCGGGCTGGCCGTCTCGACGCCGACAAGTCCTGTGAAGGAGCTTGGCGCCTCCGTCGCGCACGCGGGCGAAGCCGATAATCCAAAGACGACAACCGACGACAGCAGCTTGCGGAGTCCGCTCGTCGTGAGCGTGGTGGGCATCATGAGACTCTCCAGTTCGATGAGGACAGCATAGGCGCGGCGTGGACGGATGATAGATGCGGGGCATCGTGTGATCGCCTCACCGGAAGGCGCGCAGGGTTCGCTTATCCTCCACTATTTCGGGCACACTGCCCCGGTGTTGATCCAAGCATCGACGAGCGCCCCCGCTTCCTTCTGCGTTCCCGGCGCGGGCTGGCGGCCAAATCCTGGCGACCAAGCCCAACCTACGAGCGTGTCCTCGCCAATGTGACGCGCAAGCGCGTCCAGAGAACGGCCGCCATTGCGCGCCTGATCTTTGATCTGCGCACAGATCTCACCGAGCGTTTTGCCTTCCCAGCCCATCACACGCGGCGCGAGACGCCATTCGTGGTGACCGGGAACGCGGCCGGGCTCAAAATTGGCGTCCTGATGGCAGATCGGACAGCGCATCGCCGGGAGGCCTCGGCCATCCGGTCCCCGCTCGACCGGCGGCTGGTGAATCCGGCCCAGTTCACCCTGATGCGGACGATCGCCGGCGGGATGGCAATTGACGCAGCGTGGACTGGTCAGGACTTTGCCGAGTTCGGTAAACAAAGCCGCGGACCGCGTCGCGGCGTCGCCGATGCCGGCAAATGTTTCTGGAGTTGCGAGCGTCGCCGATCGGCTGTCGGACATCGCGCATGTCATTAGCCCCACGACCGCTGCGAGAACCGCAAATTTCATCTTCGGTCCCCCTCCTGCGCCGCACTCCTGCGAAACGCCGTTTTCGCTACGTCAGATATCGTCCCGGATCGGCGAGAACGACGTCGCGCACCGCCTCGTGATACTTGATGTAGCCCGTGCACCGGCACAGATGACCGTCAAACGCGTCAGCGATCGTTTTCTCGAGATCGTCGCGCGCCACC
Organism: Methylocystis sp. L43; assembly: GCF_015709525.1. Lineage (GTDB taxonomy): Bacteria > Pseudomonadota > Alphaproteobacteria > Rhizobiales > Beijerinckiaceae > Methylocystis. Next base: position 160,870 of record NZ_JADNRA010000033.1, on the reverse strand, counting down.
GGCGTCTTCGCCAGACGCTCCAGCAGAACCTGTCCCTCGTTCAAGAAGCCGGCTGTGCAATAGCCGCATTGGAACGCGAAATGCTCGATGAACGATCTTTGCAGCGCAGTGAGTTCGCCGTTCGTCGCATGGCCTTCCACGGTTCGAATGGACTTCCCATTGAAGCTCGCCGCCGGAACGATGCAGGTTGGACTCGTGTGGCTCGTCCCGTCCGGGTCGTCGATGATCACTGCGCAACTGAGGCACTGCCCGGCGCCGCAGCCAAATTTGGTGCCGGTGAGTCCAAGGCGCTCGCGCAAAAAATCATTCATGGTCAGCTCGTCGCGCACCTTCACGGGGCCGTAAGCGCGCCCATTGATCCTCATGCGCACAGTCGTCACGTGAGCGCTCCCTTGAGCTCTTGTTGAGTCACCGGCAAGGCGTGGAACCGACGCCCCGTCGCGTCGAAGATCGCGTTCAACAACGCCGGAACGATGGGAATCATAACGACCTCAGCCATGCCCTTTGGCGGATCGTTCGGCAGCGGGGGCAATATTTCGATCTCGAGTCCTTGCAAAGGGAGGTCCGACCCGCGCGCAATCAGGTATTGCCCGAGATTCCATTGCCCATTGCCGGGTCCATCTTCATAAAGCGGCAGCGATTCGAGCAGCGCGTAGCCGACGCCCATGGCGAAACCGCCCTGCGCCTGACCAAGCACGATTTCGGGCGTCAGCGCTCGACCACATTCGAGGACAGTATATGCCCGGTCGATGCGCAAGGCGCCGGTGTCGCGTTCGATCTCGACACGAACCAGCGCGCCGCACAACGATGTGTAGGAGGTCCCGATCCGGTTGAACACGGTGGGCGGGTATTTGACGTCGACGCGATCTAAGCGAACGAATTTTCCTGAGCCTTTTCGCACCGCCAGCGCATCAATTTCCGCCGTCCACTCTTGTCCGCCGATCGCAAAGGTCGCTTTCGACCATGACCAGCGAGAGAAGCTGTGCGCCATCGCCGCTGTCACGCCTTTGCGCGCATGGGCCCTTGCGGCGATCTCCGACAGCCGCAAAGGTCTCAACGCCGGCATCGTGAGCCGCCCCTGCTCCCAACGCGCGGCGTCCCATTTCGCGACTCTCGGATCGGTTGGCGCGAGTCCCCACAGTTCGAGCGCCGCGGGCCACAGCCCGAACCGGAAGATGACGCGGGCGGCTTCCGACGCCGAATGAGTCCCGACGTGCGCGCCGATCGAGGAACTGGTTGGCGAACTGATCGCCGGAACCCAGCGCGGATCGCGTTGCGCGGCGTCCTGCGTCGCCTGATCCATCGTGTAAGGGTCGCCGGAGGTGACGAGCCCGAGCGCCGCGAAACGGTCGACTTCGGCGACGGCGACTTCGTCGGCGACGGCGCCGAGATGGGCCGCGACTCGGTTCGCAAGCGCCGTCCCTATGCCGTTCCCCATCTCGACGTGATCGCAGTGGATCGAGATCCGACCCTTTGGGTCGAGCTCAACTGACGACAATGAAGTGTCGGCTCCGCTGCCGTAATCCTTGGTGACGCAAGCCACGCCCGTGCCGATGACACTCCCCGGGCGCCGTCCACGCGCTTTCTCTTCGGCGCGCTGTCTCCAGATCGCATGCTTTTCGAGTCTGTCGAGGATCTCGGGCGTGCGAACCACGACGTCATAGGTGTTGCCCGCCATCGTCCGACCGCCGGTCTTCAGCGCGTTGCGTCGGCGAAATTCGATCGGATCGATCGCCAGCGCCGACGCCGCCTCGTCAATCAACACTTCCAGCGCGGTCATCGTCTGCAGCGTGCCATAGCCGCGCATCGACCCTGCCGTCACGCCGCGTGAATGCAGCGCGACTGTAGTGACGTCGACTTTTGGCACATCGTAGATGCCGATCGCGGCGTTTGCGGAAACCGCCGCCACGCTGGCCGAATAATTGGCGAGGCCGCCGCCATTCAGCACGTGATCAGCGGCGAAGGCGGAGATTTTGCCTGTCGCTCGATCGACGCCGATGCGCGTGCGCATCTTGAACGCATGCCGCTTAATTCCCCCCTGGAACTGCTGATAACGATCTTGGGCGAGCCGCACGGGGCGACGGGGAAGGAACATCGCCGCCAGCGCGACGTAAAGCGGGAACGGCGTGTGGTCGCGCCCGCCAAATCCGCCGCCCATATAAGCGAAATGCGCGTTGATATGCGCCGGCTTGAAGTTGGCGCGGGCGTTGCCCAGCAGAGTTGCGACTGAGGTTGCGGCGTCGTACGGCGACTGCACGCCGAGCACGAGTTCGAGGTTTTTGCGGTCGGCGTCATACCAAGCAAGACCGCATTCGGGCTCGAGAAACATTGGATCAACGGATTGGGTCTCGAATTCGCGGTCGAGAACGAGAAGATTTGGAGTGTCGGCCTCAAGGTCCGCGCGGATCTGTTCGCCGTAGCTCGCCGCATTGGCGTAGGCGGCCCCTGTCGGCACGGGGAGCCGCGCCCATATTGGGCCGCCCCCGTCTTGAAAGAACCCTGGACTGACCCAGCCATCCTTGACCGGCGAGTACACGTCGGGCGCGTCAGGCGTCGCGCCGGCGACGCGCGTGAATCGAAACGCGCCGTAGTCGCGCTCGACGACGGGGCCAGTTTCCGCGCCGAATTTCAGGAGCGTTTCGTTGCGTAAGGCAAGCCGCGCCTGATCGAAATTGTCGAAGCTTTCATAGATCAACAAAGCCGCCGGCTGACCAAGATACAAGGGCGTCTTGCCGACGGGGCAGAACAGGTCGCCGGAATAAAATTTAGGAACGCGAGCGCCGATGCGCGCGAGATCAGCTGCGGTAACGATCACGGAGGGTTTCAAAGCGCCGCTCAAGCGCGCGAGATCGACGCCCTCGTAGATGTGCGTGGCGTTCGCCGTCCGAATGAGCATGGCGTGCGCGGTATGCGTCGGCCATCCCGGGAGATCCGCAGCGCGGAAATCGGACGCGTAAAGCTTCGCCCCCGTGACTTTGGCGACTCCATCAATCCGCCCCTCGCCCGTGGCGGCCGGATTCCAGCGTTGTCTTCCAGGCAGCGTCTCACGCGCTTCAAACCCGGGTTCCTTGGCTAACGCCAGACGCGACAGGCTGAGAGCAATGCCGCTCGCGGTGACCAGTTTGGCGAACTCGCGTCGAGAAGCATCCACGCTCCGACCTCTTGGTTCCACCTCGGCGATCGCCAACGGCGATGCTTTCATTCGCACGGGCACAGATCGCCAGCAAGCTCGGCTCTCCGCGCGTTGGTCTCTACAGGGGCTGATCCCCCGGAGATCAACCCGACTAAATGCAGTCGCCGTAAGTGGCGTTGCGCGGTTGGGTTCTCGCCAACAGCATCGACGCTGTCGCCGTCGTCGATTACAGCGAAGGGATCGCGCCGCGACGAAGTCGCAGGCCGACGAGCCTCGCGCCCGCTACGCCGCGGCGCGCAGTTGCGCGACCCGCACCGGCACGGGCGGATGCGAGAAATAGAAGGTGGCGTAGAGCGGGTCGGGCGTCAGCGTTGCGAGGTTGTCGCGCGTCAGCCGCGTCAGGGCCGAGATCATCGGCTCCTTGCCGACGATATCGCGGGCGAAGGCGTCGGCTTCGAACTCCGCCCGGCGCGACCGCCACGCGAGCAAGGGCGACAGGACATGCGAGATCGGCTCTCGCGCAAGCAGCAGCGCGACGAGCACCACGCCGGGGTCGTTCGGCAGGCCGAACCAGCCGGCGAAGACATCCGAGCCGAAGGCCCACCACAGCACCGCGAAACCGACGAAGGCGATCGCGGCCGCCAGCGCCAGCATCTGCCGCACATGGCCGAATTTGAAATGGCCGAGTTCATGCGCGAGAATCGATTCGATCTCGTCCGGCGAATGTTTCTCGAGCAGCGTATCGAAAAAGACGATGCGCTTGGCTTTGCCGAAGCCGCTGAAATAAGCGTTGCCATGCGTGGAGCGCGTCGAGGCGTCCATCACATAGAGGCCTTTCGACTCAAAGCCGCATCTGGCGAGCAGCGCCTCCATGCGCAGCTTCATGGCGCCGTCTTCAAGCGGCGAGAATTTATTAAAGAGCGGCGCGATGACGGTCGGATAGATCACTGTCATCGCAATCGCGATGGCGATGAAGACGACATAGGCGATGAGCCACCATGTGTTGGGGGAGGCGCCCAGGAGCCAGAACATGCCGAAGAGCAAAGGCGTCGAAATGGCGAGTTCCAGCGCGCCGGACTTTGCTTGGTCAACAAGAAACTTTTGCGGCGTCAGCCGATTGAAACCGAACTTTTCTTCGAGCCAGAAGGCGCGCGCTGCGGCAAAGGGCATGTCGATCAAGCTGCCGATCACGCCGAAGACGAGAACGAAAAGAACGCTGCGAACGAGGCCAGGTTCGACGAAGGCGGCGATCGCCGCGTAAAGCGGCGCGAGCCCCAGCGCCAACCACGCGATAGAAACCACGGCGTCGAAAATTGTTTCGGCGACGGAAAATTCTGTTTTTGCGATCGTATATTCGGCGGCGCGGCGATGCTCGTCGAGCGTGACTTCTTGCGCGAAATCCGCCGGCACCTGATCGCGATGAGCCTCTACCGTCGCCGTCTGCCGCATGCGCAAATAAACGCCGAGGGCTGCCGACGCGGCGATCGCCAGGCAAATCACGACGCCCATTGCGCTCATGCTTCTCTCCCGCAAACTCTCCTGCGGCAATATAGGAGAGCGCCGCCTGCTTTGCGAGAGCGCCGCCTTATGTCGCGCCGAGCTGGGCCGCTGCGCGCGCGCTCGTCGCTTCTCTTGACCGTTGCAGTGTGCAACCCAAGCCTGAACACAGTTACGTCAATCGGTCTGCGACACTGCGGTTGCAGGGGGTCGATCGATCCGCCACGAGAACGCTGGTCGATTCTGCTCGACGTCTATAATTTGGCGTGACGCCTGCGACTCTCCTTAAGCTGGGAACGCCATCACGCGGAGGCGCGAAACGGAGTTCGCCATTGAGACTGTCGTTCGCCATCGCGACTATCGCCGCCCTTCAAGGAGCGGCCGGCGTGTCTCTCGCCGCCGCCGCCGCCCATGCCGACGCGAGTCCCTTTCTCGCGACCGCCAGCCAATTTCTAATGATCCACGCCGCCGCCGGCGTCGGCCTCGCGGCGCTTATAGGCACGGCCCCGCGAGCAAAAGCGAATTGGCTCGCCGCGATTGCGCTGGCGCTCCAGGCGGGAGTCACGCTGTTCGCGAGCGACCTTGCGGCGCGGGTCTTCTTATCGGGGAGACTGTTTCCTCTCGCCGCGCCGATCGGCGGCGGGCTGACGATCCTGAGCTGGTGCGCTCTCGCCGTCTGGTCGGCGTTCGCCATGTTCGGTGCAAATTCGGCTCAAAAGCCGCCCGAAAGCTAGACAACTGCGGCGTTCCGCCCCACCATTTACTCATGTCGGTTTCAAGCTCCGGCCTTTCTTCCTCGGCCGCTCAGAGAGATGACTCCCAGCGCACGAGCGATCCTTTGCTCGGGCGGCGGCTGCTGATCGTCGAAGACGATCCCTATATTGCGCTGGCGCTGGAAGAGACGCTCGCCGAATTCGGCTTAGTTATCGCGGGGATGGCGCGCAGCGTCGACGAAGCGGTGCGGCTGTCCCGCGAAGACGGAGTCGATCTGGCCTTGCTCGACGTCAATATCGGCCACGAAAGGATTGATCCGGTCGCCGACGCGCTCGCCGCCCGCGGCTGCCCCTTCATTTTCACGACCGGATGCGGGCGCGCAGGGTTGCCCGAGGCGCATCTTGAGCACGCCATGGTCGAAAAACCGTTCTACGTCGAGGAGATCCTGACCGCGCTCCGCAGCGAGCTGTCGCGCGCCGAAGCGCGCTAGGCTCGGCCTTTCGCCACTATATCGCCGCCCTTGGCCGCGACAAGCGACGTCCGAAGACTCGCTTCAGGAGCACGGCTGCTGCCCTCCGCCATAACCGACAAGCCTTCCGCATCGCTGAAAGCGCGCCGCCCTTCAGGCGCTGCGCTTCGACTGTTGGCGACGGCCTTGGCGGCGGGGGCAACCCTGGCGGCGATCGCCGCCGTCGTCGCGCCATGGCTGTTCTCGCCCGGCGCGCTCATGGACGCCGTCGCCGACCAGCTTCAAGGCTCTTCGGGGCTTTATGTCGCCGCGCGCGGCCGAACGAGTTTCTCGCTTTTTCCGCGTCCGAGCATCGCCGTAGAAGGCGTCGCCTTCGCCGATCGCAATGGCGCGCTGCTCATCGAGTCGAGCGAGCTTCGCGGCGACGTCGACGTTCTGCCGCTGATCGCGGGGCGCCTCAAAGTCGCCTCGGTGAAGCTCGTCCGGCCGCGCGCGCACATCGATCTTGATAAAAAGCCGGCCGGCGCGCCCGGCGCAGCCGCAAGAGCAGCCGCCGCAAAGCCGGCGACGCTCGAAGCCGCGGCGGCCGATAATGTGCGGTTTGGGGTGGTGTCGATCGTCGACGGCGACGCTCGGATCACCTACCGCGGCCGCGTCTATGCGCTGGAGCGAATCAGCGCGAATTTTGAATGGCGCCGCATCGGCGAGGCGGCGGCTCTGACGGGCGCGTTCGATTTGAACGGCGAACGGCTCGAGGCGATCTTCTGGGTCGCGCGTCCGGGAGCGCTGTTGCGTGGAGAACCGTCCGTCGTGACCGGCCGGCTTGACGGCGAGAGCCTTCGGGTTGAAGCGCAAGGCGTGGGACAACTCGGCGCCAACGCCCGCTTCGAGGGGCGCGCCGCCGCCAGCGCGCCTTCGGCGCAACAGGCGCTGCAGCTCTTTGGCGTCGCCGCGCCCCTGCCCGGCCCCTTCACTGACGCGCAATTCTCCGCGCAGGCGACGCTCGCGCCCGGAGAAGCGCACTTCAAGGGCGCACGTCTATTCGTCGACGGAAATGAATTTCGCGGCGATATCGACCTTCAGAAAGAGGATGGCCGCCCGACGCTGACGGCGGCGCTCCAAAGCGAGTTCCTCTCCCTGCGGCCGTTTCTCGCCGACGCGCCGCCGCTTGTCGCGCCGAACGGACAGTGGAGCAGGCAGCCGTTCGATCTTCCGGACCTCTCCGGCGCCGACGTCGATCTTCATCTCGCCGTCGGCCACGCCAGGCTGGGCCGGCTCAAGGTCGAAGACGCCGCCATCGAAGTCACGTTGCGCGACGGCGCCGCGGAATTCGCGATAACACAGGCGCACGCCTATCGCGGCGGACTCAAGTTTCGGGCGTCCATCGCGCCTTCGCCCAACGGGCTGGCGCTGCGCGCCAATGCGCAGACGACGGCGGTCGAAGCGGGCCCGCTGCTCTGGGACGCCTTTGGAAAACCCGTTCTGGCGGGAGCGCTCAACGCGTCTCTCACGGTCGACGGCGTCGGCGACCGAATGGCGACGCTGATGCAGAACCTGAACGGGCGCGCCAGCGTCGCTCTGGTCGACGGGGAGATTTCCGGCGTCGATCTCGAGAAAGCGCTGCGCCGACTGGAGACTCGGCCTCTATCAAGCGCCGTCGACATCCGCTCGGGCCGCTCGACGCTCGACGCCGCCAGCGCCACTGTAGAGATAGAGAACGGCGTCGCCGACATCGCCAAGGGCGTCGCACGCGGACCTGGCTTTACGCTTGCCTTCGGCGGCTCGGCGCGCCTCCCGGAGCGCCGTCTCGCGGTCAGAGCCGTTGCGCGCGAAGCTGACGGCGCCGGACAGACCGCCGAGTCAGCGCCAGGCATCGCGCTCGACATCGCCGGCCCCTGGGATGAATTGGCGTTGGGGCTGGACGCGCAAGCCTTCATTCGCCGTTCCGACGCGGCCGCGCCGCTGCTGCCGCGACCGGATCCGCCGCCCACCGACGGACCGGCGGCGCGATGACGCGAGAAGGTTAGACGTCCTCCAGCTGCGTTTCATGCAGCAGTTTTGTCAGTTCGTCAGGGATATCGAGATAGCGGAAGCGGCGAAGCTCGAAACCAACCTCCACGACGCCCCAGGGCGGCGCGTAGGTCCGCCAGGGCGAAACTTCCCCAAGAATGACGACGTGACCGCCATCAATGCCGCGGGCGATCCGCGCAACCGTGTAAATCCCGCCGCGGGCCAAGCCCTCGCAACGGCCATAGGGGCCCGCAGTCGCGTCTACGCAAACTACCTCGGCGCCGGGAGGCGTTTCAGGACTAATCATCTGGCGACCTCGTTCTGCGGCGCGATGAACGCGCGCTCCTAAAATTAATTATGGAGCGCGCGTCGGCCGACGAAAGAGCCGACGCGCCGCATAGCGATCACCAGACTTTCAAAAAGCCTAAAAAGCCTCTCTTCAGCTTCTTGCGGTCGAGCGCGCTGAGTTCGTCATAGACGCGGCGCGCCGACGCCCGCAATTCCAGAAGCCTGTCATCCGAGACGTCGAAATCAAGAACGGCGGATTTCAACTCGCGGCGCGCCTGGTCCAGCCGCGCCTGCGCATCCGCAATCAACGCATTCAGCATCATTACCCTCTTCGATGTGGTGTCGCGCCAACTATACCGCAACTGCGAAGAAAACGAACCCAGATGCAGCGCGTGTCGGCGCCGCGCGGTCCGCTTCTTCTGCGCTATCGTTAAGCGCGCGCCTTCAAATTGACGGCGCCAATTTCTCGCGTGAGAAAGGCGAGGCCTCGGAGGGAATCGAACCCCCGTACAAGGATTTGCAGTCCTCTGCGTAGCCACTCCGCCACGAGGCCTTAGCACGGCGTGCGCCGCGTGCGACCGCTCATACAGGAGGGCGTCATGGCGAGCAAGCCAGCTCGCGCTTCCGCGCATCAATAGGGACGGCCGTCCTTGTGCGTCATGATCCAGTGCCCGTCCGGGCCGAGCGTCGCAGCGAGGTCGTCGTCGGGATAGGTCGCCGCGTCGCCTGCCGACCGGTCGCCAATTTCCAGATAGACGACGTCGCCATCGGTTCTGTTGACGAGGCAATGGGCCGCGCCCTGCGCGGGGAAGCCCGCGCACATGCCGGCGCGCAGGAGGATCTCTTCATCGTCGCGCAGGAGCGTCGGCTCTCCGTCCAGGATAAAGACGAATTCGTCCTGTCGGCTGTGGCGATGCTTCAGCGCCGACTGCGCGCCGGGGGCAAGCCGCGTCAGATTGACGCCGAAATTGGTCAAGCCGAAAACGTCGCCTAAAGAGCGCTTTTTGCGCCCGCGCACCCGCGCGGCGAATGGCTCAGGATAGTTCGACGCCTTGGCCCGAGGGGCGACATCCGCCGCCTCGACTGCGGCCGAAAGGGACCTCATCGGCTTTTCCATGGCGCAGCTTTCCGTCAGCCCCCTGGACTAGCGAATTTGACAGGGGGCGCCCATTTTGACCATCTTCCGCCGCTCGCCAAGCCGGCGCGCCTCCTGGAATTATCACGAAATGAATGTCGTCATCGTCGAATCAGCGGCCAAAGCGCAGACGATCAACAAATATTTAGGCAAGAATTTCAATGTGTTGGCCTGCTACGGCCATGTTCGCGACCTTCCCGCCAAGGACGGATCGGTCGACCCCGACCAGGATTTTCTCATGGTCTGGGAGATGGACGCTAAGGGCGCAAAGCGCGTCGCCGCCATCGCCGAGGCGGTGAAGGGCGCCGACAAAGTCATCCTCGCAACCGACCCGGACCGTGAGGGAGAGGCCATCTCCTGGCACTTGCTCGACATTTTGAACAAGAAGCGCGTGCTCAAGGATAAGAAGATCGAGCGCGTCGTCTTCAATGCGGTCACCAAGTCGGCGATCCAAGAGGCGATGGCGCATCCGCGCGAAATCGATCAGGCGCTGGTCGACGCCTATCTCGCGCGCCGCGCGCTCGACTATCTCGTGGGCTTCACCCTGTCGCCGGTGCTGTGGCGCAAGCTCCCCGGCGCCCGTTCGGCCGGCCGCGTGCAGTCTGTCGCGCTTCGACTCGTCTGCGACCGCGAACTCGAGATCGAGAAATTCGTCGCCCGCGAATATTGGTCGCTCGTCGCCCATCTGACGACCAAGGGGGGCGAACCCTTCACGGCGCGCCTGGTCGGCGCTGACGGCAAGAAGATATCGCGGCTCGACATCGGCGCTGGCCAGGAGGCCGAGGACTTCAAGAAGGCGCTGGATACCGCCGCCTTCGTGGTGCGCTCGGTCGAAGCGAAGCCGGTGAAGCGCCATCCTTACGCGCCCTTCACGACCTCCACCTTGCAGCAGGAAGCCTCGCGAAAGCTCGGGCTCGCGCCGGCGATCACCATGCGCATCGCCCAGCGGCTCTATGAAGGCGTCGACATCGGCGGCGAGACGGCGGGTCTCATTACTTATATGCGAACCGACGGCGTCGACATGGCGCCCGAGGCGGTCGCCAGCGTGCGCGGCGTGATTGGAAAGACGTACGGCGACCGTTTCGTTCCGAAGGTTCCGCGCAAATATACGACGAAGGCCAAGAACGCCCAGGAAGCTCACGAGGCGATCCGCCCGACCGACCCGGCTCGATTGCCCAAGGACGTGGCCAAATATCTCGAACCCGAGCAGGCCAAGCTCTATGAGCTGATCTGGACGCGCACCATCGCCAGCCAGATGGAGTCGGCCGAGATGGAGCGAACCACCGTCGACATCGACGCCCGCGTCGGAGCGGAAGCGACCGACGCCAACAAAGCCGGCGCTCGCGCGCTGGAGCTGCGCGCGACGGGTCAGGTCGTTCGCTTCCCGGGCTTCCTTGAGCTCTATCAGGAAGGCCGCGACGACGGCGAGGACGAGGACGGCGGTCGCCTGCCGGCGATGGCGCAGGGCGAGCCCTGCACGCGCGAAAAAATCGACGCCACCCAGCATTTCACCGAGCCGCCGCCGCGCTTCACGGAAGCGACGCTGGTCAAGCGCATGGAGGAGCTCGGCATCGGGCGCCCTTCGACCTACGCCTCGACGCTCGCCGTGCTGCGCGACCGCGACTATGTGCGGATCGATAAGAAGCGCCTCGTGCCCGAGGACAAGGGACGCCTCGTCGTCGCATTCCTCGAAAGCTTCTTCTCGCGCTACGTCGAATTCGACTTCACCGCCGACCTCGAAGAAAAGCTCGATCTCGTCTCCAATAATGAGATCGACTGGAAACAGGTGCTGCGCGACTTCTGGAAAGATTTCTCGGCCGCCGTCGACGGCACCAAGGATTTGCGGGTCAGCGAAGTGCTCGACAGCCTCAATGAGCTGCTGGGTCCCCACGTCTTCCCGGCAAAGGAGGATGGAGGCGATCCTCGGCTGTGCCCGGCCTGCAACAACGGTCAGCTCTCGCTCAAGATCGGCAAGTTCGGCGCCTTCGTCGGCTGCTCCAACTATCCCGAGTGCCGCTACACGCGCACTCTGTCGCCGCCGACGGGCGACGCCGCCGACGCGGCGAGGCCGGGCGTGAAGGTTCTGGGCGTCAATCCCGAGACGGGCGCAGAGGTCACGCTGCGGGACGGGCGCTTTGGCGCCTATGTGCAGGAAGGCGAGCAGGAGGAAGGCGGCGAAAAGCCCAAACGCGCGTCGCTCCCCAAGAGCATCAGGCCTGACGATCTGACGCTGATGCAGGCCATCGCTCTGCTCGCGCTGCCGCGCGAAGTCGCGAAACATCCGACGAGCGGCGATCCGATCGTCGCCGGCATCGGGCGCTTCGGGCCCTATGTCCAGCATGGCAAGACCTACGCCAATATCGGCCGCGACGACGACGTGCTGAGCATCGGCGCCAACCGCGCCATCGATCTCATCGTGCAGAAGGAGTCGGGCGGCGGGAGCTCCCGTTTCTCGCGCGGTCCGTCAGAGCCGGCGCGCGTGCTGGGCGATCACCCTCAGGGCGGATCGGTGACCGTCAAGGCTGGCCGTTTCGGCCCCTATGTCAATTGGGGCAAGGTCAATGCGACGATTCCGAAGGGCGACGACCCTGCGGCGTTGACGCTCGAATCGGCGCTGGCCCTGCTCGCCGCGAAAGCTGCGGGCGGCGGCGACGCGGCCGGCGGACGCGCGCTCGGCGACCATCCCGACGGCGGCAAGATCACGGTGCGCGCCGGGCGCTTCGGCCCCTACGTCAATTGGGGAAAGATCAACGCGACGCTATCCAAGGGCGCTTCAGCCGAGGACGTGACTCTTGAAGAGGCCCTGCGCCTGATCGAAGCCAAGGGCGGCGCGCCGAAGAAATCGGCGAAGAAAGCGCCTGCCAAGAAAGCGCCCAGTAAGAAAGCGCCGACCAACGCCAAGAAGAAAATCGAAGACAGCGACGAGGCGCCTTTCGACGATTCCCAGCCCGCGAAGGTCGCGCCGACGGTCGCAAAGAAGGCTGCGGCCAAGAAGGCGCCCGCCAAAAAGCTGGCGACGAAAAAAGCCGCGGCGAAGTAGAGGAACGCTTCTCGAATTTCGCCGATCTTGAGCCAGCGTTTCAACTTTGCCGCCGGCGTCCTATATGTGTGATGCCGAGTCCGGTTGAAGTGCACGCCCGCCGCGTCGAACGGCGATTTTCTTGCCTCTTTTGAGCGAGCCCTTGGCGAAAGAAGATAAAGTAAAACACGCGCCCTCTCGCGAAGACATCCTCGCCTTCATCACCCGCGAAACCGAGGCGGGCGGCCCGCGCAAGATCGGCGTGCGTGAAATCGCCCGCGCCTTCGGCGTCGTCGGCGACGACCGCATCGCCATCAAGCGCCTGCTCGCCGAGATGGCGGACGAAGGCCTCCTGGAAAAGCGCGGCAAGCGCGTGAACCGCAAGGGGACGCTGCCGGCGGTTGCGCTCGTCGACATCATCGCGCGCGACCGCGACGGCGAGATGATCGCCGCGCCCGTCGAATGGGACGAGGACGAGCTGGGGCCGGCCCCGCGCATCCGCATCCACGCGCCGCGCCGCGCCCGGCCGGGCGAGCCCCTGCCCGGCGTCGGCGACCGCGCGCTGGTTCGCGCCGAGCCCGACCGCGACGCCGGACCGAACGAGCCGCCCTATGTCGGACGTGTCGTCAAACTCCTGTCGCGCCAGCGGCAACGCGTGCTCGGCGTGCTGCATATCGAAGCGAATGGCGCCGGCCGCATCGAGCCGATCGACAAGAAGCAGGCCGGACGCGAACTCGCCGTCGCCGCGGCCGATATCGGCGCAGGCAAGCACGGCGACCTCGTCTCGATCGATCTCGTCGGCAAGACGCGCTTTGGCGCGCCGCGCGCCCGCGTCCGCGAAACGCTCGGCTCGGTGACGGGCGAAAAGGCGGTGAGTCTCATCGCGCTGCGCGCGCATGACATTCCGGACGTCTTTCGCGCCGAGGCGACGACGGAGGCCGAGCGCGCGCGGCCTGCGTCTCTGCACGGACGCGAAGACTGGCGCGATCTGCCGCTCGTCACCATCGATCCGCCGGACGCCAAGGACCACGACGACGCGGTTCACGCCGCGCCCGACAGTGCGCCCGACAATGACGGCGGCTTCGTCCTGACGGTCGCGATCGCCGACGTGGCGCATTATGTGACGCCGCGCTCGGCGCTCGACCGCGACGCCTTGGAGCGGGGCAATTCGGTCTATTTTCCTGACCGCGTCGTGCCGATGCTGCCCGAGCGCATCTCCAACGACCTGTGCTCACTGCGCCCCAATGAAGATCGGCCGGCGCTCGCCGTGCGCATGCGCGTCACCAGCAAGGGCAGGAAGATCGACCACAGTTTTCATCGCGTGATGATGCGCTCGCACGCCAAGCTCGCCTATGCGCAGGCGCAGGACGCAATCGAGGGCCGCACGGATGAAACCACGAAGCCGCTGCTCGCCCCGGTGCTGCAAACGCTTTACGCCGCGCATGAAGCGCTGCGGCACGCCCGCAATCTGCGCGCGCCGCTCGATCTCGATCTGCCCGAGCGCAAGATCCTGTTGAAGAAAGACGGCTCCTTCGACCGCGTCATCATTCCGCCGCGGCTCGAAGCGCATCGGCTGATCGAAGAATTCATGATCCTGGCGAATGTCGCGGCGGCCGAAACCTTGGAACAGCATCGCCAGCAGCTGATCTATCGCGCCCATGACGAACCTTCGCGCGAAAAGGTCTCGGCGCTTTCGGAATTTCTCGCGACGATCGGCGTCAAGCTCGCCAAGGGCCAAGCGCTGCGCCCCGCGCATTTCAATGTGATCCTGGGTCGCGTGAAGGGCTTGGAGCACGAGAACATCGTCAATGAGATCATTCTGCGCACGCAGGCGCAGGCCGAATATACGCATGAGAATTACGGGCACTTCGGACTCAATCTGCGCCGCTACGCGCATTTCACCTCGCCCATTCGCCGCTACGCCGATCTGATCGTGCATCGCGCGCTCATTCGCGCGCTGAAATTCGGCGAAGGCGCCTTGCCCGAGATGCCGGTCGGCGAACTCGCGGAGATCGCCGCCCGCATCTCGGCCGCCGAGCGGCGCGCCATGGCGGCGGAGCGCGAGACGGTCGATCGGCTCATCGCGCATCATCTCGCGGACCAGATCGGCGCGCGCTTTCAGGCGCGTATTTCCGGCGTCACGAGGTCCGGTCTGTTCGTCCGCCTCGCCGAGACGGGCGCCGACGGCTTCGTGCCGGCGGCGACGCTGGGCCGTGAATATTACGCCTATGACGAGGCCGCCCATGCGCTCACCTCGCGCTCGGGGGTCAGCTACCGTCTGGCGGATATTATAGAAGTGAAGCTGATCGAGGCGGCCCCAATCGCCGGCGCCTTGCGCTTCGAGGTCGTGAGCGGCGGCGAACGCCGCACGCCGCCGCGCAATGGCGCAAAAAAGGAACGCGAGCGAAAGCCCGCGCGCCGCAAACGGTAGTTTGACGGTCGAGACTTACGTTTGCCCGAGAACCGATGTCTCGATTTCTCGCCAAACGCCGTTACGCTTTTCAAAAATTACGACCGCGTAATCGAAAAAGTTGAATTCATGCCTTCGAGAAAACGCAAAAGCCCCGCCGCTAACGATCGGCGGGGCTGCCATTGTATCCGCAGCTGCCAGCGAGCGCGTCGCGCCCTTCAATGATTCTACGCGAGCGAAGAACCGATAGGCCGGGCGCTCACGCGCCCTTCGCGCAGATGAAGACCTGGCGGCGCCTGCCCCAGCATTCCCCCGTCCGATAGACCTTGCCAAGGCTGCGGCCGCCGAGGCTCGCCGTCCACGTCCGTCCATGATCTTGCGTCAGAACGACCGCGTCGTCTCCGGCGTTGAGCGTCAGCGTCGAGCGCCTGGGCTGGCGGAGCATGCAGCTGCGCTCGAAGAGAACCCGTCCATCGACCTTGACGAAGCATTTTGCGCGGCGACCCTCGTTCGCGGGCTCGTCCTCGCGCTGGCTTTCGCGCGCCGCAGTAGTCCGCGCCGCTGGCGCCTCGTCGTCCGGCTCCGCCGTCGCGGCCGTATCGACGGGCGGCGCGTCGTCGAAAGCGGTTTTCGGCAGCGCCGCATCGAGCGGCGGAACCGTCGCGGCGCCGAGCGCCGGCGCGGCGGCGGGAACGTCGGTTTTTTGGGGCGGCGGCAGCGGCTCGGGCAAGGGCTCCGTCGCGGCCTGAGCCTCCAGAAGCCGCTGCTTTAGCTCCTTGGAGCCGGGCGTCGGCGGCGTCGGAGACGCAATTGTGTCCGGCGGGGCGCTAACCGTAAGCGCCGAGGATGGCGCGGCGTCGGCGGCTTGCGCGGCCTCAGTCGCGGGCGCCGGAGTCGGCTGATCGATCCGCACAGGCGTCGTCGGCGTTTCGACTTGACGCAGCGTCGCGCCATCGGCGCGGGGCGCGGGCGCGCCTCTCATCGCGAGAGTCGCGACGACGACGCCTCCGAGCAGGATCGCCCCCGCGACGACATAAAACCAGATCGGCGCTCTGAACGACGCTGCGCCCTGGACGGCGCGCCACTCGCCAGCGACGTCGCTCGAAAAATCCTTGATCCAGCCCATCGCGCGCGTGTTGCGGAAGGGCTTCTCCAAGCTTTCGAGCTCTCTTAAGAGGCGTCGCTTCTCTTGGAGTATCCGCCGTTCAAAATTCTCCAACTCCGCGACTTTGCGCCGCTTTTCGAGTGTTACGCTCATACTACTCACTCCAAGCGCGTTCGCGTGAAGGCGAAGGAAGCACTTCTTCACGTCGATACATGCGGGCGCCGCGCTCGACGGCGCGCGCGAGCACCAGCTACTTACGAGATATTTTCCTCCCGCCCGAGTATTGCCGCGCAATTCGCCGGAGTCGTTCCGGCCAAGGCCGCTGCTCTTTGGGATTTATCAACAAAATTATGGCTGTTCTTTGCCGTATCCTCTTGACGAGGCTCGAATCGCTCTGGACTCAGGCTGGCCCGGCGCGCCTTCTTGACATCGTTCGCGCCGCACGTATGTTGCCGGCCAATTCGCTCCCGGCGCGCTCAGCGACCGGGACGATTTCATTTCTCTGATAGACTGGGATGAGCGATGGCCAAGTCCGCCATGATCAAGATCAAGCTCCTGTCCACGGCGGATACGGGCTATTTCTACGTGACCAAGAAAAACGCGCGCACCAAGACGGAAAAGCTCGTCTTCAAGAAATACGATCCTGTCGTGCGCAAGCACGTGGAATTCAAGGAAACCAAGATCAAGTAAGCGCGCGCAGATAAACGCGCGCGCCTTGCCGAGGCGTTCGTCACAATCGCTGGTCTAGCCTGAAGGAGCGTCGCCGCAGGGACGCTTCGCTATTTTTTGGCTGGATTCGGTATTTTGCTGGAGAAGAAACCGCTTTGGGGAAGGCGGCCGACTGACGATGGCTTCAAGGAGGCCACTCCAACCACCGCCAGTCGGCCAACCCCACGGACCCAGGAGATGCGGCGGACCTGAGCACTCCGCAGGGTATTCAAAGTTGTGCCGAATACGCATCGAACGCTTACGCACGCCATGGGTCTTCTTACAGGCCCTTCGACGCCGCCAGACGCGCAACTCATTTGGCGCAGTCACGTTACTCCGGCTGCACAAAAATGCAACTATCTGATATGAATTTTCACAGACGCTGAGTTGTGAAGCGTTTGTGCGATATCGAAGCAAATAACATCGCGCTGCGATGAACGCGGCGCCGGAGGAGTAGATGGCTTCTGGATTCCGCTTTGTTCTCGGCGTCGTGGCCGGCGTCTCGATCACCCTGACGCTTTCCGCTTGCGGCGATCATATGCCCGGCGACGCCACGGGCGCGAAGGTGTTGCGCAATCTTCTGGAGAAGAATGGCGTGGACGCCAAGCTCGTGTCCTTCAAGAAGGTGCAGGGCCGCGAAGTGAAGCGCGAGGACGTCGACGCTTACGAATTGATGTATGAGGCTGAAATTCAGTTTCCCGAGGGTTTCGAAGCCAAATGCGCTGATGAGCGCGAGCGCGGAACATGCGCCTTTCTCGGCCTCGACAACGACCGGACATTCACCAAGGCCGAAGTGCACACGAGCGAAGGCACGCTGCATTTCGTGAAGAGCGAAAAAGGCTGGATGGCCGAGGACAGCAACGCCTATTAGCGCCGTGCAGGCGCTCGCGCCGATCGTCATTATTCCGGCGCGTCTACGCTCGACGCGTCTGCCCGGCAAGGCGCTCGCCGAAATCGACGGTCGGCCCATGATCGTCCACGTCTGGGAGCGCGCATGCGCCGCAGCGCTCGGACCTGTCGTGGTCGCGACCGACTCTCCCGAGATCGCGCGCGCGATCGAGTCGGTCGGCGGACAAGCGGCGCTCACGCGCGGTTCTCACGCCTGCGGCAGCGATCGAATCGGCGAAGCCTTGCGGGCGCTCGACCCGCAGGGTCGGCATGGCGCCGTCGTCAATCTGCAGGGCGACCAGCCCTTGCTTCCTGGCGGGGCGCTTGAAACGGCGCTCGCGCTTCTCGACGATGCAGCCGTCGACATCGGCACCCTCGCCTGCCCGGCGCGCGCCGAAGACGTCGGCGACCCCAACGCCGTCAAGCTCGTCGGAGCCTCGCTCGCGCCTGGACGGGTTCGCGCGCTTTACTTTACGAGAGCGCCCGCCCCCTATGGCGACGGGCCGCGATTGAAGCACATTGGCGTCTACGCCTTTCGCCGCGCCGCTCTGGAACGGTTCACATCGCTGCCGCCCTCCTCGCTTGAACTGCGCGAAGGGCTTGAGCAGCTGCGCGGGCTCGAGGCCGGCATGCGCATCGACGCCGCGCTGCTGGACAAAGCCGCCCCATCGGTGGATACGGAACGCGATTTGACCGCGCTACGCGCCGCGGCGCGCGAACAGGACCCAAAGTGACGCAATATATCGCCTATCAGGGAGAGCCCGGCGCGAATTCCGACCTCGTCTGCCGTCAGGCCTTTCCGCAACTGACGCCGCTTCCTTGCGCCAGCTTCGAGGACGCCTTCGCGTCGGTGACCGAGGGGCGCGCCGCGCTTGGCATGATCCCGATCGAAAATTCCATCGCCGGACGCGTCGCGGACATTCACCATTTCCTGCCGCATTCCGGTCTGCATATCCTCGGCGAGCACTTCCTGCCGATCCATTTTCATCTGATGGCGCCCAGAGGCGCGACGCGGCAGGGGCTCAAGAGCGTCTACAGCCATGTCCATGCGCTGGGTCAGTGCCGCCGCGCCATCCGCGAACTCGGCCTCGCCGCGCATACGGCCGGCGACACCGCCGGCGCCGCCCGCGAAGTCGCCGAATGGGGCGATCCGACGAAGGCCGCGATCGCGCCGCGACTCGCCGCCGACATCTACGACCTCGACGTGCTGGCGGAGAACATCGAGGACGAGGCGCATAATACGACGCGCTTCATCGTACTGTCGAAGACCAAGCAATGGGCGGCGCCGAATGCGGGTTCGACCATCACCACCTTCATCTTTCGCGTGCGCAACGTGCCGGCCGCGCTCTACAAGGCGCTCGGCGGCTTCGCGACGAATGGCGTCAACATGACTAAGCTCGAAAGCTACATGGTTGACGGGGAATTCGCCGCGACGCGCTTTCTCGCCGACGCCGACGGGCATCCCGAACAGCCGGCGATGGCGCGGGCGCTCGAAGAATTGCAGTTCTTCTCCAAGGAAGTGGAGATTCTCGGCGTCTATCCTGCGAGCGATTTCCGCCTCACGAATATCCGCGCCTTCGCCTTTGGGGATTGACAGGCCTCAAGCGCAATTGCTTTCCTTGCCGGCCTTCTTCCAGCCGGGAACGGACTGTCGCCCCAAGCGACGCTTCGTTCGCGCCATGAGCGACGTCCCTTAAGACGCAAGCGCCCGTCGGAACGGCCAAAATGAATTTGGAGCAAGCGCTCGAAGGGAACAGCCCATGGCCGTCGCCTATGATCCCAATAATATTTTCGGCAAGATTCTGCGCGGGGAAATCCCTGCGCATAAGGTCTATGAGGACGACATCTCGCTCGCGTTCATGGACATCATGCCGCGCGCCGAGGGCCATGTTCTGGTGATTCCGAAGGAGGGCGCACGCGGCCTCCTCGACGTCTCGTCGGAAACGCTCGGTCAATTAATGAAGCGCGTGCAGCATGTCGCCAAGGCGATCGAAAAGGCGTTCGCCGCGGACGGCCTGACGCTGCACCAATTTAACGAAAGCGCCGGCGGACAGGTGATCTATCACCTGCACTTCCACCTGCTGCCGCGTTGGGACGGCGTCGCCTTGCGCCCTCCGGGGACCATGGCCGAGGATGCAAAGCTCGCCGAACAGGCGGAGAAAATTCGCGCCGCTATGGCGCCGTTCGAAGGATGAGTCCGCCGCGGCGCAGGCTTGCCTGATCGGGCAAGCCTTTGACCAGGCAAGCCTGCTGGAAAACCTATTCTTCGCCGACCTTCGCCGGCCTCAGCGCCACCGGGCGCAGCAGAAACGAGGGCACATGGTCGCCCAGACCGATGACGGGGGGGCCATCGTCTTCATGATGGCGCGGGCGGCGCTCACGACGGTCTGCGACCGGCGCTCCGGCCGGCGCCCCATAGGCCGGAGGCCGGAGACCTTCTCCCTCCGCCTTGGCGCGGCCGCCGCGCGTCCGGCCCATGCTCACGGGCGCGTCGCGTTCCGCCGCGGCTGGCCGGCGATTGGCGGGCGCGTCGCGTTCCGCGGCGGCTGGCCGGCGGCTGACGGGCGCTTCGCGCTCGGGGGCGGCTGAGCGGCGGTGGGCGGACGCTTCGCCCTCGGTGGCGGCTGGCCGGCGGCCGCGCTCGCGGCGCGACCCGCGTTCAGCGCGCTCGCCGCGGCGCTCTTGCGGGCGACTCGTCTCCATCGGCGGCGGCAAGGCGTCGAAGCCCGGCCCCTCCCAGTCGATCGCCTTGCCGATCAGGCTCTGGATCTGATCGATGTATTTCATGTCGTCTCCGGTGACGAGCGTGATCGCCACGCCCGACCGGCCGGCGCGGCCGGTGCGGCCGATCCGGTGCACGTAATCTTCGCTATGCGTCGGGACGTCAAAGTTGAGCACATGGCTCACGTCCGGAATATCCAGGCCTCGGGCCGCCACATCCGAACACACAATCAGCGACACATCGCCGTTCTTGAACGCCTCGAGCGAGGCCATCCGCGCCAGCTGATCCATGTCGCCGTGCAGGGCGCCAGCGGAAAAGCCGTGCTTGACGAGCGAGCGATGAAGGGTCGCAACGTCGCGCTTGCGGTTGCAGAAAATGATCGCGTTCTTGAAGTTATCGGCGTCGCGAATGAGCTTGCGCAACGTCTCGCGCTTATCGGCGTGGCCCCGCGACGCGACGAGAACCTGCCGGATCGTGGTCGCCGTCGTCGCGGCGCGCGAGACTTCGCAACGGATCGGATTATGCAGAAAGGCTTCGGTTAGCCGCGTGATTTCGGGCGGCATGGTCGCAGAGAAGAAGAGCGTCTGCCGCGTGAACGGCACCAGCTTGCAGACGCGCTCGATGTCGGGAATGAAGCCCATATCGAGCATGCGGTCGGCCTCGTCGATGACGAGGATTTCGATGCCCGTGAGCAGCAGCTTGCCGCGATCGAAGAAGTCGAGAAGGCGGCCCGGCGTTGCGATCAGCACGTCGGCCCCGCGCATGATTTTGGTTTCCTGCTCGCCGAAGGCGACGCCGCCGATCAGCAGCGCGACGTTGAGACGATGGTTCTTGCCGTATTTGGCGAAGCTTGCTTCGACCTGCGCGGCAAGTTCGCGCGTCGGCTCCAGAATAAGCGTTCGCGGCATTCTGGCGCGGGCGCGGCCGCTTTCGAGTCGGCTCAGCATCGGCAGGGTGAAGGCGGCGGTCTTGCCGGTGCCCGTTTGGGCGATGCCGAGAATGTCGCGCCCCTGCAAGGCGGGTGGAATGGCCTGCGCCTGAATCGGCGTGGGGGTCGTATAGCCGGACGTTTGGACGGCTGCGAGAACCTTTTGGGAAAGGCCCAGTTCTTCGAATGTCATTAATTATCCTGAATTACGGCTCGCATGTGCGGAAATTCCGCTTGCGCGCCAGCCGTAAAGAAGCGCGCGTGGATTGTTGAGAGAAGTCGCCGTCGTCGCCGCAACGGCTATGTGGCCCGCCGACGGTCCGCCGCAAAGAAGCGCGGGCGATAGCCACGGGAATGCTTTACGGGCAATTGGCGAATTGTCAATAAATATATGCGCACGTCTGGCCGCGCATACGAGGGTTGGTCGCAAAAAAACTAACGATCGGCGATTTCGCCAGCTTCGCCGCAAGGCGTCAAGGGCTGACGCCCTTTGCGCTTGTCCGGGATCGCACCTGTCGGCAAATGGTCGACGTCGCGTTGTCCGGTCGGCGCCGGCGCCTCGGCTTGCGGCGCCGCCTTGGCAAGACTGGGCAGATCGGCTTCCGCCCCCCGGGAAAAGCCCGCAGGCGCTCGCGCTTCGGGAGGCTCAAACATATTTGAGAGCAGCTTGGCGCCGAGCACGCTGCACAAACAAGCGGCGATCGACAGCGCCGCAAGACTCCAAACGCCCGCCGGAAGGCCGGCGCGGGGTTGGCTTAAACGGCGATGCTCGACGGTTCGACGCACTTGAGAGCCTGAAGGTTAGCGGTGCGACGCTAATCTTGCGACGGTAAATTTTTTGTTGATGCGCCTTTCGCCAAAAGCCGGCGGCGGCGCGTGCGCGACCCCTTGCCAAGCCGGGGGGAAAGCTCAAAACTAGCGATGTTCTTGATTTCTCTTACCGTGGAAATGGCCCAGATTCTGCGAGTCGACCCTAAAAGAACCACTGTGCCGACCTACATGAAAAAGGATCGAAAGGGTGAAGACGTGGCGGCGGAGGATTTAACGCTAGCGATGGCGGCCAATGCGCCGCGAGCGGCCAAGGAGCCGCGCAAGGGAGGCGACGTCGGTCCTGGGGCCGGAACTGCGCTCGTCACGCGCACGCGTCCTCAGACGCGCAAGCCCAATATGTATCGGGTGCTTCTGTTGAATGACGACTACACGACCCAGGAGTTCGTGGTGATGGTGCTGCGGAAATATTTCAACAAATCCGTGGAGGAAGCCACCCGCATCATGCTCCACGTCCACAATCACGGCGTCGGCGAATGCGGCGTTTACACCTACGAGGTCGCTGAGACCAAAGTCACCCAGGTCATGGATTTTGCAAGGAAGCATCAGCATCCTCTGCAATGCATCATGGAAAAGAAATAGGACGAGCGCATGCCGACCTTCTCGCGCAATCTCAAGCAGACCCTCGACCGTGCGCTCGCCTCCGCCCGCGAGCGGCACCATGAATATGCGACGCTCGAGCACCTTCTGCTGAGCCTCGTCGAGGACGTCGACGCATCGGCGGTGCTCCGCGCCTGTTCCGTGGATCTCGACGTGCTGACCAAGAATCTGCGCGACTACATCGATCGCGAGCTCGACAACCTCGTCAACGAAGACGCGGATGAATGCAAGCCGACCGCCGGATTCCAGCGGGTCGTGCAGCGGGCGATTATCAGCGTGCAATCGTCCGGCCGCGAAGACGTCAGCGGCGCCAATGTTCTTGTCGCGCTGTTCGCCGAGCGCGAAAGCCACGCCGTCTATTTCCTGCAGGAGCAGGATATGACGCGCTATGACGCCGTCAATTTCATCAGCCATGGCATCGCCAAGCGTCCCGGGCTTTCGGACGCCAGCCGGAGTCCGCGCGGCGTCGAGGAAGACGGCGAACGCAGCGAAGGCCGCGAGGGTCGTGACGGCGAGAGCCGCAAGAAGGAAGGCGCGCTCGAGGCCTATTGCGTCAACCTCAACCGGAAGGCGCGCGACGGCCGCATCGACCCGCTGATCGGCCGCGAGCCGGAAGTGCTGCGCACGATTCAGGTCCTGTGCCGCCGGCAAAAGAATAATCCGCTGCTCGTCGGCGATCCCGGCGTCGGCAAGACGGCGATCGCCGAAGGCCTCGCGCGTAAAATCGTCTCCAACGAGGTGCCGGAGGTTCTCGCCGGGGCGACGGTGTTCGCGCTCGACATGGGCGCGCTGCTCGCCGGCACGCGCTATCGCGGCGACTTCGAAGAACGCCTGAAGCAGGTCGTGAAGGAAATCGAGAATCACAAGAACGCGATCCTCTTCATCGACGAGATCCATACGGTGATTGGCGCGGGCGCCACCTCGGGCGGCGCGATGGACGCTTCGAACCTTCTGAAGCCCGCCCTGGCGCAGGGCGTTCTGCGCTGCATCGGTTCGACGACCTACAAGGAATACCGGCAGTATTTCGAGAAGGATCGCGCGCTCGTTCGCCGCTTCCAGAAGATCGACGTCAACGAACCCTCGATCCCCGATGCGATCGAAATCGTGAAGGGGCTTAAGCCCTATTTCGAGGAGTTCCATAAGATCCGCTACACCAACGACGCGCTGAAGGCCGCGGTGGAGCTCTCGGCGCGTTACATTCATGACCGCAAGCTGCCGGACAAGGCGATCGACGTGATCGACGAAACCGGCGCGGCGCAGATGCTGGTCGCGGAAAACAAGCGCAAAAAGACGATCGGATTGAAAGAGATCGAAACGACGATCGCCACCATGGCGCGCGTCCCGCCGAAGACCGTCTCCAAGGACGACGCCGAAGTTCTCGCGCATCTCGACGAGACGCTGCGGCGCGTCGTCTATGGGCAGGATAAGGCGATCTCGGCGCTGACGTCGGCGATCAAGCTGGCGCGGGCGGGTCTGCGCGACCAGGAGAAGCCGATCGGCTGCTATCTCTTCTCCGGACCGACCGGCGTCGGCAAGACGGAAGCCGCGCGCCAGCTCGCGACATCGCTCGGCATCGAGCTCGTGCGCTTTGACATGTCGGAATATATGGAGCGCCATACCGTGAGCCGGCTGATCGGCGCGCCTCCCGGCTATGTGGGATTCGATCAGGGCGGCCTGCTGACCGACGCCATCGACCAGCATCCGCATTGCGTGCTGCTGCTCGACGAGATCGAGAAGGCGCATCCCGATCTCTACAACATCCTGCTGCAGGTGATGGACCACGGGAAGCTGACCGACCATAACGGCAAGACCATCGACTTCCGCAACGTCATCCTCATCATGACGACGAATGCGGGCGCGCAGGATCTTGCCCGCACGCCGATCGGCTTCACGCGCACGCGCCGCGATCTCGACGACAGCGAAGCGATCAATCGGCTCTTCGCGCCGGAGTTCCGCAATCGTCTCGACGCCATCGTGCCTTTCGGTCATCTGCCGGTCGACGTCATCAAGCGCGTCGTCGACAAATTCATCATGCAGCTCGAAGCGCAGCTTGCCGACCGCAACGTCACGATCGAGCTGACCGACGAAGCGCGCAGCTGGCTCGTCGAGCACGGCTATGACGAAGCCATGGGCGCGCGGCCGATGTCGCGGGTCATCCACCAGCACATCAAGACGCCGCTCGCCGACGAGGTGCTGTTCGGCCGTCTGAAGAACGGCGGCGCCGTGCGCGTCGTCGTCGTCGGCGACGACACCGGAGCGAAGTCGCTTGGCTTTGTCTTCCCGGAGGGACCGGTGTTGCCGCGGCCTGAGCGCGACATCTTCGAGGCCGGCAAGAAGCGCGCGGCGGAGGAAGCCGCATCCGGAGATGACGCGGCGATTCGCGGCGCCGATTCGGAACGCGACGAACGACCGGCGCCGTTGAAGAGCTAAACTCTGACGGCGGCGCGTCGCACAACAAACAGGGCCGCTTCGCATGCGCTGCGAGGCGGCCCTGCTTTTTTTAGGAGAAGACGTGGCGGCGACGGGCTTTTAAACCGTTCGCGCTTTCTTGGGTTTCACCGGCGCGGTGGCGGCCGCAGATGGTTTGCGCGCCATCGCTTCGGCGAGATAGCGCCCGGTGTGGCTCCGCCCCTCCTTGATGATCTGGGACGGCGGTCCCGCCGCGACGATTTCGCCGCCGCCGTCGCCGCCCTCCGGCCCCATGTCGATGATCCAGTCGGCCGTCTTGATGACTTCGAGATTGTGCTCGATCACGACCACCGTATTGCCCTGCTCCACGAGTTCATGCAGCACTTCGAGCAGCTTGGCGACGTCGTGGAAATGCAGACCCGTCGTCGGCTCGTCGAGAATATAGAGCGTGCGGCCTGTGGAGCGGCGCGACAGTTCCTTGGAGAGCTTGACGCGCTGGGCCTCGCCGCCGGACAGCGTCGTCGCCTGCTGGCCGACATGGATGTAGTCGAGGCCGACGCGTTTTAAGGTTTCCATCTTGTCGCGGATCGATGGCACCGCCTTGAACAGAGTCGCCGCCTCCTCGACCGTCATGTCGAGCACGTCGGCGATGGATTTTTCGCGATATTTCACTTCAAGCGTCTCGCGATCATAACGCTTGCCCTTGCAGACGTCGCAGGTGACGTAGACGTCGGGGAGAAAGTGCATCTCGATTTTGATGACGCCGTCGCCCTGGCAGGCTTCGCAGCGGCCGCCCTTGACGTTGAAGGAGAAGCGTCCCGGCGCGTATCCGCGCGCCTTCGCCTCGGGGAGGCCCGCGAACCATTCGCGAATGGGCGTGAAGGCGCCGGTATAGGTCGCCGGATTGGAGCGCGGCGTGCGGCCGATCGGCGACTGATCGATGTCGATGATCTTGTCGATCTGCTCGAGTCCTTCGAGGCGATCGAAGGGCGCCGGGTGCTCATGCGCGCCGGAGAGCCGCCGCGCCACGGCCTTGTAGAGCGTTTCGATGACGAGCGTCGACTTGCCGCCGCCCGAGACGCCAGTAACGCAAGTGAAAAGGCCAAGCGGCACTTCCGCCGTGACCTCCTTGAGATTGTTGCCGCGCGCGCCGAAGAGCTTGAGCCAACGCCCGGCCGTCGGCTTGCGCAGCTTGTGACGAAGGATCACCTGTTTCTCGCCGGTCAGATATTGCCCGGTGAGCGAAGCGGGATCGTTCATGATCTCTTGCGGCGTCCCTTGCGCAACGATTTTGCCGCCGTGAATGCCGGCGCCGGGTCCGACATCGACGACATAATCCGCGGCGAGAATCGCGTCCTCGTCGTGCTCGACGACGATGACGCTGTTGCCGAGATTGCGCAGCCGCCGCAGCGTGTCGAGCAGACGGTCATTGTCGCGCTGATGCAGCCCGATCGACGGTTCGTCCAGCACATAGAGAACGCCGGTCAGTCCCGAGCCGATCTGCGACGCCAGGCGGATGCGCTGGCTTTCGCCGCCCGACAGCGAGCCTGAATTGCGCGACAGCGTCAGATAGTCGAGGCCGACGTCGACGAGAAAATTTAGCCGGTCGCGAATTTCCTTCAAGATGCGGAAGGCGATTTCGTTGCGCTTCTTGTCGAGCGCGTCGGGCAGCGCGCGAAACCAGTCGAGCGCGGCGCGCACGGAAAGCTCCGAGACTTCGCCGATATGTTTGCGCGCGACTTTGACGGCGAGCGCTTCGGGCTTCAAGCGAAAGCCTTCGCAGGCGAGGCACGGCGTCGCCGACATGTAGCGGCCGATCTCGTCGCGCGCCCATTCGCTGTCGGTTTCGAGATAGCGTCGCTCGAGATTGATGACGACGCCTTCGAACGGCTTCTTCACGTCATAGGCGCGAAAACCGTCGTCATAAGAGAAGCGAATCTCCTCCTCGCCCGAGCCGTAGAGAATGACGTTTCGCGCCTTGTCGGAAAGCGTCTCCCACGGGACGTCGAGCCGAAACTTGTAATGCTTGCCGAGCGCTTCGAGCGTCTGCTGATAATATGGCGAGGTCGATTTCGCCCAGGGCGCGACCGCGCCTTTGCGCAGCGTCAGCTTTGGATTGGGCGCGACGAGGTCGGCGTCGACCTTCTGCTCATGGCCGATGCCGCCGCAGACCGGACAGGCGCCGAAGGGATTGTTGAAGGAAAACAGCCGCGGCTCGATCTCCGGGATGGTGAAGCCCGACACGGGACAGGCGAATTTCGACGAGAAGACGATGTGGCCGGGCGCGTAATGGGTAGAGACATTGGCGACGGCAGTCGGCAGGTCGGCAATCGGCAGTCGGTCGTCATCCCTCGACCGCCCACTGCCGACTGCCGACTGCCGATCAGCGAATTCGACGACGGCGAGGCCGCCCGACAAATCGAGCGCGGTCTCAAAACTGTCGGCCAATCTCGCGCTCATGTCGGGGCGCACGACGATGCGGTCGACCACGACATCGATGTCGTGCTTCAACTTCTTGTCGAGCGCCGGCACGTCGGCGATCTCATGATAGGCGCCGTCGATCTTGAGGCGCTGGAAGCCCTTTTTCGTATATTCGGCGATCTCCTTTCGGTATTCGCCTTTGCGGCCGCGCACGACCGGCGCGAGCAGATAGAGCCGCGAGCCTTCCGGAAGCGCCAGCACGCGATCGACCATTTGCGAAACGGTCTGGCTCTCGATCGGCAACCCTGTCGCCGGCGAATAGGGCACGCCGACTCGCGCCCAGAGCAGACGCATATAGTCGTGAATCTCGGTGACCGTGCCGACGGTCGAGCGCGGGTTTTTGGATGTCGTCTTCTGTTCGATGGAGATCGCCGGCGAAAGCCCGTCGATCTGATCGACGTCGGGCTTCTGCATGATCTCCAGAAATTGCCGCGCATAGGCCGACAGCGACTCGACATAGCGGCGCTGGCCTTCGGCATAGATGGTGTCGAAGGCGAGCGACGACTTGCCGGAACCTGACAGGCCGGTGAACACCACCAGCTTGTCGCGCGGAATCGTCAGATCGACATTCTTGAGATTATGTTCGCGCGCGCCGCGGATGGAGATGGATTTGGAGTCTGCGCTGGAGTGAATTGATGCGCCCGCTCGCGCGTCCTTTTGCTTGATGATCGCCATTCACAAAGGCCGGAAGGAGAGTGGAAGCGTCATTTAGGCGCTGAGCAAGGCAAATGCCACGCGCCGCCGCATAAATCCATCTGAAGCTCATCCGATGCTCGATCAGCTCGCTTGCAACGTCAGCCTTGATATCGCGCCCGCATAGCGATATCATTGATATCAAATGCGGAGGCTGGCGTGCCTGACATTCTGTTGAGAGACGTTCCCCCGGAAATGAAGCGCCAGATCGAGGATCTAGCGCACGGGCATAAGCGCAGCATTTCGAGCCAGGCGAAATTGTTGCTCGAACGCGCTTTGTCTCAGGCTGTCCGGCCAGAGCGCGCCCGAGCGGCCGGAGGACTTGGAACGCGGCTCAAAAGTCTCGTGTCGCAAGAAGATTGGACGGACGATTTCATTCAGCCTCGTGATCAAAGCGACCGCGCCCCGCCAGATTTCGAATGATCTTGCTCGACACGAACATCGTCTCTGAAATGATTAAGCCGATGGGCGACGGTAACGTGCGGCGCTGGATGGACTCCTATTCTGAGCTCGATTTCTTCATCGCGACGCCAGTCATCGCGGAGCTTCGTTTTGGTCTGGCTCTGCTGCCTGAGGGGCGAAAGAAGGATGTTTTGACCAAAGCCTGCGACGCGATCGAAGAGGAGATTTTCGCTGGCCGCATATTGGCGTTTGATCAACGCGCGGCGCACGCCTTCGCCCGTTTGCGCGCCAGACGCAAAATGCGAGGCAAGCCGCTCGCCGTCATGGATGCGATGGTTGCGAGCATCGCATCTGCTCATGCGATGACGCTCGCGACGCGCAATGTTGCAGACTTTAGCGATTTAGACCTTGCCGTCATAAATCCTTTCACGGCCCAATAGCGGGCCAGTGCATAAGTTCTCTGGCCAGAGGGCTGACCGAGAATCCCGCCAAACACGCCAGCCTTCCGAATTTGCTCAGGAGTCCCGATCGCCTCGCTTGAAGCGAAGCGTCGGACATCGGAGCTTTTCAGAAGGAAGGGGTATTTCTCCGTGTTGAGGAGCTATGAATTGCCGCTCGATGCAATGAGGCGCGATGGCGTGACGCCGAAGAAGCCCCTTTATCGCCACCTCTATGTCCAGGTGCTCGCGGCCATTGCGCTTGGCGCGCTGTTCGGCTGGCTGGCGCCGCACGCCGCCGCGCAGGACTGGGTGAAGGCGCTCGGCGACGGCTTCGTCAAGCTCATCAAAATGGCGATCGCGCCGATCATCTTCTGCACGGTCGTCTCCGGCGTCGCCCATATCGAGGACGCGCGCAAAGTCGGCCGCGTCGGGCTCAAGGCGCTCCTCTATTTCGAGATCGTCTCCACATTCGCTCTCGCGCTTGGCCTGCTGATTGGAAATCTGGCGCAGGTCGGCGCTGGCTTCGCCGGCAAGCCCGACCCCTCCGCCATCGCCAAATATACGGCGCTCGCGGAAAAGCGCGGCGGCGTCGATTTTCTTCTCGACATCATTCCCGACAGCGCGATCGGCGCCTTCGCCAAAGGCGATATTCTGCAGGTTTTGCTGTTCTCGCTGCTCTTCGGCTTTGCGCTTCTCGCGCTCGGCGAGCGCGGCCGCGCGCTGCGGGTGATCATCGACGACGTCGGCCACGCCATGTTCGGGGTCATCGCGATCATCATGAAAGCCGCGCCGATCGGCGCCTTCGGCGCCATGGCCTATACGGTGGCGAAATATGGCTCAGCCGCGCTTCTGTCGCTCGCCGGACTCGTCGGTCTATTCTATCTCACGGCCGGGCTCTTCGTCGTCTTCGTGCTGGGCGTCATCGCGCGCGCGGCCGGCTTCAACATCTTCAGCCTTATCGCCTATCTGCGCGACGAACTGCTCATCGTGCTCGGCACATCCTCATCCGAAAGCGCCCTGCCCGCACTGATGGAGAAGCTGCAATGGCTCGGCTGCTCGAAGTCGGTCGTCGGACTGGTCGTGCCGACCGGCTATTCCTTCAATCTCGACGGCACCAACATCTATATGACGCTGACGACGCTGTTCATCGCGCGCGCGATGGGCGTCGAGCTGGACCTGTCCCATCAGGCGACCATCCTCATCGTCGCCATGCTGACGTCGAAAGGCGCGAGCGGCGTTTCCGGCGCGGGCTTCATCACTTTGGCGGCGACCTTGATGGCGGTCGATCCGCAGCTGGCGCCGGGCATGTCGCTTGTGCTCGGCGTCGATAAATTCATGAGCGAGTGCCGCGCCTTGACGAATTTCATCGGCAATGGCGTCGCCACCATCGTGGTCGCCGCCTGGGAGGGCGAGTTGGACCGCGCGCGGCTGACGGCGGGGCTCGCACGCAAGATTGATCCTTCCGATGTCGCGATCGGCGTCACGACGGAGTGAGACAGGAGCCCGCCGCCGCACGCAGGTGCTAAGCTTCGGAAAAAGAGAACAAAATTCCGCTGTGCTTGCGCGATGTTACGGCCGCTGCTAGAACAAAAATCGAACGTTCTGGGTCGAGAGGCGCAACCACATCATCTGTGGACAAGCCGAGCCGACGCGCCCCAGGACCGGCCTTTGCACTAGAGTGCCACGCGTCAAGCAAGCGGAGAGCGACATGGCGGGCAGCGTCAACAAGGTGATCCTGATCGGCAATCTCGGCCGCGATCCGGAGGTGCGGACGCTGCCGTCCGGCGATCGCGTCGTCTCCTTCTCGGTGGCGACCACCGAGTCCTGGCGCGATAAGAACACCGGCGAGCGCAAAGATCGCACCGAGTGGCACAATGTGTCGATCTTCAACGAAAATCTCGGGAAGATCGCCGAGCAATACTGCCGCAAGGGCTCCAAGATCTATCTCGAGGGCCAGTTGCAGACCCGCGAATATACCGACAAGGACGGCAATCAGCGCAAGGCGACCGATGTCGTGCTGCAGCGTTTTCGCGGCGAACTGACTCTGCTCGACAGCAAGGGCGGACGCAGCGAGGGCGGCGACTACGACAGCGGCTATAGCCAGAGCGGCGGATCCTTTGGCCGCTCCTCGCCGATGGAGCGCGGTCCCGCCGAGCGGCGTCCCGCCCCGGCCGGCAAGCTCTCCGACCAACTCGACGACGACATTCCCTTCTGATCCCAGGCGCGCTCTAAGAGCGACCGCGCGAGGCATATTGGAGGATGATGTCGGCCGCCCGAGCGCTCGGCGTTCGACCTGTCTCGAGCAGGCGCGCGCGGACGCGCTTGAAGGCCGCGAGCTGCGCTTCGCGCGCGGCGCTCTCGCGCAAGAGCGGCCTCAGCGCCTCGGCGAGCGCGCGCGGCGTCGCCGCCTCCTGCAGGAATTCCGGCACAATATTTTCGCCGATGATGAGATTGGGCAGCACGATCGATTCGACCTTGACGAGAAAGCGCAGCAACGATTCGGCGCGCGAGACCTTATAGGCGACCGCCATCGGAACGCCGGCGAGCGCCAGCTCCAGCGTCGCGACGCCGGACGTCACAAGCGCAGCGCGCGCATTTCGGAAGGCGGCGAATTTCTCCGCCTGGCCGATCAGACGCGGCGTCAGCGGCCATCCCCGCAATTCGCGTAGTAACGTCTTCTCAACGTTCGGCGCGACAGGAATGACGACCTCGAAGTCGGCGCGTTCGCGCAAAAGAAGTTCGAGCGCCTCGCCGTAAATCGGCGTCATGCGCCGCACTTCCGCAAGTCGCGACCCGGGTAGAACCAGCAGCGACCGCGCCGCGCCGCGATCGTGAGAAGGCCGCGTCAGCTCGTCGAGCCGCTCGACCAGCGGATGGCCGACATAGACGCATCGCGGCCCGCCAAGGCGAGCATGCGCCTGCGGCTCGAAGGGCAGCAGCGCCAGCAGGCAATCGACGTAATTGCGCATCGCGCGGGCGCGGCCGGGCCGCCACGCCCATACGGTCGGGCTGACGTAATCGACGATCGGCAGGTCAGGTCGGGAGGCCCGCACGCGACGCGCGACGCGATGGGTGAAATCCGGCGCGTCGATAATGACGAGACAATCCGGCGCCTGATCGACGACCGCGCGCGCCGTCTGTGCGATGCGCCGGACAAGGCGCGGCAGCCGCGCCAGGACCGGAATGAGGCCCATCACCGCGATGTCTTCGAGCGAAAACAACGAAACGAGGCCTTCGCGCGCCATCGCCTCGCCCCCGACGCCGGCAAAAACGGTCTCCGGACGCGCGGCGCGCAAAGCCCGCATCAGCGCTGCGCCGAGCTGATCGCCAGAGGCTTCGCCAGCGACAAGGAAGATGCGCGGCGCGCTCACGGCGACTCAGCGCGCGCGCGAGGCGCGCAAAGCGGTCGCGTCGAAGGCGCGCGCAGGAATTCGACGATCGCCGCAATGTCTGCGTCATCCGCGAAATCTCGGGACAGACAGTCGATGCGTTCGCTCAGCGCGCGCGCGTCACGCGTAAAGAGCAGGCGATACGCCCGGCGTAGCCGTTCGATGCGCTCCGGCGCGAAATCGCGCCGCTGCAGGCCGACGCGGTTGAGGCCGAAAAGATGGGCGCGGTTGCCCGACGCGAGCGTAAAGGGAATGACGTCGCCTTCGACGCCGGAAAGGCCGCCGACGAAAGCATGCGCGCCTATACGCACATTCTGATGCACCGCCGTCGCGCCGCCGATCATCGCATGGTCCCCAAGCTCGACGTGGCCGCCCAGCAGAACCTGATTGGACAGTATCACGTCGTCGCCCAGCCGACAGTCATGAGCGACGTGCGAAGCGGCAAGAAACACGCAGCGCGCCCCGATTCGCGTGCCTTCGCCCACGCCTGCATTAATGGTCACGCCTTCGCGAATGACGCATCCGTCTCCGATGGTCAGCGCGCCCTGCGCAAGCGCAGCTTTGATATCCTGCGACGGCAGTCCCACGGCGGCGAAGGGGAAAATCTTCGTGCGCGCGCCGATGCGGGTTCGGCCGCCGACGACGATATGGGAGAGGAGAGTCGCGCCGTCGCCGATCTCGACGCCCGCGCCGATATGGCAAAACGGGCCGATGGCGACGCCGGCGCAGAGCCGCGCGCCGTCTTCGACGACACTGGACGGATGAACCGAAGGGTTCAATGTCGCACTCGCCGCGCCGACGCTAGAGCGCGTTGCGAAAAGTGGGAACCGGTTTTTCGCATAGAGCGCGCTCTAAACTTTGGGAATCGATCACGTTATCTGCATTTGGGCTATTCCGCCCAAATGCAGCGTGATCTAGGCGCCCATCATGACGCTGATCTGCGCCTCGCAGACCAGCGCGCCGTCGACCATCGCGCGCCCAGAATACCACCAGATGTTTCGCTTCTGCGCGGTTTTGGTCATGTGGAATTCGACGCGGTCGCCGGGCGTCACTGGCTTGCGGAATTTCGCATTGTCGATCGTGACAAAATAAACGAGACGCGACCGATCCGCGCCCTTCAGCGCGCGGATGGCGATGACTCCGGCGGTCTGCGCCATCGCCTCGATGAGCAGGACGCCGGGCATGATGGGACGCTCGGGAAAGTGCCCCTGAAACTGCGGCTCGTTGACCGTGACATTCTTCAAGCCGACGCAGGATTCGTCGCCGCGGATGTCGAAGATGCGATCGATCAGCAAGAACGGATAACGGTGCGGCAGTTGGCTCATGATCTGCAAAATGTCGGCGCTCTCCAGAGTCGCGCCGGCCGCGGCCTCGGGCATTTCTTCCTCCCTCTCGAGGGCATGGCGAGCGCCATCCCAGTTTTTGCTTGTTTTTGCGTCGGCTTGTCTTACGTCGGCTTGTCCCTGCGCGCGAGTCGGTCGAGCAGCGCAGCGCCGCGCAAGAACCGCCGCAACGGTCGCGCGGGCGCGCCGCCCACCCGCGCCCCGGCCGGCAGGTCGCGCATCACCCCGGATTTGGCCGCAACCGCTGCGCCTTCGCCGATCGTGAGATGGCCGGCGACAGCGGATTGTCCGCCAAGCGCGACGAAATCGCCAATCTCACAGGAGCCGGCGAGTCCAGATTGGGCGACAATGGCGCAAAAACGCCCGATCACCACATTGTGGCCGATCTGCACGAGATTATCGATTTTGGTTCCCTCGCCGATGATCGTGTCGCGCGACGCGCCTCGATCAATCGTCGTATTGGCGCCGATCTCGACATCGTCCTGCACGATCACGCGACCGACCTGCGGCGTCTTGAGATAGCCTTCGCGCGTCGGCGCGAAGCCGAAGCCATCTTGGCCCAGCCGCGCCCCGGGGTGGATGACGACGCGGTCGCCGATCAGCGCATGGATAAGGCTCGCATGTGCGCCGATCGAACAATCGCGACCGATGCGCACATTGGGGCCGATCACCGCCTGCGGCCCGATAATCGTTCCGGCGCCGATCTCGGCGCCCGGCCCGATCACGGCGCCGGGATCAACGACCACGCCGGGTTCGAGTCGCGCCTGCGGATGCACCGCCGCTCCCGGAGAAACGCCGCTGGATTGGAATAGGGAGCCGGGCCGCAGCGCGTCCGGAAAGAGATGCGCGGCCGCAAGCGTCATCGCGCGCTGGGGATCGTCGACGACGAGCGCGACGACGGCCTTGGGCAGCAGATCAACATGGCGCGCGCGCAGGAAACAGGCGGTCGCTCGGCATTCCGAGAGCGCCTTGCGATAGCGCGGGTTGTCGTAGAAGCAGAGGTCGCCCGCCCTGCTCCAATCGAGCGGCGCGACGCCAATGATGAGGGGCGGCGGCGCAGGCTCGCCCGACGCTTGCGCACCGTCAGGGCCGCCGCGAATTTCTGCGCCGGCGATCCGCGCAATTTCGCTTAAAGGGGCGGGTCGCGCCAAGGGAAAGAAGGCCGCTGCGCTCACCCTGCAAGGACCTGCGCCGCACGTGGGCGTGGGGCAAAACCTTCACACGCTGCGCCTCGCGTGCGCGCGTTTGTTGGGCGTTGCGCCGTCCGCCGGGCGCGGTTCGCCCGGCGATCGTCTCCAATCATTAGAAGTTGGTGCCGCCGCTGAAGCGGAAGTTCTGGGTGATGTCGCCATAGACCTTCGAGGTCACGACCGCGTAGTCGAAGCGGATCGGCCCCATGGGCGAATTCCACAACACCGAAGCGCCGACCGACGAGCGGATGGCGAATTTATTCGCGATCGGCACCACGCAATTGCCCTGGCCGAAGCCCGCCTGCGGCGTATAGGCGCCGATGCAGGTCACGCCGGGAATCGTCGGCAGATTGTTGGCGTAGTTCGTCTTGCCGCTAAAATTCCATAGCGAACCGGCGTCGGCGAAGAGCGCGCCTCTCAAGCCCAGATCCTTGGGCAGGTACCAGAACGGGAACTGAACTTCGAGCGATGCGCCGACATAGTTGGAGCCGCCCAGCGAGTTGCCGCGGTTGTTGTTGAAGCTCGTCAGAATGTTCGAATCGCGGGGACCAATGCCGCCCGGCGCGAAGCCGCGCACCAAGCTGGGGCCGAGGTTGAAATTGTCCTGAATGCGCGGCTTGTAGCCGCCGAAGGTCGACAGATCGCCGCCCTGCAGACGGGCGATGCCGACCACGTCGTCCAGATAGGGAATCTCGCGGAAGTAGCGAATATCGCCGGTCGTGCGCAGATAGCGCGAGCCGCCGCCGAGACCCGCCACGTCCTGATTGAGCGAAGCCAGCCAGCCGTTATGGGGGTTCTTGAAGTTGTCGATGGTGCTGTAGTTCAGCGAATAGCCGACGAGCGACGTCAGCAGCCCGCCCTGCGACTCCTTGATCGCGAGCGAGGCTTCGCCGTTCGATTGGCAGTTGACCAGGAGGTTCGGATATTCGGGCTGCGGGTAGAACGGAGTGAAACCAGGCGTGTAGCCAAACACCGGCACCAAACAGTCGTTGTAAGGACGATTCTTGTCGTTCGGGATTGAGATCGTCGTCTGATAGATCGAGTAGTGCGGCGAGAAGCTGAGCTCTTCGGTGACCGGTATGCCGAAGCGCAACGTGCCGCCGTAGGACGTCGAGCTGTAGATCGAGTAGTTATAAGCGTCCTGCCGACGCACGAAGACGTCGAAGCCGGCGGCGATGCGCTGGTCGAGGAAATAAGGCTCCGTGAAGCTGAACGTCACGCCGCGAGCGATCTGGCCGCCCTGCACCGAAAGGCGCACCGCCTGGCCGCGGCCCATGAAGTTGCTTTCTGACACCGACACTTCGGCGATGAAGCCCTGGTTCGTCGAATAACCGCCAGAGATGCCGAAGTTGCCGGTGGGCTGGTCCTCGACGTCGACGTTCAGGATCACGCGGTCCGGCGCTGAGCCCGGCTCATTGGTGATTTTGACCCTCTTGAAATAGCCGAGGCCATTCAGCCGGCGTTCGGCGCGGTCGATCAGGACGCGGTTATAGGCGTCGCCCTCGCCGATATCGAACTCGCGGCGAATGACGTAGTCGCGCGTGCGCGTGTTGCCGCGAATGTTGATGCGTTCAATATAGACCCGCGGCCCTTCCTCGAGCAGGAACTGGATCGCGACCGTCTGATCGGCTGGATTGCGTTCGCCGCGCGGGCGCGCCTGGGTGAAGGCATAGCCCTTCCTGGCGATTTCGCGGGTCAGCGCTTCGACGGTCTTCTCAACCGCGTCGCCGTTGTAGACGTCGCCCGGCGCAAGCCGCAGCAAATCATTCAACGCGGCGCCGTCCACGTCGGGAAGATGGGATTCGACGCTGACCGTTGACACCCGATACTGCGGGCCCTCGTTCACCACGACGGTGATGATGTAACCGCCGGCCGTCGGATCGAACTGCACGTCGGAGCTGATCACGCGGAAATCGGCGTAGCCGTTCTTGAGATAGAATCGACGAATGAGTTCCAGGTCCGCGGCGATGCGGTCGGGATCATAAACGTCGCTTGTCTTGAGGAACGACAGGAAGTTCATTTCCGTCGTCTCCATCATGCCGACGAGACGGCGTGTGGAGTAGACCTCATTCCCGATGAATCGGATCTCCTTAACGCCGGTCTTATCGCCTTCAACGATGGTGAAGACCAGATCGACTCGTCCGTTCGGCAGATCAACCGTGCGATAGCTCACTTTCGCCGCAGCGCGTCCCGACCGGCGATAGACTTCCGTCAATCGCGCCACGTCGGCCTCGGCCATCTGCGGGTTGAATTCCGTGCGGGCGCGCGAGCGCACCTGCTCCTGCAGCATGTCGGTTTTGACCTTGCTGTTGCCCTCGAACGCGATCCGATTGATGTCGGCGGCGGCGAACGCCGGAACGCTAAACGCCAGCAGAGCGGCCACGACCGCGAACAGGAACGATGATTTCCAAATGCTGCTGATTGAGCGCATAAAGTGCAGGTCCTCGTCGCAACGTCGCCGCCCGGGCCGCGGCGCGAAACTCATGTAAATGCGCCGGCGATCGGCGCTTGGCCGGCGGTGAGCGATTCCTTCTACAAGGTTTACCCCACCCTGCAAATGCAGATTAAATGTTGTTTCTGCAATTTGTCGAAGGCGTGACGTTAAAGCCACGATTCATGGTCAGCGCATGGTTAAGACGTGGCGCCGCAAACGTCATCATGTCCAAATTACGACGGGAATCGCGCGCTTAAACGGCATCCTGCGCGCACGTCGTTGCAGCGGCCGCGTGCGCCCATGCAGGTTCCGAAAAAGCTGACAGCATTTTCGATGAGAACCCGCTCCAGCATTTTTATTTAGAGCGATTCCTTTCGATCACATGATTCCAAGTGATCTTGGAAACGCGCTAGGAGCCTGAGCCGGTGAGCTTGTGAATAAGCCGCGCGATGTCGTTGTAGGTCGAGAAAATCATCAGCGCGCCGACCATCGCGAGACCCACTCGGAAGGCGACTTCCTGCGCGCGCTCGTTGAGCGCGCGGCCGCGCGCCGCCTCAATCGCGAAGAACAGCAAATGTCCGCCGTCGAGCAGCGGCACCGGCATGAGGTTGAGCAGGCCGATTGAAACCGAGAGAATCGCGATGAGGCTCAACAGCGGCGCGATGCCGACCTTGGAGACCGCCTGCGCCATTTGTCCCGAGACTTGCGCGATGCCAATCGGTCCGGAGAGCTGATCGGCGCTCTCCCGTCCAGTGACCAGTCCGCCGATATAATTTCCGGTGCGGCGCACGACCGTCCAAGTTTCCTGCACGCCCATCGCCACCGCGTCGGCAGGTCCGTAGCGTTCCCGACGGATGTCGGCTGCGGCCTTTGACGCCTGAATGCCCAGCATGCCGATTCGGATTTTGCCGATCGCGCTCTCGACCTCGCGCAGGGCGGGAACAACCGGAAGCGTCAGCTGCTCATCGCCGCGTTGAATCACGAAAACGAGTTTTTTGTCGGCCGAGCTCGAAACGATTTCCTGCAGATTCGAAAAGGAGTCGACCGGCGCGCCGTCGACGGTCAGCACCAGGTCGCCGGCCATGAAGCCCGCAGCGGCGCCAGCGCCGCCAGGCGTCAGCGAGCCGACGCGCGGCGCATAGACCGTCCGCCCATAAACGCCGAAGAGAATTGCGAAAATCGCGATCGCCAGAATGAAATTCGCAAAAGGACCAGCGAAGACGATGGCGGCGCGCTTCCATACCGACTGCGCCGCGAAGGTCACCGCGCGCTCGCTCTCGGGCATCGCGCGCACGGCTTCGGGGTCCGGCGCGCTTGCGGCGTTGGCGTCGCCATGGAAGCTGACATAGCCGCCGAGCGGAATGCTGGCGATGCGCCAGCGCGTGCCGAGACGATCCACCCGAGACCACAGCTCCGGTCCGAAGCCGATAGAGAAGGCGTCCACCTTCACGCCGCACCATCGGCCGACGATGAAGTGTCCAAATTCGTGCACGAACACGACCAGCGTGAGAACGAGCACGAAGGGGATGAGATAAAAGGCGAAGGTCGTCAGGAGGTCTAGCAAAGCGCTGTCTCGCAGGTCTCGCTTGCGCCCAGCCTGCCGGCGGCGCGCGCCATGATCACTGAAGCAGCATGCCTGATGCGGCACGCCCGGCCAAGGCCGATCGTGATCTTTCTCTGACAATATGGTCCACCGCGAGGGCATCCTCAACTGTTGCGGGCGCATTTGCGGTTCCGTCGCGCAAAGCGGCCTCGCAGGCCTCCGCCACATGGCGAGCGATTCCGTCGAAGGAAATGCGGCGATCGAGGAAGGCTTCGACGGCGATTTCATTGGCGGCGTTGAGCACGGTCGGCAGGCCGCCGCCGGCGCGCAGAACGTCGAGAGCCAGTTTCAGCGCAGGAAACCGATCAAAATCAGGGGCTTCGAATGTCAGCGTGGCGATTTTCGCCAGATCGAGGCGCGGCGTCGGGGTCGTCAGCCGGTCGGGATAGCCCAGACAATGGGCGATCGGCGTGCGCATGTCCGGCACGGCGATTCCCGCGGTCACCGAGCCGTCGGAAAAAGCGACGAGGCCGTGGACGATCGACTGCGGATGGACCACGACTTCGAGCTTTTCGGCCGGAATGCCGAAAAGATGATGAGCCTCGATCAGTTCGAGCCCCTTATTCATCATGCCAGCCGAGTCGACGGTTATTTTCGGGCCCATCGCCCAATTGGGATGGTTGAGCGCCTCCTCGACGCTCGCCTCGGAGATGCGCTCCTTGCTCCAGGTGCGGAAGGGTCCGCCAGAGGCGGTGACGATCATGCGTTCGATGCGGGAGGGGTCTTCGCCGCCGAGCGCCTGGAAAATGGCGTTGTGTTCGCTGTCCATCGGCAGCAGCCGCACGCCCATTTCCGCCGCCGTCCGCATGAACGGCACGCCCGCGCAGACGAGACATTCCTTATTGGCGAGCGCCACGTCGCGGCCGGCGGCCAGCGCCGCGTAGGTCGGCTCGACGCCGGCGGCGCCGACGATGGCCGAGACCACGAGATCGGCGTCGCGCAGCGCGGCCTCGATGACCGCCTCGCGACCCGCGGCGACCTGAGTGTTGGTCCCGGCGAGCGCTTCCTTGAGCGCCGCATAGGCGCTCTCGTCGCGGATCGCCGCGAATTCGGCCCTGACCGCGCGGGCGACGCGCGCGAGCGCCTCGACATCGCGGCCGCCCGCCACCGCCGACACCGAAAACCCCTCCGGATCGCGTTCGAGAATGTCGACCGTCGAACGGCCGATCGAACCCGTCGCGCCCAGCAGCACGATGCGGCGCGGGGCCAGCGCCCTCGGCTGAGCCGGGGCGTGCGCGTGAAACTGTCCGTTTGCTAATGCCATTGGCTCCGCCCTACCAGAAGAAAAGACCGGCCGCCACCGACGGCGCGCCGCGCAGCAGGCCCACCGCCGCCGCGAAGGCGCTGGCGAAGATGAAGCCGTCGAGCCGATCCATGACGCCGCCATGGCCGGGAATGAGCTGGCTCGAGTCCTTCACCCCAAAGCGGCGCTTGACCGAAGATTCGAAAAGATCGCCGACTTGCGAAAAGGCGGCGGCGGCCAATCCGACCAGGAACACACGCCAGTTCGCAAGTTGCGGGCCGGCGCCGAGGTAAACGGCGACGAGGCCAAGGAATGCGCCGCAGAGGACGCCGGTGATGGTGCCGGACCATGTCTTGCCGGCCGAGACGCGCGGCCAAAGCTTGGGTCCGCCGATCAACCTGCCGCCAAAATAGGCAAAGACATCGGTGCCCCAGACCACGGCGAACAGGAAGGCGATCGCGAGCGCGCCGACATCAGCCGATTCGCGCAAGAGACATACCGAGAAGGCGAGCGCGCCGGCGTAGACGACGCCCGTCGCCGCCCAGAGCCGACGCTCGGCCCCCGCCAGCGCTGCGCCCGCAAGGGCAAAAGCCGCGATCGCGAGCGCGGCGGCGCCTGGCATAAACACCCGTCCAAACGCCATTGCGGCGGCGACCGCCGCGCCGCCGACGGCGATTCTGGCGGCGCGACCCTCGCCGCCGATCAGGTTCTGCCACTCCCAACTCACTGCGAAAGCGGCCGCCAGCCAGAAGAGCGCGAAGACGTCGCCGCCAAGATAGAGCGCGCCGAGCGCCGCAGAGACCATCGCCACGGCGGAGGCGACGCGCGGCCCGAGGTCGGCGAACCCTCCGGCAGACGACTTCGACCGGCCGGCGCCGCTTATGGCTGGCTCCCTTTGATCCGCCGTCATGAAGCGGTCTTGGCGCTGCGCGCCGCGGCTTCAAGCCCGCCGAAGCGCCGATCGCGATGGGCGTATTCGGCGATCGCGGCCGCCAGCGCCCCCTCATCGAAATCGGGCCAGAGAATCGGCAAGAAGATGAATTCGGCGTAAGCCGCCTGCCACAGCAGGAAATTCGACAGCCGCTGCTCGCCCGACGTGCGGATAATCAGGTCGGGATCGGGAATGTCCGCCGTATCGAGCCGTTGCGCGATGGCGTCGGCGTCGATCTCCTCGGGCGCCAGTCGGCCTTGCGCCACCATTTCCGCGAGCGCGCGGGCCGCGGCCGCGATCTCCTGCCGCGCGCCATAGTTGAACGCGACGACGAGGGTCAGCCCGGAGTTCGCCTGCGTCATCTGCTCGGCCTCGCGCAGCAGGTCCGAGATGTCGGGCGCGAGCTCGGCGCGCGCGCCGATGACCCGCACGCGCACATTGCTCGCGTGCAACTCCGCCAGATCGTTGCGGATGAAGCGATGCAGCAGCGATAGGAGGCTTTCCACCTCCTCGCGCGGACGCGACCAGTTTTCCGCCGAGAAGGAATAGACCGTCAGATAGCCGATGTTGAGCTTGATCGCCGCCCGCACCGTGCGACGCAGCGCCTCGACGCCGCGCCGATGCCCTTCGAATCGCGGCAAGCCCCGCTTCGCCGCCCAGCGGCCGTTGCCGTCCATGATCAGCGCGACATGACGCGGCGCCGCGCGCGCGCGCTGCGCGTTCGTTTGCGCCTCCAGAATGTCGCTTTCCGTCATATTCGGGTTCCGAATGGCCATGGGACCTGCGCCAGGCGACGTCGCAGCGTCCTAGACCTGCATGATTTCCTTTTCCTTGGCGGCGAGCGCGGCGTCGATCTCCTTCACCGTCTCGTCCGTCGCCTTCTGCACCTCTTGTTCGTGACGCTTCTCATCGTCCTCGGGAATCGCGTGATCCTTTAGCAACTTCTTGAGAATGTCGAGGCCGTCGCGGCGCACGTGGCGCACGGAGACCCGCGCCTCCTCGGCGTATTTATGCGCGACTTTGACGAGTTCCTTGCGGCGCTGCTCGTTCAGCTCCGGCATGCGTATGCGCAAGTTCTGACCTTCAACCGTCGGCTGAAGACCGAGATTGGCCTCGCGAATCGCCTTATCCACGGCGATGACCAACGCCTTGTCCCATACCTGCACCGAAAGAAGCCGCGGCTCGGGCACGCTGACGGTGGCGACCTGATTGAGCGGCGAAACCTGCCCATAAGCTTCAACATGAATCGGATCGAGCAAGCTCGTCGAGGCGCGTCCCGTGCGAAGCCCGCCGAATTCGTGCTTGAGCGTCGCGACCGCGCCCTGCATGCGGCGCTTCATATCCGCAAGGTCAAAAGTTTCCGCCATGTTCACAACCTGTCTTT
Organism: Methylocystis sp. L43; assembly: GCF_015709525.1. Classification (GTDB taxonomy): domain Bacteria; phylum Pseudomonadota; class Alphaproteobacteria; order Rhizobiales; family Beijerinckiaceae; genus Methylocystis. Next base: position 118,474 of record NZ_JADNRA010000033.1, on the reverse strand, counting down.
GATCTGTCGCCGCTCTCACGAACACTCGCGCGGCTCGGCTTCTTATGTTTTCATACATGGCGCGGCGAAAAGGCGCACGCCGCCGCCCTCGCCGGCGCTGCGGCTCCGCGGCGCAAGATTTATTGCACGATTTCGCGTCGCGCGCGAAAGCGTCTTACGGCGCGACGAGGGTGGCGCGCGCCTGACCGGAAAGCGCCCCGTCGATGGCGCCGGCCTCGGCGATCGAAAAGACCAGAATCGGGATTTTATTCTCGCGGGCGAGCGCGAAGGCCGCCGTATCCATCACCGCCAGGTTTTTGGCGATCGCCTCGTCATGGCTCAAGCGGTCATAGCGCTGCGCGGTCGGATCGCGCTTGGGATCGGCGGTGTAGACGCCATCGACCTGCGTGGCTTTGAGCACCGCGTCGGCGGACAGCTCCGCGGCGCGCAACACCGCGCCGGTGTCGGTCGTGAAGAAGGGATTGCCGGTGCCTCCGGCCGCAATGACGACGCGTCCCTTAGCCAGATGATGCAGGGCGGCGCGGCGCGAAAAGGATTCGCATATGGACGGCATGGTGACGGCGGAGAGGCAGCGCGCCTGCCGCCCCTGCCCTTCGACCGCCTGCTCCAGCGCCAGCCCGTTCATCACCGTCGCCAGCATGCCGATCGAATCGGCGCGCGCGCGCTCGATCCCGGTGTCGGCGCCCTTGATGCCGCGAAAGAAATTGCCGCCGCCGACGACGACGGCGATCTCATGCCCCGCGTCCGCGGCGGTCGCGAGGTCCGCGGCGATGCGGGCGAGCGTGACGGCGTCAAGCCCGTGCGGCGCCGCGCCCTGCAGGGCTTCCCCGGACAATTTGACGACCACACGCTTGAATCGTCGCGTCGACGTGAGGTCGGACATGAGGCGTCTCTCGGTGGCTGAAGCGGGGCGCGTTCTTCTTACGGACGCCGAGCGGCGCCCGCAAGTGAGGCAGTCGCACGAGTTCTGAATGAAGCCACTGTCACGAGCCAACGGGAGCCGCGACGCAGGAATTGAAGCGTACAGACTTGGGGCGAGCGATTACGGCCCCACCTCGCCGCCCGTCGCGCCGAAGACCTGTCCCGTCGTGAAGCTCGCTTCATTGGACGCGAGCAGCACATAAAGCGGCGCAATTTCCGCCGGTTGTCCCGGGCGCCCCAGCGGCGTGTCGGCGCCAAATTCGGCGAGGTGATCGGGAAATTGTCCGCCGCTCGGCTGCAGCGCCGTCCAGAACGGGCCGGGCGCCACGGCGTTGACCCTGATGCCTTTGTCGGCGAGCTGCTTCGCCAGACATCTGGTGAAGTTGAGAATGGCGGCCTTGGTCGCCGAATAATCCAGAAGCTGCGGCGAAGGATCGAAGGCGACGATCGAACTCGTATTGATGATCGACGATCCCGGCTGGAGATGCGGAATCGCGGCTTTCGTGATCCAGAACAGCGCGTAGAGATTGGTTTGAAACGTCCAGTCGAGATCCTCGATCGTAATGTCGAGAATCGATTGGCGCGCATGCTGGCGCGCGGCGTTGTTGACGAGAATATCCAGGCCGCCAAGATCGCGCGCCGCATCGTCGACGAGCTTGCGGCAAAAGCCCTCGTCGCGAATATCTCCTGGAAGCGCCACCGCATTGACGTCGGCCTCGCCCAGAAGAGTCATGACCTCCTTCGCGTCCGCCTCCTCCTCCGGCAGATAATTGATCGCGACGTCGGCGCCCTCGCGGGCGAAGGCGATCGCCGCGGCGCGGCCGATGCCGCTGTCGCCGCCGGTGATGAGCGCCTTGCGGCCAAGCAGACGCCCCGAGCCGCGGTAGCTCTCCTCGCCGTGATCGGGACGCGGCGTCATGAGGCCGGCGAGACCCGGCCAGGGCTGCGTCTGCTTTTCGAAGGGCGGCTTGGGATAGAGTTCGCGCGGATCGCGCAGTCCCCGCGCGGACGGCGCGTCATCGAAGCCGAGCACGGAGGTGTCGGTTTCGATCACGCTCGCAACGCGCGGTCCGCGAATCATGTCGTCTGCGGCGGTCTTCTTGGCGCGCATGCGATGCTCCTCCTGCTCGATCTTCGCCTTGCGACGAAAACCAACATCCGGAGCCTAAACGCCGCCCGCCCGCGATTGTTTCGCGTGGGGGCGATAACCAAAAGCATCGCCAACAGCCGTTGCATCCTCTTCGCGCACTCAGCGCGAAGCACAGAGAGGCGGAGATGAAGGTCGCTGCGCCTATGCGGGGGAGTGACGACGCGGACTTTCAGCCGTCATGGCCGGGCTTGTCCCGGCCATCCACTTCGAGAGGCTGAGTTACGCTGAGAGGCTCGCGTAGCGTCGCTGCGTGGATGCCCGCACAAGGCCGGTGCATGACGCGGAGAGGTCGCGGACACAAAAAGGCCGGGGTCAACGCCCCGGCCCGCACTAACCTTTTCACCACAAGCGGAGGGAATGACTTACCCCTTCACAGCGGCCGCGACCTCCGCGGCGAAGTCGCTCGTCTGTTTCTCGATGCCTTCGCCGAGCGCGTAGCGCACGAAGCCCTTGATGGCGATCGGCGCGCCGGCCTTGCCCTCTAGCTCCTTCACCGCCTGCGCCACGGTCTTGCCGCTGTGGTCAGGATGGTTCGAGACCTGATCGAGCATGCAGACCTCCTTGGCGTAGGTCTTGATGCCAGAGTCGATGATCTTCTGCAGCACGTTCTCCGGCTTGCCGGCGTTCTTCTCGGCAAGCAGCTTCTTCTCGCGCTCGACCGTCGCCGGGTCGAGGCCCGAGGCGTCGAGCGCCAGCGGATTCGCCGACGCGACATGCATGGCGAGCTGGCGCGCGAGCGTCGCCAGCACGTCCTTGTCGCCCTTCGATTCGAGCGCGACGATCACCGCGATCTTGCCCTGGCCGTCGACGACCTGCGCATGCACATAGCGGCCGACCACGCCCTCGCCGACGCTGAGCGCGGCGGCGCGGCGCAGCGTCAGGTTCTCGCCGATGCCGGCGATCGCATGGGTGATCGCTTCGCTCACCGTTCCGCCGCCGGGATAGGCTTCCTTGCCGAGCGCCTCGACGTCGCTCTTGCCGCTCTTTAAGGCGACTTCGGCGATGTTCTTCACAAGCGTCTGGAAATCGGCGTTGCGGGCGACGAAGTCCGTCTCCGAATTCACCTCGACGACGACGCCCGAATTCTCCGAGACGAGCGCGGCGACAAGTCCTTCGGCGGCAACGCGATCGGCTTTCTTCGCGGCCTTGGAGAGGCCCTTCTTGCGCAGCCAGTCGACCGCCGCTTCAAACTCGCCGTCCGTCTGGGTGAGCGCCGCCTTGCAATCCATCATGCCCGCGCCGGTGCTCTCGCGCAGTTCCTTTACAAGGGCGGCGGTGATCGTAGCCATGGCTGAAATTCCTTCTCAAGGGAGTCATGCGACGACGCCGGCCCACTTGGACCGGCGCGCGCGTCTTAAAGCATTGGACTTGACGGATCGACTTAGCCGGCGAGGAGCGCCTTCGCCTGATCGACCCAGCCGTCACGCGCAATGCGGCCGTTTAGCTTCAATTCGCCGTCGAGTTTTTCGACGTCCGCCGGAGTCATCGCGGCAAGCTGCCAATAATGATAGACGCCGGCGTCGTTGAGTTTCTTGACGAGCTGCGGGCCGACGCCGTGCAGCTTGGCGAGATCGTCCGGGGCGCCGCGCGGCGCCGACAGCAGTTCGAAGGCCTCGAGAGGCGTCTCGGTATCCGTCCCGGCGGTTTCGGCGGGACGCAAATCTTCGCGCACCACGGCGCGCGTCTCGAGCGCGGGCTCAAGCGCCGGCGACTCATCGGCGCCGATATCGATTCCCACCGAGCCCTGGCTGCGCGAAATGCCGTCGATGGCGGCTCTCGCCACGAGATCGCAGTAGAGCGCGATGGCGCGGCCCGCATCGTCGTTGCCGGGGATCGGATGGGTGACGCCATCCGGATCGCAATTGGTGTCGAGCACGGCGACCACGGGAATCTTTAGGCGATTCGCCTCCTTGATCGCGAGCTGCTCTTTGTTGGTGTCGATCACGAAGATCAGATCCGGCGTGCCGCCCATATCCTTAATGCCGCCGAGCGCCTTTTCGAGCTTGTCGCGCTCGCGGGTCAGCAGCAGACGCTCTTTCTTGGTGATGCCCGAAGCGCCGGCCGAAAGCTGCTCGTCGAGCTTGCGCAGACGGGTGATCGATCCGGAAATCGTCTTCCAATTGGTCAGCGTGCCGCCCAACCAGCGGGAATTGATGTAATATTGAGCGCTCCGCTTGGCGGCGTCGGCGATCTGCTCCTGCGCCTGGCGCTTGGTGCCCACGAACAGCACGCGACCGCCCTTGGAGACAGTGTCCGAAATCGTCTTCAGCGCCTGATGGAGCAGCGGCACCGTCTGGGCGAGATCGATGATGTGGATGTTGTTGCGGGCGCCAAAGATGAAAGGCGCCATCTTCGGGTTCCAGCGATGCGACTGATGGCCGAAGTGAGCGCCGGCCTCCAGGAGGCCGCGCATGGTGAAATCGGGCAGAGCCATAGTGTCTTTTCTCCGGTTGAACCTCGGCGAGAGAATAAAGAGGCCGGAGAGCCGGCCACCGGAGCGACGTCTTGAGGCAGACGCCGCGTAACCCTCGCCTGTGGAATGGCGCGCTTATAGGCGATGCGCCTACGTCCGGCAAGGGCCGCGGCCAGCCGACCCGCGCGGACGCTTTAGCCGTTTGACGCGTGCCGGCGGATCGGGGTCGGACAGGAACGCGAGGACAAGGAAATGCGCTTAATTTTTTGCAGCGGCCGCGACGTTCTGTCGCATGTTAATTAATTGAATCAAAAAAGTAATTTTGCTTTTTTGGCGGGCGTTTCAGTCCCAGCAGGAGCGCATTGCCATCCGATCCGAAACAAGCTAGGCTCCCTCTCGATGCGGCAAGCATTCACGTAAAATCAAGAACAGGGGGAAAACGCATGGCCGTCAACGTTCACAATACCGGCGATATCGGCAAGATGCTGCTTTGGATCGCCGCCTTCGTCGCCTTCGTCGTCGTCGCTCTGACCTGGGTTCCGGACTGGATTTCTCCTGAAGGAACCAACGGCACGGGCAACCGTAACGGCATCCAGGGCGAAGGCGTTGGCTCTACCGCCCGCATGATCCAGTAAAACATACCCCTGCCGAAAAGACTCGCCGGGCGCGCAAGCTCCCGGCCCTTGTCTTTCTGGCGGGTGATCGGCCGGTTACCGCGCAGATCATTTTGGAGCCGACGTTCTCGACGTGATCGAGCGTCGGCTTCCACTTTTTCAGACGGCTAACGCGCTCGACTCCACACTTGCGACAGCCGACTCCAATATTGCGACACCCAAATATTTTGCGCGGCCGGTCCTGCTTCGACGAAGACGGCGCTAAGCAAGATCAGCAATCCGCCCACCATCGCCGACGCGGTGAGGCGCTCGGACAGCAAGATAACGCCCGCCAAGGCTGCGAAAACGCTCTCCAGCGACATGATGAGGGCGGCTTCGGCCGCTGGCGTATAGTTGAGCGCCACGATTTGAAGCGTGAAGGCGATCCCCCCGGAGCACAGCCCCGCATAGAGAATTGACGGCAGGGCCGCGATGAGGCCCTCGAGCGAAAAAGGCTCGCCGCCAAGGCCCACGACGGTTCCAAGAACGCCGATGACGCCGAACTGCGCGAAAGCCAAAAAATACGGCCGATTGGCGCGAGCGAGAAAGGTTGGGACGAGACTGATCCCAGCCGCCCACGCAATATCCGCAATCAGTACCAGGGCGTCGCCCGACGTCCAACTCTGCAGCTGGCCGCTGTCCGTCAGCAGCCAGGCGCCCACGATGGACCCGAGGCCCGCGACGAGAACGACCTGCCGGGGTCGTACGCCGGTCTGCGCAAAGACGAACACTGGAACGAGCACGACATATAGCGCCGTGAGAAATCCGCCGTTGGTCGCCGTCGTTGTGGCAAGGCCGACCTGCTGCAAAGCCGCGGCGAGGAAGACGCACAAGCCGATCAGGCCGGCGAGCGCCAAATCGCCCTTTTTTAGGCAAGACTCACTGTGACGGCTCTCGTAGAGCGCCAGCGGAACGAGCGCGGCGCACGACAGGAGAAAACGGACGCCGACGAAGGTGATCGGCCCCATAAGCTCGCCGGCGTTTTTTTGCGCGATAAAGGCCGTCCCCCAGATAAAAGCCGCCAGGACAAGCAGCAAATCGGCGCGAAGGCGACTCATAATATGCTTGTGCTCTTCAGCCTTTGACGGCGCTGCTCGAGTCGCTCACTCCCTGCATTCCACGCATCGGCGAGCGCGCGCCAGAGCGCGAGAGCGGCTCTCACCATCGGGGTCGCCAATAGTCCGAAAGACGAATGCGGGTCCGCGGCGTCTTCCTCGACCCCGTATTTAAGGCGCGGGTTTTTGGTCGAAGGCATCTCGAGCGATCCGAAAATCCAGTCCCAAATGGCGAGAACGCTGCCAAAGTTGCGATTGAAGTGCTGGGGATCTGTCGAATGATGGATCTGGTGATGCGCGGGGCTCAGGACGATGTGTCCCCAAACGCCGCGAAAGGGAATCCAGAACTGCGAATGTTGAAGATGCCCGATCGTCCAAAGGAAGAAGATGAAGAGGATGTTCTTCCCGTCGACCGTGAAGGATTCAGTGGTTCGCCCAAACACCCACGCCAATATGCCTGACGCGCCGCCAATGAACATCGCGAGCATGTAGCCGAAAAAGATGTTGTCGATCGGATGATTGCGAAAATTCGTCACCGGGGTCAGCACCTCGGCGGTGTGATGCACCTTGTGGAACTCCCACAAAAACGGGATCCGATGCTTGAGATAGTGATCGACCCAATAGCCGATCTCATAGGCCAAAAAGAGCACGGCGGTAGAGAAAAGCTTTATCGAGAGGTCACAGCAAGAGACCGGCGCAAAAGCGCCAAAAGTATTGCGCAGCGAGCCGCTCACGACCGTCGCAACGCCGTTCGTCGATAGAACGAGCGCGCCCACCACGACCGGCATGAGAACGACGCTCAGGATGAGCAGCTTGACGTCCGCGGCGAACGATTTGGAGAGCAGGAGTCTCTTGTCGAAGATCGCCCGCGCGATGGCCCGGAGGTTGACGCGCCCCCGCCGCATCTTGCGCTGATAGGCCAGCGCGCCAACGGCGATGAGAAACGTCGTCGCCAGGGAATAGACCGAAAAAATCGATCCCGCCGAAAACAGTTCGTTGGAGATCTTCGCAGCGGAAAAGCGGAGCGCGCCGTAAACGTCCATCGAGCTTTCAGGTCCAGATGATGTTGAGAGTTCAGCCTAGAACTGACGCGCCTCGGGATGCCTGCTCGCGTCGCTGGCGCGCGTCCCTGTTCGTCACGGAACTGCCTGCCCGCAAAGCGTATTCTCTACGCGAGCCGCTGCCAAGTGCGATATGCCGGCGGGGTTCAGAACAGGTTTCGGGTTAGAATTCGATTCCCTCCTGCGCTTTCACGCCGGCGCCGAAATGGTGCTTGACGAGAGTCATCTCGGTGACGAGATCGGCTGCGGCGATGAGCTCCGGCTTGGCGTTGCGTCCGGTCACGACGACGTTGAGATCGTCGCGGCGCGCGGCGAGCGCGCGAAGCACCTCCTCCAGCGGCAAATGCTCGTAGCGCAGCGAAATGTTCAGTTCGTCGAGCACCAGCAGACGAATGTGGGGATCGTCCATCAGTTCGCACGCCTTCTCCCAGGCGCGCCGCGCCGCCGCCTCGTCGCGGGCGCGGTCCTGCGTCTCCCAGGTGAAGCCCTCGCCAAGCGTATGCCAGGCGACTTGACCGAACTCTTGGCCGAACTCTTGGCCAAGCTTTTCGAGCATGTTGCGCTCGCCTGTCTGCCACTGGCCCTTGCCGAACTGAACGACGCCGATCTTCCAGCCATGGCCGAGCGCGCGCAACGCCAGCCCGAAGGCCGCCGTCGACTTGCCCTTGCCGGCGCCGGTGTGGACCATCAGCAGGCCTTTGCGGGCGACCGTCTTGCCGGCGACCTCGGCGTCCTGAACCGCCTTGCGCTTCTCCATCTTGAGACGATGGCGGCGCGCCTCGTCGTCTTCGTGCATCTCGGTCACAGGCGCTCCTCTGCGGTTTGACGGAAGCCTAAGCCGCGCATATGACTAGTCGGGACGGTCCTTCGCAAGAAGTGAAAAGGGAACGCGGCGCGGGCATTACGCCCCTATCCGCGGCTGCCCCCGCAACTGTAGCCGGCGAGGCCCGCGCCATCCGCCACTGAGCTTGAACGCTTGGGAAGGCGGCGCGGTCCGACGAGCCGGGAGCCAGGAGACCTGCCGTCTGGCGATCGCTTACGATCGCCGCGCGCATCGCATCGCCGCCGGTGGGGCGGCAGGGAGACCGATATGACCGCCAAATCATCCGCCAACGCCGCCGCCCTCCCCGCTTCGAGACTCGAGGCGCTGAAGGCCGCCGCCGTTGCGCTCACGCTCGGCTTCGGACTCGTTTGGCTCGCGGGCTTCGCCTATCCGGAAAGCGTCCATGACGCGGCGCATGACACGCGCCACGCGCTCTCCTTCCCCTGTCACTAGGCGCCAACGCGCTTGATCGCGCGCATTTTGACGACCGGCCTCATCGCCGGCCTTGTCGCCGGGCTTGCGGTCGCGGCCCTGCAGCACTTCACCACGACGCCGCTGATCCTCGCCGCCGAGGTCTATGAGGCGGCGCAGCATGCGCATGACGGCGCCGACGCGGGCGCAGCGCTTTCCGGACTGAGCCGCACAGCGACGACCAGCGCCGCGACGATCGCCGTCTCGATCGGCTATGCGCTCATCCTGCTCGCCGCGATGCTTCTCTCTGGCGACGCCATCGCGCCGCGCCGCGCCGCGCTCTGGGGCGCCTGCGCCTTCGCCGCGACGGGACTCGCGACGAGTCTCGGCCTCGCGCCGCAGCTTCCCGGCATGGCGGAAACCGAACTCGCCGCGCGCCAGATCTGGTGGCTTGCGACCGCGCTGTCGACCGGCGCCGGACTCTTCGCCTTGTTGCGGCTTGACTCGACCGCGGCGAAGATCGCCGGCGTCGCGCTGATCGTCGCGCCGCATTTCTTCGCGCCGCAGCCCGCGACGCCCGAGAGCACGGCGCCGGCGGAACTCGCCGCGCGCTTCGCGGCCGCCTCGCTCGCCGTTCAGGCGATCAGCTGGGCGCTTGCCGGCGCGCTCGCCGGTCTCGTCTGGCGACTCCAGTCGCGCCAACAGGAATCCTCATGAGCGCCAAAATCCCTGCAACGATTGTCACCGGCTTCCTTGGCGCGGGAAAGACGACGCTCATTCGTCATGTTCTCGAGAACGCCAAGGACCGGCGCCTCGCGCTCGTCATCAATGAATTCGGCGACGTCGGCGTCGACGGCGAAATCCTGCGCGCCTGCGGCGTCGAAAACTGCCCGGAAGAAAACATCGTCGAACTCGCCAACGGCTGTCTGTGCTGCACCGTCGCCGATGATTTCATCCCGGCGATCGAGGCGCTGCTCGCGCATGACAAGCGTCCCGATCACATCATCATCGAAACCTCGGGACTGGCGCTGCCCAAACCGCTGGTGAAGGCGTTCGATTGGCCGGCGATCCGCTCGAAGCTGACAGTTGACGGCGTCATCGCCGTCATCGACGGCAAGGCGGTGGCGGAGGGCCGTTTCGCCGACGATCTCGACGCCATCGCCAAGGAGCGCGAAGACACGCAGACGATCGATCACGACAATCCGCTTGAAGAAGTGTTTGAAGATCAGCTCGCCTGCGCCGATCTCATCATCCTCAACAAGACCGATCTGCTGGGCGCCGACGAAGAACGCGAGGTCGCGGATCGTCTGGCGCAAGGCGCTCGGAAGGCGGCGAAGATCGTGCGCGCCAGCGGAGGGCGAGTCGATCCGCTCGTGCTGCTCGGCCTGTCGGCGGCGGCGGAGGACGATCTGGCGAACCGTCCGTCGCATCATGACGCCGAGCCCGGACACGACCATGACGACTTCGATAGTTTCGTCGTGTCTCTCTCGGCCGTCGCCGATCCGGCGGCGCTAGTCGCGAGACTCGCCGAAGCGGCGCGCGCGCATGACGTGCTGCGCATCAAGGGATTCGTCGAAGTTATCGGCAAGCCCATGCGCCTGCTCGTGCAAGGCGTCGGCGCGCGCATCGAACATCACTTCGATCGGGCGTGGAGACCCGATGAGCAGCGCATGAGTCGCGTCGTGATCATCGGCGAGAAAGGTCTCAATCGCGACGCGGTGATCGCGACGCTGGCGCAGCCGTGATACGCCATGCATCTGCTCCCGCGCGATCTCCATAATCTCGACGACGCCGGCGCCGCCGTCGATCTCGGACAATCTCCCGCGGAGATCGTGTTTCTGTCCTTCTCTGATTCAGAGCTGCGGCTGCTGGCGCGACTTTATGAGCGAAGCGGCGCGACTCTCCCGAGCTTTCGCTGCGCGTCGCTGGCGCAATTGAAGCACCCCTATTCCGTCGATCTCTATCTCGACACTGTGGCGCGACATGCACGGCTGATCGTCGTGCGGCTGCTCGGCGGCAAAGACTATTGGCCCTATGGCGTCGAGCAGCTCGAGGCGCTGGCGCGCGCGAAGGGAATCGCTCTCGCGATTACGCCCGGCGATATGCACGCCGACGCGCGCCTGACGCAGGCGTCGACGCTCGGCGCGGAGACGCTCAATCGGATCTGGCGGTTCTTTCAGGACGGCGGTCCAGACAATCTGCGATCCTTTCTCTGTTACGCATCGACTCTCGTCGGCTGTCCGGCGCCGTGGTGCGAGAGCGCTCCCGTCGCCAGCGCCGGGCAATTCGAATCCGCGCGCCGCGCCGGCGGCGAATTGCGCGCGACGATCGTCTTCTATCGCGCCATGTTCCTGGCCGACGACGTCGCGCCGATCATCGCGCTCGCCGACGCGCTGGCTGAGCGAGGGTTCGCGGTCGAGGCGATCTATGTTGCGAGCCTGAAGGACGCGGAGAGCGAAGCGTTCGTTTCGCGCGCGCTTGAGGCGTTCGCGCCCGACGTCATCCTCAACGCCACCGCCTTTTCGGCGCGCCGCGACACGGGAAGCGTGCTCGATGGCGCGGACGCGCCGGTGCTGCAAGTCGCTCTTGCCACCTCTTCGCGCAATGCGTGGGCCGCCTCGATGCGCGGGGCGAACGGCGCCGATCTCGCGATGAATGTCGTCTTGCCGGAAGTTGACGGGCGCATCTTCACGCGTGCGATTTCCTTCAAGGAGCAAGCGCCGCTGCGTCTTGCGGCGGAATTCAGCGAGACGCGGCATGCGCCGGAACGCTCGCGCATCGACTTTGTCGCGGAACTCGCATTGAACTGGGCGCGGCTGCGCCGCAAGCCCAATGCAGACAAGAGCCTCGCGCTCATTCTTTCGGATTATCCGGCGCGGCGCGGCCGTGGCGGCTACGCCATCGGCCTCGATGCAGAAGCAAGCGTGCATGAGATCGTCTCGGCGTTGCAAGAGGCGGAATATGACGTTGGCGCGGCGCCCACCTCCCCCTTGAGGGGGGAGGTCGCGTCGCGAAGCGACGCGGGTGGGGGTGACTCTGCGAATTGTGGAACGTCACCCCACCCCGAACCGCTTCGCGGTTCGACCCTCCCCCTCAAGGGGAGAGTGATGCGCGAGCTGGAAGAAAAAGCGCATGCGATCAGCTTCCCGCTCGGTGACTATCTCCCGCTGCTTTCAACCCTGCCCGCATCTTTCGTCGCGACCGTCAACGACGCATGGGGCGCGCCGCAGGATGATCCTGCGGTCGTCGACGGCGCCTTCCGCTTTTCCTGTCTCGAAGCCGGCAAGCTGATCATCGCGCTGCAGCCCGATCGCGGCGCGCGCACCGAGCGTTACGAGAGCTACCACGACGTTCAGCGACCGCCGCGTCACGCCTATATCGCCTACTATCTTTGGCTGCGGCATGTGCGAAAGATCGACGCGCTCATTCATCTTGGCGCGCATGGCACGCTCGAGTGGCTTCCCGGCAAATCGGTCATGCTGTCCGAGACCTGCGCGCCGGAAGCGGTGCTCGGCCCAACGCCGCTTATCTATCCGTTCATCGTCAATGATCCCGGCGAAGCCGCGCAGGCGAAGCGCCGCACATGCGCCGTGACCATCGGCCATCTGACGCCGCCGCTCGTCGACGCCGAACTATTCGACGCGGCGGCGAAAGTTGAAACGCTGCTCGACGAATATGCGACGGCAAGCGCGCTCGACGCGCGCCGCGCAAAACTCATCGCCGGCGCGATCATCGACGAAGCCGAGCGCAGCGGTCTTGCCGCGGAATGCAGCGTCTCCCGCGAGATGGACATCGCCGAGACATTGACGCGGCTCGACGCCTGGATGTGCGATTTGAAGGACATGCGCATCGGCGACGGACTCCATGTCTTCGGGCGCGCCGAAGAAAATTCGGACGCCGATCCCGCGCGGGGCGCCTGCGCGCACGCCGAACGCAACGCGCTGATCGCCGCGCTTGCGGGCCGCTTCGTCGAGCCCGGCCCGGCCGGCGCGCCGTCGCGCGGGCGCGCCGACGTTCTGCCGACCGGACGCAATCTTTATTGCATCGATCCGCGCCATGCGCCCACGCAAACGGCCTATGACATTGGCCGACGCGCCGCCGCCGAGGTGATGACGCGTCACGCGCAACTGCATGGCGAATTCCCGCGCAGCATCATGCTCGACCTGTGGGGCAGCGCGACGATCCGCACCGGCGGCGAGGATTTCGCGCAGGCGCTCGCGCTTCTTGGCGTCGCGCCACGCTGGGATACGGCGAGCGCGCGCGTCATCGGCTTTGAAATTCTGCCGCAGGCGCGGCTGGAGTTTCCACGCGTCGACGTGACGCTGCAGGTCTCGGGGCTGTTCCGCGACATGTTCGGAAATCTCATTGCGCTGTTCGACGACGCCGTGCGCGCGGTCGCCGCGCGCGATGAAGACGCTGAGATCAATCCGCTGAAAACGGCGGACGATCTTCGCCGCGTCTTCGGGGCCGCTGACGGCGCTTACGGAATTGGCGTGAGCGATCGCGCGCTGCGTGGCGACTGGTCGGACCGCGACGATCTTGCGCGCGCCTATCTTTGCGCGGCGGGTCACGCCTATGATCGCGCCGGCGAAAGCAACGAAGCCGTCGCGGCCTTCAGCGCGCGCGTCGCTGACGCCGATGCGCATGTCCATGTGCAAGACATGGCGGAAGTCGACGTTCTGATCGGACCCGCCTTCGCCGATTACGAAGGGGGCTTTGCCGCCGCTAACGCCATGCTTGGCGGCGACGCCGATTTGGTGCATATCGATGCGACGCGGCCGGAACGGTTACGGCCGCGCGCTCTGAAAGACGAAATCTCGCGCGTCCTGCGCATGCGGCTCGCCAATCCCCAATGGCTGCAAGGCCAGAAGCGGCACGGCCACCGCGGCGCCGGCGAAATCGCCGAAACGATCGACAATCTCTATGCTTTCGCCGCGACAAGCGGCCTCGTCAGCGATGCGCAATTCGACCTCGCTTTTGACGCCACCTTGGGCGATGATGCGACACGGGATTTTCTCGCCATGGAAAATCCCCGCGCGCTCACCGCAATCGCGCGGGTTTTTAGTGAAGCGCTCGCGCGCGGCTTGTGGAAGACTCAACGCAACAGCGTGCGCGGCGCCTTAAGCGATATGGAACGCCAAGAGGGAGGGCGTCTTGCAGCCGAGGCCTGAGATCAAGGGCTGGTGTCCCGGAGCCTTCGCGCCGATGCCGAGCGGCGACGGTTTGCTGATCCGCGCCAAGGCGGTCGGCTCTCGCATGAGCGCGGCGCAGGCGCGTGAGATCGCGAGAATTGCGGACAACTGCGGCAATGGGCTGATTGATCTCTCGCAGCGCGCGCAATTGCAGCTGCGCGGGATCAGCGAGGCGACGATCGCCGAAGCCCTGCGCGGCCTCGAGGCGATCGGCATGCTCGCGCCGAGCGCCGACGCGGAACGCGTCACGAATGTCATCACGTCGCCGCTCGCCGGACTCGTCGCTGGCGCTTTCGACGCAAACGCCATGGCGGCGCAGCTCGCCGCTGAGCTACAGCGCGATGGCGCGCTGCGCGCGCTTCCGCCGAAATTTCTTTTTCTTTTCGATGATGGCGGCGCGCTGTCGATCGCCGACGTCGAGGCCGACATTCGGATCGAAGCGATTGCAGACGGCGACGTCGCAATCCGTATCGCCGACGTTCCCGATCGCGCCGTGTTCGCCGCCGCCAATGAGGCGCTCGACGTCGCGCTGCGCTTTGCGCGCGCCTTCGTGGAGCTGCGCGACCGTCATGCAAATAGCTTCAGGCGCGTCCGCACGCTCGTCGAGGCGCTCGGCGCCGACGCGCTGGCCCACGCGACCGGACTGGTCATGCGCGTCTCTAGGGAAGCGCGCGCGCCCACGTCCCGTGCGCATATTTTTGGCGCGCAGTGCTGCGGCGGCGTCGCTTTCGCCGGCGTTGGCGCGCCGTTCGGCCGCTGGCGCGCAGACGAACTCGGGGCGGTCGCCGATTTCGCACAAAGCGAAGGAACGGGCGAACTGCGCCTCACGCCCTGGCGCGCCTTGCTGATCGTCACGCCCGATGAAGACAATGCGCGACGCATCATCTCGCGCGCGGAAAATCACGACCTCATCACGTCGGCCGACGACAAGCGCCTCGCCGTCATCGCCTGTCCCGGCGCGCCGGAATGTCCGCAGGCGACCGCCGAGACGCGCGCGCATGTCATGGATCTTGCGGCGCTGGCGCAAAAGATCGGCGGCGCTGACGGCGTTGGCCTTCATCTTTCGGGCTGCGCGAAAGGCTGCGCCCGGCAGAGCGCCTCTCCCGTCACGCTGCTTGCCTGCGCTGAAGGGTTCGATCTCATCGAGAACGGCGGCGCCGACGGCGCGCCGCGCTTCAGATCGCTGACCTTCGAGGCCGTCATGCGCGAACTCTCCGCGCGCGCAAGCGGGACGACGCAATGAGCCGCCGCTTCGACTACATCCACGAAGGCGCGCAGATTTATGCGCGCTCGTTTGCAACCATTCGCGCCGAGTCGAATCTCTCGCGTTTCACGCCCGAGCAGGAAAAGATCGCCGTGCGCATGATCCACGCCTGCGGCATGGTGGAACTCGCCGACGACATCGAGTTCTCGCCGGATTTCGTCGCGGCGGCGCGCGACGCGCTGCAGAAGGGCGCGCCGATTCTGTGCGACTCCAACATGGTCGCGCATGGCGTCACGCGTTCGCGTCTGCCGGCGGAGAACCAGGTGGTTTGCACGCTGCTCGAGCCGCGCGTGCCGGCGCTCGCCGCCGAGATCGGAACCACGCGCAGCGCCGCGGCGCTGGAGCTGTGGCGCAATCGTATGGATGGCGCATTGGTCGCGATCGGCAATGCGCCGACCGCGCTGTTCCGTCTCCTCGAGATGATTGACGAAGGCGCGGCGCCTCCGGCCGCCATCATTGGCATGCCGGTCGGCTTCGTCGGCGCGGCGGAATCGAAGGACGCGCTGCGCGAATACGGCCGCGTTCCCTTCGTGATCGTGAAAGGCCGGAAGGGCGGCAGCGCCATGGCCGCCGCCGCCATCAATGCGCTGGCGAGCGAGCAGGAATGAACGCGCTCGCCTCGACCTCGCATGAAGCCGTCACGACGCTCGGCGCGCTGATCGGCGTCGGGCTCGGTCCTGGCGATCCAGAGCTCGTGACGGTGAAGGCCGCGCGCCTCATCGGCGCGGCGAATGTCGTCGCCTTCTTCGCCAAGCGCGGACGCGCAAGCCACGCGCGCGCGATCGCCGCGCCCTATCTCGCGCCAGGCTGCGAAGAGATTGCGCTGCTCTATCCGGTGACGACTGAGATTCCTTTCGATCACCCGGAATATGTCTCGTCGCTTCAGCGCTTCTATGAAGATTGCGTGATGCGCATTCGCGCCGTGCTCGAAGCCGGCCGTGACGTGACGCTGCTCTGCGAAGGCGATCCGCTGCTCTACGGTTCCTTCATGCATATGTTCGCGCGGCTTGACGCGCGTTTTCGCGTCGAGATTTGCGCCGGCGTCTCCGGCATGTCGGGATGTTTCGCCGCGGCGCGCCAGCCCATGGCCTGGGGCGACGACATTCTCACCGTTCTGCCGGCGACTCTCGACGAAGACAGACTTGCGTCGCGCCTCGCCGAAACCGACGCCGCGGTGGTGATGAAGCTGGGCGGTAATTTCGCCAAGCTGCGCCGCGCCATGACGCGCGCCGGCGTCATCGATCGCGCGATCTATGTCGAACGCGGCGCCATGCCCGGCGAAAAGATCATGCGCTTCGCCGACAAGCGCGACGATGACGCGCCCTATTTCTCGATGGCGCTCGTGCCGGGGCGAGGCCGGCGCCCTTGAGCGGCGCGCTTGACATTGTCGGCCTTGGTCCGGCCGACGCGCGATGGCTGACTCACGAGGCGCAAGAGGCGCTCGGCGCCGCGCAGGACATTATCGGCTATGCGCCTTACGTCGCGCGCGTTCCCGAGCGCGCAGGTCAGACACGGCTTGCAAGCGACAACCGCGTCGAGATCGACCGCGCGCGGGAGGCGCTGGCGCGCGCCGCGCAGGGTCGCCGCGTGGCTGTCGTCTCCGGCGGCGATCCCGGCGTCTTCGCCATGGCCGCGGCGGTTTTCGAAGCGGTCGATGGCGGTCCCCGCGCGTGGCGAGATCTCGACATTCGCGTGCTGCCCGGCGTCTCGGCGATGCAGGCGGCGGCGGCGCGGCTCGGCGCGCCGCTCGGCCATGACTTTTGCGCGATCTCGCTGTCCGATAATCTCAAGCCGTGGGACGTCATCGCCAAGCGGCTGGAACATGCCGCGCAAGGCGACTTTGTCATCGCATTATATAATCCTGCGTCGCGCGCGCGGCCGACGCGCATCACTGACGCCTTTGCGCTGCTGCGTCGTTATCTTCCCGGCGAGACGTTCGTTGGCCTCGCGAAATCCGTCGGCCGCGAGAACGAAGAGATCATTCTGACGCGTCTCGACGAAGCCGAGGCCGACAAGGTCGACATGTCCACGCTCGTCGTGATCGGCGCGAGCGGCACACGCCGCATTTCGCGCGATCGCGCGCGCGATTGGGTCTATACGTCGCGGAAAGCGACATGAACGCGCCATGGCTGTCGCTGATCGGCCTCGGCGAAGACGGCGCCGACGCGCTGACGCCGGCGGCGCGCGCGCTTCTGGCGCAAGCCTCGCTGATCGTCGGCGGCGCGCGACATCTCGCGATGATCGACGCGCCGGCGGAGCGCCTGCAGTGGCCCTCGCCGCTCTCCGACGCCTTGCCGCAAATTCTCGCCCACCGCGGCAAACCCACGGTCGTTCTGGCCTCAGGCGATCCCTTCTTCTACGGCGTCGGCGATCTCATCGCGCGCCATGTCGCGCCTGACGAAATTTTCTGCGTTCCGGCGCCTTCGGCGTTTTCGCTCGCGGCCGCGCGGCTCAAATGGAGCCTGCAGGATTGCGCGCTGCTTTCGCTGCACGGCCGCGCCTTTGAACGCGTCACGCCGCATTTGCAGCCGCGTGCAAAGATCATCGCGCTCTCCTGGGACGAGACGACGCCGGCGCGCCTTGCGGGCCATCTCGCCCTGCGCGGCATGGGCGGATCGCGCCTCTATGTGCTCGAGCGGCTCGGCGGCGCGCATGAGCGGGTGCGCGAGGCGCGCGCCGACGCCTTCGCGCTCAATGACATCGCGCCGCTCAACACGGTCGCCCTCGAAATAGAAGCCGGCGGAGACGCAGCCGTCATTCCACTTGCGCCGGGCCTGCCCGACGATTGGTTCGAGCATGACGGGCAGCTCACCAAGCACGACATCCGCGCCGTGACGATTTGCGCGCTCGCGCCGCGCAAGGGTGAATTGCTGTGGGACGTCGGCGCCGGCGCCGGCTCCGTCGCGATCGAATGGATGCTGAGCGATCCCGCAAACCGCGCCATCGCCATCGAGCGGGACGCCACGCGCGCGGCGCGCATCGCGCGCAACGCGCTGTCGCTCGGCGTTCCGGATCTCAGCATCGTCAAGGGCGAAGCCCCGCAAGCGCTCGCCGAACTCGATGCGCCGCAGGCGATCTTCATCGGCGGCGGCGCCGATGCGGCGACGCTTGCCGCCGCGTGGGACGCCCTGCCCCGCTTCGGACGCATCGTCGTCAACGCCGTTACGATTGAGACTCAGTCGCTGCTCGCCGACGCCTATCGCGACAATGGCGGAGAGCTCATACATCTGCAGATAGCGCATGCGCGCCCGATCGGCCGCTTCCATGCGCTCGATCCGGCAATGGCGGTCACGCAATGGCGGGCGACAAAGAGATGAACGCGACATACGCCTTCGGGCTCGGCGCAAGACGCGGCGTCGCCGCGAACGATATCGTCGAACTCGTGCGCCGCGTCGCGCAGACGCATAAGGTCGACCTCAGCGAGGCGAGGCTCTGCGCGCTGGAAAGCAAGGCGCAGGAGACCGGGCTGCACGAGGCGGCGCGCGAACTTGGGCTTGAACTCGTCTTTCTGCCGCTCGCGGCGCTGCGCGCCCGTAAGGCGACCGCGGCGACGCATTCGCCGCGCGTGCAGGCGATGTTTGGAGTCGGCAGCGTCGCCGAAGCCGCGGCGCTTGTCGGCGCCGGACCAAACAGTCGCCTCGTCGCGCCGCGCCTGACGACGCCGGTCGCCGCCTGCGCTCTGGCGAAGCGCGGCGAAGAGAACAACTCATGACCGTGCATTTCATTGGCGCGGGCCCTGGCGCCGCCGATTTGCTCACCTTGCGTGGACGCGATCTCATCGCGCGATGCCCGGTCTGCCTATACGCCGGCTCGCTCGTGCCAGCCGGCGTGCTGGCGCATTGTCCGCCGGAGGCGCGCATCGTCGACACCGCGCCGCTGTCGCTCGACGCCATCATCGCAGAAATGCAGCAGGCCCATGACGCCGGGCTCGACGTCGCGCGGCTGCATTCGGGCGATCTCTCGATCTGGAGCGCGGTGGGAGAGCAGATGCGACGCCTCGACGCGCTCGGCATTCCTTGCACAATGACGCCCGGCGTTCCCGCCTTCGCGGCGGCGAGCGCCGCATTGAAGCGCGAACTCACCCTGCCCGAAGTCGCGCAGTCGCTGGTGCTGACGCGCACGTCGGGGCGCGCCTCGTCGATGCCTGAGCGCGAAAGCCTCGCGACATTCGCGCAATCTGGCGCGACGCTCGCGATCCACCTCTCGATCCATGTTCTCGCGCGGGTCGTGGAGGAGCTGACGCCCTATTATGGCGACGGCTGTCCCGTGGCGCTCGTTTATCGCGCCTCTTGGCCCGATGAGCGCGTCGTGCGCGGAACGCTCGCCGACATTGAAGGGCGCGCGTCCGAGACGCCGATGGAGCGCACCGCGCTCATTCTCGTCGGACCGGCGCTCGCGAGCGAAGATTTCCGCGAAAGCGCGCTTTACGACGCGGACTATGATCGCCGCTTTCGGCCGAGAGGCGAAGGGTGAACGCGCCTGGCCTGCTGATCGGCGCCGCGCGCTCCTCATCGGGCAAGACGACCCTGACGCTCGGCCTGATGCGCGCGCTGATGCGGCGCGGCTTGCGCGTCGCCCCCGTCAAATGCGGGCCGGATTACATCGACCCTGCCTTTCACGCGGCGGCCACCGGCCGACCCGGCGTCAATCTCGATTCATGGGCGATGAATGCGGCGTTGATTGCGCGGCTCGCCGCGCGGGTGAGCGAAGGGGCGGACATCGTGATCGCCGAAGGCGCGATGGGGCTCTTTGACGGCGCGCCCGGCGGGGCGGCGGGAATCGGCGCCAGCGCCGACGTCGCCGCCCTGCTCGGCTGGCCGGTCGTGCTCGTTCATGACGTCTCCGGCCAGGGGCAGACCGCAGCGGCGATTGTCCGCGGCATCGCCGGCCACGACGCGCGCGTAAAGGTCGCCGGCGTCGTATTGAACCGCGTCGGCTCGGAGCGGCATCGCAGACTCGCCGGCGAAGCGATCGAGGCGCTGGGCATCCCGGTGTTCGGCGCGCTGCCCCGCGATGAGAAGATTGCCCTGCCCGAACGCCATCTCGGCCTGGTTCAGGCAGGCGAAACGCCAGAGCTCGATGGGCGTCTCGAGGCGCTTGCAGATTTCATCGAGGCGCATGTGGATGTGGGTGCAGTGACCGAGACTGCGCGCGCCGCCCCCTCCCCGGCCCTCCCCCGCTTCGCGGGAGAGGGAGCAACGCCGCACGCTTCATCAGCGTTACGCGAAAGCGGCGTGAGAGTCCCTTCTGCCGCCCTCCCGCCCCCCGCGCAGCGCATCGCGGTGGCGCGCGACGACGCTTTCTCCTTTTTTTATCCGCATCTCGCGCAGAGCTGGCGCGACGCCGGCGCGGAGCTTTGCTTCTTCTCGCCGCTCGCCGATGAGGCGCCGCCAGAAGATTGCGATCTCTGCTGGCTGCCGGGCGGCTATCCGGAGCTGCACGCCGGCCGGTTGTCGGCGGCGCAGGGCTTCATAAAGGGGTTGCGGCGTTTCGCTCAGAGAGGATGGCTCCACGGCGAATGCGGCGGCTACATGGTTCTTGGCCGCGCGCTGATCGACGCGGCGGGCGCGGCGCATGAAATGGCCGGACTGCTCGAACTGGAAACGAGCTTCGCCAAGCGCAAATTGCATCTCGGCTATCGCCAGGCCTGTTTGGCGGTTGATCATCCGCTGGGCGCTGTCGGATTTCGACTGCGCGGGCATGAATTTCACTACGCGACTGTTCTTCGCGAAGAAGGCCAGCCCTTCGCGCTGACGCGCGACGCCTATAGCGACGATGAACGCCCGGCCGGACTGGCGAGAAACCGCGTCTCCGGCTCATTTTTCCACCTGTTGGCATAAAAAAGGGCCGCCGGACGAACCAGCGGCCCAAGTCAAGGGAGGAAACGCCCAAGGAGGGCTACGAAGCAAGAGAACTCTCGCTGCGTCGCACTGTTATATTGCTGCGCCGCACAAGAGTCAAGGTTTTTTTCGCTACACTGCAAAGCTTCAGCTAGTAGCACCCACCGCCTTGGGCAAAAAGAAAGCCGCGCCGAAGCGCGGCTTAGTTCGAAGGATCCGAGAGCTTAAAAAGATTTGGACGAATGAGCGGCGGCGGATTTCCTGACGCCGATAGAGGCCGGCGGCGTCGGAATATTTCCCGCCGGTGTGTCCCTGCTGTAACGCGCCAATTTTTTTACGCTGTTGGTGGGGCTTGGATCCGAGACTGCGAGCGCGGACATGTCGCGGTGGTCGCTGCGCATCGGCGCCATTGCGACGACGCGGGTCTGCCGGCTTTCATCAGCGGCCTTCGCCCCGGCCAAGGTCACGATCGGCGATTTTGCGGCGAGTTTGGCGACCGCTGACCCCGCGCCTCGGTTCGGCTTCTCGTCGAGGGCGATCTCGGTCGGCGGAAGGATCGTTTCCGGCCGGCTGACCTCCGGAACCCGCGACGCAAAGGCCGGGTGCTGGCCGCCGTCCTGATAAACGATCCGCACCGGCTTCACGCCGCTTTGCGCGAGCTGGGCGATTTTGGCTTCATCCTGGGCGCTCTTCTGAGCCACCGCCTGGGCGATCTCCGGGTCCTGTTTGAGCGGCGGACAGGCGGCGTCCGGATCAAGATTGGCCGCGCCGGCGGCGTTGAACACGTAGCGCCGATTGCAGAAGGCGACCTGCGGCTCCTGCAAGGTCACCTCGAAATGGTCGGAGCCTTCCTTGAGCTGCTTCCAGTAGTCGATGTTGGGGTCGAGACGATGCTTGGCGAGATTTTCCGCCGTCATCTTGAAGGGGAAGGACTGCATCTGGATCGCGCGCTGACCGCCGGCGAGCGACGAGCGGGCGATCGCGTAGATCTCGGCGATCTGTTTGTCGGTCATCGAGAAGCAGCCGGCCGATGAGCAGGCGCCATGCACCATGATGTCGCCGCCGGTGTGGCCAAGCGCGCGGTCGAGCGCGTTCGGATAGCCGACATTGAACGACAGATAATAGCTTGAGTTCGGATTCATCTGCGCGGGGCCGATGGCGTAAAAGCCCTCCGGCACTTGGCGGTCGCCCTGGCGACGCTTGGGGCCGAGCTGACCCGACCAGCGGCACATCGGAAACGTCTTCAGATGGACGTAATGACCGTCGGACCGCATCTTCCAGATTTCGAGCTCCGCTTCCTTTTTGTAGGCGCGGATCAGCATCGGCGCTTCCTTGGTCGTGCCGGCCTGCTCCATCAGCGCGACAGTCTCGGCAGGGATCGGCGCAAGCGAGCGATGCGCGAGACCGCTCTGCTCGCAGGCCGAGAGCGCAAAGGCCGCGAGGACGGCAAGCCCCAGCGCCGGCGCTATGCCTCGAGTCTTCATAATATCCCCTCTGGCGGCGCAGTCGCCTCGCGAAGGTCTCGGAAGCGAGCCGCCGCGCCTGGTCACGAAAAACAAATAATGGGACGAGAACATGTCCGCACTAGCAAAGAATCGCACGCGTACGGGCTTTTAGGGCCAATATTCTGGAATTTAAGTTAACGCTTCTCTTCAAGTTTCCGGCCCATGGCCAAGAACTTGTCGGCGCGGAATTGCCTCAGCTGTTCGCGCGACAAATTCGCCAGGCCGGCGAGTTCCTTGGCGAGCGCCTCTCCGACTGCGCCAATGGCAGCCTGGGGATCGCGATGGGCGCCGCCCGGCGGCTCCGTCACAATCAGGTCGATGATGCCGAACTTTAAGAGATCCTGCGCTGTGATTTTCATGCTCGTCGCCGCCTCTTGCGCCTTGGCGGAGTCGCGCCACAGAATCGAGGCCGAGGCTTCGGGCGACGCGACGGTGTAGACCGAGTGCTCAAGCATCAGCACTTTGTTGGCGGCGGCGATCGCGATTGCGCCGCCGGAGCCGCCCTCGCCCACCACCACCGCGACATTGGGCACGCCGAGCAAGAGCGACACGTCGGTGGAGCGGGCGATCGCCTCGGCCTGCCCGCGCTCTTCGGCGTCAATGCCCGGAAACGCGCCAGCCGTATCGACAAGCGAGACCACCGGCAAACCGAACCGGTCGGCGAGCTCCATCAGGCGGACCGCCTTGCGATAGCCTTCCGGCCGCGCCATGCCGAAATTGTGATGAAGGCGGCTCGAGGTGTCCGAGCCCTTCTCCTGGCCGATGATGCAGATCGGCTCGCCGCGAAAGCGCCCGAAGCCGCCGACGATCGCGAAGTCCTCGCCGAACAGCCTGTCTCCGGCGAGCGGCGTGAACTCGTCGAAAAGCTGCCGCACATAATCGGAAAAATGTGGTCGCTGCGGGTGCCGCGCCACCTGGATCTTTTGCCAGGGCGTCAGGCCGGCGTAGAGATCCGCGAGCGCCTTCGCGGCTTTGGCCTGGAGCTTGTTGAGCTCCTCGCCGATCGAAACGGCCTCTCCGTTTTCGGCCAGCGCACGCAGTTCGTCCACCTTGGTTTCGAGTTCTGCGACGGGCTTTTCGAAGTCGAGATAGGAGCGCATTGAGGCGGCGTTTCCTTTAGGCGAGGGACGCCTCGCGGGCGCGGGCAAACTCGCCGCAACCGGCTTTGAAGTCAAGGAACACAAAGCGCCAGCGGCGCAGTTGAAAAACCCGATTCATCGCGTCAATGTCGCTGCGACGGGGGCAGGTTCATCATGCGGGAATGGTCGTTCCATGGCGTCTGCGCAAGAGCCGGTTAGCCGCTACATTCGCGCGGCCGACGGGCTCCGCCTACATTATTTGGACTATCCCGCGCCGCCGGGCGGCGGCGGGGGTCTGCTCCCGGTTGTGTGCCTGCCGGGACTTGCGCGCTCAGCCGATGATTTCGATCGCATCGCCAGGACCCTGCAAGCTGACGGCCGGAGGGTTCTTGCCCTCGACTATCGTGGACGCGGCCGGTCCGACTGGGATCAGGACTGGCGCCGCTATGACTTCGACGTCGAGCAAGCCGACATCATGGCTCAACTTGCCGACGCGGGCGTCGAGCAAGCGGTGTTCATCGGGACGTCGCGCGGCGGTCTTCACACGATGCGCATCGCGGCGCGCCAGCCCGGCGTTGTGCGCGGCGCCGTGCTTAACGACATCGGACCGAAGATCGAGCACGCCGGCCTGCTCCGCATTAAGCGCTATGTTGGGAGACTGCCGCCGATCGCCTCCATGCGCGAAGCGATCGCCTTGATGCGGATGACCGCCGGCGTCGATTTTTCCGGCGTCTCGCCGCAGGAGTGGGAGGATTATGCGCGCCTCACCTTTGTCGAGAAAGACGGCAAGGTTCAGCTGCGCTACGATCCCGACCTGTCGCATACGCTCGACGCCGTGGCGCCCGATGTGGAGCCCGAAGAATATTGGGAGGACTTCGCCGCGCTGTCGAATGTTCCGATTCTCGCCATCCGCGGCGCGAACTCGGACATTCTCTCGCCCGAAGTCTTTGACGAGATGGCCCGGCGCGCGCCGCGCCTTGAGCGCGCCTGGGTCGAAGGCCAGGCGCACGCGCCGCTGCTGCTTGATCAGCCGACGATTGCGCGCATCGCGGACTTCGTGCGCCAACGTCCATAAATCGCGCTTCGCCGATCACTCGGGCAGGTTTCGAAAACGTTGACAGACTTTTTTCGATGAGAACCTGCTCCAACATGATGATTGGGCGATTCTATCGATCACTTGATTCCATGTGATCGGGAGGCGCTCTAAGGCGCATACCCCTGCGCCTGATTAAGTCGGGAGATCGCGACGCCGACATTGATTTCGGCGTTCGCCTCCATGCGCTGCGCCTCGAGTTGAATCTGCCGCACGCGATAAAGATCGAAGGCGCTGATCTCTCCGAGCTTGAAGGCTTTGCGCGACAGTTCAAACTGTTCATTGGCGACGGTAAGACGGCTGTTGGCCAGTTTCGCCGCGCTTTGCGCCGCCGCTAGCGATGCGCGCGCCGCCTTGATCTCGGCGAGCACGACGAGCTTCGCGCGCTCATATTCAGCGGTGGCGCGATCCATTTCGGCGAGCGCCTCGGCGCGTCTCGGCTCATTTCGGCCGGCGGTCGGGAGCGGAATGCGGATGCGCACCCCCACCGTGGTCGCATCCGTGCGCTGGTTCGTGATCGGATCCAAGAGATCAAGCGAGCGGTCCGTCGCATATTGATCATTATGTTCCTGCCGGCCGAAAATGCCGATCTCCGGACTGGGGATCGGCGTCGCGTCGACAAGCTCCGCCTGCGCTCTGGCGCGCGCAAGCGCGGCGACGGGCGCGCGCAGCGCAGGATGCTCCTCGATGTCGATCGGCGGCCGCACGGATTCAAGCTTCCCATCCGGCTGCGCGCCGCCGGTCAGGCCCGCGTAGGTGGCGCGCGCCACCTTGACCGCGCCCTCCGACTGCGCAAGCTCCGTTTCGGCGGCGAGCGTTTCGTTCCTGGCAAGCAGCGCATCGGTCTGAGCGGCGTCGCCGAGCTCGACGCGGCGCGTCATATCCGCGCCGATGTCGCGGGCGGTGGCGACGCGATTGCGCGCAACGGAGACTTCGCGCGCCGCGCGCTGCGCAGTCCACCACGCGTCGCGCAAAACGCCGGCGACTTCCAATCGACGAAGCGCCAGTCGCTCTTCAACCTCGAAGAGTCCGGTCGTGACAGTTCCCGCATAGGCGTCCCGCTGCCCGGGCAGCCACAAGGGCATGCCGACCTCAAGTTCGGTTTCATTGAAGTTGCGTAAATTTCCGGCGGCCGAGTTTCGCTGCCAGCCCTCGACATAGGGCGAACCTGGCGTAATCGAATTGGCCGTCGCATAGCGCGCCGAAGTGGCGCGAAACTGCGCTTCGAGCGAACGGCTCTGCGCATCAACCAAGACGGCCATCTCAAGATGTTTCGCCAACACGCCGCCGCTTCGCTGGGATGGCGGCCGCGCGCCGGCTTTCTTGGGCGATTTCACGCGCGCTTTCTTGGGCGCAGCTTTGACAGACGCTTTGATCTCCATCTCCGCCGGCTCGCCCTGCTCCTGTGCAAAGACTCCCGTCTCGAAAGGCAAAGCGAACGCAAATAAGGAAAATGCCGTGAAGACCGCGCCTATCCTCATGCGCGAACGTCCTCGCGCGCACGCATCGGCGCGGGTTGCCGCATCGCTCGCGCGCGGAACTTCTGACGAATGACCAAGCCAAGATTGGCGGTGCGGTCATAAAGAATCGGCAGCAGGATTAAGGTCAGCACCGTGGCCGAGATCAACCCTCCAATGACGACGATGGCGAGCGGGCGCTGGATCTCGGCGCCGGGCCCATGCGCGAACAGGAACGGTATCAAGCCGAAAGCCGCGATGGTGGCGGTGAGCATAACGGGCCGCATGCGCCGACGCGCGCCCTCTAACACCGCTTCGCGCGTGCTGCGCGTGCCTTCAGCCACAAGCTTGTTGATGTAGGAGATGAGCACGACGCCATTGAGAACCGCGATTCCGATAAGCGCGATAAAGCCGACCGACGAGGGCACGGACATGAATTCTCCCGAAAGCCACAGGCCCAAAATGCCTCCGATCGCCGCGAAAGGCACATTGCAGAACACCAGCGTCGCCTGTAGCACCGAGTTGAAGGTTAGATAAAGCAAGAGAAAAATCAGCGCCAGCGCGATCGGCACGACGATCGCGAGTCGGGCCGATGCGCGTTGCTGGTTTTCGAACTGGCCGCCCCATTGATAGCGATATCCCGGCGGCGTCTTTACGTTTTTGGCGACGGCTTTCTTGGCTTCGTCGACGAATCCGACAAGATCCCGTCCCGTCACATTGGCGAGGACGGTGGCGAAGCGACGGCCTTCCTCGCGAATGATCTGGATCGGCCCGTTTTCCACGCGCACGTCGGCGAGTTGCGACAGTTCGACGACTTTGCCTTCCGACGACACCATCGGCAGGCGCGCGAAATCGACGGATGAGCGGCGCGAGGTCTCCGAGCCGCGTATGACGAGCGGCGTGCGGATCGGCCCTTCCAGCACGATGCCGACCGGCTGACCGTCGACCCAAACGCGCAGCGCGTCCTGAATCTCGCCGGCGTTCAGGCCAAAGCGTCCAGCAGCCAAACGATCGACGCGCGCCGTCAGATAGCGCATGCCGTCGTTCTGCAGACCGAAAACGTCGCGCGACCCCTTGATCTTGCGCAATGTCGCGGTAACCTCGCGGGTGAGGCGGTTGAGTTCATCGATATCGTCGCCAAATATCTTGACGACGATATCGCCGCGCGCGCCGATGATCATTTCCTGCACGCGCATGTCGATCGGCTGCGAAAAGGCGTAGGAAATGCCGGGCATGCTATCGAGCACGGCGCGAATCTCGCCCATCAGCCAATCGATATCCTTGCCGCGCCATTCGCTTTGCGGCGCCAGCGTCAGGAAATTATCGGTGTCGTTGAGGCCGACGGGATCGATGCCGAGCTCGTCGGCGCCAGCCCGGGCCATCATTCCCTTGACTTCCGGCACGCGCTCCATGATTGCGCGCTGAATACGCATGTCGGTCTCCGCGGCCATATTGACGCTGATCGTCGGATGTTTGCGGATGGTGATGACGGGCGTGCCCTCGTTCATCACCGGCATAAAGGTCTGGCCGATGCCCGCATAGGCGGTGAAGGCGACGACGAGGCCGATGACAGCGGCGGCGCCGACAATTAAGGGCTTGTCGAGCGAGCGTCTGAGCAGCGGCTCGTAAATCGCGGCGAGCTTGCGCACAAGCCAGGGCTCGTCGGCATGGCCGGGCTTCAACAATGTCGCGCTCAGCGCCGGAACGACGGTGAGCGACAGCACGAGCGCCGATCCGAGCGCGAAGGCGATGGTCAGCGCCACCGGCGCAAACAGACGACCCTCGAGCCCTTCGAGAGACAGCAGCGGCAGAAACACCGTGACGATGATGATCACGCCGGACGTCAGCGGGACGGCGACCTCGCGAGTCGCCTCAAGCGTCATGAAGATGCGATCGGAAAGACTGACGTCATGCGCATGCGCCATGCGATGTTCGACGTTCTCCACGACGACGACCGCGCAGTCGACCAAAAGTCCGATGGCGATCGCAAGACCGCCGAGCGACATGATATTCGCCGAGAGTCCCCACCAGCGCATGATGCCGAACGTCGCGAGCGCGGCGAGCGGCAAAATGACCGACACGACAATCGCGGCGCGAAGATCGCCGAGGAACAAGACGAGCAGGATGACGACGAGGACGATGGCCTCGATCAGCACTTTCTGTACGGTCCAGACCGCCTTGCCGATCAATTCGCTGCGATCATAGAAGATTTCAATCTTGGTGCCTTTCGGCAGCGTCGGCTCGAGTTCCGCCAGCCGCTCCTTGACGCCCTTGACGACCATGCTCGCGTCGGCGCCGCGCAGACCCAGAACGAGCCCCCACACCGCCTCGCCTTCGCCGTTACGCACGACGACGCCGTTGCGCGGCAACGCGCCATTTCGTACTTCGGCGACGTCGCCGACGCGGACGATGCCGGTATCCCGCGCGGCGATGACGACGGACCGTATTTCCTCCAGCGATCGCAAGCGGCCTTCGGCGCGCACGAGCAACGCTTCCTCGCCATCGCGCACGCGCCCCGCGCCGTCGTTCTTATTGTTGTTGGAAAGCGCCGAC
Source organism: Methylocystis sp. L43 (assembly GCF_015709525.1). Taxonomy (GTDB): domain Bacteria; phylum Pseudomonadota; class Alphaproteobacteria; order Rhizobiales; family Beijerinckiaceae; genus Methylocystis. The sequence goes on along the minus strand of NZ_JADNRA010000033.1, from coordinate 90,004 downwards.
TGGAGCATCTCCACGGTGACGCCGCGAGACGCCATGGCGGCGGGGAACGGCGCGACTTCAAAGGTGCGCACGAAGCCGCCGAGCACGTTGAGGTCGGCGACGCCCGGCAGGCCGCGGATCGCCGGGCGTATCGTCCAGTCGAGCAACGTGCGTTGCTCGGTCGGCGTGAGGTCGCCGCCGACAATGGTGAACATCACCATCTCGCCAAGCGGCGTGACAATCGGCGCGAGGCCGCCGGAGACGCCGTCCGGCAACTGACTTTGCGCTTGCGCCAGACGCTCGTTCACCTGCGCGCGCGCCCAGTAGATGTCGGTCCCTTCTGAAAATTCGAAGGTGATCAGCGTCACCGAATAACGCGTCATCGAGCGCATGCGAACGAGGCTGGGAATACCTTTCGCCGCGAGCTCGATCGGCACGGTGACGCGCGCCTCCAACTCCTCTGGCGTGAGCCCCGGCGCGCGCATGGCGACCATCACCTGCACCGGCGCGACGTCCGGAAATGCGTCGATCGGCAGTTTGAAATAGCTGACCGCCCCCCAAGCGGCGAGGCCGAGCGCGCCAAGAAAGACGAGCAGCCGCTGCTGGAGCGCGACACGAATCAGTCTTTCAAGCATTGCGTATTGTCACCTTTCGGCCTCGGCGAGTTCCGCCAGCAAGGTCAGCAGGCCGCGGGTCGCAACGCGCTCGCCTGCCTTGAGCGCGCCCTGGACGGACGCGGACTGCGGCGTCTCGGAAAGTAGCGTCACCGGCGTCGCGACAAAGCCTTCCGGTGAGCGCACGAACACCCAATTGTGATTCTTGAAGTTCACCAAAGCGTCCGAAGAAACCCGCCACTGGGAAGCGTCGCCGCCCTTAAGGCGCAGGATCGCCTGAACCGCTTGGCCAGGGCGCAGCGGACTCGATCCGGTCCGAAACTCGGCGACGGCTGTGACCGATTGAGTCGCCGCGTCCACGGTGCGGCCGATGCGAATAAGTCTGCCGTCGATGCCCGCCAGAGGCAAATGCACGCGGTCGACGTTGTCGAGGGCTGCGGCGCGGCCAAGGGGCACCTGTAGATTGACCCAAATGGGGTCGAGCCGCGCAATGGTGATGAGCGGCGCCGACGCCTGCACGCGCTCTCCGGTCGTTCCGTGCCGCTGCAGAACGGTGCCGGCAACCGGCGCGCGCACGACAAGCGAGCTAGCGAGCTTGCGCTCGCGCTTCAGCGTCTCGATCTCCTTATCCGTCATGCCGGCCAGCGACAGAATTTGCCCGCGCTCATCCAGCGCCGAACGCGCCTGAGTGGCCTCGGCGCGCGTGACGATCAATCGCCGCTCCGCGATGATGTGCTCCTTGAACAGCTGCTCGTCGCGCCGCAACTTCTCCGCCGCGAGATTCGCCTCCGAGACAGCGTGCAGGAAGGCGCGCTGGGCTTCGATGAGTTCCGACGACTTCAGTGTCGCGATCGGCGCGCCTTGTTTGACATCCTCGTCGATTGCGACGAGCAGAGTCTCGACCAGACCGGCGGCGGGGGCCGCCACGATGAGGAGCTGCTGCGGCGGCACGGCGACGACGCCCGGCACGACGAGCTCGCCCATGCCTGACTCCCGCTCAACGGGCTGAGTCTCAACGCCGGCGACACGCATTTGATCTTCGCTGATTTTGACGAGGATCGGTTGCAAGTTCTGTGTTTCGGCGGGGGCGCCTTGCGCTGTTGGAGCGCTGAAAGTCAGAAGGCCGCCAGGCATAAAAAAGCCCGAGAGAATGCAAAGGCCAAGGAAAGGAGCAAGCGTCCGCCGCATGTGAGTGATCATGAACCTTCGCTTTACAGGCCGTTCGCCTGCCTTCCGCTGTTGAGGGCAGCGGGACGCGTTCCAAAGGCGAAGCGGCGCACGCTGAAGTGACGCGCGCGACAGGGGCCGCCGCATTCCTACGGCGCCGCGATGGGTTGATCTTGCCCGGATGCGGCGACAGGCTCAAGGCAATTCGGCCCTTCGCCGGAGATTTTCCAAAAAAACCGGCTGTGCGCTTTGGCATTCGGCGGCTCTGGACGTCGCAAACGACGGCTCCCGTTCTATAATCATCGCAGAAACGTGGCCCTAGCCCTGAGGAGCGAAATGCGTCATCCTTCGACCGCCGCCATCCGGCTCGCCGACTACCGTCCTGCCGATTTCGCGATCGATTCGGTCGAACTCGATTTCAGCCTGCATCCGACCAAGACCCGCGTCTCCGCGCGACTGGCGGTGCGCCGCAATCCCGCGGGGGACCCTTCTGCGCCACTCGTGCTCGACGGCGACGAGTTGATGCTGTTGGGCGTGAAGCTCGACGGCCGCACGCTCGGACCCGGCGACTATGAAGCGACGCAAGATCGCCTCACTCTCGCCAAAGTTCCTGACGCGCCCTTCACGCTGGACATCGATACGGAGCTCAATCCGAGCGGCAATACGCAGCTTTCCGGACTCTATCGCTCCGGCTCGGCCTATTGCACGCAATGCGAGGCGGAGGGTTTTCGCCGCATCACCTATTTCCTGGACCGGCCGGACGTGCTCAGCGTCTATACGACGCGCATCGAAGCCGAGAGAGGCGAAGCGCCGATCCTGCTGTCGAACGGCAATCCCGTCGAGCATGGCGACCTTGCGGGGTCCAATCGCCACTATGCCCTCTGGCGCGATCCTTTCCCAAAGCCCTCTTACTTGTTCGCGCTCGTCGGCGGCGATCTCGGCGTCGTGCGCGACAGATTCACGACGATGACGGGGCGCGGCGTCGAACTCGCCATCTATGTAGAACACGGCAAGGAATCGCGCGCGGCCTATGCGATGGACGCGCTGAAGCGCTCGATGCGCTGGGACGAAGAGAAATTCGGCCGCGAATATGATCTCGACGTGTTCAACATCGTCGCCGTTTCCGACTTCAACATGGGCGCGATGGAGAACAAGGGGCTCAACATCTTCAACGACAAATATGTGCTCGCCTCGCCCGACACCGCGACCGACGGCGATTACGCCGGCATCGAAGGGGTGATCGCGCACGAATATTTCCACAATTGGACGGGCAATCGCATCACCTGCCGCGATTGGTTCCAGCTGTGCCTCAAGGAAGGGTTGACGGTTTTCCGCGACCAGGAATTTTCGGCTGACATGCGCTCGCGCGCGGTTGAGCGCATCGGCGACGTGCGCGGCCTGCGTCTCGCGCAATTCCCCGAAGACGCAGGTCCGCTCGCGCATCCCGTGCGTCCGGACGTCTATCAGGAAATCAACAATTTCTATACGTCGACCGTTTACGAGAAAGGCGCTGAAATCATCCGGATGCTGCGGACGCTGATCGGCGAAGACAGCTTCCGCCGCGGCATGGATCTCTATTTCGAACGCTTCGACGGGACGGCCGCGACGATCGAAGATTTCCTCTCCTGCTTCGCCGCCGCGTCCGGCCGCGACCTGACCCATTTTGCGCTTTGGTACAGTCAGGCGGGAACGCCTGTGGTGACGACATCGGGCGACTATGACCCGATCGCCAAGGCATTCACTTTGAAGTTACGTCAGGAGACGGCGCCGACGCCGGGTCAAAGCGACAAGAAGCCGGTCGTGATCCCGCTGGCGCTCGCGCTCTTTGGCGAGAACGGGCAAAAGCTCGATCTCGTCAGCGAAGACGCCGCGCCGACTGAACTTGCCCGTGGTTTGATCGAACTCGACCGCGCCGAGCGCGTCATCCGTTTCCGCGAGATTCCCTCACGGCCCGTGGTCTCGCTGCTGCGCGGCTTTTCCGCGCCTGTGCGCCTCGAACCCGCGCCGACGAGCGAGGATCTCGAACGTCTGCTCGCCTGTGACGACGATCCGTTCAATCGCTGGCAGGCGTCGCAAAGCCTCGCCCTGCGGGCGATCTTCGGCCGACTCGAAACCGGCGCTCTTGACGCCCGGGGGTTGAGCGAGGCGCTGCGACTGCTGCTCGCCAAGGCCGAGGACGATCCGGCGTTGGTCGCACAGGCGCTGTCGCTGCCGTCGGACGTCGACCTTGCGCGCGAAAAGGGCAGCGACGTCGATCCGGATCAGCTCTTTGAGGCGCGCATGGCGTTGCGCGCGGACATCGGCAGTTCGCTCGGTTCAGAGCTCGACGCGATTCACGCGCGCTTTGCCGCCGCTGGCGCCTTTACGCCCGACGCTGCGAGCGCGGGACGCCGCGCTTTACGCAATGTGACGCTCGATCTTTTGGCCGCGGGCGACGCTGAAAAAGGGCGGTCGCTGGCCACGGCGCAGTTCGAAACTGCCGGCAATATGACCGACAAGCTCGCCGCGCTCGCCACATTGGCGCTTCTCGGCGGCCATGCGCGCGAGGAGGCCTTCGCCCGATTCTACGACCAATATGCCGGAGACGCGCTCGTCATCGACAAATGGTTCTCGCTGCAGGCGATGATTCCGGAAGCGGCGACCACTCAGCGCGTATTGGGTCTGATGACGCACCGGGAATTCTCGATGAGCAATCCCAATCGGGTGCGCGCGCTGATCGGCGCCTTCGCCAACGGCAATCTCACGCGCTTTCATGCGCTCGACGGGTCAGGATATGATTTGCTGACGGCCGTGGTTCTCGAAGTCGATCCGAAGAATCCCCAGGTGTCCGCGCGGCTTCTCTCGGCGCTGCGGTCGTGGCGCACGATGGAGTCGCGGCGCCGCGAACTCATTGAAGCCCGGCTCAAGCATATCGTCGCGCAGAAAAATCTCTCGGCGGACCTGCGCGATATCGCGACGCGAGCGCTTGGTTGAGGCGCCCAAAAAAGAGTCATTAACGTCGCGTTAAGGTCTGGACAATCGCGCGTCGAGAGATTCGAATGAAGGTGATTCGCTCGTAGAGCCGCGTTCGCATCACAATCATTTTGGAGGCTATCGATGGCGCGCGCTCCCGCTGCCCGCGTGAAGACTCACGCCCATACCGTCTGGGGAGCGTACCGGTTCGACGAGGACGGCGCAAAGCGCCTGAAGGACTTCTCCTGGCTGCGCCCTTTGGCGTTCGCCGCCTGCGCGGTTTGCCTCGTCTCTCTCGCCGCCTTTGTCGTGTCGCTGACCAGCGCGATGCAGGATCGACTGGTCGAGCAGGCCGTCGACGATCTCGACCTTTTCGTGCGCGCCGTGTCGCAGGACCTGCGCGAAAAAATCAAGACCGACGCACAAAAGCCATTTGGCGCGCCGCTCAATCAGCTCGTGCCGCAAGGCGCGCTCGCGCGAGGACGACGCATTCTGGTGACGGACGAGCGCGGCCGCGTCGCCGCCGCCTTTCCGCCGATTCCTTCGAAAGACCTCACGCTGTCGCAAGCCATCGGCGCCGAAGACGCGCTCGTCGACTTCGCCGACAACGCCGGCGTCATGCGGGTCACTTTGCCCGATGGCGTTCCCGCGCTCGTGAGCGTCAGGAAACTGCCGACGCCGTTCGGCCAGGTGGCGATGATTTATCCCGTCGACAATGTGCTCGGCGAGTGGCGCGTGATCGCGTCCCGCTATGCGCTGCTGTTCGCCTGCACCACGCTGCTGCTGCTCGTCATCGTTTTCGCTTATTTCCGCCAGAGCCGGCGCCGTCAGGACGTCGAACGCGCCAATACGTTGATCCGCAGGCGCCTCGAGGCGGCGCTTTCGCGCGGCCGCTGCGGCCTTTGGGAATGGGACATTGCGCGCGGCCGGATCTACTGGTCGGACTCCATGTATGAAATGTTGGGGCTGCCGGCCGAGCGCGGCTCGCTCTCCTATACGGAATTGAGCGCGCTGCTGCATCCCGACGACGGCGACTTTCAGACGATGGCCGACATGGTCGCGAGCGCACGGACGAACAGCGTCGATCACGAGTTCCGTCTGAAGAACGCGGCCGGCGAATGGATCTGGCTGCGCGCACGGGCGCAGATTGTCGAAGATGGCCGGGAAGCCGGCAAGCACCTTATTGGAATCGCCATCGACGTTTCGGAGCAACGCGCGCTCGCCGAACAGACCGAGATGGCCAATTTGCGCCTGCGCGACGCGATCGACGCCATTTCCGAAGCCTTCGTGCTGTGGGACTCCAAGAACCGCCTCGTGACCTGCAATTCGAAATTTCTCTCGCTGCATGGACTCTCGCTGGAAGCCGCGTCCGCCGGAGCCAACTATCGGCAGATCATGAGCTGCGCCACAGCGCCACTGATCCGCACTCAGGTCGCCTCGCCCGACGGACCTTCGCCAGACGCCCGCACCTATGAAGCGCAGCTCATCGACGGGCGCTGGCTTCAGATCAACGAGCGCCGCACCAAGGATGGCGGCTATGTCTCCGTAGGCGCGGATATTACGGCGCTCAAGCGCAACGAAGAGAAGCTGCGTGAATCGGAACGCCGCCTCACGGCGAGCGTCGCCGATCTGACCCGCTCGCGACAAACGCTGGAAATGCAGGCGCAGCAGCTCGCGACTCTCGCCGAGCAGTATCATCACCAAAAGGCAGAGGCGGAAGCCGCCTATGTGGCCAAATCGGAATTCCTCGCCAATATGAGCCACGAGCTGCGCACGCCGCTCAACGCCATCATCGGCTTTTCGGAAATGATGGAGGCGGAGCCGTTCGGCGCGCTCGGTTCGCCGAAATATCTCGAATATTGCTGCGGCATACGCCAGGGCGGCAATTACCTCAACGAAGTTCTGTCCGACATTCTCGACATGTCGCGTCTGGAAGCGGGCCTCGTCCGCCTTGCCGAACGGGAGATCAACGTCGCGGAGGCGCTGCGCAAAGCCGTCGGCGCCTGGCGCGCGCGCGCCGACGTGAAGAACGTCGAACTTGTCGCCGACGTCCGCGAGAACCTGCGGTGCGTCGGAGACGAAGCGGCGATCGTCAAGACGCTCAGCATCTTTCTGTCGAACGCCGTCAAATTCAGCGAAATCGGACGCGTCGTGCGGGTGCGCGCGCGGGCGCACGGCGGCGCGATCGACGTCTACGTCGAGGATTCGGGACGCGGCATCGACCCGCGCGCCATCCCCAAGCTCGGCAAGCCGTTCGAACAATGCGCCGATCTGATGGAAAACGGCATGCGCGGATCCGGGCTCGGCCTCGCTATCGCCCGCGCCCTCATCGAGCTGCATGGCGGCGCGCTGCGCGTCCGCTCCCGTCTCGGAGAAGGCACGGTCGTCATGATGCGGCTGCCGGCCGCTTCAGCGACGGTGACCCCTTTGAAGACGCGCGCGGTCGAAGCCGGCGCATCCGCGAAGATTGCGCCTTATGCGCGCTCCATCCGCGCCGTCGGGCCGACGGTTGTCCGCATCGCAGGCAGCGACAGCGCGACGCGCAATCCAGGCGCGTTATCTTCTATCCGCAACGCGCCGTGATGCATCCGCGCAACCGCCGCCGCCAGCGACAGGCCAAGACCTGAGCCCGGCCGCGAACGGGAATTCTCAAGCCGCACGAAACGTCCCACCACGCGCTCGCGATCCGATGCCGCGATGCCCGGTCCGCGATCGGCGACGATGATTTCCACACGATCGCCGACGCGCCGCGCCTCGATGGCGATGCGCGGCTCGTCGCCTGTCCCGCCATATTTCAACGCGTTGTCCACGAGATTCACGAGCGCCTGCCCGAGCAGTTCGCGGCTGCCGGTGACCGCAAGTCCGTCCTGCGCCGCGACATCGAGACGGACGCCCTGCTCTTCGGCGACGGGCTCATACATCTCGGCGATGTCGCGCACGACGGAGTCGGCGTCGAAGACGGCCATATTGTCGCTCGAATATCCGGCCTCCGCCCGCGCGATCATCAACAAGGCGTTGAAGACGCCAATGAGATTGTCGGACTCTTCGATCACGGCGGCGAGCGCCGCACGATGCGTGCTGTCGTCTGAGCCCGCCCGCAACGCCGCCTCGGCGCGGTTGCGCAATCGCGTCAAAGGCGTCTTGAGGTCATGCGCGATATTATCGGAAACTTCGCGCAAACCGGCCATCAGCTCGCTGATGCGCTCAAGCATGGCGTTGAAATTTTCCGCCAGGCGGTCGAGTTCGTCGCCGGCGCCTGAGATGGCGAGTCGTTCGTGCATATCGCCCGCCATGATGCGGCGCGCCGAGCCAGACATCACGTCAACGCGCTCCAGCATGCGATGCGAAACGAACAAGCCGCCAAGCGCCCCGACGAGCGCGAGCCAGAAGAGCGACACGCCGAGCGCGCGGCGCAATATGCCGCGAAGCACTTCATGGTCTTCGATGTCATGGCCGATGAGAAGGCGAAAGCCGCCGGGCAGAAGAAACAGCCGCAGCAAGGCGGGATGCTTGACGCCCGGCTCGCCGCGTCGCTCATAGGGCGTCTCGACGAGTTCCGTGCCGCCGGAGGGCGTGAAATTCGGCGGCTCGATATTGCCGACGATGACGTCCCCGGCATGACTTGAGAGCAGATAGAGCGAACCGCCGGGCGCGCGCACGCGGCGCTCCACCGCATTGACGAGCTGGCGCAGGCCGCCCTGCGCATATTGTTCGGATAGCGCCCGGATTTCAGCGTCGACGGTCTGCTCGATCTGTTCGTCGAGCACTTCCTTGACGCGGGCGCCGACGCGCGCGAGCACGAGACCCGCGCCAATCGAGAACAGCACGAGATAGGCTATCGACAGTTTGAACGCTGTCGTGCGGAAAAGCTTACCGAGCGCCGTCACGGATCATATACCCAGCCCCGCGGATGGTGTGCAGAAGCGGGTTCTCGCGACCTTTGTCGATCTTGGAGCGTAAACGGGAAATATGCACGTCGATGACATTGGTCTGCGGATCGAAGTGATAATCCCAGACGTTTTCAAGGAGCATGGTGCGGGTCACCACTTGGCCGGCATGTTTCATCAGATATTCCAGCAGCCGGAACTCGCGCGGCTGAAGCACCACCTCTTGGCCGCCGACCGTCACCTTATGCGACAAGCGATCGAGCTCCAGATCGCCGACGCGGTATTGAGTTTCTTCGCCCTTGGGCCCGACCCGGCGGCGCGCCAACGCCTCGACCCGCGCCAGCAGTTCCGAAAAGGCGTAGGGCTTCGGCAAATAGTCGTCGCCCCCGGCGCGCAGACCCTTCACCCGGTCGTCGACCTGGCCGAGCGCCGAGAGAATGAGCGCGGGCGTTTGAACGCCTTGCTCGCGCAGGCCCGAGATCAGCGACAGCCCATCCATTTTGGGCAGCATCCTGTCGACGATCAGCACGTCGTAGCCGCCTTCGCTGGCGTGTCCATAGCCAGAAAGCCCATCGGCGGCGTGTTCGGCGACATGGCCTTGCTCGCGGAACGCCTTGACGAGGTATTCGCTCGCTTCGCTGTCGTCTTCGATGATCAAAATGCGCATGTTTCACTATAGCTGAGATTGCAAAAAAACGGCAGGCCGGCGCATTGTGCGCCAGCCTGCCCCGCGTTCGGAAGCCAGGAGGGGACTGGCTCTGCCCGACGCTCTTCGTTGCGGAGACCGGCTGCGGGCGGGTGCAGTGTGACGGCCTCGACGCAAGAAGTCCTTAAGCGGCCTTAGCCGGCTCCGCCTCTCACCGGGATGGCGATGAATTTCGCGCCCTCCGCAGATTTCACACGCAGCAGCACCGAACGCCGTCCCTCCTTGCGGGCGGCCTCGAGTGCGGAGGCGAACTCGCCACGCGAACTCACCGGCTGCCCGGCGGCCTCGATAATCACGTCGCCCCTGCGCAATCCCTTTTGCGCGGCGGCGCCGGAGGGATCGAGATCAGTCACGAACAGCCCTTCCCCGCCCGCGCCGCGCACCTCAGCCGCCGGAGCGAGCTCAAGCCCAAGGCCGGACATTTCCGGGCCCCGCTCGGAGAAGCCTTCATCGTCAGCGCGCGCCTGCCGTTCGTCGGGAAGGGCGCCGAGTTTCAGCTTCACGGTCCTTTCGGCGCCCGAGCGCAGATAGGTGATGTCCGCCGTCTTGCCAGGGCCAAGGATCGCGATGCGGCGCGCGAGATCACGCGACGTGTCAATCTTTTCGCCGTTGACGGCGACGATGATGTCTCCAGACTTCAGGCCGGCCTCTTCCGCCGGCGCGCCCCGCTGCGGCTGCGCGATGAGCGCGCCTTTCGCGGACTTCAGCCCCATGCTGTCGGCGATTTCCGGCGTCACGTTTTGAATCTTGACCCCGATCCAACCACGCGACACGGAGCCCTTTTCCTTGAGCGCCGCGACGACGTCCTTGGCCACCTCGGCCGGAATGGCGAAGCCGATGCCGATCGAACCGCCAGAAGGCGAATAGATCGCCGTGTTGACGCCGATGACATTGCCGCGCGAATCAAAGGCCGGACCGCCGGAGTTGCCGCGATTGACCGGGGCGTCGATCTGCAAGAAGTCGTCGTAAGGGCCTGCGCCGATGTCGCGGCCGCGCGCCGAAACGATGCCGGCGGTGACTGAGCCGCCGAGGCCGAACGGGTTTCCGACCGCGATCACCCAGTCGCCGACGCGCGGCGCCGCAGAGCCCCACTCGACATATGGCAGCTTTGCGCCATCGCTGATCTTGAGCAGCGCCAGGTCGGTGCGCTTGTCCGTGCCGACCACCTTGGCGGGCAGCGTTCTTCCGTCGTCGAGCGCAACGTCGACTTCGCTGGCGTGTTCCACAACGTGGTTATTGGTGACGACATAACCGTCCGGGCTGATGATGAAACCGGAGCCCTGCGACATCGTCATGTGTTGTTGCGGGCGGCCCTGACCTTCGCCGAAGCGCTTGAAAAAGCGATACATGGGGTCGTCGGGCGATACGTCCGGCATCTCGAAGATGCCGCCGCCGTGCTGATCATCGACGGCCTTGACCTTGATGGCGACGACGGCGGGCTTGACGCGCTCGACTACGTCGGCAAAGGAGGCGGGCCCAGCGGCGGTCACAGACCCTGAAAGCGGCGCTTCGGCGTAAGCCGGCGTCAGCGGCGCCGGACCGATCGCAGCGCTGAGCGCGAATGCGGCCGCGGCGCCCATCAGCGCCAGGCGGGATGCGCGGCGCGGCGCTTCAATGGCGCGGTCGCGAGGATTGTTTGCGATAGGCATTTCTCAAAAATCTCCATCTTGAACGACGCCGCGGGAGGAGAAGCGCAACGTCGCCGCAAGATGAAAGATGGAGATCACCGCTTTGCGGGCCAATGGCGGCGGGATGAAACTTTCGTAAGGCGCTAGGCCCAAGAAAGCTGTCGGGCGCTAGGCCCAAGGAAAAGATCGCGGGCGACTGCGCCTGAGACACGCGCGGCGTGAGAGCATTGGCGACGCGCCTCGGCCGCGATGGCGGGCGGTGCTCACAGCCAGCCGGCGCGACGCAGCCGATAGTATAGATAGCCGCAGATACTCACCGTCACGCCGAGGACGACGTAGTAGCCGTATTTCCAGTCGAGTTCGGGCATGTGCCGGAAGTTCATGCCGTAAATGCCGGCGATTGCCGTCGGCACCGCCAGAATTGCGGCCCAGGCGGCGAGCCGCCGCGAAATGTCGGTTTGCTGAATCTGCGCGTTCATCAGGCTCGACTCGAAAGCGAAGGCGAGCGTCTCACGCATCGTGTCGATGCGTTCCTGGACGCGGCGCAGATGGTCGCGAACGTCGCGAAAATGCGGCCGCATTTCCCGATCGATGGCGACGACGTCGCTGCGCTCCAAGCGACGGCAGACGTCTGAAAGCGGCGTTACGGCGTTGCGCAGATGCAAGAGGTCGCGCCGCAAACTATAGAGCTGCTCGATTTCCGGCTTGCCCATCGTCGTCGCGAGAACATGATCCTCGATGTCCTCGACCTGATCGTTGATCGCGTCGAGCACCGGAAAGTAATTGTCGACGATGAAATCGAGAATGGCGTAGACAATGAAGTCTTCGCCCTCCGAAAGGCGTTCCGCGCGCGCCTCGCAACGTTCTCGCACATGCGCATACGAGCTCGATGCGCCATGGCGCACGCTCACGACATAGCCGGCGCCGATGAAAATATGCGTCTCGCCGAAGGCGATGCGCCCATCAACCATCTGCGCGGTGCGCGCGACGATGAAAACGCTGTCTTCATATTCTTCGAGCTTGGGAAACTGATGCGCCTTGAATGCGTCCTCGATCGCGAGATGATGCAACGCGAACTGTTCGCCGACTCGCTCCAACAGCTCTTGTGACGGCTCGTAGAGTCCGATCCAGACGACATAGCCTTCGCGCTTGGTCCACTCGCCGGCCTCGTCGATCTCGATATCGGCGATCTTACGTCCAGTGTGATAGACCGCCGCTGCGACGACCCCGGCTTCCGTAGGCTTCGTCGCGCTCGCTCGCTCGTCCATGCACCCTGCCCCGGTCAGGACGGCTTTGATCCGCCGCGCGCCACGCCGACTTTTGCAGGACGCAACACGCGTTCGCCGATCATGTAGCCTTGCTCAACGACCTGAGCCACCGTGCCCGCGGGTTGCGTCTCGTCGGGAATTTCGAACAGCGCTTCATGCTGATTAGGATCGAAGCGCGCGCCCTTTGCGTCGATCTTCCTGACGCCGAAGCGCGTGAGCCGCGCAAGAAAATCACGCTCCATCACGTCGACCCCCTCAAGCAGCGACGCGACCGCCGGCTCGGCGCGCGCCTCCTCCGGCACGCTCTCGATCGCGCGACGTAGATTGTCGGCGAAGGACAGCATCTCCCGCGCGAAATTCGCCACGCCATAAGTTTTCGCGTCGGCGATCTCGCGCTCGGCCCGACGGCGGACATTCTCGACTTCGGCGAGCGCGCGAAGAAGCTTGTCCTTTAACCCAGCGTTTTCCGCATAGAGATTTTCGAGCTCGGTGAACGGCTCCGGCTGCGCAATGTCGGATTCGGCCGACGGCTGCGACAAGGACGAAGGCTCTGCGCCTCCCCGATTCTCCGTCGACTCAGCCTTCTTGTCTGCGTTCGTTGGATCGCTCATGCTGTCACCATCATTCTTTCGTAAAGGCTTCGATATCTGCGCGCGAAACGTCAAAATCAAGTCGCGGCGGCGGCGGGCGTTTTGGCCCCGCGCGCGCCGGGACCGCGAAACACATCCAGGAGCTGGCGCTTGATCGTCGCCTGCCGCTGCGGTGAGGCGATCTTCGCTCCCGTCAAATCCGTGACATAGAAGGCGTCGACGGCGCGCTCGCCGAAGGTGACGATATGCGCCGAGGCGATATTGAGATTGAGCCGCGAAATCGCGTTGGTGAGTTCGAACAGCAGCCCCTCCCGGTCGAGTCCCGAGACCTCGATGACCGTATAGACGTTTGACAGGCTGTTATCGACGACGACCTCAGGCGCGACCGAGAAGGCGTCGGTCGGCAGATGCGTTTTGGCGCGCGCCCGCAGCTCTTCGGACACGATGACCTCGCCGCGCAGCGCTCTGGCGATGAGGCCGGCGATTCGCCCGGCGCGGCGCATCTCGTCTTCGTCAAAATCAAAGGCGCGCGAGAAGAAGATCGTGTCGAGCGCGAGACCATCCGCGGTGGTGAAGATATGCGCGTCGACGATATTGGCGCCGCCTGCGGCGCAGCCGCCGGCGATGATCGACAGCAGACGCGGATTGTCGGGCGCGACGACGGTCAGCTCCACGGCGCCGCGCGTCCTGTCGAGTTCGACCGCGGTCGCCAGCGGCGCCGATGCGCCATTCATCTGGCGAAGCAGCTCCGCGTGGCGCAGCTTGCGGGCGATGTCGACCTTGAGCCAATAGGCCGGATAGTGACGCTTGGCGTAGGCGTCGAACTCGTCGTCGCTCCACTCTGGAAGCGCCGCGCGCAGCTCGGCCTTCGCGGCGGCGACGCGACTCTTGCGATCGACCGCGGAATGGCCGCCGCCGAGCACAACCTCGGTCTCCCAGTAGAGCACGCGCAGCAGCTGCGCTTTCCAGGCGTCGAGCACGCCGGGCCCGACCGCGTTGATGTCGCAGACGGTAAGAACGAACAGCATCTTCAGCCGCTCCATCGTTTGAACGATAGCGGCGAAATTTTCGATGGTGACGCGGTCGGAGAGATCGCGGCTCTGCGCGAAGCTCGACATGGTGAGATGATGCTCGACGAGCCAGGCGACGGATTCGGTCTCGCCCGGGGTAAAGCCCAGACGCGGACACAGGCTGCGCGCCACCTCCATGCCGGCGAGCGAGTGGTCCTCCTTTCGGCCCTTGGCGATGTCGTGCAGGAGCAGGCCCAGATAAAGCACCTTGCGGTTAACGATCGTCGGCAGGATTTCGTCAACCAGCTGCTGATGCTCCGGCATGCGTCCGGCTTCGAGATCGGACAGTCCGCCGACCACGCGCAGCAGATGCTCGTCGACCGTATAATGATGATACATATTGAATTGCATCATCGCGACGATCTTGCCGAAATCCGGAATGAAACGCCCAAGCACGCCGGTCTCATTCATCCGGCGCAGCGTAATTTCGGTCATGTTGCGCGAGAGCAGGATTTCGAGAAACAGCCGATTGGCTTCCTTATTCGCGCGCAGATCGGCGTCGATGAGACGCAGCGACAGAGTCACCGCCCGCAAAGCGTCGGGATGCAGCGGCAGGCCATGATGATCGGCCATCCAGAACAGCCGGATGATGTTGACGGGATCGCGCTTGAACACATCGGCGTCGACGATGCTGATGCGGTCGTGATCGACGATGAAGTCGCCTTGCGGGGCGCGACTGCGCCGGCGCCGAAACGGCTGCAGGAAGCGCTCGAAGATGGCGCGCGGCTTCGCCTGCTTTTCTTCAAGCGCCGCGCAGACGATCGCGGTGAGATCGCCAACTTCCTTGGCGACGAGAAAATAGTGCTTCATGAAGCGCTCGACCGGCGATAGCCCGCTCCGGTCGTGATAGCCCAGGCGCCTGGCGATCGTCGTTTGCACGTCGAAGGCCAGCCGTTCTTCGGCGCGCCCCGTCGCGAAATGCAGATGACATCGCACGCGCCACAAAAACTCCTCGCAGCGCTCGAACAGGCTCAGCTCCGCCGCGGTGAAGAGGCCCGCGGCGACGAGCTCCTTCGCCTCACGGACGCGATAGACATATTTGGCGATCCAAAACAGCGTGTTGAGATCGCGCAGGCCGCCTTTGCCTTCCTTCACATTTGGTTCGACGAGATATCGCGAGGCGCCGGCGCGCATCACCCGCGCGTCGCGTTCGGCGAGCTTGGCGGAGACGAATTCGCGCGTATCCGAACGGGCGATCTCGCGGTCGAAGCTCTCACGGAACTCGCTGAACAGCTCGGCGTTGCCGAGAATGAAGCGCGCTTCGAGAAGCGTGGTTCGAATGGTCATGTCGGCGCGGGCCTGACGCATGCACTCGGCGACGGAGCGCGTCGCATGGCCCACCTTCTGACGCAGATCCCAAAGAATATAAAGGATCGCCTCGATGACGCTTTCGCCCCACGGAGTCTGTTTGTAAGGCACGAGAAACAGCAGATCGATGTCGGAGCCCGGCGCCAGCGTCCCGCGTCCATAGCCGCCAACCGCGATAATGGCGAGACGCTCAGCAAATGTCGGATTGTCGACGACGTAAACGTAGCGCACGACATAGTCGTAGATGGCGCCGATCAACTCGTCTTCGAGCCCTGAAATCAATCTCGCGCACGCCAGTCCCGAGCCGCGCGCCTCAAGCCGGGCGCGCGCGATCTCGCGTCCTTCCGCCAAGACCGAGCGAAACAATTCGACGATCGCCGTGCGCCGCGCATGGCCGCGCTCACCCTTGCAGATCGCGGCGACCGATGGCGCGAGAGCCTCGCGTAGTCCACGAAACTGCTTATCGGGATCGAGCCCGGCGAAAACGCTGAGCGGCGCTGCTTCGTTCATAGAGTCAGTTCCGGCGATCGGCCCGATGCGCGCAGGGCGCGCAGACGCGCCTCGATGGCGTCGAAGAGCGGCGGCGCAAGATCCGGCCCGCCGATGCGTTTTAGCGCGCGGAGCCCCGTCGGCGAGGTCACGTTGATCTCGGTGAGCCAGCCATCGATCACGTCGATGCCGACGAAGACCAATCCGCGCCGTTTCAGCTCGGGCCCGAGCCTCGCGCAAATGTCTCTTTCGCGCGCGTTGAGTTCGGACGCCGCCGGCGCCCCGCCGCGCACCAGGTTGGAGCGGATGTCGTCATCGGCCGGAATGCGGTTGATCGCGCCCATCGCCTCGCCGTCAATGAGAAGAATGCGCTTGTCGCCCTTAACGATCTCCGGCAGGAACCGCTGCACGACCCATGGCTCGCGGAAAGTCGTCGCGAACATGTCGAACAGCGAACCGAAATTCGGATCGCGTGGCGCGACCTTGAACACCGCGGCGCCGCCATGGCCGTAGAGCGGCTTCATGACGATCTCGCCATGCTTGGCGCGGAAGCGCTCCATCGCCGCGCGGTCGCGCGTGATCAGCGTCGGCGGCATCAGATCGGCGAACTCCATTACGAAGATTTTTTCCGGCGCGTTGCGCACATGCGCAGGGTCGTTGACGACGAGAGTCCTCGGCGCGAGCCGCTCCAGAAAATGCGTGGAGGTAATATAGGCGAGATCGAACGGCGGATCCTGACGCAGCAGCACCACGTCCATGGCGCCGAGTTCAAGATCGGTGGCCTCGCCAAGCGTGTAATAGCGCGAAGGATCGTCGAAAACGTCGATGCGACGCGCCCGCGCCGTCAGCCGGTCGCCTTCAAGCGACAGTTGATCCGGCGTGTAGAACCACAGGCGATGGCCCCTGCGCTTCGCCTCCAGCATCAGCCCGAAGGTCGAATCTCCAGCAAAATTAATGCGTTCCAAGGGGTCCATCTGGACCGCGATCTCGAGCATCGATCCCCCTGCTCCGGCCGCCGCCGCCCTGCGCCGGCCCTTGGGAACGGCGCCGCCGCCCGGCGACACATAGCAGGAGAACCGTGGCCCTGCGCAACCCTCAATCGCCCCGGCGCTCAGCGGACGCTGAGGCGCGGGTCAGATGACGTAATCGAAAGAATCATAGGCGAGGCCGCGAAGGATCTGGTCCATGTCGCGCGCCGGCTCCATAAGCGATTCGGTCCCGACCACCTTCGCCGGAACGCCGGCGACGATGGAATTGGGCGGAACCGACTGCAGCACCACCGAGCCCGCAGCGATCCGCGAACAGGCGCCGATCTCGATATTGCCGAGAATCTTGGCGCCCGCGCCGATCATCACGCCGCGCCCGACCTTCGGATGACGGTCGCCCGCGACCTTGCCCGTGCCGCCGAGCGTCACCCCGTGCAGGATCGAAACGTCGTCGTCGACGACCGCCGTCTCGCCGACGACAAAGCCCGTGCCATGATCGAGGAACAGCCCCTTGCCGAAACGCGCGGCCGGATGAATGTCCGCCGCCAGCGCGTCCGAGGCGCGGCTCTGGATGTAGAAAGCGAAATCGTGGCGCCGCCCGCCCCACAGCGCATGCGCCAGCCGCGCCGACTGGATGGCGTGAAAGCCCTTGAAATAGAGCAGCGGTTCGATCATCCGCCCGCAGGCGGGATCACGCTCGACATAGGCGGCGAGATCGGCGCGAAAGGCCGCCGCGATCGTCTCATCGTCGCTCACAGCTTGCATGAAGGCGTCGGCGATCGTCTCCGCATCCACCGCCGAGGCGCCGAGTCGCGCGGCGATGCGATGGACCACCGCCTCTTCAAGCGACGCGCGATTGAGGATCGCGCCGAGCATCAGCGGCGTCAGCGACGGGTCGAGACGCAGCGCCTCCTCCGCTTCGCGGCGCATATGCGCCCACATCGCCTCCCGCGCGATCAGCTCTTCTGTCGGCGCGTCGGCGCTCATCGTTTAGAACTTCACCTCTGGCGGCGATTGCGCGGCGCCGGCCGCGGAGAATTCCGCCATCGGCTTCGTGCCGGCGAAGAACGTCTTCGCCCAGAGGAGCGTCGGAAAGGTGCGCAGCGAGGTGTTGAATTCCCGCACCGCGTCGATGTAGTCGCGGCGCGCCACAGTGATGCGGTTCTCAGTGCCTTCGAGCTGCGACTGCAGGGCGAGGAAGTTCTGGTTCGATTTTAAGTCCGGATAGGCTTCGCTCACCGCGATCAGCCGGCCGAGCGCGCCGGTCAGCTGATTTTGCGCCTCCTGGAACTGTTTCATTTTTTCAGGATCGGTCAGCGAACCCGCGTCGATCTTGACCGACGTCGCCTTGGCGCGGGCCTCGACGACGGAGGTGAGCACGTCCTTCTCCTGCTTGGCGTAGCCCTTCACGGTCTCCACGAGATTTGGGATGAGATCGGCGCGGCGCTGATATTGCGACTGCACGTCCGACCATTTCGCCTTGGCGTTTTCTTCGAGCGTCGGAATCGTGTTGTAGCCGCAGCCGGCAAGACCCAAGCTAAGAAAAATCGCGGCGGCGACGGCGCGCCAGCGGGAAAAGTCGCTCATATAAAACTCCTAAAGAGCGGCGCGGCGCGCCAGCGATCATCGCGCGGAATGTAAGGCGTGGCCGTCGCCAAGGAAAGGGCGCGGCGCAGCGCCGAAATGAGGTAGAATGCGCCTTCGCGGGAAGGATGCGGAGCAAAATGCAGATCGACGAGATCATTGGCAATTTCGAGCTGCTCGATGAGTGGGAGGACCGCTACCGCTATCTCATCGAGCTTGGGCGCACGCTCGAGCCGCTGCCGAAAGACGCCTATACGGACGCGAACAAGGTGCGCGGCTGCGCCAGCCAGGTGTGGCTCGAAACGACGCCGACGCGCGACGCCGACGGGCGCACCGCGCTCGCGTTTCGCGGCGACAGCGACGCGCATATCGTGCGCGGCCTCGTCGCGCTCGTGCTGGCGCTCTATTCGGGGCGGCCGGCGCAGGAGATCGTCGAAACCGACGCGGCGCCGCTCTTTAAGGAGCTCGGCCTCGCCGAACATCTGACGCCGCAGCGCGCCAACGGACTGCGCTCGATGGTCGAGCGCATCAAGAAAGAAGCCAAAGAGGCGATGGCGGCGTAGCCCCCTCCCCAGCCCTCCCCCGCTTCGCGGGAGAGGGAGTCAGACGCTGCGCTTCGTCGATGCTGGGGTATTGCGATCAACGCTGCGCGGCGCTGCCCACCCTCCCCTAGAGGGGGAGGGTCGGACTGCGAAGCAGTTCGGGGTGGGGTGAACCCCCATCCAACGCTCTTGCCGCATCGTCTTTCTTCGGCGCTTCGCATTTGTCACCCCACCCCGAAGCGCTGCGCGCTTCGACCCTCCCCCTCAAGGGGAGGGTGAATTCACACTCTCGGCCGATAATCCTCGGCGCCCCAATGCAGCAGCGCCTGCGCGCGGTCGCGGCCGCGCGCTTCGATCGCGAGCCCGTAATGGCGCGCCAATCGATCAAGCGCGATTTTGAGCACGACTTTCGCCGCGCGGGGCGGCCAGCCGCGTTCGCTTTCGACAATCTCCATGCCTTTCAGATAGCCGCAGACGTCGGTCAAGAGGCCCGCCAGTTCCGGCCCCACCGCGTCGACGGCGCGCGCAAGACGCCGGCGCGCGTCGATGGCAACCTCGGAGACGGCGCCGGCGTCGGCGCCGCGGCGGGCGGCGTTGATCGACGCCTCCCAATTCGCGGTCACGCGCTGCAAGAGCTGCGCCTGTTCGATGTCGCGGCGAAAGCGCTCGCCGGCTTCGAGCTGCGCGGCGTCGAGAAAGCTTCGCCCCTCGCGGTCCTTTCGCCGCGCCAGCCAGGCGAGCGGGCTTTCCGCGTCATTGACGAGCGTCGGACGCGCGGCCTTTTCGAGCTGGCGCAGCGCATAGGATGCGTGCTGGGCGCGAAACGGCTCGGCCTGATCGACGTCGGGCGCGGACAATCGGCGCAGATGCGCGCGGCCGGCGTCGGTGAGCGCCAACCGACGCTCGCCGCCTTCCTGCTCCCATCGCACGAGCCCCTCGGCGAGCGCGGCGTCGCAGGCGGCGGCCGCAAATCGCGCGCGCGCCACGGTGACGCCTTTACGCGCGGCGAGCACGACGAGCGTCGAGGGCTCGAGCGCGCTGAGCGCACCGCGCGCCCCCGGCTCGGCAAGCGCCTGCAGCAGCCGGCGCATGGCGCGGCCGGTTTCCTCCCGGGTTGGGGTCCCCGCGCTTTTCTTCATTGCGCGCTCCCTTGGGAAAGGAGGGCGCAAATCATGTCGCGCTGCGCGGCCAGCGCGGTTTCGAGCCGGCGGGCGCCGGCGTCAAACAGCGGATCGTCGCGCAGATCTTCGATCGTCGCGCAGGCGTGACGGACGGTGGCGCGGTCGCGCGCGAAAGCTTTGGCGCAGGCCGAAACGCTGGCGCCGAGCGCGACATGGTGGAGATAGACGGCGAGCTGACGCGCCCGCGCGACCGAAGCGCGGGAGCGGCGGGGAGAAAAGAGATCGGCGAAGGGCGCGCCCTTCGCGGCGGCGGCCGCGGCGGCGCTAAGCCCCGGAATGAGCGTCGGATCGAGAAACATCGAGGTCTCCAGCTGGGTGGCGGGCAACCGTAAGCTGGAAAATAATCCTATTCAAGGACAAAAAGCTTATCCTCATCCGTTCGCGGGAGAACATTCTCTGCGTCACGGAGGATGATCCATGACGCACAAGCCAGTTCACGCCCCGCAAGACGACCGCCCCGCCCGCTTCGCCACAGCAGCCGGCGCGGCGCTCGACGCCGCCCTCGTCGCGGGTCTCAACGCCTATGATCGCACGCGCGCGCTGGCGCGTTTCCATCGCCTGTCGCCTCAGACGATCGCCAGCGAATCGCCCGATGCGGCGCGCGCCGCGCTCAAGGAAATCGAGCGCGCGATGCGCGGCGAACGCGCCCGGCGAGGGCATTGGAGCTATGATCTCAACCGGCATATCAGCCTGCTCGTCGCCCATCGCGCCGAGACCGCCCGGCTTCATCGCCTGTTGAATCGCGCATGAGCGCGCCCGCGCTTCCGCCCTCCTGCGCAATGCTTTAAGCTTCACGCTTTCGATCAGAGACGCAAAGGCCGGCGATGTATCTGGAGAAAATTCTGGCGCTGCTGGCTGCGGCGCTCGTCGCGGTCGGAGCCGGCATCGGCCTGACCTGGCTGGCCCTCAATCCCACGCCGCGCATGGCCGATGCGGGATCGGGGATCGCGGCGCCCGCCAATGGGCAAGTCGACAAGGGAAGCGCGCGGCAGCAGATCGAGGCCCTGATCGCCTCGACGCCGGATTATGCGCGCTACTTCGCAAGACTTCGCGAGACCTTCACGGCCGATTACGAAGCGGCGATCAATGATTTCGCCACCCGCCTCGCGCAGACGAAAGAAGAGCAGAGCGTCGATTATTATCTGTCCGAGGCGGTGCGCCGCATCCGCACCTCGCGCGGCGCCCTGGCGGCGAAGGCCGAGCCTGAGCCGATCGCCCGCGTCTTCGAAAAGCAGCTGGAAGTGCTGCAGGCGGTGGCGCGGGAGGATAAGCGCATGTGCGTCGCCTTCCTCTACGGCGCGACCAATCTCGACTTTCAGCGATTCGCCGCCTCCCGCCGCCAGATCGTCTCGGACATGGCGCTTGCGGGATTAGAGGCGATCGTCAGCGGACAAGCCAAAAAGATCGATCGGACCGCGCCGACAGAGGCGGACTTCCGGGTGTTGGAGACCGCGCTCGCCGCGCGGGGTCTGAGCAAGATCGAGATCGACGCGCTGCTCGACGGCAAGATGCCCACGCCGCCGCTCGAAGACGCCCGCATGTGCGGCGCCGGGCAGACCTATTTCGAGGTGCTGAAAACCCTGCCCGAACCCGCCCGCACGAAAGTCTATGGGCTGGCGCTGGAATTGATGGCGCGCTCTTAAAGCGGAGAAGCGCTTAAGCGCGTCATGGCCCCGCATGCGCCGGGCGCGCCGGCGCCTGCGCCCGGGGAGCCGGCGCAGCATCGCCTCCCGGCTTCGCGGGCGCCTCCAGCAGCTGGCGCAGTTGCGCGACGGCGATCCGGATCAGCGCTTCGCGCGGTCGCGCCGGCCCGATCTCGACCGCCGCCATATTCGCCATCACCATGGCCAGGTTTTCGGTCGGCGCCCCCTCGGCGGTGAACAGCGCCAGATCCTCGTTCGGACCGCCGACGACGCCCTGGGCCAGGTTGGCCGCGTAAGTGGCGATCCGCGCCTGCTCCCCGGAGCAATTCGAAACGCCAAGCGGCGGCAGGCGCGGCGCGGGCGACGGCGGCAGGTCGGCGAGGGTTGTCCGAGGCGACGGTTCGATCAGCTCGGCGAGCTTTTCCCGCCGCGCGGGAAGCTCGGAGACGCCGGCCATGATCGAGGGCGCCGGCATGAGGTCGACGGGCTTTCCGAGCGGTCGCCGGGCCGTCTTCAGATTGACCCCGCCGCGCCCATGCGACGCCAGCCAGCGCGCGCGAAGCGTATTTTGGATGCCGCGCGGCGCAATCCCATTGCGGGCGACGCGCTGCGGCAACATGCGCGCGAGGGCGCGCGGTTTCGCCGAACTGGAATCGGGACTTACGGCGGCCACCGGCCGCCGCGCGGCGGGCGCGAACACGAGCGAACATTGCGCCGGCGCCCAGCGCTCGACGATGGCGCGCGCCGTGCGCCGCCCATAGTTGACGTAATATCGGCGCAGCAGCAGCGCGGCGACGGCGGCGCCCTCCTCCGCCGAAGCGAAAGCGACATGGCCGTCTGCGTCGGCGGCGATCTCGCCGTTCCACCCCGCGCTCTTGATGCACCAGTAATTGTTGAGCTTGACGCAGCGGGCCGGTTCGCCCGCTTCGGCGCCGAGCGCCCGGCGGATCGCGGCGACGGGCCCCATCTCCAGCGCCAGGGCGCTTTCGAAGCGCCAATTGTCCACGGCGCGCGCTTGAGGCTGATAGGCGGGGCTTGGCGTCGCGGCGAACATCGACCAGGGCGCGACCATCGCCGCCGGCGCCTTATGGGGCGCAGCTACGGCCAGCATCGTCAGGAGCGCTTCGATCAGCATGGCCGCCTTGGGGGTTTGCGAACTGCGCTAGTCGGGGTCTTCCGTCGCCTCGCCCCGTAGAATGCCCGGCGTGACGAAGCGCGCAAGTCGCGCCCCGCCCCTGCCGACGTCCGCCCAATGATCGGTCTCGAAGTCGAGCATCGCCAGCGCCGCCGTTGGGAATTTTGAGCGCATCAGCGCCAAATCTTCCGCCTCGCCCGAACCGGCGAGCCAGGAGGCAAGTTCGGCGAAGCCCGGATTGTGACCGACGGCGAGCAGCGTCGCGACCCTGTCAGGCGTCTGCCGCAAAATCTCGACCAGATGGTCGACGGTCGCAAGATAAATCGTATTCTCGATCAGATGCGTGACATGGCCTGGGAACGCTTCCAGCACCTGGTCGAGGGTCTGCTTGGCGCGACGCGCATCGGAGGCGACGGCGAGGCCCGGCATAATGTCGGCGTCTCGCAGATATTCGCCCATGCGCCGCGCATCCTCCATCCCTCGCCGGGTGAGCGGACGTTGGCGGTCGCCGCCGGCCGAATGCCGGTCGGCCTTGCCATGGCGCAGGAGCAGGAGTCGACGCATGCGGCCTCTCTATCACGGCGTCGCCGCGCCGCCACGCGCCGCCCCTCGCTAAACGCCGGCTGCGACGAAACTACGCGCCTCTTTACCCCGAAAGGCGCGGCGTGCAAGCTCTCCCCGTTCGTCTTCCCAAGGTTTTCTAATGCGCAAATCCCTCGCCATCGGCGTCGTGACGTCGCTTTCGCTCATGAGTTTCGCGGCGCCTGCGCCGGGCGCCGGCGAAAAGCCGCTCACGCTCGACAACCTCGTCATCACGCTCGGCGCGACGACCTATCATATCCCGCGCATCGAAATCGAAGGCGCGAGTCTGCCGGCGATGGAGTTGGCCGCGCTGTTTTTGAGCGGCGACGCAAATGTCGCGGCGCGTCTTGCGCGCATTTCGGCGCGGCGAATCGCCGTGCCTTCCATGTCGAGCGAAAGCCGCAATGAGTCGAACAGCGAACGCGCCGCGTATCGCAAGCTGCTGTTCGAGAATGTCGTTTCAGGGCGGGCCGCGACCGTACGCGGCGACGGCGGCGAGGAAACGATCGAATCCACGAAAGGCGGCGTTCAGCGCGTCTCCTGGGGGGCCTCTGTCGCCAAGGGCGTCGATCTCGCCGAACTCGCGCGTCTGGCGCTCTCCGCGCGCGGCGAGGCCAATGAACCGCTGAAGCCGTTGGTCGATGAGGAAGTCGTCGAGTCTTCGCGCCTTGAAGACGCAAGCGCCAATCTCGTTCTGACGACGGGCCGTTTGAAGATCGAGGGCGTGCGCGGCCGCGCGCTGCGGACTCCCGCCGGCAAACTCATTGAAAGATTCGCCAAGCTCGATCCGGCGAAGCCCGAAGACGATCCCGCGCTGAGGCGCGATGTCCTGGATGCGCTTCAATCCTTCGAGGCGGCGTCGATCGACGTTGATGACATCGTCGCGACCGGCAAGGGCGAACCCGCAGGGAAGCCGTTCACGGCGAAGATCGCGCGCGTCGGTCTGCGCAAAGTGGCGGGCGCCGGCGCCGGCGAGATGTTTTTGGACGATTTTTCGCTCGCCGCATCGGACGGCGGCCATCTGTCGGTGAAGCGATTTGCGCTGAATGACGTGCAACTGGCGCCGGTTTTAGAGGGCGCCGCCTATCCCAAGCTCGCGCGCATCGAGCTGCGCGGCGTCGCCGGCGATATTCCCGACCCAAAGATCAGTGAACCATCGCGCATGAAATTCAGCGTCGAGAACGCCAGCGCGACGTTCGACAATTTTCTTGGCATGACGCCGACGAAATTCTCCGGCCGCGTCGATAATTTCGTCGTCGATCTTTCGGCGCGCGGCGAAACGCAGACGACATCGCATTTCCTGGCGCTCGGCTATCGCGAGCTCGCGCTCTCCGGCGTCGCCGCTGGAGAATGGCGCGAGAAGACGTCGGAAGCGGCGCTGGAGCCCGTCGCGATCGACGCCAAAGACATGGGCGTCGCGCATCTTTCGGCGCTCTTCGGCAATGTGTCGAGCGCGGCCTTCTCGTCTTCGCCCCTCATCTCGCGCGCCGCCATGCTCACCGCGTCAGTCAAATCAGTCGATCTGACGCTCGAAGGCGATGGTCTCGTCGATCGCGTGCTCGCACTTGAAGCCAAGGAGCAGAAAACGTCCGTCGACAAGGCGCGCGCCGATTACGCCAAGGCCGCCGCGACGGCGATCACGGCGCTCGGCGGCGCAGGGGCAAACGCCAAGCGCATCGCCGACGCGGTCTCGGCCTATATCGAGAAGCCGAAACGCCTGCATCTGCGCTTTGCCGCGCCAAAGGGCGTCAACGCCATCGACGTGCTGGCGCGAAAGCCGAGCGAAATTCTGGAAAGCCTCGAGGTCGAGGCGAGCGCCGATCGATGACCCGCCAGCCGGGGGCTGCTGCTAACCGGCGGTCCGCCAACGCTACTGCACTGTCGCTGTCACTTCTCCGTTTATTGTTTCTATTTTCAATCGTAGTCGCCTGGAACAGATGGCGCCTAGCGCATCTCTATCTTTGGCGGACAGCTCTAAAGGATATTTTCTCTTTGAGGTCGTCGTTGACCATACGTCGAAAACTTTCACGAGCCGCGTGGCGTCCCAGCTCGCGACAATGCGCCAGCGCGCCACATTGTCCTCGTAATCGTCATCATCGCCCGGAACTGGGATCTGCTTTTCGGGCAGCGCCCGCCGAATATATTCGTTGATATTGGCCTCCGGCGGCACAATGCAGATCGTGTCCGCCGAAAACAGCTGGTTCAGATTCAAGAGCTGATTTTGACGAGGCGCTGACAATACGAACGCTGTGATGTCATGCCCAGAGTCTTGGGGCCATAAATATTGAGCAAGGCGAAACAACGGCAAAACGCCAATAATCACAAACGATAGAACGACCATAGTAAGCACAAAATAGTACGCGCGTCTTTCAGTTTTGCTGACAATCATTCCACTGCCATATTTTTTCGGGACAACCGAGTGCTACTTCGGCTGCGGAACTCCCGGCCCCGCCTTCTTCAGAGCTTCACGCTCATACTTGGAATAGCCGCCGGCTTCTCTGACGTCGAACGGCGCTTCTTCACTTATGGACACGGCCGATTTATTGCCCGTCGCAATCTGGTCCAAATAACGAAGCCTATAAGAGACTTCTGGCGTTCCGCTTGCGTCCATACACTGCGGCGCTAAATCCTTCTTTTTCCCATCCGCTGTTCGGTAAAGTTTAACATTAATGGAATGGTCCATTTTATCGAAGGGTTGCTTTTCCGCCGGCAATCTGCCGGGAAAACCAAACGGCCTTACAGGTAGTTGCTCGTCTACGATGACTCTCAGGCGAAATCCGTGGTATTTCGTATTACATTCCTTGCGCCACAATTTTTTCTCTTCAATAACGTGCACATCTTTGAAAGCGCAATATTTTGTATTTTCTCCCACCGAGATGTACGCCAAGTCCTTCGAAGTCGACGCGTCCTTGACCGAGATGACGTTGTTCTCGCGGGTGAACTTTATGTCAGAATATTTAGTCGAGCGCGCCGCGGAAACGCCCGGCGGCGCGGAAAATCGGTTGAGGATTTTGTAGTCCGAACTGCACTCGTAGGAGTCGGGATCATCGCCCCTATAGGTCTCTGCCGCTTCGGCCGGAGCAGCCCTGCCGAAAAGCATCGCGGCGAGCAGAAGCGCGCCGAGGCGCAGCCTGCCTCCAGCGGCAGACGATGATCTGCGCAAACGCTTGTTGAAAGGCCTCAAGACAATCCTTCCCGTAATTCGCCGCTACACGGGGATAGGCATCGCCAATAGTCACTGAAACAGTAACCGCTATGCCCACGCCGTCAAGCCGACCTGCATAAACAACAGGGCTCTGAATCCAGGTTAACAAGGCGTCCTCTCACCGCGTCATGGCCGCGCTTGTCGCGGCCATTCACGCGACGACATGATGCAAATGTCAGAACATGAGCCGAGCATGCCGTTTCCACGCGATGCGTTTCGCGATGTCCCGGCGTGGATGCCCGGCACAAGGCCGGGCATGACGGCTGAAAGAAAGCTGAACCCGAGTTCGAAGCACTGGCATAAGCAACAGGGCTCCGAATTCAGGTGAACAAGGCGTCATCTCACCGCGTCATGCCGCGCTTGTCGCGGCCATCCACGCGACGACATGATGCAAATGTCAGAACATGAGCCGAATGCCTCCGCGCGATGCGTTTCGCGATGTCCCGGCGTGGATGCCCGGCGCAAGGCCGGGCATGACGGCTGAAAGCGAGCTGAAATTAACCCCAGTTCGAAGCACTGGCTAAGCAAAGCGCGCGTTTACGCTGGCGACGACCCCATCGCCACGGCGCGCGCCACGGCTGCGAGTAACGTCAGCGCCCGGAAAAGTTCGGCTCGCGCTTCTCGAGGAACGCGGCGCGCCCTTCCATGTAATCCGCGCTGTCGAAACAGGCGCTCGTCAGCGCTTCGCACTGCGCATGCGACGACGCGCCGGGCAGGCGCGCGGCGGCGCGGATCGCCGCCTTGGCGGCGCGCAGTGTCAGAGGCGCGCCAGCGGCGATGGTTTCGGCGAGCGCATGCACGGCGCCTTCAAAACTCTCGGTGGCGAAGAGGCGGCTGACGAAGCCGCGCTCCTTGGCTTCATCAGCAGTCAGGCGGCGCGCCGTGTAAAAGAGATCGAACGCGAGTTGCGGGCCGACCGCGGCGACGACATAGGCCATCGCCGAGGGCGGATAGCCGACGCCGAGCTTCGCCGCCGGAATCGCGAATGTCGCTTGCCCATCGGCGATGCGCAGATCGCAAGCCGCGGCGATTCCGAATCCGCCGCCCATGCAGAAGCCCGACACGGCCGCGATCGTCGGCTTGGAGAGATTCGAAATCGAGTCGAAGGCCTCGACATTGGCGTCCTCATAGATGCGCCCGCCCTCGCTCGTCGCGCGCAGGTTGGAGAATTCGCTGATGTCGGCGCCGGAACAGAACGGCAGACCCGGCGCCCCGCTGATGACGAGAACGCGCGCGTCCTCCGCGGCGTCGACGGCCCGCAGCAGTGACGGCAGCGCGCGCCACATCTCGAAGTCGAACGCGTTCCGCTTGGCGGGATTTTCGATATAGAGGCGCGCGACGCCGAATTCGATTGTGACGCGCAGCTTCGGGGTCGGAGATATGATCGCCATTGTTCCTCGTACAGCAAAGTTTCAACGTCGCCGGATCGCTCAATAGCAGCCATTCGGCGTCCATGTCGGCTTGTTTGCACCCCCGACAAGGTCGTCCTCATGAACGGCGTCAACGACGCAAACCAGCGCGTCGGCGCATCGGCCTCTGTCGAATATACGGGAAAACTCGTTGAGTATTTCGCCGACGTCGACGACGTCGAGATCATCTCCATAACGCCGGTCAACGAACGGAACTCAAGCCGCCGACTCTCTGTAGCGCCGTCAAGCACGCGATATTAAGCTGTTTCTACGACGGAGAGTTCGTCGGCGGCGCGGTTTCGCTCGGAAAAGCCGCGCGGGCCGCGAAATAGCGCCGCCTTCTTGCGCGCATCGCTGCTATAAGCCCGCCATGGACCTCCTTTCTCGCCTGCTCCACCGCGACGGGCTGATGCTGATCATCGACAAGCCCGCCGGCGTCGCCGTCCATCGCGGGCCGAAGGGCGGCCCGAGCCTCGAAGACGCCTTCGACCAGCTGCGCTTCGGCCTGCCGCGTCCGCCGGCGCTGGCCCACCGGCTGGACAAGGACACGTCCGGCTGCCTCGTTCTTGGGCGCCACCGTAAGGCTCTCGAGCGGCTCGGCAGGTTGTTCAAGTCCGGCCGCATCGGCAAGACCTATTGGGCCGTGGTCGAAGGCGCCCCCGCGAGCGAAGAAGGCGAAATCGACCTCCCGCTCGGACGGCTCGACGCGACGCGGGGCTGGTGGATGCGGCCGGACCCGCTCGGCCTGCCCGCCAGAACCTCCTGGCGGGTGCTTGGCGGAAGCCCTGACAACACGCTGACGTTTATCGAATTCACGCCGCACACCGGCCGCACGCATCAGATCCGCGTGCATGCCCAGGCGTTGGGATGGCCTATTCTCGGCGATCCCATCTACGGCTCAGGTCGCCGCGAGGACTCAGCGCCGCTACATCTTCATGCGCGCGCGGTGAGCGTGCCGATGCAGGACGGCAAGCCGCCCGTGGAAGCTGTCGCTGCGCCGCCCGCGCATATGGGCAAGGCGCTCGCCGCATGCGGATGGAACAGCGAAGCGCAACCGTAACGCGGCGATTGCAAATCACCGCCGAAACGACCAACATATGAGGGAATTTTGGAGCGACCAATGGCGCCCGCCGCCCCGCCTTCGACGAGCGAAGCCTCATGCGCGAGGGGCCGCAGCGCCTTCGCGCTGGACCGCGCGCTGCTCTACGATCTCGCCGATATCGCGCTGACGGGCGCGAGGCAAAATGGCGCCAGTTACGCCGACGTCAGAATCGGCGAAACGCGGCGCGAATACGCCTTCGCCAAGGACGACCGCTTGGAAAGTTTCGACGAGCGGGCGTCGCAGGGCTTCGGCGTGCGCGTGCTGCTCGACGGCTGCTGGGGATTTTATGGCGCGCGGCGGCTCGATCCGCAGAGCCTGCGCGATGGCGTCGATCGAGCGCTGGAGAACGCCCGCGCGGTGAAGCGGATACAAACCCAGCCGATCGCGCTTGAGCGGCTGCCCGTGCATGAAGCCGAATGGATCATGCCTATGGGCGTCGATCCCTTCGAAGTGTCCGCGGGCGAGAAGGCCGACCTGCTGCTTTCGATCATCGCCAGCGCGCGTGATCACGGCGCGGATTTTTGTTCCGCGTCGCTTTCGGCGACCTGCGAAGAGCGATTCTTCGCCAATAGCCTTGGCAGCCGCATTCATCAAACCCGCACGCGCGTCGCGCCGAACTTTCAGGCGACAGCCATCGACCGCGCCAGCGGCCGTTTCGCGACGCGTGACTGCCTGGCGCCGGCGCGCGGCGCCGGCTGGGATTACATCGTCGGCGCCGGCCTGATCGAGGAAGCCGCACGGGCCGGCGAGGAGGCGCGCGCGAAGCTTGGCGCTAAGCCAGTAACGCCGGGCGACTACGACGTCGTGATCGACCCGACGAATCTGTGGCTCACCATTCACGAGACGGTCGGCCATTCGACCGAACTCGACCGCGTGCTGGGCTGGGAGGCGAATTTCGCCGGAACGAGCTTTGTCAAACCCCATATGCTCAACAAACTGCAGTTCGGCTCCGAATTGATGACGATCGTCGCCGATCGCGCGCAACCCGGCGCGCTCGCCACGATCGGCTTCGACGACGACGGCGCCCCCGCGGAAGCCGCTGAGTTCGCCATCGTCGAAAAGGGCGTGTTCAAAAATTTCCAGATGGCGCTTGGACAGGCGCATCTCATCGGCCTGTCGCATTCGAACGGCTGCGCCTATGCGGACAGTCCGACGACGTTTCCCATTCAGCGCATGCCGAATATTTCGCTCAAGCCCAATCCTCAGAAATGCTCCTTCAGCGATCTCATCAGCGATGTCGAGAACGGCATTTATGTCGTGGGCGCAGGCAGCTGGAGCATCGATCAGCAGCGCGATAACTTCCAGTTCGGCGGACAGCTCTTCTATGAGATCAGGAACGGCCAGCTCGGCGAACTGCTGCGCGACGGCGCCTATCAGGGCCGCACCACGCAATTTTGGAACTCTCTCGCAGGGCTATGCGACGCGAGCGCCTATCATCTCGACGGCACCTTCACTTGCGGCAAGGCCGAGCCGGTGCAGGTGGCGCCGGTCTCGCATGGCAGCCCCCCGGCGCTCTTTCGCAATGTGCGCTTGCTGAACACGAGCGACGACGCATAGCGCATGTTTCTTTCTTCAGACGACGCAAAGTCGATCGCCGACAATGTTCTCGCACGCTCCAAGGCCGACGCCTGCGCCGTGCATATCCAAGGCGGCTTGGATCAAAGTCTGCGCTTCGCGCGCGGCGGCGCGACGACCAATCTCGCGACCGCGGAAGCTGCTCTGCGCATCTCGTCACATATTGGCGGGCGCATCGGCTCCTGCAGCATCTCGCGTTTCGACGACGCGGCGTTGGCCGCCGCCGTGGCGCGCTCGGAAGAGATCGCGCGCCTATTGCCCGTCGATCCGGATTATGTCGCGCCGCTCGGCCCGCAGAATTACGGCTTCTCCGACCGTTATGACGAGACTACCGCCAATCTGCGCCTCGACGCCCTCGCCGACGCGGCGGCGCGCGTCATCGAGGAAGGCGCGCGCATCGGCGTCGACACCTTCGGCTGCGCGACGACGGCAAGGCGATTCGACGCATATGCGACGAGCGCCGGCCTTTTCGCCTATGAGCGGCGCAGCGAAATTGATCTCTCCGCCACGGCGCGCAACCGCGCCGACGCTTGGTCGGGATGGGCCGGCGCGCATCAATTTTTCGCTGATCGACTCGATGCGGAGGCGATCGCGCGCGTCGCCTGCGCCAAAGGCGCGCATGACGCGATTCCCGTCGATCTCGAACCCGGCGCGTATACGGTTGTTCTTGAGCCCGACGCGACGACCGAGCTCGCTTTTTGGCTCATCAGAACAATGGAGGCGCGCGCCGCCGACGAGGGGAGAAGCTTCTTCGCGCGTCCTGGCGGCGGCGCGCTTTTGGGCGAGAAGCTCTTTGACGAAAAGCTCACGATCCGCGTCGATCCGGCTGATCCGCTGGCGCCCGAAGCCGCCGTCGGTTACGAGGGCGTGCCGCATCGCGCCCGCGCCTTTGTGAAGAACGGCGTTGTGACGACGCTCTATCGTTCACGCGCCTGGGCGCAAAAGACCGAATCCGAACCCATCCCCTTCGCGCAGAATTTCGTGATGTCCGGCGGCGACGTTTCGCTGGACGACATGGTTCGCTCGGTGCGGCGCGGCGTCCTGGTGACGCGGTTTTGGTACACCAATATCGTCGATCGGAAGAGCCTGCTGCTGACCGGCCTCACCCGCGACGGCAATTTCCTTATCGAGAACGGCCGGATCGTCGCGCCCATGCGCAACATGCGCTTCAATCAGCGATTGGGCGAGCTGTTCAGCAACATCAAAGCGCTCGGTCCAACGCGTCGGACCTGGCGCGCGGCCGGCGAAGGCGGCGCGCCGGCAGCGCCGGCGATGCTCGTCGAAGGCTTCAATTTCTCGTCGAAGTCGAGCGGGATATAGAGCCCGCGCGCGTTCATGTATGATGCGCGCCTCGCAGCCGGAGCCCGCACCATGCGCCTTGTCGCCTTGCTCATCGCTCTCCTCATCGCGGCGCCCGCCCTTGCGCTCGACAAGGTGCGCTTCGCCACCAATTGGCGGGCGCAAGCCGAGCACGGCGGATTCTATCAGGCCGTCGCCGACGGCACTTATGCGCGCTACGGGCTCGACGTGACCCTTTTGCAAGGCGGTCCGCAGCTCAACGCGCGGCTGCTGCTCGCCGCCGGACGCGTCGATTTCGCGATGGGCGCAAACACGATCCAGATGTTCGAATCGGTGCAGCAGAACGTGCCGGTCGTCACCGTCGCCAGCATGTTCCAGGTCGATCCGGTGATTTTCATGTCGCATGCCGGCGAGGGCCTCGATCGTTTCGAAGATCTGCCGAAGGCGACGGCCTTCATCGCCAGCGACATGCGCGCTTCCGTCTGGCAATGGCTGAAGCAGGCCTATGGGTTCAAGGACCAAAACGCCAAGCCTTATAATTTCAATTCGGCGCCTTTCCTTGCCGACAAGAAATCGATTCAGGAGGGAATTCTCACCTCGGAGCCCTACGCGATCGAGCGCGCGGGCGGGTTCACGCCCAACGTCTTTCTTTTGCACGACTACGGCTATGACGGCTATTCGACGACGATCGAGACGCGCGCCGACACCATCGCCAAGACTCCCGACCTCGTGCAGCGCTTCGTCGACGCTTCGATCATCGGTTGGTACAATTATCTCTACGGCGACAACGCTCAGGCGAACGCGATGATCAAGCGCGACAATCCAGAGATGACCGACGGTCAGATCGCCTATTCCCTCGGTAAAATGAAGGAGCGCGGGATCGTCGATTCCGGCGACGCGCGGACCTATGGCGTCGGCGTGATCACCGACGCGCGGATGAAGAGCTTTTTCGATAAGATGGCCAAGGCCAGCGTCGTTCCCGCCAACATTGATTACACGCGCGGCTACACGCTGCGTTTTATCGGCAAGAAGGTCGGCATGGAGCTGCGGCCAAAATGACGCCAGGGATCCGACATGAGCGCGCGTGAGATCGCAGATGTGCAAGTGACGGCGCCCGCGCTCGTTTCATTGCGCGCGGTCGGCAAGATTTTTCCAAGCGGGCTCGTCGCCCTCGCTGACTATGACCTCGACGTGCGCGACGGCGAGATCCTGACGCTGCTCGGGCCTTCGGGCTGCGGCAAGTCGACGGTGCTGCGGCTCATCGCAGGGCTCGCGAGCCCGACGGCAGGCGCGATCGACTGGAGCGCGCCTCAAGTGAAGAACAACATCGGCGTCGTGTTCCAGGATGCGACGCTGCTGCCTTGGGCGAGCGTATTCGACAATGTCTTTCTGCCGCTGCGGCTTAAGGGCGTTCCACGCCAAGCGGCGTCGCCGCGCATCGAAGAGGCGCTCGCGCATGTCGGTCTTCTCAACTTTTCGCGCGCGCTGCCGCGAGAACTCTCCGGCGGGATGCGGATGCGCTGCGCCATCGCTCGCGCCCTGGTGACGCGGCCGACGCTGATGATGATGGACGAACCTTTCGCCGCGCTCGACGAGGTGACGCGCTTCAAACTCAATGACGATCTTCTCGCGCTCAAACGCCGATTCGGCGCGACGATCGTCTTCGTCACCCATTCGGTGTTCGAAGCCGCCTATCTCTCGACGCGCATCGTGGTGATGTCGCGGCGCGCCGGCAGACTCATCGACGAAATCGAGATCGACCCGGCGATCCCACGCGACGACGACTATCGGTCGAGCAGGACTTTCGCCGACGTGTGTCGCCGGGCGTCGCAGGCGCTTCGCGTCTCAATCGAAGAGGCGACGCCGTGATCCAAAAGCCAAGCGCCATCGCCTGGCGCGACATCGGCGTGCCGCTCGCCGTTCTTCTCGCTGCTTTGGCGCTGTGGGAAGCGCTCGTGCGGTGGAAAAACATCCCGCCCTATATTCTCCCGGCGCCGAGCGTCATCCTCGCCAAGCTGATCGAGGACCGCGAACTCCTGTTCTCGTCGCTATTGGTGACGCTCGGCGTCACTATCGAGGCGCTTATCATCGCCACCGTCTGCGGCGTGGCGCTGGCGCTGCTTATCGCCCAGTCGAAATGGCTGGAGCGCGCGCTGCTGCCCTTCGCCATCACCTTGCAGGTGACGCCGATCATCGCCATCGCGCCTTTGCTGCTCGTTTATCTGCAGCCCGGCAATGCGGTGCTGGTCTGCGCCTTTCTCGTCGCCTTCTTTCCGATTCTTTCGAATACGTCGCTCGGACTCGCTTCCGTCGATTTCGGCTTGCGCGATCTGTTTGACCTTTATCGCGCCTCGCCATGGCAGAAG
Source organism: Methylocystis sp. L43 (assembly GCF_015709525.1). Lineage (GTDB taxonomy): Bacteria > Pseudomonadota > Alphaproteobacteria > Rhizobiales > Beijerinckiaceae > Methylocystis. The sequence goes on along the minus strand of NZ_JADNRA010000033.1, from coordinate 55,737 downwards.
CTGATCTATCTGCGCCTGCCGTCGGCGCTGCCGCAATTCCTCGCGGGTTTGCGCATCGGCGGCGGACTGGCGCTCATCGGCGCCATCGTCGCGGAGCTCGCCGCAGGCGCGTCGGGTCAGGGAACGGGCCTCGCCTATCGCATCGTCGAAGCGGGATTCCGTCTCGACATTCCACGCATGTTTGCGGCGCTGGCGCTTATCTCGCTGAGCGGCTTAGCCATCTACGGCGCGCTCGCCGCCCTGTCCTATGTTCTGCTGCGCGGCTGGCACGAAAGCGCCAGAGCGCAAGACGAATGACTCTCATCCGGAACATTCGCGAGGCGGACGCCGCGGCGTGGCGCAGGCTCTGGGCCGGCTATAATGATTTCTACGAAACCTCTGTGCCGGTGGAAGTGACCGAATATACGTTACGCCGCCTTCTCGACCCAACCTCGGCCATGATCGGCCGGATTGCTGAAAGGGAGGGATGCATCGCCGGCTTTTCCGTCTCCGTGCTGCATGACAGCAGTTGGACATCTTCGCCGACGTGTTATCTCGAAGACCTTTTCGTCGATCCAAATGTTCGGGGCGCGGGCGTGGGGCGCGCGCTCATTCAGGATCTCATCGATCTTGGACGCGCGCGCGGATGGGCGCGCCTCTATTGGCACACGCAAGCCGACAATGAACGCGCGCGGCGTCTCTACGATTCATTCGTTGAAGCCGACAGTTTCGTTCGCTACCGCGTGACGCTGTAGCGCTCATAGTGACGATACGTTTGGACGCCTTTCCCGACACGCGCGACGCGCGTGATCGGGAATCCAGAGCTTGAATACTGCCCTGGATTCCCGGTCGGACCTTCGGTCCGCCGAGAATGACATCCGGGCCATGCAGACCAACGAGGCCTACTGCTCGGCGACGCCTCTCACTTCGTCGAGATGATAGACGTCGTCGCGAAAATGCACGAGGCCGTCCGCCGACGCCCAGCCGGTCATATAGACCCACGCCACCGGCACATGCTGCGTCAGCCGCACCTCCTCGCGCTCGCCCGACGCGATTTTTGCGTTGATCTCATCCTTGCTCATCTGCGGACCGGATTCGCCGTCGAGCAGCCAGGCCGCGAGATCGACGACGCCCTGCACGCGCACGCAGCCATGCGACAGGAAGCGATAATCATTGGCGAAGAGATTTCGCGAGGGCGTGTCATGCATGTAGACGGAATGAGAATTGGGCATCGAAATGCGGATCGAGCCCAGCGAATTGTCCGCGCCGGAATCCTGCCGCAGCGTGTATTGGGCGGCGCGCTCGCTCGCCCAGTTGATCGAGCGCGGATCGACCTCCTCGCGTTGCGCGTTCAGCACGCGAATATGCGAGCGCTGCAGATAGGTCGGGTCCTTCAGCATCTTCGGCGCGATCTCGTTCTTGATGATCGAGACCGGAACCGTCCATGTGGGATTGATGTTGACCGCGACGACCTTCGCCTGCAGCTCCGGCGAATGGTGCTCGGGATCGCCGACGATCGCGGCGTAGCGGCGCACGACGCGATCGTCTTCCACCGCATCGACCGCCGTCGACGGAATGTTGACGACGATGTAGCGCGGACCAAAGGCGAAATCGAACGCGGTGAGCCGTTGTGCGGTGGACTCGAGCTGATGGAAGCGGGTCTCCGCCGGCACGTCGAGTTCGCGTAGCGTCGCGCCCGCGACGAGGCCCGTCTGTTTCAGCCCGAGGCGAAACTGAAAGCGCTTCACCGCCGCGGTGAGATCGGCGTCCCATTTCTCTTTAGCCGTGTCGACGAGGCTGTCGTCTTCGGCCGCGAGGCGCCGGCGCAGCGTCGACACCGCGGCTCCCTTCGCGCCAGGCCGAAGCGAGACGCCCACTCTCGGCCATCCGCCGCGATCGACGATCTGCCGATAGCGATCCGCCGCTTTCGACGTGGTGAAAAATGTCTGAGGCTGCAATGCGGGCGTCGGATCGTCGGAAAGCGCCGCCTCGCGCGGCGGCGCAGGTTTTGGTTTCGGCTTTGGCTTTTTCGCGGCGGTCTGAGCGGGCGCTGGCGTTGTCGCTTGCGGCGCGACGGGCGCGGCGCTGACAGGCGGCGCAGGCGTCACGGGCGCAGCTTCGGGCGGCGCCGCGGGCGCCGGCGGCGCTACGGGCGTCGGCGCCGACTGCGCGGGCGCAGGCGCCGTTTCGGGCGTCGCGGTCTGAGCGCGAAGCGGCGCGCCTATCGCGAGCATCGACATCAGCGCCCCAATCAGGAAGCCAAGACGAGAAGCGGAAGGAGTTTTCTTCATTTTCATGCCGTGTCGGCGCGTGCATAGCGCACAGCGGCGGCGCGCCGCCGCCCGTTGTGAATCACGCGCGCCTATGCTCTAATTTTATCGCATATTCTATTGCTTTGGGGGACCCATGATTGCAAACAAAGCATTGCGCACGCTATTGCGTGCGCACATTGCCGCCGCTGCGCTGCTCGCACTCGCCGCCGCGAATCCTTCGCCCGCCGCCGAAGTCAAATACGCCGATCAGGGCGCCCATTGGGCGCCGGCGGACCGCGACGATTTCTACAGTCTCGACCAGGGCGCGCGAATCATGCCGCTCAACTGGTTCAAGGCGCTGAGACATTCTGACGGCAAACATTTCCTCGACGATGGTCTGACTCGCTACGGCTATTTGCCGAATCCGAACAGCCCGACTCCCGGACTGCCGGTGGGCTTTCTCGCCGCCTCCGAGCAGGGGGCGCAATTCTTCAGCATGACATGTTCCGCCTGCCATACGCGTCAGATCGACGTCAACGGCGTCTCATGGCGGATCGATGGGGGGCCGGCGCTCAGCGACTTCCAAAGCCTTCTCGCCGACATCGACACGGCCTTCCAAAAAATTCTCGCCGACGAGGCCGCCTTCGAGGAATTCGCCAAAGAGGCGCTTGGCGGCGACCCCAACGAACGCGCGCTCAGGAAACTGCGAAAGGAGGTCGAGGTCTGGTTCCAGCCCTACGACGTTCTGATGCGCAAATCGCTCCCCAAGCCTGGTTGGGGCGTGGCGCGCGCCGACGCCGTATCGATGATCTTCAACCGAGTCGCCGGACTGGACATCGGAACGACCTCGTCGCGGATCATCGAGCAGAATATCGCCCTCGCCGACGCGCCGGTGCGTTATCCGTTCCTGTGGAACGCGCCCATTCAGGATATGACGCAATGGCCGGGATTCGCCCGCAACGGCGACGACATTCTTGGTCTGGCGAGGAACGTCGGCGAAGTCTACGGGGTCTTCGGCATCTACCGTCCGACGCCTCTCACGCTCGCATTGCCGCAACTCGTCAAATTCAATTCTTCCCGGCTCCCCAAACTCATCAACTTCCTCAATGATTCCTCGCTGAATTATCCGGGCCTCATGCGTCTTGAAAACTTGATCCAGCAGATCGGCCCGCCGAAATGGCCGTGGAGTCTCGATCCGAAACTCGTCGCGCAAGGCGAGGAAATTTTCAATCGCGATCCCAAGCAGGGCGGCTGCGCGACAGGTTGTCACGAAGTCGCGAAAGGAACGCCCCGGCTTTGCAATCTCAACACGTGGAAAACGCCGCTTCAGGATGTCGGAACGGACGTTCGCGAATACAACGTGCTCGGACGCGAGGCGGATACCGGCGTGCTCAATGGCGCAGCAATCCCCTTTGTCCCCGGGATCGACACGCCGCTAAAACCAAAAGACAAGATCATCAGCATTCTCGGCCTCTCGGTGATTGGATCAATCCTCGAAGCGCCGCTCCATTTCGGCCTCGACGTGTTCAAGCCGATCGTTGAAGAATGCATCCCCGAGTCTCGACAAGCCAGGACGGAGACGGCCGCCAGTCTCATAACCGCCAAGTTCTCGGCGGACCTGCAAAACCTCTACAAGAAGCCCAGCGCGCAGCCCGCCGCGGTTTTCGAAGCGCGGGTGATGCGCGGCATCTGGGCGGCGGCGCCTTATCTGCACAATGGCTCTGTGCCGACGCTCGCCGATCTCTTGAAGAAGCCCGCCGACCGCCCGGCCTCCTTCAAGGTAGGCCCGGCCTATGACATTGAGAACGTCGGCTTGGCGAGGGAACAAGGCGCATTCAACTCGACCTACAACGCCGACGATTGCTCGAAACGGGATTCCGGCAACAGCCGCTGCGGCCATGACTTCGGGACTGCGCTTTCAGACGTCGAAAAGAAGGCGCTTCTCGAATATTTGAAGAGCCTCTAGCGCGCGGCGACGCGCGCCACGATCGCAGCATGAAGGCAAGGGGGACGCCCGCCCCCTTGCCTTTTCTCGCGCCGCCCCGCATACCGCGCCGCAACGCGCAATCCAAAACCGGGACGGATATGGGGTTCAAATGTGGCATCGTCGGCCTGCCCAACGTCGGCAAGTCGACCCTCTTCAACGCCCTCACGCAGACCGCCGCGGCGCAGGCCGCGAACTATCCCTTCTGCACGATCGAGCCCAATGTCGGCGAAGTCGCCGTTCCCGATCCGAGGCTTGAGGAACTGGCCAGGATCGCCGGCTCCAAAGAGATCATTCCGACGCGCCTGACCTTCGTCGACATCGCCGGCCTCGTGCGCGGCGCCTCCAAAGGCGAAGGACTCGGCAACCAGTTTCTCGCCAATATCCGCGAATGCGACGCCATCGCTCATGTCGTGCGCTGTTTCGAGGACGGCGACGTGACCCATGTCGAAGGCGGCGTCGATCCGATCCGCGACATCGAGACGATCGAGACCGAGCTGATGCTCGCTGATCTGGACAGCCTCGAAAAGCGCGTCGTCGCCATGGAGAAGAAAGCCAAGGGCGGCGACAAGGAGGCGAAGGAACTCGCCGATTTGATGAACCGCTGCCTTGTCCTGCTGCGCGAGGGCAAGCCCGCGCGTCTCGCCAAGGTCAGCGCGGAGGAGCGCGTCGCCTTCGCCGGTCTCGGGCTGCTCTCGTCGAAGCCCGTGCTTTACGTTTGCAATGTCGAAGAAGCCTCGGCGTCCGACGGCAACGCCCAATCAGCGAAAGTCGCTGTTCGCGCCGCCGAGGAAGGCGCGGCCGCGGTGGTCGTCTCGGCGAAGATCGAAAGCGAGATCGCCGTGCTGCCGGCCGCCGAGCAGAAGGATTATCTGGAGGCGGTCGGCCTCGTCGAGCCTGGGCTCAATCGCGTCATCCGCGCCGGCTACGACCTCCTGCATCTCATCACTTATTTCACCGTCGGCCCCAAGGAGGCGCGCGCCTGGACCATCGAGAAAGGCGTGCGCGCGCCGGCGGCGGCGGGCGTGATCCATACCGATTTTGAGAAAGGCTTCATTCGCGCGGAGACGATCGCCTATGGCGATTACGTTTCAAACAAGGGCGAAGCCGGCGCCCGCGACGCCGGGCGCTTAAGGCTGGAAGGCAAGGAATATGTTGTCGCCGACGGCGACGTGATGCATTTCAGGTTCAATACATAAATCCGCGGCGACTCCCCTCTCCCGCAAGCGGGATAAGGAAGAACCCAGCGTTGCGCTGAACGCCCGCATCACCCCGGCTTCGACAGATTATCGATCCGCTTGTTCAGCTCGTCGAGCTGGCGCTTCAAATCGGCGACGTCGCCGCCTTCCTTCCGAACGCCGCCATTCTCCTGCTCGTCGAGCGAGGGCGCCGTGGTCATCATGCCTTCCGCCGGCACGCCGAAGGGATTGAACATGGTCAGCGCCTGACGGAACACGGCCATGTTCTTGCGCGCCTGCTCTTCGAGCGACTGGAACGCCGCCCGCGTCGGCTCGGCGAACGGCGCGCCCCCGACGCCGAGCGCCGAGGTGAATTGATCCCGGAATCTTTGCTGTTCCTTCGTCAGCTTGTCGATCGAGAATTCGAGATAGCTCGGCACCAGCATCTGCATCGAGTCGCCGTAGAAGCGGATGAGCTGGCGCAGGAAGGCGATCGGCAGCAGGCTTTGGCCTTCTTTGCCCTCTTGCTCGAAGATGATCTGGGCCAGAACCGGGCGGGTGATGTCATCGCCGCTTTTTGCATCGCACACGACGAAATCCTCGCCGCGCTTCACCATCCCGGCAAGGTCCTCCAGCGTCACATAAGTGCTCGTTCCCGTGTCATAGAGCCGACGATTGGCGTATTTCTTGATCGTGGTGGGTTTTTTCTCAGTCGCCATACGCCTGACACGCTCCCTCGCCGCACGGCCGCCGCCCCGCCTAAAAACAGTCCTCTAGCGTCGGACGATACGCGCAAATTGGCGCCTGCGGCAATATTTTCATGCCGAAAGCCTTTCGCTACCGCTCGATTCCGTGCAAAACGGGCCGCGGCTTGCCCACCGCAAGCGCGAAAGGACCAACATTTCGCCCCCTGACCGGCTAAGGCGGTCGGGCGGTTGGACTATTTTGCAAGGAGATCGACAGATGACCGATATCGTGATCGTTTCCGCGGCGCGCACCGCCGTAGGATCGTTCAACGGAGCCTTTGGAGCGGTTCCGGCCCACGAGCTCGGCGCTGTCGCCATCAAGGCCGCTCTCGAGCGCGCCAAAGTCCAGCCAAATGAGGTGAACGAAGTCATTCTCGGGCAGGTGCTCGACTCCGCGCAGGGCCAGAACCCGGCGCGTCAGGCGGCGATCAAGGCCGGCGTTCCGGACAGCGCCACGGCCTTCGGGATCAATCAGGTCTGCGGCTCCGGCCTGCGCGCCGTGGCGCTCGCGGCCCAGCAAATCCAGGCGGGCGACGCCAGCATCATCGTCGCCGGCGGTCAGGAGTCGATGTCGCTCGCGCCGCATGCGTCGCAGCTGCGCACGGGCACGAAAATGGGCGACGTCAAATTCGTCGACACCATGATCATCGACGGGCTCACCGACGCCTTCAACAATTACCACATGGGCGTCACCGCCGAGAACGTCGCCCGGCAGTGGCAGATCACCCGCGAGCAGCAGGACGAATTCGCGGTCAAGTCGCAGAACAAGGCCGAGGCCGCGCAAAAGGCCGGCAAGTTCAAGGACGAAATCATCCCCTATACGATCTCGACCAAGAAGGGCGACGTCGTCGTCGACGCCGACGAATATATCAAGCATGGCGTGACCATGGACGGCGTCGGCAAGCTGCGCCCGGCCTTCGCCAAGGACGGCACGGTGACGGCGGCGAACGCCTCGGGCCTCAACGACGGCGCCGCGGCGCTCATCGTGATGAGCGCCGAAGAGGCCAAGAAGCGCGGCCTGACGCCGCTGGCGCGGATCGCCTCCTGGGCGACCGCCGGCGTCGATCCGTCGCTGATGGGCTCCGGGCCGATCCCCGCGTCGCGCAAAGCGCTGGAGAAAGCCGGCTGGAAGGTCGCCGATCTCGATCTCATCGAGGCGAACGAAGCCTTCGCGGCGCAGGCGCTCGCGGTCAACAAGGACATGGGCTGGGATCCGGCGATCGTGAACGTCAATGGCGGGGCGATCGCCATCGGCCATCCGATCGGCGCCTCCGGCGCGCGCGTGCTCACGACGCTCCTGCACGAGATGGCGCGTCGCGGCTCCAAGAAGGGCCTCGCGACGCTCTGCATCGGCGGCGGCATGGGCATCGCGCTGACGGTGGAACGGTAATCATCGGCAGTCGGCAATAGGACGTCGGCAGTAGGCATTCGGATTGCGATATTCTCCGACTGCCTGCTCACGACCGCCGACCGCCGTTTCAAACAATCAACAATTCTGGAGGAGACTCTTTAAATGGCAAGAACTGCAGTTGTGACAGGCGGCACGCGCGGCATCGGCGAAGCGATTTCCAAGGCGCTGAAGGCGGCGGGCTACACTGTCGCGGCGACTTACGCCGGCAATGACGAAGCCGCCAATAAGTTCAAGGCCGAGACGGGCATTCCGGTCTTCAAATTCGACGTTTCCGATTACGACGCCTGCGCCGCCGGAATCGCGCAGATCGAAAAAGAGATCGGCCCGGTCGACATTCTCGTCAACAACGCCGGCATCACCAAGGACCGTCTGTTCCACAAGATGGAGCTTGCCCAGTGGCAGGCGGTGATCAACACCAATCTCAATTCGCTGTTCAACGTCACGCGACCGGTCATCAACGGCATGCGCGATCGCGGCTTCGGCCGCATCATCGTCATCTCGTCGATCAACGGCCAGAAGGGCCAGGCCGGCCAGACCAACTATTCCGCCTCCAAGGCCGGCGACATCGGCTTCGTTAAGGCGCTCGCGCAGGAGAGCGCGTCTAAGGGCATCACCGTCAACGCCATCGCGCCGGGCTATATCGCCACCGAGATGGTGAAGGCCGTTCCGCAGGACGTGCTCGACAAGCACATCATACCCTATATCGCCGTCGGCCGCCTCGGCGAGCCCGAAGAGATCGCGCGCGCCGTCGTGTTTCTCGCCGCCGATGACGCCGGCTTCATCACCGGCTCGACGCTGACGATCAACGGCGGCCAGTATCTGCACTAAGCGGATGGTCTGTGCGGGCCAGAGAATAGGCCGGTCTTCGCGCCGGCCATTTTTCTGGCCTATGAGGCGAAGCGCTATTCCGCGCGGAGCGAGATGGCCATGAGCGTAGAGGACGATCGACTTCGACCGACGCGTCTCGCGCCCGAGCTGCGATTGAGCGAGATCGTCTCGCCGATCGGCGGCCTTCCACCTTTGCCCCTGAGCGCCGGTGCGCAGCAAGCGACCAGCTCAATAAAGTTCATCTCTCAGCGCAGCGGATATGTCGCGCTGATTCTAAACGCCGCCTTTTTTGCCTACATATCCTACTGGCTCTACCAGAACATCGAATTCGCCGGTCTGTCGCAGGAGCTGAAGCAGATCCCCTTAAGCGCGGTTCTGACGGCAATGACGATGAATGTGTTCGTCTTGCTGTTCTATGGGTCGCGCCTGTCGACGCTGCTTGGCGGCGGACTCTCGTCCGGTTTTCTGATCGCCACGATAGGATTCACCTTCAACAGTTTAGTTCCGTTCAGGGCTGGCGAAGGCGTGAAAATCTATTTTGGACATTCCTATTTTAATTATGCGATCGGCGGCATCAGCGCCGCAGTCCTGCTGGAAAAACTCTACGACGTTACAGCGATCGTCCTTTTGTCGTTGCTCATCCTTGCGAATTCAGATTCGCGCATCATCGATCCGCGCCTGTTGACCGCAGCCGCCGTAATCCTTTCGATCGTTTTTTGCGGCATGTTCGTCTTCCGGCAGAAAGCCGTCATCTGGCGCCTTCCGGATTGGCGCATCGTGGACGCCTTGCGTCTGGACGCTTTTTTCAAACAGGCAGGCGGATTGGTCGCGCATCACCGTGCGGCGAGAACTGCCTTCTTCACGGCCTCGATATGGACGACAAACGTCTGCCTGGTCTACGTCGCCTTCAGAACGCTGATCCCTGAAATCGACTTCACCCTTATCCACGCGATGACGTTACTGATCATCGGCGCGCTGGCGATCGCCGTTCCCGCGAGCCCCGCGGGCCTGGGGCTGTTCGAGGCCGGCATCGTCGCCTATCTCGTCAACGGCTATGGCGTTCAAAAGGAACGCGCCATTTCCGCGGCCTTGGCCTATCACTTCTCAATCACCGCGCCCCACACGCTGATCATCGTCGGCTTTCTTGGCATTGCATGTTTCAGATGGTTGAAAGAACGCTCGAGGCCTGAGGGCGCTGCGCAAGACTCCGCTTCGACGCTCACCTGACGGAGCGCCCGCGTGCGCCGCCGCACGGAAGACGGGCCGCGGCTCTTCTACAACGCGCTCATCGAGACATCGAACATCGAGCGCAAGACAATGAACCGCCGCACTTCCAAGATCGCCCAATTCGTTTTCGCCGCCGCCATCATCGGCGCCGCCTCGGCGCCGCAGGCCGCCGCCGCCCGCGAATTCGTTCATTATCACTCCGAACTCGATCCCGGCTCCATCGTCGTCAGCGAGCATGAGCGCAAGCTCTATCTTATCGTCGATCAGGACGACGCCATCGCCTACAAGGTCGCGGTGCCGAAGGCGGGCAAGGAATGGAGCGGCGTCGTGCAGATCAACGCCAAATTCGTCGCGCCCGACTGGACGCCGCCGGAAGATGTGAAGCACGATCATCCGGAACTGCCGGAGGTGATCCCCGGCGGCGCGTCGAATAACCCGATGGGCGCCCGCGCCATGACGCTCAGCGAGGGTCAGGTCGCGATCCATGGCACCACGCAGAAGATGCGCAAGTCGATCGGCTCGGCCGCTTCCTATGGCTGCATCCGCATGCTCAACGAGGACGTCGTCGATCTCTACGACCGCGTCGCCGTCGGCGCGACCGTGGTGGTGGAGCCGTAAGCCGCCTCGCGCCGGTCGGTCGGCGGCTGATCGCCGCTAATCTTCCGGCAGCGGAATGAACTCCGCGTCGCCCGGCACCGAGGGGAACTTCCCTTCCCGCCAGTCGCGCTTCGCCTGTTCGATCCGCTCCTTGCTGGAAGAGACGAGATTCCACCAGACGAAGCGGGGTCCGTCTACCGGCGCGCCGCCAAGCAGCATCATCCGCGCATCGGAAAGCGCCCGGATCGTGATCGCGGCTCCGGGGCTGAAGATCAGCAGTTGCGGCTCATCGAAACGTTCGCCGGCGATCGCGATGGCGCCCTCGACGAGATAAAGCGCGCGCTGCTCATAATCGGCGTCGAGCGGCGCTGAGGCGCCGGCCGAGAGACGCAGCTCGACATAGAACCAATCCGACAGCGTCTCCACCGGCGACCTAGCTCCGAACGCGGCGCCGGCGATCACGCGCGCGAACACGCCTTCATCCTCAACGATGGGAAGAACGTTCGCGCTAAAATGCTGGAAGCTCGGCTCGGTTTCTTCTTGCGCCAACGGCAAGGCCAGCCAGCTTTGCACGCCGAGCATCTGTTGCCCGGCCGCGCGCGGCCCCGGCGGCGTGCGCTCGGAATGAACGATGCCGCGCCCGGCGGTCATCAAATTCATCGCGCCAGGCGCGATCTCCTGCACATTCGCCAGACTGTCGCGATGCAGAATGCGCCCGTCGAAAAGATAGGTGACGGTCGCAAGCCCGATATGGGGATGCGGACGTACGTCTATCCCCTGTCCCGGCGCGAATTGAACCGGGCCGAAATGATCGTAGAAGACGAACGGCCCGACCATCTGACGCCTGTCGTCGGGCAATGCGCGCCTGACGCTGAAGCCGCCGAGTTCGCGCGCGCGCGGCGCAATCTGCAATTCAATCGTCTTCGCCGCCGCCTCGCCGCCGGGGATGGACATGCTGAGCCTCTTCTCGCGCATAGGGGTGTTGCGCCACTAGCTATGTCCGCCGGACGAGGGATCAAGCGCCCGAATTACGCGCTGCGGCGCTTGCCCTTCATGACGCATCCGACGTTCGCCGCCTGTCGCACCCGCTTGCTGTTGGCGCAACGCGGCGGCGGATTGGCGTCGAGACTCTTCGCCTGCGGCGCAGAGGTCGACGCGCCCTTCAAGCCGCCCGCGCTCGAATAGAGACTGAACGACATGGCCAGAGCGGCGACCACCAGGAATATAAACATTCGCATCTCATCCCTCCCCTTTTGATAATGAGAAAGCAGTTCACGACCCTCATCCGAAGCGAGCTGGTTTGCTGTGCTCTCGCGCACAAGGGAGCGCCTGCCGCATTTGACGGCGCGAATAAAGGGGTATATGCATGTATCATGACTTCGTTAGATCAAGCCGACGTCAAGCTCTGCGCGCGAAACTGCGCCGCCGCGAATATTCGGCGCGCCAGCCGCGCCATCACGCGGCTCTATGGGCAGTTCATGGCGACGACGGGTCTGGAGCCGACGCAATATTCGCTGCTTGTCGCCTGCTCTCTCACCGGAGGCGCGACGGTCAGCAAACTGGCCGAATATTTCGCGCTTGATCGCAGCGCGCTTGCACGAAACCTCGCGGTTTTGGAAAAGCGCGGGCTTGTGAAGGTGAAGCACGGCGACGACCGCCGCACGCGCAAGATTGCGTTGACGCAGTTCGGCGAGTCGACGCTCGCCAACGCCCTGCCGCATTGGCGCGAGGCGCAGAATGCAGTGGAGTCGAAATTCGGCGCCGAACGCCTGCAAAAGCTTCTCTCCGAATTGCGCGTCCTGACGGAGGCGACCTCGCCGATCTAAGGTGCGGCGCCGAGATGATCGCCGCGCCATAAGGGGTATATGCAATGATAGTAGATCGCAGCCTCTCCTTCGCACGTGACGCCGCAGTTCTCGATGCGGAAGCGCTCCGCGAGATTGCTTTTGCGGCCGGCGCCGACGACGTCGGCCTTGTCTCGCTCGACGATCCGGCGCTTGACGATCAGCGGGATGACATCCTCGCGGCCTTTCCCTTCGCGCGCACGCTCATCTCCTTCGTCCTGCGCATGAACCGCGAAAACATCCGCAGTCCCGCGCGATCCGTCGCCAATCTCGAATTCCACCATGCAGCCGATGATTGCGACGAAGTCGCGCGCGCGATCGCCCACTCCCTCGAAGCGCGCGGCGTGCGCGCCGCCTATCCGTCGATGGGATTCCCAATGGAAGCGTCACGCTGGCCGCGCAAGATGTGGATCATCTCGCACAAGCCCGTCGCCGTCGCGGCCGGGCTTGGACACATGGGAATCCACCGCAATGTGATCCATCCAAAGTTCGGCAATTTCATTCTGCTCGGCACAGTCGCCGTCGACATCGAGCTTGAGGCGCGCGCTACGCCGCTCGACTTCAATCCATGCTTCGAATGTAAGCTCTGCGTCGCCGCCTGTCCGACGGGCGCGATTGCGCCGGACGGACATTTCGACTTCGGCGCCTGCTACACGCATAATTATCGCGAGTTCATGGGCGGTTTCGGCGAGTGGGTGGAGACGATCGCGGATTCTAAAAGCCCGCGCGCCTATCGCGCGAAGGTCAGCGACGCCGAGACCGTCTCGATGTGGCAGAGCCTCGCCTTCGGTCCGAACTACAAGGCGGCCTATTGCATGGCGGTCTGCCCGGCGGGCGCCGATGTGATCGGCGCCTATCAGGCGGACAAGAAGCGTTATCTTCAGGAGATCGTCGATCCGCTGCAGAAGAAAGCCGAGACGGTCTACGTCGTCGCTGACTCCGACGCCGAAGCTTATGTGGCGCGCCGGTTTCCGGCCAAGACGCCGAAACGCGCGGGCTCGACGCTACGTCCCGTGACGATCGAGGGCTTCCTCTCCGGCTTGCGGCTATTCTTCCAGCGCGGAAAGTCGACCGGTCTCGACGCGGTCTACCACTTCGTCTTCACCGGCGCGGACGTTCGCAGCGCCACCGTCGCCATCGCCAACAAAAGGCTCAGCGTTGACGACGGACTTGTCGGCGACTCGCGACTGACCGTGACCGCCGACTCCGAAACATGGCTGCGCTTCGTGCGCAAGGAGACGAGCCTCGTCTGGGCGCTGTTGCGCGGCAAGATCCGGCTGCGCGGCGATCCGCGCCTGCTGCTGGCCTTTGGACGCTGCTTTCCAGGCTGAACCCGCCTATCCCCCGTTCGCCTTCGCCGTATGCGCGGCGACAATGTCGCGCGCCTGCTTGCCGACGACTTCCGCGAGATGGTCGAAGCGCGCTTGATAAAAGCCCGCGCCCGCCGTCGCGGAGCGCAGTTCGACGATGAGATTGTCCATCTCCGCCTCGGGAATCAGCGTCTCGAGCTTGTCCCAACCATCCCAACCCTCGCGCGGACCAAAGCCCATGATCTGGCCGCGCCGCGCCGAGACTATGCCGGTTGCGCGCGACATGGCGTCGCTCGGCACAAAAATATCGACCGCGAGCACCGGCTCCAGCAGGATCGGCTCGGCCTTCTCCAAAGCTTCGCTCATGCCGATGCGCGCCGCGGTGCGGAACGCCATGTCGGACGAATCGACGGAATGGTACGAGCCGTCGGTCAGCACCGCCTCGACGTCGACCACCGGAAAGCCTAACGGGCCGTGCAGCAGGGCGTCCTGACAGCCGGCCTCGACGGACGAGAAATATTGCCTGGGCACGGAGCCGCCGTGCACGCGCTCACTGAAGGCGAATCCTTCGCCGCGGCCGCGTGGCGCGATCTCCATCACCACGTCGCCGAACTGGCCATGTCCGCCCGACTGCTTCTTGTGACGGCCGCGGATGGTGACCTTATGGCGGATCGTTTCGCGATAGGCGACCGTCGGCTTTGAGCAGTCGACCGCGACGTTGAAGCGCGAGGCGAGGCGTTCGAGCGCCACGCGCAAATGCATCTCTCCCTGGCCGAAGAGCTTGATCTGCGACAGCTCCTGGTCATGAACGAAAACGAGCGAAGGATCCTCTTCGATGAGCTTCGTCATCGCCGCGGCGAGGCGCATCTCGTCCTTGCGGTCCTTGACATTGAGCGCGAGGGCGTGCACCGGATCGGGAGCTTCCGCGCGCGTCTTCTGCAGATCCGCCGCGCCCGAGCGCGCGTCGGCGACGATCGTGTCGCCGGTCTGCGCATGATCGAGACGCCCGAGAGCGACGACGTCTCCGGTCTTGGCCTCCGTCGTCTTGTTCGTCGCCGCGCCCATCAAATGCGACATGCCTGAAATGCGATCCTCGCCCTGCGGCGAAGCGACGGTCTGCCCGTCTGCAAGGGCGCCGCGCAGCACGCGCGCGACCGACATTTTTCCGCCGTGCGGCGTGTGGATCGTGCGGAAGATGCGGGCGAGCCCGGGGCCGCCCTCGCCGACGCCAAGCCGCACCCGAGTCGCTTCGATTCCCGGCGCCTCGTGGCGCAGCGCTTTCAACAGCCGCGTTACCCCGGCGCCTCGTTCGGCCGAGCCGATGAACAAAGGCACGACCAGTCCGGCGCGCAATTCCTTGGTGAGGTCGTCGAAAACCTGATCGCGCGGCGGCTCGATATCGGAAATCAGCTCTTCCATCAGCGCGTCGTCATAGTCGGCGAGCCGTTCGAGCATCGAATAGCGGGCTTCCTTCTCGGTCGCGAGGTCGCCCCCGGAAATATCGACGACTTCCGACGGCGCATGTTCGCGATAGACATAGGCGCGCTCCAGCGCGAGATCGATGAAGCCGACCGCGACGCCATTGTTCCAGATCGGCACCTGGCGCAGCAGCAGCGGCGTGCGCGAGGCATGCTGCAGAATACTGAGCGCCTCGCGCACATCGATCGTCGCGGCGTCGATCTTGTTCAGGAAAATGAAATGCGGCACGCCGAGCTCTTCGAGCTGGCGCAAAATGAGCTGCAGCGCCGGTATCTTGCGGGGGTCGGCCTCGCAAACGACGACGGCGGCGTCGACCGCCGGCAGGATATTGCGCGAGTCATGGGCGAATTCGACGGAGCCCGGCAGATCGACGAATGTGTAGCGGTCGCCCATATAGTCGACCGTCGCGACATTGGATTCGACGCTCATCTGATGAGCGCGGGCTTCCGGACTGGAGTCGCCGACGCTCGCGCCTGCAGCGACGGCGCCCTGCCGCGGGATCGCGCCGGCGTGGGCCAGAATAGCTTCGAGAAGAGTGGTCTTGCCGCATTGGAAAGGGCCCGCCAGCGCAATCAGCCGGGGGCCCTGTGCTCTGGCCTCGTGAGAATGCGCTCCTTGGGACGACGCTTGGGACACTGTCTGGCCCATCACTCCCTCCTTTTCGTCGGAGCCTGGTTTCGTCCGGCCCCGTTAGCTCATGGTTTCACCATGCGGCCGCCAGCGCAAGACGCCGTCGCTCGCCCGGCGCTTTCACGCTCGCCGAAAGCGCGATAGAAGGCGCAACCCATACGACAACGGAGCTATTATGCGCCCCAGTAAACGCGCGCCCGACGAGATGCGCCAGGTGAGTTTCGAGCGAGGCGTCGCTCGCTACGCCGAGGGCTCCTGCCTCGTAAAATTCGGCAATACGCAGGTGCTCTGCGCGGCGTCGCTCGAGGACAAGCCGCCGCCGTGGCTGCGCGGCCAGGGCCGAGGCTGGGTCACGGCGGAATATTCCATGCTGCCGCGCGCCACCCACACGCGCACGCGACGCGAGGCCGCCGCCGGAAGGCTCTCGGGACGCACGCAGGAAATTCAGCGCCTCATCGGCCGCTCGCTGCGCGCCGTCACCAATCTGCCAGCGCTTGGCGAGCGGCAGATCGTCGTCGACTGCGACGTCATCCAGGCGGATGGCGGCACGCGCACGGCGTCGATCACCGGCGCCTGGCTGGCGCTGCATGACTGCCTTGATTGGATGCGTTCGCGCTCCATCGTCAAGGAAAGCCCACTGCGCGATCATGTCGCCGCGGTGTCCTGCGGCATCTTCAACGCAACGCCGGTGATCGACCTCGATTATGCGGAGGATTCGACCGCGGCGACCGACGCCAATTTCGTCCTCACCGGCTCGGGCGGCCTCGTCGAAATTCAGGCGACCGCCGAAGTCGCGGTTTTTTCCCAGGATGAATTGTCGGCCATGCTGGCGCTCGCCCAGCAGGGGGTTGCGGACCTCGTCGCTTTGCAGAAAGCGGCTCTCGCTTGAGCGATCTCGGCCGCGTCAGCAGCAGAAAGACCGCGATCTGATTTTGAAGAGACGTCGCGGCTCAAGCGGCATGCTGCCGCGCGCCCTGCTTGATCGCCGGGCGCGTTTCTTTTCAGTGTTCCGCTTACGCCGGCGATGGCGGATTGATCGGCTGAGGATCAGTTTCCAACAGCGCATAAAGCAAATGGTCGCGCCACTGGCCGTTGATGTTGAGATAGGAGCGCGCATAGCCCTCTTGCTTGAAGCCGACGCGCTCCAGCAAGCGCTTCGAGGGCTCGTTCGTCGGCAGGCAAGCCGCCTCGATGCGATGGAAGCCGCGCTTCTCGAAAGCATAGGCGCAAGCGGCGCGCGCGGCGCGCGTCATGTGGCCTTTGCCCGCATAGGGTTCGCCCATCCAATAGCCGAGCGTCGCCGCCTGCGACACGCCCCGCCGGACATGACCGAAGGAGAGGCCGCCCATCAGCGCGTCGTCCTCCTCACGGAAGATGAAAAAGGAATAAGCCTCGTCGCGCGCCATTTCCTCGGCGTGGCGGCGCACGCGATAGCGAAAGCTCGCCCGTGTGAGATCGTCGATCGGCCAGAGCGGCTCCCAGGGCGTCAGGAAGGAGCGGCTTTTTTCGCGCAGTTCGGCCCACTCCATATAATCGCGCATTTCGGACGCGCGCAGATAGAGACCGTCGCCTCTAATCGGCAGGTCGCGCCGTCCGATTACGCTGAAGATCGCCATCGTTCTCCTTGCCAGACCTTGTCAGTTCTTCGCCGCGCGCGCGTGCGATGAAATAAATTCGGCGACTCGCGCGCCATCATTTTCAAGAATCGTGAATCGTTCCGGCGCGTCAAGTCGCGCCGCAATATTTTCAGGCGGCTGCGGACGCAATCCGATGGCGCGCTCAATCGCGTCTGGAAATTTTGCCGGATGCGCCGTCGAAAGCGCGATGACGGGCGTCGCCGGATCTTTCGCAAGCCGCGCGCGCGCCGCGGTGACGCCGGTGGCCGTATGCGGATCCAGCACATAGCCGGTCTCGCGCCAGGTGCGGCGAATCTCCTCCGTCGTCTCGGTTTCGCCGACGGACTCCGCGTCGAACTCGCCGCGAATGGCGGCGAGCGCCGCAGGCGGAATGTCGAAGGCGCCGGATTGGTCGAGCGAGGCGAAAGCGGCGCGGACCACCGCCGGATCGCGACCGCTCGCATCAAATAACAACCGTTCGAAATTGGATGAAACCTGAATGTCCATCGACGGCGACTGAGTCGGCGTGACGCCCCGCGGCTCGTAACGCCCACTTGCAAGCGCACGCGCAAGGATGTCGTTGGCGTTGGTCGCGACGACCAGTCTCTCGATCGGCAGACCCATCCGCTTGGCGACATAGCCGGCGAGCACGTCGCCGAAATTGCCCGTCGGCACGGCGAAGGAAATATGCCGGTGCGGCGCGCCGAGAGCGACGGCGCTCGTGAAATAATAAACGGTCTGCGCGACGACGCGCGCCCAGTTGATCGAATTGACGCCGGCGAGTCCGACGCGCGTGCGAAAGTCGGCGGCGCGAAACAGCCGTTTCAATATCGCTTGCGCATCGTCGAACGAACCCTGCAGCGCGATCGTATGAACATTGTCGTCCACGACCGTCGTCATTTGCTTGCGCTGCACGTCGGAGACCCGGCCGTGCGGAAACAATATGAAGACGTCGACGCGATCCAGGCCCTTAAACGCCTCGATCGCCGCGGCGCCGGTATCGCCGGACGTCGCGCCGACGATGGTGGCGCGCAGATTTCGCTCTTCGAGCACATGATTCATCATGCGCCCGAGGAGCTGCATCGCCAGATCTTTGAAGGCGAGCGTCGGCCCGTGAAAAAGTTCGAGAACAAAGAGATTGTCGGCGATCTGCGTCAGCGGCGCGATCGCGCGGTGACGAAACCCGCTATAGGCGCTCTCTGTCTGCGCCCGCAAAATCTCACGCGAAAACGTCTCGCTGAGATAAGGCGCGATCACTTTCGCCGTCGCTTCGGCATAGGACCGGCCCGCGAGCCCGGCGATCTCGGATGGCGCGAGACGCGGATAGGCGAGCGGCGTGTACAGTCCGCCGTCGGTCGCGAGACCGGCGAGCAGCACGTCGTCAAAGCCAAGCTGCGCGGCCTCGCCGCGGGTTGAGAGATAGCGCAACCGTCGATCCATGGATGGAAGAGCGCGCGCCGCTCGCGCGCGTGTCAGTTCGCTTTTCATAGCATATTCGACAGCGCCGCAAGCCCGAGGTCGCTAGAGGCGCTCATGCGCAAGAACGCCGCGTGCGTAGATCCCAAAAAAGACGAGAAGCGCGAGCGACAGGCCGAACCAGGTCACGGCGTAGGAGAAGTGATTATTGACGATTATTGGAACGCCCCCCACCGGGCGCGGCCAATCCGGCCCCGCTGCAGGAGCCGCGTCAAGGACGAGCGCGAAAGGCGCGGCGGCGGCTAAGCCGACAGCGCCGGCGATCGCCGTGGGATCGCGCGCAAAAAAGACGCCCTTCTCGGGCTGGTCGGCTGGCGTGAAGGGGTTGCGGCGCTCCGGCGCGCGGAGCAGTCCGACGAGCGTGACTTCGCCGCGAGGGGCGGCGCGTATGGCGGCGTCGCCGGCTTGTGAGGCGGGGAGAAATCCCCGGTCGACAAGCACGACGCCGCCGCTCGTCAGCGCGAAAGGCGTGAGCAATGAATAGCCCGGCTCTCGGCTCGCGCCCTCCGGCGGCGCGGCGAAGACGAGCGCATCGCGACCGTCGATAAAACGACCCGTCGCGCGCACATGCATGAAGTCGTAATCCTCAGTGCGAAACGTCGCCCATCGGTCAGGCGGCGGAATCGGCTGCGGGGCCTGCGTGGCGCGCTGTTCGACGCGTGCGATCAGCGCCTCTTTCTCGCCGAGCCGCCGCACCTGCCAAAACCCCAGACTAACCAGCAGCGCAAAGAGCAGCGTCGTCGCAACCGCCGGCCCCAGAAGCGCGCGGACGGCGGCGCTCACGACTGATGGCGGCTTTCTTCAGCCTTGTTGAAATATTGCAGGGCGATGAGCAGGCCCTTCGTCGGCCGCAGCAGCCCAACGCAAAGAATGGCCGACAGGGGCACAAGGATGGCGGCATGCACCCAGTACGACGGCTGATATGTCACCTCGACGTACCACAGCACCGCGATCGCGACGAAGCCGACGACGGTCATGACGATGATCGCCGGACCGTCGCCCGCGTCGGCGAAGGTGAAATCCAGCCCGCAAACCTCGCAGCTTGGCGCGACGGTCAGCAAGCCTCGGATCATGTGGCCCTTGCCGCAGCGCGGACATCTGCCGAGGATTCCGTCGACATAGAGCGAAGCGGGCGGATAGACGTGCTCTTGTGACATGTTGGTCCTCCAACGAAAACGGTCACGGGCGCGCCCGTGACCGTCCAATGTTCAAACGGGCGTCGGCGCGCCTATTCCATTGTCCCGCCCCAGTTCCCCCACACGTAAATGCAGGCGAACAGAAACAGCCAGACGACGTCGACGAAGTGCCAATACCAGGCGGCGAATTCAAAGCCCAAATGCTGGTCCGGCGTGAAGGCGCCCTTAAAGACGCGCAGCAGGCACACGATCAGAAAGATCGTGCCGACGATCACGTGGAAACCGTGGAAGCCGGTCGCCATGAAAAAGGTCGAGCCGTAATTCGTCGCCGCCGGCTTTGCCGGATCGAAGGCGAAGGCGAAGGGCGCGTGGAGATATTCATAGGCCTGAATCGTCGTGAACAGCAGGCCAAGAGCGATCGTCGCGATCAAGCCCTTCTTCAACACGTCGCGCTTGTTTTCCAGAAGGCCGTGATGCGCCCAGGTCAGAGCCGCGCCGGAGCTGAGCAGAATGAGCGTATTGAGCAGCGGCAGCTTCCAGGGGCTGAGCACTTCCATGCCCTTGGGCGGCCAGACGCCCTGGAACAATTCGGTGCGCAGGACCTGCGCCGCATCGGCAGGGAAAAGCGCGGAATTGAAGAACGCCCAGAACCAGGCGACGAAGAACATCACCTCCGAGAAGATGAACAGGATCATGCCGTAGCGATGATGCAGCCGCACGACCGGCGAGTGGAATCCGCCGACGCTCGCTTCGTGGATGATGTCGCTCCACCACGCGTACATCACGAGCAGAATGCCGCCCATGCCGACGAAGAACATGGTCCCGCCGAAGGTCATGCCGCCGATCGGCGCGCCCTTGTGCTGCGCCATCCACATGACCGCGCCGATCGCCGTGATGAGCGCGGCGAGCGCGCCCACAATCGGCCACGGACTCGGATCGACCAGATGATAGTCGTGTTCGGGTTTCGCGTGTCCGTCCGCCATCTTGCTCTTCCTTGTCATCGGCCGGCGCTACCGGCCAGTCCCCTAGTTTGCCGCGCGGCCAAGTCGCGCGGCGCCGTCAACCCTTCGGCTTTCCGGTCGCCGTCTCGCTCGTCTTCGCCGCAGGCGAATCCTTGATGGCGAAGAACGTGTAGGACAGCGTGATCTCGCGAACGCCGCGCATGCCTTCTTCACGCTCAAGAGCGGGATCGAGATAGAAAACCACCGGCCATTCCTCGGCCTCGTGTGGTCCGAGCCGCTTCTCCTCGAAGCAGAAGCAGGCGACCTTGACGAAAAAGGCGCCGGCCTGGCCGGGCGTGACATTGTAAGCCGCCTGGCCGCTGGTCTCGCGATCAGAAAGATTCGCGACCTTGTAATAAACGGTTTTCGTCTCGCCGGTGCGCAAGGAGATCTTGGCGACCTCGGGCTCGAAGCGCCACGGCAGATCGCGGGCGACGTTGGCGTCGAAGCGCACGGTGAGCACGCGCTCGCCGGGGGACGGCGCGCCGGCGAGATCGGTCCTCGGCGTGCCGCCAAAGCCAGTCGCCGCGCAAAAGGCCCGATAAAGCGGAGCCGAAGCGAAAGACAGGCCGAGCATCGCCGCCGTGCCCACGACCAGCGCCGCCGCGATCATCTGCGGGCGTTTGCGTGAACGAGGTGTGGGCTCGCCCATAGTCAGATCGTCCGGTTGACGATGGCCGCGCCAAACTTCACCAGCGTGACGGCGTAGAACAGCACAGCGAGGAGCGCGATCGTCACGCCGATCGCGACGTTGCGCGCCCGACGGCTGCGCGCCTGCTCTTCGGTCAGAACGACCCCTGGCCGGTCGAATAGACTGGCGCGCTCTTTCATCTTGTCTCCTGCATCGATCATTTCGCTCACCATTCGCTTGGCCGCCTAGATCAGCGCAAAGATATGCGCCGTCTGCTCGACGACGAGGACCAGGAACAGCAGGAATAGATAGAGGATCGAGAACAAAAACATCCGGCGGGCGGCCAGACGGGCGGCGTCGCCTTCGCGCTGCTTGAACACTGCCGCAGCCATGCCGACGAGCGCGATCCCGCAGCCGATCGAGACGAGGCCGTAGGCGAGCGAGGCGAAACCCAGCAGCCATGGCGCAACGCCAAGCGGCGCGAGCGCCAGCGCATAGATCAGGATTTCGAGACGCGTGCGGTCTTCGCCGGCGACATTGGGCAGCATCGGCACGCCGGCGCGGGCGTAGTCCTCGCTTCTCAGCAACGCGAGCGACCAGAAGTGCGGCGGCGTCCACATGAAGATGATCGCAAAGAGCACGACGCTCGCGAGATTGATCTCGCCCGTCGCGGCGGCAAAACCGACCATCGGCGGAAGCGCGCCGGCGGCGCCGCCGATGACGATGTTCATCGGCGTCCAGCGCTTCAGCAACATCGTATAGATCACGACATAGAAGAAGATGGTGAAGGCGAGCAGCGCGGCGGCGAACCAGTTCGCGACATAGCCGAGCGTAAAGACCGACAGCGTCGCCAGCACGAGACCAAAACCAAGCGCCGCCTCGGGATCGAGCCGTCCGGCCGGGATCGGGCGCTTGCGCGTGCGCGTCATCAGCGCGTCGACGTCGGCGTCGTACCACATGTTGAGCGCGCCGGAGGCGCCGGCGCCGACGGCGATCGCCAGGAGCGAGGCAAAGCCGATCAGCGGATGCGGCGGCGTCGGGGCGAGCAACAGGCCAGCGAGCGCGGTGAACACCACAAGCGACATGACGCGCGGCTTGAGAAGCGCGAAATAGTCCGACGGCGACGCGACCGAGATGCGCGGAGCCGGTTCGTCATGCAGATAGGATGCGTCGCTCATGGCGTTTTACTCAGAACCTTAGCCGCGGAGGCGGGCGCAGAGAGCCGCGTCATGCTCGCCGGCGCCGGCATGCATCGTCGGCGCGAGTTCTTCGCGCCGACGCCTCGTTTCGTTACCGCGCCGTCCCGGTGATACGCGGCAGAACCTGGAACTGGTGGAACGGCGGCGGCGAAGACAGAGTCCATTCCAGCGTCGTTGCGCCCACGCCCCAAGGATTGGCGCCGGCCAGCCGCTTCTTCATGAAGGCCTCAATGATCGCGTAGAACCAGACGATCAGCGAGAGCGTGACGAAGATCATGCCGGAAGACGACACCAGATTCCACAGCGCGTAAGCGTCCGGATAGTCGATGTAGCGGCGCGGCATCCCGCCCAGTCCGAGGAAGTGCTGGGGGAAGAACACGATGTTGACGCCGATGAACAGCAGCCAGAAGTTCGCCTTGGCCAGAGTTTCCGAATACATGTAGCCGGTCATTTTGGGGAACCAATAATAGAACCCCGCATAGAGCGCGAAGACCGCGCCGAGCGACAGCGTGTAGTGGAAGTGGGCGACGACATAGTAGCCCTCGTGGAACTGCTTGTCGGCGCTGGCGTTGGCGAGCACGACGCCGGTGATGCCGCCCATCGTGAACACGAAGATGAAGCCGATCGCCCAGACCATCGGCGCGCGGAACGAGATCGACCCGCCCCACATCGTCGCGATCCAGGAGAAGATCTTGATGCCGGTCGGGACCGCGATCACCATGGTCGCCAGCGTGAAGTAGCGCTGCGCATTGAGCGACAGGCCGACCGTATACATGTGGTGCGCCCACACGATGCTGCCGAGCACGCCGATGCTGACCATCGCATAGGCCATGCCGAGATAGCCGAACACCGGCTTCTTCGAGAAGGTCGACACGATCTGGCTGATGATGCCGAAGCCGGGAAGAATGACGATGTAGACTTCCGGATGGCCGAAGAACCACAGCAGATGCTGGAACAGCAGCGGATCGCCGCCGCCCGCTGGGTCATAGAACATCGTGCCGAAGTTACGGTCGGTGAGCAGCATCGTCACGCAACCCGCAAGCACCGGCAGCACGAGCAGCAGCAGGAAGGCGGTCACGAGGATCGACCACACGAACAGCGGCATCTTGTGCAGCGTCATGCCGGGCGCGCGCATGTTGAAGATCGTCGTGATGAAGTTGATCGCGCCGAGGATCGACGAAGCGCCGGCGAGATGCAGCGCCAGAATCACGAAATCCATCGCCGGGCCAGGCGAGCCGGTGTTCGACGAGAGCGGCGGATAGAAGGTCCAGCCGCCGCCGAAGCCCTTCATGCCCGGCGCGCCTTCGACGAACATCGAAATGACGGCGAGCACGAGCGAGGAGAAGAGCAGCCAGAACGAGATGTTGTTGAGGCGCGGAAAGGCCATGTCCGGCGCTCCGATCATGATCGGCACGAACCAGTTGCCGAAGCCGCCGATGAGGATCGGCATGGCCATGAAGAAGATCATGAGCACGCCATGGACCGTGATGAATACGTTGTAGAGGTTCTTGCCCGCATCCAGCGCCATCGACGGATCGGCACCCTGGAGCGCTTCCGCGAGACCCGGAAAAATCTGCACGCCGGGATACGCCAGCTCGAGCCGCATGCCGAGCGACAGCAGGAAGCCGATGACGCCGCCGACCGAGCCGAGGATGATGTAGAGCGTGCCGATGTCTTTGTGGTTGGTGGAGAAGAGGAAGCGGCGCAAACCCCTCGGATGATCATGCGCCCCGGCCATCGTCGAACTCGCCATCGTCATGTTCCTTAGAAAACTAGTGTGTTCCGTTGCGTCTCGTTTCAGCGGCTATTCAGTGGCTCTCGGCGGCGACTCGCACCCGCGAATCGGCGCTGGCGAACTTCTGCTTCGCCTCGGCAAGCCACTCATTGTATTTCTCGCGGCTGACCGCGCGGATCACGATCGGCATATAGGCGTGGTCCTTGCCGCAGATGAAGAAGCACTGGCCGTAGTAGACGCCTTCCTTCTCGATCTTGAACCAAGTCTGATTCAAACGACCGGGAATTGCGTCCATGCGAACGCCGAACGAAGGCACGCCGAACGCGTGGATGACGTCATTCGACGTGATGTGCACGGCGATGACCTCATTGACCGGCACAACCGCCTCATTGTCGACGGACAGCAGACGAAGATCGCCGGGCTGGAGTTCGGATTCCGGCTTCAGCATCTGATCGAAGCCAAAGCCGCCGCCCTGATCTTCCGGATACTTATAGGACCAATACCACTGGTTGCCGGTCACTTTGATCGTGACGGACGCCTCCGGCACCTCAACCTGCTCCGCCAGCAGTCGCAGCGACGGAACTGAGATGAACAGAAGGATCAGGACCGGGATCAAGGTCCAGACGATTTCGAGCGGCGTGTTGTGCGTCAGCTTCGAGGGAATCGGGTTCTTCTGCTCGTTGAAGCGATAGCTGACATAGACCAGCAAGCCCAGAACGAAGAGCGCGATGAACGAAATGATCGGCATCAGCACCATGTTGTAGAATTGCTGAGTGCCCAGGCCGACCGGCGTCACCATGTTCGGCAGGCCGAGGCCGCCCGGGGTGGGCTGCCCTTCAACTTGTGCGAGGGCGAAGCCGGCGAACAAAGTCGCGGGAATCGCCACGGCGGCCGCCAATGCGCCACGCGTCAGCATCTGTCGATTGACGTTAAACATTAAAGCCGCCTTTCGAACCCTTCGCCAGACAGTCGTTGTTCTTTTTGTGATTTCCGCGCGCAGCCCGCCCAAAGCCCGCCCCGCTCGGTAGTCGGCCGGTTCAATCACAAACCGTCGGTCCGCGCAATTGTTGCAACGCCAGATTCGACAGACAAATCGTCGCGTCAAAGCGATTGCCAAACAATGCGGCGCGAACGCCGACGACCTTGACAGTTGAAGTCCATTTGATAGGCAACGGCATGTCGCGCTGGACGGCCCGCGGCGATCGGCCACTTTCCCTGCGTCACGAAATTGGAACGGCAACGGCGCCGTCCGCTAGGAGCCATCATGAAGCCCTTGCGCGCTGCGAAAACGCCTCGCCTGTTGCGACATCAGGTCGCGGCGGCGGCCTCATTGCTCTTGCTCGCCGTGGGCGTCAACGCCAGCCATGCGCAAGGCGGCCCCGCCAAGGCCAAATTCGGCGATTGGGAATTACGCTGCGAGAAACCCGCGGGCGCGTCGGCGGAACAATGCGCGCTGATCCAAAGCGTCGTCGCCGAGGATAAGAGCAACGTCAACCTCGTCGTCATCGTCTTGAAGACGAGCGACGGCAAGAGCCGTCTGCTGCGTGTGATCGCCCCGCTCGGCGTGCTCCTGCCCAGCGGTCTCGGCTTGAAAATCGACCAAACCGACGTCGGCCGCGCCGGCTTCGTTAAATGTCTGCCGACGGGCTGCGTCGCCGAGGTGATGATGGACGACAAGCTCATCGATCAGCTGAAGAGCGGCAAGACCGCGACCTTCATCATTCACCAGGTTCCGGAAGAAGGCATAGGACTGCCGCTGACTCTGCAGGGATTCAAGGATGGATTCGCAAAGCTGCCGTAACGTTTGCTCGAAACGCCCGGTGGGCAAGCCCTCTAGAGCTGCGCAGAGTCGCCTGGCCATTGCTGTTTCAGCATCGATCGCGCTCACGCCCGTGGCGGCGGCCTTCGAACTGCCGAGGCTTCGCGTGCCGAGCATCTTCGGCGGCGAGGAACAAAAAGAGGGGCAGCCGGCGCCGCCCGGCGCAACGCCCGATTGTCCCGAAGTCTTCGTCGAAAGCGGCGCGGCCATGCTGCGCTCGCCGCCGGACGCCGACGGCGCCAATGTGCGCTATCAGCTTTCGCTTGGCGAGACGGCGCGCGAATGCGTGGTCGACGGCGACCGTCTGACGATCAGAGTGGGCCTCGAAGGCTCCGCCGTGCTCGGCGCGCTCGGTCAACCTGGCGCCTTTGGCGCCAATCTGCGGGTGGCGATTCGCCGTCTGAAAGACGATACGCTCGTCGCCTCAAAGACCTATCGCGTTAGCGCCTCAATCCCAAAAGGCGGAACGCGGGGCGAATTTCAAGTCGTCGCCGATCCGTTCACGGTGCCTCTCATGAGCCCGCGCGCCCAGGACGATTACGAAATTCTGGTCGGCTTTACCCAGGGCGCAGAAAAGCCCGCGGCCGAGAAAAAGCGCAAGGGCGGCTAGAGCAGGCTCCGAAATAGTTCAAAGTGCTTTTCGATAAGAACCTGCTCAAGCATTTGATTTTGAGCGATGGCTTATCGACCACATGATGCCATGCGATCGATAAGCGCTCTATGCCGCCCGTCTCATCAGTGTGCGAGCGACTTCAGTTCCTTGATGCCGTCGCCGACGAAATCCTTGCCAGCGCCCGCGCCAGTCGAGAGCGCACGCTCGGCGATCCTGACCGCGGCGTCCGCGGCGGCGGCGCGCACTTCCGCCGAGGCCTGCGCCTCCGCCTGAGCGATCTTCTGCTCGACCTGCTTGACGCTGCGGTCCATGAATTCGCCGAGCCGACGACGCCCCTCGGCGGCGATCAATTCGGCCTCTTCCTTCGCCTGCGCGACGATGGCTTTGGCTTCGGCTTCCGCTTCCGCCCGCTTCTGTTCGAAGGACGCGAGGAGCGCCTCCGCTTCGTTGCGCAGGCGTTCGGC
This sequence comes from Methylocystis sp. L43, assembly GCF_015709525.1. Taxonomy (GTDB): domain Bacteria; phylum Pseudomonadota; class Alphaproteobacteria; order Rhizobiales; family Beijerinckiaceae; genus Methylocystis. The sequence goes on along the minus strand of NZ_JADNRA010000033.1, from coordinate 28,582 downwards.
TTCGGCGAGTTCGCCCTTGATGCGGTTGATGCGCGCATCGATGAAGGCGGCGAACTTCGAGTGTGCGCCGACCCAAACCATCACGAGAACGAAGATCGTGAAGCCGACGGCGACGTAGAATTCCGCGTCGAAATGCATTGAGCCTCTCCTCAGTTCGACGATGTCGCGTGCTTGGCGAGCGCGGCCTGGTCGATTTTAGCGCCGGTCAGCTTCTCGACGATGGAGGCGGCGGCGTCGACGGCGATCTGCTCGACATTGGCCAAGGCCTGCGTCTTTGCGCTCGCGATGCGCTCGTCGGCGGCGCGGATCTTCTCCGCGGCCTGCGATTCGGCGAGCGCGCGCTGCCTTGCGGTCTCAGCGGCGATCTTGTGCTGCGCCTCGCGGCCGATGCCTTGCGCCTCGTCACGGCGGCGACGAAGGTTTTCATCATTCGCGGCGGCGGCGGCCTGCGCCTTCGACTGCATCTCGCGCGCGGCGCCGAGATCTGAAGCGATCTTGGCGCCCCGGTTCTCGATGATGCCGCCGACGCGCGGAAGCGCGATGCGCGACATCAGCACGTAGAGCAGTCCGAAAATCACCACGAGCCAGAAGATCTGCGGCGCGAAATTTTCGGTCTGGAAGGGCGGAAAGACGCCCTCATGATGCGCCTCGCCGGCGCCGACGGTCTCGTGCGTCGTCTGCTCGCCCTCAGCGGCGAAAGCGGAAGAGATGATCGCCATGGACATGATCCAAGTCTCGGACAAGGGCCGCGCGGCGGCCGCGCGGCGCATGAGAAAATGCGCCCGGCCGCAAGGCCGGACGCGAAACGTCACTGCTTCAGGAAGAGCAGGATGGCGATCAGAAAGGCGAAGATGCCCAGGCCTTCGGCAAGCGCCGCGCCGATGATGGCGTTGGTGAACTGGGAAGCGGCCGCCGACGGGTTGCGCAGGGCGCCGTTGACGAAATTGCCGAAAATAATGCCGACGCCGATCGCCGCAGCGCCGGTGCCGATCGCCGCCAGTCCGGCGCCGACGAGTTGCATTTCTGACATATCTTTCTCCTGCTGAATGGGGCGACGTTTATTGTTCGATTTTTATCAGTGGCCCGGGTGAATTGCGTCGTTCAGATAGACGCATGTGAGAACGCTGAAGACGAACGCCTGCAGACAGGCGACGAGCAGCTCGAGCGCATAGAGCGCGACGATCGCCAGGATCGGCACGGGCGCGAGCGCCGCCCAGACGCCGGCCCCGAGCAGCATCACCACGAAGCCGCCGAACACGGCGAGGGTGATGTGGCCGGCGAGGATATTGGCGAAGAGACGGACGGAAAGCGACACCGGCCGCGAGAGGAAGGAGATGATCTCGATCGGCACCAGCACGACGAGCACGGGCAGCGGCACGCCATGGGGCACGAAAAGGTTGAGGAAGCCGAAGCCGTGGCGATAGAGGCCGTAAACGACCACGAGCGTGATCACCACGATCGCGAAGGCGAAGGTGACGACGATCTGGCTCGTCACCGAATAGCTGTAGGGAACAAGCCCGATCAGATTGGCGATGAGAATGAAGGCGAAAAGCGTGAAGACGAAGGGAAAGAACTTCATCCCTTCCGTCCCGGCGGTCTGACGCACCATGCCGGCGACGAATTCATAGAGCATCTCTGCCATGGCCTGCACGCGGCCGGGCACGATCGCCTTCTTGGAGGTCGCGAGGATCATCAGCGCGACGACGCCGAGCGCGGCGAGCAACATGAACAGCGAGGCGTTGGTGAAGGACGTCTCGACGCCGTTGATCTCGAAGGGCCACAGTCGATGCAGTTCGAACTGCTCGATGGGATTGGGCTTTGCGGCTGCTTCTTCCGGATTCATCGCTTTTTCCGGGCGTCGCCGCCCGGCCCCGCTTGGCGCTAGGACGCGCCTTCGTGTTCCCTAGAGCGCCTCCCGATCACATCGAATCATGTGATCGATAGGAATCTCTCAAAATCAAAACGTCGGAGCAGGTTCTCATCGAACCTGCTCTACTCCTCGCCCGGCGCTTTCGGCTTCGCCACGCGATAGACATTCCAAAACCCCGCCGCGACGCCCAGTCCGAGCATCACGATCAGAAGCCACGGCGTCGTGCCAAGCCACTGATCTGCCTGCCAGCCGATAAAGGCGCTGACCAACACCGCCCCGACGAATTCGGAGAAAGCGTTGAGGCCGACGCGCATGGCGCGCGTGAAGCCCTTGCGCTCCGTCCGCGGCGCCGCTTCGGCGGCGGCCTGCTCTTCATCGACCTTGCGCAAGGCCGCGTTGAGCTTTTGAAGCCGCGCGTTGAGCGCCGCGCGCTCCGCGTCTTCCGCGTCGTCGTCGTTCTCGTCGCTCATCGGCGTTGTTCGCCTCGCAGATTGCGCCACACGCAAAAATTGAACGATGGCGCGACGCCGCGCGACGGAAAAGTCGAACCGTTCGGGAGACGGCGCGAAATTCTCGGCTTTGCGGCCAATCCTTTCGAGCCGCGCGCAACATATTTCCGGTCTTTCATTTAGTCAAGGCGAGGTTAGATAACATAACAGACTGAAATAAAAGCATGTTTGTCGGAGCGGACCCATCTGCTCTCCAACGAGGCGCCGCGGCGCGTCAATTTGCCGGAGCTCGGGCGCACGGAACTGTGACAGAGGGAAGTCTGTTACGCTTTTATGACGCTTCCCTTGCGATCCCTGGCGCCGCTGATCGGCTTCGTGCTTTTGCTGCTCGCGCCGAGCCTCGCGATCGCGGGCGGCGCGCTCTCATTCCAAATCCGCTTCGAAGCGCTGCTCGCCGTTTCCGGCCTTTGCATCGCGGCCTGCGTGCTCGGCGGATATTCCTTCGCTGAACTCGGTCTGGGCGCGCCAAGAGGCGGTCGCGCCTGGCTCATTTGCGGCGCGCTGACCTGCCTTCTTCTGACGGGAATCGTCATCGAGTCGCAGTTCCTGAACCACTCGGCCGCTGAGCCGAACTGGGTCGCCTTCGCGCCCTTCTATGTGCTCGTCTCGAGCCCCTGCCAAGAGGTCGTCTGCCGCTCGGTCCCCAAGCTGATCGCCGATCGGCTGCAGATGAGCGGACGCAATTACGTGCTGTTCTCCTCGGCGGTTTTTTCGCTGATGCACGGGGCCTATGGCGATCCCGTCCTGCTCGCCAACACCTTTCTGGCCGGCGTCGCGTGGAGCACGGCGTATCTTTTCACGCGCAACGTCTGGCCGCTGACCGCCTCTCACGCCGCCGTCGGCTCATTCGCGTTCTGGATCGGGGTCGCCTGATCGTCCGGGCGCGGTCCGACGAAGATCGCCGCGCGCAGCAGCAGCCACAACACACAGGCGTTCAGCATATGCCACAGAACATGCGCGCCGAGCGGAAAGGCGGGACAGATCACGCGGTCGATCGTTCGAAAGACCAGCGAGATTGCGAAAAGCAGCGCGGCGGCGGCAAGTGTGCGCCCCGTCTCGCGCCTCGACGTCCACAGCAGCGCGGCGAAAATCGCCAGCGCCGCGAGCGCCGGCAGATAGCCGACCGAACCGTTCAGCGCGTCAACTGTCGTTGCAAAAAATGAAAGCGCCGCGAAGCCGAGCGTGATCGCCGTCGCCCAAACGATCGACAGACGGAAGTAACGGCGAAGCGCCAGCAGAAAATAGCCATAGATGAAGATCGCGATCGGAACGACGTCGAGCAGCATGGCGCCGCGCGTCGCGACGGTATGGAAGATGAAGCTGCCGACGCCGACCGACGCCGTGACGATGATGAGCGCGAGCGCAGGATAATCCGCCCCGCCCCGCCTGCGCCAAAGAAGGAAAGCGGATGCTGCCGCGAGGACGAAGGCGAAATTGCTGAGCGCATTCGCCGGCTCCGCCCAGAAGGCCGAACTCTGCCTTTCGCAATAATCCATTACCGGCGCGCGCCAATCCATGAACGGTTCTTGCAAGTCAATTGCAACGACTGAAAGACAACTTCGGAGAAAAGGCCGGAGGAAAATATCGCGAGTAGAGGACGGGGTCACCGCAACGCAGTCGACGACTGTCTGCGGCTTGGCAAAGAAAAGAAAGCGCACAAAAGCTGATTTGGCGACAAACTCTTGGGAATTCACTTTATTGCTGTAGACCGGGTGCGCCCCAACGGCTAAGTTGCGCGCGCAAAGACCTCATGAAAGTGCGGCCTATGCCACAATTTATTGGGCGGACGGCTATGGATCTTTCAGCTTGCGATAGAGAACCCATCCACATATCCGGCGCGATCCAGCCGCATGGAGTTTTGCTCGCGCTCGACCCTGATCAGATGACCGTCGTCCAGGTCGCAGGCGACACAATGGGGCTTTTCGGCGCGCCACCTGACGCGTTGCTCGGCCAGAGTTTGGAGGCACGCCTCGGCTCGGTTGCGGCGACCAAACTCTGCCGACTCATCGACGAAGCGATCGTCATTCCACGTCCTCTGCTGGTGTTCGAGACGTCTATTGGCGTTTCGCGAATGGCGCTCGATGGCGTCGTGCATATCTCCGAGGGATTGATCATCATTGAACTCGAGCCGCAGCGCTCGGGGTTCGAGCGCGAGCCTTTAGCGCTCGTGCAGCGCATGATCGCCAACTGCACCGCAACGGAGACGATTTCGAAGTTCGTCTCATCCGTGGCCGAAGAAGTTTTCAAAGCCACCGGCTTCGACCGCGTGATGGTCTATCAATTTCTGCAAGACGGGTCGGGAAGCGTTATTGCGGAGTCGCGCGCCGAAGGCGTCGACTCGTTTCTCGGGCTTCGATATCCTGCGTCTGATGTTCCGCAGCAGGCGCGACGGCTTTATGTCGCCAATTGGTTGCGATTGATTCCCGACGTAGATTACACGCCAGCGCCGCTCATTCCGGCTGACAACCCGAAAACCGGCCGGCCGCTCGATTTGAGCCACAGCGTTCTGCGCAGCGTCTCGCCCATCCATGTCCAGTATTTGAAGAACATGGGCGTGCAGGCTTCCATGTCAATGTCAATCGTGATCGACGGGGAGTTGTGGGGCTTGATCGCCTGCCATGACTACTCCCCGCATTTTTTAGACACGCGGTTGCGCGCAGCCTGCGAATTGTTTTCGCAAGTCGCTTCCCTTCAGCTCCAGGAGAAGATCGCATCAGAGCTGGCGGGAGCGCGCGTGAAAGCTGGAGAGATCGAGCGCGCGATTGTCACATCGATGGCGCGAAAAGGCTTCAACGACGCGCTGATTTCCAGTCCGCCGAATCTGTTGGATCTCATCCCAGCGAATGGTTGCGCGATCTTTGTCGATGAAAAATTGACGAGCATTGGCGACGTGCCTTCTGAAAAGCAGATTATGTCGCTGATCCATTGGCTCGACGCCAATGGGCAAGATGGCGTTTTCGTCAGCGAATCTCTTGCTGTGCTGTTTGCGCCAGCAGAAGACTTTCGTCAGGTCGGCTCCGGGGTGCTCGCGATATCCGTTTCGCGGACGCCAAGGGATTACGTGATCTGGTTCAGACCGGAAGTCACGGAAATCGTGAAATGGGCTGGAAACCCGGAAAAGCCCGTTCAGCCCTCGTCCGATGGCGAGACGCTGTCGCCCCGCGCCTCCTTCACGGCCTGGGAACAAATGGTGCGCCTGAAGTCGGAGCCTTGGACCGGAAGGGAAGTGGAATCCGCCAAGGCGCTGCGCACATCGATTATGGAGGTTATTCTTCGCACGCTCGATGAAGCTTTGCGGGAGCGTCATGCAGCGAAAGCCCGTCAAGACATGTTGATGGCCGAACTCGACCATCGGGTGAAAAACACGATCGCCGTCATCCAGTCGCTCGTTCGATTCACGTCACGGTCGGCGGTCTCGCTCGAAGCGTTTCAGGAGGATTTGCAAAATCGGCTGTTCTCCATGGCGCGGATGCAAACTCTCTTGACCGAAAGCAGGTGGGAAGGAGTGTCCATCAAGGCATTGGTCGAATCGGAGCTCGAGACTCTTCCTTCGGATTGTTGCCGGGTCACAGGCGACCCTGTGGTGCTCAAACCAAAGGCGGCGCTCGCCATCAGCCTTGCCATTCACGAACTCGCCACGAATGCGCAGAAGTATGGATCTCTCTCGATCCCGGGCGGGCTCGTCAGCATCGACTGGGGCGCCGAAGAGAACAGCCCGGCGGAGTCTTTTGTCATTACATGGAAGGAGAGTGGCGGCCCGCGCGTTACACCGCCCACCAAAAAGGGCTTTGGACGGGTGCTGCTCGGCAAGGCCATCGCGCTCGATCTACAGGGCGCCGTCGAGCTTACGTTCGACCCCGAGGGCGTGGAATGTCGCTTGTCGATGCCGCTCACTCAGATCGCGCGGCGAGATGAGCCGCTCGACAAGAAGAAAGGCGTGCACGTCGCGCCCGCGACCCTCGCAGCGTGCGACAACGCGCGCGTGCTTGTTGTTGAAGACTCCGGTCTAGTGGCGCTGAATGTGTGCGAACTGCTTCGCATGCATAAAATGGTCCCGGTCGGACCCTTCGGAATGATTCGAGAGTCTTTACGCGCGCTCGACGTCGAAAATTTCGATGTCGCTCTGCTAGATATCGATCTCAACGGCGAGCCAGCTTGGCCGATCGCAGACGCGTTGAAGGATGCGGGGAGGCCGTTCGTTTTCACGACCGCTTACGACACCGATATGCTCATTCCTGCCCGATTCGCCGCCATACCCGTGGTCAACAAGCCCTACTCGGACCAACGATTATTGGAGACGCTGTCCAGGGCTTTAACGCCAAGACCCGGCAATTGAGATAGGGTGTGGGGCCTGCTCGGGCGGCGCTGTTTTCGTTCGGGCAGCTCGTGACCACATGTGGTTTCGCTGGCGTCCGTCGATGCGCGGGCGGCTCTTTTCAATTTGATCGCCACCGACGACGATCTCCACCCTCCCCTCGAGGGGGAGGGTCGAAACGCGAAGCGTTTCGGGGTGGGGTGGCTTACGGATAAATGCATAAAATAAAGCGCACTAAATTGGCGCGCGCCATAAGCAATCATCGGAGAAGGGCTTCACCCCACCCCGCGCCTTCGGCGCGACCCTCCCCCTCAAGGGGAGGGTGTTACGCTTTCTCCCCCGGCAGCGTCGTCGACTCGCCCAGCGTATCTCGCACATAGAGCTTGATCACCGCGACATAGATGACCACCGTCAGCGGCGCGGCGAAGATCGTGGCGCCCAATCCGAACAGCGTGCCGAACAGCGCGATCGAAATCAGCATGAGCGCCGGCGGCACGCGCACCAATTGCCGCTGGATGAGCGGCATGATCATGTTGCCGTCGAGCTGATGAATGGCGAGATAGGCGAGGATCGTCCAAAGCATCGTATAGGGGCCGATCGTCGCCGCGACCGCCACTGAGGGAAAGATCGCCAGAATCGGCCCGATATAGGGGATGAATTCCGAGAGCCCCGATATGGCGCCAAGCGCGAAAGGCGAAGGCAGGCCGATGAGCCAGACCGCCACGCGGGCCATGACGCCCATCGTGACCATTTCAATCATCTGACCGAGCAGCCAGCGGCGCAGCGCGGTGGAGACGTGACCGAGCGTTTCGCGCGCTCTATTGCGCCAGCGCGGCGCAAACAGCAGCGTGAAGCCTTCGCTGTAGAGCGCCGGTTCGCTCGCGATGAAGACACCGGCGAAAAAAGCCACGAGTCCGCCAAGAACGGCCTCGATGCTGACGGTGAACGAACGTCCGATCAGACCGGACAGCGAAATATTTTCGCCGAAGGAGGACGGCAGATAGTCGGAGAGTCCTGATCGGGTGATTTCGAGCGAGATCGCGTCCGCCGTCTGCTCGGCGCGGCGCAACACGTCGTGAAACTCGCCAGCCATCGTACGGCCGAAGAGATAGAAGGTCCCACCGATGATCGAGGCGATCAGCAGGCCCGAAAGCGTGAGCGCCACGCCGCGCGGCAGGCGGAGCTTGAGAAACGGCGTTGCGACGAGATGAATGAGCGTTGCGACGAGCACCGCGCCTGTCGCAAGGACGATGACGTCGAAGAGCAGCCAGATGAGAAACGGCGCCAGGGCAAGCGAAACGAAAATCGCCGAGCGCAGAACAAATTCGCTTCTGGTCATGTCAGCGTCGTCCGATCATTCGATTTTTGTTCAAACCGCTCGCAGGTCATTCTCGACGCGCGTCTTGCGCGCGATCGGGAATCCAGAAGCAAAACCAGCATTTCTGGATCGGCTCTGGATTCCCGGTCAGGCCTTCGGCCTGCCGGGAATGACGGCGTTGCGAACAGATCAACCGAAATTGGGCGTCACGCGTTCGCGCCCAAGCAGAGGCCAAGCGCGTCCTCGTCCGCGACATTTAGGGCGCCTAGAACGATCTCAAATCCTCAACTCGCCAGCGCGAACTTTTCCGCCTGCTCCAGATCGACCGAGACGAGCTGCGAGATGCCGCGCTCGGCTTGCGTCACGCCGAACAGCCGGTCCATGCGCGCCATGGTGATCGGATTATGGGTGATGGTGACGAAGCGCGTGTCGGTCTTCTTGCGCATCTCCTCGAGGAGATCGCAGAAACGCTCGACATTGCTGTCGTCGAGCGGCGCGTCGACCTCGTCGAGCACGCAGATCGGCGATGGATTGGTGAGGAAGACCGCGAAAATCAACGACATGGCGGTCAGCGCCTGCTCGCCGCCGGAAAGCAGCGTCATCGTCGTCGGCTTCTTGCCGGGTGGGCGCGCGAGAATGTCGAGGCCAGCCTCAAGCGGATCGTCGCTTTCGACGAGCTGCAATTCCGCCGCGCCGCCGTCGAACAGCAGCGTGAACAGCTCCTTGAAGTGCGCGTTGACCTTGTCGAAGGCGGCGAGCATGCGCTCGCGCCCCTCCTTGTTGAGACTCGCGATCGCGGCGCGCAATTTCTTGATCGCCTCCGAAAGATCGTCGCGCTCGGCGATCATCTTTTCGCGCTGCGTCTCGACCTCGGTGAGTTCGTCCTCGGCGCGCAGATTGACGGCGCCGAGCCGTTCGCGGTCGGCGCGCAAATTCTCCAGCCGCCGTTCGATGTCCGCAATCTCCGGCAGATCGTCGCCGTCTTTGACCTCGGCGAGCTGGGCGAGCGCTTGCGGCGTCGATTCAAGATCATGCGCGATGGCGCGCTCGACGTCGGCGACGCGCTGGCGCGCGGCCTCGAGCTGCGCCTCGCTGCGCGCCATTTCTTCGCGCGCGGCGCTCATCGCCTCGAGGGCGGCGCGGGCGGCGCGGTCGCCGTCGGCGAGCCGCGTTTCGGCGCTGGCGCGCGCGTCGGATGCATCGCGGCGCGCCGCCTCGGCCTCTTCGAGGGCGTTCATCAGCGCGCGGCGCTGGCCGATGAAGGCGTCGGGCGCGTCGCCTAAGCGCGCGTTTTCCTCTTGCGCCGTCGCCAGCCGCTCTTCCAGCTCGCCGATGCGGTCCTGCGCACGATCGCGCCGCTCCGCCCATGACGAAGTTTCGCGCGCGATCGCCGCGAGCCGCGACGCGCGCGCCGCTCTTTCGTGGCGCAGGGAGGCGACCGCGGCCCGCGCCTCGCCGGCCTGTGCGCGCTCGGCCATGGCGCGGCCGCGCAAATTCTCCAAAGCGCCGGCGAGAAAGGCCGGCTCCTCAAGCTGGTCGAGCGCCTGCGTCACGCTTGCACGCTTCTGCGCGGCCTCGTCGCGATTCGCGAGCGTCCGCGCCTTGGCTTCCTGCAGCGCCGACAGGCGCTGGGCGATCTGCGCCTGACGGCGCTCCGCCGTCGAATGGCGTTCGCGCGCTTCCTCCAGGCGGACGCGGGCGCGGCGATGCGCGTCGCGCGCCTCCGCTTCGGCCTGGGCGGCCGCTCGCGCGGCCTCGCGCGCGGCGTTCAGGGCTTGCGTCAGCGCATCGGCGGCGGTGCGCGCGGCGGCGGCTTCGACGCGCAGATCGGCGAGCCGGTTCTTCTCGGCGAGGCGGCGCGCGGCGGCGGTCGGCGCCTCGGCGGCCTGGGTGAAGCCGTCCCAGCGCCACAGATCGCCTTCTTTGGAGACGAGCCGCTGGCCGGGCTTTAGAAGCTTGCGCAGGCTCTCGCCCTCGGTGCGCAGCACGACGCCGATCTGCGCGAGCCGACGGCGCAGCGCCGGCGGCGCGTCCACAAGCGCGGCGAGCGCGCGCACGCCATTGGGCAAAGCCGGATCGCCCTCCCCGGGCGTCACCGACCAATGCGCCGGCGCTGAATCGTCGGCCGAGGCGTCAAGATCGTCGCCGAGCGCGGCGCCCAGCGCGGTCTCATAGCCTTTTTCGACGGTCATGCTCTCGACGACCGGCGCCCAGAGGCCGCCGGAGCCGGTTTGCAGCAAATGTTCGAGCGTGCGGATTTCGGTCTCAAGCTGCTGGGCGCGCAGCGCCGCCGGCTCCAGCGGCGTGCGGGCGGCGGCCTCGGCGTCGCGCGCCCGCCGCGTGGCGGCCTCGGTCTCCTGCGTCGCTTCTTCGGCGGCGCGCGCGTCCTGCGCCGCCTGTTCAAACGCCTGGGCGAGACGCTCGACCTCGTCGGCGCCGCCGCCCTGCCCGGCGATCAGCGCAAATTCCGTCTCGATGCGGGTCAGCTCCGCCTCGAAGCGCGCGACCCGCTGATTTTCGTCGCGGAGCGCCGCTTCGAGCGCCGACCGCTTGGCGTTGACGCCGGCGAGCTGCTCCTGCGCGCTCGCCAGCTCGGCCTCGGTCGCCGCCAGCGCCGCTTCGATGTCGATCAGCCGCGCTTGCGCCTCAGTCTCGCGGCCGGCGTCGTGGGCGTCGCCGCCTTGCAGCTCGCCGCGCTCGTCCTCAAGCCGCTGCGCGACCTCGGCCGCGTCCTGAATCAGCGCGCGTTCGCGCTCGAGATCACGGCCGAACTGCTCGATATGCCGCTGCAGCTCGGCGATTCGCTGCTTGGCGCGCTGCTCGTCGGCCTCGAGCGCCTGACGCGCGACGACAAGCCGATGCAGCGCCGCGCCGGCCTCGGCCTCCTTCTCGCGCAGTGGCGGCAGCTCATGCGCGGCGACCGCCTGAAACTTCGCCGCCTCCGCCTGCTCCAGCGTCCGCTCCTGCACGCTGCGCCGGCCGGCGTCGAGCTTCTCGGCGGCGCCCTGCAGCTGCTGTGCGGCGAGCTGATAGGCGAGAAGCGCCGCCAGCGCCTCATTCTTGCGGATCTGCGCCGCGAGCCCGCGGTATTTGGTGGCCTGGCGCGCCTGCCGCTTCAAGCTGTCGGCCTGGCTGTCGACCTGCTTCAACACGTCTTCGAGGCGCGTGAGATTTTCCGACGCGGCGTTCAGACGCAGCTCAGCTTCGTGCCGGCGCGAATGCAGCCCGGCGACGCCGGCGGCGTCTTCAAGGATGCGGCGGCGCGCCTGCGGCTTCGCCGAAATGATCTCGCCGATCTGGCCCTGGCGCACGAGCGAAGGCGAGCGCGCGCCGGTGGCGGCGTCGGCGAAGAGAAGCTGCACGTCGCGGGCGCGCACCTCGCGGCCGTTGATCCGGTAGGTCGAGCCCTGCTCGCGCTCGATTCGGCGCGTGACCTCGATCGCGTCGGCGTCGTTGAAGGCCGCCGGCGCGGTGCGCGACGAATTGTCGAGAACCAGCCCGACCTCGGCGAGATTGCGCGCCGGGCGCGAGCCGCCGCCCGAGAAAATCACGTCGTCCATCCCGGACGCGCGCATGTTTTTATAGGAGTTTTCGCCCATCACCCAGCGCAGGGCTTCGACGAGATTCGACTTGCCGCAGCCATTGGGGCCGACGACGCCGGTCAAGCCCGGCTCGATGAGGAAATCGGTCGGCTCGCAGAAGCTCTTGAAGCCCAGAAGGCGCAGGCGCTCGAATTTCATTGCCTAAAGACCGCCACAAACTGCAGGGGAAAGCAAGAAAACCGACGCGATATGTTGTGGGTAGGCTCTACCGAAGGGCGCTCCCGAGACGGATGCGCGTCGCATTCCGCCCCCGAATCACGATTTTCATTGCATCGCAGGATTGCGGCGGAAAAAATAGAAATGAGACTCGGTCTTAGGAGCGCTGGGCCAATGGCTTTCCTCGTCCTTCGAGACGCCTGCGCCGATCTCGGGTTTACCCGAGATCGGCATTTGAAGCCCAAGTCGGGCAAGCCCGACTTGGGTGCAGGCTCCTCAGGATGAGGAAATCCATCGCCCCCGCTGGATGGGAAGGCGATTGCTCCGCTAAGAACAGGGAACGTCGCTCCTTCGACCTCGTCCTGAGGAGGCTCCGAAGGAGCCGTCTCGAAGGACGAGGTCAAAGGAGCGACGTTCGACCGAACGCTGCGGCTTGGCCGCGCTCACGAATCGCGAGGCTCCAGGGCGAAGAATGGGATCAGCCAGTCCGCGGGACGAAGATTTCTGGGTGTTCGGCTACGGGTCGCTGATGTGGCGGCCGGGCTTCGACTTCATCGACAGCGCGCTCGCCTGGGTGCACGGCTATCACCGCGCGCTGTGCATCTTCTCGCATGTCCATCGCGGCACGCCGCAACGGCCGGGACTGGTGCTCGGGCTCGATCGCGGCGGCTCCTGCCAGGGCGTCGCCTTCAAAATCGCGGCGCGCGACCGCGACAAAACGATTCGCTATCTGCGCGAACGCGAACTCGTCACCTCGGTCTATCTGGAGAAAACGCTCGGCGTGCGATTCGTCGACGGCGGCTACGCCAAGGCCCTCGCCTATGTCGTCGACCGCACGCATATCCAATATGCCGGGCGGCTGCCGGAAGACGAGATGATTCGCCTGATCGCCGAGGGCGTCGGCCTCAATGGCGACAATCCCGCCTATGTGCGCAACACCTACGAACATCTGCTGCGGCTCGACATCCACGACGCCGAACTCGCCGAGGTCGTCCGCCGGCTCGATCATCAGTCGTGCAGAACCGGGCCCGCGACCGGCGGCGCCGGCGATGAGCCGACGCCGCTTTGACGCGACGCGCACGAAACTCGCGACGCAACGCTTACGCTACAGACGGTCCGCCTGATCAGTTGAGCAGCGACGCGGAAAGATCGCGCAGCGACGCGGCGTCGGCGCAAAAATGCACATGCCATTCGGCGACGCCGAGCTCCCGCCCGATCTCGCGCAGCCCGCGGCGGTCGCCGTAGCTGCGTTCCTGCGCGAGAAACACGCAGACCGGCCGCGTCGTCACGCCCTCCCGCGCGACGCCGATGACGACGCCATTCGTCACGTCGGCGATGAACGAATCCTCGCCCGACTGAAACACCGAGCACACATAGTCGCGGCCCGAAGCGCCCCGCCACGAAAAGAATCGGCCGCGCAGCGAATCCGTCTCGGCGAGCGATTGAAGCGCCTGGCCGCGCGGCGCGGCGTCCTCAGGCGTTTGCCCCAACACGCTGCTAGAAGCTCTGCGGGCGATGCTGAAAGACGGATAACGGGGCTGATACATGGCACGATCCGCTAAGCGAGGATGAACACGGAACATGACTAGAACGAAACAGGCACATCGTCAAGGGAGCGCGCGCCCATCCATGTCTCTTGGGTTCCTGGCAAAAGACAGGACAGGCGCGCACGCGCCGCTACTCGCCAACGGCGCAAGACGGTTGCCCGTCTCGCGCACATTGATGCATGGCGATGATCTTGGAAGATGTGCGCCAACGCGCATGACAAACGCAGATACTGCTTACGAGGTGGGCGCCGATTGAGGCTTTCGCAATAGCGCCGGCGCCTATCCGTTGGCGCCGCCGCCCGCCGTGCGCAGCCAGGCCGCGCCGCAGGCCTTGGCGAGTTCGCGCACGCGCAGAATATAGCTCTGGCGCTCGGTCACCGAGATCACGCCGCGCGCGTCGAGAAGATTGAAGGCGTGGCTCGCCTTGATGCATTGGTCATAGGCCGGAAGCGCCATGAGATGCATCTCGTCGCCGGAGCCCGCGCCAAAATGCAGCAAGCGCTCGCATTCGGATTCGGCGTCCTTGAAATCTTCGAAAAGTTTGCCCGTGTCGGCGGCTTCAAAATTATGGCGCGAATATTCCTGCTCCGCCTGCAGAAAAACGTCGGCGTAGGTGACTTTCTCGTCGCCGTCGCGGCCGTTGAAATTCAGCTCCATGATGCTGTCGACGCCCTGCAGATAGCAGGCGAGTCGCTCCAGCCCATAGGTGAGTTCGCCGGCGACCGGCGCGCATTCGAAGCCCGCGACCTGCTGGAAATAGGTGAACTGCGAGACCTCCATGCCGTCGCACCAGCATTCCCAGCCAAGCCCCCAGGCGCCGAGCGTCGGGCTTTCCCAATCGTCCTCGACGAAGCGGATGTCATGGAGCTTCGGGTCAACGCCAATCGCCGAAAGCGAAGCGAGATAGAGCTCCTGCAGATCGGGAGGCGAAGGTTTGAGGATCACCTGGAACTGATAATAATGCTGCAGGCGATTGGGATTCTCGCCATAGCGCCCGTCCTTCGGACGCCGGCAAGGCTGCGCATAGGCGGCGCGCCAGGGTTTTGGGCCGAGCGCGCGCAAAGTCGTGGCGGGATGAAAGGTGCCCGCGCCCATCTCCATGTCATAGGGCTGCAGGATGACGCAGCCCTGCGCCGCCCAGAAGTTTTGGAGGGTGAGAATGAGCCCCTGGAAGGAGCGGATCGGGGAGAGGTGGGAGGGAACGTGTTGCGCTGTCATTCTGAAGGAATTCCGAGTAGCGAGACAGACAAATCTGCCCTAGCCAGTCTGCCGGGTCGCGGCACTATGGTCTCGAGAGTTATGCAAAGCGCTTTTCCGACGCCCTCGAGCATTGTTAAGTCGTTCAATATTTGATCTGGACCGCTTGAATGGCCTGAATTTAGCGAGTGCGCAATTGCGTTACGGCGTTCGAAGAAGTCCTCCAACGACAATAACAGCTTGCCGTGAGCCTTACCCGGTTCGGTCTCCCCGTACACATCGAGGATTGGCTGCTTATCCGATACCTTTGCGCAAACGTCAGGTAGCCCGCTTACCTTAAATAGGCCGTTCAGCTCCCCAGGTCGCATGTTGTTTTCGTTGTGAATCAACTCACGATAGATATCTTGAGTAAGATCGCCCTTGCAAAATTCGTAGATTACGTTGAAACGTGCCTGTGCCGTTCCGAAAACACTTTCGGCCGCAGAACCAGCCTGAGCGCCGTCGAATCGCAATTTTGAAAGACCATCCATAGTTCGCTTCCATGCCGTGGCAGCGAGTTTTTTAGGAAGCTTCTCATAAGAGTCGGCATTAGCTACGACCGCTCGTGCGAATTCGCGCGCCATTTCCCTAATAAACTCCTCGAAGGTCGCCGCGACCAAAAGCGTTGCTGAATTGGCTGCGGCAATGCGGGCCTTAGCTGTCTTCTGAGGATCGCTGAACGTGACCACAAGTGAGCGAATGGCGTCCATGTCGTCGATAAATTCTTCGGTGATGATTTCGAAAGCGCTGGCCAAGGAACTACTCCGGACGGAATATCTTCCGCATTAGACCGATCCTCTCCTTAACGGAACTGGCGGTGTTGCGCTGACCAGTCAGCAAGATCACGCTGGCGTCACTTCTGGTGGCTTCGGACATCCGAACCCTGACCTCCGGCGCGTCAGCGCGAATCTCCTCGCGAAACTCCCAAAGCCTGTCTATCGCGACCATCGCGGAATCATAAATAGCCGCTGATACGCGTACGCGACCCTTGTCATCCGGTGGTAGCGCGAAAGGTGCTCCATTGAACAATTCATAGAGGAACGTGAACCGATCCTTAAATTCATCTTTGAGCGCCTCGGCCTCGGATTGAGCGACTGCGCGTTCCATCGCCCGATCCAGCATCGATTTCATCGAACCACGAATGTTGTGCTCGTCCTTAAGAGCGAAATAGCGAAGAACGAGTTGACAATCGCCCATCGTAGAATAGAGATTATTTTTTTGCCTCTGGGTGTTTTCATAGTATTCGTTTGGATCAGCCTCGACATATTGAGGGATATTGAATACCTCCGTGAAGAGATCAAAGCGAGTTAAATCAATTATTACTCTATTAAAATTCCCAGGGTTAAGTGCATTACGAATTTCCTGCGGATTTAACTTTGTACCGCCCGTATTTAAGCGGTCAAAGATAAACCGACGAATATCAGTCAGCGTAAGGCGTCCATGCGTTTTGTCGGTTTCGCTTTCGAGCAGTAAGACGATGGCAGATAAACTTGCGCGATCCAGAGCTCGTTTTATGCGTGGAGGACACCGAGAATACCGTAACCCGCCGAGTGGCTTTAGGACAGGCAGCGATGTAAGAGCGAAGTCACCCGCTATGAATTCGCGAACAGCATTGAGTCGTTGTTGCCCATCCATCACCTCGTACCGAGCGGCCTCGCTCTCGTAAAAAAACACGGGCGGAACTGGGATATTCAAGAGAAGAGACTCAATCAGTTTAGATTTTTGGGCGGTCGACCACCGCAATCGCCTCTGATATTCTGGCCGTAAATTTAAAACTTCGCCCCTGTCGATCAGGTCCCTAATTTGAGGCAAGAAGAAATTGTTTGTTTGATAGACAATACGAAAGGCGTTCTTCGCGAAAAACTCATCGGGATCCTGATGAACAAATTCAAGATCGTCGAATTCCGGTCCCTCCTCTGACTCGCCCATAACAACTTCAACGCTCATTTCTGACCCCGACAGCAAGCCCAAGAAATATCCCAATAGTGGGAATGGTATGCTGAGGCAACAGCCTGAGCTAGGTCGGCCGTTTCTCGCCCCGCCATACGTGGCCAGCGAACGCGGCAACGATAGCGTCACCTCTCGCCAAGCGCCAGTCGCCCTCAAACTCCTGCACGGTCCGCCGATCGCAATCTGCTTCACACCCACATGAGCGCCGGCTGCTCGATTGCGAAAGTAATCGCGAGGCGATCGAATCGGCGGGGATCGCCAGCTTATAAAATCATCGACGAATTTGCGGCTCGCCGCTCGGACGTTCCGTCTTCAATTCCGCGCAAACCGCGCCGAACATGATGTCGTCGTGCGATCCAGCCGACCTCCTGGTGCAGCCCTTCGGAATCGCGCCCCCGCGCTGCGAGATCGCGCCCCCCGTGCGCCGAGGCGGCTCGCTGCGCCCGTTACGGCCAACCTTGCATCCGATGGGCGCTTCCAATAGTTCGGATCGCGTCCCCTTTCAGAACCCTTTTTCAGAACAACTTGGAGCAGCGCAGCTTTCGCCGTCGCGCGTCGTCAAAACGCGCCTGCGGCGGAGCGCCAATTTGGGCGCCACATTTGGCGCCAAAGCGGCGGCAAACTTGGCCGCGCCCTGGTGGGACATTTCGCGAAAGCCGGCGTTTTCAAAGCCTTAACTATTCGTCTTTACCGTAAGCGCGGACAAGAATTCGCCCTAAAGCAGCCAAAGCAAGGCCGCTTAGTTCTGGTGAGAATATGTGAAGGCGTTCCGTGCAGTTCTGGCTTTCGCCGAACTTTGACGCGATTTCGCGCAAATGTCAGCGAAGCTCAGAGCCTTGCGACGGAAGAGTAATTCGGAGGTAGGGGCGGATGATGCAAGGGATCGGTGCGCCAATCGATTTCATTTCTTTGGATCGTCGCATTTATTCTCGCAAGAGCTCGTCTCATCTGGTCATCGCCGGCGTCGCGCTGGCGGTGAGCCTGTCGGCGGGGTGGTGGGCGCTCTCGCAGCGCCCGGCGACCGCCAGCTCTGAGACAGCCGCGGCGGCCCTCAGGCAAAGCGCCTCTATCGCGCAAAATCCATACGGGGCCATCGTCGGCCTCGGCGGCCGGCGGCAGACGCTGGCGTTCGCTGAACCGATGCTGCGCGGCGCGCTTGACGCCAGCATCCAGCCCGCGGCGCAGACGCCGTCCGCCATCGTTCCCGAGCGCCAGGACATCGACGGCGCGCAGGTCGCCTCGGCGGATGATACGCCGCTGCCGCCGCGCCGCCCGGTCGAACTCACCGTCGCCAATCGCGGCCTCTACGAGGGCTCGCTGCGCCGCATGGCGCGCACCACCGTCGTGCCGGGCTCGGGGCCGGACGATCGCTCGATCTTCGAGCGTTTCTTCGGGCTCGGCGACGCCGCGCAATCGGCGCAAGAGGCGCGTCAGCAGCAGCCGCGCGGTCAGGCGCTCGCCTATGCGGCCCCGGACGGCGGCACGCTTTCCGACCTGAAATCCGGCATTCTCGGCGGCGCGGCCGGCGCGGCGGTCGGACCTGCGGCGCGCTACGACCGCTACACCGCCGTCTATGACATCTCGTCGCATACGGTCTATTTGCCCAGCGGCGCAAAACTCGAGGCGCATTCCGGCCTGCGCGAACATCTCGACGATCCGCGCTACGTTCATTTGCGCATGCGCGGCGCGACGCCGCCGCATGTTTACGATCTCAAGCCGCGCGAGGCGCTGTTCCACGGCGTCGAGGCGCTGCGCCTCACGCCGGTCGGCGGCGAAGGCGCGATCTTCGGCCGCGCCGGCCTTCTCGCGCATACCTACATGCTCGGCCCGAACGGCGATTCGAACGGCTGCGTGTCGTTCCGCGACTATCAGGCCTTCCTGCGCGCTTATAAGAGCGGCGAGGTTCGCCGGCTCGCCGTCGTCGCGCATCTCTAGAGCAGGTTCCGAAAAAGTTGACAGACTTTTTCGATGAGAATGCTCCAACGTTTTGATTGAGCGATTCCTTATCGATCACATGATTCCATGTGATCGATAAGCGCTCTAAGCGTTTATTCTCACGCGATGAAAAGCGGCCCGTAGCGGCCGCTTTTTTGTTGCGCGTTTTTCTTGCGCGTTTTTCTTGGGGATTTGCGCGCCGTCATCCACTTTGGAATGACGGCAAGTTCTTGTCGGGATTGCGAAGTTGAATTAGCGTAAGGCTCGGAACGCATGAGGGGTCGTGCATGTCCGTTTCGATTTATCTCATCAATCCTGCAGGCGATTTTCCAACTTATTTCGGCGGCGAGGCGCTGGCGGCGTCGGGCGTGGCGGGCGGCGTGATGATGGCGGACCTCGCCACGGCGACCGTCGCGGCGCTCGCGCCCAGGGACTTCGCCTTCGAACTTTGCGAGGAGTCGGTCGATCCGGTGAATTTCGACCATCCCGCCGACTACATCGCGATCACCGGCAAGGTCAGCCAGCGCGGCCGGATGATCGCCATCGCCGACGAATTCCGCCGCCGCGGCAAGCGCGTCATCATCGGCGGCCCCTATGCGAGCCTTTCGCCGGCGCGACTGCGCGACCACTGCGACGTGCTGGTGAGCGGCGAGATCGAGGAAATCGCCAGCGACCTCTTCGCCGATCTTCGCGCCGGCAAGCCGAAGGACAGCTATGTCGGCGACAAGCCGTCGCTCGCCGCTTCGCCGCCGCCGCGCTGGGATCTTTATCGCAATGATCGCGCGATTCTCGGCGCAGTGCAGACCTCGCGCGGCTGTCCGTTCGAATGCGAATTCTGCGACGTCATCCAATATCTGGGACGCAAGCAGCGCCACAAGCCGATCGCCAACGTCCTCGCCGAACTCGACGCGCTCTGGGCGGCGGGCTATCGCACGGCCTTTCTCGCCGACGACAATTTCACCGCCTACCGCGCGCACTGCAAGGAGCTGCTCGCGGCGATCGCGCATTGGCGCCGAGATCGTCCGATGGAGTTCGTCACGCAGATCTCCATCGACGCGACGCGCGACGAGGAGCTGCTCGACATGTGCGTCGCGGCGGGCCTGACGCAGGTCTTCGTCGGCATCGAGACGCCCAATGTCGAAAGCCTGCGCGAGACCGGCAAGCGGCAGAATCTCAAGATCAGCCTCGTCGACGAAATCCAGAAACTCGTCGATCACGGCATGTCGGTGATGGGCGGCATGATCGTCGGCTTCGACCATGACGGTCCGAGCGTCTTCGCCCAGCAATATGAGTTCGCCATGGCGACGCCGATCCCGATCTTCAGCCTCGGCGCGCTGATGGCGTCGGAAGCGACGCCGCTCTTCGACCGCATCACCCGCGAGGGCCGGCTGCTCACCGGCGGCGTCGAGACCCAGGCGGTGCCGTGGAGCTCCAACATCCAATGCCAGACGATGAGCATGGAGGAGCTGCATCACGGCATGCAGAATCTCTGCAACGCGATCTACGCCCCGGCCGCCTTCGGCGAACGCATGCTGCGCCTGATCGGCGCGTTTGGCCGCCGCCGCAAGGCGCCGGCGCCGCAGCCCTTCGACCCCAAAGCGCTGCGCGAGGTCGAACAGCAGGCGATGCAGGTCGGCATGGACGTGCGCAAGATGGGCGAGGCGGAAGGCCGCATGTGGAACAAGGTCTGGGGCGCCGCCGTGCGCAAGCCGGAGACCATCACCATCGTCGCGCGCATCATGTTCCAATATGCGCAGGCGCGGCACATGTTCGACAAGGGCAATTACTGGGAGCCGCAGCTCTCGAGCCCGCCGATCGCCCCGCAGCGCGCGGCGTAGGTCTCTTATCGAGCGCAAAAGCGCGTCGTGGGCTTCCTCATCCTGAGGAGCGAGCGAAGCTCGCGTCTCGAAGGACGAGGAAGCCTTTAGGCGCCACTCAGTCCGTAAAGCCTTACTGACCGTTAGACATCGATCGCCTTCAGAATAGACAGCGGCGCTTTCGAGCCCTTGACGCCGGCGAGAAGAATGCGCGTCGCCGGCGCGTCGGCCCGCGTATGAATGGGCTGGATCGAGACGCCCCCTATTCTGCCCTCGACAGCCGCGAGACATTCGGCGAGCGCGTCGGCGCGGTGGATCATCACGAAGGTTCCGCTAGGCGCGAGCAGCGCGAGACAGGCCCGGACCCACTCAATCAGCGGCGCGCTGGCGACATGGGCGCGCGCCTTGGCCGCGTCGGGCGTGACGCGCACTTTGCCGGCGTCATGAAAGGGCGGATTGGTGAGCACGAGCGCCGCCCTCTCGTCGATCAGTCCAGCGGCGCGGCGCGATTTCGCCGCGAGCACGTCGGCTTGGTAAACCGTCGCCCTTGCGCCCAGCGCATTCTCGGCGACGTTTCCGCGGGCGAGCGCGCAAGACTCGGGATCGATCTCCACCAGTCCAACGGTCGCGCCAGGGGCGCGCAGCGCCGCCATCAGCCCGACCGCGCCTGACCCCGCGCCGACGTCGAGGATGAGCCCCTGCTGATGTTGCGGCGTCGCGGCGGCGAGCAGCTCCGCCTCCGTGCCGGAACGGTGGCCGGCGGCGCTTTGACGCAGGCGCAGGCGCCCGCCGAGAAAACCGTCGAGATTTTGTTTGTCACTCATGGGATTAGAAGCACTAACACGACTCTGC
The DNA here is from genome assembly GCF_015709525.1 of Methylocystis sp. L43. Lineage (GTDB taxonomy): Bacteria > Pseudomonadota > Alphaproteobacteria > Rhizobiales > Beijerinckiaceae > Methylocystis. Next base: position 7,475 of record NZ_JADNRA010000033.1, on the reverse strand, counting down.
GGGCGCATACCTCCCCCTGTGCGGGGAGGTCGACGCCGCAGGCGTCCGGGTGGGGGGAATTAATCGAGAAAAACTGCCCTGCTCTCACCCCACCCGGCTCGACGTCGTCGAGCCGCCCTCCCGTCAAGGAGAGGGATTTGCGATCGCTCCCAATATTCGCGAACGCCGCCGACTTGCCGCCTCCATCCCAAAGCCGTAAGTTCGCCGCCAGAAAACGTAAGGCTTAAGGGGGGTCCGTGGGTATCGTCATTCCGCTCGATGAGAAAAAGGACGCCGGCCTCGACAGTCTCCTCGAACTCATCAAGCCCGACCTGGAGCGCACCAATCAGCTGATCATTCAGCGCATGGGCTCCGACGTCACGACGATTCCCGAGGTCGCCAATCATCTCATCTCCGCCGGCGGCAAGCGTCTGCGGCCGATGCTCGTTCTCGCCACCGCCGGCATGTGCGGCTACAGGGGCGACGGGCATCTGAAATTCGCCGCCGGCATTGAATTCATGCATACGGCGACGCTGCTACACGACGATGTCGTCGACGAAAGCGACATGCGCCGCGGCAAGATCGCGGCCCGGATGCTGTGGGGCAATCAGACCTGCGTGCTCGTCGGCGACTTCCTGCTCGGCCACGCCTTCAAAATGATGGTTGAGCCCGGCGTTATCGCGCCGCTCACCGTCGTTTCGCAGGCGGCGGCGGTGATCGCCGAAGGCGAGATCATGCAGCTCAACGCCGCCAAGGACACGACCACGACCGAGGACGCCTATATGGGCGTCATCCGCCGCAAAACGGCGGAGCTTTTCGCCGCGGCGGCCGAAGTCGGGGTGATGCTCGGGGGCAAGCCGAAGGCCGACGAAGCCGCCGCGCGCAGCTATGGCATGAATCTCGGCGTCGCTTTCCAGCTCATCGACGACGCGCTCGATTACGGCGGCTCGTCCGCCAAGCTCGGCAAGAACGTCGGCGACGACTTCCGTGAGGGCAAGATCACGCTGCCCGTGGTGCTCGCCTTCCGTCGCGGCAATGAGAAAGAACGCGAATTCTGGCGGCGCACGTTGGAAAAGGCCGAAATCAAGGACGGCGACGTCGAGACCGCCTGCGGTCTGATGAAGAAGCACAAGGCGCTCGACGACACGATCGAGCGCGCGACGCATTACGGCGCCATCGCACGCGACGCGATGGAGATTTTTCCCGCATCGCCGTGGAAGAGCGCGCTGCTCGAAGTCGTCGACTTCTGCATCGACCGCGTCTACTGAAGCAGGTTCCGAAAAAGTTGACGGACTTTTTCGGTGAGAACCTGCTCCACGCTTTTATTCTGAGCGATTTCTTATCGATCTATTCTGAGCGATTTCTTATCGATCACATGATTCTATGTGATCGATAAGCGCTCTAGCGCCGCCGGCCGCCGGAAAGCGACCGGCGACCTTGTCATCCCTTCAGACAGTCGGATTTGAAGTGTTTGCGCTCTTTGCCGTGAAGCCCTTTGGCCTCGGCTTGCGCGCGGCAGTCTTTTTCTCGCTCCGCATGCGTCTTCGCCCCTGGAGCGGCGCTCGTGGGCTGCGCTGCAGCGGCAGGCGCCTCAGTGCTCGATGCAGCCGCCTCCGTGGGCGCGGCGCTCTTTGGCGCGATCTCGGCGGGCGGCGCCCAGGCGGCCGGCGCGTCAGCCGGCGCAGACGCCTTCGGCTCGGCGAGCGCGGCGGCGCCTAAGGAGAGGCTGACGCAGAGGACGCCAGCGGCAATGCTTTTCATATTGGTGAACATCTACGTTTCTTCTTTGCTTCGAGGCGCGCCGCAACGCCGCATGTTGATCCAATTGCGGCGCGACTCCATCACGCGCAAGCGCGCATTCGCCATCGGCCACACCTGAAGCTTAGGCGATTTATGACAGTTTGTCTTTGACGCAGCGCAGCAGCGCCAAAACGCGTGAACTAGCGCCGCCACCACACATAGATCGCGACGCCGGCGATGACGCTCGCATAGACGATCTTCCATGCGAGCCGGCGCAGAGTGGACGCGCGGCGCACAGGAAGGTTGGAGCGGAAAGTCTTTCGCTCGCCGACCGAAACCGGACTGAGCGCGGCATGGGAGTAACGCATGAATCGCTCCTCATCCCAAAGCGGATAGGTCTTGCGCAAGGCTAAGGCGCGATTGATTTACAAATTGCTTCGTGTCCGTCGGCCCGAGAGATCGCTGCGCGGCGCCGCAAGCAGTGATAAAAACCCCGGAAAGCAATCGGCGGAGGACGACATGGACCGCGATACGACGGCGAAGACATCGGATTGGCGGTTTGATCTCGCAGGCGCCGCAGCGCCTGTCGCCGCGCAGCGCCCCACGCGCAGGGTCATCCATGGCCGCGTGCTCGATGATCCTTATGACTGGTGCGCTGCGAAAAACTGGCGCGAAGTGCTGCGCGACCCGGATGCGCTTCCCGTCGACATCGCCGAGCTGATCAAAGCGGAAAACGCTTACTGCGATGGCGTCATGGCGCCGCTCAAGAATTTACGCAGGGCGCTCGTGGCCGAAATGCGCGGCCGCATCAAGGAGGACGACAGCGAGGTTCCCGAGCCGGACGGGCCTTACGCCTATTACGAACGCTTCCATGAGGGCGCGGAACATCCGCTCTACTGCCGGACGCCGCGAGAAGGGGGGACGGAAACCGTCCTGCTCGATGGCGACGCGCTCGCCAAAGGCCACGACTTCTTCGACATCGGCGACGCGGCGCATGCGCCCGATCATGCGCAGCTTGCCTGGAGCGTCGACGACGCGGGTTCGGAGCTTTACGACATCCGCACCCGGGCGTTGAGCGATGGCCGCGACCGCGCCGACGTCGTGAGCGACAGCGACGGCACGGTTGCCTGGCAGGCCAATTCGAAAGCCTACTACTATGTGCTGATCGACGAGAACCATCGCACCGCGCAGGTCTTTCGACACGAAGTGGGCGCCGATCCCGCCGACGACGCGCTGATCATCGAGGAAACCGACAGCGCCTGGTTCGTCAGCCTGCATGAGAGCCGCTGCAGGCGCTTCGCCATTGTGTCCATCCACGGCCATGACGCGACGGAATGCTGGCTGATTGATCTTCGCGAAGACAATCCGACGCCGCGCATCGTCGCGCCGCGCGAACCGCGTCTGCGCTACGACGTCGAGCCGCATGGCGACCTGCTTTACATTCGCAACAACGCCGACGGCGCCGATGATTTCCGCATTTCCGTCGCGCCGCTCGCAGAGCCCGGCCGCGAGAATTGGAAGGACGTCGTTCACCATCGCCACGGCGTCTTGATCGACTCCTTCACCGTCTATGCGCGCCATCTTGTCTGGCTGCGTCGGGAAAACTCCTTGCCGACGATCGTCATCCGCGCGCTCTCCAGCGGCGAGGAACATGCGATTCACTTCGAGGAAGAAGCCTATGCGCTGTCGATCGATCCGGGACTTGAATTCGACACCGACATATTGCGCTTCGTCTATTCGTCGATGACGACGCCTGATGAGACTTACGACTACGACATGGCCGCGCGCACGCGCGTCCTGCGCAAGCGCCAGGAAATTCCTTCCGGACATGATCCGAAAAATTATGTGACGAGGCGTCTTCTCGCGACGGCGCGCGACGGCGAAAGCGTGCCGATCACGCTTCTGCATCGCGCCGACTTCACGCCCGGCGGAGAGGGCGCGCCGCTGCTGCTCTATGGCTACGGCGCCTATGGCTATGCGCTGTCGGCGGGCTTTAACGAAGACGCGCTATCGCTCGTCGATCGTGGCTTTGTTTACGCGCGCGCCCATATTCGGGGCGGAACCGACAAGGGATGGCGCTGGTATGAGGAGGGCAAGCTCGAGAAGAAGCAAAACAGCTTCTCCGATTTCATCGATTGCGCGCGGCATCTCGTCTCGGCCGGCTACACGCGCGAAGGCGGCGTCGTCGCGCAGGGAGGATCGGCGGGCGGTCTGCTGATGGGCGCCGTCGCGAACGAGGCGCCGGGGCTGTTCGCGGGGATCATCGCCAGCGTTCCTTTCGTCGACACGTTGAACACGATGCTGCGCGACGATCTACCGCTGACGCCGCCAGAATGGCTGGAGTGGGGGAACCCGATCGACAGCGTCGAAGCCTATGATCGTCTCGCCTCCTATTCGCCTTACGACAATGTGCGCGCGCAACGCTATCCGCCGATTCTCGCCGTCGCCGGCGTTACCGATCCTCGGGTCACCTATTGGGAGCCGCTCAAATGGGTCGCGAAGCTGCGCGCGACGATGAGCGGCGGCGGACCTGTATTGCTGTTCACCCATATGGGCGCGGGCCACGCCGGCGCCTCGGGCCGTTTCGAGGCGCTTGAAGACACGGCGCTGGAATATGCCTTCGCGCTCGCCTGCGCCGCGCGCGCATTCAAAGACGACAGAGATGTCCTGGCGGAATGCTGAGGCGAGCCGCTGCATTTCCCGAGAGCGGGAAATGCAGCGAAGGAAGTCATTTGGTGGGATGCACCCACTCCGAATCAGGGGGAATGACGGGCTTGCTCTCGGCGGCTGGCGGGCTCGCTTCGGCGCTGGGCGCCGCCGTTTCCGCCGGCGCGCTGGGCGCCGCCGTTTCGGCGGGCGCTGCGCTCACCGCTGCGGGCGCTTCGCTTTGATCTTCGGCGCGGACCGGCGCGCCGAACACGGCGCCCGCAGCGATTGCGGCCGTCAACAGCAGTAGTTTTTTCATATGGCGAATCCCCCTTTGGATTGGGCCCGAGTCGCGGGGTTGCGCTCATTTATGGCCGGGGCGGATTATAGTCGGCGAGTCCCTCGACTCAAGGAATAACGCCACGCCTGGATTCGCATGTTGGATTCGCATGCATGTCGAAGAGCGATCGACGACTCTCAAGACGCTGTGCGTCGCGAGCCGCCGCTCAATTCACACATGCGAATCCTGAGCGGTGTTTTTCTGCCGCTGATCGCAGCTAGAACTGACGCTATGAGCCTGGCCCCTTCTTCGGCCTGATCTCTTCGGGCGGAGCCCATTCCTGGCCGCTCTGTGTTCCTTTCTTGCCCTCGACTGAAGGCGCGCCGGCGGAGGTTCCACTTGGGCCGGAAACGCCGCTTGAGTTGATGTCCTCGGCTTTCGGATTGTCCTTTTGCACAGATCCCGAAGGCTCAACAGGCGTGCCCGCGGCCGGCCCCGACGTCACGCCCTGCTCCTGCTGTGGCTTTGGCTGCGGCTGCTGCTGCGGCTGTGACTGCTGATCTGATTGTTGTGATTGCCCTTGCTGCTGGTCCTCGGCCAACGCCGCAGGCGCCAGAAGGGCGAGGGCGAGGCTTCCGATGAGGGCGATTCCTGTCTTCATGTCGAACTCCCTGGAGGGGCGCCAGCGCGCAACATCAACCCCGCAGGTAAATGGAGGCGGGAACGAAACTAGCAATGGCGTGAGACGCGCCATGTAGCGCTCGCATACGCTTTGCCGTATTCAGCTTGCGCTTACGCCAGAACGCTTCCCGATTCATGTGATCGATAGGAATCGCTCAAAATCAAAATGGTGGAGCGGTTCTCGTCGAAAAAGTCCGTCGACTTTTTCGGAGCCTGCTCTCTAGGAGGAAGATGATGGCCGTCGACAGCACGCACGCCGAAACGATTGCGCTCCACGCCGGCTGGCGCGCTGACGAGACCAACGGCGCCGTCGCCGTTCCGATCTATCAGACAACCTCCTATCAGTTTCACGACACCGAGCACGCGGCCAGTCTTTTTGCGCTCAAAGAGCTCGGCCACATCTATACGCGCATCGGCAACCCGACGACCGGCGTATTGGAGGCGCGGCTCGCGGCGCTGGAAGGCGGCGTGGCGGCCCTGGCGCTCGCTTCGGGACAGGCGGCGTCGGCGCTCTCGATTCAAAATCTCGCGCGCGTCGGCGACAATGTCGTCTCGTCCACCGATCTTTACGGCGGCACCTGGAACCTCTTCGCCAATACGCTGAAGGATCAGGGCCTCGAAGTGCGCTTCGTCGATCCGGCCGACCCCGAGAATTTCCGCCGCGCCACTGACGATCGCACGCGCGCCTATTACGCCGAGACTCTGCCTAATCCGAAACTCACCGTGTTTCCGATCGCCGAAGTGGCGGCGATCGGTCGGGAGCTCGGCGTTCCGCTGATCATGGACAACACCGCCGCGCCGATTCTCTGCCGGCCGATCGATCATGGGGCGGCGATCGTCGTTTATTCGACCACGAAATATCTTGGCGGCCACGGCACGTCGATCGGCGGCGCCATCATCGACGCCGGCAATTTCGACTGGGAGAAATTTCCGAAGCGTCAGCCGGCGCTGAATACGCCTGATCCGAGCTATCACGGCGCCATCTGGGTTGAGGCGGTCAAGCCGATCGGACCGGTCGCCTATATCATCAAGGCGCGCGCGACGTTGTTGCGCGATCTCGGTCCGGCGCCCTCGCCGTTCAACGCTTTTCTGACTCTGCAGGGCGTCGAGACCGTGACGCTGCGCATGGAGCGTCATGTGCAGAACGCGCAGAAGGTCGTCGACTTCTTGAGCAAGCGCAGCGAAGTGACGCGGGTCATTCATCCATCGCAACAGACGGGCGAGATGCGCCGGCGCGCGGACGCCTATCTGAAGGGCGGCTATGGCGCCCTGCTGGGCTTCGAGCTGACGGGCGGTCTCGACGCCGGCCGCAGATTTATCGACGCGCTGGAGATGTTCTATCACGTCGCCAATATCGGCGACGCGCGCAGCCTCGCCATCCATCCGGCGACGACGACGCATTCGCAGCTCGCCGAGGAAGCGCAGCTCGCGAGCGGCGTGACGCCCGGCTATGTGCGGCTTTCGATCGGCCTTGAACATATCGACGACATCATCGCCGATCTGGAGACGGGGCTGAAAGCGGCAGGCGGCTGATTCTCGACTTCTGCTCAGGCTCCGCAGTCCTCGCGCTTCGAGACGCCGCCTTCAGCGGCTCCTCAGCATGAGGGCTGTGTGAGGTCCCTCATCCTTGTAACTTAAACCGTGCCGGATCGGCTAACATTGCCGCTGCGGTGGCGGACGGGACGCCGGCTCATCCTCGGGCGATCGAGCCCGTTCCTCAGCTTGGCCGCCCGTCTGCCGTTCCATCGAACCCGAACAGTCGCTTGGGCCGCGCGAAGCGAAGCCCGCTTAGGCAAGGACGGGACATGATGGACGCTGTATATGTCGGGATCGATGTTTCCAAAGACCGGCTTGATGTGCATGCGCTTCCGCAAGGCGCGGCCTTTATGGTGGCGCGTAATGGCGAAGGCGTTGCGCAGCTCGTCGAACGGCTAAAAGGGCTGTCGCCCGCGTTGATCGCGCTCGAAGCCACCGGCGGCTTCGAGACCGTGGTCGCTGCGGCGCTTGCCGCCGCCTCTCTGCCCATCGTCGTCGTCAATCCGGCGCAGGTGCGTCACTTTGCGCAGGCGCTTGGTCGGCGCGCCAAGACCGATCCGATCGACGCCGCGGTCATCGCCCGCTTCGCGCAAGCGACGCAACCCGCTGCGCG